>CAWGNY010000003.1:0-655361 GCA_963824025.1 Ilumatobacteraceae bacterium
GCAGTTCAGTGCTTGCGTAGTTGGATGACTTCAACGCGCGTCGTGGCGCTTCGGAGGAGTTCGCGCGGGTAGTCGGGGTCTTGGAGGAACTCTCCGATAGCGGCTGGGCTGGGGAACTCATTGATCGCGACCACGTCGGGGTCGAGATCTCCCTTCAGCGTCGCGAGCCGTTCGTAGGTCTCAGCGACGAACGGCCGACCGAGGTGCTTCTCCACGATGAGGCGGCTCGCGGCAAGGTAATCCCGGTAGCGCTCTGCACCACCGTCAGGGTCGAGCCACAAGAGTCCGATCTGGATGATCGGCTGGTCGTCGTGCTCGGCCGCTGTCGTCATGGTGCATCTTCGCGCAGCTGAGCAGACCGCTTTCGCGCTTCTGCCCGGTCGAGTGGTTACTCGCGAGCGATTATGGTCCCAGCATGCGAGAGTCTGTTGTCACGTTGTCGGATGGCCGTGATCTCGCTGTCGCTGCGTACGGCCCGGCGAACGGACCTGTTGTGTTGTACTTCCACGGGGCGCCGACCAGTCGACTCGATCCGATGCTCTACGAGGACGAGATCGACGCCGCCGGGCTCCGGATCATCGCGATCGACCGTCCCGGCTTTGGTGGGTCGTCGCCGCAATCGGGCCGAACGCTCACCGATTGGCCGCGCGACATCACCGAGGTCGCCGATCGGTTGAGCCTCGACACGTTCGCCGTGATCGGCGCATCGGCTGGCGGCGCGCACGCGATCGCGTGCGCCGCCCTGCTCGGCGACCGCGTGAACGCGTTGGGGCTCGTCGCCGCGCCGACCGATCCCTCGTGGCCAGGCACCGGCGAACGGCACAGCACCGAGGAGAACTCGGTCATGGCAACCGACGACGAAGCGACCGTCGTCTCGTGGTTCTCCGAACGCTTCGGTGCCGACGCATCACGGTTTCCCATCGGAGCTGCCGGTCTGCCGGCGCCCGACGCAGCGATGTTCGACGACGATCGACACGCAGCCGGACTCCGCCGAACATCACAGGAAGGACTCAGGCAGGGAGTGGCCGGATTCGCCCTCGATCGTCTCGCTCGATCACGGCCCTGGGCCTTCGACGCCGGCTCGATCGACGTCCCCTGCGAGCTCGTTCACGGAGAGCAGGACACCGTCGTTCCCATCGCCCACGGAGAACACAACCACGAACTGATCCCGAACTCGGCGCTCACCCGTTTCGCCGCACATGGACACCTCAGCATCCTGACCGAGACCCCGAAACTCGCCGCACGACTCACAGCACACTGAGACCGCACGAAAGGCGGCTCGGTTCTGGCCGACGGGGCTACCGTGCGCCCGGATCCGGACCCGCTTGCTGCGATCCGTTGGGCAACGATCCCGGATCGCAGCGCCCCGCGTGACAAGAAATCCAAGCCCGACTCTGCGCACCAGGGGTGCGATCAGCCCTGGCGGCTGAGGTGCACGGCCCTGAACCCGCTCGGGTCCATGTACGGCGCGATCATCTCCACGAAACCCGTCGCCATGCGCCAAGCAATGTACGCCTCGTACTGCTGGCGGGTCGCCCACTTCTCCCAAAGAACCACCAGATCAGGATTGTCCTCGTCGACATAGACCTCGATCAACTCGCAGCCATCGAAAACCCGCGTGTCCTCCAATGCGGGCATCATCGCCTCCGTCAGAAACGCAGCACCGCGCCCCGGATTGCACGGAAACTCCGCAAACGCGCTGTGGGACATCACGGCTCCTTCGACAATGGACCTCGCCGACACTACACACCCGCGATCTGCGAGTCCACGGCCGGCCACACACCTTCGGCCGCCCGACCAGCCAGGCTGTTCGCGGGACGAGATCGCTGGGCGTGCCACACTTGTGATCTTGGCCTCGTCCCACCTTGTGGGCCGCAACTGGGCGAGGGGCCCGACGAGCGAGGGAGCGAACATGAGCTACGACCGCGAGGAGATCGCCGAGGTATTCGAGGCGGTGAAGAACACGTTCGTTGAACGCAACTGGGGGTCCGTCGTCGACTACTTCACCGATGACTGTGTCTTCATCAACCCCCTACTTCCCGAACCGATCGAAGGAAAGGCAGCGCTCCGCGCCTTCACCGACACCTGGCCCGACATCACGAACCGGGTGGAATGGGACGTGATCGACAACAATCGGGCCGTCGCATGTTGGGTGGAGAACCCGCCCGGAGTGCCCCTGGACGGAGTGTCGTATCGCGGTGTGTCTGCCTGGACCTATGCGGGCAACGGGCTGTTCTCCCACTACGAAGGATTCTTCGACACCGCCAACTACCTCTCCATCTACGAAGCACTCGAAAACGAATAGACAGCACGCCCAACACCCGATCAGGTCGTCGACGCGTGTCCTCCGAGCGACCGCAGCAACCAACGGCGCACCCTCTCAACCCGGTGAGCGGTCACCCGCACAAGAACGTTCGAGCGAAAGGCGCCCTCGTCGGGGCAATCCTCGGCGCCGGATCCATGGCGGGGTCGGAGACCGTCGCGGCGGCGCGAGCATGAATCAGCGTGCGTGGCGTTGACGTAGGGTCGCGGGATGGCTCGACCATCGGGGGTTGTGACGTTCTTGTTCACGGACATCGAGGGGTCGACGCGTCGTTGGGAAGCGGACCGCGAGGGCATGGAGAAGGCTCTCGAGGTTCACGATGCACTGCTCGGCGAGGTGGTCGAAGGACACGATGGAGTGTTGTTCAAGCACACTGGAGACGGAATATGCGCCTGCTTCGCCTCGCCGAGTGACGCGATCGCGGCTGCGGCCGGGGCGATGCAGCTGTTGGAGTTGCCCGTCCGGATGGGTCTCCATAGCGGCGAGGCTCAAGAACGCGATGGAGACTTCTTCGGGCCGACCTTGAATCGGGCTGCTCGGGTCATGGGTGCTGCCCATGGCGGGCAGATCCTGGTGTCGTCCGTGAGCGCGGCCATGGCTGATGGTGTGGACTTGCTCGACCTGGGCATGCATCAGCTCCGCGACCTCGCCGAGCCCGAGCATCTCTGGCAAGTGGTTGCACCCGGGCTTCGGGAGCAGTTCCCGCAATTGCGGGTGTTGGACTCGTCGGCGACGAACCTGCCACGGCAGCGGACGGCGTTCGTCGGCCGTGACCGGGAGTTGGGAATGATTCTGAACGCCATGGACCGGAGCCGGGTGGTGACCCTGACCGGCGTCGGGGGTGTCGGCAAGACACGGTTGGCAATTCAGGCCGCCGCCGATGTATTGCCGAGGTTCGCCGACGGTGCTTGGCTTTGCGAGCTGGCGCCGGTCAGCAGCCTCGACGGGGTGGTGGAGGTGGTGTCCGCTGCGATTCGCATCGATCAACAGCAAGCGCTCAGCCTCGAAGAGAGTGTGATCGAGGCGCTCAAACGCCGCAACGCTCTGATCGTGCTCGACAATTGTGAGCACATCCTTGACGACGTTGCATATCTCGTCGAAGGGATTCTCGATGTCTGCCCTGACGTGACGGTGATCGCAACGAGCCGTGAAGGCTTGGCAATCGACGGTGAACAGCTTCTCGCGGTTCCCTCGCTCAGCGTTCCCGAGCCAGATGGTGCGGTGACCGGTGAGGCTGTCGATCTGTTCGTCGATCGCGCACGCTCGTTCGTGGACGGCTTCGAGTTGGATGCTGACAATCGTGACGCAGTCGCCGTTCTGTGTCGTCGGCTCGACGGGATTCCGTTGGCAATCGAGTTGGCCGCATCGCGAGTCGTGTCGATGACTCCTGGCGAGATCGCTGATCGGCTCGATGAGCGGTTTCGGCTGCTGGCTGGTGGACGACGGCGAGCACTCGAGCGGCACCAGACGCTTCGGCGAACCGTGGATTGGTCGTACGACTTGCTGGATCCCGTCTGTCAGATCGCGATGCAGCGACTCTCGGTGTTCGGAGGGAGCTTCGAACTCGCTGCCGCGGAGGCGGTCGCGGCTGGTCCGACGGTTGACCAGGCAGATGTTCTGGACGTGTTGTCGGAGCTTGTGGCGAAGTCGATGCTCGTGGCCGAGACCGTTCACAGCCATTCGCGATATCGGTTTCTCGAGACCCTGCGGCAATACGGCGAAGACCGCTTGGAGGAAAGTGGTGATCTCGACAGGGTCGCGGACCTTGCAGCAGACCATCTGGTCCGTTGGCAACAGGGCGCCGTCGAGGGTCTGCTCGGTCCCGACGAGGCCGACTGGTTTGCTCGCGTCCAGCTGGAGCTGCCGAATCTGCGGCGAGCGATGGACATAGCGATTGACCGAGAGGATTCCGATCGAGGTTTCGGTCTGATTGCTCACTTCCATCACTGCGTGAACGGCCCGGCGTCACTCGTCGGGCGGCTCGCAACGTTCGGCGCGACCGCGTTCTCAGACACTCGGCACCCTCTCGCACCAGCAGTGCTCACGCTGGCAGCCGAAGACCATCTCGCCCGCGGTGCATTGGATGAGGCGGTCGGACTCACTGCGACGGCGGACGAAGTCGCCGACGATCTGGGGCTGCCCCGACTTGCCTCAACGGCACAGATGCGCGCCACCGCATTCCTCATGCAAGGCCATCTGGAGGACGCCCACAACCACATGGATGAAGCGCTGCGCATCAGCGAGGCGACGCACGAGCCATTTCTCGAGATCTGCAGTCGTTCGGGCTTCATCTACACCGGAATCGCGACCGGCATGCTCGAACCACCAGCGGCGCTCAACCAAGCGAGAGATCTCGTCGATCGTGCGAACGAGGTCGGCAGCGTCACGGGCCGAGCAATCGCGCATTGGACGCTCGCCTCGGTCTTGCGTGACTCGTCGCCACGCGAAGCTCTCAACGAATACCTGATCGGCGCAGACCTCGCCCCGCCAGGAAGCCGCATCGATGACGCCTCGGCAAGCTACGCCGCAATCATCGCGGCCCAACTGGGCGAGACGGACACAGCCCTCGCCATTCTGCACTCCACCTTTCCCGTGTGGCGTCGTGACGGCAACGCCGTCTTCATCGAAGCTGCATTCATCGGACTCGCAGTCGTCGCAGAACGCCTCGACGATCCGCGAAGATCGGCATCGCTTCTCGGGGCGACGATCGATTCGCCCCAAGCCTCGCTCTTTCCCCCGCTGATCGGCGACACCGTGAGGCGACTCCACGCGACGCTCGGGACCGAGTTGGCAGACAACGCCATCCAACAAGGCCGCGAAGCAGAAACCGTCGCGATGCTCGATCTCGCCGCCGCGTTTCTCGCCGAGGAAGCGGCCAAGGCTTCGACACGAACAGAAATCATCGCGTAGGACACCTGCTCAGTACGGGCGATTTTGCATGACCACTCCGGATGCACTGAGCGCTCGCCAACCAGCGAAGTCGCACGCCTTCGAACCCCGGAGGACGCCCGATAATCACGACCTTCGAGTCCGGTCGAGACCGCTCTGTATCGGCACATCTTCGAGCGGCAATTGGCGTGGAGGCCGCTCGATATCGCGAGCACCGGCGGTGGTGTCCGCGGCCGTGTCGCTCGTCCTGTCGGTTCGCGAACAGATGAAGGCCCTGATCGGTCTCCGCGCTGAGGCCCGGGACGGGCGCTTGAAGCCGTGGAGTAACGTCGTTGACCTACGTAGCGCATTGGGGGTGCGAGCAATGAGCGAGTCCGGCTATCAGGTGTCGGGAAACGCAGCGGAGAACTACGAGCGAGTCGCGTCAGCGTTCATGATGCCGTGGGCGCAACACCTCGTCGAACGGAGCCGTCTCACCGGAGGCGAGCACGTGTTGGACATGGCGTGTGGCACGGGCTTCGTCGCGAGGGCGGCAGCTGACGTTGTGGGCACGGACCGGGTCGTTGGTGTCGACGTGAACCCGATGATGCTCGCTGTTGCGGAGACGGCTACCGGAATCGAGGTACGCGAGCGACCAGCTCACGACACCGGCCTCGATGATGGCGCTTTTGACGTGGTGTTGTGCCAGCAAGGTCTTCAGTACTTCCCGTCGCCAGCGGCTGCGGTCACCGAGGCCCGTCGATGTCTTCGGGCTCGTGGGCGAGCGTTGTTCTCGGTGTGGGCTCCGTTTGAGGAGAACCCGTTCATTGCCGGCCAGATCGATGCCCTGGAAGAACACCTGTCGCCGGAGGCGGTTGCGGGGTTCCGTTCGACGAACATCGATGCGCTTGGTGGCGAACCGGGCGTGGCGAGTCTCCTGCACGATGCCGGTCTGGTCGACGTCGAGCTCACCAAGCATCGCCTCGATGCCGACTTGCCGCCGATGGAGGAGTTCTTCCCTGAGCTGATCTCGGCGACGCCGTGGGCAGCTACGTTCGCCGAGCTATCGAATCCAGAGCAGCGAGCCGTCATTGCGCGAATGGACGACGCCGTCAGCCAACGAGCCGATGGGAACGGCACGACCGCAACCATGACTGTGATCGTCGCCGAAGGCGCGACGGGTTGAGACCATCCCCAGCGGGCTGATTCAGCCGAGTGGCGAGATCATCGCCAGGTCCGCCCACGCAGCGAGCTTCTCGTAGTCGCCAGCCGGCGAGGCATGTACACGCCCCCAGAGGGACAACGACAGCTCGCGTGCTGTGCCGCTCACGGTCGCTGCAGGTCGCTCATCACCGAGTACCAAGGTTTGTTTCGTGTCGGTCGCTTCGATCGTGAGCGGCGCTGGATGTTCGTCGCCGCGCCATGCCGCGGCGAGTGTTCTGAACATCACCGACCAGGCAAGCAGGTCAGCTGCCTCGTCCTCCAGAAGCGAAGCGTCAGTGCCGACGGCAGCAGCGCGTAGTCGGACGCCTTCCACGCCATGCGGGCCGCTCGATAATCGCGCTCCCCGATGTGCACGGGACCCGCTCGCGATCGGCACGTCGGCGATCGGCGACTCGCTCGTGATTGTGCAGTGATGACGGCAAGTTAGCTTGCAACTCATCACGCGGCAAGCTAACTTGGAGTCGTGGAAACGCCGCTGATCGCGACGAGTGCTCGCAAGCACGGCGTCCACGACGACGACATGATCCACGCCTTCAACCATCCGATGTTCGTCGACGATCACGACGACGGCTTCGTGATGTTCGTCGGTGCCGACGTTTCGGGCAACCTGCTCGAGATCGGCGTGATCGAAAGCGTTGACGGCCCGATCATCATCCACGCCATGACGGCACGACCGAAGTACCTCAGGTGATTCCAATGCCCCGAACCGCACAAGAAATCCTCGACAACGCCGACGAACTCGCAGCCCGATTCGAGCAAATCGAACCCGACGATCTCCGCGACGCAACCGCACTGCGAACAGTACGCGAAGCATTCCTCGCTCGAGCCGAGACCGAACGAGTCCTCCGCAACGCTGTCGTGGAGGCCCGCCATGCCGGACACTCGTGGGCCTCCATCGGTGCCATGGTCGGCACCTCAGGCGAGGCCGCTCGCCAGCGCTACGGCCAAGCCGTGAACGCCGAATAGCCGCTCAGATCATCGGCGCCGCCACCGCTCCTTGCCTGCGCGAGAACGAAGCCTCTTTGGTTGTCAAGGGGGTGTTCGGCGGTGTCGGGGCGCGTGTGGTCGGCCCCTTGCCGGGTGGCTGGGGCTGGTCGTAGGGTCGTGGTCGGGTCCGGGCTGTGACTTGTCCGAAGAGCCGGCTGTTCAGGATGCGAGGCCGGTCACGCTGGAGACAGAGTCGTTCCTGGGTGTCCTCCCGGGCCCACTTTGATCGTCAGCCCCGGAGGTGTCGGGCGTCGTTGACGAGGTGTCGGTAGATGACGTCGGAGAGTCGCCGCTTCAACGCCCGGATGGCTTCTTTGGGGGTCTTGCCCTCTTCGATCTTGCGGTCGTAGAACGCGCGGCCGATGGTGTCGTGGCGGAGCTGGCTGATCGCGACGACGTGGATCGCCCAGTTCAGTTGCCGGTTGCCGCGCGGGTTCAATCGGTGCCGAACCTTGGGTCCCGACGATGCGTCGATCGGGGCGGTCGCGTTGTAGCTCGCGAACCGATGCCGAGTGGGGAACCGGTCGATGTTGCCGGTGTTGCCGATGATGATCGCCGCCGTGATCGGCCCGAGCCCGCAGATCTCAGTCAGCGACGTCCCGGATGCTTTGACTGCGGCGGTGATGCGCCGCTTCGACGTCTTCAACCCGACGTTGAGGTCCTCGATGCCATCGACGAAGTCGTGGGCGATCTCGAGACGCTGGCGGCCCATCGAGTCGACCGGTGTGAACGTGTCCAAGAGCGCGTTCACCCTGTTCATCGATGACAACCGGTAGTCGGCGCCGCCGGGGAACATCTCCAACAACAACGCGTGCAACCGACAACACTCGCGGTTCTTCGCCCGGCCGATATCGCGATGACGCTTCGCCAACAGACGCAGAATCCGGGTGTGATCATCGGGCAACACCTCGGCCAGATCGGTCGCTCGCAGCGCAGCGATCGCGACCGAACGGGCATCGTTCGGGTCGTTCTTCTGCGACCGACCCGTGCTCAACATGCGCACTCTCGAGGCACGCACGGCGGGCACATCGATCACCGTCTCGCCCGCCGAGATCAACTGCTGGGAAAGCAGGTAACCGAGACCTTGAGCGGACTCGACCGCCCAGACGCGGGCGTCGCGGAACCCGTCAGCCCACTCTCGGAGCAGGACGACTTGGGTTGGACAGGAACGGATGCGGATCTCGTCGACGACTGTCTCGAACTCGTCGACCGCAACCGCGGTGTGGGACGCCTTGTGCGGGTCGATCCCGATCGTGATGGTGGACATGGAACAGTGCCTTTCTCTCGGCGGGATGGAACCGAGGTGGGCACTCCTGATTCGAGCCGAACTGTTCGCGCCTCTTTCGAGCCACACCACGGCAATGACACCGACCGGCTGACAGTTCGTTAGAAAGCCAACCCGCAGGCGGCAGGCACATACAGAGCCAGCCGACCGGCACCATCGACGCTACGACAACCGCCGCAACGCACCCCCGACTCAATCAGGCACGTACGGGAGCGGCTACCCGCTCCTGATTGTGCGGCTGCCATCCCGTGACATGGGGCGCTCGTTCTTGTCGGTTCCCGAGCCAGTCTGGAGGGCTTCTGCTGGTGTCGATATGCGTGTCCTCGATCCTGCGATGGGCGACCTTGGGGGCGGAGGGACCGTCGGCGCTATGGGGCCGGAGCACTCTGGCCATCTCTGCAAACACGGGTGTCTTGTCGGGCCCCAGGTTGAGCACGCAATTCGAGTTCATCACGTCGACGGACTGGTCGGGCAGCAGGATCTCTTCGATCATGCCATGCAGGAACTCGACGTTCTCGACGCTCGCGTCGACACCTGCGTGATCGAGCTGGTGGTCGTGCTGTTGCCTTCGTCGCCGGCTGGCGGACCCGACCAGCGCGGACGCGTTCGGGATCTTCCACGTGAGCTTGCTGATGAGTGCGTCGTCGAGCGCCCTACCGCCGACGCTGGGGCGATCCGGGCGGGGGCGTATCGTGGCCGCCATGGCAACTCGCATCGTCGCTGACGTCCTGATTCCCGGTCGCGGTGAGCCGATCAAGCACGGCACGGTGGTCATGGATTCCGGGTCGATCGACTACGCCGGCCCGACCGCCGGAGCGCCCGCGGCGGCACTCGACGACATCACCGTGGAGGCACCGGTCGTGATGCCGGGCCTGTGGGACTGCCACACGCACTTCATCGGCATGGCCACGTCGAATCTCGAGGCGCTCGCGACGGTCGACCTTGTCGGGTCGGCGGCGCGGGCGGTCGAAGATGCGGGCAAGGTGCTCGACGGCGGCATCACCAGCGTGCGCGACGTCGGTGGGATTGGCCTGCGTCTGGCCCCGGTCGTCGCCGAAGGGCGGATGCGCGGCCCCCACATCTACGGCGCCGGTCGTATCCTGTCGACCACGGGCGGGCACGGCGACATTCACTCGCTGCCGCTCGACTTCGCCCACGAGCTCACCTGCAACACCGGGTTGAGCATTCTGTGCGACGGCGTGCCCGAGGTGCTCAAGGCGGTGCGCACCAACCTGCGCGCCAACGCCAAGCTCATCAAGATCTGCGCATCGGGCGGCGTCATGTCGGAGATCGACCACCCGATGCACCAGCAATTCTCCGACGAGGAACTGTCGGCGATCGTCGCCGAAGCCGCGCGCGCCGAGCGCATCGTCGCCGCTCACTGCCACGGCAAGGCTGGAATCATGGCAGCGCTGCGTGCCGGTGTGCACTCGGTCGAGCACGGCAGCTTTCTCGACGAGGAGGCGGCCGACCTGATGGTCGAACAGGGCACCTGGCTGGTTCCGACGCGCTACGTGAACGAGGCGCTGCTCCAGCAGTCGGAGAATCTGCCCCGATACGTCTATGAGAAGGGCCAAATGGTCAGCGGCGTGCACGAACAGGCGATGAAGCTCGCTATCGCGAAGGGCGTCAAGATCGCGACCGGCTGCGACATCTTCGTGTCGGGTCAGATGTACGGCACCGGCACGCTCGAGGTGATGCACCTCATCAACGCTGGCATGACCGATCTCGAGGCGATCGAGGCGGCAACGGCGAACGGCCCCGAGACGCTCGGCCCACAGGCGCCGCGCTCGGGTCAGCTCCAGCCAGGTTTCGACGCCGACGTCATCACGATGGACGCCAGCCCCCTCGACGACCGCAGCGTCTGGGGCGACCCCGACCGTGTCACCGGCGTCTGGCAGCTCGGTACCCGCCGCAAGTGACTCGGCGGTGGTGCGCCGGGATCGGCCGCCGGACCTCACGATCGGTCACCATCGACGGGCAGTCGGTGCCCACACCAACCGGTGCTGCAATCTACGAGATCGAAGGGTGCCTGACCACCGGCGAAATCGCACACCTTCAACCGGTCAGCCCAGACTCACAGCTCGATAATCACACCGTTCGAGGGCGGTCGACCCCGCTCAGGTACGGCACTTATGTGGGTAATCGAGTCAAGGGGAACTTGAGATTCTTCGACGGTGGTGGTCATGGCTGTTCGGTTCGTGCGCGGTCGAGGAGCATGTTGAAGAGGTCGACGCGGTGGTGTTGGTCGCGGTCGGCGGCGTGGTCGCGTTGGGCTTCGAGGATCGGGACGAACGCCTGGTTGGTGGAGAAGTAGGCGCAGGATTCGCAGATCGATTCGAATTGGCAGTCGAGCTGGGCGGGTCGGGTGCAGTGTCCGTTGCCGAGGAGTTTGTGGTCGAATTCGGCTGCGAGGTGCGCCATGGCGGCGGTGCCGTCGGGCGCGGATCTGAGCCCGTTCGGTTTGGTGTAGAGGGCGTCGATGTCGTTGGTGACGCGGTCGTAGGCGTCGGCGACGGTGCGGTCCGCGATGCGCGCGTAGACGAGCGTCATCCGCAACGTCTTGTGGCCGAGCATCTCCGCAATGGCCTCCAAGGTCATGCCGCGGTTGATGGCCTGGGTGGCGAAGGTGTGGCGGAGTTGGTGTGGGTGAACGTGGCCGATCTCAGCAGCTTTCGCGACCCGTCGGAGGATGCGCGCGACCATGTGCCTGTCGAGGCGGCGGCCGTCGAAAACGATCAGCCGATCGAGGTCATCGGTGCGGCTCGCTCGGTGTTCATCGAGCTGCTCGAGGAGCTGTGGGTGGAGCGGGACGTAGCGGTCGTTGTGGAGTTTGCCGATCGGGACGCGTAGCCAGTGACGGCCGTGCATCAACACGACTGCGTCAGCGGTCAGTTCGCAGAACTCGCCGACTCGCAGTCCGGTTCGGGCGAGCATCTCGACGACCAACCGTCGGACGGGGTCAGTGTCGGCTGCGGCGCGCATCAGTTTCGCGGCGTCGGGGTCGGACAAGAATTTGGGGAGTGGGTCGTCGGGTGTTGGGAGGTCGCCGTTGAAGATCAGGACGCGTGTCGGTGCGTCGGGGTAGTCCCATTCCGACACGCGTTCGAAGAACGTGCGCAGCGTGCCGAGCACGATCCGGACCCGTTGAGGCGTCAACGTGCGTCCGGTCTTGTTCCTGGAGAGCCGGGTGCCGAGGTGTCGTTTGAACGCCTCGACATGTTCCCGGTTGACGTCGGCGAGTCCGCCGACCGCTGGGAACTCGGTGATCAAGAAGCCGGCGAACTCGCGCAAGATGCCGTTGGCTGCAGTCACGCTCGACGGGCGCAGCGACACAGCGATCTGGTCGAGATATCTGAGCATCGTTCCTGCAAGAGCGGGTGAAACCGCTGTGATCTGGGGCCAGTCGAACACGCGAGGTCGCGGCTTGCCGCGCCCGTGAGTGACCTCGACCACGTCGGCTGAAGCGACGGCGTGGACAGCGCTCATCGGCCGATCCCTTCCGCGGTCGCGAGGAACATGTCGGCGTCGATCAACGCTGTTGCTTTGTCGTATTCCTCCGCCAGCCAACCGTTCGCCAAGTGAATGTAGAGCCGGGTCGTGTCGAGGGATCGATGACCGGCCTGGGCCTGCAGAGCTTCGAGTTCCATGCCCGCTTCGCGCAGCCGCGTGAAGCACGTGTGGCGCAACTGATGGCACGTGACCCGCCTGACACCCGACCGTTCACGGACCGACTTGAACACCTGACCCAAGCCTTCGTCGGACAGCGGTTGGCCGCGGCGTTGGCCCTTCAACACGACGAACAACCTGTCCGTCTCGGCGTCGCTCGGACGCTCCGTTCGGAGGTAGTCGCCGACCGTTGCGAAGAACCGTGACGAGATCGGGATCTGACGTTGATGGCCGCCCTTTCCCTCGACAATGAACACCTGACGGCGCGCCCCATCGAGGTCTTGGAGACGCAGCCCGAGGACTTCGCAACGGCGAAGTCCGCCGAGCACCATTGCTTCGATCATCGCCCGATCACGCCACCGGCGACACGCCGCGAGCAGCGCGTCGACCTCGGCTGGCTCGGCGACACGCGGCAAGGTTCGTGGTGTTCGAATCAACGGAACACCACGCTGCCCGCGATCACGTGACCGGCGCGTCGACAAGCCACGCGGCACCGGGTTCTGGTCGACGTCACCGCGCACGATCAGATACGAAAACATCGACGACAACGACGACAAACGCCGTTGGATCGTTCGCGCCGACAACCCCGACTCCCCGTCGACGAGCCGCACGACGGTGTCGTCGCCCGACGCGCGTTGGACGGTGATGAACGCCAACACATCCGCCGTCGTCACCTCGGCGGGCTCGACCGGAAACAAGCTGAAGAACACCTTCAGATCGAACCCGGCAGCCAGCACCGTGTTCGGCCGACAGCGCGCAGCGAGAAACTCGAAATACAGATCCACAACCGGATGACCGAGACGAACCTCGACCTCCCCGCCGGCTCGATCAGCGCGTTGGAACTCCGGCGACCACGACATCAGGCACTCCCTTTCGAGCCCCGGCGGAGCAATCACCCAGCGTCCCCGCCAACCACTCAAAGCGGCGAGGATTACCCACATATCTACACGACTGCGAGCGATCACCCGAGCGATAACGCGCGACTCGCTGACGTCGCCCCGAGGCGAGTCGGCGGGCACTCGCATCTGCCGGTTATCGGGCGCGCTGGCGGGAGGGCCCCAATGAAGGCTCCACCTCACCGAGCTCGCGGTGTCGTAGCACCTGGCGGTGTTTCCAGCGGCTCAGACGGCAACTCGTTGGGGGTGCGGTCGAGCTGGTGGTGACGTTGTCCCCTAAACACCACCGAGGCCCGTGCTTGACGATAGAGGCATGAGTAGTCATCCGAGCAAGACGGCGGCTGCCTCCGCGCCGCCTGGTTGGTATCCGGACGGGAGCAACGTTCCGAAAGGTGCTCTGCGTTGGTGGGATGGCGAATCCTGGACCAATCAGGCCGTCGTTCCGGTGCCCCCCAAGAACTGGCCCGGCATCGTTGGCCTCGTGGTCGGAGCCGTTGACTTCATCTTCATATTCGTGTTGGGGGTAGTCCTTGGCCCGCTCGGGGTTATGTGCGGCGTTCTCGGCCTTCGAAAGAAGTATCAAGTGAATCGCGGTGTCGCAATCGTTGCTGTGGTGCTGGGGGTGGTCGGGACACTGATGGGGATCATGTGGCTTTGGATAACCAGCGATCCAGATTTCGAGATGTAGGGACACTCCTCGTCAGCGTTCCATCGTGCGCTGGTGCCGTCATGCCGACAGCAGGGCACGACGGATCTGCACCCAACTACGACAGGTTGGCAGGATTTTTCTGGCGGCGTAGATCAGCCCGCAGGCGGGATCGACTCGGCGAGTGCCCACCGAACCGGTTTGAACGCCGGAATGTTCTGTCGAAAGCCTCTGGTATGCGACGGCTGGCGTGTACATCGTCGTCGGTAGAGCAAGAGGAAGTGCGTCGCATGTTCGACAACAGCCCAGGGAGGTACCCGGTGGCTGACAACACGCAACCTTCGCCACCCACGATCCCTGCCGGTTGGTATCCGCCGTCGCACGACCCTGAGAAGCTGGCCTACTGGAACGGTCAAGAGTGGAGCGACTCATACCGGCGACAGGCGACGGGGTCGCTGTGGCTTGGCATCTTCGGCCTCCCGTTGTTTTTCTTCCCGGTCATGTCGCTGCTGGCAGTCATCCTGGGTCAGAAGTCGCTGGCGTACACCAAGCGGGCTGGCCTTCCGAACGTACCGGGCGCCGTCGCCGGCCTGGTGTTCGGCCTCGTCGGTCTGGTGCTGGCGGCCCTGCTGGTCATCCTGCTGGGGAACCCCGGCGGCGGATTCGACGAACTGCGATGACCCTGCCAAGGACTCGTCCACGGCAGCTCGATGGCTCCGGAGGGCCCGGCTGCGACCATCTGCTTCCGGCACCGGCGGAGCGGGGTGGCGTCGTGCGATGACTCTGCATTACAGCGTTGAAGATCGCGAGTCGTGCGAAGATTGCACTCGTGGCAGACACCAAACTCGTGAAGTCGGCAGGCGAGCACTGGGTGGCCGGGGTTCTGTCGAGGCTGGGCTGGGCCGCAGCGCTAACGCGAGATGGCATTGCTCGGACCGATGTGCTGGCAGCTCACACAGCGACCGGCCAGATGATCGAGGTGCAGGTCAAGGCCGCCAGCTTCGGGAACCGCGTGTCGTTCATGCTCGGTGAGAAGGGCTGTGATCCGTCTCGCAGCGATCACGAATGGTACGTACTGGTTGCGCTCGCCCGTGAAGCCTGGGCGCAGCCGCGAGCCTTCGTCGTACCTCGGGATCACGTCGCAGCGGCTACTTGGATACGACACATGGAATGGCGGACCAATCCGACGGTGCCGGCTGGGAAAAGGAACACCGGTATCAAAGGCGCTCGGATCGACGATTGGGTCTTTGCTCGATACGAGCAGCGGTGGGATCTCCTCAACGCATCGTCCATTGATGCGCCCGTCATGTTGCCGCCTCGGTTCAAAGACTTGGCTGTGGACGATCGAGTTGGGCTCAGGGACGATCACCCCTGGAACCACGACCTGCCCGAATGGGATAGGTCTGAGGCCAGCCCGTCGTGGCCCGAGTGGACCATCATCCACAGCTGATGAAGCGACCGTGCCAAGTTCTGGCTGAGTCGCAACATCTCGTCGGTCAACGTGCGAAGGTCCGAGGCGGCCGGTCGAACCCGGTCGACGTCGTCTCGCTGGCGAGGCAATCCCAACTGGCTAGCGGCGCAGCGAAGTGCGGGCTCGGCCTCGGTTACCGATCCGGCGGTCGGGGGCAGGCACGGCTTGTCGATCAGACTCACCAGAGGAGGCGCGGTGCGAGACTGAACCCATGGCCAAGATGAACCGGGACCGAGCACAAGGCGGTGACGACGACTTCGCCGCCATCGGTGAAGAGCCAACCATCGCTGCCCGCTACGCAGGCACCTGCGCCACATGCGGGCAACGGTTCGCCGTCGGCGATCCGATCGCTTCCGTCACTGTCGACAAGAAGACCACCTACCACCACGGCGCGTGTCGCTACCCGGCGACGGCACTCCTCTCGCAGAACGCCACTGAGGCCGACCTCGACGCAGTTGGCGCCGCTCCCAGCCAAGCGGGCAAGTGCAGGGCCAAGACCAACAAGGGCAAGCCGTGCGGCAATGCCCCTCAGAAAGGCGAGCAGTTCTGCGGCCCACATCTCACCCAGGCTGTAGCGCGAGGTGCGAGGGACAGCGCACCCGAATGACGGTGAAGGGCTCGTCGAAGCGCGACGCCGCAGGTGGTCAAGACACCTCCACGCTCCTCGTCCCGGCGTTCCGGGACACCCTCGGGCGCGCCATCGAGTAGGCGTTCGTGGGCATTCGTGGGCATTCGTGGGCGCCATTCTAAGGCTAGACACGCGACCTCGCCGATCGTCTCCGTGTCCTCCCCGGACGGGAATCGAAGCCCGGCGAGTGAGCTAGCGTCGCATGTTCCGGCGACTGCGTGATGCGGGCCTGATCGGTGAGGGGGCAGCACATGGACGCGTCAGGGGTGACGGTGATCGGTTTGGGCGCGATGGGATCCGCGCTGGCGCAAGCCCTGATCGGCGGTGGTCACGAGGTCACGGTCTGGAATCGGACGTCCGCCAAGTCGGACGCGATGGTCGAGCTCGGAGCTGTCGCCGCCCCATCGGCCGGTGACGCCATCGATGCCAACGATGCCGTTGTCGTTTGTGTGCGTGGCTACTGGGCAGCGGATGAGATCTTCGAACCCGTCGCCTCACTGCTCGACGACAAGACCGTGATCCAGCTCGGAACCGGGACGCCGGCCGAGGTGACTGCGTCGGCGGCGTGGTTTGCGGAGCGGGGCGCACGGTATCTCGACGGAGCGATCATGGACTTCCCCGAGCAGGTCGGGACACCGGACTGTCAGGTGTTGGTCTCGGGTGACGAGTCCGCGTTCGAGCAGTTCTCGCGGTTGCTCGGCACGTTCGGTGGCGACATCCGATACCTGGGCGAGGACCCCGCTGCGTCCGCCGTCGTCAACACCGCCGCGTTGGCGTTCGTGTACGCGGCGAGTCATGCGTTCCTGGGCGCAGCAGCGATGTGTGATGTCTCGGGTGCTCCGTTGGAGCTGCTGGGCGAGGTGGTCGGGAAGTTCACGGCTCAGATGCCGTCCCTCTTCGGGGAGTTCGTCGAGATGATCACGGCGAGCAGCTATGACAGCCGGAACCTCCGGCTGGCGAGCGGCGCAGAGAACCTCGAGGCGATCATCGAGTTCGGAAGCCGGACCGGGGTCGACACGGGACTGTTCGAGCACGCTCTTCGCAGCTTCCGCGCCGCGGCCGACCAGGACGTGGGCGTCAATCTCGCCGCCACATACGAACTGCTCCGTCGACCTCACAGTTGACTGCAGGATCCGACCCCTACGCCCCCGGGCCGACATCGCGACCCCGAACCGCGGCACGATCCCGGCGGTAGGTGACGCTCTGGCTGGCCCGGTCGCTCGGGATTATGGGGCACCCGGTAAGGGTAGATATGTCGGTGATCCACCCGCCTCTTCTCGCTGTCGGTGACGATGGTGCAGGGGGCGCGATCGGAGGATCACATGAAGCCCATCACGTTCCCGAAGCTGACGCTTCCTGACTCGGGTTCGCGCGTCGCTCCGACGCTCGGCCACCCGCTCGTTGACGACTATCTGGAGTCGGTTCACGCACGGCTTCGACCGAACTCGACGCTGGCGGTTGTCTACGACTTGAAGGTGTTCTTCACGGTCATCGATGTCGACCCGCTCGATGTCCGGCGACGTCACGTCCTCGAGTTCATCCGCATCCAGCGGACCGGTTCAGCCGACGCAACGGTGGTCCCGATCGATCAGTCCGACGGGTTGGCGTTGTCGACGATCCGACGTCGTCTGTCGTCGCTGGCGGGGTTCTATTCGCACCTCGTCGCGCTCGGAGAACTCGACCACAACCCGGTGCAGCGCGGCATGCCCGTGAGGTCTCCGGTGACGCGTGACCGGCGGGTGATTCCACTGGTTCGCCCGGTCAGACATCTGCCGCGCATCCTCGACCACGACGACGTCATCAAACTGTGTGCGGCGCTCCGGAAGGATCGGGATCGGGCGATGATCGACGCGATGCTGCTCGCCGGTCTGCGCCGGTGCGAAGTCCTCGGGCTGCGACTGTCGGATGTGCGTTGGGGTGAACGACGACTGTTCATCGCCGATGGCAAGGGCGGCCATCAACGCATCGTGCCGATCTCCCCGCGCTTCTTCGACACGCTCCGCCGCTACCTCGATCTCGAGCGACCAGCGGACGCCGACACGCCGTTCGTGTTCGTTGTGTTGAAGGGCCCGAACCGCGGTCGCCCCCTCACCGCGAAGGGTCTCGACGAGATCATGCTCGGCGCACGCACTCGTGCGGGGCTCGAGCATGCGACGTGCCACGAGCTGCGCCACACCTGTTTCACCCGACTCCGCGAGGCCGGCATGGCCCTCGAAGCGTTGCAGGCCCAGGCCGGTCACCGCTCGATCTCAGCGACGCAGATCTACCTGCACCTCGCGAACGATTGGCTCGCCGGCGAGTACATACGTGCAGCTCAGGCCGTTGATGCCCAAGCCGCTCTCGGCCGCAAGGTCGTGGCGTCATGACGATGCTGTCGATCGAACCGCAGCCACGCGACGAACGCTGGACGCACATCGCCTGCCACGCCCCAGTGCTCGCCACGACGTGTCAGGACTACGTCGCACAGATCTCGGTGACCGCCCGTCCGTCGACGACGAAGGCGGTCGATGCGTGCCTGGGGATCTTCTCCGAGTGGCTCATCGGGCACGACCCGACAGTGATCGCGTTCCGCCAGATCAACCGCCGCCACATCGAAGCGTTCAAGCTCTGGCTCGCCACACGCGAGAACCAACGCGGCGAACCGCTGAAGAAATCGACGATCCATCTCCGACTGTCGACGCTGCGCGTCGTGTTCGAGCGACTCATCGAATGGGACCATCCCGACACACCGACACGCAACCCGATCATGTGGAGCGACCTGCCCAAAATGGACGAACCGTTGCCGAAGTTCCTCGACGACGAAGACGCCGCGAGGTTCATGGCTGCCGCCGTCCGGCTCGATCCACAACGCCGGCTCGTCGTCGAGATGCTCGCCCGGACCGGGCTTCGCGTGACCGAGTTCTGCGAGCTCACCCACGACGCCATCGTGAAGTTGAACGAGACCCACTGGCTCCGGGTTCCGGTCGGCAAACTCCACACCGACCGCTACGTCCCACTGCACCCGAGCCTCATCGAGTTGCACCGAACCTGGCGTCACTGGGCCGGCCCCGACGACACCGGCCGCCTCATCTCGAACCACGGTCGCGTCCTCAACCGCTACACCGTGGCACGCAACGTCGCCGCGTGCGCGCGGATCGCCGGGATCGGCCACGTCCACCCCCACCAGCTGCGTCACACGCTCGCGACGCAGTCGATCAACAACGGCATGAGCCTCGAAGCCGTGTCCGCCATGTTGGGGCACCGATCGATGCGCATGACCCTCGTCTACGCCCGCATCGCAGACCGCACCGTCGCCGAGGAATACTTCGCCGCCGCCGACAAAGTCGACCAGCTCTACACCACCCACTTGACAACATCACCGGCATAAGGGCCGAAGTGCGGCGCTGGTTCGGTGGTCGCAGGCTGGGATGCGGGGTGCTCAATATGTGCTGATCGCGGTCCGAAGTTCGCCAGTTGCGCACAGGCTCTTTCACCGGCGGCTCATAGCGTGAGGGGTGTCGCGCATCGGCTTGCTCGCCGAGCCCGTGCGAGTGTTACTCGGCGGGTGCGAATGCTTGGGCGAACAGCGTGAAGTATTCCTCGTCGGTTTCGGCAGCGACCATTTCGAGCATGTACTGATCCGACACACTCGCTCGCCCCTCTGCGAACATCTTGGCGCCCTCACCGACGAGGATCCGGAAGCTCTCCAGTGTGTCTGCCTCCGTAGTGGCGACGAGAAGCGCTGCGGCGTCCGCTGGGTCCTCGGACGCATCAACGCCCTGCTGGATGATGGTGTGCATCCTGCGCTCAGCGTTGGCGTACGGGCTGGTCTGCTCCGACAGTGTGGAAATGGTCTTGTCCACGATGGGTGTTGCGTACTGCCCGAGCTCGAAGGCCGCGACACGGATGCCGAACGGGTGGAGTTCTTGTGCGAGTCCTTCGGAGAATGCGGACAGGGCGGCCTTCGACGCCGCGTACATCGTCGATGTCGGTCCGGGGATCCGGCTCACGATCGACGAGACGTTCAGGATCGTGCCGGAACCTCGTTCTCGCATCGACGACACGACGGCTCTCACCATGCGCAGTGCCCCGAAGAAGTTGGTGTCGAAGAGCGCCTCGACCTCGTCGGGCGGCATGAGTTCGAACGCCGACATCGGTGAGACCCCGGCGTTGTTCACGAGCACGTCGACACCGCCGTGGCTTGCCGTCACGGCTGAGACCGCAGCCGACACGGAGTCGTCGTCTCGTACATCGAGTTGTTCGATCTCGATCGACAGGTCCTCGGCCGAGGCAGCGGCCTGCAATGCCGTTGCCTTGGACACGTCGCGCATCGTCGCGATGACCGTGTCGCCGTTGCGTGCGAACGCCAACGCGGTTTCGTAGCCGATGCCAGTGCTACACCCCGTGATCAACACCACTGACATCAGCCGTCCCCTTTGTGAGCGAAGAGGTGACGCTAGCAGCTCGTGGACAGGCCCCCGAACGCCCGCACGATCGAAGGATCCTCCAACTCGTCCGGGGCGGTATCTGCCCGGCAATGCAGCCCAGAGACGACCCGCTCGGCACCACACTTCCGGCGAAGTGTTGCGGCCAGTCGGTGCTGATGCGTAGCTCATAACGTGATCACCGACGGTGCTCGGCTGGTGAGCCGAAGGCGTGATTATCGGGTGCTCGGTAAGGGTAGATATGTCGGTGATCCACCCGCCTCTTCTCGCTGTCGGTGACGATGGTGCAGGGGGCGCGATCGGAGGATCACATGAAGCCCATCACGTTCCCGAAGCTGACGCTTCCTGACTCGGGTTCGCGCGTCGCTCCGACGCTCGGCCACCCGCTCGTTGACGACTATCTGGAGTCGGTTCACGCACGGCTTCGACCGAACTCGACGCTGGCGGTTGTCTACGACTTGAAGGTGTTCTTCACGGTCATCGATGTCGACCCGCTCGATGTCCGGCGACGTCACGTCCTCGAGTTCATCCGCATCCAGCGGACCGGTTCAGCCGACGCAACGGTGGTCCCGATCGATCAGTCCGACGGGTTGGCGTTGTCGACGATCCGACGTCGTCTGTCGTCGCTGGCGGGGTTCTATTCGCACCTCGTCGCGCTCGGAGAACTCGACCACAACCCGGTGCAGCGCGGCATGCCCGTGAGGTCTCCGGTGACGCGTGACCGGCGGGTGATTCCACTGGTTCGCCCGGTCAGACATCTGCCGCGCATCCTCGACCACGACGACGTCATCAAACTGTGTGCGGCGCTCCGGAAGGATCGGGATCGGGCGATGATCGACGCGATGCTGCTCGCCGGTCTGCGCCGGTGCGAAGTCCTCGGGCTGCGACTGTCGGATGTGCGTTGGGGTGAACGACGACTGTTCATCGCCGATGGCAAGGGCGGCCATCAACGCATCGTGCCGATCTCCCCGCGCTTCTTCGACACGCTCCGCCGCTACCTCGATCTCGAGCGACCAGCGGACGCCGACACGCCGTTCGTGTTCGTTGTGTTGAAGGGCCCGAACCGCGGTCGCCCCCTCACCGCGAAGGGTCTCGACGAGATCATGCTCGGCGCACGCACTCGTGCGGGGCTCGAGCATGCGACGTGCCACGAGCTGCGCCACACCTGTTTCACCCGACTCCGCGAGGCCGGCATGGCCCTCGAAGCGTTGCAGGCCCAGGCCGGTCACCGCTCGATCTCAGCGACGCAGATCTACCTGCACCTCGCGAACGATTGGCTCGCCGGCGAGTACATACGTGCAGCTCAGGCCGTTGATGCCCAAGCCGCTCTCGGCCGCAAGGTCGTGGCGTCATGACGATGCTGTCGATCGAACCGCAGCCACGCGACGAACGCTGGACGCACATCGCCTGCCACGCCCCAGTGCTCGCCACGACGTGTCAGGACTACGTCGCACAGATCTCGGTGACCGCCCGTCCGTCGACGACGAAGGCGGTCGATGCGTGCCTGGGGATCTTCTCCGAGTGGCTCATCGGGCACGACCCGACAGTGATCGCGTTCCGCCAGATCAACCGCCGCCACATCGAAGCGTTCAAGCTCTGGCTCGCCACACGCGAGAACCAACGCGGCGAACCGCTGAAGAAATCGACGATCCATCTCCGACTGTCGACGCTGCGCGTCGTGTTCGAGCGACTCATCGAATGGGACCATCCCGACACACCGACACGCAACCCGATCATGTGGAGCGACCTGCCCAAAATGGACGAACCGTTGCCGAAGTTCCTCGACGACGAAGACGCCGCGAGGTTCATGGCTGCCGCCGTCCGGCTCGATCCACAACGCCGGCTCGTCGTCGAGATGCTCGCCCGGACCGGGCTTCGCGTGACCGAGTTCTGCGAGCTCACCCACGACGCCATCGTGAAGTTGAACGAGACCCACTGGCTCCGGGTTCCGGTCGGCAAACTCCACACCGACCGCTACGTCCCACTGCACCCGAGCCTCATCGAGTTGCACCGAACCTGGCGTCACTGGGCCGGCCCCGACGACACCGGCCGCCTCATCTCGAACCACGGTCGCGTCCTCAACCGCTACACCGTGGCACGCAACGTCGCCGCGTCCGCGCGGATCGCCGGGATCGGCCACGTCCACCCCCACCAGCTGCGTCACACGCTCGCGACGCAGTCGATCAACAACGGCATGAGCCTCGAAGCCGTGTCCGCCATGTTGGGGCACCGATCGATGCGCATGACCCTCGTCTACGCCCGCATCGCAGACCGCACCGTCGCCGAGGAATACTTCGCCGCCGCCGACAAAGTCGACCAGCTCTACACCACCCACTTGACAACATCACCGGCATAAGGGCCGAAGTCGGGCGGGCCGACGCACCCTGTGGTGATGCACCATTGCCCAGGGATCGGTTGATGAGCGGCGTTGCTCCTCGACGGTCGTGGGACGCAGCGCACACCGAGCGAGGGCCTCGGCTAGGTGGCTGAAATCCTCTGGAGTCTCATCTGCGATGATGAGCTGCATGGCTTCGCACCAGGTGAACTACCTCAAGGCGATTCTCGGTTTCGATGCGGTGGTGCAGCGTGCCGACCCGTTGCGGTGGGGTGACGCCTCGCCGTGCGAGGGATGGGTTGCGCGCGACGTGGTCAACCACATGGTGTTCATGGCGGACATGGTCGCTGCGATGGCCTCCGGCAAACCTGCGGTGGTCGAGGGCGATGTTGGGATTCCAGCGCCGGGAGTACCTGGGCGCGTGCTGCGCTCAGACCTCGTCGAGATTCTCGCCGGACCATTGATTGGTCCAGACGACGATCCTGGTGCCGTGTGGGCCGAACATCGGGACGCGTTGCTGGAGGTGGTCAGCGACTCGACGGACCTCGATCGTGAGACGCTCGGTGTCTGGGGCCACACGACGACGGAGGCATTTCTGCCGATGGCCGGAGGTGATGCGGTGGTGCACACCTGGGACCTGGCACGAGCGCTCGGTCAAGAACCGGTCATCGAACCCGAGCTTGCGCAAGCTGCGCTGGACGGCTGGTTGGAGGCGGAGTCGGCCGGACTTCCGGTTCGTCAGCCGATGATCCTGGGCGAGGTCGTACGGGACGGCGGCGGTGATCCTCTGTCCGCGCTCCTTGCCTTTACGGGCCGCGACGTTGATTGACCGTGCGGGATCTCGAGTATGCGACCGCCAGCGACGGGACACAGGTGGCGTTCCGGGTCCATTCAGGTGGGTCCGGTGAACCACTTCTGTACTTGCCGGGATTGTTGTACTCGATCGAGTCGATACTCGAAGATCCGCCGTACGCCCATTTGACCAATGCGCTGGGCGAGCTTCGTCCGCTTGTGCTCGTCGAGCGGCGAGGGGTCGGAGCCTCTGATCCACTGGATCCGTCACGTGACGTCTGGGAGCAGTGGCCACTCGATGTGGTCGCCGTGCTTGACCAACTCGAGGTCGAGCGAGCGTGCCTGATTGGGTCCATCTATGGGGCCGACATTGCCCTGCAGACAGCTAGTCGCTTCCCATCTCGTGTTGCATCCGTCGTTGCCGTCCATCCTCTTTCACACATCAAGGGTTTCAATGACGATGACACACGTGAGCGGATGTCCGAGGTCGTGGGGCGAGCCCCCGACGCCGGGTATCGGGAGCTGGCGTCGGCGATTCCCAGTCGCGTGCACGATCAAGGATTGGTCGACTGGTTCGTGCGTGCCGGTCGACTTGGTGCCAGCCCGAAGGCGGCGATGGAGTTCTGGTCCGCGATCATGCGACCCAGTGATCTGCGAGATCGGCTCGGTGGTATCGAGGCACCGGTGATGTTGATACAGCGGCGCGACTACACGGGCGGTTTCCCCGAGATCGTGGAGGCGCAGCGAGAGGCCGCGGCGCGGATTCCGAACGGCCACCTTGTCGTGCTCGAGGGGGCTGATTTGGTCGTCAATGCTGGTGACATCGACGCTCTGGTGTTCGAAGTCGCAGAGTTTCTCGCGGTGGGGCGGAGTGTGAGCGCGCCGACCCGTCCGCTTGCGGCGCTTCTCTTCACCGATCTCGTCGGCTCGACCGAAGAGGCGCGACTCCGCGGCGACACGGACTGGCGATCTGTGCTGGATCAGCATGATCGCTTGATCGACAGAACGGTTCGTCGCCATGGAGGCACGATGGTGAAGGCGACGGGAGACGGCGCCCTCATCACCTTCACCTCGCCATCACGTGGGCTACGTGGTGCTGTCGCTCTTCGCGAGCAGCTCGCAAGCCTGCAACTGCAGGTCCGCATGGGGCTACACCTCGGTGAGATCGAGGGGCGACGGGATGATGTCGCTGGCATTGCCGTCCACCTTGCTGCGCGAGTCATGTCGATGGCCACAGCCGGACAGATTCTGACCACGGCTGCACTGCCACTGGCAACGATGGGCGGGGGATTCACCTTCGGGTCACGAGGCCATCATCAGATGAAGGGCTTCGCGCAGCCCTTTGAGATCTTCGAACTCCTCACCACCGAATTGCAGGAGCAGCGGAGCGACCACGGCCTCGCCTGATCGAATCAAGCGGGAGGTCAAACCGCTTCATGGTCCCTACATGGAAGGGTAGGTGTTGAATGATTCAGCGCCGGGTGGTGTGGTCAGCCAGTGGTGCCGCATCGGTGTGTAGCACTCGGCTGTCGGGGCCGGGAACTGGGGATCGACGAAGTTCCCGATCGAGATGCGGACTCCTGGGATGCCGGTCATGGTGAAGTACACCGTCGATCCGCAGACCGGACAGAAATGGAAATTGACGCCGATCTCAGGCAGCCCAGGGATCTTGACACCCTCGCCGTCAGTCTCGAGACCGTTGTAGACCGTGCTGTCACCGGAGATCTCGACGACCTCGTCGTCCGAGTACGCAGCGGTGAGGGTGAAGGCACTGCCGGTGCGCTTCTGGCAGAAGTCGCAATGACAGATGTTGATCTCACTCGGTTCCCCGCTGACGGTGATCCGAAGTCGTCCGCAGCCGCACTCTGCTGTCCGTGTCGTCATGCCCTACCCTCTCACATCTCTCGGAGACGACCCGAGGACGCGGAACGTTCAGGCACCGAGAGGCCTCTCCTGACATCTGGGCACAACCCGCAAGGGACCTTCTTCGCGCCCGGTAACCGGCGAACTGTGGCGGCCAACTCAGCCAGGCGGTGCCCCATAATGTCGCCTGATCGGGCGTGTCTGCCGTGTCACCGAAGTGCCGTTGGAGGGCACCCATATCAACGGTCGCTCTGGTGCGACCGACCCGCTCGATAGCGGCACGTACGCGATCGGTGTGGTGCTCAAGAACGTGCACGGGATCGACCCTGCCCTGCGGAACGGATCGTCGTGACAACCCCAGACGAAGATGACTACAATACAGGTCATGTCTGCAACGTTGCCGCTCGCGCAAGTCAAGTCGAAGTTCTCCGAGATGATCGACCGCGTCGAGCACACCCACGACCGAATCGTCGTCACCCGCAACGGTCGGCCCGCAGCCGTCATGATCAGCCCCGACGACCTGGCGTCACTCGAAGACACCCTCGAACTGCTTTCGGACCCCGACGCGATCCGCGAACTCACCGAAGCGAAGAGCGCGGCCGACACCGGTGACTACATCACCGGCGACGAACTGCGAACCCGCTTCGCCCCCAAGTGACCAAGCACGACGAACCCTACGAACTGCGCGTCACCGCCCCAGCGCAACGACACCTCGGCCGACTCACAGAAGGCACCGCAGCCGCAATCGTCGAGTTCATGCTGGGCGCCCTCGTCGAAAACCCCCACCGCGTCGGCGGGCGTCTGCAGCGCGAACTCGCCGGGCTCCACTCTGCGAGACGAGGGGCGTATCGCGTGATCTACGAGATCGATGACGATCAGCACACAGTCATAGTCCTGCGAATCGATCATCGCTCGCGCGTCTACAGATCTCGCTGATCGCCGCCCATATCGCTCACCGCCGACACTGGAGGAACCCGCTCGTAGCGGCACGTCCGCGAGCGATCAGCTGCGCGATATTGCGCGTCGAGCCGACCCGGCGGAAGGCGACGGTCGAAGGCGCTCACCGCTGCCGGTTACGAGCGGTCTGAAGACGGGACCAACGAGTGCCATTCTGCTCGGGCTCAAGGCGTCAACGCAGCGAGGGAGGCGCCCAGCTGATCCAGTAGCTGGCTATCCCTCGGTTCGGGTCGGCTTCGCGTGCCGACGGTCGCGGCGACCGGCTCGCGAGTCACGTCGACGACCGTCGATCATCAGCCCTGCACCGACCATGCACAGGAACAGCCCGACCAGTCCGATGATGCCCGCAATGATCGCTCTGTAGAAGTAGTCGCCGTTGCACGACTGACCCGGACAAGCAAAGAGCAGAACCCAACTCACGGGCATCAGCCCGGCGAATAGGAGAATCGCGCCCCCGATGGCTTCCCGACCCCATCGGGGGCGCCCGCCAGCGCGTGACAGAGCCCCCAGCAGCGCGAACAGGAGGATGGCCAGAAGCACCCCAACAGTTACTCCTACGAGTCTTTCTTGCTCAATCGTCATTCGGGAGTCCCCTCCGGGTCACCATCGTGAGCACAGCCCCGACGGATCGTTCGGCGGGGCGGCACCCCCGACCGGTCGCGGATCGCGACGAGATCTCACGTCGAGGTATCTCCAGCCAAGACCTCCGCAATCACGGCGGTGTCGAACAGCAGCTCGCAGGGAATGCCGTTTCCGTCGATGTCCATCCGGTCCGGTTCGCCTTCGAGGAACCAGTACGCGAGGGCCCACTGGTAGGCGAGTACGTCGTCACTCCAAGGGGACGAGCGACCCATCCACTCCATCGCCTGGCCGAAGTCTTCAGTCGCCATGTACTCGCGGCAGAGCAGCCCCTCCGACGCGGCCGGCACGTGACCGATCCCGTCGCTTCCGACCCGCCACCACGTGATGGCGCCGAAATCGTCGAGCACGACGAGGTCCAAGCTGCCCACGTCTGCCGGCGGGTCAGTCCGCGCCCCGCAGGACAGCACCGCACCTCGCCCCACCACTCGGTCACGGTCGATCTCTCGGAACTCCCATCCCTGCCGATCCGATCCCCGCTCGCTGGTGTACCGCCGACAGTCGAATCGATAGCTCGTGAAGTCGGTACTCTCCAGCGCGGCAGCCTCGTATGGCTCAAGGATCTGAGCGAGAGGGACCCCGTCGGCGTCAGTGCTCTCCACTGTCGTTGACGAATCCGTCGCGACTGGCGGCAAGGTCGACTGCGCTTCGGGCGGCATCGACGACGTCGGTGCCGAGATCGGGGGCGTCGACGGCGGCGGCGGCTCCGGATCGGGGACAGCGATTGTCGAAGTGCTGGTTGCGGAACCGACAGTCGGCGCGGTGGCCTCCTCGGAGCCGCAGGCACCAGTCGCGAGACCGACAGCGCAGAACAACACGATCGATTTCGCCAATCGGCCACGCATGTTCACTCACCTCCCCTGTCAGGATTCGCTCAGTCGTCGGCGCGAGCAAGAGGCCGACGTCCCGAATCGCAGGACTTGTCAATGAGCGGAGCGAGGTTGGGGACGCGGTCCATGTCGCTCGCGTCGACGACCCAGCCGACCAATTGATGCGACGGTCGAGGCCGCCCATCTCACGCGACGAAGCTGGCTTGACCACCTGCTCGGAACGGCCTCCACGCGCTCGACCAACGGCACGGAAATGCTCACTGAGGCGCGCATCGCCGATGATTCTGGGAGCGCCCCGATCGATCCTGCCCGGTCTCCGACGGGCGGAAGGTCAGCGCGGCACCGTGAGTGCCGTGCGTACGTTACGGGTCGGCGTCGGGTGGGCTGGTGATCTGCCATTTGCCTCTGGCGGTTCAGCGGTTCGTGCGCGGATCGTGAGGGAGGAGGTGAGTCGTGGTGCGCGGACACAAGTTCCTCGTCGTGGCGGTGGCGCTCGTGCTTGCCGCCAGTTGTGGAGGTGATGGAGGCTCGTTGCCGCCTGCCACAGACCCGACGACTCCGCCTTCGATGCCCACGACCACGGGACCAGTACGGCCGGACACAACAACGACACCCTCAGTCGTCACGACCATCGAGGCAGCTGCGGTGGAGACGGTAGTGGTGTTGCGGCCTGACGGATTGGGCCCCGTCGATCTCGGTGCTCCCGCCGAGGAGACCGTCAGGGAACACACGGAGCTGTTCGGGGAGCCGACCAGTGATGTGCCGATTGGACCGGACGGCGAGTGCGTGGAGGGGGCTGACTGGTTGGATTGCATCAAAGGGCTCCGAGTGATCGAGCAGGGACGTCTGCTCACGTGGGCCGACCTCGGCCTCGAGGTGGCGCTGGTGGATTCCGATGCGACCGGGACTGATGGCGGCCGAGTTCCACTCCAGTTCGGCGATTGGCACGCCACTGCGACATCCGGCAGCACTCTGTTGCAGACCGCCGAGGGAATCTTCCCCGGGATCACCATTGGCGAACTGCGGCTCCTCGCTCCCGAGCTCGAGTTCGGCTACGGCGAGGGGCTGCTCGACGGGGTCTTCGTCACCGCTCCCACCGGTGGCGGGTACTGGGGGCGGCTCGATTGGGACCCCGCAACCACCCCGGTCGAGTATGTCGATATTCGTGCCGTGCAAGCTGCGCTCAACGCTCACGGCGCAACTCTCGATGTCGACGGAGCATGGGGCCCCGACACCGAGAACGCCTGGCTCGACTTCCTCGCCGATCACGGCATCAAACCCTCCACCTCACAGCTGTGGTTGACACCGGAGGTGGGAGACGCTCTCGGGCTTCCACCCGACGACATCATCGTGGCGACCATCCAGCCACGGACTGCGGAGGATTCGAGCGCCCCGTCGACTCCCGACTTGACGTTGCGCGCTGACGGAATCGGCCGTTTCGACTTCGGTGAACCCGCCAATGAGTTGCACGGCGAGTTCATCTCGATGCTCGGTCCACCGAGCGACACCGTCGAATTCTCCGCGCCGCCACCCGATCGCCTGTACATGCCCGGCGGCTACCAAGCCCTTCATGGGCTCGTCCAATACGAGTGGGCGGAGCCATCGTTCCTGGTGGTCCTCGGGGACACACCATTCCTTGGTGACCAGTGGGCAGAGCCAGTTCCCGGAACGCTTCACCTGCTCACTTGGGAGACACGCAGTGCTGCCTTGACGTTCGCGAACGGCTTCGGGGTCGGCTCGACCCTGAGCGAAATGCGTGCTGCCCACCCCGACGTGACCGTCGGCAGCTGGGACATCTGCGAGACGGAATACCACCCTGACCTCCTCGCCGTCCCGTCCTCTGTCTTCGGGTTGCGCGGGCGGCTCAACTGGGACTGGGTGCGTGACCTGCAAGTCGCGCTGAACGACCGAGGAGCCGATCTCGAAGCCGACGGCATCTACGGCCCCGCCACCACCATCGCAGTGCGTTCGTTCCAGCAAGCCGAAGGCATTGAAGAGACCGGCAGCGCCGAAGGGCCGGATGGACGAATCGGGCCTCGCACCGTTTCAGCTCTCGGTCTAACCGCACCCGAGAGCGCGCCAATCCGCGACCTCGAGGCCGGATACCCAGGCAGCTGCTGACCCTGCGACGTCGACGTAACGATCACCTAGAACGAGCCCGGCACCGTCCGGGAACGGCACTTCCGATCGCTGGCACGGCAAGGGACACCCGAGCAATAATCGCGGACGAGAACGCTACCGATGGCGCTCGGGAACCGGCGAAGTGTTGGAGGTCGAGCCGTGTTGAGGGCAACCCATAATCACTGTGCGCCATGGAGGCGGAACCGTCAGGGCGCCGCTCTTCCTGTGTTCGGAAGCACGAGTCGGCAACAGTTCGCCACCGTCCACTATTCGGGTTGGTGTCGAAGTCGTCAACGCTGTCGAGATGAGCTACATCGTGAATCGGGTGCCACTGGTCGGCACTTGCCGGACATACCGTTCGGTGCCCGGAGCGGCGCTTGTTGTGGTACGCGGCGAGTTCCCCCATTCGGCTGCGTGGGCCGTCGGGCTGATGTAGCACACCCCCTACCGAGAACGTACACGAAGCAGTTAGACGCCCGCCGACAGCGACCGTGCGCAGCGTCGCGCTCGACGGTGTAGCTTCGACGCCATCATCGACCGGGGGGCGACATGGACGAACAGGCGAGCGCAGCAGGCGATCCTCGCCAGTGGCGGGCCCCGATCGTGTCGACCGCGATGGTCTCTGCGCTGGTCGTCGTCAGCTTCCTGATCTGGTCGATCGTCGGGCTGGAGACCGGGCTGACCGGTCTGGTCGAGCGAACCTGGTCACCCGCGGTCTTCGCCCTGATCGCGGTGCTGTTGCTGACCGCCGACGTCGCACTGCCCGTGCCGGCCGCCCTGGTGATGCTCGGGAGCGGGTTGGCGCTCGGGCCGGTGGCCGGCTCGCTCGTCAACATCGTTGGCCTGGTGGCGGCTGCCGCCCTCGGCTACGCCGTCGGTCGCGCCGCGGCATGTGTCGAGCGTTCCCGACGGATGCTCCGCTTCCGCACCGCGACCGATCTCGTCGTCGACCGGGAGGGTGCGTGGTGGGTCGCGATCACCCGGGGCCTTCCCGTTCTCGGCGAGGCCGTCGCGATCACGGCCGGTGGCTTCGCCATGCCGCGCCGGTCGTATCTGCTCGGTGCGGTGGGTGGGGCCGTCCCGATCGGCGTGATCTACGCGGTCGCCGGCGATCGACTGCATGCCGGGGCGCTCATCGGCGTGCTCGTCGCCACCGGCATCCTCGCCCTCCACGGGTTGGTGCTGGTCGTCCGCTGGCGCCGTCCGTCGACCAGCCGATCCACACCGGCGCCGGCGACGGCCGCCGGCGCTACCGAGAGGAGAGTTGTATGACAGACCGCCCGGCACCCGAGGGCAAGCGACTCCTGATCGAGTTGCTCCAGGAGGCGGCCCAGCTCGAGCACTGCCTCCTCAACGCCTACCTGTACGCCGCGTGCTCGTTGAAGAGCACGCCGCAGGAGTGGGCCACGGTGACGGTCGACGGCGAGGAGCACCCGAACGCGCGCCGGGCGGTGCAGTTCGAGCGCAGCCGACGATGGAAGCAGTGGATACTCGGCGTGTCCCACGAGGAGATGCTGCATCTCCACTACGTCCAGTGCCTGCTCCGCTCGCTCGGCGCCCGGCCGTGTTTCGACCTGCCCGAACGAGGCCCGGAGGGTTGGAGGTTCAAGGGATGGAAGTCGAGCTCGGGGGGCGAGCCCGTCGATCCCGATGGCGTGACGATCCCGGTCACCGGCCTGACGATGGACAACATCAGGGACTTCGTCCAGTACGAGTCCACCGACGCGCTCCAGGACGTCGAGACGTTCGGCGACGAGGCCGTCGCCGTGTTCCGCGACCTGCAGCGATTCGAGCAGCACTACTTCTACGCATCGGTGCTGCGGTACGTCGATGACGAGCACCGGGCCGAGCTGATCGGGCAGCTCGAACGGATCTACCGCGAGGTGCCGCCGGTCCCGCCGGGCCCGCAGTTCCAGGCATTCGCCGCGGACTCGCTCCGCGGATTGCCGGCCGGGCGCGACGTCGAGTTCCAGTCCATCGGCGACCTCTACAACCACGCGATCGCGCCGCTGTTCGAGGAGGCGTTCGAGTCGGGGTGGATCGAGAACGACAACCGCGACCTCAACAACGAACTGCAGAACCCGAACTACGCGGCCGAAGGGTTTCTCCCGATCGGCCCGGTGCATCGGGACAAGAACTTCGAAGCCGATGCCGCCGCGAACTCGCACGACCCGCTGCGCAACTACCAGCGGGTCGAGGACATCATCACCGAGATCGTCCAGGAGGGAGAGGGGTTCGCCGACTTCCTCGGCCAGGCGAAGCGCTTCCTGGACGAGGTCGGCGGAGCGGACGGCGCGCAGGCGTATCTCGCCGCGGTCCTCGACGATCAGACGTCCCCCGATCCGACGCCTGAGCTGGTGCAGCTCGGGCAGCTGGTGCGCATCAGCCACCTCACCCGCTTCGCGGTGATCTGGGCCGAGATGGACGAGGAGCGCGAGCTCGCCGAGTCGGTCGGCGCGTCGTTCGATCCCGTGCGCAGTCCGGTCGACGTGAGCGCGTCGGCGACGCTCACGAAGCTGGCCGACCAACTCGCCCAGCAGTTCAACGCCTGCTTCCTCGTCCTGCTCGCCTGGCTCTCGCGGATCTACGAGGTGCAGGACTGGCGGGTGGACGAGGACGAGCGCAAGGCGATCGAGATGCTCGCCGCCTGGCCGCTCATGTCCCTGTCGGTGCGGCCGATGCTCGAGCTGGCCTCGACCGTGATGGACCAGGAGCGGGTCGACCGGCTGTTCAGGATCGAGCCCGACTACCTGCCGGGGCTGCCGCTTCACGCACTGCAGGTCTACGAGCTGTGGGCGGCGCCGGAGCGCAGCCAGCAGGTCGACGACGAGATCGACTACCACGCGATGCGGACGCTGGCCGCCACGGCGAACTGGGCCCGCAGTCAGCTCGCTGCGGTCGAGCAGCTCGACGGTCTCGATCCGACGACGCGGGAGCTGATCAGCTCGCGCCTCGAGGAGATCTCCCACCTCGACACCTTCAAGGCGCAGTTCCCTTATCGCGTCGCCGGCGGCTACTCCGATCGGATGCCCGACCTCACCTACCGGCAGGACCACGAGGGCTCGGACAGGTTCTCCGAGGGTCCCGCTCTGCCGGCGGGCGCGAACGGGCAATCCCCGCCGCTCTGGGAGGACACCGCGCTGCTCCGCCTGCGCTTTGCCGGATGGGGTCTGGTCCAGCTCGCCACCGACCCCGACCCGCCCCAGGACGAGGTCGGGTGCTCGGGCACGCACATGCTCCACGCTGCCGACGGCGACAAGCGGCTGGACCAGGCGCTCGTCTGGCAGGTCACCGACCCGGCGACCACGATCGTGCGCGGCCCCGACGCCCTCCCACCGGTCGGCGTGCGATGCGTCGACGCCAGCATCGTCGTCACCGACGGCGCCGGCAAGGCCGGCTACGTACCCCAGCAGCAGATGTCCTCGGCCGGCGCTGTCCAGACGACGGGCATGCAGTACTCGGTCGAACTCACGGGACTCAACCCGCTGTGGACGATCCCGGCAGCGGACCTCGGCGGGGAGATCGGCATCGACCTGCTCACCAAGGACGGCACGCGACCGTTCCTCAACGGCTACAACCACGTCGTCTCCCAGGACGGCGAGGCCATCGACCCGTTCGTGATCGCCGTGGTGACGCGGACCGGGTCCGCCGACCAGGACGAGCTCGTCACCCGCGAGGTCTTCAACGACGGGCACACGTTCTTGTCGATGAACCCGCTCGAACAGCTCGAGAGCAGTCGCCGGCCGGTCGGGTTCGGCTCGTCGGCCAGCCTTCCCGACTGGGTGCTGCCGCTGCTCCCCGACGACGCTCCGGCGCCCACCAACCCGCCCGCGTTCGCGGGTGGGTTCCTCGAGGGACGGGCCGAGCGGCTAATCGATGCGCTCCGCGAGGCCGTCGCCGACTCGCCGGCCGACCGCGGGTCGATCGACACTGCGGTGTCCCTCGCCGAGCGCAGCCGGCTGGTGTCGGTGCCGAGGGGCACGACGTTCGGATGGCTCACCGCCGTGCTGCACTACGGCCACACCGTGAGCGGCCCGAAGCACGTCGGCGAGGGGGCGGCCGCCCTCATCGAACGGGCCCTCGAGCCGACCGGACTCGGCGGCTCGGTGCTCGACGGTGTCGACCGATCGAGCCCCAACGGGCGGTGGTTCGCGAAGTACACCCTCGGGGTGATGGATACCGACGGGCTTCGCAACCTCGTCTACGGCGAGCTGCTGATCCCGATTGCCGTCTCCGCCTCCGGCGACCTGGAGCTCCCGCAGCGGTTCGAGTTCCCCACCGGCCTGAGCCAGGCCGCCGTCGCCAAGGTGGCCCGCTTCGACGACCCGTTCTGGACCGACGGCTATCACGTGGAGGGCGACACCCGATCGATCAATGTCGGAGGCCGCACCGTCACAGAGCGCCTCACCGACCATGGGCCGTACGGGTACCGTTACACGATCGACGGGCTGCCGGGTTCGTGCGGCCCGGTCTCGGGGACACTTGGGGTAGTCGGGTCCGACGGCGACGGGCACGGTGCGCTCGATTGGCAGGTCGACGCACCGGCCGATGCGGTCACGTCCGCCGTCGACGTCCTGACGTACGTCGGGCGCACGGCGGCTCAGATGGAGGCCGCGCTTGACCGCCTGGTCTCGCCCCGGCGGGTGATCCGGACCTGACGGCAACGCCGGTCGTGCGTTGCGGTCCACAGCGCATGCGGTCGCACCGTGACCAAGGACCATCAGCCGTGCACCGACGGACTCCCTGACAGCAAGGCAGCCGACGGAGCCACCGTGGCCGACCGGGACAACCTGTTTGGTCATCGCAGCAACGAGACGGTTTCGGTCAGCGTGGCGCTCGACGCTCACGGCCAAGGCGATCACGGGTGCTACGACGAGAATCGGCGGATCCCACCGATTGTGCTCCTTGCGATCGAACGTGAGGTCGGTGAGGCCTGGGAGTTTGGCTCATGAGCAATAGCCAACGTCGGGCACTCGGAAAACACCATTGAGATCGATCCCCTGCGAGTCGAGACCCGAGACATCGGCAACAGGCCGATTGGCGGAGATTGGGGGGAGTGACCCGCCCAGATGAATCGGACTGCGCCCGCCGTCCGATCCGTCTGCGCCCGCCTGCTTCCTGCCGGCGCGGCGGCCCCGTGAAAGGGATGTGCGTCGTAGGCGCCCACGTAGCATCGCAGGCACGCTCATCGGGCCCCCGACCCGAAGGTCAGTGCCTTCGCCGAGCAGGTGTGGCCGCCAGTCGTGAAGCGCCGACGCGAAACCCCAGGTGAACGCTGCGGCCGCACCGCTATGGCCGTCTGGAACGGCAAGGACTGCGGCGGAGTGTCGACGCTGTACAACAGCTGGTGTTGTACGGCGGGCCGAAAACGGCAAGAGGCCCTCCCCGACGAGAATGTCGGAAAGGGCCTCTGACCTGGTATTTCGTTGGTGGCGGGGGCAGGATTGAACCTGCGACCTTCGGGTTATGAGAAACGAGCCCGTCGTGTGCTGGGGTAGGCGTACGTCCGCGTCTGTCCAGCTCAGACGCCTTGCGCCCCTACAGCCCAAGCTTGCTCGTCCGCTCTCGGTCGCGCCCGTAGGTGCCCGTCGCGTTGTACGGATGTTGGACGAGCGTAGGCACGCCCACGGCGAACGTGGCCGATCGGATCGCCTCCGGCGACCCGCCGACGAAGTCGCGGCAATCGCACCACCTCGTGCACGCGTTCTCCGATCCCGAGCGGGGCTGAAGGTCGTCGTAGCACCGCGAATACCGAGCGCACGATCATCTGCGATGGTCGATCCCCTGTCGGCTCAACGGGACGACGAGGGCGTTGCGCTCGACTGAGCCGAACCCGGCCGAGATTGCGGCGTGTCACGCAGGGGCGTGGGCGTTCTGGTAGCTGACGCAGGCGCTCTCGTCGTGCTCGGCGAGCATGCTCGCGGGGCGTGCACGGAAGAGCTCCCCGCCTACCAGATGGGACGACTCCGAGATCCCTTGTGGTCGGTGGCGAACTCTGGCGACTCGGTCCACCACCGTTGGGTGACTTGTGCTCATTCGTGGCGTTCCTACTCGGCGGAGAGATGATCTCGGACCGAGACCTTGGCCGGGCGCGCCCGCGAGAGCCGGAGATCGGAGATCTCATCTCTGGTCAGCTCTCCGTCCCGGAATCGCGACAGCGTTGCCGTCACGTTCTGGTTCGCCCCACGGGTGACGATCTCGAGCGCGCGCAGCTGTCCCGCGGCGCGGAGGTCGACACCCAGTTTGCCGGGGCGCAGATCGTCGACCTTCACCCCGTGCCACCCCTGCGCCCGTTCGTGCTGGTGCACCTGGTTGATGCTGTACCGGCGGCGGGCGTTGGATGCGGCCAGCCGCAGCCCCTGGTTGGCGGTCCCCACGCCGGCGAACTCGATGACGTCCCTGCTCGCCGCCGGCGTGCTCGCCTCCAGCTCGATCACGCTCTCGGCGCTCAGGTGCAGCAGCCAGGGCCGCCTCCCGGTGAGCGTGATCTTGAGGTTGCCGCGGGCAGTCTGTCCGCGCGCGAAGTACAACTCGCCCACGAAACCGCCTTCCCGGTCGCCGTACCACGGCCAGCGGCCGATGCCTGACAGCCGACGGGACGGGTCGACCTCCAGCTCACGTCGACGAGTGTGCACGTCGGCATCCGACGTGTAGAGCCGCCGCCCCTGGTCGTCCTCGATCTGCGCGACCGCCGCGCCCGACCCGCCGACGAAGATGGCGGCCAGGCCGTCGACCACCATGTCGAGCGCCAACGGATGCCGGGCCTTGCGGAGGACCTTCGACATCGGTACGGCGAAGCACCATCCGCCACTGTAGACCCGATAGCCGACCCCGGGGTATTGGGCGGTGTCGGGATACCCATCACGCTGGATGTACTCCCAGTCCGTCGGCCCATGGATGACGATCCGGTTCAGGCCGGCGTCGTAGTGATCGGGGCCGTAGTCGTCATAGGGCGTGTTGGGGTCCCAGACCCAGAGATACTTCGTGCCCCCGGATTCTGTGGCGTCGTACGGAAGGATCGTGTGTGCTTCTTCGCCGAGTGCGTCATTGGCGACGCTCAAGACGCAGTAGTCCCCGCTGCCGAGGTGCGAACGCACGGTGTTGTAGGCCGCGTACGCGTCGTTCAGTTCATTCCGGGCCACGAGGTCGAGGAAGTTCTCGATGCCGGGAGCGCTGAACTGGCGGGCCTGCAGGATGTTGATCGCCTCGTAGAGCTCGTCGCGATCCGGTCCCTTGACCCCGGAGTAGAAGTTCGTCGGGCTGCAGAACCCCATCCAGCCCCCGTGCTTGAACATCGCAAGAGCGAGCAGGCTCATCCCGCCGCAGTTGCCCTTCGACGCGCAGTTCTTGAAGATCTCGTAGAACAAGATGTCGAGCGGCATGGTGGGGTTGATGCCGGCATAGGTCTTCTCGAACAGGTCCCAGGAGAACGGCGAGCTCTCGCTCCAGTTCTCGAAGATCCAGCCGTCTCGATCGGGATCGAATGTGTCGGTGATGGACATGGAGATCTCTCGGTCAATAGATGTGCGTGACGGGGGCGGAGGGGTTCGAGAGCCGGCTCCGGTGGTCGATCGACTGCACCCGGTAGTCGTACGAAGTGCCGCGCAGGGCGGTGACGTCGTCGAACGTGTTGCCCTGCACGACGCCGGAGACCTGCCGCCACGCGCCCGTTCCGGCGCGCCGGAAGACGACGAAGCCGGCGACGTCGGCGTCGGCGATCGGTGGCTGCCAGCGCACAACCAGACCGCACCCGCTGACCGGTTGAGCGCCCGGCGGCTGCAGCGTCGGTGTCACCGGTAGTTCTTGTGTGTACGCGAACGTGCTGATGGCGGGGATCTTCGAGACGTCGTCGCCCTCGCTCTCGTTGCCCAGCCAGTCCAGCGCCGAGACCCGATACCAATAGACGGTGTCCGGCCGCAACCCCTCGTCGGTGAAGTTGCCCTCGACGAGGGTGTTCGGCGCGACCGCGGGGATATCGCCACAGTCCGGAACGGCTCCCGTCCAAGGTCCGGGGTGAACCATGCCGTCCAACAGCACGCACCCCACGAAGGTCGTCGGACCGTTCTCCTCCTCGGAGCGATACACGTGGAACGCCCGCTGGTCCTGGACCGGCGAGGCGATCCACGAGATCTCGACGGCGCGGTCGCGGGCCGCGAGACCCGTGATGACGGGTACCGGCGGCGGGGTCCGCTCGATCAGGCGAGCACAGGCGAACTCGTCCTTCGAGGCGGGACAGCCGTTCTGCCCGGGGTAGAGGTTCTGCGACGCGTCGTAGGCCCGGACCCAGTAGCCGTAGCAGATCGGCGAGCCCTCGGGGACCGTCGTGTCGTCCGCCCAGGCGTGACCGTCCTGGCTCTTGCGCGTCGCCGCCTTCACCCCGCTCACCTGGGCGACGAGGAGGAACTCGCACGGCAGGTCCCGGTCCTTCGGCGCGAGCTCGTCGAGGTCGCACACCCCGCGGTAGATCAGGTATCCCGCCACGTCCGGCTCCGGGTTCAACTCCCAGAAGACACGGATCCGCGTCTCGTCGCCTTCCGCTCCCACCACCGTCGTCGGTCCGGGCGGGGTGGTGTCGGGGACCCTGCCGCTCACCACCGCCGACGGCGCGCTGCGGTTGTCGTCGGTGTCGATGCAGACCAGCCGGTAGCAGTAGTCCTGCTCGCCGTACGGCGGTTCGAGGACAGAATCGTTGTCGGTCCACACCAGCGTGGGGGTTTCGTCGTCGGTGGGATCGGCGCTCACCGAGTCGAGCAGGTGATCGGACAACGTCGACGGGTCCGACAGCTCCGGCTGGGTCTTGGCGCGATGGATCTCGTAGGTCTGCGTCGTATCCGGGATCCTCCGGCCCTCGACGTCTCGGGTGACCTTCCGCCACTCGAGCTGGAGCCCGGTCGGCTCGGTCACCGCCGTCACGGTGAGCCCCACCGGGGCCTTGGGCGGCAGCGTCCGCACCGGCGTCGCGTGATGCGTCGCACTCCATGCGCCGCACACCCCGTTGATGTTCAGCGAGGCCACTCGGTAGTAGTACGTGGTGCCGTTGGCCGGACCGTGAACGGTGACCTCGTCCACGACGTGCCCCTCCGGCTCGCCATCGACGCTCCACCGCCGGTAGTCCAGGAGGCCCGGACGCCCCGCGTCTTCGGCCCCCTGCCCGTCGCCGGGCGGCGTCAGGGCGTTGCCGTCCAGGTCAGTGTCGATGTCGTATTGGATCGCACCGGCGTGGACCTTCTGGAACGGTCCGCCCGGGTACTCGGCGCGTTCGACCACGTAGTCGTGGGCCTGGGTATTGCGGTTCCAGAGGATGAGGACCTTGTGATCCTTCGCGCTCAACTCGATGCCGGCCGGCGGCCCGGGGACGAGCACGTGTCCTGCCCACACGACTACGTCCTCGGCGAGCACGTACTCCTGGCCCTCGTGATCGACCCCGACCAGCCGGTAGCCATAATGGACGCCGGCGTCCGCCGTCTCGTCGATGAATGCCAGACCGCGGGCCAGGCGCATCCGCAGGTCAACGTGGGCCATCGCGTCGAAGTACGCGACTTCTTCCTCGGTCAGGCCACGGGCGAGCGCATCGCAGGGATCCATGGCGTCCGGGAGGGGGTCGCGGCGCCGCCGCCCGGTGAACGGGTCGATTGCTCGCGCCGTCAACCGGGCCGTTGCGAGCTCGTCGGTGAAGCGCGCGAGACCGAGAGGGTCTGCCTCGATCGTCGCCCTCGCCGCCGCCCGAAGTGCGCTCAGCCCGTCGCAGAGCTGGTCCCAGAGGTCAGATCCCTGCGGCACGAAGCCACAGAACTGGGCACAGGTGGTGGCCGCCGCGATCGGGCGCCGTCCGTTGATCCGCTTGTATCGGGCGCCGCTGCTCCCCACCTCTCGCCGGTAGAGGTGATACGCCACGGAACCTGGGTGGCGCGTCCAGTGCAGTGTCACCGGCGCGGTGCCGCCGGCACGTTTGGCAGCGGCCGTGGCGATCAGCGCGCTCCCGCGCTCCCGCCAGGCGTCGCCGCCCCTTCGGAGTCCGTCCTTGAAATCAGGAGACATGGAACCCCCCGCTGTCGACGCCCACTCCCAGCTCGACCGACGCGCACAGCACCCAGAGGATGCAGCCCTTCAGACCGAGCGTGCCCTCGAACCACACCGGTACCGGCCCCCGTAGGGTGAGCGTCGCCCAACCCGACGCGCCCACGAGCCCGCCGAGGATCTCGCCGTGCAGGTGGACGCCTCCACCGCCGACGACGTAGGGCAGCGCCGCGCCGGCCGTCGGCTCCCAGGCCCCGCTCTGCCCCGGCGCCCCGCTCGTGAACGCCCCGGCCGCGGCGTAGATCTCCGCGCCCCCGCCGAACAGGAAGAAGTTCACGCCCATCGCCAGCCGGCCGTAGCCGAACACGCCCGTCAACGGGTCCGACAGCAATGCGGGTTTGATGCCGAAGCGGGGGCTGTCGGGCTGCAGAACCCACGCGAGGTTCTTCGGGGTCTGGCGACCGACGAAGAAGCCGCCCTCCATGGCGCCATCGCCGAGCCAGCCAGCCACGTAGACCCGGATGTTGCCCTGGATGTTCCCGGAGTCCGGTCCGACGAACCAGGTGACCTGGCCGTCCCCCTCGAGCCCGCCCAGGACCGTGTTGCAGTCGATGCGGCCGAGCACTTGGCCTTCTGCGGTGGCGCGCAGGTAGTCGTACTGCAGGTGGACCTGGGCGTAGAGGTCGATGGCCGAGGCGGCAACCTGGAACAGGATGCTTCCGGCCGCGAAGAAGTCGAGCGAACTGGGCGTGACCGTGGTGTTGACCTCGACCACCTGGGCGCCCTTGGGGGCGAGGATGCCGGCGCCGGTGGTGACCGACGCCTCAAGGACGCCGCCGATGCTCATCCGTCGGAGCAGCGGCCCCTCGATGCGGATGCAGGCCTTGATCGCCGACATGCCGCCCACGACTGCGTAGAGCCCCAGGTCGAGATCGCGGGTTTGCGGCGACGACAGGTGGACGTCGATCCCGTCCCGTCGCGCCTCGATCGTCGCCCCGAGCGTGCCACCGCTCAGGAACGCCAGGTTCCCGGTGCCGGTGCCGATGAACCCGTCTTGCAGGGCCTCGTTGTAGTCCATGTCCGCGTTCGGGAAGTCGAAGCCGGCCAGTTCGGTGGAGGTCGAGCCCTGCCAGGCGGTGTCGTCCCAGCCCCCCACCAAACGGAGGTCGGTATCCGGACACTCACCCTCTCCGGTGGCGGGCACTCGCACGTAGCGTCCGAAGAACGGCGCCGCGGCCTCCCCGTGTCGAGCGTCGCGGATGTTGACGGTGGCCGGACCGAAGAAGTCGAAGTGCACCGTGCCGCAGGTGCCGAGGTAGGGATCGGCCGTGCCGGCGACGTAGGGCGACAGCCGGATGTGGATCGGCGCATACGGCAGACCGTCAAACTTCTGGCCCTGGGCGCTGACGTCGAACCGCATCTCGCCGAGGTTGCCGTCGGCCAGGATCTCGCCCCAGGTCAGGCGGAACGGCTCGTCGAAGTGCACGGGTTCCGCGATCCCCGCGGCCGTGAACACGATGCGGCCCGTCCGGATGCTCAGCACCCCGGCCGCATCAGGTGCGCCGGTGGGCACCAGTTGCAGCTTCCAGTACTCGAGCTCGACGCCGCTTGGCGGCAAACCGACGATGCCGCCCACGAGCGCACCCGTGGACGTCAGCCTCAGTTCGGTGAACTGCAGAGCCGGGATTGCGCTCGGCGGCGGCAGGCTGACGGAGCCGGTGAAGTCCGACGCCGAGTTCGCGCTGCTGATCCACCGGCCCGCGAGATGCAACTTCTCGTCCTGCCAGAGATCGGCATCGAACGGTCTCCCGCAGAGGTAGCCGTGGCGGGCCGGCTCTCCGAGCTGTTCGACACCGGGATGCGCGGGAACCAGGAGCTCCCCGTCGAGGCCACGCGAATCGACCCGTAGCCAGCCGATCACCTGAGCGAGATCCAACGGCAGGCCGCCGGGTCGGTCAGGCGACAGGATAGCCAGGTCATCGAGCTGGCGGAAGGTGACGCCCGCGGCGTCTTCGCTGTCGAGAGCGGCAAGGCCGTGGGTGACCAGGCCGCTTCCGGGCAGGAGCACGAAACCCGAGGGCCGCGCCGGCCGGAAGCTCGCGCGCGGGCCCGTCGGCAGCACGATGAGGCCCTCCTTCGCGAGGATCCGCTGCACCTCGCGCTCGTCGCCGGGATGGGTGAACTCACCCCAGGCCAGCGCCGCTGCCTCGGCCAGCTCGCCGGCCACGTCAAGGCTCGCCTGCACGTTCAGCGTGGTGAAGCGGACCCGCAGATCGCCGCCGCCCGGCGCCCGTACCGCCTCCCGGGGTAGATCGATGTGCCCCGGCCCGAGCGTGCCACCGACGACGGAGCTCCCCGCCAATTCGAGACGAGCAGCCTCCAGCTCGACGACGTAACCCAGTGGATTGAGCGTCCTGTATCGATGCGCGGCGCTCAGCTCGAGGGTGCCCGCCAGCCCGCCGACGGTCACAAACGCACTGTCCATAGCGAATTCGCCGCCGAGCCAGCCCGTGTTGCAAGGGTCGGGGATGGTGACCCCGCCGCCGACGGTTCCTCCGGACAGCCGGAGGCCTCGCCACAGCGTCGGATCACCCGCCGCCCCCTCGGTCTGGCTCCAGTCGAACACGAACCCGACGCCCTCCGCGATCAGGCCGGTGTCACCGACGATCCACGGACCCCAGTGCTGGGCGGGTCGCTCGACGAACACCGAACAGTCCCGTCCGATGCGGATCTGGCCCAGATCCAGCGTCGCCGGCCCGCAGCCGCCGGCGTCGCCGAGACCGTCGGGCAGGGTCAGCACCGCCTCGGCGAATGCCCCCTTCGGGCTCAGCACGAGCTCGTCGAGGGCGACCACGAACCCGTCGATCTCGACCTCCAGATGCTGCGGAACACGCGGTACGGCGGGATACAGCGCCTCGCCGTCGACGATCTCCCCGTCGTCCCTCCGGTCCCTCATCCGCTTCACCGTCACGCCGTCGAAGGCCACCAGCACGCGACCCCTCGCGGCGTGACCCGCGGCCCAGTCGACCCTCAGAGCCGCCTCGTTGAGGGTGCGGCTCAGCGAGGCTTCGCTGAAGCCGACCGGCACTTCGATGGACTGGCCGGGAACGGCGTCGGGGACGATCGCCCGGGCACGCGCGAGGCTGATCTGCGTGTCCGGCCACGCGACTTCGGTCACGACCTCCAGCCATGGCCGGAACACGACATCGGGGCCATCCGCCTGCCGTCGACCGGGGCGGCACGGCAGCGCCAGATAGCCCGTGCCGGTGACGCCGATGTACGCGCGCTTGCGATTTGACCATGTCCCGGGATCGACGAGGTCGAGAATCTCGATCTCGAATCCAGCGACATACAGGGTACTGAGCGTCGTCCTGGGGGGTCGCGGGATCGGGGGGACTTCGGTGAACCACCCTGGATGAAGCTCGGCGCCTGAACTGGGGTCAACGCTCACCGAAAGAACTCCCTGAGTCTGTCGATGATGACGTCTGCCGTGCGGAATGGGATGAGGGACGCGCCATGGGTGCAGCGGGGGCCATCTCGTGGCCGACCACGAACCAGCGGAAGCCTCCTGTGCCCACGACACACCCCTTTGCCGCTCCCCTGGCCTCGACGGAGAGAACCGGGAGCACAAGTCCCCTCCGTAACCCAGGCTTGCGCCGTACCAGTGGGACGGTCTAGAGGCCAACGTCAGGTCTTTCGCCATGTTGCGGCAGTCACGCCGAGACCGAAACGAAGTGAGCAGAGGACCGAGCATCAACACAACGACGCGAGTTCGACGACGGCGGACGAGTCGACCACGCCTACGCCATCACTACCACCCGCTCCCAGGGCGGCACCTGGGATCAAGCGATCGCTGTCGGCCTCGACGGCCTCTACCGAGAAGCCGCCTACGTCGACTTCTCCCGGGGACGCGGCGACAACCTCATCGTGCTCGCCCAACCCGACATCGACCACCTCGACGAACTCGCTGTCGACAGCGTCGAACGCCACGACCGCAACGCCATCCCACTGCCCAGCGAACAACCCGCACCAGCCGAGGTCGACCTCGTCGACACGCTCCAACGATCCGGCGCCAAACACCTCGCCCACACCTCCGACCCCCACGTCGATCTCGTTGACGAATGGTCTCGCCTCAACACACTGCCGGCCCTCGAAGTCCGGCGAGACCACTGCCGATACGTTGAAAAACTCGCCACTGAACACGTCGGCATCCACCCCGACCCACTCACCGCAGCCCACCAACGCGCCGACAGAACCGCCCGATTCGGCCGTCCCGGCGACTCCGTGACCGCCCTCGACCGGCACAACATCGGGACCCTCATCGACCACGACGACACTCACGGACGAGCCACCGTCGCCTTCGTCTCAGCGACCGGCCGGGCGGCCGAACGCACTCTGCCCTGGTCCGAACTCGAACTCCACACCGACAACACCACTCCCCGTGAGCTTCCCCCGCCAGCCAGGTGGTGGCTCGATCAGCACGCCGCTGCAGTCGACGCAACAACCGCCGAATGGACTGCGTTCCTCGACAAGCGAGGCGTTGACCAAGGCGAGGCGGACCTCGCCGACCGAGCAGCACGACGCAAGGTCGAGCGAGCGACCAACGAGCTGATCGCCGACCGGTCGCCCTGGCTCATCAACCTCCTCGGCTACCAGCCCGCCGACCCCATCGGCCTCCAAACCTGGACCAGCGCCGTCCGCGACATCGCACGATGGCAACTTCACGCCGGCCCATCCGCTGCCACCGTCCCCGCAGAGCTCGGACAGCACATCCTCGCCACACGAGCATGGCTCGACCGCCGAGACCACGAGACGCCGATGTGGCCGCACCGCCGCTCGCACCGCGAGCTCATCGCCCGCCGAGCGGAACTCGACGACATCCTCGACACCGCCCCCAGCGACCAACAGCACCTCATCGAGCAGCTCCGCAGCGGTGAGCCACGACTCCTCAACGACACCGCCGAGGCGCTCACCGAGATCATCGAGCACCAGCGCGACCGCCGGAGCTGGATCCTGGAGCACTGGCCCCACATCGTCGAGTACGCAGAAGTCACCCAAACGCTCGACGCCGGCCTGTGGGGCCCCGACATCGACACCATCCTCGACCACCTCGACCCCGACCCGGGCAGCGCCCTCGCCGACGCAATCGACACCGACGAGCCCTGGATTCGGCTCGCCATCGGACGGCTGGCACCACAGTGGGCAGCAGAACTCGACGCCGAAGCAACCGATCTCCTGCACGACATCGCGGACCACCGCGTTCAATCCGGCATGTCGGGCGCTCAACCGATCGCGAGCTCGCCGCTGGCGGCCGACGGCTGGGGCCAACGCATCGATCTCGCAGCCCGTCTCGACCCACTGATCGACGGGAACGGCCCGCATGATCGAGTGCTCATCGATCCCGTCGACTTCCCGTGAGTGGGTTGCAGACCCTCGGACGCCGTGAGAGCGCGAGTTCCGCTTCGTCCAGGCTGCTGGACGTGCGAAGTGTCGTCGCTACTTCAGCTTGACGTGCTCGACGTACGCCGTGTGCCTGGGCACCTGCCGCGACACGTCGCGGTCCTTGATGCGAGGAAACGCCGACTCGAACCCGGCTCGACCGACGGCGACGGCACCGGCGCGCGCCGCCTTGTAGGCGATGCCGAGCACCTGATCGTTCCTCGACCAGTAGTTCCATACGGTGTCGGCGACGGCATCGTTGAGCGTCTGCCAGTCGCCCCCCTGCTGTACCGCCGCTCCCAGAAGGTGAACAGACTCGAGGCGTGGCTCACTCCCGGCTCTGGTCCCCAGGGCCTGCGCGGCAGTCACGGCGACGCGACCGCCGAGACTGTGTCCGACAAGGATGAAGCGGTCCTCGGTGCGCTCGATGAGGTCGGCGAGCGCTGCTCCAGTCATCCCTGCCCGAGCGTGAGCGACTGACCAGGGGTTGCTGGCGAGTCCCGCGGCCGTGAACGCCGCCGACAGTGGCCCCAGTTTCGGTCCGACCAATTTGGAGGCTCGCAAACCCTGCTTGATGACGACCCGTCGCAGACCCTGCCCGGCAACGCCCACCCCAACAAGCGCTCCGATTGCGGCGAGTTCCTTGGCGCCCCAACGCAGCCGGTAGATCGGTGCCGCCGGGTACCGAGCGCGGATAAGGCCACGCCAATCCTCCCACTCAGTGTCCTTCTCGGTGAGGAATCCGCTGATGAACACGACCGGCGTACCGGTACCACCTTCGAGGCGTTCGATCGCAAACGAGTCATCGGCGCTGACGTACGAAGACGTGATGACAGCTCCGAGCCGACCACCCAGCCCGACACCAGTCGCCGTCACCACGGCCGTCCCGCCAGCCATTCCCAGGCCACCGCTTGCGATCGAGCCTCCACCAAGCCACGCGAGACCGTGACTCGTCGCAGCTGCTCCAGAGAGTCCGCTCATCGATCCGATCACACCGCCGATCGCCGGCGCTGCGAAGAACGCAGCCGGCGCCAACACCACCGCACCCCCTACGACGCCCATCGTGACCTGCGTGAGCCGGCGTATGTTGCGCTTCTCGAACCGGAGCCACTCGGCGTAGTCCTCGAGTGAATCGAGGGGCTGGTCGAGCCGGCCGAACGCCGGGATGTCGTGTCGATGCTCGGCGCAAAAGGCTGGAGCGCTCACCTTGCGCAGTGGCCGGTTCGCGAAGTTGGAGCAATGCGGCGCGAGGCACGGGGTCGTCGGGGCCCCGCACCTGGTACAAAGGAAGGCGGGCGTCGGTCGGGTCATGCCCTTTACCTTCCGATGTTCAGCTCGTTGGAAGCAGGCCGAGCACCAGGCAGTCGGTCCGTCGAGACCAGCGTCCTCGACCATCTCACACAGAGCGAGGCACACCTCCTCGTAGCGAGTCGACTGCTTGCGATAGCTGTCTCGTTTCTCGTCATTGCGGGCTCGACGCGCCATGAACTCATGGTTGGCATAGGCGGTGAGGTTCTCGACGATCGCCTCGTTGTTCCGCAGCCCGAGGTCCCCCTCGAGCTGATCCGGCTCGTCGGGGCTCGTCTGGACGACCGTCAACTTGGTCCCGATTGTCGACGAAAGAGTGCAACGGAATCCCGTCGCCTTCACCGGCGTGTACGTCAACGTCGCCACGACCGGAATCTAGCGTTGCGATCCGACGGCCGATTCGGACAGCGAGACCTCTGGCCAACGTCAACTCCGTTACCTGTCCAGCCGACGACCGATGCACGCAATTCGTTGAGATCCCAACGGTCGGCCATGTAGTGACCTCAATTGCGCTGCCGAAGCTCACAGGCACCAGACTCCTCTCGGGAGGCTCCGGCATGGTGAGGACAGGCACACGGTTTGGTGACCGCTGCGTTTATGACGTGGTCGACCGATTTCGGGATCTTGGGCTGAGGCAGCGTCAGTCTGCCTTTGATCCGTCCCGCCCCCCCCTGTCTGTCAGGCTGAGGTGAGACACCGGTGATGCCGGTGCTCACTGTCCATCCGGGGCGAGAACAAGGAACCCTGATTGATGACGATGACCTCAACCACGTTGCTCGATCGCGCCCACAATGGGGGCGTGAACGGACACCACGATGCTGGCGATCCGCCAGCGAAAGCGACTCGTCGGCGGTTCTCCGCCGAGTTCAAGAACCGGATCGTCGACGAGTACGACGCCGCTGATCGCGAGGAACGCGGGGCGCTGCTTCGTCGCGAGGGTTTGTACACCTCGCACATTTCCGAGTGGCGCAACCAGCGCCGCCAAGCCACCGAGCCGACCGCCACGGGTGGTCGGCGGCGCAGCGCCGAGCAGATCGAGCTCGACCGGCTCCGCAAGAAGAACGCTCAACTCGAGTCCGAGCTGGAACGCACCAGGTTGGCGTTGGAGATCACGGGAAAAGCACACGCGCTCTTGGAGTTGCTCTCCGAGAGCGCGGACATCGATCCGAAGTTCAAGAAGTGATCGACACCCACCTCGCAGAGCTCGCCGCGCTGACGTCCACGAAGCAGGCATGCGCCTTGCTCGGTCAGCCGCGAGCGACGCACTATCGACACTGCCGCCCACCCAAGCTGGGACCGCCCGTGCCGCGTCCGGCGCCGCCCAACAAGCTGACCGAGCCCGAGCGTCAACACGTGCTGGGCGTGCTGCGCTCGCCGGAGTTCTGTGATCTCGCACCCGCCCAGATCTGGGCGCGCCTGCTCGACGACGGCATCTATCTGTGCTCGATCTCGACCATGTATCGCCTGTTGCGTATCGCCGGCGAAAGCCGTGAACGTCGCCGCCAACGCACCCACCCAGCGAAGAAGAAACCTGAGCTGATCGCCACGCGCCCGAACGCCGTGTGGTCATGGGACATCACGAAACTGAAAAGCCCAAACCGTGGCGAGTACTACGAGCTGTTCGTGATCATCGACATCTACTCCCGCTACGTCGTCAACTGGTGCGTCGCCGCAGCCGAGACCGGCGACCTCGCCGCCGACTTCATCGACGCCGCCTACCGCGAACAGAACATCATCAAAGGACAACTCGCCTTGCACGCCGACCGCGGCAGCTCGATGACCTCCAAGCCGGTCGCCCAGTTGCTCGTCGATCTCGGTGTCGCCCGATCCCACTCACGTCCCCACGTCTCCAACGACAACCCGTACTCCGAAGCCCAGTTCAAGACCCTCAAATACTGTCCCGCGTTCCCCGACCGGTTCGGCTCGATCGCCGACGCAAGAGCGTTCTGCGAAACGTTCTTCGACCACTACAACCACGTCCACCGCACGACGACCTCGTCGCCCTGCGATCGGCACTTCGTCAGCTCCGAGCTGAAGTAACGACTGCCGTCGATCAGGGAGCGGTGAGCGGCACCCAGTGGGACAACCTCCGTGACGCAGTCCTCCGACCGGCGCTCGGACTCCCTCCCACGACTCCAACCCGGCGCAACGGATCTCGAGCAAGACAAGCCCTCGCCCCGTACATCGACCACGCGCTCGACGTTGCGTGAGCGGTTCAGCCCGCCAACGGAGGACGATGCCGGTTGGCCGGTTGGCCGCGGGGACGCTGCTGGGCTTCATGCGCTCGACCAGGACAATCCCGCTGCGGACTGCCGAATGCGAACTCCGAACTGGGCCCCGCAGACTAGGACTGGTCCCGTTGCTCGAAGGCAAAGGCCTGTGCGCGCCACAACGGTTCCAGGTCTCCGACCCCGTACTTGTCGTGCAGGTTCTGCAGCCAGTGCTGGCAGTCGGCAATCAAGAGGGGAGGAAGCGTTAGGACCTCGTCGAAGTGGAACTGAGCAAGCTCGCGACGCTCATCGGGTGGAATCGCATCGAAGTACCATTCGGCAACGTTGAATAGACTGGCCCAATCGATCACCGCCTGCCTGGGGGGCGTCACGCTCCGATCCGGCATGGGGGCTTGGCCGAGATCAGCGGGGAGTTCTGATCGAGCCCGTCGGTACAGTCCGATCGCTAGATCGAACGCCTCGCGTCGGTCGAAGCCATCGATCTTCTGCCACACGAGAAACCCATCAAAGATCGCATCAGCCACCTCCCAGCAGAGGCCGAACCGGTCCCAGGCATCGAGTGCCGCATTGAGGGTCTTAGCGTATTCGCCGCGTTCCTTCGCCTGCATAGCGATCGAGTGGTGAACGAACAGCGAACCGTCATTGCAGACGGAGCGTCGCTCGAACTGAGGTTTGGTCCGACGCCGCCGCATCTGTGCCGACTCCTTCGAACCTTCTGCCGAGCCCTGCGGCGGGAGCTGGTCGACTCCCGCAACGCCGTTGTCGGCGACGTGACTCGTCCACTCGTTCCCATCCCAGTAGCGGTATTGATGTCGCCCGGTTGGATCTGGGTGCCAAGCTGCCGGGTGATTCATTGTCAGCCTCCTCTTGCGTTCGGCGACTCGACCAGCGACGGGCAAGATGCGACCACTCCGCATCAGCAAGCTGCGCGCTCGCGTCCCGCCCGAGCAAGCTACTACTCCGGACCGCCAGTCGCCGATGAAGCCTCTTGATGGCTCCGAGAACGTACGGCGAGAATGTCTCGATGGCGCTGTTTGGTAGGAAGCCCAAGCCTCGATTCTGGTTGGCGGGAAGAGACTACGGCGAGGATCCGAGAGCCCTGTACAGCCGGGGTCTGCAGTACGTTCAGCGGGACGAGTACCGGGGAATGATCGCGGTCGGGTGGCAGATCATGCGAGTAGCCGGACTCCATGTGGAACAGTCTCGTGACTTCTTGCAGGATGGGTTCAGCGGGCTGCAATACAGCTCCGAGTTCGACGCGACTGAGGGACGCGTCTTCTTGACGGCGCTCTTGAACGTGCTCGAGGATCCAGCAGTCGTTGCGAACCATGCGACCGCCGACGCTCAATCGGACTACTTCGTCGTCCGTTGCTGGGCGGCGATGAACCACTTCAATCTGCTGGATGACCGCGAGCAAGATGATCATCGAGAGGCTCTGTTCCAGGCGCTCACCGGCGAACCGCAATCTCAACATCTCACGATCGCAGCGAGGCAGTGGGTACACGGGTATCGCATCGACAAGGGCGAGATCTGACGCGGCACCCGAGAACCGTGCCGATGGGCCGACGGGCCGTCCAGGACAGTACGAGCGCCTGGAGTGCACCACTGCGCTGTGCTGTCGGGGCGTAGCTACATCGACGGCCCCTCCTCGAGCTCAACGATTCTGCTGTCGAGCCATGAGTTCCCTCCGTAGTACGGGCGAGGATCGAGGCCAGCCGACTCGGCCGCTTCGCCACATCGACGGAGGTTTCGCTTGCCAGCGCCGGCGACACGTCGGACGGCCTCCTCGCGACCACAAGCGAGACACGCGTCAACGCACGTGACGAACGTGTCGACAAGGAACTGATCAGTAGGCGATGGGCGGCGGGACTCCATCCGCCCGAAGACGTAGAGGTCCTCAAGCGTGTTCAATGCCCGCTGGGCAAAGATCACAGCTACTCCAACATCGTCTCGACTGGCGAACGTGCGGGCGGCATCTGCCTGGACCTCAGGCGGTCCGTAGAAGCTCGACCTCAACGCCTGATGCCGCTCGAACGCAGCCTCGAACCACTCCCGGTCAGCCAGGTTGGCATCGGCTTGGGGATCGAATGCGAGTGCAGCATCGGCAGCGCCCCCCGCCGCACGCGAGCGGCTCGATCGCGAACGGATAAGCGCCCACCCGATACCTAGGACGGCGACGACAACCAGGAACTCCAACGAACTTCCTCCAAGAACTACTCGGCAACCATTGTGAGACGTTCTCACGCGGATGACAGCGTGATCAAGGTCGGCTGGCGCAAGTACGGTTCGCGGCAGGAGCGGCGGGTGAGTCCCCATTTCATGGTGTACGGGACGTCATCGGTCACCGGGGTGATGATCGTGGAGGTCATTATGCGATTCTCGGTAGCGACCAAGCAACCGAAGGAGGTTCACTGGTGCGTCAGTTGGGCGTGGCGACGCTCGTCGGCGTGATCGTCGGTACCGTCGCCGTCCAGCTTCACGCGACTGAAGTCTCCGGAGGCGAAGAGACCGCGTCCGGGTGGGCATTGGGCTGGCACGTGCTGCTCGTCGCGATTGCAGTCGGGCTGGGTGGAATCAGGTTGGTCACGCCTCGACAGACAGCTGTGCTCGCACTGCTCGCTGCGAGCGTGGTCGCTGTCGTGCATATCTATGCGGACGTGAGGCTCCCGGGCTACGAGGTCGGCGCGGCGATCGTCGGCACCGACGTTTCAGATGACGTCCACATCGCACCGCAGCGATGTCGGCGGGTGCACTTCATCGGCGTCAGAGGAAGTGGGGAGACTGAACGCGACGGCGACGGATACGGAACCGTCGTTCAGGAGTTTCGACGAGCGTTGATCGACGAACTTGGCAGCAGTCATCTCGACAGCACTCCGATCGACTATCCCTCGGCCGGTGTCGGGACCCTCGCGGTCAACGCTGATCGCTTCTTCTCGAGCTTCGAAGCCGGAGCCAACGAACTGACCAATGAGATCCGACAGAGTCTGAACGATTGCCCAACCAGGAGACTTGTGCTCGCGGGTCACTCACAAGGTGCCGCTGTGGTGCACATGTCCATCACCGCGCTTTCTCCGGACGAGCGGAACGCGGTTGCGCTGGCGGTCCTGTTCTCCGACCCGGCTCGCGAGGTAGGCGACACCGTCAACCGAGGCTACCTCGATGGCCCGGACGGTTCCTTCGTCGAGGCGGCCGGAGCTCGCCTTCCAGGCATGCCGAGTTCCCTCAACGCACAGAGCTGGTGCTTCGAAGGGGATCTCGTCTGCTCATGGAACTGGAACCCGGTGACGATCTGGAGTTTCCGCTCGAACTCCACTCAGCTTCACTCCGAGCCGTACACCGCAATCGCCGACGACCTCGCCGTCCAGTTGGCCCCGACGCTCCTGCCGTAGGCCGCAACGCCCCGCTAGTCCGTGCACGCAGCGAACATCTGGTACGGAGTCGCGAGCGTCGAGCATGCGATGTAGTTGGAGCAGTCCGTTCAGCTCAGTTCCTGGCGGTCGTGAACGGAGGCCCCTCTCGTTGTCTCTTGCCGATGCATGGACCGCGTGGGATCATCAGGACTCGGACAACTTGGTGGGGGCGTCAGATGTTCTTCGACATGAACAAGGACTGGAATTTTGCAGTCGGTGCCAGCAAGCCCGACTGCGAGGCTGCATTCCGGCGGGCATTCGACGGCAAGTCCACGTCGATGGGCAAGTGGCGGGTCGGGCACGAGGTCGTTCAGTCGGAGCACGGGAACGTCCGGGTTCTTGTCGCAGAGATGGTTGGCGCAGGACCGCTTCGAGGGATGACGAGACAAGGGCAGGTGACAGGTGCCCAGATCGTGTTCGACATGCACGGCGAGGATTCGACCGGACGGACCCGGTGCACTATGGCCCTGCTCGGTGCGGGGCGCTACAAGAGTCCCCGCATGATCGCCTCGATGACCGCCAACGGTGACATGATCAAGAAGCGGATGAAACGAGTTGCCAGGAGCCTCAAGCAGTTGGATCCAAAGCTGGATCTGTCAAAGCAGTTGCGGTAGCCCGGACTCCCGCTCGTCGCACAATGATCGTCGAGGCACCGCTCGACTGCCGCCGAGCTGCGAGCGGGCGACCGAGGAGGGTCAACACGAGGTGGATCTTACGGGGCACCAGGATCGGTGTGCTTCGAGACCTTGAGACAAGTGGGTGGGTCTCGTGGGCGCCGGGGGTTCGTTCACTTGTTGGATCGACGTGCTGAGCGAAACGGCTGCACTCGTCCGCGAAGACGGTTGGACCGGGGTTCTCACGAGCGATCCGATCCACTTCGGCGTACAGGTCTTGACCTACCAGCATGGGGGGCAGAGGTGGGTACTTTCGACCTGCTTTTGGAATTGGATGGGGTCGAACTCCAACCTTCCGAATGCGACACCTGGACGTTCGTCGAGTGCACTCAGCAGCGTGTGACGCCAGATCAAGATGTTCTGGACGCGATAAGTCTGGCCTTCCAGCGAGCAAATATCGGCTATCCAGCGAATGATGTTGACCCGGATTCTTGGACACCTGATTACGCGGGAGACCGTGTAGGAAGGAGGCCCAGATGGGTCGTCCGAACAAGTACCCCGATCAGTTCCGCAAGGACGCGATCGAACTCGCCCGATCGTCGGGTCGACCGATCGCGGAGGTCGCCCGGTCGTTGAACATCGCGGAGGGCACCTTGTGGAACTGGGTGCGCGCCGCACGCGACGCCGACAGTCGAGCGGGTGATCCTGCTGCGTTGTCGGAGTCCGAGCGTGACGAGTTGGCCCGGTTGCGTAAGCAGGTGATCGAGCTGCAAACCGACAAAGAGATCCTTCGTCGGGCGGCCGCGTATTTCGCCCGCGAGACGATGCGGTGATCCGCTTCCGCTTCGTCCATGACCACCTCGACGACTTTGCTGTCAAGCGGATGTGCGACCTCGTCGAGGTGCCCCGCTCGTCGTTCTACTCGTGGCTCACCCACACACCATCGGCACGCGAGATCGCCGACGCCGAGCTGTTGATGACGATCTGCGAGATCTACCAACGGTCTCGCGGCAGCTACGGCGTTCCGCGCGTCTACGGGCAGTTGCGTCGTCGAGGTCATCGTGTCGCCCGATCCCGTGTCGCTCGGCTGATGCGCGCAAACAACCTGGTCGGAGCGCATTCGCCACGTAAGTGGCGACGTGGCCGACCCGACCTGGGTGGGCCACCAGACCTGTTGAACCGGAACTTCTCAGCGTCGGCGCCGAACCAGCGGTGGGTGGCGGACGTGACCGAGTTCCGCACCGGCGAAGGCAAGCTCTACCTCGCCGGGATCCGCGACTTGTTCCACCGCGGCATCGTTGGCTGGGACACCTCCGGGCGCCAAGACACCAACCTCGTCGTCGCTGCCCTCGAGATGGCGTTATCCCGCACCGGCAACCCGGCCGAGGTGATCCATCACGCCGACAAGGGCTCGATCTACACGTCGCTGGACTTCGCGTTCGCCGCCGGCAACCACGACATGGAGCTGTCGTTCGGGTCCACCGGCGACGCCTACGACAACGCCGCGATGGAGACCTTCTGGGCGAGACTAAAGGTCGAGATCGCCTGGATCCGAGGCAACATCTGGTTCGCCACCCGCGCCGAGTGCCACGCCTACCTGTTCGAGTTCATCGAGGTCTTCTACAACCGGCAACGACACCAGGCCGGCCTCGACCACCTCACCCCAACCGAATACGCTGACAAGTGGCGCCACGACCACGGACAGCCGAATCCGTCATAACCCCGTGTCCAAAGAACCGGGTCAACATCAGTGATCAATCCGGGTGCGAAGGGGTTTGCGACGTTGTTCCCGTGTACTGCGGAGCCGCCGAATGCGTCGACGTTGAACTTCTTGCCGGGGGTGACGATTGCGAACTCGACTACGGTGAAGTTGTCGGTGACGGGGTCGGTGTGTGTGTTCACGTTGCGTGATGCGGACTTCGCGCTCGACATCGTCGGGTACGTTCCGGCGGGCTCTGACGTGGGTTCGGTGCCGCCGGTGCGGTTGTTGGATACGCGTGGTGTTGGTGTGACGATTGATGGGGTGTCGCAGGCGACTGGTCGGTTGGGTGCTGGTCGGGTTGTTGAGGTGCCGATTGCGGGGCGTGGTGGGGTGCCGGAGGGTGCTGAGGCTGCGTTGTTGAACATGACGGTGATCAATCCGGGTGCGAAGGGGTTTGCGACGTTGTTCCCGTGTACTGCGGAGCCGCCGAATGCGTCGACGTTGAACTTCTTGCCGGGGGTGACGATTGCGAACTCGACTACGGTGAAGCCTCGATCCACCGACTCGGCTTGGGTGAGCGGCCGCCGGTAAGCGGTGGCGTCGCGGCTGGTGGGTGAGGTAGGTCCGGTTGTTGTTGGGGCGTGGCGGAGCGGGTTGGGGCGGGCTCGGGTTGGTGGCGCTGGGTCGGTTCTGCGGCGCGCCTGACCGCGAGACCTGGGTCAGGTTGGGACGGGTTCGAGCGAGCGGAGCGCGTCGAGGATCGTGTCGAAGGTGTTGGCCCAGGGCCAGCGAGCTGGCAGCCGCAGCGTTGGTTGGCCGGCGCGGTTGACGAGGCGGCCGGGCAGGGCGAGGAGTCGGGTGCGGATGGTGCGAGCAACGATGAGGCGGTCGGTGTCATGACCGCCGAGACGGGCGGTCCAACGCATCATGTTGTGCGCCAGGATCGCGATCTGGAACCACGCCGAGTTCGCCCAGAACACACCCGACGGGAGGTGTTCGAGACCGGCGCCGGCCTTGAGGTCCTTGATCGCCAACTCGACAGCGGCGTGCTCGCGATGGAACCGATCGACCTCGATGACGTTGCCGTCGAGGTCGGTGAGGAACGCGTGATGTCGCCAGTCGGGCCACAGCTTCTGCTGCGTCTTGCCGGTCAGGCGGGTCCGGCGAACCACGAGACGACGCGTCACTCGCTTCTTGCCCTGGCCCGAGGTGTAGTCGCATTCAGCGACCTGGGCTTCGCCATCTTCGGTGTAATCGATCGGCTGCCAAGCCGTCTCGTCGATGCCGGCGATTGTTGCCTGGACCGCTTTGACGTTGGTCCGGACCGCCATCGTGTAACGCACATCAAGCCGCTTCAAGTTGATGATGGTGTCGCCGTTCCAAAAGCCCGAGTCGAACCGGACCGTCAACTTCCGCTTCGGGTCGTCGCGCCGAGCGCGGGCGACGAGTTCGTTGACGAAGCGTTTCGTTCCGCGCTGGGTGTTCGCCGATCCCTTCCGGAGTCGGCCGTGCAGGATCTCACCCGAACCCGCGATCGTGGCGAGCAACGGGTGATAGCCGAGCACGTGCGTGTAGCCGAACCCGGCACCCTGCTTTGCCTTGCCGACCACCTCACAGATCGTCGAGTCGACATCGATCACCAGTGCGCCCGGCGCGGTGCTGGCCGCCCACGCGCGCTGCATCACGATGTCGTTGACGGCTTCGAGTTGGCGGACATGACCGAACGTGAACGACCGTAGAAACGTGCCAAGCGTCGAGGGTGCCATCACCCGATGCGACACCACCAACTCCGACGCCCCGGCACGCAACATGTCGGCATGATCGATGTGCGAACCACCGGCCAGCATCGTGTTCAACAACGTCAACACCTTGCGACCCGGCGACGCTCCACCCACCCGACCATCGAGACGCAAAGTCGTGTTGATCACCGCTTCGACACCGAGGCGTTCGACCAGCGTCGCCGGCAACAACAGCCCGGCGTTCGCGACGAGATTGTCGTCATCGAAGGTGGCGTGAATCCGGTCGAGGGTCTGCGATACTCGGCTCACTGAAAGTGTCTCCTGGGCTGTGGTCCTGGACGGGGTAAGAGACGTTCATCGTCCCAGCTCAGGAGACCTCTCACGCGGATACGCGACCTACCTCACCCCGCCCCGATCGGTGGATCGAGGCGAAGTTGTCGGTGACGGGGTCGGTGTGTGTGTTCACGTTGCGTGATGCGGACTTCGCGCTCGACATCGTCGGGTACGTTCCGGCGGGCTCTGATGTGGGTTCGGTGCCGCCGGTGCGGTTGTTGGATACGCGTGGTGTTGGTGTGACGATTGATGGGGTGTCGCAGGCGACTGGTCGGTTGGGTGCTGGTCGGGTTGTTGAGGTGCCGATTGCGGGGCGTGGTGGGGTGCCGGAGGGTGCTGAGGCTGCGTTGTTGAACATGACGGTGATCAATCCGGGTGCGAAGGGGTTTGCGACGTTGTTCCCGTGTACTGCGGAGCCGCCGAATGCGTCGACGTTGAACTTCTTGCCGGGGGTGACGATTGCGAACTCGACTACGGTGAAGTTGTCGGTGACGGGGTCGGTGTGTGTGTTCACGTTGCGTGATGCGGACTTCGCGCTCGACATCGTCGGAGCTGCATAGACGTTCCAGGAGCCAGCTCGCCCTAATGTCAGCGGGTGGCGATCCCGTCGAGATCGGTTCGCCGGAGCCGTCCCGCAGGGCGATCAGCTCGACGCCGTGGCCTGCGGCCTGCGCTCGTGCCATCGGCGTGCCAGTAGCAGGGGGGAACAGCGGTCGCGAAAGGTTTCAGTCAGATAGTGCGTCCTGAGCAGTTCCCCAGTGTGTGGCCTATGAACAGGGGAAATCGAGAAGCTGCGGTTTGCTTTGCAAGCAAGGGGTCGTTTCCTGCGCCAACGACCCGTGTCCTTCACTTGGGGATGGTCGCGGTAGCTGGCGCGTCAGATCTTTCCGTTCTGCGTTTCCTGGACTGGCATCCTCGCTCCGATCGCGTCGGCGATGTCTCGGTCCCGGATCTCGGAGGCCTTCAGGTAACGCAGGGACGCGCTGCTCGATGCGTGGCCCATCCTCGCCATCACCTCACGAAGCGACGCGCCCGCAGTAGCGGCCTCGGTGCCGGCGAGATGGCGGAGGTCGTGGAAACGGATGTTGGTCATCCCGAGTTCGTCGAGTGCTCGTCGCCAGTACGGGGCAAACGTCCGGTTCAGCAACGGGCTTCCCTTCACCGACGTGAACACGAGGGTCTTCGGTCGTGCGTCGTCGACGAACAACTCGATGTGCTCGCACAGCCGATGGGTGATCTGCGCCGGGACGACCACGGTGCGATGGGCGCTCTCGGTCTTGGGGGGACCGAGCCTCGGCCCCGACCCCTTGGCGAAGTAGAGCGCTTGATCGACGCGCAACTCCGACCGGTCGACGTCGAGGTGTCGCATCTCGAGCCCGCTCAGTTCGCCGAAGCGGAGACCTGATGCTGCAGCAGTCCACACGAGTGCGCTGAACCGTGGCTCAATCGCGTTCGCTAGCTCAACGACGTCGTCCCACGAGAGGAGCGGTCGCTCGACCGCGCGCTCCTTGGACGCGCCGCGGATACGTGCCGGGTTCGACGGCAGCACACCGTCGTCGACAGCTGTGCCGAGGATGGTGCGGAGCAGTCGGTAGATCTTCGACACCGTGTTCGGGTGCAACTCCGATTGCGAGAGTCGGCCGTGCCACGTCCGCACGTCGGCGGGCGAGATCGCAGTCAGTTGCGCCGGCCCGAACGCACTCAGCAGATGCTTGAGTTGCGAGTCGTATGTCTCTCGAGTCCGCGGCCGGAGCGGTCGCTGTTCGATCCACCAGCCGGCGTACTCGCCGAACGTGATTCGACCCGCCGACGGGTCGACGTAGTTACCTCGCTTGAGGTCGGTCTCGACGCCGGCGAGAAATGCGCGTGCGTCGGCCTTCGTCGGGAAGGTGTGGTCGGCGGTGATGCGTCTTCCGAGGTGAAAGTAGCGGACCTGGTATCTGCCGCTGGGAAGTTTGCGGATTGAGCCGAACTGTCCGTTCGTGCCCATAGATGCCTCCTGTCGTCCCGTGCACTGGGCACGTTGTGGGCACGACAGGCCTGCCGGCGAGGCACCTGCTCCGTCGATCAGATCGAGAATCTGGCCGCTGAGCTGGGGTTTCAGGCTTCAGTATGACGATGGCAGAGCTACCGGTCAAGCCGTTTCGATCGGCTTGGGAAGCTGATGTTCTACCATTGAACTACATCCGCGAAGGCGGCCACTGTAGCGCTCAGCACCATGATGCGGACCAACTCGGCGGTCGCGGAGATCGAGAACTGATGCGGCTCGTCTCGTAGTCTGCGAGCGTGCCGGACCGACTTGTCGTCACCCACGATTCGTCGACCATCAGCGTCGATGTCGGCCGCAGCTCGGCCGTGGAACTGCATGCGCTGTGGCTGCGCGACGCGTGCTCGTGTCCATCGTGTCGGCACCCGACCACCAACGAACGCCTGGTCGACTCGTCGGCGATCCCGCTCGAGATCACGGTCGCGTCCGTCGACGAGGACCCTGACCGGTTGACGGTCCGCATGTCCGACGGCCACACGGTGGTGATCGAGCGTGGCTGGCTACTCGAGCACGTGGATGCAATCGACCGGAGCAACGACCCGGCGGCCGGTGTCGAGCTGTGGATGGACAATCACCGACCGATCACGTCGTTCGAACGACGCGAACTCGACGGCGAGGACGGTGTCCTCCGCTGGCTCGACGCGCTGCTCGCCAGCGGTGTCGCGCTCGTGTCCGGTGTGTCGCCGAATGACGACGGACTCCGCGAGGTCGCCTCCATCGTCGGTGAGATCCGTGCCACGAACTACGGCGTGACGTGGGCCATCGAAGCGGACATCGCCCCCGTGAGCGCGGTGGACAGCGAACGTCAGCTGCTCGTCCACACCGACTTGCCCTACCGCGAGGTGGCGCCCGGTGTGCAGTTCCTGCTCGCCGCGATCGTCGACGTCGCCGGTGGCGAGACGACGCTGACCGACGGCTACGCCGCCGCCGAGGAGCTGCGCGCATCGGACCCCGAGGCGTGGCGACTGCTCACGACCGTCGAGTTCAGCTACCCATTCGTGCGCGAACGCATCGAACTCGTCGGCCGCGCCCCGATCATCGGGTTGCGACCGAACGGGAGCTACCACCAGATTCGCCGGGCACCCGACCTGGTCGGCGTGCCGTTTCTCGCGCGCGCCGCCGACGCGCCCCGTCTGTACGCCGCGCTTCGCTCGTGGACGGCGATCGTCGACGATCCGGCGAACGAGATCCGATTCGCTCTGCGTCCCGGCGACCTGCTCGCGTTCGACAACCACCGGCTCCTGCACGGTCGGACCGCGTTCCGGCTCGGCGCGAGCGGGCGACGGCGCCTCATCGGCTGCTACCTCGACATCGAAGACGTCCGCAGCCGCCGGGCCGTCGCCGCCCGACGCCGCTGACCAGTCGCTCGACCGGTCGATCCAGCGCCGGAGCGCCGCCGGAGCCAGACTGTGAGGATGGCCTACATCGACCGCCGCCGAGTCCACGATGCCGATGCGCACATCATGGAGCCGCCAACGTGGTTGCGTGACCACGCCGACCCCGACATCCGAGATCGCCTCGCCATTCCGGCCTACGCGAACGAGCTCGCGCAGACCGGCGATGCCGCGGCCGGTGACGCGCCCGACCCCGACCAGCTCGCTGCGATCTTCGCCCGGCTCGCCGATCGCCACCGATCCGATGAGTTCCTCCGAAACGAGGCAACCGATGTGATGAACCGCAAGAACTTCGCGGCCACCGGTTCGTTCCTCGCCGAGGACCGCCCGCGGGTGCTCGACTACATCGGCGTCGACAGCCAGCTGATGTTCAACACGTTCCACAACTCGCGGTTGTACGAATGGGAACACCCGGATGCCAGCGGACGGGTCGACCTCGATCTCGCCTACGGGGCTGCCCGCGCCCACAACCGCGGGATGACCGAGTTCTGCTCCGTCGACGAGCGCCTGCTGCCCACCTGTTACGTCCCGCTCGCGGACTTCGAACGCGCCGGCGCGATGGCGTCCGAGGCGATCGAGATGGGCGCCGCGGCGCTGCTCGTCGCGTCCGGATGTCCGGCTGGGCACTCGCCGTCGCATCGCTCGCTCGACCCGGTGTGGCGGCAGGCCGAGGAGGCCGGCATCCCGATCGTCTTCCACGTCGGGGGTACCGGGGCGCTGATCGATCCGGCCTATTTCGAGAACGGACTCCCGATCCCGCCCGACTTCCACGGCGGCGAGGAGAACTTCCGGTCGGTCGACTACATGGCCATCCCGTTCCCACCGATGCAGACCCTCGCCACGATGATCTTCGACGGTGTGCTCGAACGGCACCCGCGACTCCGCATCGGAGTGATCGAGCAAGGTTGCATCTGGCTCCCCAGTTGGCTCAAGCAGATGGAGTCGGCGATCGACGCGTTCGGTCGACACGAGGAGCGGCTCCGTGAGCTGTCGCTGGCCCCTCGGGAGTACGTCGAACGGCAGGTCCGGGTCACGCCGTACCCGACCGAGGACGTCGGTTGGGTCATCGATCAGGTCGGGCCCGACGTCCTGCTGTTCAACACCGACTACCCGCACGTCGAGGGGGGTCGCCGCCCGTACGAGCGGTTCGAGGCGAGCCTCGGTGACCGCAGCGAAGCGATCCGTGAGCGGTTCTACGCCGACAACTTCATCGATCTCATGGGGTCCGCCGTGGGGGCGCTCGTGTGACGTCGCATCGCGACGCGGCGACCGTCGAACGAGAGCTCGGCGATCGAAGTGCGTGGTTGGCCCTGGGTGTCGTGACCGTCGTGTTCTTCCTGGTCGTGATCGACGTCTCGGCCGTCAATGTCGCGTTCCCGTCGATTCGCGACGACTTCGGTGTGTCGGAAGCGACGCTCGGCTGGATCATCTCCGGGTACGCGATCACGGTCGCGGCGCTGCTCCTGGTCGCCGGGAGATACGCGGACAGCTACGGCCGTAAACGGCTGTTCCTCCCCGGCGTGGCGATCTTCGTCGTCGGCTCGATGCTGTGTGCCGTTTCACCAAACGCCGGGTTCCTCATCGCGTCGCGGGTGGTCCAGGGCGTCGGCGGCGCGATCATCCTCGCTACGGCGATCGCCGTCGTGCTGCCCGATTTCCCCGCCGACAAGCGATCGACCGTCATCGGGATCACTGGCGCAACCGGTGCGCTCGGCGCCGTCGTCGGTCCGGCGCTCGGCGCGGTGCTCACCGACGTGTGGTCCTGGCGCGGCATCTTCTGGATCAACGTGCCGATCGCCGTGTTCGTCCTCTCGGTCGCGCCACGCCTTCTGCGCGAATCGAAGAACCCCGATGCGACCGGGAAGATCGACCTCGTCGGCGTCCCGATCGGGACCGCTGGCGTCGGGCTGGTCATGCTCGCCATCGTTCGGGCGGAGTCGTGGGGGATCTTCGACCCGCGCGTGCTGGGCCTCGCGGCGATCGGATTCCTGCTGATGTGGTTGCTCGTGCGTCGGTCGCGTCACCAGAGCGAACCGTTGCTCGAACTCGATCTGTTCTCGCTCCGCTCCTTTGCGAGCACCAACGCCGGGTTGGCGCTGTACTCGATCGGCTTCACCTCGGGGTTCCTCGTGAACTCGCTGTTGCTGCAGGAGTTGTGGGACGAGCCGCTGTCGACCGTCGGCGCGGCGCTCGTGCCGGCTCCGCTGTTGGCGACGTTCGTGTCGCCGATCGCCGGGCGGTACGCCGACCGGATCGGGCACCGCTGGATCCTTGCCGGTGGAAGCGCTCTCTGCGCGATCGGTTACCTGTTGCAGCCGCTGCTCCTCGACGACACCTCGGCGGTGTGGACTGTGTTCGTCCCGGTGGGCTTGATCGTCGGTATCGGGGTCGGCGCGACGATCGCGACGTGGTCGAGTGCCGGTCTCACGGAGGTCCGTCCCGCACAGTTCGGGACCGCCAACGCGACGGTCCGGACGACGCAACAGGTCGGTTATGCGCTCGGTATCTCGGTCACCGTTGCGATCCTCGCGAACGTCTCGTCCGACCCGCAGCTCTCGGCGTTCAGGTGGGCGTGGCTGTTCGTCGGTGGCGCATACCTCGCTGCCGCAGTGGTCATCGCCGTCACCTTTCCGCCGGGGTCGACCGCGCAACGCGCCATGAGCTGAACGCTCAACGATCGGGGTCGGCCACGGACATCCGCATCGCATCGGCGAGACCGTGCGCCGACGGGTCGGGCGATGCGGCGAGGGCCCGGATCACCCCGAGTTGATCCTCGTCCGACCGGTTCTGGCTGAGTTTGCGCTTCCCCTCGATCCGGTCCACAACCACCTCGATTCCGACGATGGCTCGCAACTGCTTGCTGACGAACGTCGGTGGCGCGTCGTCGACCGACCACGTGTCATCGATCGAGTGCTCGCCAACGCGCTCGCGCTCGTGGTGATCGGTGAGTTCGCGGACGAGGTCGGCCGTCCACACCACGTCGTTGTGGACGACGGCCTGTCCATGGACGTGCACGACTTCGTAGTTCCATGTCGGCACGACTCGAGGGTTGTCGGCCTTCGACGGATACCAGGCCGGCGAGACGTAGCCGTCGGTCGGCGTGAAGATCACCAGCACGTCGACCCCGTCGAGGTGTCGCCACTGGGTGTTGGCGCGGGCCAGGTGGCCGCGCAGCACGAGCTGCGTTGCGCCGTCGTCGACCCGTCGGGTGGCGAGGAACGGTAGCCCGCTCGCCGTGAGACCGTCGGGGCCGTTCGACACGAGCTGGCCGAACGCCGAGGCCCGGATCATCCACACGGCCTCGTCAACCGAGACCCGGTTGGGGGGAGGGTTGTACACCCCGGTCACCGTACCGGAGTGGGTCAGACCCACCCCGCTACGTAACGGGGTGGGTCTGACCCACCCCGGAACGGTCGGTAGCGTGGCGTGTGTGATCCTGTCCGACCGCTCCCTCCGTGAACAGCTCGACGCCGGTCGGATCGTCATCGACCCGCTCGACGACTCGCTCGTCCAACCGTCGTCGATCGACGTGCGCATCTCGAACCTGTTCCGCGTGTTCCGCAACCACACCCGCGGCGTCATCGACGTGAAGGAAGACATGCAGAATCTCACCGAGCTGGTGGAGATCCCCGCCGACGAGCACGGCGTCGGCGAAGAACCGTTCATGCTCCACCCTGGTGAGTTCGTCCTCGGGTCGACCCTCGAACGCATCGCCGTCCCCGACGACCTCGTGGGCCGGGTCGAGGGCAAGTCGTCGCTCGGGCGTCTCGGACTGCTCATCCACTCGACCGCGGGCTTCATCGACGCCGGCTTCGACGGGCACATCACCCTCGAGCTCGCGAACGTCGCCAGCCTGCCGATCACGCTCTACCCGGGGATGAAGATCGGCCAGGTCAGCTTCATGCAGATGACCAGCCCCGCCGACAACCCGTACGGCGCCGGCGCGAAGGGTTCCAAGTACCAGGGTCAACGCGGCCCCACCCCCAGCCGCTACTTCGAGAACTTCTCCTGACCGCAACCGGGGTCGGACACGCGTGAACCCTGCCGCCGGGTCGGACGTTCTTCAACCCCGTGCGTCGGCGATCAGTTCTCGGCGCAACTCGTGCAAGCGGTCGGTCACGCTCACGTGGTAGCGGTGAGGGTTGACGAGGCGCCGCACGCCCACGTCGAGTCGCTCGATGTCGGTTGCGCATCGCTTCGCGAGTTCGTCGATCGACGAGATCTCCCGTCGGGGCGTCGTGTCGTCCGATGTGCGGTGGTGCACCTCGTGGAGGACCTCGACGTGAGAGATGTCGCCCCGACGGATCTGCTGTGCGACACCTTCACGGTTGGGATCGTGGACGGTGATCGTCTCGCTCGGGAACGGAACTTCGTCGGCCACACCGATCAGGTCGACAACGGCCGCGCCACGCTGGTCGTAGAGGCGCCACACGATCTTCCGCCCGGGCAACGGAACCTTGCCGGGATCCTCGGAGATCTTGATCGCCGGCGTCCACTCGCCGTCGTCACCTTCGACCCCGACGAGCTTGTACACGCCGTTCAACGCGCCGGATCCGTGTGAGGTGATCAGACGCGTGCCGACGCCGTACACCAGCCGCTTCCGGATCGGAGCCGGGTCCATGCCGAGCCGCTCCGCATCGTCGCCGATCTGGGTCAGGATCTGCCAGATGTTGAGCTCGTCGAGATCGCTCGACAGGACGATCGACACGTCGGGATACCCGGCGTCGTCCAGAAGTTTGGCGGTCTGCACCGCGAGGAAGGCGAGGTCGCCGGAGTCGAGGCGCACGCCGACCGGCTCGTGGCCGGCCGCACGCAGCTCGTCGAAGACCGTGATCGCGTTCGGGACCCCGGAGTCGAGTGTGTCGATCGTGTCGACCAGCAGGATGCATTCGTCGGGAGCCGCCGCCGCCACCGCTCGGAAGGCGCCGAGTTCGCCGTCGCCGATCGCCAGATAGGCCTGGACCAGGGAGTGTGCGTGTGTCCCGATCGGCCGGCGACCGAGCGCGATCGCTGCCTCCACGTTCGACGTCGACACGCAGCCGCCGATCAACGCCGCACGGACGCCCTCGTTGACGCCGGTCGACGGTCCCCGTCGCATCCCGAACTCGAGGACGCGCCCACCGCGTGCGCTGCGGACGACGCGTGCCGCCTTCGTCGCGATGAGCGTCGGGTAGTTGAGGTGGTTGAGCAACGATGTCTCGAGCAGTTGGGAGACTGCGAGTGGGCCGGTCACCGTGACGATCGGCTCGTGCGCATGCACCACGCGGCCTTCGGCGACCGCGCTGACCTCGATGTCCGCGAACCGGTTCGGCGCGGCGAGCCATTCCAGGAAATCGGTGCCGAACACGGGGGTCCCGGTCGGCGACGTCATCGCGGCGAGCGCCTCGACGTGCTCCGCTTCGATCGACAACTGGTCGAGCCAGCCCAGGAACGGACCCAACCCGGCCGACACGCAGAAGCCGGCCTGGTGTGTGCCGTAGTCGGGCGCCGACCGGAAGAAGTAGTCGAACTGGGCGCGCCGCTCGGAGATCCCCTGGCTGACGTAGACCTGCGCCATCGCCAACTCGTACATGTCGGTGAACAGCGGGCCCCGTGTGGCGGTCCAGCGGTCGATGATCCGCTCGCCGGCACCCCTCACCTCGACACCGCGTCGTGTTCGTCGTGTTTCGGGTCGTCCGGACCGCCGAACCGCCCGCACCGGCGGGTCACCGGGGTCACGGCCGGGCACCGATCACCGTGACGTCGGCGTCGTCGAGGTCACCGAGGACCCGTTCGGTCGTGTCGGGGTCCGGATCGACGGGCCGTGTCGCATCCCACAGTACGACGGTCTCGAACCCGTCGGTGGCCGCACCCAACGCCGTCGCTGCGACACACACATCGGTCGCCAGCCCGACGACCACGACCCGTTCGATCCCGCGATCGCGCAGCAGGCCGGCGAGGCCGGTCGGGATGTCGACGTCGCCACCGGGCTCGCGCATCGAGAACGCGGAGTAGCCGTCCTCGCCGTTCGTGCCCTTGCGCACGATCGCCGACGCCCTGTGGTTCGGATCGAGACCGTCGACGAGTGCTGCGCCCCAGGTGCCGGAGACGCAGTGAGTCGGCCAGAGGCCGCCGTCGTCGATGAAGTGTGGAGTTGATGCCGGATGCCAGTCCTGGGTGAGCACGACCGTCCCACCGACCGCGGCGGTGCGCTCGATCTCGTCGTTGATCACGCCGACGATCGTGTCGGCGCCCTCGACGAACAGCGACCCGTCCGGGTGACCGAAGTCGTTCTGCATGTCCACCACGATCAACGCGGTCGTGGGCGTGATCTCGGCCATACGGCGATTGTAGGAGTCGCCCGACGATTCGGCCCGCCTCGACATCGCGACCGATCCTGACGATCGTCGTCAGGATCCGTCGGAGTTCCGAGACGTCGGGCGGGGGCGGGGCAGCCACCCGAGCGACGTCGGCGACACGCGAGGGCGCGGGACGGGGTGGTCAGGCGCCGGCGACCGGAGTGTTCTCGGCTTGGAGGAGTGGCGCACTCCCGGCGTGGAACTGGGCCTCGCCCTTCTCGATCGCGTCGAGCAGGTGGATCGAGATGTCGGCGACCTTGACCACGTCCTCCTCGACGCCGGCACCCTTCACACCGTCGTCCATCATGATGTAGCAGAACGGGCAGGCGGTGGCGACGCGCGATGCGCCCGTCGACAACGCCTCGGCCGCGCGCTCGTCGTTGACCTTCGTGCCGGTCGTCTCCTCCATCCACATCCGGGCGCCGCCGGCGCCGCAACACATCCCCTTCGTGCCGTTGCGCTGCATCTCGACCACCTCGACGCCCTTGATCGAGCCGACGACCTTGCGCGGCGCGAGGTACACGTCGTTGTGGCGGCCCAGGTAGCACGAGTCGTGGTACGTGATCCGCTCGTCGAGCGTCGCCTGGCTCACGTCGAGCCGACCCGAGTCGATGAGCTGCTCGAGCAGTTGCGTGTGGTGGATGACCTCGTAGTGGCCGCCGACCTGCGGGTACTCGTTGAGCAGCGTGTTGAAGCAGTGCGGGCACTGGGTGATGATCTTCTTCACGCCCATGCCGTTGAGCATCTCGACATTGGGCTGGGCGAGCATCTGGAACAGGTACTCGTTGCCCGAACGGCGGGCGGAGTCGCCGGTGCACATCTCCGACGGGCCGAGGATGGCAACGTCGATGCCGGCTCGTCGCAGCAGGTTCGCCATCGCCTGGGTGACCTTCTTGTTCTTGTCGTCGAACGATCCGGCGCAGCCGACCCAGTAGAGGTACTCGGCATCGAGCGTTTCGCCGGGGTCGACGATCTGCACGCCGTCGATGCCCTCGGCCCAGTCACCGCGCTCGCCCTGGTTGAGGCCCCACGGGTTCATCTGGTTCTCCATCGCCCGGTAGGCGTTGCCGAGTTCGGCAGGGAAGTTCGACTCCATCAGCGACAGGTAGCGCCGCATGTCGAAGATCTTGTCGGTGATCTCGATGTTGACCGGGCAGATCTCGTCGCACGCCTTGCAGGTCGTGCACGCCCACAACTCCTCGGCCGTGATCCGTTCGAACAGCGAGTCCGCCGAGACCGTGATCTCCTTGTCGACCCCCAGCGGCGGCGACACCGCGGGCGTGCCCGTCGCGGCCATCACCTCGCCGGCCTTGAGGACGATCTCGCGCGGATCGAGCGGCTTGCCCGTCGCATGCGCCGGGCACACCGAAGTGCACCGCCCGCACATCGTGCAGGCGTCGAGATCGAGCAGCTGCTTCCAGGTGAAGTCCTCGACCGACGAAGCTCCGAACGACTCGAGTTCGGTTTCCATCAGGTTCGGCATCGGCCGCATCGCGCCCTTGGGGCGGTCCTTGTCCTTGAGGTACATGTTGATCGGCGACGTGAACATGTGCCGCAGCATCGTGATCGGCAGAATCGCCAGGAACACGACGAAGCTGACGACGTGGGCGATCCACCACCACTGGTGCCACGTCTCCAACGAACTCACGCTCCACCCGTCGACGAGGCTCGACAGCGGATAACCGACGAAGCTCCACTGCTCGTAGCTCGGCCGGTCCTCCAGCGCGATCCGGAACATCTCGGCTCCGAAGCCGGAGACACCGATCACGAAGAACGTGCCGAGGATGACGGCGTGCTCGGGTTTCGACTTGATCCGGATCCGGTACGGGCGCTGCACGTAGCGTCGAACGAGCGCCCACACGATGCCGCCGAGGAAGACCAACCCCATCAGGTCCCCGAACGCCGCGTAGGCGCGGTACACGTCGCCGTGCAGGAACTTCAGCTCCTCGGGCATCTGGTGGTCGATCTCGAGCACCGTCGTGACGGCGAGGAGACCCAGGAACCCGAAGTAGATCATCGAGTGCATCAGCCCCGCACCGGCGTCGCGCAGCAACGTCTGCATGTACACGCCGGCGCGGAAATCCTTGAGTCGCTGCGCCGCGTTCTTCGCCGTCGTCCGGCGTTGCGCCGGGGCGCCACGCTCCCAGTTCTTCATCCGATTCGAGAACATCACGGCGACCCAGATCAGCAGCACGGGGATGATCGAGTAGAACGCGATCTGGAGTGGCCCGGGGATGTTGACGAAGACGGTCCGGTGGACCGCGTTCTCGTTCTCCCAGCCGGTGATCTGCGGGAGGATGCCCGACACGACCGTGAAGCAGGCGATCGCCGTGAACAGGATCAACGCCAGCTGATGCGGCTTCACTCGCTTCGTGGGCGCGTCCGAGGTGGTTTCGACAGCAGTGCTCATGACGGGCCCAAAGCTACCCGCCGGTAGGTGCCCGGGCCATTTCCGGCGCCAACGGCGCGTCGCGCGTCGACCGGTGTGGGCTGAATCAGCGCTGGTAGGCGATCCCGTGGAGGAAGAACTCGGTGGCGGCTGCGAGGGGGTTCTCGGCGGCATCGAGATCGCCGAAGCTCAGCACGGCGCCGAACGGCGCGTTCCAGAACCCGGAAGGTCCCGGTCGCTCGGGCCCCCACGGGCCGACGTAGAGGTACGGCTCCTGATGGAAGTCGTCGCCGGCGGCCGCGCCGAGGTTCGTTCGCGCACCGGGCTTGTCACGGCTGTTGACCGCCAGATCGGTCCCGACATCGAAGTGTTCCGGCCAGAGCCGTGCGATCGAGGCCTGCGGATCGGGGAGCGAGGCGAGCGCGGAGTCCATCGCCCGCTGGCCGAGGGCGTACCAGTCACCCAGGAGGGCCGTCGCGCTGGAGTCGAGGACCAGCATGCCGTCGACGTCACCGAGCGGTGGGGTGTCCTCGCCGACCCGGAAGTCGGGATCGGGTGCAAACCCGCATGCGGCGCACAGCGACGCGAGGGTCGAACCGGCGATCGTGTGGATCTCGGTGGTCGCAGCGGTGCCGTCGTCGGTCGGGCTCGCGGCATTCTCGACGAACAACGAGCCACCGGCAACACGAACGCGTCGGCGATCGTCGCCGAACTGTGGAGTGCCGAAACCGCCGGGCAGGGGCATCAGCGCGAAATGCCCCGTGATCTTCTGCTGGGCCTGCGCGACGACGTGCGTCGCGAGTCGTCGGAGCGTTTCGCGCTCACGTGGCCAGTCCTCGGGAAGTTCGACGAAGTTCATGGCCGGTGCGTCGACGGGGCCCGTCGGATCAGCCGTAGTACTGGCGGTCGAGTTCGCGGATACGGCCCGCGAGGCTGGCCATCAGCTTGTGCGAGATCGCCGGGATCGAGTCGATCACGCCGAGGAAGCGGCGCTGGTCGATGACGAGCAGCGTGCAATCCGTCTCACACACGACCGTGGCCGTGCGCGGGCCCTTGTCGAGCAGCGACATCTCGCCGACCACGCTGCCGGGGCCGAGCGTGGCGACCTTGCGACCGTTGCGCTTCACCACGACGTCACCGCTGACGATCACGAACGCCTCGCGACCCATCTGACCCTGATCCATGATCATGGTGCCGGCCATCATCGTGATCTCGTCGGTCGCCTTGGCGACCTTGTCGAGTTCCTTGTTGGAACACGCGCTGAACAGTGCGACGCTCCGGAGGCTTTCGAGATGCTGTTTCTTGCTCGCCATGAGTCGACACACTACGCACATCGCGACGGTCGACTCGACACGATCTGCACCCGGACCGGCGTGTCGGTGGGGTCGGAGTGGTGGATGCGCACTTCCTCGGCCAGACTCTCGATCGTGAATGCCCGCATCGCCGCCCCGTTCGTCGCCCTCGCACTCCTCGTCACCGCTTGTTCGAGCGACGGTGAAACCGGCTCGGGATCGACCGACGTCGTGAGCACCGTCGCGGAGGTGGCCGAACCGCAGGACTCGACCGTCTCGACCGAGGAGACCGCACCGAGCGAGCCGGCGGAGGAAGCGGCTCCTGCCGTCGAATCGGCGATCACCGCGGAACTCGACGTCACCCCGAGCGAGCACATCGGGCTGGCCGCGCTCGTGTCGGTCGACGCCAGCGGACCGGTGCACGTCGAACTCACCGCGACGTCGGGTGACCACGTCGTCGAGGTGCCGCGTACGGCGGCGTTGTCCTCCAGCCACGACGTGCCGCTCGTCGGCATGCGCGCCGAGCAGACCTACGAGATCACCGCGACGCTGTTCGACGAGACAGGGGAACCGGTGGGCGAGGTCGACGGTGCCGAGTACACGACGTCGGCGCTGCCGCCGTGGTTCGAACAGCACGAGCTGACGATCGACAAGGACCGTGCGGCGCCCGGCTACACGATCGTCGAGTTCGACACGCTGGGGATACCCGACGGTGCGCCGTCGAGCCAACATCTGATGGCGTTCGACAACGACGGCGAGGTCGTCTGGTACTACACCAACACGGGCGCGCTGGCCGGCATCGAGCGCACCCCGGCAGGGACGTTCAACATGTTCTACTGGCCGTTCGGGATCCGTGAGGTCGACATCCTCGGCAACGTGGTGAACAACTGGCGTCCCCAGCCGGCTGACGCGTCGGGTGATTCCGTCGACGACGAACTGGTCGTTGCCGAGGTCGACCCCGACCAGGTGCAGTTCCAGGGTGGCCTCGGGGCACTCGAAGGCAATCCGGGCGACGCCGAACCGGTTCCGATCCGTGCGGACTGGATCGACCTGATCGGTGTCCACCACGAGAGCTGGCCGATGCCGAACGGCAACGTGTTGACGCTGTCGACGACGGTTCACGAGCTGACCCCCGAGCAGCGGGCCGCGTTCTGCCCGGACGACCCGGCGCCGTTCAACGCGATCAGCGACGTGGCGGTCGAGTTCGAACCGTCGGGTCGCGTCGTGCGCACCTGGGACCTCTGGGATGTCGTCGACATCGACGAGTTCCCCGGTCGTGAGCTGTGTGTCGACGCGGGCATCTTCGCGGGCACGAACACCCGGGACTGGACGCATGCCAACTCGGCCGTCTACGACCCTGAGCGCGACGCGATCATTGTCTCATCGCGGCACACCAACCAGATCGTGGCGTTCGACCACCTCGACGACGAGGGTCCGCAGGCCCAGCTGCGGTGGATTCTCGGCGACGGTGCAACGATGCCGCTCGACGGCGAGCAGACGTACTACCAGCACGCTGTCGAGGTCAACGACGATGGATCGTTGGTCGTGTACGACAACGGCAACTACCGGCCCGGCACGTCTCCCGACGATCCGGAGAATCCTCCCTACAGCCGAGCCGTGATCTACGAGGTCGACGATTCGTCCGAGGACCCGAACGACTGGTCGGCACGGCAACGATGGGAGAACATCGACGTCGAGGACAACGGCAGGCCGGCCTACTCGTCGTTCATCTCCGATGCCGACGTGCTCGAGAACGGCAACGTCCTCGTGACCCACGGTGGGATCGGAACGTTCCCGCCGACGCGGGACGATCCGCTGCACATCCTGATCCGCGAGATCGTTCCCGACGGCGAGTCCGGCGGCGACGTGGTGTGGGAACTCAAGTCGGCGCCGGAGAGCGCCAACTTCTATCTCACCTACCGCGCCGAGCGGATTCCGTCCTTCTACTTCGGCCCCGACTGGCTCTGAGCGTGACGTGACGGGGCGGACCCGTCACGTCACGGTTCTAGAACTCGATGAGGCCGGGAAGATATCCGTCGGGGGCTTCGTAGCCGAGGAGGTTGAAGACCGTTGCCGCGACGTTCGCGAGACCGTGGTCGGCGGATGGTCCTCCGCCGACCATGTGGTACTCGCCGTCGTAGTTCGGGTCGTGGATCGCGAACGGTACCGGGCTCAGAGTGTGTGAGGTCTTCGGTGAGCGCACACCGTCGTGCTCCGTGAACATGATGTCGGCGTTGCCGTGGTCGGCGGTGTAGATCAAGACGCCGTCGAGATCGTCGATCACCTCGACGAGGCGCGCCATGCACTCGTCGATCACTTCCATCGCCTCGACGGTCGCGTGCAGATGACCGGTGTGGCCGACCATGTCACCACTCGGGAAGTTGAGCCGCCCGAACCGGTACTCGCCGGACCGGAGCAGGTCGATCGTCTCGTCGGTGATCTCGGGGACCTTCATCGCGGGGGTCGTGTCGAACTCGACGTTGTCGGAGGGGATCTCGACGTAGGTCTCCAGGGATTCGTCGATGTACCCGGACCTGTTGCCGTTCCAGAAGTACGTCACGTGTCCGTACTTCTGGGTCTCGCTGATCGCGAAGCTCCGGACGCCTGCTGCGCACAGGAACTGGCCCATCACGCGGTCGATCGCCGGCGGCGCCACGAGGTAGCGCTTCGGGACCAGCGCGTCGCCGTCGTACTGCAGCATCCCGGCGAAGGAGATGTCGGGATGCTGCCGGCCGTCGGCCCCGGTGCGATCGAAGACGTCGAAGTCGGGCTCCTCGAGTGCCCGTGAGATCTCGATCGCCCGGTCGCCACGGAAGTTGAACAACACCACGCCGTCCCCGTCGACGATCTCGCCGACCGGAGCGCCGCCGTCCACGACGACGAACTCGTCGAGGTACTGGTCGCCCGTGTCCGACTCGTCGTACATCGTCTCGACGGCCACGCGAGCGCTCGGGAAGCTGCGCCCTTCTCCGTGCACGTGGCACCGGTAGCCGCGCTCGACCATGTCCCAATCCGCCTCGTACCGATCCATGGTGATCTTCATGCGGCCGCCTCCCGAGGCGATCCTGAAGTTGCGTCCCTCGCCGGCCGCGTTGATCTCGTCGAGGACCTCCTCTGTGCGCTCGATGTAGCGGAGCGCCGAGCGCGAATCGACGTCGCGGCCGTCGTGCAGGATGTGGACGGCGCAACTCGTGACGCCGTCGGCGGCAGCGCGTCGCAGGAGTGCGTACAGGTGCTCCAGGCTCGAGTGGACGCCGCCATCGGAATGGAGGCCGATCAGATGCAGTGTTCCGCTGCGACCATGATCGACGACGTCGCTCCAGATGGCGGAGTCGAAGATCGCGCCGGTCTCGATGGCCAGGTTCACCAGTTTCGCTCCCTGCGCGAAGATCCGCCCCGCGCCGAGTGCGTTGTGACCGACCTCGCTGTTGCCCATGTCGTCGTCGGAAGGCAGGCCGACGGCCGGGCCGTGCGCGGCCAACTCCGTGTACAGCTCGCCCGACGTGAGCGCGTCGAGCGTCGGCGTGTCGGCCTCGGTGACGGCATTCGATGCACCGGGAGGGGCGACGCCGACGCCGTCGGCGATGACCAACAGCAACGGTCCGGGGCGACCGGAGAACGAGGGATGCGGCGTCAGGCTCAGCGAATCCATCGTCGCAGCCTACGAACAACGCGAGATCGATCCCGGACGGACATCGCCTGCTCGGTGATCGGGCCCGTCCCGTCGCTCGACCGGTGACGTCCGAACCCGAACGGGTGGCATAGCGTCGAACGCATGAGCGACGCCGATGATCTCTTCGATGCTGCACGGGCCGTCCGGGAGCGGGCGCACTGCCCGTATTCCGAGTTCCAGGTCGGTGCTGCGATCCGGACCGCGGCGGGTGAGGTCTTCGTCGGCTGCAATGTCGAGAACGCCTCCTACCCGGAGGGCACGTGCGCGGAGGCGGGTGCCATCGCCGCGATGGTCGCCGGTGCCCTGGAACGGCCGCCGGTGATCTCCGAGATCGTGACCGTCACCTCGGGAGCGACTCCCGGGACCGCCTGCGGGGGATGTCGGCAGCGGATTCGTGAGTTCGCCGACGCGTCGACGGTGATCCGGGCCATGAACGTCGACGGGGACGTCACGACGATGTCGATCGACGAGTTGCTCCCGGATTCGTTCGGCCCCGAACGCCTCCGGTGACCCGCTGAGCCAGGGCCGCGATCCCGCGCAATCCTGAGTCATACACGCTCAGGTTTTCTGACTGAGGGGTTGCCGATCGGCCCGGGCGGTCCTATCTTGATGGTCAGCCATTCAAGATCTGACCACGAGTCTGCCCGGACTCACCCCTCACAAGGAGCACAACCCCATGGCCAAAGCAGTCGGCATCGACCTCGGCACCACCAACTCGGTCGTCTCGGTTCTCGAGGGTGGCGATCCGGTCGTCATCCCGAACTCCGAAGGTGCCCGCACCACTCCGTCGGTCGTCGCGTTCTCGAAGACCGGCGAGGTGCTCGTCGGTGAAGTCGCGAAGCGCCAGGCGATCACCAACCCCGACAGGACCTTCCGGTCCGTCAAGCGCCACATCGGCGAGTCCGGGTGGAAGACCCCGGACGTCGACGGCAAGCAGTACACGCCCCAGGAGATCAGCGCGCGCATCCTGATGAAGCTCAAGCGCGACGCGGAGAGCTACCTGGGCGACAGTGTCACCCAGGCCGTCATCACGGTCCCTGCCTATTTCGATGACGCGCAGCGCACCGCCACGAAGGAGGCCGGCACGATCGCAGGTCTCGAAGTGCTGCGAATCATCAACGAGCCGACTGCTGCGGCGCTCGCGTACGGCCTCGAGAAGGGGTCCGAGGACGAGACCATCCTCGTGTTCGACCTGGGGGGCGGCACCTTCGACGTGTCGGTGCTCGAAATCGGCGACGGGGTGTTCGAGGTCAAGTCGACCCACGGCGACACCGAGCTCGGTGGCGACGACTGGGATCAGCGCATCATCCAGTGGCTCGTCGACCAGTTCAAGGCGGCGCACGGTGTCGACCTGAGTCAGGACCGCATGGCCGCACAGCGTCTGCAGGAAGCTGCCGAGAAGGCGAAGATCGAACTCAGCCAGACCCAGTCGACGCAGATCAACCTGCCGTTCATCACCGCGACCGCCGACGGCCCGCTCCATCTCGACGAGAGCCTCTCTCGCGCGCGGTTCCAGGAGATGACTGCCGATCTCATCGAGCGCTGCCGGGTGCCGTTCGAGCAGGCACTCAAGGACGCCGGCGTCTCGAAGGGTGAACTCAGCCACGTGATCCTCGTCGGCGGCTCGACCCGGATGCCTGCAGTCGGCGACCTGGTCCAGGAACTGACCGGCAAGGAGCCGAACAAGACGGTGAACCCCGACGAGGTCGTCGCCATCGGTGCGGCGATCCAGGCCGGCGTGCTGCGCGGCGACGTCAAGGACGTGCTGTTGCTCGACGTGACCCCGTTGTCCCTGGGCATCGAGACCAAGGGCGGGATCATGACCAAGCTCATCGAACGGAACACGACGATCCCGACCAAGCGTTCCGAGGTGTTCACCACTGCGGAGGACAACCAACCTTCGGTCGAGATCCACGTGCTCCAGGGCGAGCGTGACATGGCGCAGTACAACAAGACGCTCGGCAAGTTCCAGCTCGTCGATCTGCCACCCGCCCCGCGCGGCGTGCCGCAGATCGAGGTCGTGTTCGACATCGACGCCAACGGCATCGTGCACGTGTCCGCCAAGGATCGCGCCACCCACAAGGAGCAGTCGATGACCATCACCGGTCAGTCGACGCTCGCCAAGGACGACATCGAGCAGATGGTGAAGGACGCCGAGGCGCACGCCGAAGAGGACCGTCAGCGACGGGAGGAAGCGGAGATCCGCAACAACGCGGAGTCGCTCGTGCACCAGACCGAGAAGGTGCTGCGGGACCAGGGCGACAAGGTCGACGCCGCCGAGAAGGAAGCGGTGGAGACACCGCTCGCCGACCTGAAGACAGCCTTGGCCGGCAACGACAGCTCTGCCATCAAGACGGCAACCGAGACGTTGATGACCGCGAGCCAGGCGTTCAGTCAGAAGCTGTACGAAGCTGCAGCCCGCGACGCCGACGGGGCCGGAAGCTCGGCGTCGGGCCAGGACGTCGGCGGTGACGCCGGCGCGGGCAGCGCTTCCGACGACGACATCGTCGACGCCGAAGTCGTCGACGACGAGAGCTGAGGCGCTCGATGTCCGATCGACCGATCGTCCGGCCGGGTGACACCGGTGACGGCGACAACTACGACCCCGACGTCCACGATCCCGACATGTCCCGTCCCGCCGACGTGGACATGTCGGGATCGCAGGCCGACGGCAGCATCGGCTTCGACGGGATCCCCGGTGACGACACCGAGCGGGCCAGCGAGGTCGACGACCTGACCGATGGCCTGACGCGCCCGCCGGCCGACGCCGGGGCAGAGCAGGCGCTCGCCGATGCCGTCGACGAGATCGACTTCACCGATGTCGACGTCGAGGCGCTCCTGGACGAGCGGGATCAGTTCAAGACCATGGCCCAGCGCGTTCAAGCCGACTTCGACAACTTCCGGAAGCAGTCGACGGCGCGGGCTCAGGCCGACGCCGACCGGGCGACCGGCCGGCTGGCCGAAGCGCTGCTCCCCGTGCTCGATGCGGCAGAGGCCGCGTACCTCAGGCATCCGGAGGAAGTCGGTCCCCTGCTGAACCAGATGCTCGTCGAACTCAAGAAGCAGGGGCTCGAGACCCTCGACCTCGACGGCCAGCCGTTCGACCCCGAGGTGGCCGAAGCGGTCGCCCACGAGCCTGCGGAAGGAGGCGAGCCGGTCGTCGCGGAGGTGTTGCGCAGCGGCTACCGCTGGAAGGGCAAGACCCTGCGCGCCGCCATGGTCAAGACGACGGATTGAACGGCACCGGCGCTCCACCGCGCACGACGAAACGACGAGACCCGGAAAGGAGGTCACCCAGATGAGTCCCCAGCGGGAGTGGTTCGAAAAGGACTATTACGAGACCCTCGGTGTGTCGAAGACGGCCACCGACAAGGAGATCAAGAAGGCCTACCGCAAGCTCGCCAGTGACTTCCACCCGGACAAGAACCCGGGCAACACGGTCGCCGAGGAGAAGTTCAAAGAGGTCTCCGCCGCCTACGACGTTCTCGGTGACGAGGCGAAACGCAAGGAATACGACGAGGTGCGCTCGCTCGGTCCCGTCGGCGGATTCGGCGGGGGCGCCCCGCGGGGCGGCCCCGGCGGCTTCACGTTCAACGTCGACGACGTGGGCGGCTCCGGTGGGCTGGGCGACCTGCTCGGCAACATGTTCGGCGGTGGTGCCCGCCGTGGCGGATCCGCCGCAGGCGTCGGGCCGCGACGCGGTGCCGACATCGAGGCGCAGCTGACCATCGACTTCGAGGACGCGGTCACGGGGCTCGAGACATCGCTGTACCTCACCGCCGATGCCGCGTGCTCGACCTGTTCGGGGTCGGGTTCCCGGCCCGGCACGAGTCCCACGGTGTGTCAGAACTGTGGCGGTCGCGGCGTGATCGACGACAACCAGGGCTTCTTCGCGATGACCGCGCCGTGCCAGGTCTGCCAGGGCACCGGCGCCCGAATCGAGTATCCCTGCGACACGTGCCGGGGGACCGGCATCGAACGACGCCCTCGCGAGGTCAAGACGCGCATTCCGGCCGGCGTGAAGGACGGTCAGACGATTCGCCTCAGCGGGCGAGGTGCGCCGGGTCGCAACGGTGGGCCGGCGGGCGATCTCTTGGTGCAGCTCAAGGTGATGCCACACCCGCGCTTCGGTCGGAAGGGCGACGACCTCACCGTCACCGTGCCCGTCTCGTTCGCGGACGCCGTGCTGGGTGCGGATGTCGACGTGCCGACGCTCGACGGCGGCACCGTGAAGCTGCGGATCAAGCCGGGTACCCAGTCCGGATCGCGCCATCGGGTGAAGGGGAAGGGCATCAGCCGTACCACTTCGAAGGGCACCGTCACCGGGAACCTGATCGTGACGGTCGAGGTCGTCGTGCCGACCCGTCTCAACGACGCGCAGCGCGCAGCCGTCGAGGCGTTCGCCGCAGCAAGTACGGTGAGCGGTGAGCAGGGGGCGTGATGAGCAAGCATGAGCTGAAAGCGGTCTACGTGATCTCGGTCGCGGCCGAGCTGGCCGGGATGCATCCGCAGACGTTGCGGATCTACGAGCGGCGCGGCCTGGTGTCGCCGGCGCGGACCGAAGGTGGCAATCGGCGCTACAGCGACGAGGACATCCAGCTCCTGCGTCGGATCTCCGAGCTGACCGACGAGGGCCTGAACCTCGAAGGGATTCGCCGGGTCATGCAGCTCGAGAACGAGAACGCCCGTCTCCGCAACGAACTCGATCAGGCGCGTGAGATCGCACTCCACGCGATTCGCGAGGCGGAGAGGGCCGATGCCCGCTCGACGGGCGGCGATCTCGTTCCGCTCAAGCAGGCGATCGCCGTGTTCGGCCAACGGCCCGGCATCTTCGACCGCGACTGACGACGGACCCCTCGATCAGCGTCGACGGCGACGTGATCGGAACCGCCGGGTGACCCGCTTGATGCCGCTGGTCGGCGCCTCGGGGCCCAGGTCCGGCAGCGTCGACATCTCTTCGATCGCCCAAGGGCGATCGAACTGATCGTCGACGGCGATGCCCGAGATGATCATGTCGACCGGGCGCAGTGGTCCCGCGAGTCCGGCCGCCCCGACCGCAGCACCGAGCGCGACCGCCACCCGCTGCGCCGAACGGAGATCGTGCTCGGGGTAGATCGGGTACGGCACGCCGACGAGGTCGAGTACGGGTGGCCGGGTCGAGGTGTCGCCGGTCTCGTCGGCTTCGTCCTTGATGCGGGCACGCTCGTCGACGCGGTCGACCACCTCGGCGAGGGCCGCGTCGGTCATGAAGTCGTCGAAGTAGGCGAGCGGGACGTCCACCGTACTGATGTCGACGTCGGGGTGCGGACGGCCGGTGGCGACGGTGGACAGCGCGGCGACGGGGAGGCGATGGCTGACCACGGCGTGGTGGGCGTCGTTCTGGGCGACGAGTCGCCGGACGTATGTGGCGTCGTGGCCGGTGACCCGCGCCAGTGACATCGGGGTCGGTTCGATGGTGACATCGACGAAGCCCGCGCGTTCGGCGAGATCCTCGAGCCGGCGAACCGCGTGGGCGTCCCACCGGATCAGCAGGAGCCAGCGGCGTGGGCCGTCGTCGGCAACGACGGTCGAGTTGATCCCGTGCCGGCGGTCGAGGCGTGACCGGAGCTCGTTCAACTCCGGCCCGGATCGTCCGGTGATGTCGACGCGCTGCATCATCGCGTCGCTCGGAAACGTGGCGATGCGCGCCGGCTCGTCGGGTTCGCCGAGTTCGGCGCGCAGGAGCACGAGGGCATCGAGGGTCGCGTTGTCGTCGGCGAGGTTGACCGGATACTCCGCGGCGGCGCTGAGCCGCCCTTCGACGTCGTGGCGCAGTCGCACACCTCGGAGCACGGTGTCGGTGATCTCGATTCCCACCCCGTCGCCGCGGGTCACGCCGTCGGTCATGAATCCGCCGCCTGCACGATGGCCACGGGCCGATGGTTGCGGGCGGGTTCGGGCGCGAAACGTTCGATCTCGTCCTCGACGACCGCGGCCGGAGTGGCGAGCTGCACGCGACGGTCGGCCATGGTCGACCAGCATCGTCGAGGGTGCCGATCTGCCGGCCCGATCGCCGGGACCCCCAGACGGGTCCGGTCCTGGGGGTCGGTGAGCGGCCCGATGAGGCGATCGCCGGTCAAGTCCATGAGCGGGCCGAGATCGGCGATCCGCGTCGAGACGACGACCACGTTCATTCCGACCGATGCGCCGGAGGTCGCCAGTTCCCCCAGCAGGTCGAACGTGTCGTCGACCGTGTCGGCGGCCAGTGCGCGTCGCATGCGACCGACATCGCCGATCAGCAGCACGATGTCCGGTTGCCCGTCCTGGGGACCTGACTCGAGGCGCTCGGTCATGATGTCGTGCAGACCGCTGATCAGTTGGGTCACCTTGACCGGGTCGTCGGGGGTCACCACTGCCCCGGTGTGCGGAAGTGCGTCGAAGGCGCGCCGTCGTTGAGGGAGCGCTTCGATCGCGTACACGTGCAGGTCCTCGGCGGAGAGACGTGCGGCCACCCCCGTGACGATCAGGTCGATCAGTGAGGTCATCCCCGACCTCGGTGAACCGGCGGCGAGGATCGAACCGTCGCTGCCGGGCTGCCACCAGTACGCCTCGCTCTCTGCGAGTTCGGGCCGATCGACGAGTCCGATCGGGACACCGTCGCCCGGGTGTCGGGCGAGCAGCGTCTTGGCGTCGATCTCGATCGGCAGTGGCGGCGGGAGCAGCGACGGGCGTCGCGTGTCATCCTCGTGGGTGACGACTCGACTGGTGACCTGTCGCGCCACCGCAGCCGCCGCGAGGTCATCGGTGTCGCTCACCACGTCGTCGCTGGTCGAGCGACTGAGCCGCCGCTCCAGTGGTGTCATGGCCCGGCCGTGCGTCGTGGGCCGGATCACCAGCTGCGGGGCGTCGAAGTCGGTCGGACCTGCCGCCGACAGCATCGACGCCTCCGTCGAGACGCCGACGATGGGGACGGATCGATCCTCGTACCACACCATCCCGTCTCCGCTCGGGGCGATCCAGACGAATGCGCCGCAGCCGGAACGGATCTTGTCGGGGACCGAGTCGGGATGGTCGGCCGTGAGCACCACGTGCACGTTCGGGAGGGCGACGGCCAGCTCGGTCATCCCGGTGATCAACTCGGGGCGCAGCGGATCGTTGCGGTCGAAGGCGTGTTCGATGACGACCACGACATGGAGGTCGGGTCGTTCGGCGAGAACGTGGGCGACGCGATGCACGAGCCGGGCGGCGTCGTCGGCTTCGCTGCGACCGGCCCAACCGGCGATGTGCGGAAGTTCGTCGTGCCACGACGGTCGTTCTCGGCCGACGATCAGGATGGCCAGCTCCTCGGGTCGCCGCTGGGTCGCCGCGCCGAGGACGAGGGCCGCCACGGTCTGATCGTGCTGCACGTTGTCGGACGCTGCGATGATCGTCGACAGGGGGATCGTGAGGTCGAGCGAGACGCTCTGGCTCTCCGCCGGCAGCAAGTCGGCCGCCTGGGTGATCCCGACCGCGACCGTCAGAGGACCGTCGTCGCGGTCGGCGTGGGCAGACTCGTCGACCAACTCCGCGAGTGTGGGGGCGCGAGGCGGGTCGGCGCCACGAGGCGACGCGGCGCATCGAGATCGTCGAGCGGGGCGAGGTGACGGGCGACGACGACTGCCTCGGGCAGCTCGACGAGCGCGGGTCGGATGTCGGTCACGACCTCGGGGGCATCGGCCAGCCGCGTGTGCTGCGTCGTCAGTGATCCGAACAGAGCCGGTCGCCCGGCGTGCGCATCGGTCGTGATCGACGACAGGTGGGCCAGTCGGTCCGCCGGCGGCACCTCTTCGAGCAGCGAGGTGCACAGGCCGGGCGCTTCGTGGAGCCCGACGCACAGCGCGAGGACCCGAAGCTCGGGCGGCGGGTTGATGAGCAGCGAGCGGATCGGCGAGTCCCGCTGGCTCCACAACGAGATGTCGTCGAGCACCAGCAGGGTGACCGGGGTCTGAGCCGGGGAGAGTGCGGGTGGCTGCCATTCAGCAGGGTTCGCTGACACCCACGTCCCGTTGATCCGTCGGGCCGGCGCCGCCGTCGGATCGCGCAGTTGGTTCGCCCAGGCCGCCAACGGTTCACCATCCGCGAAGAGGTTCGGATCGGCGGTCGGAACGCCATTGCGGACGTGGGGAAGCCATTTCGCCCAGTTCCAGTGGGCGATACGGTCGGGTGTCGACGCAACCACGACGTCGAGGTCGGCGGGGCCGTGCATCGTGCACAACTCGACCAGCAGTGTCCGCGCCAGGCCGGCCGTGAACCGGTCGGAGCCGACGAGTGCGACCCCGCGGTGTCGTTGCAGATCGACCGAGGCGATCGCGAGGCCGTCCGACTGGATTCCGAACGGGATGTCGAAGGCACTCGGATCGGCTCGACGCCGCTGCCAGAGTTGCCCCCCGCCACTCGCCGCGTCCCGGATCGCGTCGACGACGAGACGTCGTGCCGGCACCGGTGGCGCCGGTGCTCGCTGGAACGGAATCGAGCCGTCGGCAGCGGGCGCGGGCAGGCGACGTCGATCCTGAACGATCGGCGGAGACTCCAACTCGAACAACCGTCCACCGACGTGGAGCCTTCCACCCGTCCACGGAAGCTCGCGGTCGAGGAGCAGATTCGAGAGCGTCGGGGTGTAGATCCCGAGTGCACCTCCGATGTCGGGCCCCGGATGGACGGTGACGGCGCCGTCGGCGGCGACGTCCAGCTCGAAGGCCGAGGTCTCGACCGGTGCCGCCTCCAACTCGCCGGCATGGAGGCGACGGGCGCTGCCGATCCGATACCGACCGGATCTCAGCGTGCGGACGATTCCTGCGCCACGCCCGGTGAGCTGCACGAGGCTCACACGCGCGGCCGATCGATGGTCGTCCTCCATCGATTCCGCGAACGGGCGGGTGTCGATGAGAGACCCGATCACGAGGTCGAGGTCCCCGACCTGGCGCGACGTCGAGACGGTTCGCCCGTCGACGCGGGAGGTCGCGGGCGGGGCCTGGCCGGTGACGGCACGCACCAGATCGGCAAGGGTTGTGTCGGTTGGCGCCGCCACGATCTCGATGTCGGCGTCACCGTGGGGGGTCCTCACCACGACGTCCATTCCCCCCGACAATAGGACCGCCGGCCGCGGTCCGGTCGCCTCGTGGGATTTCCTCAAGAAATCGTTCAAGTCCGACGACCCACATGCCGATACAACCGATGTGGAGGTGAACCCTCACCGGCTGATTCCGCCCGGCATCCACGGTCCCGTTGCGGTCCGCGCGCGCCAGTGCGTCGGTACGATGGTGGGGTTGTGCCGATGACCCCGACGCTCCAGACCGTGACGTGGCGCCAGGCGGTCGCGGCCGTGGTCGCAGTCGGTCTCGCCCTTGCGGGGCTGGTGACCGTGCTGCGCTCTGACGGACTCCCCGCGGTCAATGCAGCCTCGTCACGGGCGACCCGCTGGGTCGTGCACGAACCGACGGGGCGAGTCGTGCTGGTCGACGGCTTCGGCGGGCGCGCTCTCGCGAGCCTCGACCTCAGCGCGGCCGGCGACGAGTTGTTCGTCGCGGAGGGTCCCGGTGGCATCTACGTCCTCGACGATTCCACCGCCGAGGTGCGGACGATCGACGGCGCCGACCTCCGACTCGGCGCACCGACGGCACTCGCGGCGCTCGGCGACGGCGTCGCGGTGGCGCGATCGGGCCCATCGGGGCTGACCGTCGCCAACCCGGCCACGGGCGAGGCCACGCTCGTCACGAACGACGTCCCCGTCGACATCCCCTTCGCGGCCGACAACGGCCCCGGCGTGGACACGTCGACCACGGTCGCCTTGGCCCCCGACGGATCGATCTGGTCGTTGGTCGATGGTTCGCTGGAACGGGCCTCGTCCTCAGCGGCGACCTCGGAGAACCTCGGACTCGACGATGCGGTGCTGTCGCTGGTCAACAACGATCCGCTCGTCGTCGACCGTACGCAGAATCGCGTGCGGCTGGGCTCGGGCGACTGGCAGCGGATCCCGAGCGACATCGACGGCAGCGAGTTGGTCGTCCAGCGCCCCGGACCCGCTGCCGATTGCGGATGGGTCGGGGGCGGTGACCAGTTGTGGTGCGTGTCGACCGACGGCATCGACGAGTCGATCGTGATCCCGGGTCTGGGGATCGGCGGCGGCGACATCCTCGCGATCGCGGGCGATGCCTCCGCTCTCGTGCGGCGCGGGCCGACCGAGGTCGTGCAGTTCGACTGGCGCACCCAGGAGGTCCTCGACGAGCAACCGCTCACGGTGTCGGCCCGTACCCAGCTCGACGTCACGTCCACGAACGACGTGATCTGGATCGACGACGTGTCGGGCGACCTGGTGTGGTCGGTGCATCCCTGGGGCATCGAGGCGATCGACAAGAACGCCCGGGGCCTGTTCGTCGTCGACGACGAGGGCACCGTCATCGAGGAGGGGGACCGGAACGACGGCGCGGCCGCCGGAGCCGACGATGGCGTCGCGATCGAACCCGAAGCGCGGGAGCCGGACAACAACGGCATCGACGATCCGCCCGTTGCGGTCGACGATCCGGTCACGGCGCGGTCGGGAGCGTCGGTCCCCGTTGCCGTCATCGCCAACGACTACGACCCCGACGGCGAGGCGATCGCCGTGTCCGACGCGGGGACTCCGGGCCACGGAACGGCCGAGATCGGGACCGCGAGCACGGTGATCTACACGCCCGATGCCGGGTACGTCGGTGTCGACACGTTCGAGTACACGATCGTCGACGGCGACGGGACCGAGGCCACGGCCAGTGTCATCGTCGAGCTGTTGCCCGCCGACGGCACCAACCGGGCTCCGGTCGGGGCGCCGGACCAGGCCGACACGGGCCCGGGTGTGTCCGTGGTGATCGACGTCCTGCTCAACGACGTCGACCCCGAGCGCGACGGTCTGCGCCTCGACTCGTTCTCCGCCGACCCCGATCTCGGCGACGTGAACGAGACCGAAGGACCCTCGGGTCTACCGGCCCTCGAGTTCAGCCCGCTGGAGGGCTTCGAGGGAACAGCGCGCTTCTCGTACCGCCCCATCGACACCTTCGGTGCCGTCGGCGAACCCGTCGACGTCACGGTCGACGTCGCCCGCGCCGGTGCGGAGAACCGCCCGCCCAAGGTCCTGCCCGATTCGGTCCGAACGCGTCGCAACAACGATGCCATCATGCCCGTGCTGTTGAACGACTCCGATCCCGACGGCGATCGACTCACCCTGTCGGTGGTGCGCCCGTTGCCCGACGGGATCGACGTCGACGTGCAGGGCGATCAACTCGTCGTGACGCCCCTCGCGGGCAGCGCGGAAAACGTGGCCTTCGAGTACGAGGTCGACGACGGCCAGGGCCACCGGGAGCGGGGGCCGGTGTTGGTCCGCGTGATCGACGAGAGCGAGCCGAACCGGCCACCCATCGTGTCGCCCGACATCGAGACCGCCGTGCTCGGCCAGACGATCCTCATCGACGTCACCGCCAACGACACCGACCCTGACGGCGATCCCCTCGCGGTCACCGCGATCAGCCAGCCCGACAGCGGCGGGACAGCGGCGAGCGGTGGCCGCAATCAGATCGAGTTCACGCCGTCCGCGATCGACGACGAAGAGAACGCGACCGTTCGCTTCACGTACACCGTGTCGGACGGGAACGGGCACGAGGTCGTCGGCGATGTCACGGTCACCGTGCTGGCCGAGGCGCTCCCCGAGCCTCCGTACGCTCGGGACGACTCGACGTTCACCTTCGTCGACGACCCGGTGACCATCGACGTTCTGCGCAACGACGGCGATCCGTCGGGTGAGCGCCCGACGATCGTCGGCACCCCCGGATGTCCGACGGGCGGGACGGCGACGGTGACCGCCGATGGTCAGGTGCGCTTCGACCCGCCCCCCGGGCGGTCCGGGGCGTTCCGGTGCTCGTACGAGGTGACCAACTCCCGAGACCTCCGCGATGGCGCAGCGATCATCATCTCCGTGCGCGAACCGGAGTCCACGAACGAGGAACCCATCGCTCGCCTCGACACCGCCACGATCAACGTCGGCGAGTCGGTCAGCCGTGACGTGACGGCGAACGACATCGATCCCGGGGGGGACCCCGCTCTCCTCCGGGTCACCTCGTCGACCCAGCCGCCATTCGGGACGGCCACGCGCAACGGCAACGTCATCACCTTCCGCGCCGGAACGACCACCGGTGTGGCGACGATCACGTACCAGGTCGAGGACAGCGACGGAGCTCTCGCGACGGGCCGCTTCCAGATCACGGTGACCGAGGACGACAATCTCCCGCCGATCGCCGTGCCGGACTCGCGCCAGATCGAGGCGCCGGCGGTCCAGCAGACGTTCGACGTGACCGCGAACGACCGTGACCCCGACGAGTCGGCCGGCGGTCTGACCGTGATCTCGGCTCAGTTGACCAGCGCGGGCGGGTCGTTGAGCCGGTCCGGGTCGCAGGTGACGATCACTCCGCAGCCCAACTTCGTCGGGGTCCTCACCGGTACCTACACGATCGCGGACGGCGAGGGGCTCACCGACTCGTCCACGGTGACGCTCACCGTGACCGAGCCGGCGAACCGACCGCCCGTCGCCGTCGATGACAACGCCGCCGTGACCAACGGTGGATCCGTGACCGTGCCCGTGCTCCAGAACGACAACGATCCCGACGGCGATCCGCTCACCGTCTCGATCGTGAGTGGCCCGGATCCGTCGCTCGGCTCGGCCACCGTCACGAGCGGTCAGAACATCAGCTTCCAGGCGCGAGTCGGACAGGCGGGCGTCGCGTCGATCACCTATCAGGTCAGCGACGGTGAACTGACCGACACCGCGACGGCGCGGGTGACGGTCGCGTCCTGCCAGGCTTCGCAGCCGGTGGCGAAGGATGCATTCCTCACCACCGGCTACCAGACGCCCATCGCGGTGAACTTCGCGAACTATTCGGCGAACGGCGACGTGGTCAGCGCGGTCGGACCACCCGGGTACGCGAACGGGGTCTACACGCCTCCGCCCGGTGAGAACGGCAACGTGACCATCACCTACACCGTCCGCAACGAATGCGACCAGCAGGCCACCGGCACGATCACGATCGACGTCAACCAGAGCCCGGCGAGTCAGGACAAGGCGATCACGCTCTCGCTGGGTTCCAGCGCCGAGATTCCCGTCGGACAACTCGGCAGTGACGACGAGGCTCTGACGATCACGGGCAGTACCGGCGCACCGGCGTGGGTCACGACGACCCCGGACCGGCTCCTGATCACCGTGCCGGCCGATGCCGCGTTCGGAACCACCACCTGGACCACCACGATCGCCGACCCCGGCGGCCTCACGGCGGTCGCGACGGTGTCGGTCACGGTGTCCAACGGCGCGCCGGTCGCAGTCGGTGATTCGATCGATGCCTCGAGCGGCACCGGCACGGCCAACCTGCTCGCCAACGACAGCGATCCCGACGGACCCAACGGGCAACTGTCGATCCAGTCGATCCCGGCGACCGTGTCGTTCGACGGCGGCGGGACGGGCACGATCACGCGATCGGGTGGACTGGTCACCGTCTCGACAGCCGACGGCACGGGCACGGCGTCGTTCACCTACACGATCGTCGACATCGCCGGGGCCGTCTCGAATCCCGCCACGGTGACCGTCATCGGTCCGCCGATCGCGACGACGACGACCACCACCACCACGACCACCACCACGACGACGACGAGCGTGCCCAGCGGCAACACCCCGCCGGTGGCGAACAGCCAGACGGTGTCGGTCGTCGCGGGGATACCGACGACCATCAACCTGAACGTGTCGGATGCGGACGGCGACAGTCTCACCGTCATCGACGTGTCGGACTCGGGCAATGTCGCCTCGGTCGCCGGTCTCACGATGAGAATCCTGGCACCGGGCCCCGGGACGTTCACCGTGACCTACCGCGTGACCGACGGGAGGGCTCAGTCGGGAACGGCCACGGTGACCGTCAACGCATCGTCGGCCACGACGACGACCACGACCACGACGACCACGACCACGACCACGACCACGACCACGACGACGATCCCGACCCCGACGACGACGACAGCGCCCACCCGCAGCTGACGTTCAGACGGGCGATGCCGTGCGACGGCGGAGACTGCGCAGGCTGAGGCGCCACCGAGCCCGCTGCCAGAACGAACGCGCCTCCGCCATCGACGTCTCGACCTGGCCGAGACAGGCGGTCGCGTCCTCCGCGAGGAGGTCCGGGCGGGCCGGATTGCCGAATGTGGTCGCGCTCGCGAGCGTCGCGAGCCGTCGGACTTCGCGGTGCGCGGACGCGACGTACACGACCGCACCGGTGGCGATCTCCTCGTTCGTGTCCGACCTCGCGATCGTCATTCCACCGTCGACCAGTGCACTCGTGGCCACCGCCCATGCACCGCGAATCCGTTCGACCGGTGGGCCCGACAGGCGTTGCCTCCGACGCCGCCACTTGATGCCGAGGACGAGGCCGACCGAGACCAGGATCGGAATCGCCAGCATGCCGAGGCCGGCGATGGCCCACAATGCGTAGCCGACCACCGTCGGAAGGCCCGTTGCGAGGTCGGTATCGGTGTCGTCGTCGGTGACGACGGGTTCGTCGGGAGACTCGGGAGGTGGGGCAATCGGAGGCTGCGGAGCGGCCGGCGTCTGGACCTGGGGCTCCGGGGGCGGCGGTACTGCGTCGGAGTCCTCTTCCTCGGGGACGGGGTCGAACGCGACCCACTGGTCGCCGATGCGAACCTCCGGCCACACCGCAGCGTCATCGGATCCGAGCGTCAGGCTGATGACATCTCCGTCGGACTGCACCTGATCCGCATCGACGACGAAGCCCGTGGCGACTCGTGCATCGACGCCGAGCGATCGGACCAGGAGCACGAACGCGGTGGCGAACTGCTCGGCGTTCCCACGTTGCGTGTCGCGCAGGAAACGTTCGATCAGCGCGCGCTGCAGCCCGCCCCCGGAGGCATCGGCGCGCAGCTGGAAGTCCTCGCGCATCGTCGTTTCGATGGCTCGGAGACGGCCCAGCAGGTCGGTGCTCGCGTCGGCACCGCCTTGCTCGGCCAGGCCGCCCGCCAGTTCAGCCAGTGCGATTGCGTTGTCGTCGACTTCGCGGACCCCGATCGAGCCGTTCGCTCGGGAGACGGGAGGCTCGACACGCGCGGTGACGGCGTAGGTTTCGTCGTCCAGTGGACGGTCGGCCAGCCGAACGATGGTGCGCTGGTCGTCGGTCTCGATCGAGGCGTCCACGACAACTGGTGCGCCGGGCAGCGGCACGAGCTGGAGGTCGTCGTCCTCGAACGTGATCGTCGCAGCGATCGTGTCGTTGGCGGGCTCGCTCAGCCTCCGTCCGATCGGGCGGAGCACGAGGTTCGGTGACCAACGGCGGCCGTCGTAGGAATCGAGCGCGGCCGTGCGCCACCGGAGGAGCGGTCGGTCCTGGGCGGCAGGCGAGACATCGTCGATCCGAATGTCGTGCAGGACGATCGGGGGGTCGATCGCCTGGAGCGCCAAGGTCGCCTCGATCGGGTCGAGCACCGTGGCCGAACTCGTCGCCTGCTCGGTACGTCGCGGATCGGCCCGGCCGAACATCGCGATCGGTGCGGCGAGGGCCGCCGCGAGAGAGAGTGCCACCACCGAGACGGGCAGGAGACGCCGCTCACCGCGAAGCAGTGTCAACCGCTCGCGGAGGTCGACGTCGGGTCCCGGGCGCAGCGCGGCGAACGCCAACGTCAGCACCGAGAGGGGCAGCATCCACCTGAGTCGAACGCCCAGGGGCGAGCTGAGCGCGATCACGAGCAACTGGGCGACGATCACGGGAAGCAGCGGACTCAGGTGCAGGCGTCGCGTCCGGGCCAGTTCGGCCGAGATCGCCGTCGCCAGCCCGATTCCCGTCGCCACGATTCCGAGAAGGTCCGGCCGATCCGGGCTCGGCCAGTCGGTCGACAGCAGGCGTTGCGCTCCGGCGCCGAACGCCGCGCTCGAGATCCGATCCCGTTCCGTCGGCCGACACCACGACGATCCCCGTCGCGACCACGATGGCGCCCAGCGACGAGCCGAGTCGCCGCGTCCATCGGCCGCCGCACGTGACGAACGCAGCGGACCCCACCAGCACCGGTGCGGCGAGGAGCGCCCAGATGCGACGGTCGAAGATTCCGCCCGCCGCCATCGCCACGACGGTCATCATGAGAGTCACCAGGACGACGCGCAGGCGGAGCAGTCCGAGCATCAGCGCGTCAACTCCATGCCCGCCAACGCCGGACGAAGTCGGGGGCATCCCTCGCCGCGACGGCAATGCCGGCAGCGGCACGGGCGCGTTCGCCGACGCGGATCGTGATCATCTGGTCGTTCTGGGACACGCGCGTCGTGGGCCCGTCGGGCCCGGTCACCATCAGCACCGACGTGTGGTCGAATCCGTTCGCGAACAGCGTGGAGACGTGCAGCGCGTCACTCTCGACCTGCCGGACGGGGGTCAACAGGTCGAGGACCTCGGATTCGTGCATCAGCGGAGAAGGGCGACCGGCGTGACCGGGGTTCGTCGTACGCACGACCACGTCGAGCCCGGTGCGGAGCGCGTAGACGCCCAAGGTCGCGGCAACATCGACCATCTCCTCGAAATCGTCCTCGGAAGCAACCGCCGCTCCCGCATCGACGACGATCGTGAACTCGGGGCGACGGACCTCCACGTGCTCGCGAACCATCAGTGTGCCGGTCCGTGCCGTGGTCGGCCAGTGGATCAGCCGGGGGTCGTCGCCGGCGACGTACTCGCGCATCGACACGAATCCTGACAGAGGATCGGCTGCGGCCCGCCGCACGATCGACTCGTTCTCGACGACGCGGGACGAACCCGGCGGACCGAGGAGTTCGTACACCTTGGGGTGCACCGTGACGGTCTCGATCCGGTTACCGGCCTGGTCGTTGCGCCACCGACCTGCTGCGAGGAAGAACGGGTCCACCTTCAAGATGTCGAGCGGGCCGAGGTCGAACACGCCCCGACGTCGCGTCGGGAGCGTCGAGAGGATGTCGTTGACCGCACCGGGACCAACGGGATCGATCGCAACCTCGACGTCAGCGCCGTCGCACCGATCGATCAACGTCGCTCGTCCCGAGCGGTGCGTCGTGTCGTTGCGGACGCGATAGGTGACCTGCACAGGGTCCCCGCGGGGAACACGAATGGTCCGGATCCGGCGTTCGACGCGCGACCTCAGCGGACGTTGGGCGATCAGGATCGCGAGCAGGATGACGAGTCCGATCCCGAGCGCTGCGATGACCAACTCCTCGTAGTTCCACCACAGGCCGAGCACCGTCAGGGTCACCGCCACGAGGACTGCGCCGAGGCCGGACCGCGTGAGCACGTTCAGGCTCCGCTGGTGCGAGGAACCGGGACGCTGTCGCTGATGTCCGCCATCAGCGTCTCGATCGTCACGCCACGAAGCTCGGCCTCGGCCGACAACGCCACACGATGCCCGAACACGGGAGCCACCAGGGTCTTCACGTCGTCGGGCGTCACGAAGTCGCGGTCGTCGGTCGCTGCGAAGGCACGGGCGATGCGCAGGAGTGCGAGCGTTCCGCGCGTCGAGACACCGAGCCGGAGATCAGGGTGCCGGCGGGTCGCCGCGGCGATCTGCACGATGTACTCGTTGATCGAGTGGGTGACGGCGAGTCGGTCGATGTCGGAGATGATCTGGTCGAGTTCGACGGTGTCGGTGACCGGCTCGAGTTCGTCGTCGCGCTGCGTGCGCGTGAACTCCTCGAGGATGGCGACTTCGGTGTCGGCGTCGGCGTAGCCGAGCGTCAGCCGCATCGCGAACCTGTCCAGCTGTACGTCGGGCAGGGGGAATGTCCCCTGGAAGTCACGAGGGTTCTGCGTCGCGATCACGAAGAACGGACGCGGCACGACCCTGCTCGTGCCGTCGGCGGTGACCTGGCGCTCCTCCATGACCTCGAGCAGCGCGGACTGGGTCTTCGGGCTCCCGCGGTTGATCTCGTCGCCGATCAGCACGTTGGTGAAGACAGGGCCTTCCCGGAACGAGAACAGTCCGCTGCGCTGGTCGTAGACCATGACGCCCGTGATGTCGGTCGGGAGCAGGTCGGGGGTGAACTGGACGCGCTTCCAACCGCCGGCGATCGAGTTCGCAATCGCCTTCGCCAGGCTGGTCTTGCCGGTGCCCGGGACGTCGTCGAGGAGCAGATGACCCTCGGTGAGCAGACAGCACAGGGCCAAGCGGATCTGATGGCGCTTGCCACGGATTACCTGCTCGATGTTGTCGATCAGCGCATTCACGACGAGCGACGTGTTCCCTGCCACGAAGCGAGTGTACGGCGCGATGTCCTCCCGATCAGGGAGTCTCGACGTCCTGCCGAGGACTCGACGTCGGCCCCGCGACGCCGACGAGCTCCTCGAGGAAGCGGGCAACCCCGTCCTCGAGGTTCGAACCGATGACCTCGCCGGCGACCATTCGGACCCGGGGATCGGCATTCGACACGGCCACGCCGCGACCCGCCCACTCGAGCATCGTCAGGTCGTTCTGCTCGTCACCCACCGCGATCACGCGGGCTGCGTCCACGCCGAGGTGGGTGCACAGCCACCGCAGTCCCGAGCCCTTGTCGTGGTCGGCCGGCCCGATCTCGGCAGCCTCGGCTCCCATGTGCCGCACCGTGAAACCGGTCCCGAGGTGGGAGATCAACGGTGGAAGTTCGTCGAGGACGGTCGCAAGCGGCCGGTCCGGGTGGAACACGAGCAGCTTGAACGCGGTCGAGCCACCGATGGAGAGGACGTCGTCGACCGGTTCGTCGTGAACCGCCGCCGGCATCAACTCCGCAAAACCGTGCTCGTGAGCGAAGCCCGTGTCGGTGGCGAGTGCGAAGGCGTGTCCCGCGCCGTGGCCACGGATCGAGGTCACCACCTCGACCGCCGTCGCGATGTCGAAGCCGCTCACGTGGACCAGTTCCGGTGATCCGTCCGAATCGGCCGGAAAGGTGGAGATGATCGTCCCGTTGCCACCGACGATGTGGCTGGCCGACCCGGCGAGAGGCCGGGTGGCGCGCACGGCGATGTCGGGCGGCCGCCCCGTGGCGATCACGACGCGATGGCCAGCCGTCGTGACCGAGCGAATCGCGTCGACCGCACGCGAGGTGAGTCGTCCGCCACCGTCGAGCAGCGTGCCGTCGAGATCGAGGGCGATCAGGTGCGGTGAGGTCAGCGGTTCCACGTCAATCCCAGTCGATGTGGAGGTGGAGGTACGCATCGCGCAGGATCGCGGCGAGTTCGGGCCGCCGTGGCAGACGTTCGTCCCTGGGTTCGAGGTGGGGGATGTCGGGGAGCCCGGCGCCCTCGGGGACCGTGAGGAGGTCGGCGATCGGATCGACGAACGGGTCGCGCTCACGGCGCGCGTGCTCCTGGCGGCGTTCGGCGCGACCCTGCTCCATGCCATCACGGACGAGCTGGAGATGTCGTCGGCGCCGCGGGAGGTCGTCGCCCTCACGGTCGTCCTCCCCCTCCTCGTCGATCTCGTCGTCGCCGTCTCCCTCGAGGCGGTCGTTGCCGCGCCACAGGTCGAGCAGCTCGGGCTCGATGAGCAGCTCGTCTGCGAAGACGAACATCGTTGCGATGACGTGCTTGCACGCGCGGTCGTCCCAGTTGTCGTCGTCGGGGCAGTTGCACACGGCGTGCACGTCTCGGCGCAGTGGCATGCCGTCGCCGGGGGTGACCTCGAGTGACGCGATGTACGGTGTGGAGCGCGAACCCTGCACCTCGCAGGTGACGACGCCCGGGTCGACCACGATGTCGAGCACCGAGCCGTCCTTGGCGTACTGCTTGCCTCGTCGGAGCCGCCGCGGGTCGCTCATCTCCGCGGCCAGCACCTTCATCATCGTCGCCGGGAGTCGTCCCGGCTGTTGCGCCCCGAAGGGCTTGCGCGGCCGGGTCACAGGTCGGCCTCCAGGACGACGAGTTCGCGGAGCTCGTCGGTGGTCATCTCCGACAGCCACGCCTCGCCCTCACCCGAGCCGATCACCTGCTCGGCGAGTTTGCGCTTGTCGTCGATGACCTGGCTCACCTTCTCCTCGACGGTGCCCTCGCAGACCAGTTTGTGGACGTTGACGGTCTGGGTCTGACCGATCCGCCACGCCCGGTCGGTCGCCTGGTCTTCGACGGCCGGATTCCACCACCGGTCGTAGTGGATGACCTGGCTCGCGGCGGTCAGGTTGAGGCCCGTGCCGCCTGCCTTGAGCGACACGAGCAGCAGCGGCGGGCCGGTCCCGTCCTGGAACGCGTCGACCATGGAGTCGCGGCGGGTTCGGGTCACGCCGCCGTGCAGGAAAGGTGCGTCGAACGCGAACTGCTCCGTGATGTGGCGGACGAGCAGATCTCCCATCTCGCGGAACTGGGTGAACACCAGCGCCCGTTCTCCCTGGTCGAGGAGCTCGGTGACCAACTCGTCGAACCGCGTGAGCTTTCCCGACCGGCCCGCGAGGCGGGAACCGTCCTTGAGCGCGTGGGCCGGGTGGTTGCAGATCTGCTTGAGTCGCATGAGCGCGGCGAGGACGAGACCGCGTCGGCGCATGCCCTTGGCCTGCTCGGCGTCGACCAGCAGTTGGTCGACGACCTGTTGATACAGCGCCGCCTGTTCCCGGGTGAGCTTGGCGTAGGCGATCTGTTCGATCTTGTCGGGAAGATCGGGGAGCAGTCGCTTGTCGGCCTTGGTGCGTCGCAGGATGAACGGGCCGGTGATCCGTCGGAGGCGGGCGGCCGCATCGGCGGATGCTTCCGGATCCGACCCCCGTTCGATCGGTGACGCGAAGTCCTTGCGAAATCGTTCGAGCCCGCCCAGGATCCCCGGATTCACCGCGTCGAGGATCGCCCAGAGCTCACTCAGTCGGTTCTCGACCGGGGTGCCGGTGAGCGCGATCTTCTGATCGGCTCGGAGTCGGCGAACCGCCTTGGCCGCCTTGGTGTTCGGGTTCTTCACCATCTGGGCTTCGTCGAGCACGACCGTCGACCAGTCGATGGTGCCGAGGTGTTCGAGGTCGCGGGGCAGCAGTCCGTAGGTCGTGATGACGATCTGGAGGTCGGGGTCGACGAGGAACATCTCGTCCGCGGCCCGGTCCGGGCCGGCATGCTCCATCGCCTTCGAGATCAGGTCGAGTTGCCTGTCGCGCTGGGACCCGTGGTGCACCGACACCTCCAGCTTCGGTGTGAAACGGTGCGACTCCGAGTGCCAGTTGCGCACGACGGACAGCGGACACACGACGAGGTGCGGCCCGGGACGTTCGACGAGGTGGGCCAGGGTGGTCGCGGTCTTGCCGAGGCCCATGTCGTCGGCGAGGCAACCGCCGAGACCCAGACGGGACAGGAACTGCATCCAGGCGAGGCCGCGCCGCTGGTAGTGGCGGAGCTCGCCGACGAAGTCGCTCGACTCCTCGACTTCCTCGAGCCGTTCGTCGGGCAGCCCGTCGAGCAGCGACCGCACCCAGTCCGTGTCGGAGATGGGCGCCAGGTCTCCCGACGTGAGGCCGGCGTCGGTGGCGTCGACGCCGAGCTCGACGCCGTCGAACGTTGCGCCGGGGGTGTGGACGCGGATCGTCGTGCGGTCCTCGGTGGCCTCGTCGTCGTTGGCGAGCTGGAGGAGTTGGAGGGGCGTGACCCGGCGACGGGTCCGTTCCAGCTCGCGCTGCTTCTCCCGTTTGCGGCGCAGCTCGTCGGGGTCGATGCGCACCCACCGGTCACCGGTGTGCAGCAGCGTTGCTCCGGCTTCCTCGGCGCGTCGGAGTTCGGCGTCGGAGATCTCCTCGTCGCCCACCACGAGCTTCCACTCGACGAGGGCTTCGCGACCGAACTGCTTCTTGCGGTCGTCCTGCGGTGTCGGTGTGGCCTCTCCGGTGACTCGCACGGTGTTGCGGATCAACCGCTCCGGACCGATCAGCTCGACCCCCGCCTTCTCGAGTTCGAACGGTGCGATGTCGATGAAGTCCTCGGCCGTCTCGAGGTCGAGTTCGACGCCGGTCGGTTCGTGCTCGAACGCGAGGTCTCCGAGTCCGGGTACCACGGGTGCGATGCGCGCGACCACGCTGTTGAGCAATGCGACGAGGGTGTCGAGGTGCCGCGGTTCACGGGCCACCTCGATGGCGCGTTCGTTGCGATCCCACAGATCGGACGCGGTGCACCACCGCATCGAGTCGGTGTCGTCGACCAGTTCGAGTCGTGCCTCCCATGGATCGTGCGGGTCGTGCGACATCAGCAGCCGCACCCGCGGGACCACGACGGGTTCGCCCGACAGGCGGCGGCGGTGACGATCGAGTTCTTCGCGGAGCCGGCCCAGAGCGAGGTCGAACTCCGCGGTGCCGCCCCGCACGACGTGATCGGGTTTGGCGAGGGCACCGAACACTGCTCGGAGGGCCTGCGTCGAACCCTTCCGGCCGCGGCCGACGTCGGCCTTCCACCCACCCTGGAAGAGGTAGGACCGGGTGACGCCGTCGACCATCAGCTCGAAGATCCTGCGTGTGTCGTGACCGGATCCGGCCGTGCAGATGTACGGCTTCGCGTCGTCGAGTGCCGTGAGGAGCTCGGCGATCTCGTCGTCGACGTCGGGAGTCCAGCGGGCGACCGTGAACGGGCCCTCGTCGATGACGATCGGCGACATCCGCCCCGTCGACACGCTCCGACGGGCCAACTCCGCGACCTTCGCGAACCACCCGATGGAGTCGGAGACGATGCCGTCGTCCGGGGGAAGTTCGGACAGCCAGACGGCAGCGCCCAGCGGGTCGAGCTGCACGGAGGCGGCGTGGAGGGCAGGCCGCTGCGGGAGGTCGACGCCGATCCGCGCGATGGCCCCGTAGGACACGGGCGAATCGTGCCAGCCACTGCGGGTACCGTCGGCGTCGAGCGTGCGGAAACCCGAGTACAGCCACGCCATCGATGCCGTGTCGACGCCGTTCCAGCCCCACACGTGCAGCGCGCCCGACCGCCAGGTGCCCTGTGCCACGTACGGTGGCCGGTGACGTGACAGGCGAGCCATCAACCCACCAACCTACCGAGGGGGTGCTCCATGCCCTGGTGCGCGTCGCGCCGCCGAACACCGCCACCGCTCGCAACGTGTGCGCACGTCGCCGGAAGCTCCGACCAGACTTGCCCGATGGGAACACTCCTGGTCGTCACCGGTCCGCCCGGCGCGGGTAAGTCGTCGGTCGCCCGGGTGCTCGTCGACCGGGCGTCACCGAGCGTGCTCGTCGAAGGCGACGCGTTCTTCGCGTTCCTGGCGGCGGGAGCGGTCCCCCCGTGGCTGCCCGAGTCGGATGCTCAGAATCGGATCGTGGGGCGCGCGGCGGCCGCAGCGACGGCGGTGTTCGCAGCCGACTACGACACCGTGTACGACGGTGTCCTCGGTCCCTGGCAGCTCGATGACTTCATGCGTGCCGGTGCGTTCCGGTTGCTGGACTACGCCGTGATCCTTCCGCCCGTCGGGGTCTGCATCGAACGGGTGGCGACCCGAGTCGGACACGGCTTCGACGACGAGGCCGCCGCGCGGCACATGCACGCGGAGTTCTCCGACGCCGCGATCGACCCTCGCCACGTCTTCGCCGAGGTGGTGAATGCGCCCGAGGCGATGGCCGGGTTGATCGCCGAACGACGTGCGACGGGGGCGTTGCACCGTTCGGTGTGAGGTGGGGACCGTCGTTACGCGTCGGGATCCGTGAGATACCGCTTGAACCCGGCGTGCGTCGCGACGAACCCGTGTCGCTCGTAGAACCGATGCGCGTCGTGGCGCTCGGAGTTGCTGGTCAACTGAACGCGGTAGCAACCCATCTCGCGCGCGAGTCCCACGGCATGATCGAGCAGCTTCCCACCGATGCCCGAATACCGCAGGTCGTGGCGGACGTGCATCGATTCGATCTCCGCGCACCGCCCTCCTCGGTGTTGAACGTGGCGGAACGTGATCAGCTGCAACATGCCCACGACGTCGCGACCGTGGTTGACGGCCACGAGCACCATCGAGTGGGGGTCTCCGTCGATCTCGCGGAGCGCGTCCACGTAGGCGTCCCGGTGGCCCGATTCGTCGTCGTCGCCGGCGAGCTTCCCGCCGACGATCAATTCGACGAGCGAGTCCACGTCGTCGAGCGTGGCGGTGCGCAGCGAGATGTCCATGTCCGGTGACAGTAGCGACCGCTCGTGGGTGGCCGCTCAGGCGGTGACGGGCTCGACGGCGTCGGCGACGAGATCGACCGAGCGGAGGCGCTCGTCGATCGTCGGGGAGGCGTGCGCGGTGATCACCTCGTCGACGCCGACCTCGGCCGCGAACCGCCTCAGGTACGTGCCGACCTCGACGGCGGTGCCGACCGCCGAGTAGTGCATCATCTGCGCCACCTGCCGACCCTGTGGCGACTCGACGAGCGCGTCGACCTCGTCCTCGGAGAGCGCGCGATCACGGGCGAGGAATCGCGCGATCCGCTGGCGGCGAACGAGTTCGAACTGCCGGCGAGCATCGTCGTCGGTGTCGGATGCGATGACGTTCACCCCGGCGATGGCGTACGGCTCGGCGAGCTGCTCGGACGGTTGGAACTCGGCGCGGTACAGCTCGACCGCCTGGAGCAGCGCGCCGGGTGCGAAGTGGGAGGCGAACGCGTACGGCAGGCCGAGCATCGCCGCGAGCTGTGCGCCGAACAACGACGAGCCGAGGATGTACAGCGGGATGTTCGTGCCTGCGCCCGGGACGGCCGCGACGCCGGCGACCCGTGATGTTCCCTGCAGGTACCCCTGCAACTCGAGCACGTCGTCCGGGAAGCGATCCGACGCGCGCGGGTCGCGACGCAGCGCCCGCCAGGTGGTCTGGTCGGTGCCGGGAGCGCGACCGAGCCCGAGGTCGATGCGGTCCGGATGCAGGGTGGCGAGCGTGCCGAACTGCTCGGCGATCGTCAGCGGCGAATGGTTCGGCAGCATGACACCGCCGGCGCCGAGACGGATCGTGGACGTGTGCGCGGCGATGTGTGCGATCAGCACGCTCGGTGCCGACGATGCGATCATCGACATGTTGTGGTGCTCGGCGTACCACACCCGCTCGTAGCCACGTTGCTCGGCGCGCCGTGCGAGTGCGATGCTGTTCGAGAACGCGTCGGCGGCCGTCTGGTCCGGCCCGATGATCGCGAGGTCGAGGATGGAGAGGCGCGGCGCGTTCACGACGACCATCATGGCGGCAAGACTCGGTGATCACCGCGTCGAGCCGCCGTTCCCGTCCGCTCGACATCGGGGTCCGACACCGGGGCGGACCAGAATGTCGCACGCGTGGCGTGGCGGCCGGGTCCGTCGTGGAACGTGCGGCCGTCGCGGCAACGAGGCCTGTGGAAAACCCTCGATAAACTTGATACACTTGCACTCAGGATTAATGAGTTCATCGACACCAGTGTGAGGAAGGCAGCAGCAAGATGGCATTCGACCCGAAGAAGTGGACCCTCAAGACGCAGGAGGCGTTCGCATCGGCGATCGACGACGCCAAGGCGCGGTCGAATCCGGAGCTGACCCCCGACCACGTGCTGTCGGCGATGATGCGCCAGGAGGGCACGATCGTTCCCGCGGTGCTCGCGAAGATGGGCCTCGCGCCGCTGATGGTTCGCAACCAGGCCGACGAGGCCGTCACCCGCCTGCCGAAGGCCTACGGCGGCGACGAGCCACGGATGAGCAAGGAGCTCACCAACAAGGTCGCCAACGCCGAGCAGTACCAGAAGGACTTCAAGGACGACTTCCTGTCGGTCGAGCACCTGCTGCTCGCGATGAACGATCGTCTCGACATGGGTTCCGAGGAGGTCATGCAGGCCATGCAGGCCGTCCGCGGTTCCCACCGCGTCACCGACCAGAACCCCGAGGAGAAGTTCGCGGCCCTCGAGAAGTACGGCCAGGATCTCACCGCCCGCGCGGCCGAGGGCAAGATCGACCCCGTCATCGGCCGCGACGACGAGATTCGTCGGGCGATCCAGGTCCTCTCGCGGCGCACGAAGAACAACCCCGTGCTGATCGGCGAGCCCGGCGTCGGCAAGACCGCGATCGTCGAAGGGCTTGCCTCGCGGATCGCCGACGGCGACGTGCCGGAAGGTCTGAAGAACAAGCGGCTGATCGCGCTCGACATCGCATCGATGCTCGCCGGCGCCAAGTATCGCGGCGAGTTCGAGGAGCGGCTGAAGGCCGTGCTCAAGGAGATCACCGATGCCGAGGGTGAGATCATCACCTTCGTCGACGAGTTGCACACCATCGTGGGAGCGGGCGGCGCCGAAGGCGCGATGGACGCCGGCAACATGATCAAGCCGATGCTCGCCCGCGGTGAGCTGAGGATGATCGGCGCGACCACGCTCGACGAGTACCGCAAGTACGTCGAGAAGGATCCCGCGCTGGAGCGTCGCTTCCAGCAGGTCTACGTGGGCGAGCCGTCGGTCGAGGACACCGTCGGCATCCTGCGTGGCCTCAAGGAGAAGTACGAGGTGCACCACGGTGTTCGGATCCAGGACTCGGCGCTCGTGAGCGCCGCCGTGCTGTCCGATCGCTACATCACGTCGCGGTTCCTTCCCGACAAGGCCATCGATCTCGTCGACGAGGCCGCGTCGAGGCTGCGCATCGAGATCGACTCGCTGCCCACCGAGATCGACGTCGTCCAGCGTCGCATCCTCCAGCTCGAGATCGAGCAGGTCGCCCTTGAAAAGGAGAGCGATGCGGTGTCGAAGGAACGCCTCGACGCGCTGCACGACGAGCTGGCGACGCTGAACGTCCAGGTCAAGGAGATGAAGGAGCACTGGGAGCAGGAAAAGCAGGCGATCGATGCCATCCGCGCCCTGAAGGAGGAGCTCGAGACGCTGCGTACGCAGGTCGAACGCGAGACCGATCTGGCGATGGCCGCGGAGATCCGCTATGGCCGGATCCCCGAGATCGAACGACGCATCGAGGACGCGACCGCGCATCTGGACGAACTCCAGGCGACCAAGGCCATGCTGAAGGAGGAGGTCGACGCGGAGGACATCGCCGAAGTCGTCGCGAAGGCGACCGGCGTGCCGGTGACCCGGCTGATGGAATCGGAGACGTCGAAGCTCGTCCACCTCGAGGAACTGCTGCATCAGCGCGTGATCGGTCAGGATGCCGCGGTCACCTCGGTGGCGAACGCGATCCGACGCAGCCGGGCCGGCTTGTCCGACCCCGATCGTCCGATCGGCTCGTTCATGTTCCTCGGCCCGACCGGTGTCGGCAAGACCGAACTCGCGCGGGCGCTCGCCGAGTTCATGTTCGACGACGAGAAGGCGATGGTGCGCATCGACATGGGCGAGTACATGGAGAAGTTCTCGGTGTCGCGGTTGATCGGGGCGCCTCCCGGTTATGTCGGTTACGACGAGGGCGGCCAGCTCACCGAAGCGGTGCGCCGCCGACCGTACTCGGTCGTGCTGCTCGACGAGATCGAGAAGGCGCATCCCGACGTGTTCAACACGCTGCTGCAGTTGCTCGACGACGGCCGCCTCACCGACGGGCAGGGGCGTACGGTCGACTTCACGAACGTGGTGTTGATCATGACGAGCAACCTGCCGGGCGATCCGGGTGACTTCTTCAAGCCGGAGTTCATCAACCGCGTGGACGACATCATCCGGTTCCGGTCGCTCACGGAAGCCGACCTCGAACGGATCGTTGGAATCCAACTCGAACGGCTCCGCAGCCGTCTCACGGCCCGTCGCATCACGCTCGACGTCGACGAGTCGGCGATGGCTCAGCTGGCACGCGAGGGCTACGACCCGGCATTCGGTGCCCGACCGCTGAAGCGGATCATCCAGCGCGAGATCGGCGACCCGGCGTCGGTGCTGATCCTCGACGGGTCGGTCGTCGACGGCGACACGATCGCCGTGACCTCCGGCGAGGACGGGCTCGTGGTGTCGGCACGACCGGTGGTCACGGCGCACTGACGCGTGCTCCTGCTCGGTCGGTGAGCGGGGCGCTCGTCGATGACCGGATCGTCGAACCGGTCGCGCTCGGCGACGTCAGGTGTTGACGTCGCCGAACTCGCCCGGCTTCGGCGCGTCACCCGCCGGCCTTGAGCGGCAACGCGCATTCTTGACGATGTCTTGACCACGAAAGCGTTCGACAGGTGTCAGGATGTCTTCATTCCTTCCGCTGGAGCCCCGGGTCGTCCCCGGGGCTCCTGCCGTTTTCGGGCACCGTCGGTTTCGGTCGCCGCGTTGCGCTGACCGCCGCCTCGACGATGCCGTTCTCGCTGACGAGGACCAGGTTCGCCGCGGCACCGAGCGGGACGAACGAATCGGCGGCGGACACCCGGCTGATTCCGGCGTTGACGCTGCGCTCGACGAGCGCCGTGACAATGCCTTCGCCGACCCCACCCGAACGTCTCGTCTCGTCGACGACGAGCACCCGCCCGGTTGCCTCGGCCGCCTCGACCATGTCGTCGACGGGCAGCGGAGCGATCCAGCGCAGGTCCACCACCCGACACCGAATCCCGTGGTCGGCCGCGAGTCGACGTTGCGCACGCATGCTGAGGTACGTACCGTTCGCCCACGTCAGGATCGTGATGTCGCACGGCCCGTCGCCGGGCGGGTCGTGGCTGCGCGCCCGACCGATTCCGGCCGTCGTGGTGACCTCGGACGATGTCCAGCCGCCGTCGCCGAGTTCGTACAGGTCGGCGTCGTGGTAGCGGGCAATCGGTTCGAGATACACACACACCGCGCCGGTCTCTCGGGCGTGAGCCACACAGGCTCGCAGCAGAGGCGCGGCGTCGGCCGGATGGGCGGGCGACGCGATCACGAGGCCCGGGATGTCGCGCAGCACGGCGATCGAGTTGTCGTTGTGGAAGTGGCCGCCGAATCCCTTCTGGTAGCCGTACCCGGCGATGCGAACCACCATCGGGTTGCGGTACTGACCGCAGGAGAAGAAGCCGAGCGTCGCGGCCTCCCCACGAAGTTGGTCCTCGGCGTTGTGCAAGTACGCGAGATACTGGATCTCCGGGACGGGCAGCCGACCGTTGAGCGCCGCACCGAGGGCCATGCCGAGGATCGACTGCTCGTCGAGCAACATGTCGAAGACGCGCTGGTCGCCGAATCGCTTCTGCAGGCCGCGGGTCACGCCGTACGCGCCACCCTTCCGACCGACGTCCTCTCCGAACACGACGACGTCGTGGGAGGTGTCGATGAGCTCCGCGAGACAGCGGTTGATCGATTGCGCCATCGTGAACCGCTCGATCGTCTCGGTGCGCGGTCGGGCATCGGGGGACGGCAGCGGTCGCCGGGCGGTGGGCGCGTGGAGCGCAGCGAGCGGCGCGGTCACCTCGTCGACGGTGAGCAGTTCCGGCTCCTCCGAGACGGATGCCACGCGGAGCCTGATCGTGTCGCGGACGTCCATGTACCAGTCGGCAGCGTCCGCCGGGGAGCAGACGTCGCAGGCAGCAGCGACACGAGCGGCGCCGATGATCGGATCGCGTGACAGGTCGGCGTTCATCTGGGCGGCGCTCCTGTATGCCGACTCGACGTCGGTGCCGGCGTGGCCGAGGAAGCGCACGGTCGACAGATGCAGAACGCCCGGCCGACCGCTGCGGCGGATCTCGTCGACCAGCCCGACCGTGGCGCGCCACGTGGCGACGGGATCGGCGCCGTCGGCGGCGGCCACCGTGAGGCCGGGGCGTCCGGTCAGCGACGAGCGGACCCAGTCGACCGGCGTGGGAACGCTGAGCCCGAGCCCGTTGTCCTCACAGACGAACAGGATCGGGACCCGTTGGCCGCTGTGTGCGGCGTGTGCCGCCCAGTTGAGCGCACCCTGCGCGGTGGAGTGGTTGAGCGATCCGTCGCCGAAGCTGCACACGACGACCATGTCCCGGGGCCACACGGTCGGTGCCTTCGGCGCGACGGTGCCACTCAGTGCCAGACCGACCGCTCGCGGGAGATGCGACGCGATCGTCGACGTCTGAGGAATGATCGACAACGCATGGTTGCCGAACACCTTGTGTCGTCCGCCGGCGATCCCGTCGGTCGATCGGGCCAGCATGCCGCGCAGCACGTCGACGACCGGGTCACCGGCATCCACACCGGTCGCAGCGGCCATCAACGAGCGGGCGACGTAGAACGCGCCCGACCTGTAGTGCAGCAGCGCGGGGTCGTCGACGCGCACGGCGGTGGCGACGACGGCATTGCTCTCGTGGCCGGCCGATCCGATCGTGTAGTAGCCGATCCCGCGCTCCGCGCGCAGCCATCGGGCGGTGTGGTCGAGCACCCGACTCGTGACCTCTGCCTCGAGCCACGTCGCGGCGAGCATCGGGTCGACGTCGTGCACGTCGGTCGTTGCGATCGCCTTGCTGTCGATCGCATCGAGCGATGCGAGGAGGGCCGCTTCGACCGTGTGGAGATCGTCGGGGCGCGGGCTCATCCGATGCGCCTCGGAGTCGGAATCGCCGTGGCGAAGACGTCGAAATCGGACCACTCCGACTCTGCCGCCTCGAGTCGGCGAGTCGCGCGGCTCGGAGCGGCCCGGGCGACTGCGGCGGTGACGAGCTCCGCCACGACGACCACCGGCACAGCGCTGTCGAATGGACCGACCGCCGGCACCGTGACGTCGCAGCGGAGGTCCGCGACGGCGGCGAGTGGTGACGTCGGCCCGTCGGTGATCGCGACGACCGTTGCGCCGCGTTCGGCCAGCTGCCGGGTGATCCGACCGACCGCGTGCTCGTAGCGGGCCGCGTCGATCGCGACGACCACGTCGCGGTCCGACGCGTCGACGAGGGTGGCTGCGACCGCCGCATCCGAGCCGGTCACGTGATGGACGAGTGGTCGGAGCAGGCGCAGGTTGGCCACGAGCAGTTGCGCCACGGGCGAGGATGTCTCGGAGGCGACGACCCATACGTGACCGCGGGCGCGTGCGATGGTCCGCCCGATCAGGTCGACCAGCTGATCGTCGATCTGCTCGACGGCGTGGAGTACGGCCTCCGCGACGCGATGCCCGACGTCGTCGCCTGCCCGGTGGCCGGAGGATCGGCTGCGGTCGACCGGCGAGAACTGCTCGGACAACGCCGCGCGGGCGTGCTGCTGGAGGTCCGCGTAGCCGTCGAACCCGAGCTTGGCGGCGAACCGCACGATGGTGGGTCCGCTGGAGCCGACCCGGTCGGCCAACTCGGCGACCGTGTCGAAGGCGAGGGCGGTGGGATCTGCGGTGACCACCTCGGCGACGCGACGCTCGGTCGGCGTGAGCGAGGTCCCTGCCAGCGCGATGCGGTCGGCGATCGTCCCGTTCGATGGCACCCGACCAGTCTTCCAGAATGTTCGACGCGTTACAGAACTGCTCCGGGCATGTACTGTTCGGTACATGAGCACGGAGGCCCGCTGATGACCGGCAGCATCGATCGCATCGCAGTTCTCGGCCTCGGAAAGGTTGGGCTGCTCGCCGCCCGACTACTTGCCTCCAACGGGTTCGACGTGGTCGGGATCGACCAGCGTCCGCTCTCCCTCGACGTCGACTGGCGTGTCGTCGACGATGTCGACATCGCGTCGGCGGCGTTCGCTCGCGCGCTCGACGGGGTCGACGCGGTGCTGTCCTGTCTGCCCTACCACCTGAACATCGGGGTGGCCGAGACGGCGCATCGTCTCGGTCTGCACTACTTCGACCTCACCGAGGACGTCCCGACCACCGCACGGATCCGCCAACTCGCCGAGACGTCGGACGGCGTGATGGCCCCGCAGTGCGGCCTGGCGCCGGGTTTCGTGGGGATCGTGGCAGCGGGACAGGCCGTCTCGCTCGAACGTTGTCGTTCGATCCGGATGCGGGTCGGCGCCCTCCCGCAGCACCCGACGGGCCGGCTGGCGTACGCGTTCAACTGGTCACCCGAGGGAGTGGTCAACGAGTACCTGAACGACTGCGAGGTCATCGAGGACGGCGAACGGAAGTGGGTCTCACCGATGGAGTGGCTCGAGACGATTCACGTCGACGGAACCCGCCTCGAAGCGTTCACCACCTCCGGCGGCCTCGGCACGATGTGCGAGACGTTTCACGGGCGCGTTGACAACCTCGACTACAAGACGATGCGATACCCCGGACACGTGGACCTGATGAACTTCTTCTTCCACGAGCTCCTGATGCGTGAACGTCGCGACGAGGCCGGTCGCATCCTGACCCACGCGAAGCCACCCGTGGACGACGACATCGTGTACGTCCACGTCGCGTCGGAGGGGGAGTCCGACGGACGGCTCCAGCGGATCGAGTACGTCCGCGCCTTCCGCCCGCGCGAGATCGCCGGTCAGGCCGCGACGGCGATCGCATGGACGACGGCCGGGTCGGTCGTCGCGGTCATCGAAATGGTTCGTCAGGGAGTGCTCGGGCCGCGGGGCTTCGTCAAACAGGAGGAGATCCCCTTCGACCTGTTCACCGCGACCGCGACCGGAGCGCTCTTCGCCGACTGAGCCCGCGGTCAGACCGAGGTCGTCGACCGGTCGCCGTCGGAGACGGGATCGGCCGAAACGGTGCCATCGAGGTCGTGCACCGAGACGTACGACAGCCGGAATCGTGCCGGACACCGTCGGATCAGTTCGAGCCTGCCCCCGTCCGACTCGGCAAGTCGGCGGGCCAGCGCGAGGCCGCGCCCGTGAGCCGCCCGATGGTCGCTCGGTCGTTCGAAGAGCGACGCCACGTCGGCATCGGCGATCCCGTGGCCTTCGTCCTCGATGGTGATGCCGGCCCCTTCGACCAGCACGACAACGGTGCCCGCACCGTGGTGCAGCGAGTTCTGCAACAACACGTTGAAGATCTGGCCGACGAGGCCGGGCGTCGCGTTGACCGCCAGCGTGCGGCCGTTGGTGACGACGAGTTGGCGCCGGTGCGCGTCGAACCGGGCTCGCCAGTCGTCGAGGTGGTCGTCGACGATGTCGACGAGTTCGACGATCGAACGCTCACCCGTGCTGCCCTTGCGGGCCACGACGAGCAACTCGTCGAGCGCGTCGTTGAGCTCGTGGGTCTGTTCGAGTACGGCCCTCGCCTCGGCCTTCACGTCCGGGTCGTCGTGACGCTCGAGCAATTCCAGACGGATCGCGATACCGGTCAGTCCCGTGCGCAGTTGGTGAGTCGCGTCGGCGGTGAAGCTGCGCTCCGCCTCGAGCATGCGATCCACTCGATTCGCGCTCAACCGCAGTGAGCGGGCGATGTCGTCGATCTCGTCGATTCCCGACGCCGACGACGGCGCGGTGAAATCTCCGTCGCCGACGCGCCCGGCGCTTCTCGCCAGTCTCTCCAGTGGGCGGGCGAGCTGTCGAGCCTGGATCGCCGCGAGCAGTGCCGCGGCGACGAGTGCGAACACGGCGACCAGGGCGATCCGGGCGTACAGGTCGGTGTCGTTCTCCGTGGCCGACGCGGAGTTGATCACGAGGAAGACCGGAGCCAACAGGACGGCCATGACGACGACCACGACGGCAATCGTCGAGAGGACCAGGCGACGGCGCAGGTCAGCCCCCCGATGCAACGAGTTCGGAGGTCGATGCCTCCGGCTCGAATCGGAATCCGACCCCGCGTACCGTCACGATCTTGGACGGAGGGTCGGTGCGATCGAGGATCTTCTTCCGCAGTGTCGAGACGTGGGTGTCGAGGGTCCGCGTCGAGCCCCACCAGTTCTCGTCCCAGACCTCGGACATGATGTCGTCACGCTTCAGCGTCGTGCCGGCGCGACGCATCAGGAACTCGAGGAGATCGAACTCCTTCGACGTCAGCTCGATTTCGATCGTGCCGTCGTCAGCGGCGACGAAGCAGCGCCGGCTGGCCGGGTCCAGCTCGATTCCCGCACCGCTGAGCGGGCCCGACGGCGCAACGGCCGACGCGTGTTGTGCGACGCGCAGCCGAGCCCTGATCCGGGCGACCAGTTCGGCGAGGCGGAACGGCTTGGCCACGTAGTCGTCCGCACCCGCGCCGAGGCCGACGATGACGTCCATCTCCTCGGCCCGCGCCGTGAGCATGATGATCGGGAGATCCGGGTGCTCGGCTCGCAGCCGTCGGCACACGTCGAGACCGTCGATGTCGGGGAGCGTCAGGTCGAGCAGTACCAGTGCGGGGCGTCCGGCGTGGACGGCATCGAGTGCCGGCTGGCCGGCCGCGACGTGGAGGACATCGAACTGTTCGGTGCGCAGGACGCGGATCAGTGGCTCGCTGATCCGTTCGTCGTCCTCGACGAGGAGTACCGCGGTCTGATCCACGTCCAGGTGATCGGCACGTCGGGCCGGATTCTTGACCTATTCGATCGCTGAAGGTGGTCCGGGTCGGCCGCTTGCCGGGCGTGGGGTCAGCCTTGGCGCATCCGCAGCGCAGCGGCGTGTGCCGGGAATCCCTCGTGGTCCGCGAGCGCGATGACCGATGGCGCCATCCGGGCGATGGCTCGGGCGTCGGCGCGAGCGACGGCGGTCCGTTTGAGGAACGTGTCGGCGGTGATCCCTGACGACACGTGGGCGAAACCGCTCGTCGGCAGTGAGGCCGGGCATCCGATCAGGAAGTTGCCGGCGCTGAACGGGGTGTGCTGTCCGATGAGGATCTCGCCGGCGTTGACGAGGTCGTCGAGCACACCGTCGAGCTCGGGTTCGGCGACGACGACCTGCAGATGCTCCGCAGCGAAGTCGTTGGCGATCGACACCGCGGTGTCGAGGTCGTCGACGACCACGCATCCACCATTTGGTCCGAGCGATGCGCGGGCAGCCACCGCGCGTGCATCGGGCAGCAGCCTCAGCTGCCGGTCGACCTCGATGTCGACGGCGTCGGCGAGCGCCGGCGACGGTGTCAGCAGGACGACGGAGGAGTCGATGCCGTGCTCGGCCTCGATCAGGAGGTCCGCAGCGAGCAGCGTGGGGTCGGCGGAGTCATCGGCGATGACGAGGCTCTCGGTCGGGCCCAGCAACATCATCGTCGCCAGTCCGTGTCGCTGCATCTCGACCTGGGCGATGGTCACCGCCGGTGAGCCCGGGCCGACGACCTTGCGCACCTTCGGGATCGATTCGGTGCCGAACCCCAGCGCGGCGATGCCTGCGGGGCCGTTGACGCGGAACACGCTGCGAATGCCGAGTTTGCGACACACCACGAGAACCGCCGGGTCGACCTCCCCCGACCCGCCCGGAACCGGAGGGACGACGAGAGCGATCTCGGGGACTCCGGCCACGATGGCCGGGACTGCGAGTTGGTACGCCACGCTCGGATAGCTGGCCTTGCCCGACGGGGTGAACAGGCCCGCCGAGGAGATGGGCGTGATCTTCTCGCCGACGGTCAGGCCGGGCTCGGACTCGATGCTCCAGTCGGTGGCGCAGGCCAGCTGTGCGTCGTTGAACACGCGGAGATGCTCGATGGCATCGTCGATCGAGCGATCGACGGCGTCGGACACGAGGGCCGAGTCCAGTTCGTCGTCCGTGACGCGCAGGCCTTCGGGGTCGACATCGATACGGTCGAACCTCTCCAGCGCATCGCACACGGCGGCGTCGCCTCGGGTTCGGACGTCCTCGATCAGCTCACCGATCGACGCCCGCAACCCTGGTTCGAAGATGTCGTCGAGGCCGCGGTGCATCAGCGATGCCCGCGCGTCGGAGTCCATCGAAGCCCACACCTGTCGACGCATCGCGCTCACCGTGACGACGCTATCCCTCGCTCGGCGGGCCCCCTTCGGTCGAGACGGGTCGCTCATCTTCGTCGCGGACCGTGGTGGGCGTCGGATCCGGGGTCGCCGATCGGGCGACGCGGGACCCGACGACCGCGGCGGCGAGCGCGGTGCTGATCGGAACCGATGCGACCAGACCGATGGAACCGACCAGCGCGCGCACGATTTCGACCGCCACGATCTCACGCGTCGCCACCGAGGAGATCGACTGACCGGCCTCCTGGAACAGCAGCAGGAGTGGCAGGGCAGCTCCTGCATAGGCGAGGAAGAGGGTGTTCACGGTCGACGAGATGTGGTCGCGCCCGACCCGCACGGCTCGTCGGTACAGGTCGGCCATGTCGGCGTCGGGACGTGCTTGCTTCAGCTCCCAGACCGCCGAGACCTGCGTGACCGTCACGTCGTCGAGGACGCCGAGCGATCCGATGACCACACCGGCGAGGAGCAGCCCTTCCGGGTTGAGGTCGGTGCCGAGTGCCCCGAGGAAGCCGATCGACTCGTTCGCCAGGCCGGTGAGGTTCGCGAACCCGACGAAGATCCACGCGAGGACCGCGGTCACCGCGAGGCTGGCGATCGACGAGAGCAGTGCGGCAGCCGTGGCGAGGTTGACCCCGTGGGCGAGGAACAGAGCGAGAAATGCGATCGCGCCCGATGCCACCAGCGCGACGGCGACCGCGTTCGCCCCCTCGAGGACCGCGGGGAGCACGAACACGATGATCACGATCAGGCTTGCCACGAGCCCAGCCAGTGCTCCGACGCCCTTCCACCGCCCGAGCACCACGATCGCCGCGACGAACAAGAGCGCCAACAACAGGAGTGGGGTCGAGCGCTGGAAGTCGTAGAAGAACACGAGGAGCGTTCCGTCGTCGGCGGTGCCGATGTCGACGAGGATCGAATCGCCGTCGCGGATCGGGCTGTCGAGCCCCTGCTCGAACGCCAGACGATCCCCGGCGTCGGGCCCCTCCGACGGAACGATCTCGATCTGGCGACAGCCGAGCAGCACGTCGTAGCTGCACGGGGCGACCTCGACCGTCACCACCTCGGCACGAACCGGCTCACCTGCGAGTCCCAACGGATCGACGCCGCTCGACGAGGACCCCGGCCAGAGGGCCACGAGACCGACCACGACAAGCACCGCGCAGCACCCGACGGCGATCCACATCGATCGCTCGATCCGAGGGTCGACCGGGAGGCCGGAGTTGTCGTGGGAGTGGGCGTGGCTCACGGGCTGCTCCCGGCGTGCCGGCCGGTCCGATCGAGCGTAGTGAGCGGGTCTGGTCTGGAGGGCGATGACTGGCATCCGGGTGGCCCCAGCCCACCTCGACCCCTCCCGTCTCGGGTGCTGCTCTTCTCGCGTCCTGACGGCAACGCGAACGAAGGGATGGCGGATCGGCTCGGGTGCGTGTGTCGAGTGCACGGGATTCGCCGACCGCGTACTGTCCTTTCATGACCGCCGAGCAACCATCTCTGGAACCCGTCCCCGTCCCCGACGAGCCTTTCGAGTGGCATCGAGTCCTCGACCTCGACGGGCTCCCCGAAGGCCGCGTCACGACGGTGACGGTCGGCCGACGATCACTCGCCGTCTCGAGGTCCGAGGGCGGCTACGGAGCGATCGACAACCGCTGCCCGCATCAGGGTGGTCCGCTCGGTGAAGGGTCGATCGAGAAGGGGTGGCTCCGATGCCCGTGGCACGGCTACGACTACTCGCCGTGCAACGGCCGCTCGCCGGGAGCACACGGCGATGGGGTCGAGGCGTTCGCGGTCGAGACGCGCGACGACGGCGTCTACGTCGCGCTCCCGCCCGAACCGCCGCGTCCGCGGAGCGTGAGTGACGTGCTCGTCGAGACGATGGTCAACTGGGGGGTGACCACGGTGTTCGGCATGGTCGGCCATTCGAACCTCGGCTTCGCCGATGCGATGCGGGTCGCGGAGGAGCGCGGCGACCTGCGCTTCTTCGGAATCCGGCACGAGGGAGCCGCCGCCTTCGCGGCGACGGCCTACGGCAAGCTCACCGACGACCTCGCCGCGTGTTTCGCGATCGCCGGTCCGGGCTCGACCAACCTGCTGACGGGGCTGTACGACGCCAAGGTCGACCGGGCACCGGTGCTCGCGCTGTCCGGTCAGGTCCCGTCGAAGGTGAAGGGGCGTGGTGCGTTCCAGGACGTGGACCTCGAAGGTGCGTTCGCCGACGTGGCGAGCTACTCCGAGACCGTGCACGCAGGATCCGCTCACGCCGAACTGATGAACATGGCCTGCAAGGCGGCGGTCGTCGGCCGCGGTGTCGCGCACCTCGTGCTGCCCGACGAGGTGCAGGTCCAGCCGAGTGACGTGGAGCCGGGTGGTCCGCTCGGGCGAGTCGCGAGCCGCCAGGTGGCACCGTCGGCCGAGGTCGTTGCCGCAGCTGTCGACATGATCAGTGGATCGACGCGGCCGATGATCATCGTCGGGTACGGGGCACGCAACGACATGGCAGCGGTGAGGGCCTTCGCGGAACACATCGGGGCGCCGGTCGCGACGACGTTCAAGGGCAAGGGTGCCATCTCGGACCGGCACGAACTCGGCTGCGGCGTACTCGGGCGGAGCGGCACGCCGATCGCGAGTTGGTTCATGAACGAGTCCGATCTGCTGATCGTCTTCGGTGCGTCGTTCTCCGACCACACGGGGATCGCGCCGTACAAACCGACGATCCAGGTCGATCTCGACCCGATGGCTCTCGGCCGCTTCCACGCCGTGGATCTGCCGATGCTCGGGCATGCCGCGGTCACGGCACGTCTGCTCGCCGACGAGGTCGGCGACGACCACGGGTGCGTCGACCATCGAGCAGAGGTCGCCGAGCGGTGGTCGATATGGCGCGCCGAGAAGGCCAGCCGACGTGCCGATCGCGGCGACGGGGTCAACGCCGCCGCCTTGTTCGACTCGTTGAGCCGGATCGCCGATCCGGACGCCGTGCTCTGTGTCGACGTCGGCAACAACACCTACAGCTTCGGGCGTTACTTCGAGGTCGCGGACCAGTCGGTCCTGATGTCGGGCTACCTCGGCTCGATCGGATTCGGGTTCCCCGCGGCGATGGGCGCCTGGGCAGCGGTCGGCGACGAACGCCAGATCATCGGGGTGTCGGGTGACGCCGGTTTCGGCCAGTACGCGATGGAGGTCACGACTGCCGTGAAGTACGGGATGAACATCACCCACGTGATCATGAACAACTCCGAACTCGGCAAGATCAGCAAGGAGCAGCGCGCGGCCGGACTCGAGGTGTGGCAGACGAGTGTTCGCAACCCGTCGTTCGGCGAGTTCGCCCAGTTGTGTGGGGCGTGGGGAGCCCGGATCGGACGGGCCGATCAGCTCGACGCCGCACTCACCGCTGCGCTCGCGCACGACGGCCCGGCGATCGTGGAGGTGATGACGGACGGACTGCTCGTCTGACCGGCTCACCCCGCGCCGTTCACAGGGAGGAGGCGAATCCCTCGATGTCGCGGATCGTCGCGTGCCAGACATCGGGCATTGCGTCGAGGAACAGGCAGTCACCGGCGTGACACGTGCCGTTCACCGTCCGACTCACCGCGCTCACGCCGGCGTCGAGCAGCTTGCGGTAGTACACGAGGCCTTCGTCGCGCAACGGGTCGAGTTGATTGACCGAGATGACGTGCGGCGGCAGTCCTTCCAGGTCGGCACGTTGGGCGTGCATCGGCCACGCCAGCGGATTCGCCATGTCGGCGGAGCCAGGCGTCGTGTACGTCGCCGCCAGCGCGCCCATGTTCTCCATGTTGAGGAAGTAGTCGTCGTTCTCGAACTGCGAGGTCAGTTCGGGAATCGGGTTGCCGTAGTCGCCGAAGATGTACGGGCACTGCGCGTACACCCCGGCGATGTCGCTCAGCCAGCCGTCTCGTTTGGCCTTCAGTGTGGTCGCGATCGCGAGGTTGCCGCCGCCGGACTCGCCCGACATGACGACCTTCGAGATGCCGAGCGCCTCGCGGTTCGCGATCGCCCACCGCGCGCCGCTCGCGCAATCGTCCAGCCCTGCCGGGAACGGGTGGGGGCCGAGTGCTCCGGCCGCGTTGCGGAACTCGACACCCACCACGACCATGCCGGCCGCAGCCAGATCGTCGCGCCACTTGACATAGTTCGGGTTCGAGGCCTTGAGGATCGCCATACCGCCGCCATGCGTGTGGACGATGCACGGGATGGGGGCATCCGTCGAGGGGTCGTGGCCGGTCGGCGCGTGGATGTACAGCGGAATCTCGTTGCCGTCGACACCGGTGATCGTCTCGGTGCGTGACGTGACGCCGGGAGTGGCCGGCGTGTCCGCGGTCAGCACGCCGCCGAGTGCATCGAATCCGACCTCGGCCTCGATGCAGTACGCGAGCAGCTCGTCGATCGGCGTGGTGGCGTTCACGGGCGACGGCGGTGGAGCGACGTCCATCCCGAGCGCTGCCATCGCGGCAATCATCCGCGGGTCGGCCCGCGGGTCGTCTCTGATGTCGAGCCCGGGGTGACCGAGCCTGCCGGGAAGCAGGGGTGACGTCATGGATCGTTTCCTCTCGTCGTGTGGCGAGAACCAGCCTCGCGCGCCGTGGGAGGCGAGCACGACGCCGAGCGCGTCAGGCGAACGGTTCGTCGCCGACCGACGACTGGAGTCGCGAGAGTTCCGCGAGCAGCCGGCCCGTGATCGCCTCCGTCCCCGGCTGTCCGTAGACGTTGTCGACTTCGAGCGGGTCGGCGACCAGGTCGAACAGCTCCCACTCGACCGGGTTCGCAGGACCGCGCGCACCCGGCTGACCGAGCGGATCGTTGTAGTAGCAGATCAGCTTGTGTGTCTTGGTCCGCACCCCGTAGTGCGCCGGGCAGGCATGGGCGCCGTCGTTGTGCATCCAGTACCGGTAGTACATCGACTCCGGCCAGTCGTCGGGAGTCGTCCCCTGCAGGGTCGACGCGAACGATCGGCCCTGGACATGACCGGGAATCTCGACACCGCACAGGTCGAGCAGCGTCGGGCCGACGTCGACGTTGACCACGATGTCGTCGCTCGCCGATCCTGCAGCGATCGTCCCCGGGAAGCGAATCAACAGGGGCATCGACAGCGATTCCTCGTACATCAGCCGTTTGTCGAACCAGCCGTGGTCGCCGAGGAAGAAGCCCTGATCCGACGTGTAGACGACGATCGTGTCGTCGGTGAGGTCGTGCACGTCGAGGTAGTCGAGCAGCCGGCCGACGTTGTCGTCCATCGACGCCACCACGCGGAGGTAGTCCTTGATGTAGCGCTGGTAGCGCCAGTCGATCTCCTCGTCGAGGGTGAGGCCATCGGGCACGGTGGCCTTGAGATCGACGACCGGGTCGAGGTCGAGCATCCGCATCTCGACCGCGCGGACGACCTCTGCGCGCCCGGCCAGATCGTCGCGGAACGTGTCGGGATACGGGATCTCCACGTCGTCGTACATCGTGAAGTGTTTCGCGTCCGGCTCCCACGTGCGGTGTGGCGCCTTGTGCTGGCAGAACGTCGCGAACGGGCGGTCGGGATCGCGGCGGTCGAGCCAGCCGATGCAGTCGTCGGTGATCAGGTCGGTGACGTAGCCACCCCGTTCGACGACACCGTCGGTCGAATCGAGGAACACCGGGTTGTGGTAGTGGCCCTGGCCGGGCAGGATCCGCCAGTGGTCGAACCCGGCGGGGTCGTGGCCGGCGCCGTGCCCGAGGTGCCACTTGCCGAACAGCGACGTCTGCCAACCAGCGGCCTGCAGCGACCGGGGGAACGTCCACAGCGTGTTGTCGAGGTGCGTGTCGAGCGTCGTGACGCCGTTGACGTGGTTGTAGGTCCCGGTGAGGATCGCCGCCCGACTCGGCGCGCAGATCGAGTTGGTACAGAATGCGGCGTCCATTCGGATCCCGCCGTCGGCGATCCGGTCGAGGTGCGGCGTCCGGTTGATCCGGCTGCCGTATGCCGAGATCGCGTGCGTCGCGTGATCGTCGCTCATGATGAACAACACGTTCGGCCGGTCGGTCGTCATCGTGGTTGTCTAGTCGATCGGCACCGATCTGCCCGCCGACCCGCCGGGCAAGTAGGATCTCGTCACGTTCCAGCCAGCGAGTCGCACAGGAGCGTGCATGCCCGTCACCGTCGTCGTCGGAGCCCAGTGGGGCGATGAGGGCAAAGCCAAAGTCATCGACCTGCTCTCCAAGGAGCACACGTACGTCGTCCGCTACCAGGGCGGACACAACGCCGGGCACACGGTGGTCGTCGACGGCGAGAGGTATGCGCTGCAGCTGGTGCCGTCGGGCGTGCTGTACGAGCACGTGATCCCGGTGATCGCCAACGGCGTCGTCGTCGACCTGCCGACCCTCTTCGCCGAGGTCGACATGCTCGAGTCCCGCGGCAACTCGTGCGCGGAACTCAAGGTGTCGAGTCGGGCGCACCTCATCTTCCCCTGGCATCAGGCACACGACGCGATCGCCGAGGCGATGCGTGGCGACGACAAGATCGGCACGACGTTGAAGGGAATCGGCCCGGCGTATGCCGACAAGGCCCGTCGCGTCGGGATCCGTGCCGGCGACGTCCACGATCCCGAACGGTTCGCATCCCTGATCCGTGAGCGTGCCCGCGCCGAGAACAAGCTGATCGAAGAAGCGGGTGGTGAGCCGCTCGACGTCGAGGACATGGTCGCGCGCTACGGAGAGATGGGCGCTCGCCTGAAGCCCTACGTGTGCGACACGATCGGCCTGCTCCACAACGGCTTGGCCCACGGTGCACACGTGCTGCTCGAGGGCGCCCAGGCCACCTTCCTCGACCTCGACCACGGCACCTATCCGTACGTGACGTCGTCGAACCCGACGGCCGGCGGCGCGTGTGTCGGGACGGGACTGGGGCCTCGCGACATCGACCGGGTCATCGGGATCACCAAGGCGTACACGACCCGTGTCGGTGCCGGCCCGTTCGTCACGGAGCTGTTCGACGAGGACGGTGCGACGCTGGGTCGGGTCGGCAAGGAGTTCGGCACGGTCACGGGACGGGCACGCCGGTGCGGCTGGCTCGACCTCGTGATGCTGCGCCATTCCGTGCGGCTGAACTCGCTCACCGAACTTGCGCTCACGAAGCTCGACATCCTCGACGGTTTCGAGACGGTGAAGATCTGTACGGGTTATTCCTACCGCGGTCAGGAGATCACGGAGTATCCCGACCGCTACGACGTCCTCGACGAGATCGAGCCGATCTACCTGGAGCTTCCGGGCTGGGGCACGGCACTCAGCGCCACGCGCGAGCCCGGCGAACTACCGCCGGAGGCGAAGGACTTCATCAGGGTGGTCGAAGAGCACGTCGGGATCCCGGTTCGGGTCGTCGGCGTGGGCGCGGAACGCGACGACTACCTCGTCTGGGTGTCGGAATGATCCCCCGCTATTCGACGCCCGAGATGGACGCGGTGTGGTCCGATCCGGTGCGTTTCGGTCGGTGGCTCGAGGTCGAGCTGCTCGCGACCGAGGGTCACGCGGCCGTCGGTGTCGTGCCCGCAGCGGCGGCGGAGATCTGCCGTGCGAAGGCGCCGACCTCCGACGACGCCTTCGTCGAGCGGATCCTCGAGCGCGAGCGGGTCACCGATCACGACGTCGCCGCATTCGTCGACACGGTTCAGTCCGACATCGACGATCCCGCGGCGTCGTGGATCCACTACGGGCTCACCTCGTCCGACATCGGTGACACCGCACTCTGCTGGGCGATGCGCGATGCAGCCGACCTGATGATCGATGCGGCGACCGACCTGCTCGGCACGCTCGTGAGGATGGCCCGGGAGCACGCGGACACGGTGATGATCGGCCGCACGCACGGCATCCATGCCGAGCCGACCACCTTCGGCGCCAAGGTCGCGCTGTGGGCGTTGCAGGTCGATCGCGATCGCCAGCGGTTGCGTGCTGCGCGTGAGGCCGTCGCCGTGATGAAGCTCAGCGGTGCCGTCGGCACGTATTCGAACATCCCTCCGGACGTCGAGACCTATGTCGGCGAGAAGCTCGGGCTCACCCCGGTTCCGGCAACGCAGGTGGTCGCTCGCGATCGGCACGCCCAATTCCTCTATGCGTGCGCCTCGGTCGGCGCGACCTGCGAGATGATCGCCGTCGAACTGCGACACCTGCAGCGCACCGAGGTGCGTGAGGTCCAGGAGGGATTCAAGCCGGGGCAGAAGGGCTCGTCGGCGATGCCGCACAAGCGGAACCCGATCTCGGCGGAAACGATCTCCGGCCTGTCGCGCGTGCTGCGCGGCAACCTGTCCGCCGGGATGCAGGACATCGCGCTGTGGCATGAACGCGACATCTCCCACAGTTCCGTCGAACGCGTGATCCTGCCCGATTCGAGTCAATTGGCGTACTACGTGATGCGGCGACTGCGGCGACTCCTCGACGGGCTGGTGGTGATGCCGGAGCGGATGCAGGTCAACCTCGATGCGAGTCACGGCCTGGTCTTCAGTCAACCTGTGCTGTTGTCGCTGGTCCAGGGCGGCAGGACACGCGACGAGGCGTATCGGATCGTGCAGCGCAACGCGATGCGCTCATGGGACGAGGGCCTCGACTTCCGGACCCTGCTCGAAGCCGACGACGATGTCGACAACTCCGTGCTCGACGACGCCTTCGACCTGCGGCGCAGCCTGTCCCACCTCGACCGCGTCTTCGCGCAGCTGGATGGGCTCGACGTCTCCCCGCGATCCCGGGCGGACTGAACCGGACAAGGGTCCTTGGACCCTGGGCGAGATGCTGAGTTCTTGAGTCAATGATTCAGGAACTATGCGACTCGAACTCCAGGCTCGAACCGAACTCACGCTCAAGACTCTCCAGGCGCTGTCGGACCGACGCAGGTGTGGGGGTGCAGCGCTCGGCCGACGGGTCGGCTCGAGCGCTGCCTACACAGCGCACATCGTCGCCCCGCTGACGCGGGCGGGTTGGGTCACATCGACGCCCGGCCCGACCGGTGGCTACGAACTGGTCGTCGACCTCGACGCGGTGTCGTTGCACCAGCTCATCGAGTTGGTGGAGGGCCCGACCGACGACGGCCACTGCGTGCTGGTCGATCGCCCGTGCGGGCAACCCGATCGCTGCGCGCTGCACGATGCGTGGTCACGCGCCCGCTCCGCACTCACGACCGAGCTCGAATCCATTCCGATCTCGCAGATCATCGAACACGAGGAGGCTCGATCATGAACCGTCGACATCTCACGAGGGTGGTGTCCGCCGCCGCGCTGGCGTTCGTCGCCGTGGCCTGTGCTCCGGACCCACCCGATGGCGCCGGAAGCGCGGAACAGGTGCGCGAAGCGAGCGTCGCCGCGTTCGGTGCGGCCGGCGTCCTGCAGCCGGGCGACACCGTCGAGTTCTTCGCGTCGGAGTTCGCGTTCGCCCCCGATGAGATCACCGCGGAGCCCGGCACGTACACCGGCGTGCTGGTCAACCAGGGCAAGGTCGATCACGACATCCAGTTCGACAACGGCGAGATGGTCGTCGCCGGGCCCGGCGAGTCCGTGGAATTCGACTTCACCGTCCCCGAGGACGGGGTGTCGTTCTCGTGCACGATCTCCGGACACGCCGACGCCGGCATGGTCGGCGTCGTCCACACCCCGACGTCACTCGCCGCCGGTGCACCGGCCGACACGACGGATCATGCGGCGCCTGCCGACGATCTGTCGGTCGTGGAACCCGATCCCGATGCCCCCGCGTACAGCGTGCGCGATCCCCGCGCTCCGGCCCGGGGTGAGGGTGACGGTGTGACCCTCGTGGAGGGGGGTGCGCCCGATGGGGGTGATCTGCTCGAGGTCGAAATGGTGGTCGAGGAGAAGTTGATGACCGTCGCCGAGGGCTACGAGCAGCTCGTGTGGACCTTCAACGGAACAGTTCCCGGACCGGTGCTGCGCACCGAGGTCGGTGACACGGTTCGAGTCCACCTGGTCAACCCGGTCGGGTCCGAGGTGCCGCACTCGGTCGACTTCCATGCGTCGCAGGTTGCGTGGAACGACGAGATGCGCTCGATTGCACCGGGTGAAGACCTGATCTACGAGTTCACCACGGACTACGCCGGTGTGTGGATGTACCACTGCGGGACCGACCCTGTGTTGCACCACATCGCGAACGGGATGTTCGGAATGGTGATCGTCGAGCCGGAGGGCGGGCTCGCGCCCATCGACAACGAGTTCTTCCTGGTCCAGAACGAGTGGTATCTCGGGCCGCAGGGCGAGGTTTCGTCGTTTGCGAAAGCCAATCAGGCGGCGCCGGCTCCGGACTTCGTGATGTTCAACGGTGTTGCCAAGCAGTATCTCGACAATCCGATCGAGGTTCCGACCGGTGAGGACGTCCGCCTGTTCGTCCTCGACGTCGGACCGTCGATCGACTCGTCGTTCCACATCGTCGGCACGATCTTCCACCGCGTGATCAAGGAGGGGATCCAACTGATCGAAGGCAACGACGGGAATTGGGGATCGCAGGCGGTCGACCTTGCGCCGGCCCAGGGTGCGGTCATCGAACTACGTACGGCCGAAGACGGCTTGTATCCGATCGTCACCCATGCATTCAATTTCCCGGGACGCGGTGCGGTCGGACTGCTCCAGGCGGGCGACGGTGAACCCTGATCCGGTGTGATGTCGGTCGTCGGGCGGCTGCCCGTGTGCCGGCCCGTCAGCCGGCGCGCGAGATGCCGGCCCGTTTGAGCACGCCGGCGGCCACACCGACGTCGCGCCAGCTGGCGTAGGAGATGTGCTTGCTCTCGCTGTAGCTCTTCGCGACCGCGACGAACGCCTGCTCGAGTGCGTCCAGGTCGATCGTGTTCGACATCGCATCGAGCTCGGCCTCCAGGTCGCGCCGCTCCTGGATGAGCAACAGCTCGTCGATCGGGCTCGCATCGGGGAGCGCGGCCGCGATCGCATCGAGTCGCTTCTGCACCGTGTCGGGAGTCCGTTTCCGTCCCCGCTTCGGTCGTGTGGCGCGGAGTCCTTCCAGATAATCGCGCACGATTCGGCCTTCGGTTCGACCCTTGGCAAGGGCGGCCTTGTGCTCGTCGGACATGGTTCTCTTGGTCGCCATCAGGGCATTGTACGCGTCGACGATTGAATGCAATAGCGTTGGACGGACATGTTCGAATTGTCACCTCACGGACCCGATGTACACGTCGGAATCGGGCCGCAGTACCCGTGGGGCGGACTCTACGGTGGTCAGATCGTCGCCCAGGCGTTGCGCGCCGCGACGATGTCGGTCGACGACGGGCTCGAACCCCATTCGATCCGTGCCTACTTCATCCGTCGGGGTGACGCATCGGAGCCCGTGCGCTACGAGGTCGACCGCATCCGCAACGGACGGTCCTTCGCCACGCGCCGTGTGGTCGCCCGACAGGCGGTGGGTGCCATCCTGAACGCCGAGAGCTCGTTCCAGCGTCCCGAGGTCTCGGTGGAGTTGCAGACCGTGGAGATGCCGGAGGTTCCACCGCCCGACGTGCTCGAGCAGCAGTCGTGGTCTCCCGCCTTCGAACGTGCGATGGTGCCGGATGATCGCGTCGTCGACAGTCGTCGTGACGGGTCCGGGCGTGCGGTCGCCTGGATGAAGGTGACGGAACCGATCGGGGACCCGTCCGACCCCGCGGCGCAGCTGTTGCACCGTTGCTGGCTCGCGTTCGTCTCCGACGATCTCCCCACGGACGCGGTCCATCGCGCGCACCCGATGTCGAGCCGAGCCGACGACGCGGAGGGCGGCGACCACATGTTCGCGGCGAGCCTCGACCACACGGTCTGGTTCCATCGAAATCTGGCCGCTGACGCGTGGCACCTCCACGACTTCTCGTGCCTCCACTTCGTCGGCGGTCGTGGCCTGGCGCTCGGCTACGTCTTCGCGGCGGACGGCGGCCACGTCGCAACGGTCGCGCAGGAGGTGCTGATGCGCGACACTCGCGACCGTGTCTGACATCCCATCCGGCCCGATCAGCGTGTTCGACATGCTGAAGATCGGAGTCGGCCCGTCGAGTTCGCACACGCTGGGACCGTGGAGGGCAGCCGAGCACTTCGTGCGTGGCCTCCGGTCGTCAGGGATTCTCGAGCACGTCACGGCCGTTCGCGTCGAGCTCTACGGCTCGCTCGCCAAGACCGGACGCGGGCACGGCACCGGCATCGCCGTGATGATGGGACTGTGCGGCAACGACCCCGAGACGTGCGACGTCGGCGAAATGCAGCGTCTCGGGCCGCGCACCCTGGAGTCGGGACGTCTGGCTGTCGACGGAACCCGGTTCGTGCCGTTCGTCCGTGAACGCGACATCGTCTTCGACGGAGCGGTCAGCCTCGCCACGCATCCGAACGGGATGAAGCTCATCGCGACGCTCGACGACGGAGCGATCGTGGAGCAGACCTCGTACTCGCTCGGCGGCGGCTTCGTCGCGCACGATCGCGACGGCGTCGAACCCGACCTCACGCCGGAGTCCGAGATGGAGCTTCCGTGTCCGATCGACTCGGCCGACGACCTCATCCGGTGGTGTGGCACCCACCGCTCGATCGCCGACGTGGTCCGGGAGAACGAACGGAGCTGGCGCACCGATGCCGAGATCGATGCGGGCCTGCTCCACATCCGTGACGCGATGCGGGATTGCGCCTTTCGTGGGGTGTCGACGGCGGGAACCCTGCCGGGCGGTCTCGGCGTCGCGCGGCGAGCGTGTGCCCTCCACCGTTCGCTGCTCGGTCCCGTCGAGGCGCACGACTCCGCGAGCTGGTTCGAGGACGTGTGCCGCGCCGACCTCGAGTTCGGCGACACGGTCCGACTGGTGAGCTGCCTGGCGCTCGCGGTCAACGAGGAGAACGCGGCGTTCGGGAGGGTCGTCACGGCACCGACGAACGGCGCGGCGGGCGTCATCCCGGCCGTGTTGTTCCACCATCTGGCCGCGCGGCACGCCGGCGCTGCCGACGACGATGCCGAGTCGATCCGATTCCTCCTGGTGGCGGCGGAGATCGGTGCGATCTTCAAGAAGCGAGCGACCATCTCCGCGGCGATGGGCGGATGTCAGGCGGAGATCGGCGTGTCGTCGGCGATGGCGGCGGCCGCCTTGACGGAGTGTCAGGGCGGGACGGTGGCGCACGCACTGATGGCCGCGGAGATCGCGATGGAGCACCACCTCGGCATGACGTGCGACCCGATCGGCGGGCTCGTCCAGGTTCCGTGCATCGAGCGCAACGCGATGGGTGCGATGAAGGCGATCTCGGCGGCACACCTCGCGCTCGCCAGCTCTCCCGCGCTCGCTCGTGTCTCGCTCGACGACGTGATCGAGACGATGTGGGCGACCGCGCAGGACATGAATGCGAAGTACAAGGAGACCGCCGAGGGTGGTCTGGCGACTCGGATTCCCGTCAGCGTCGTCGAGTGCTGACGCCCGGTAGCTTCGTCCCCGTGAGCGAGCTCCCCGCACTCTCGTCGACCCTCGACCGGCTGCGGACCCACGTGTTGGAGCACGCGGTCAAGACCGGAGATTTCGTGCTCAAGTCGGGCGCTCGCAGCAACTGGTTCCTCGACACGAAGCAGACCGCTTGTCGTGCCGACGGGATCATCGCCGTGACCGACGCGATCGTCGAGATGTTCGGTGACGAGCTCGGGACGATCGACGCCATCGGTGGCCTCACCCTCGGCGCCGACCCGATGGCGTACGGAGTCGCAGCGGTCCTCGCAACGCGTGGGTTCGATGTGCGCAGCTTCAGCGTGCGCAAGGAGGTCAAGCAGGGCGGTGTGACCGGCCGGATCGCCGGTGCGCTGCAACCAGGTGATCGGGTCCTCGTCACCGAGGACACGACGACCCGTGGCACGTCGCTCATCGAAGCGGTCGACCAGATCGAGGCGTACGGCGCGCACCCGGTGTTCATGAGCGTGATCGTCGACCGCGGTGGAACGTGCGCCGCCATGGCAGCAGCGCGTGGCATCGACTACCGGCCGCTCCTGACCGCCCCCGACCTCGGCTTCGACTACGGAACCTGACCCCTTCACGATTTGCCGCGTCCCGGCCCCGACAAATCGCGGACGATTTGCGGGTGCCGGGACACGGCAAATCGCGACGGGTCGGTGCGCACTCGGGACGTTCGGTCGAGAGGCACTCGACCGTCTACGGTTCTTCTCGTTCGATGTGACGTCGGACCCATGAGCCCGTCGACACGCGGGCCCGTCGTCGAGGGGGAAACCGAAGATGGAACAGTTCTGGCGCAACACGGGAGTGCAGCTCGGCAAGCACTGGAAGGCCGTCGTCGTGGTGATGGTCGTGATCACGGGCGTGCTCGCACTGGGAGCGACACGGATCGAGTTCGCGACGGGCCAGGACAGCTACCTGAATCCCGATTCGCAGATCGCGCTCGACAACGTGACCTTCCAGGAGGACTTCGGCGGCGAGACGATCATCCTGCTCTTCTCGGCCGACGAGGGCACGACCGTCGCCGACCTCTTCGTGGGGGACAACCTGACCAAGCTCATGGCGATGACGAGCGAGATCGAAGCGGTGGACGGTGTCTACTCCGCGATCACGCCCTACACGTCGATGGTCTACAGCTCGTCGCTGGTCGGTGGGGCGACCGGCACCCAGGCGCTCGCCACCGCGGTCAGCCGTGACGAGGAGGGTGCCGGGGTCCGCAACGACGACATCTCGATCTCGCTGGCCCGACGCGGCGCCGTGGGACCCCAGTCGGAGTGGAACGTCGGGAACCCCGCGTGGAACGAGGTGTTGATCTTCGACAACAGTGGCTTCACCATCGACGACGACAACGAGCCCGTCGCTCCTCCTGCCGAGGATCTCGTGATCCGCAAGTCGCTCCGTGGCACGTTCCCCAATGTCGAAGGCGGACCGTTGAACGCGACCGCCGTCGGCGGCATCGTGCTGCAGGGCAATGCCTCGCTGGACGAACTGACCATCGCCACCAACGAGGTGGTCGACATCCTCGAGAACCCGGAGTACGCCTTCGAGGGGTTCGAGCTGACCATCACCGGTTCACCGATCTACCTCGGCGAGATCAACGACTATCTCAAGGGCGGCATGCTGACCCTCGGTCTCGCCGCGATGGTCGTGATGGCGATCATCCTCGCCCTGATCTTCAAGGTGCGGTGGCGACTCCTCCCACTGCTCGCCGTGTTCGTCGGCGTGCTCTGGGCATTCTCGCTGCTCGGCATGATCGGGATCGATCTCTCGCTGGTCACGATCTCGGGACTCCCGATCCTGATCGGGCTCGGGATCGACTTCGCGATCCAGGTCCACAACCGGGTCGAGGAGGAGGTCGTGCTGGACAAGGAGGTGCACCCGATCGCCGAGTCGCTGGCCAACGTCGTGCCTCCGCTGATCGTGGCCACGATCACGGGCGTGCTCGCATTCCTGGCGCTGCGGATCTCCAAGGTGCCGATGATCCGCGACTTCGGCGTGTTGCTCGCGGTGGGCGTGGTCGTGCTGGTGACGGTCGGTGTCGTGATTCCGGCCTCGGCGCTCGGCATCCGGGAATGGACGAAACGGACCGACGAGCGCAAGGAATCGGCGGTCGAGAAACTGGTCGTCAAGCTCGGCGGCCTCCCGACCGCCTTCGGACTCCCGATCGTGATCCTCGCCACGATCCTGTTCGTCGGCGGCGTGCTCGTCGAAGGACGCACCAAGATCCAGTCCGATCCGGTCAAGTGGATCGATCAGAGCAGCCAGACGGTGAGCGACATCGACCGGCTCGCTGCCGAGACCGACTTCGCCTCGACGCTCGGAGTGCTCGTCGCGGCGAACAACGTGTTCGACCAGGATGTCGTCGATCTCATCTACGAGTTCACGGTCGACGCCGAGGACCGCCCTCAGGTCGTGGCCTCGTCGAGCCTCGTCGGCACGCTGGAGAAGATCATCGACATCGACGGTGCGACGCGCATCGCGCCCACCTCGACCGACATCGTCAACGCCGCGACCGCCGCTCGCACCGACACGCCGGCGATCGCCCGAGCACTGGTCAACGCGGACGGCACCGCGGCGCAGATCAACCTGCGGCTCGAGCAGGGGAGCCTCGAGGAGCGCGCCGTGCTCGTCGACGAACTGGCTGCCGACCTCGATCAGCGGATCGCCGAACTCGATCTCCCCGCCGACAGCATCCTCGTCACCGGTCTGGACGACGGGCAGCCCGCGGTGAAGGCGACGCCTGCCGGCCTGGCGACGGTCGGGATCGGACTGCTGGAGAACCTGAAGGCGAATCGCGCGAACCTCACGTACCTGGCGCTCGTCGCCGCCGCGCTGTTCCTCGTCCTGCGGTTCCGCAGCCTGAGCCGTGCCGTGCTCGCACTGGTCCCCGTGCTCATGGCGGTCGGCGCGTCGTCGTTGTTCGTCGGGCTGCTCGGCTTCGAACTGAGCCCGCTGACGACCGTCTCGGGCCCGCTGGTCATCGCGACGTGTGCCGAGTTCTCGGTCCTGATCATGGGCCGGTACCTGGAGGAGCGCCAGGCAGGGCGAGCACCGCGCGCCGCCACCGACATGGCGGCGAGTCGTACGGGGCGGGCGTTCTTCACCTCCGCGATGACCACGATCGGCGGCTTCGCCGTGCTCGTACTGTCGCCGCTGCCACTGCTTCGCGACTTCGGGATCATCGTCACCTTGAACGTCGCCATCGCACTGCTCGCGGCGCTGGTGGCGATGCCCCCGCTGCTGGTCTGGATCGACGACAAGGGACTGCTCGGAACGCAGGAACAGGGCACCGACACGGGCCACTCGGTGCGGCTCGCCGCGCTGCTCCCGGGCAAGCAGATCCTTCCTGCTGCGGTCGGCGCCGTTCTCCTCGTCGTCGCTGCCGTCGCCGTGTACGCGACGGCGGACACGTCGAGTGGCGCGTCCGAGGAGCTCGCGTTCGCCGCGGTCCCGCTGCCGACGACCACCACCACGACGACCACGACCGTCGCCCCACCACCGACATCGGAGGGAGAACAGGCTCCCGCCGGCCCGCTCATCGACCCGTCGACGTTCGGTGACGAGCGTCCGGCGTCCGTGGTCGGGGGCGTGCTGTTCGATCTGTTGACCGATCCCCAGATCGGCGTGGCCCCGAACGTCGCGAACTGCGCGATCGAGACGCTGGCGACGCGCATCAGCGATGATGAACTGCTCGCGCTCGGCGCGGCAACGGGTGAGCCGGCCGCGGTCGAGGTGGTCTCCCAGGCCGCGCTCGACTGCGGGATCTCGCAGAACCAGATCGACCGGGCGGTCGCCAAGCTCCGCAACGAGCCGCTGCCGCCGCTCGAGGAGCCCACCGCACCCGGGGCCGAGCCGGAGATCGACCTGAGCGGGTTCTCCGAGGATCGCCCCACCGACCTGGTGCAGGGCACCGTGTTCGACCTGCTGGTCGGCGGGGGCGACAACGACTACGTCGGGCAGGGCATCGAGCCGAGGGCGGCGAACTGCGCCATCGAGACGACGATCGCGGATCACGGTGAGACGACGCTGACCCTGCTCGCCGCGGGCGACCCGATCGCGGTGGCCAACGTCAAACTCTCGGTGGTGAAGTGCGGTCTCGCGCCCGAGGTGGTCGACGGCGCCGCGCTCGAATTCAGTGGTGGCTGAGTCGGCTCACCGGTGACGGCTCCCGGCGACAGGACCGGCGGATCCTCGGGCCGTCAGTCGATGAGCGCGTCGCTGCGGACGCGGGCGGCCTCTGCGGCGACGTGTTCGTCGAGGACGCGACCGAACAGTTGTCTCGTTCGTTCGACGCGACCGATCACCCCGGGTTCGTTGGTGTAGGCGAAGATCGCCGCGTGTCGCGACGCCGAATCGTTCGCCACGCGGGTCACGCGGTGCAGGGAGTGTCGGCCGCGGAAGATCTGCATGTCGCCGGGCCGGAGATCGAGGGTGGTGACCGTCGAGCGTGCGGACGGTTCGTCGTCGAGCACGGCCTGGACCCGATCGAACCCCTCGTCGCCGTCCGACCGGATCGCCGGGACGAACTCGAAGAGCCCGCCGCCACCGGCCTCCGCGACGAGGACGGTGACCGCGAAGTCGTTCGTGTCGAAGTGCCAGGTGAACTGCTGGCCGGGGTCGAGGATGTTGGCGGTGAGCCCGGCGAGCGGGTCGGCGTAGCAGTGGAGTTCGCCGAGCTCGAGGCACGCCGCCACGAAGCGGATGAGGGCGTCGGCGCGAAACAGCGAGTTCATCGGACCCGACGGATCCCACGAGTCGCCGGGAATGAATCCACTGGACCGTTCGACGAACGTGTTCACGGGATGATGCCCTGGATACCGCGGGTCGACCGTCGTGTGGAAGTAGGGATTCATCGCATCGGTCGAGTAGTGGGTGGTGTGTCTGCGCGAGACGATCTCGGCGTCGAGCGCTGCGACTCCTGTGGGGGAGACGAGACCGCGGACGATCGCGCACCCGGTCGAGCGCAACGCCGATCGGGCGTCGTCGATCGCATCGTTGACGGCCGGGTCGTCGTTGCGGTCGAGCGGGTACCGCTCGAGATCGAGCAGGTCGCCGAGCGGCGTGCTCATCGGTCGATCACCTCCCACGGCGGGGTCCAGTCGCCGGGCACGCGGAAGTCCACGCCGGCGTCGTCCTCGAGGCGCTTCGCGACGTGGAGTTCGCCGGCGTCGCGCCCGTAGCGTTCGCCCGCGTCGGCGAACGCCGAACGCGCGGCATCGGTCATGGGGAACTCGGCCGTCGTCTGTTGCTGGAGTTCCTCGATCAGGCCGAGATCCTTCAGACAGAGATCGAGCGAGAACGACGGGTCGTAGTGGCCGGCGAAGATCGAGGGCGCGTCGTGGCGGACGACGAAGGAGTCGCCGACCGACTCGCAGATCGCCCGGTACAACACCGGGAGTTCGACGCCGTTCGCCATGCCCAGTACGAACCCCTCGCCGAGCGCGGCCGCCGCGACGAACCACAGCTGGTTGGTGACGAGCTTGACGACGTTCCCGGTGCCGAGGGGTCCGCAGGCGATCACCGTGCCGAGATGTTGGAGGACCGCAGTCGCTCGCGCAACCGGCTCGGCGTCGCCGCCGGTGAAGAGGGTCAGGCGACCGTTGCGGGCGCCGTCGACGGCTCCGGTCACGGGCGAGTCGACGACATCGACACCGCGGGGGGCCTCCCGGGCCAGTTCCTCGACGAGCTCCTTGCGGTTCGTCGTCAGGTCGATCCACAGTGATCCGGGCCGCAGCGCCGCGAGGGCGCCCGCTCCGCGCATCACCGCGTCGACGTGGTCGGGTCGGGGGAGCGACGTGAGCAGGACGTCGCAACCGCCGGCGCATTCTTCGGCAGACGCCGCAGCCGACGCGCCGGCGTCGACCGCTTTCATGACTCGCGCCGGATCGAGGTCGAAGGCGACCACCCGGTGGCCCGCCCCCACGAGCCGTTCGCACATGGGGAGCCCCATGTTGCCCAATCCGATGAATCCGACCGTGTCCATGCAACTCCGCTCGGGGACCGACGGGCATCGGTCGACCCGAGCCCACTCTCGTCGTCCCGACGATCCGATGCAATGCCGGATGGTGCTGCGGCGTTCCGGTGCGCCCGCGCCGCCGTCGCACCTGCGATCATCGGTTGTGCGCGACGATCCGTTCGACACGCTGGCCGCGCCCTGGCGGACCGTCTTCGACGAGGCATGGACGTCGTTCCAGGCCGGCTTCGCCGCCGCCGACGAGTTCTACCGCGGGATGGATCAGCTCTGGCCGTCGTTCCACGTGACCGCCGAGCGTCAGCCGAACACGACGGGCCCGCTGGACGGAGGCCTCGCCCGGCTGGGGCGGCTGCTGCCGATGGTGTTCACCTTGCGCCACTTTCCCGGCCGCGCCGCCGAGCAGCGGGCGCGGGCGGAACATCCCGAGCTCGCAGCGACCATCGACCGCCTGCTCGACGACGACGAGTTCGGCGAGGTCGTGCGATCCGGCTCGGTCGTGGAGGCGATGCGGATCCTGGAGCTCTGATCCCGATCGGGCCGGGCGCTTGAACTCGAACGGGCTGCGTTTGCTTGACTGTCGGGATGGCTGAAACCGTCGACGTCTCCGAATCCGTCCGTCTCGAGCGCGAGGGAGACGTCTTTCTCGTGATCGTCGACAACCCGCCGGTCAACGCGTTGAGCTGGCACGTACGCCAGGGGCTGTTCGACGGGATCACGAAGGCGACCGAGGACGGTGCGAAGGCGATCGTCGTGATCTGCGACGGGCGGACGTTCATCGCCGGCGCCGACATCAGCGAGTTCGGTGGCGGCGCCCCGCAGGCCGTCGGGCTGCACGAAGTACAGGCGGCGATGGAGGACGCGCCGGTACCGGTGATCGCCGCGATCCACGGCACGGCGCTCGGCGGTGGGCTCGAAGTCGCTCTCTGCGCGCACTATCGCGTCGCGGTCTCGTCGGCGAAGTTCGGGCTGCCCGAGGTGAACCTGGGGCTGCTCCCGGGCGCGGGTGGGACCCAGCGGCTCCCGCGCCTCGTCGGTGTCCCGAAAGCGTTGGAGATGATGACCACCGGCCGTCACATCAGCAGCGCCGAAGCGCTCGGCGGCGGCCTCGTCGACGAGGTCGTCGACGGTGATGCGGCAGCATTGCGGTCAGCCGCCGTGGCGTTCGCCAGCCGCGCCGTCGCCGACGACCTCCCGCTGCTCCGGGTGCGCGACCGTGACGACAAGGTGGCCGAAGCCCGCGGTGACGATCAGCTCTTCGCCGACTTCCGGGCGAGCATCGCGCGCAGGACACGCGGATTCCTCGCCCCCGAGTACAACATCCGATGCATCGAGGCAGCGGCGAATCTTCCGTTCGACGAAGGGCTGAAGGTCGAGGGCAAGCTCTTCATGGAGTTGATGACCGGTCCGCAGTCGGCCGCACAGCGCTACTACTTCTTCGCCGAGCGGGCGGCGAACAAGATCCCCGACATCGCCAAGGACACGCCGATCATCGACGTGCAGAAGGTCGGCGTGCTCGGCGCGGGCACGATGGGCGGCGGCATCGCGATGAACTTCGCCAACGTCGGGATCCCGGTGACGATCGTCGAACGCGATCAGGCATCGCTCGATCGCGGGCTCGGCGTCGTCCGCAAGAACTACGAGCGGTCGCGTTCGACCACACCGGAGCAGGTCGAGGAGCGGATGGCGTTGATCACCGGATCGACCGACAAGTCCGACTTCGCCGACTGCGACATGGTGATCGAGGCGGTCTTCGAGGACATGGCCCTCAAGCAGTCGATCTTCCGGGAGCTCGACGAGATCTGCAAGCCGGGCGCCCTGCTCGCCTCGAACACGTCGGCACTCGACGTGAACGAGATCGCCGCCGTCACCGTCGCGCCCCGAGAGCGTGATCGGGATGCACTTCTTCTCGCCCGCGAACGTGATGAAGCTGCTGGAGAACGTGCGTGGTGACAAGTCGAGCGACACGGTCGTCGCGACGACCATGGCGATCGGCAAGAGGATCGGCAAGGTCTGCGTGATGGTCGGCGTGTGCCCCGGATTCGTCGGGAACCGCATGCTGTTCATGCGCGGCGCCGAGGCGGAGCGGATGCTGTTGGAAGGAGCGACACCGGCGCAGGTCGACAACGTGCTCTACGAGTTCGGGTTCCCGATGGGGCCGTTCTCGATGAGTGATCTCGCCGGTCTCGACATCGGCTGGAAGGCGGAGCAGTCCTCGTCGTCGACGATTCGCGAGATCCTCTGCGAGAACGGTCGCCGGGGGCAGAAGAACGGTCGCGGTTACTACACGTACGACCCCGACACGCGTGCGGCGACGCCCGACCCGGAGGTCGAGCAGCTGATCAAGGAGTTCGCCGTCGGCAAGGGTCACGAGCAGCGCGAGGTGAGCGATCAGGAGGTGCTCGAACGCCTCCTGTACCCGATGGTCAACGAGGGGGCGAAGATCCTCGAGGAGAAGATCGCGATCCGCGGGAGCGACATCGACGTGGTGTGGGTCAACGGCTACGGCTGGCCGGTCTACCGCGGTGGCCCGATGCACTGGGCCGATTCGGTCGGCCTCGCGGAGATCGTCGAGAAGATCGAGGGGTACGGCGTCTCGCTCGGCGGCCGACACTGGGAGCTGAGCCCGTTGCTGAAGTCGCTCGCCGAATCGGGCGGGCAGCTCCAGACGTACACGAACTGAGCGTCGACACGACGTCGACCACCCTGCGGGTGGCGCTCATCGGCGGCGGAATGTCCATGTGATCAGAGGTGCGGCGATGGCGGTGGTCGTCAGCGCCATCACCACGATCACCGTGTAGATCGTCGTGTCGATGACGCCGAGTGAGAGCCCGACGGTTGCGACGACGATCTCGAGCGCCCCACGGGCGTTCAGGATGAAACCGAGCCCGAGTGAGTCACGGTGGTCGAGGCGACCCAGCCGACCGCCGACGTAGGAGCCGCCGACCTTCGCCACCGTCGCGGCGCCGGTCACGGCGAGCGTGAGCCCGAGCACCGAGGGCGAACGAAGCTCGGAGAGATCGACTCGAATCCCGGCGATCGCGAAGAACAACGGTGCGAACACTCCGTTCGTGACGACTTCGATCGCGCCGAACCCTGGCCGACGTCGCAGTTTGCTCGCACCGATCGCGATCCCGGCGATGAACGCTCCGATCACGACTTCGATCCCGATCGCATGGGTGGCCATGCCGACCGCGATGATCGCGATCGCGATGACACTGGCCTCGGCCGCAGGTCCGCCGTCGCGTCGCTGCAGTTCGTCAGCGACACGATCCAGTGCTCTGGGCCCGAAACGGATCACGACGACCGCGAGCACCGAGACGACCGCCAGCGCCGCGCCGAGAGCGCCAGGCGAGAAAGGACCCGCTTCACTGAGCCCCGTGACCATCCCCAGCAGGAGCCACCCGACGACGTCGTTGGCGGTGGCGACGCCGAGCGCCAACTGCGCAACGGGAGTCGACAAGATGCCCAGATCGCCGAGGATCCGCGCCGCGACGGGCAGCGAGGAGATCGCGAACGCCACCGCGAAGAAGGATGCGAACACGAAACGGGTGGTGCCCTCACCGACGTAGCTCGTGGGGATCAGCATCGCCACGCCGGCTCCCATGGCCAGTGGGACGAGGAGGCTCCCAACCGTCGTCGTCACGGCGGCACGGCCCTGCACACCGATCGCTGCAAGGTCGATCTCGGCCCCGGTGGAACCGAGAAGGAAGACGATGCCGATCCATGCGAGGCCGAGCAGGAGGCCGGCCTGGCGCTCACTCGCGGGGAACAACCATTCGAAACCGTCGGGCCAGACACGTCCGAGAAGGGACGGGCCGAGCGCGACTCCGGCGAGGAGTTCGCCGATCACCCGTGGCTGCCCCAACCGTCGCAGCAGGTAGCCGCCCGACCTCGCCAGGACCAGCACGAGCAGGATCTGGCACCAGAAGACGAGGAGCGAGTGTTCGTCGAGCGGAGGGAGCGGGACGACACTCGCGAGCTGCATGCCCGACACTACGCGCAGGATCGTTCTTCCGGCACCACCATCGGCCCCGGCGTCGTCTCGTCCGGGGCGGTCAGCGGCACTCGGCGGTCAGGATGCGCATCCGAGCCGGCGAACGCGACGAACCCCCGCCGAAGGCGGGGGTTCGTGGGCGGTGGTCTCGACCGGCGTCGATCCGGTGACCTCTCACTTTTCAGGCGAGCGCTCTGCCAACTGAGCTACGAGACCGTCTACCAGGGGGATCTCCCTGTATGCACAAGAGCCACCCTCCAATCGCTTGGTGAGTGGCCCCTGTTGGCGGTCCCGACGGGATTTGAACCCGCGACCTCCGGCTTGACAGGCCGGCGTGAACTCCTGACTTCACCACGGGACCAGTATGTATTCCGGGCGGCTGTCAACCCGCCGTGTCGTTGATGCGCTGTGGCACCGCACCCCCAACGGGATTCGAACCCGTGCCGCCACCTTGAAAGGGTGGTGTCCTAGGCCACTAGACGATGGGGGCCTATTCGAGGCGTGGACCTCTTCTCGTTGAGAGCGACATGAATCTAACAGCGCCGCTTCGTCGTTCCACGCGCGCGATCTCTCGCCGACGGCGTTGCGCAGGCGTTTCGATTGGAGGTCTAACGTCCGACCGATGCAGTTCCGGGGACGACGCGGCCGGCTCGACCGACTCGGCATCGGTCTGGGTGTCGCGTACGTGTTCGGAACGATCTCGACGGCTGACATCGTCGCCCGGAAGATGGCCCGACCGGACCTGCGCTCCCAGGGCAGCGGGAACCCCGGCGCCGCGAACGCCATGAAGTTGCTCGGCACGAGGGCAGGGCTCGTCGTGATGGCGGGCGACATCTCGAAGGGGGTCGCCGCCTGCGCCGTGGCCGGCGCCCTCGCCGGCCCGACGGGCGCACACCTGGCCGGGACAGCGGCCGTTGCCGGCCACTGCTATCCGGTGACGAACGGCTTCCGGGGCGGCAAGGGCGTTGCGACGAGCGTCGGCCAGTGTCTCGCCACCTTCCCCGCCTACTTTCCGATCGACGTCGGTGTGGCCGCGGCGACCGCCGCGGTGCCCGCCTGGAAGCAGCGCGCTTTCGTCGCCACACTGGTGTCGAGCAGCTGCTGGGTCGTCGGTGGCGTCGTGTGGTGGGTCAAGGGCTGGCGAAACCTGTGGGGCCCGAAGCCGACGATCGTGCTCCCGATCAGCGCGTTGCTGTCGAGCGCCATCATCGTCGAGCGATTCCTCGCGGCTCGTCCGAGCGTGCGGGCGCCGTCGCCCGAGCCGCCCGCGCGTGTGTCCACGGGGGGTGGCACGTGATCGGGCTCGTCGTCGATTCGAATAGCCAGCTCCCGGCCGCACTCGCCGAGCGGTACTCGATCGAGGTGGTGCCATTGCTGGTCACCGTCGACGGGCACGAGTACCGGGAGGGCGTCGACCTCGACGTCGACGACTTCTATGCGGCCTGGGATGGCGGCCGAACGCCCGAGATCTCGACCAGCCAGCCGTCACCGGGTGCTTTCGTCGAGGCCTACACCCGCCTCGTCGCCCGTGGTGCGACCGAGATCCTCTCGATCCACATCGCCGAGGCGATGAGCGGGACCCTCAATGCGGCGCGTATCGCGTCCGACCTCGTGAACGTTCCGGTCCAGCTCGTCGACACCGGCACCGCGAGCTTCGGGATCTCGTGTTGCGTCTGGGCGGCCGCCGAGGCGATTGCGGCGGGGGCGTCGCTCGCCGAGGCGGCCCGGACCGCGTCGGCTCGGGCGGCGTCGCTGCGGACCTCGTTCGTCGTCGGTGTCCCCCGACTCGTCGACCGGTCGGGACGCGTGGGGGTCGACATCGAAGCAGCGTCGGCCGACGGCATTCCGGTGCTCGCGATGGCCGGCGCCGACCTCACCGTGCTGAGCACGGCCAACGACCTGGACGCAGCCGTGAGTGCCATGATCGACGATGCGCTCGCCTGGCCGCCCACCGACGAGCGCGGCCTGCACGTTGCGATCGGGACGTCGGACGCCTCGAGCCGCCCGATGTCGAACGCGCTCACGGAGGCGCTCCGCGACCACCCGGGCGTGGCCGAACTCATCCAGTACCGCATCGGTCCGAGCGTCGGTGCACACACCGGGCCGGGGACGTCCGGCCTGTTCGTGTTCTGACGATCACGCGTGGAGCGTGGAGCGTGGAGCGGCGGTCAGGCGCGGGCCAGCGGATCGCGGCTGGTTCGGCTCGCACGGTCACGCAGTCGGGCCGGGACCACCGGCAGCAGCATGCCGTAGGGTGCGGCGTTGTACAGGTGGTGGATCCGATGCGCCGCGGCGAGCCGATCGAGCGCGGCGACCCGCCGGCCACGGAACCAGCCGACGCGGCCGTGGATGTACACGTCGTGGACGAGTGCGTACATGGCCCCGTACAGCGTGACGCCGACCGCGGCCGGAACCAGCGAGCTCAAGCCGTCGACGTTGAAGCCTGCGAACAGCGCGAGGTTGACGATCGCTGCGAACATGACCGGAAACCAGTCGTTGGCCTCGAATCGGGTCTCGCGGTGCTGATGGTGGCTGCGATGGAGGAACTCGCCGATGCCGTGCATGATCCAGCGGTGCGTGGCCGCGGTGATCGGCTCCATCACCACCAGCGCCACGACGGCGATCACGATCCACGACAGGTTCACGCATCGAACGATAGACCGTCCTGCGACCGACCCGACCCATTCTCCACCGAAGTGACACGATGCCGTCATGGATGTATCGATCCCGGAATTCGAGACCCTGGAGATCGGTATCGACGGGCGGGTCGGCCGGCTCACCCTGAACCAGCCCGAGAAGCTCAACCCGTTGGGTACGGTGCCGCTGGCCGAGATCGCCGATGCGGCGGCCTGGTTCGACACGACCGATGCCAGCATCGTGGTCGTGACCGGCGCCGGCCGCGGATTCTCCTCGGGGTTCGACCTGCGTGAGTTCGCCGGCGGCGCGGACGCCACCGCACACGACAGCCGTGCTCAGGCCGATCTCGGCAGGTTGATGGCCGAGGCCATGGAACGGATGCGGGCCCTCACCATCGCGGCGATCAAGGGCCCGTGCGTCGGCGGCGGCGTCGTTCTCGCGGCTGTCTGCGATCTGCGCATCGCGGCCGACGACACGTTGTTCTCGATCCCCGAGGTCGACCTCGGGATTCCGCTCGCGTGGGGTGGCATCCCGCGTCTGGTGCGCGAGATCCCTCCGGCGGTCGTTCGCGAGCTCGTCCTCACCTGCCGGCCGTTCGACGCCCACGAGGCGCACGCCCTCCGTTTCGTCAACCGTGTCGTGCCACGCGCCGAGCTCGAGGTGACCGTCGACGAACTGGCCGGGCAACTGGCACGCAAGGCGCCCTCGGTCGTGCGCGCGACCAAGCGTCAGATCAACGCCGCGCTGGACGATGTTGCGTCGACCGTGGGCGCCTGGGCCGATGCCGACCAGCTGCGCGCGGCGCTCGGCGATCCCGAGGCACGCGCTGCCGCGCGGGACTACCTCGCCCGCCGTCAGGCGTAGGCATCGAGCGCGTCGGCCAACGACGACTCGACGACACCGGGAGCCTCGGCCACCGCTGTCAGCCACTTCGGGCGGAAGCTGCTCGCCACCGTGATCGGGCCGGCCACCGGTGCGCCGGAGTTCGCCAGGTTCACGAACGACACGGCGTAGTCACCCGGCCGGAGATCGCGCCCCAGCTCGATCAGCGCGTACGGGTCGGGACTGCGTCCGTCGGTGTCGAGCGCGAAGACCGACTGCGACGTCGGTCCGGTCGGCCCGCCGGCCAGCCCGGGACCATCGGTGAGGATGGCGCCGTGGATCTGGCGTGCTCGTGCGCCGGCGATCTGCAGCGCCACGTACGCGCCGAGACCCCGTCCGAGCAGGGTGATCGATCCGTCCGGATCCCCGCCGGTGAGATGATCCAGTGCATGGTCGACGTCGGCCATCAGCAGTTCGGGTGAGTAGCCACCGCCCGCGGGCACGGTCGAGTCGCCGTGGCCGGTGAAGTCGAGCGCCGCGATCGGACCCGGCCACTTCGCGCACCAGTGCGGAACGGTCGAGGGGGATCGGTCACCGAGTCCGTGCAGCAGCAGCAGCGGGCGCGACGGAACCGCCGGGTCGATCGGTTCGGGCCGCAGCAGGTGGAGGGCGAGGTCGATCCGGTTGTGACGGAGCATCACCGGCGACCCCGTCATGCCGGCGCTCCGACGAAGTCGAGCACGATTTCGCTGACCAGATCCGGCTGTTCGATGTGCACGAAGTGACCGACGTCCTCGAGCACCTCACAACGCCCGTCCATCGGCATGTAGGGGAGCACCTTCTGCGGAGGCGTACCCCACCCCATCTCCTCCATCTCCGCGCCGAGGATGCCGAGAAACGGCATCGGCAGTCCGGGGAGGCGCATCAGCATCCACTCGGGTCGCCACGGCCCGAAGCCGCCGAATCGCAGCGACGGGTCGATCTTCCAGCGCCACCCGTCGTCGGACTCGAAGGCGCCGGTCGTGACGAGGCGGCACAGCCACTCGTGTGGCAGACGCGGGTTCATCCGGCCCCGGCGTCGGGCCAGTTCGTCGAGCGAGCCCGGTTTACGCCTCGCCGTCGCCGTGCGGCGGCGGTGATCGAGCCATCCCGCCAGATCCTTTGCCAGCATCGTCGTGCGCTCGTGCTCGGCGAGGTCCGGAATGTTCCGCTTGTACGGAATCCCGTCCATGTTCACCAGACACCGGAATCGATGCGGTTGGGCGTCGGCGAGCTGCGTCATCAGCGCGCCGCCCTTGGAGTGGCCGACGACCGGGATCGGGCGACCGTCGGCCACGTGGTCGAAGACGGCGAGAGTGTCACGCATGTCGCCGTCCCACGAGTACAGCGGCGCGTGCTCGCTGTCTCCGTGACCACGCTGGTCCCAGCAGACCACGCGCCATCCTCCGGCCGCGAGCTTGGGGGCGAACACGTCGAACGTCCGGGCGAAGTCGAATCCGCCGTGCATCATCATCAGCGGGGGGGCGTCGGCCTCTCCCCACTCGTGCACCGCGATCCGTACGCCGTGCGCCGGGAGGTCATAGGTGCGGTCGGGTCGCCGTGCGCCCGGAAACGGCGATTCCCCGTGTTCGTCGAGACCGGAGTCCTCGTGAGCGTTCGCCATCGCGCCGACGGTAGCTGAGGGCGAACCGCGGTCCCCAGGCCGGATGCAGGGTGACCGCGCCCGGTGGGATCGGCGGCGTATCATCGGGCACATGATGGGCAGGTCGGGACGGCGTCGGGGTGCACCGGACGCGCTGCGCCTGGCGACCCTGTCGGTCGTCGCGGCCGCCGCGTTCGCAGGCTGTGGCACCACCGACGAGGCGTCGCGCCAGACGCTGCCGCCGCTGGAGACCACGACGACCACCACGACGACCACCACGACGATCCCGGTGGAGCGGTTCTACACCGTGAAGCGCGGCGACATCCTCGCCGTCATCGCCGCGGAGCGTGGCGTCACGGTCGACGCGATCGTCGAGTTGAACGATCTGGAGAGCGCTGATGCGATTCAGGCCGGGCAGGTGCTCGAGATTCCTCCGATCTTCCGCGACTGACCTCGGCGGGTCAGGTGACCAATGGCCCTGCCGAGGGTCACCGGCATTCCTAGACTCGGACGCATGAGTTTCTGGCCGAATGCTGACCACTGGAGCGTCAAGATCCCTCTCGACACCCCTCATCCTCGTCTCGATGTCCTCGCCGAGACCGGCGTCGCCATGCTGACCGACGCGCCCTTCGAGGTGCCGGCCAGCGAGTACGAGGCCCTCGAGTACATGGACTGGAAGTCCGGCGGTGACACCAACTTCGCCCCGCTCGCCACGGCGGACGGGGAACTCGACTGCCGGGGTTTCTGGGACAAGGGCAAGACCGACAAGGATGCCGAGTGGACGTCCAACGCCGAGATCGCACCGAGCATCAAGAACTATGTCGACGGCGTGGGTGCCAACTTCGGCCGCGTCCGCACGATCAAGCTCGAGCCGCAGGACCGCGAAGCGGCGATCCGCAGCCTGCATCGTGACGACAACAACCGCTTCAACCCCGACGACGAGGGCTGGGTCGTCCGATCGTGGGTCGAGTTGACCGACAACCCGGACAGCTACATGCTGCTGTTCGACAACGACGAGGACGGGTTGCCCGATCCGGCGACCGAGCGGCGCGTTCCGCTCCACAAGGGGGCGCGATTCGTCGTCGACACGCAGCGCCTGTGGCACGTCGTGGTCCACCACGGCAACGCCCCGCGTTATGCGCTGATCACGAGCTTCGAGTCCGGCCCGGAGCTCGCCGAGTTCATCGCGGCCAACACGCCCGTCCCGGCCGACGCCTGAAGCGTGAGGCGACGGGTCCGACCCGTCACGGCACGCGGTGGGCGGCGGCGAGATCGGCGATCTCGCGCATGATCTTGGCGATTTCGAAGTCCTTCGGCGTGTAGACACGGGCGATGCCGAGTTCGGCGAGGCGAGGGCGATCGTCCTCGGGGATGATGCCGCCCACGACGACGGGGATGTCGACGCCCATCTCCGACAGGTGATGGAGCACATCGGGCACCAGTTCGAGATGCGAACCCGACAGGATCGACAATCCGATCACATCGGGGTCCTCGTCCCTGGCCGACGCAGCGATCTGTTCGGGCGTGAGCCGGATCCCGGAGTAGACGACCTCCATTCCCGAGTCGCGTGCCGCAACGGCGATCTGCTCGGCCCCTGACGAATGTCCGTCGAGGCCCGGCTTCGCGACGAGAAACTTGGGCGGGCCGCCGGCGATCGATTTCACGTACTCCGCCACCTCGCTCAGGCCGGCGGCCGATGCCGTCGCGCCGCCGACGCCCGTCGGCGCCCGGTACTCGCCGAACACCTCGCGCATGACGGTGCCCCACTCGCCGGTGGTGCCGCCGGCCTTCGCCAGCGCGATCGAGGCCGGCATGATGTTGTCGCCGTCGGTTGCGGCCCGACGGAGTTCGTCGAGTGCGGCGTCGACGGTCACCTGGTCCCGGTTCGATCGCCATGCCTCCAGTTCGTCGATCGCGTGCTGTTCGACGGCGTGGTCGACCTTCAAGATGTTGTTCTCGCCGGCGAGCGGCGATTCGGCGGTCTCGACGAAGTCGTTGACCCCGATCACCTTCTGCTCGCCCGATTCGATTCGCCGGGTGCGTGCCGCCATCGACGACACGAGCCGGGACTTGAGCGTTTCGACCGCCTCGAATGCTCCGCCGAGCGACAACACGTCGTCCAATTCGGCCTCGGCGGCGACCCGGAGCTCGGCCGTCCGTTTCTCGACCACGACCGACCCCTCGAACAGGTCGTCGTACTCCAGCAGGTCTGTCTCGAACGCCAGCACCTGCTGCATCCGCAGCGACCACTGCTGATCCCACGGTCGGGGCAGTCCGAGCGCCTCGTTCCACGCCGGGAGCTGGACCGATCGTGCGCGTGCGTCCTTCGACAACGTGACCGCGAGCATCTCGAGCACGATTCGCTGGACGTTGTTCTCCGGCTGGGCTTCGGTCAGGCCGAGTGAGTTGACCTGAACGCCGTATCGGAACCGCAGCGCCTTCGGGTCGGTCACGCCGTAGCGCTCGCGACCGATGTCGGCCCACATCGCGGTCATCACCCGCAGCTTGCAGATCTCCTCGACGAAGCGGATGCCCGCGTTGACGAAGAACGAGATCGACCCGAAGACCTGCGAGAACTCCCGGTCGCCGACCTGACCGGACTCCCTGACCGCGTCGAGTACGCCGATCGCCGTGGCGAACGAGTACGCGATCTCCTGCACCGGCGTCGCCCCGACCTCCTGGAGGTGATACGAGCAGACGTTCATCGGGTTCCACTTCGGTGCGTGTTCGGCGCACCACGCGACCATGTCGACGATCAGGCGTCGTGACTCGGCCGGCGGGAAGATGTAGGTCCCGCGGGACAGGTACTCCTTGACGATGTCGTTCTGGGTCGTTCCGCGCAGCTCGGCAGGCGGCGTCCCCTGTTCCTCCGCGTTCGCCACGTAGAGCGCGAGCAGCCAGGCCGCGGTCGCGTTGATCGTCATCGAGGTGTTCATCTGCCCGGGAGGGATCCGGTCGAGCAGTGTGCGCATGTCACCGAGGTGCGCGACCGGGACTCCCACCTTGCCGACCTCTCCCTTCGACATGGGGTCGTCGGGGTCGTATCCCGTCTGGGTCGGCAGATCGAAGGCGATGGACAGCCCGGTCTGTCCCTTGGCGAGGTTGGTCCGGTAGAGCTCGTTGGAGGCCGCCGCGGTCGAGTGGCCGGAGTACGTCCGCATCATCCACGGGCGGTCGCGTTCCCGAGGTCGGGTGGTGTCGGTGCGCGTCCCGGTCGACTGATCGCTCATGTCGAAAGTCTCGTCGGCCGTGCGTCGATCACCAAGCCGAGCGTTCCGTGACGGGTCGGACCCGTCGGACCACGCCCGGGAAGGAATTGCTCAAGTCCTGCGACGAAGCGGCCGAAGCATTCACTGTACCCGGGAAGACGGGGTACACGATCTCTCGGGACGACCGGTACTCCCCTTGCCGGCCCCCTTCCCGGGATCAGGTTTCCCTTGGCGGGAACCACGCCGGCCGGATGGCGGATCCGGCCGGCGCAGGACGAGAAGGAGCGGTGGGTCGACACCCATCGCTCCTTCAGTCGTTGTCGACTCGGACCCTGTCGTCGATGGCAACGCCGGCCGTCGCCGTCTCGAGTGCTCGGAGGTAGTCGAGACGCGGGATCTCGATCACCCCGAGCGAGGCCAGGTGCGGCGTGGACCACTGGACGTCGAACAGTGTCGCGCCGATGTCGTGCAGCCAGTCGACGAGTCTCACGAGCGCGACCTTCGAGGCGTCCGTGGCGTGATGGAACATCGCCTCACCGGCGAACAACCGACCGATTCGTACCCCGTAGAGACCACCGACCAACGTGTCGTCGGCGTACACCTCGACCGAGTGGGCCCACCCGAGGTCGAACAGTCGGACGTACGCATCGATGAAGTCCTCGGTGATCCACCGGCCCTCCCTGTCGGGATCGGCGCACGCCCGCATCACGGCCTCGAAGGCCGTGTCCATGCGGGTCGTGTAGCGCCGGCAGCTGCGGCGCAGCGAGCGGCTGACGTGCAGGCCGTCGAGCGGAAGGACCCCGCGCGGATCGGGCGAGTACCAGGCGATCCTGCTGCGCCTCCGGTCGGGGTGTACGGGCATCGGGAAGAGCCCGCCCCTGTAGGCGGCGAGGAGGGTGCCGGGCTCGAGATCGGCACCGATCGCGATGACGTCGTCGCCCGGCTCGGCCCGGGCCGGATCGGGCATCTCGAACCGAGAGGGCGCGGGCCGGAAGATGGGACGCGGCACGGCCATGTCGTTCACCTCACCAGAGTGGTGCGCCGCGTGGCGAACCGGACATCGGCGCGGCTGCGGGGCGTCAGTACTCGAGAAAGCCGCGGCCGGACTTGCGTCCGAGCTGGCCGGCGGCCACCTTGCGCTTCAACGACGTCGCCGCCATGAAGTTTGCGTCGCCGAACTCCTCGTGCAGCGCATCGAGGATGGCGAGCGAGGTGTCGAGTCCGACGAGGTCGAGCAGCGCGAACGGACCCATCGGGAAGTTGCAGCCGCCCTGCATCGCGGTGTCGATGTCCGCGATCGAGGCGGTGCCCTGCTCCCACATCTTGATGGCGTTGTTGAGGTACGGGAACAGCAACGCGTTGACGATGAAGCCGGCCCGATCGACCACCTCGACCGCGTCCTTGTCGCACGACACGGCGAACTCGAGCGCCGTGGCGATCGTGTCGTCGGATGCGGTCAGCGGGCGGATGACCTCGACCAGCTTCATCATGGGTGCGGGGTTGAAGAAGTGGATTCCGCACACGCGATCCGGTCGGCCGGTCGAGACGGCGAGTTCCACCACCGGAAGCGTCGACGTGTTGGTGGCCAGGATCGCGTCGGGCCCGACCACCGTGTCGAGGACTGCGAACACCGCCTTCTTGATGTCGAGGTCTTCGATCACCGATTCGATGACGAGGTCGCAGTGGGCGAAGTCGGCGAGTTCGGCCGTGCCCGAGATCCTGCCGAGGATCGCGTCGCGCTCGTCGGCCTCGAGCCGACCCTTGTCGACCTGGCGGGCGAGGCCCGATGCCACCTTGGCGATTGCGGCATCGGCGGTCGCCTGTGTGCGCGAGCGGAGGATCACGGTGCGTCCCGAGCGCGCCGCCACCTCGACGAGGCCGGCGCCCATGATCCCCGATCCGACGATGCCGACGGTCTCGATCGGGTGGACGGCGGGCTGCGTGGCGATGTCGTCACTGTTCATACCGCCAAGTTAGTTACCGGTCGGTAGCTTTCGCCAAAATCGCTCGTGGTCCCGGGGAAACACGATGGTCGAACCGTCACGCCGTATCGTGGGGAACTTCGCCCGCCATGTTCCTGCTGCTCCTCGTCCATCTGCTGATCGGCAGCGCGATTCTGCTGTCGGGCGACCGACTCGGTCGTCGCGCGTTCCTCGTCGCCGCGCTCGCACCGCTGGGCACGATCCTGTGGGCGGCGTCGCAGTGGTCGACCGTCGTCGGCGATCCGAGCGTGCTCGACGACGCCGGCCATGCGTCGGGCGGTACCGCCCAGATCGAGTCGGTCAGCTGGATCGGCGATCTCGATCTCGATCTCTACCTCCGCTTCGATGCCTTCGCGCTGGTGATGACCCTGCTGGTGTCGGGTATCGGCCTTCTGATCTGCGTCTACGCGGTCGGGTACTTCTCACACATCGAGCCGGGTCAGAGCCGCCTCGCCGGGCTGATGACGCTCTTCGCCGCGGCGATGTTGGGCGTCGTCTGGGCGGACCATCTGATCGCGCTGTTCATCGCGTGGGAGCTGACGTCGATCACGAGCTATCTGCTGATCGGCAACGACGACCGCGATCCGCGCGCCCGCGCCGCGGCGTTGCAGGCGATCTTCATCACCGGTGCCGGTGGGTTGGCCCTGCTCCTGGGCCTGATCATCATCGGTCAGAGCGCCGGGACGTATCGCCTGTCCGAGATGATCGAGTCGCCCCCGTCGGGTGGCGCAGTGGCCGCCGCCCTGGTGTGCGTGCTCCTCGGCGCCTTCACGAAGTCTGCCCAGGCGCCGTTCAGCAGCTGGCTGCCGGGAGCGATGGTCGCCCCGACACCGATCAGCGCCTACCTTCACTCGGCCACCATGGTGAAGGCCGGCGTGTACCTCGTCGCGCGACTCTCCCCGATCGTCGCCACGACGGGTCAGTGGCGGTTGCTCGTGTTGGTCACCGGCGCGGCGACGATGGTGATCGGCGGGCTGCGGGCGATGCGTCAGCGCGATCTGAAGCTGCTGCTCGCCTACGGCACCGTCAGCCAGCTCGGCTTCATGATGCTGCTCTTCGGGACCGGCGAGTACAAGATCGCGCAGGCGGGCGTCGTACTCCTGCTGGCCCACGGCGCGTTCAAGGCCACGTTGTTCATGCTCGTCGGCATCATCGACCACCAGGTGGGGACGCGGCACATCCGTGAGCTGCACGGCTTCGGTGACGGGTGGCTGTCGGTGAAGGTGATGGCCGTCGTGGGCGCGGCCTCGATGGCCGGGCTTCCACCGTTGCTCGGTTTCGTGGCCAAGGAGAAGGCGATCGACACGTACCTCGAATACGGTGACTTCACGGGGTCCACGGCGACCCTGCTGGTGATCATCGTCGGATCGATCCTCACGTTCGCGTATTCCGCTCGGTTCGTGCTCGGCGTCTTCGGTGCCTACGGCGATGCCGACCATGAGATTCGCAGCCGCTCGGCGCCGGCTCCGGCCGTCGTGTTCGTCGCTCCGGCGATGGTGCTGACCGCGGTGACCGTTGTGGTCGGGCTCTTCCCGGTCCTGATCAGCAACCTGACCGAGTCTGCCGTGCTCGCCCTCGACCCGGACGCGTCGCCCTCGACCGTGAAGTTGTGGTCGGGCCTCAATTCCGCCTTCCTGATCTCGCTCGGCATCGTCGCAACCGGCACCGTGCTGACGGTCTGGCGCCGTCCCGTTGCCCGATTCCAGACAGCCGCCGCCAGGCCGCTCCGCAGGCTGCCGTCGAGCGACGACGCGTACGGCTGGACGATCCGGGCGATCGACTGGCTCGCACGGCGGGTGACGCGGACCGTGCAGAGCGGCTCGCTGCCCGCCTATCTGCTCGTGATCCTGGCGACCGTGGTGGTGGTTCCCGCGATCCCGATGCTCGGCGAGTTCGGCGACCTGCCGCAGTGGGTCGAGAACCCGATCCACCTGCCGATCGTGGCGATCATCATCGGCTCATCCGTCGGCGCTGCCCTGGTCCGCCGGCGAATCGCCGCGGTCGTCATGCTCGGTGCCGTCGGATTCGCGATGGCCGCCCTCTACGAGACCCAGGGCGCGCCCGACCTCGCGCTCACCCAGTTCGCGATCGAGACGCTCGGCACCGTGTTGTTCGTCCTGGTCCTCCGGTTCCTGCCGACCCGGTTCGTCGACCTCGCTCCCGCTGTGGTGCGCCCGCTCCGACTCGTCGTGTCGCTGCTCGTCGGCGCAGCGATCTTCGTCTTCGCGATCGCGTCGACCAACGCGCGTGACGACGTCGCGGAGGAGTCGATCTCGGTTGACATGGTCGAACGGGCCAAGCCCGACGGCGAGGGCAAGAACGTCGTCAACGTGATCCTCGTCGACTTCCGTGGCGTCGACACGATGGGGGAGATCACGGTTCTCGTCGTCGCGGCGGTCGGTGCCGCGGCGCTCGCCCGCGGCAGTCGCCAGTACGACGACGAACCGCTCGATCGGGAGCGCACCGAGGAGCCGATCGCATGAAGCCCTCGCTGATCCTCGATGTGTCCGTGCGGTTGCTCTACCCGTCGATCCTCGTGCTGTCGCTCTACTTCCTGTTCTCCGGGCACAACCAACCGGGCGGCGGGTTCGTCGGCGGGCTCGCGGCGTCGGCCGGGATCTCGTTGCGCTACGTCACCGGTGGCGTGGACGCGGTCCGTCGCTCGTTCCGCTCGCAACCGTGGTCGATTCTCGGCACCGGGCTCGCGATCTCCGTCGGCACGGCGATCTTCCCGATGCTGCTGGGTGGTGCGATCCTCGAACACGGCACCCTGAAGCTCCATCCGCCGCTACTGGGTGAGATCAAGGTCACTTCGGCGCTCTCGTTCGACATCGGTGTGTACCTCGTGGTGATCGGACTCGTCCTGATGATCTTCGAGGCGTTCGGCGACGATCGCGATCACGAGATGCAGATGGTCGAAGCGCCCACCCAACCGGCGGCGTCGATCCGCGAGGAGTATCGGCCGCTCGCCATCGACGGTCCGACCACCGGCCGGCATACGACCCCGAGCATGTGGCTCGGAGAAGCCGAGCCCTCGTGAGCGTGCTCCTCGCCCTGACCGCCGCGGCCCTCTTCTCGCTCGGTACGTGGCTGCTCCTGCAGCGGCGTCTCACCCGCATCGTCGTCGGGCTCGGTCTGATCGGCCACGGCACCAACATCTTGCTCCTCACCTCGGGCGGGGGCGGTGGCATTCCCCCGGTGATCGGCAAGGGCGACAAGGAGGACTTCGCCGACCCTCTGCCGCAGGCGCTGGCGTTGACGGCGATCGTGATCACGTTCGGCGTCACGGCGTTCCTGCTGGCGATGGCGTATCGCAGCTGGCAGCTGACGCACGACGACGTGGTCGCCGATGACCTCGAGGACCGCCTGATCGCTGCGAGCCTCCGCACCGACAGCGACGTCGCCGACGTCGAGATGGCCGAGCGGGACCACATCACCGATTCGTCGGGCGACGAGGAGGGGGAGTCGTGAACAGCGCGCTCGTCCCTCTGCCGATCGTCGTCCCGCTGCTCACCGCGGCGCTCACCGTGATCTTCGGTCGGTTCCAGATCGCACAGCGCGTCATCGCCCTGTCCGCGCTGACGGCGTCGGTCGGCATCTCCATCGCACTCCTCGTCCAGGTCGACGAGCACGACGTCGTCAAGATGGATGCCGGTGGCTGGGCAGCGCCGCTCGGCATCACCTACGTCGTCGACCGGCTCTCGGCGATCATGCTCGTCACCTCGTCGCTGATGCTGCTGATCGTCATGATCTACGCAATCGGCCAGCACGGCGTCGAGCGACGCCACGTCGGTTTCGCGCCGATCTACCTCGTGCTCGCCGCCGGCGTCTCGGCCAGCTTCGTCACCGGCGACATGTTCAACCTCTTCGTCGCGTTCGAGATGATGCTCGCTGCGAGTTACGTCCTGCTGACCCTCGGCGGACGCGCCGACCAGATCCGCGGCGGGATGACGTACGTCGTGATCAGCCTGGTCGCGTCGGCGATGTTCATCACTGCGCTGGCACTGCTCTACGCATCGACCGGCACGGTGAACATGGCAGACCTCGCTCAGCGGATCCCCGAGCTGTCGCCGGGCATCCGGACCGGCTTCTCACTGCTGCTGATCCTCGTCTTCGGCGTCAAGGCCGGGTTGTTCCCACTCTTCTTCTGGCTCCCGGACAGCTATCCGACGGCTCCGGGGCCGGTCACGGCCATCTTCGCCGCGCTCCTGACCAAGGTCGGCGTGTACGCGATCATCCGGACCCAGACACTGCTCTTCCCGCCGGAGTCGCAGCAGGGCACGGTCCTGTTGATCGTCGGCGGGCTGACGATGGTCGTCGGCGTGCTCGGAGCGCTCGCCCAGGACGATCTCAAACGGCTGTTGTCATTCCACATCGTCGGCCAGATCGGCTACATGATCTTCGGTCTCGGGTTGTTCACCGTCGCCGGCGTCAGTGCGGTCGTCTTCTACATCGCTCAGACGATCATCGTGAAGACCAACCTGTTCCTGGTCGCCGGTCTCATCGACCGCCACACCGGCGCGAGCCGGATCTCGCGCGTCGGTGGCGTCGTGCGCAGCGCCCCCATCATCGCCTGTTTCTTCGCGGTGCCCGCACTCTCGCTCGCCGGGCTCCCACTGTCTTCCGGGTTCGCCGGGAAGTTCGCACTGATCGACGCCGGAGTCGCGTCCTCGCAGTGGGTGATCATCACGGTTGCACTGGTCGTCAGCCTGCTCACGTTGTTCTCGATGACGAAGATCTGGGCCGGCGTGTTCTGGGGTGAGCCCGAGTCCGCGCCACCGCTCGCCGAGGGGCGAACCAACGGTGGGCCGCCGCTGATGGTGTTCGCGACCGGGTTGACCGTCGCGCTGTCGATCGCCTACGTGGTGTTCGCCGGGCCGATCTTCGAGTTCGCCGAGCGGGCCGGCAACGACCTCATGAATCCGACGGCCTACATCGAGGCCGTGCTCGGAGGTGACCGGTGAGAGCGAGACTCCGGATCCCGGCGATCATGTCGTGGCTCACTGCGCTGTGGGTCATGCTCTGGGGGAATCTCAGCTGGGCGAACGTCCTCGGAGGTGTGCTGATCGCCGGTGTGGTGGTGCTCGTTGCCCGCCTCGGCCCGGCGTCGTTGCGTCCGACGTACTTCCATCCGCAGTGGGCGATCGCCTATGTCGCCGTGCTGTTGTGGCAGTTGGTCCTGTCGAACCTGCGACTCGCGGTGGAGATCCTCACGCCGGGTGACGGAACGTACACGGCGATCATTGCCGTCCCGATTCGCGGCGGTTCCGATGCGGTCGTCAACCTCGTGGCCAACTCGATCACCCTCACGCCCGGCACGATGACGATCGAGGTGCGCCGCCACGAGCGCTCCGAGTTCGACTACGACGGTGACGGGATCATCGACGAGATGACGGCCGGGGTGACGCTCTACGTCCACTGCATCTACGGCGAGGACGTCGAAGCTGTCCGTTACGGCATCCTCCGGTTGGAGGAGCTGGCACTGCGCGCCTTCGGGTCCGACAGGGATCGAGCGCTGGCCCACGCCGACGTCCTCGCGCACCAGCCGAAGTCGAATCCGACGGCCCACGGCGCCCGTCCCGAATCCTCCGAGGAGAGTCCATGATCGATGCCGCGCTGCTCGTCACCTCCCTGGCCGCTCTGCTGTTCGTGACACGCATGCTGCGTGGACCGGCGCTCGCCGACCGTGTCATCTCGGTCGACGGGTTCGTGTCCACGATCGTGATCGGCGTCACGATCGCGTCGGCACGACCGGGGAGCGGGGTCGTCGAGAGCACGGTGCTCGTGGTGGCGCTCGGTGGATTCGTCGGCACGGCGATCCTCGCGCGGTTCATCGAACGGCGGGGCAGCTGAGGTGGGGGAGATCCTCGACCTCGCCGGCGGAATTGCGCTCGTGATCGGTGCATCGTTCGCCTTGCTCGCCGGGATCGGTGTGCACCGGTTCCGCGATCCGTACTCGCGCATGCACGCCGCGGCGAAGAGCCCGACGCTCGGACTGGTGCTGGTCACGATCGGTGCGGCGCTGCGGATCCGTACGTTCAGCGCGATCGCAACGCTGACGCTGGTCGCGATCCTGCAGCTGTTGACCTCGCCGGTGGGCACCCACCTGGTCGCACGTGCGTTGCACCTCCGCGTCCACGTGCCACAGGACGGCGTGGACGAACTCGATCGCGACCAGATCGCGTAGATCCCGAACCGGCGGGTCCGCGTCAGTCGGCGAGCGAGTCGATCAGATCGCCGACCGAGTGGTTGGCCTCGAGCGGGTGACGCAGCGTGACGCCGGCGTTGATCTCGTAACGGTTGCGCCGGCCGATCCGCTCGGACCTGACGTACCCGTTCTCCTCGAGGTCGTGGAGGATCCGGACCACGGCACCCGGTGTGATGCCGACGACATGGGCGATGTCGCGTTGGCGGAGCTCGGGATCACGTGCGATGGCGATCAGCACGTGGGCATGATTCGTCAGGAAGGTCCAGGCCGGCACGTCGAGTTGGGGGTCGGACAACATCGCGTCCCGAGCGTAACAACTATGTTCGAAACTAGCTATCAGGGCGGATGAATTGCGGCGACCGAGCGGAACGTCGCCCTCGCGCTCGAATCGTCCGCAAGTGTTCGGGGGTTCGCGATCTCCCGTCGAAACCTACTGCTGAATACAGCTATCACGTTGTAGAAGAAGGGAGGTCTGCCTACAGTCCGACGGGTGCTTCTCTGGTTGACACTCGGCCTGCACGTGGTCGGGATCCTCGTCATCGTCGCGATCGGTCGCGCGGGGCGAGTCGTCTTCGCCATCGCCGCGATCCCGGCGACCGTGGCAACCGTGGTGTCGATCCGTGGCCTCGCGGCAACCGAGCAGATCACCACAGAGGTCGAGTGGGCCGCCGGCCTCGATCTGTTCATCGCGTTCCGACTCGATGCGCTCTCGTCGCTGTTGGGCCTCGTCGTCGCGGGGATCGGCGTGCTGGTGTTCGTCTACTCCGCCGGCTACTTCACGGCGTCCTCGCCGAGCACTGGCCGCTTCGCCGCAACGCTCTCGGCGTTCTCCGCCTCGATGCTCGGCCTGGTCTGGGCGGACTCGATCTGGACGCTCTTCGTGTTCTGGGAGCTCACCTCGATCACGTCCTTCCTGCTCGTCGGATACAAGTACACCGATGCCGCCACGCAGCTCGCTGCTCGGCGCGCGCTCCTGATCACGGCGTCGGGTGGCCTGGCGCTGCTCGCCGGCCTCGTGGTGATCGCCGACGGCGACACGGCCGTCGGGCTCCGCGATCTGCAGCCGCTCACCGGGACCGCGGGGACGGTGGCCGGCGTCCTCGTGCTCGTCGGCGCGGCGACCAAATCGGCCCAGGTGCCCTTTCACGTCTGGCTCCCCGGGGCGATGTCGGCACCGACCCCGGTCAGCGCGTACCTGCACTCCGCCACGATGGTGAAGGCGGGGGTCATCGCCGTCGCACTGTTCAATCCGGCGCTCGGTGACACCACGGCCTGGGCTCCGCTGGGGATCGCGTTCGGGCTGGCCTCGATGGTGTGGGGAGCCATCGGAGCGCTCCGCCAGGTCGACGCCAAGCTGATTCTCGCGTGGGGGACGATCTCCCAGCTCGGTCTGATGATCGCGCTGCTCTCGTACGGATCCTCCAAGGCCACCTTCGCGGCGCTGTCGATCCTCGTTGCGCACGCCGTGTTCAAGGCGGCCCTGTTCATGGTCGTCGGCGAGATCGACGTCCGCACCGGCACGCGCGACGTGCGCGAACTCGGGGGTCTGTGGCGGACGATGCCGATCGCGTTCGGCGTGGCGTTGGTCTCGGCATTGTCGATGGCGGGTGTGCCGCCGTTGCTCGGGTTCCCGGCGAAGGAGGCGGCCATCGAGGCCGCGCTCGGCGCCGCCGGTTGGGAACGCACGGTGCTGCTCGTCGGGATCGTCGGCGGATCGATCCTCACGGTTGCCTACACGACCCGGTTCATGATCACCGCCTTCGGGCCCGGTGCGACCTCGACGGTCGTGGCGCCCCGGCGTCCCGGGATCACGATCGCAACGACGGTGCTCGGATTCGGCAGCATCGCGGGCTACATCGTGCTCGGTGGCGTCACCACCCTCGTGCGCGACGCCGCGGTGCTGCTCGACCCGAAGGCGGAGGTCTACTCGCTGATCCGCTGGCCGGGCCTGAAGCCGGCCTTCGTCATCTCGATCGCGATCGTCGGTGCCGGCGTGGTCGCGGGAGGGATGCTCGCCCGCCGGACGATCCGGGTCGCTCGAACCGTCGGTGCCGACACGGTCGATGCTGCGGTCGACGGGGTGCTGGTGCTCGCCCGCCGTGTCGCCGGGCGCGTTCAGCACGGTTCGCTGCCGGTGTACATGGTGACGAGTGCCGCGGTGACCGTGCTCGCGGCGATCCCCTTCGTCACGTCGGTCGATCCCGGCGACCTCGAACGGTGGGATCACCCGCTGCAGGCGGCCCTCGGCGTCCTGATCGTGATCGGCGCGATCGGGACCGTTCGGATCCCGGGCCGGTTGGGTGCCGCTCTCGGTCTCGGCTCGGTCGGCTTCGGGATGGCCGGGCTCTTCGTCATCCAAGGTGCGCCGGACCTGGCGCTCACCCAGTTGCTCGTCGAAACGGTCGTCGTCGTCGGCTTCGTGATCGGGCTGGGACACCTGAGTCGTGAGTTCCCACCGGTCGGGCAGTCCTGGCGCACCGTACGGATCATCGTGGCGGTCGGCGTCGGCCTCGCCGTGTCGATCGGCCTCGCGGCGAGCGCGTCGTCGCCGTCCGGGGTTCCGCCACTCGCCGAACTCACCGACCGCGCGGCGGACATCGGGGGCGGGAACAACGTCGTCAATGTCATCCTCACCGATGTTCGCGCTCTCGACACGTTCGGCGAGGTGATCGTGCTCGTCTCGGTCGCGATGGGCATCATCACCCTGGCCCGCGTCCGCGATCGCGAACGTGACACCGAGGTCGGTTCGTGATCGCCGGCCGGTCCCTCGTCGTGCGCGACGGCATCCGGCTCGCGAGCCCACTCGCGGCCGTCGTCGGAACGATGCTGTTCTTCGCCGGCCACAACCAGCCCGGAGGCGGGTTCGCGGCCGGCCTCGTGTTCGGGTCGATCTGTGCGTTGCGCAGCGTCGTCGGGCTCTCGGTACCGGGTCACCCGATCCGGCTGATGGCGATCGGTGGCACGATCATCGGCCTGGTCGCGGTGGCACCGCTGCTCGTCGGCGACCTCGCCCTCGACCAGTACATCTGGGAGACGACGCTCCCCGTGCTCGGCAAGGTGAAGGCCGGCACCGCACTGATCTTCGATCTCGGCGTCACGTTGATCGTCCTCGGCCTGATCGTCGCCGTGCTCGACGGGCTCGGCGCCGACGAGCTGCCCGGCTCCGACGGTCCGGACATCGCCGTGGGGCAGGAGGCGTCGACGTGAGCGCCACGCTGGTCGTCGTCGTCGGATGCCTCACCGCGGTCGGCGTCTACCTGGCGACCTCGCGGGTGCTCAGCCGCATCGTGCTCGGATTCGCAGTCCTCGGACACGCCGCGGTCCTCGCGTTGCTCACGGCGGGTGGACCGGCGGGTGATCCACCGCTGGCCGACCGCACGACCCCCGCCGAATCGTCCAACCCGTTGCCACAGGCCCTCTCACTCACCGCGATCGTGATCTCGTTCGGACTCACCCTGTTCCTGCTCGCGCTCTCGCGCCGCCAGCAGGAGCTCAGCGGCGACGATCTCGTGGAGGACGACATCGAGGATCGTCGGATCGCCGCCGGCGATGCATCCGTCGACGAGGCCGCGTCGTGAGCACCGTCGTCGCTCTCGCCGTGATCCTGCCGCTCCTGGCTTCGATGGTCGCGCTCGGTGTCCGGCACCGCGACGGGGCCCGTGACCTGGTCACGCTCGGCACCCTCGGCGGCTGCAGCGTGCTGGCGATCGTGCTGCTCGTGGAGGTCGAAGCGAACGGCTCGATCGTGGTCCGCCTCGGCGACTGGGCACCCGAGCTCGGCATCGTGCTCGTGGCCGACATGTTCGCCGTCCTCGTCCTCGCCGTCGCGATGATCACCATCCTGCTCGTCGAAGTGTTCGCGATCGGCCAGCGCGGCACGGCTTCGGGTGCAGAACCGAGTGTCGTCGGCCCGATGCTGCTCGTGCTGACCGCCGGTGTCGCGTTGTCGATCCTCACCGGCGACCTGTTCACGCTGTTCGTCGCGTTCGAGTTGATGCTGGTCGCCAGCTACGTCCTGCTCACCCATCAGGGGCGCGCCGGTCAGGTCCGTTCGGGCATGACCTACGTGGTGATCAACCTGTTCGCATCGACGCTGTTCCTGTTCGGTGTGGCCTTCGTGTACGCCGCCACCGGCACGGTCAACCTGGCACTGCTCGCCCAGCGCGTCCCCGAACTCGGCGACGGCGTGCGGTGGGGGATCGGGCTGTGGTTCCTCGTGGTCTTCGGCACCAAGGCCGCCATGTTCCCGCTGTTCTCGTGGCTCCCCGACAGCTACCCGACCGCGCCGACCACGATCACGGCGATCTTCGCCGGGCTGCTCACCAAGATCGGCGTGTACTCGATGGTGCGATTCCACACGCTCACCGGGATGGACGACCTCGGCCCGATCATCCTCGTCATCGCCGGGATCACCATGATCGTCGGCGTGGCCGGCGCGCTCGCGCAGGACGACATGAAGCGGATCCTCTCGTTCCACATCGTCAGCCAGATCGGTTACATGCTGATGGGGCTGGGGCTGTTCAGCGTCGTGGGTGTCGCCGGCGCCGTCATCTTCATCGTCCACCAGATCCCGGTGAAGACGGTGCTGTTCCTCGCCGGCGCGATGGTCGAGTCCGACCGCGGAACCTCGGCGCTGGGCCGCGTCGGCGGTTTGATCGGTTCGCGGCCGTGGCTCGCGCTGCTGTTCGCGCTCCCGGCGCTCAGCCTCGCCGGTCTGCCGCCGTTCTCCGGGTTCGTCGCGAAACTCGCGCTCGTCGAGGCCGGCATCGCATCGACGTCGATCGCGATCGTCGTCGTCGCGCTCGTCGGGAGTGCGCTCACACTGTTGTCGATGGTCAAGATCTGGTCGGGGGTGTTCTGGGGCGTGTCGCCGGAGGAACACGACGTCGACCCTCGGTTGACCCGTCGGGGGTGGCTGACGATGTCGTCGGCAGCGACGGTGATGATGACCGTGACGCTGGCGATCGCTCTCTTCGCCGGACCGATCTGGAACATGAGTGAACGGGCCGCGACCGAGCTGCTCGACGGCGAACCGTACGTCGAGCGCGGTGCTCGAGGACGGAGCCGACCGGTGAGCATCATGACGGCGTTGCGTACACAGCTGACGTTCCGTCGGGCGGTGTCGGTGATCGCTCTCACCGCAGCGTGGTGCGCGCTGTGGGGCTCGGCCAGCGCAGCCAACGTGCTGTCCGGCCTCGTGGTGTCGGCGGTGGCGACGACGCTCGGCATGCCCGCCCGCCGCGGCGGGGTCCGACTCGTTCCGCTGCTCCAGCTGATCTGGCTCGTCGCGGTCGACCTGGCTGTGTCGACCGCCGTGGTCGTCCGCGAGGTGCTCACCCCGACCGACTTCACCGACGAGGCGATCATCGCGATTCCGATCCCGCGCGGTGGCCGCGTCCATCTCTTCCTGTCCTACATCGCCATCACGATCACGCCCGGGACGGCGGTCGTCGCTGCAGAAGCGGACGCGTCGATCATCTACCTGCACGTGCTGCACGCCGACCGCCGTGACGACGTCGAGATGCACGTGCGCCGTCTGTTCGACCTCGCCGAACGCGCGCTGCCCCTCCCCGTGGAGCCCGCGACATGACCGTCGTGGCGATCGCCTACCTGGGACTGCTCATCGGCGCCGCTGCCGCGGTCTATCGACTCGCAGTGGGGCCGACCCTCGCCGACCGGGTGATCGCCCTCGACCTGCTGCTGGTCGCACTGATGACCGGGATCGTCGTCGATGCCGCAAATCGGGACTCGACCACGTGGCTGAACCTGCTCGTGGTGATCGCGATCATCGGATTCACGGCGACGGTCGCCGTCTCGCGCTTCATGGAGCAGCGGCGATGATCGGCATGCATCCGATCTCTTCGGCGTTCCTCCTCGCCGGCGTGGCGATCGTCGTGCTGGCCGGGGTCGGGCTCTTCAAGCTGCGGACGCCGTACGCGCGGATCCATGCCGCCGGAAAGGCGAGCCCGGTTGCGTTCCTGGTCGCCGGCATCGGCGCGTCGATCGAACTCGGGTGGGCCGGTGCGGCCCGGCTGGTCCTGGCAGGCGCTGCTCTGGTGCTCACCCTGCCGCTTGCCGTGCACCTGTTGTTCCGTGCGCTGCACCGCACCGAACCGCGGTTCGATCCGCCGGTCGACGAGATGGCCGGCACCGACGCCGATCTGCGCGAGACCGAGGCGTGACGCGGCGGGTGTGACCGATCACCGGGGGAGCGTTCACGCTCCGTTCAATCCGTGGCCGCAATCCGTCGGTACGTTCCCCGTCATGGTTGCCGCCGCAATGAGCCCTGGTCGTGAGGTCGACGTGATCGTCGACGACCCGCGACGCCTCGTCCCACTCGATGCCGTCCACAACTTCCGTGACCTGGGTGGCTATCGAACCGACGACGGCCGTGCGATCGGCTGGGGTCGGCTGTTCCGTGCCGACGGGCTCTACCGCCTGACCGACGACGATCTCGATGTCGTCGACGGGCTGGGGATCCGGACCGTCGTCGATCTGCGCTCCGCACCCGAGTTCGAGCAGCACGGTCGGTTTCCGCTGGAGCGTTATCCGGTCGCGTTCCATCATCTCCCGATCATCGATGCGACATGGATGGCGTCGGAGACGCCCGACGTCGACGACACCGAGGACGGCGCGATCGAGTTCCTGACGTGGGCGTACGACGACATGCTCACGCAGGGTGCCGACCGCTTTGCCCACGCCTTCCGGGTCCTGGCCGTCCCCGGCGCGGTCCCGGCCGTGTTCCACTGCGCCGCCGGCAAGGACCGCACCGGAGTGCTCGCCGCTCTGGTCCTCGGGGGACTCGGGGTCGACCACGACACGATCGTCGCCGACTATGCGCTCACGCAGGCGGCGATGATGCGGATGCGGGTGTGGGTCATGACCCACCATCCCGAGATGGCCGAGCGGATGGGCGAGACACCGTCGTTCATGCTCGCCGCGAACCCGCAGGCGATCCGCAACGTGCTGGATCGCATGGTTTCCGACCACGGCTCGATCCGTGGTTACCTCTCGACGATCGGGATCGGCGACGCGCTCCTGGCCGAAATGGCCGATGCGGTCACGGTGGTTCCGTGAGCCGCAACCCGGTCACGGGTTCAGACTTGCGTGATGGTGACGTCGAAGATGCGGACCTCCTCGGACGGCACACCGCTCGAGTCGGTTGAGCCGAGGGCGTTGATGTCGGCCACAACGTCGAGGTCGTCGTCGGAGACCTGGCCGAACAAGCTGTAGAGCGGCGCCAGTTGTGCGCCGTTCGGTCCGCTGACGATGAAGAACTGGCTGCCGTTCGTGTCGGGCCCGCTGTTCGCCATGGCGATCGAGCCGATTTCGTACTGGCCGGCTTCGGGCAGTTCGTCGGGGAAGGAATAGCCGGGGCCGCCGGTGCCGCTTGCCGTCGGGTCGCCGCACTGGACGACGAAGTCCTGGATCACCCGGTGGCAGACCGTGTCGTCGAAGTAGTTGTTGCGAGCGAGGAAGACGAAGCTGTTGACCGCCTCGGGCGCGGCAATCCGGTCGAGTTCGATCGTGATGTCGCCGGCGCTCGTCTCCACGAGCGCGGAGTACCTCGCGTCGGGATCGAGGCAGGGTGGTGGGGGTGCGGCGAACTGCTGCGTCATGTCGTCGGTGCCGCCCTCGGGCGGACATTCCTCTTGCGCCGGAGAGGCCTCGGCGGCAGCGTCGGGATCGGAACCGCCGTCGGCGGTCGCGGCCGACGGCGAGGTGTCGTCGAAAGGACTCGACACGGCGATGTCGTCCGAACCGGAGCACGCTGCCGCGGTCAGGGCGATCACGACGGCTGCCGAGGTGACGGCGATGTGTCGCCGCATCAGGCTTCGATGATCTCGACGTCGAGAATGCGGATCTCTTCGGTGGAGACGCCACTCTCGTCGAGTGAGCCGAGGGCATCGAACTCGGCGACGACGTCGAGATCATCCTCGACGACAGCACCGAACAGGCTGTACGAAGGCGGAAGCTCGGTGCCGCGCTCGCCGCTGATGATGAAGAACTGGCTGCCGTTCGTGTCGGGCCCGCTGTTGGCCATGGCGAGCGAACCGATCTCGTACTGGCCGGCTTCGGGCAGTTCGTCGGCGAACTCGTACCCCGGACCTCCCTGACCGGTCGCCGTCGGGTCGCCGCACTGGGTCACGAATCCCTGGATCACCCGGTGGCAGACCGTGTCGTCGAAGTAGTTGTACCGGGCGAGGAACACGAAGTTGTTGACCGTGTTCGGCGCCTGATCAGCGTCGAGGTCGACGGTGATCTCGCCGGCGCTCGTCGTGATCTTGGCCGAGTAGGTCGCATCGGGGTCGAGACACATCGGTGGAGGTCCGTCGAAGGACTGGAGTTGTTCGTCGGAGCCCTCCGTGGGCGGGCAGCCGACCGAGGCCTCGGCGACGACGTCATCGTCGGGCGTCGTGTCACCGGTCGCGGTGTCATCCGGTGCGTCGGAGGCGGCGGGCTCGACCTCGGAGACCGCCGGCTCGTCCGACGTCGCCACCGTCGCGTCGGTGCTGCTGTCGTCGTCGGTGAATCGTGCGGCGACGAACACGAGCACGAAGACCGCCGCGATCGCTCCGGCGACGAGCAGGACGATCCGCGTCGTCCGCGACCGGGCGTGCTGGCGGGCGAGCTCCTGCTCCCGCATCGCCTTGTTGGCCTTCTGACGTTCTCGCTTCGCGGTTCCCACAGTGTCGGCACGATATCGCCGACATCACGTTCGGCCGGGTCACACGGACAACGGCGAGCAGGGTCGGGGCGAGATCGCGGCCGGTCGTCGGAAACGCGGGGGGTGCAGTAGATTGACCGGCGTGGCACGAGTGCGACTCTTTGCGTCGGCCCGCGAAGCTGCGGGGACGGGCAGTGACGTGATCGATGGTGCGACGGTCGCCGATGTCCTGCGGTCGGCCGAACGGCGCTACGGAGCAAGGTTCGCAGACGTCCTGGCGACATGCCGAGTGTGGGTCAACGGTGATGATGTGGGTCCCGATACTTCGATCGGGCCCGACGACGAGCTGGCGGTCCTGCCGCCGGTCTCGGGAGGAGCGACATGAGCAGCGACGAGAACCAGACTGGCCGAGGACCGATCGATCCAGCGGCGTTGTCGTTGGCCGAACTCCGCGAGCTCCGCAGTGAATTGCAGCAGCGTGACGATGTCGTGTCGTACGCGCGGCGCGTCGCCCAAGCTCGACTCGACCTCGTGAACTCCGAGTTGGAGCGACGCTCGTCGGCCGGTGACCTGGCCGACGATGTCACGAGCGTTCTGTCCCAGCACCTCACCGGAGGGCCCGCCCGTCCGCCTCGCCCTGCCGAGGACCTGAGCGACGACGCGCTGTCGGCGGAGCTCGATGCCATCTGTGCCGAGCACCACTACGGACGGGTCGAGGAGCTCGACGAAGCCGAGTTGCGCACACTCGCCGATGCGATCTCCGAATTCGAGCAGCGGGTCTCGCAGGACCGGCGGGCCCGATTCGACGAACTCGATGCGCTGAGCGCCGAGCTGGTCCGCCGGTACCGCGACGGCGAAGCAAGCGTCGACTCCTTGTTGGCCGACTGACGCGAGTCGTGGCCGAACCGCGCGAAGGTCGCGTCCGCCGGGTCGCGGTCATCTCGCTCCACACGTCACCACTGCTCCAGCCCGGATCGGGCGACAGCGGTGGGATGAACGTCTACGTGCGCGAGCTCGTGTCGTCGCTCTCCCAGACCGGCGTCGAGTGCATCACGTTCACGCGTGCCGATCGCGAGGGCCTCGCCCCCGAGGTCCAGGTCGAACCGAACCATCGGGTGGTGCACATCGAGGCCGGCCCGCATCATCTCCCGAAGGAGGCGCTGGCCGACGTCTCGGACCAGTTCTGCCACGGTGTCATGGAGTGGATCCGGGCGAACGGCGCACCGGACGTCATCCACGGCAACTACTGGCTGAGCGGTGTCGTCGGACACCATCTCAAGCACGAGTTGGGCGTGCCGTTCGTCTCGACGTTCCACACCCTGGCGCGGGTCAAGGCGGAGGGTGGAGACCCCGAACCCGAATGGCGCGATCGGGCCGAGGCCGAGATCATCCAGTGTTCCGATGCGATCTGCGTGAGCTGCATCGAGGAGGAACAGCAGTTCCGACGCCTCTACGGCGATCCTCACGGCCGGATCGAGATCATCGCACCCGGAGTGGAACACGCCTTCTTCGCGCCGGGAGACCAGGCCGGTGCCCGCGGGGCGATCGGCGCGGATCCTGACGTTCCGATCGTCGTCTTCGTCGGCCGGATCCAGCCGCTCAAGGGACCCGACGTGGCGATCCGAGCGCTCGCCGATCTGCGCCGGCGCGGGCACCCCGACGCGATGTTGATCATCATCGGCGGGGCCAGCGGTCAGGGTGGTGGGTACGAAACCCAGCGCGCACACGATCTCGTCGACGAACTGGACCTGCACGACGATGTGGTGTTCGTTCCACCGCAACCACACCACGTCCTGTCGAGCTACTACCGCGCCGCCGACATCGTCATCGTGCCGAGCCGGTCCGAGAGCTTCGGGCTCGTCGCGCTCGAGGCGGCGGCGTGTGGGACGCCGGTCGTCGCGAGCGCCGTGGGAGGCCTCCTCAGCCTCGTCGACGATCGTTCGACCGGCCGTTTGATCCGAGGTCGCACTCCGAGCGACTATGGCGCTGCGATGGCCGAGATCCTCGAGGACCCCGATCTGCGCAACTCGATGGGCAAGGCTGCTCGCGAGCGTGCGCTGCACTACACGTGGCATGCGGCCGCGGCCCGGCTTCGTGCGGTGTACGACGACCTCGCGACGACCCCGCTGGTCAGCTGTGCGGATCCACCGGTCCCCGGTGGTGCACTCGCGAGGCGGTCGATCGGATGAGCGCCGCGTACGACCGCGCTCAACTCGCGGTGCTCGAGCGCAGAATCGACGAGTGGATCGGCGAACTCGACGCCGAACACGACCACATCGTCGCGGTCGATCGCGCCGAGGAGGACATCATCCGCTGGTATGTCCGCATGCGCGGTGAGGAGAAGGACTTCACCACCGTGTGGCTCACACTCGGCCAGCGCACGTTTCGCTACGAGGCCTACGTGATGCCCGCGCCCGAGGAAAACGAGCGGGAGCTGTACGAGAACCTGCTCCGGCGCAACGATCGGCTGGTCGGGGTCCACTTCTCGATCGGCGCCGAGGACGCCGTGTATCTCCGTGGCGAGGTGTCGACCTCAGCCGTCGCGAAGGACGACATCGACCGGATCCTCGGCACCGTCTATGCAACGGTGGAGCAGACCTTCGGGCCGTTGTTGCGGATCGGCTACGCACGCCGCTTCGCTGCCGACGACTGACCGCACCCCGGCCGCTCCTCCCCGCCCGACGTCACGTGCGATGAGAGATGAGAGTGGGGGTCACGCTCATCTCTCATCGCAGCGGGGGAGCGGTATCGGGCGGCCCGGATTCGGTTTCCCGTTCGGTGGTTCGGTCACCCCCTGATGGTTGCCCGAGCGGGTGCATCTCGGGGGAGTCGGTTCCCCGCATCCGCTCGGGCAGACCGGGTTGGTTCCGCACTACGGTCCCGTGGATGAACCAAGTCGACGTGGCGATCATCGGTGGCGGGAACATGGGTGCCGCGCTGCTGGGCGGGATGCTCGTGTCGGGTGAGTTCGAGGCGACGTCGCTTGCGGTGGTGGAGCAGCTCCCCGCCCGTCGCGACGAGCTCGTCGAGATGTTCCCCGACGTGACGGTCGTGTCCGACGTGCCTCCGTGCACCGGCGCGGTGATCGCCGTGAAACCCCAGGGCGTCGCCGATGCGGTGCGTGACGCGGTGTCCGCCGGTGCGCGACGCATCGTGTCGATCGCAGCGGGTGTGACCCTCGCTTCTCTCGACACCGCGGCGGGACCGGGTGTCGCCGTCGTGCGCGCGATGCCCAATACGCCCGCACTCGTCGGCCGCGGCGCAGCCGCGATCGCCGGGGGCGCCACGGCGTCGGACGACGATCTCGCATGGGCGGAGGCGATTCTCGGGTCGGTGGGCATCGTCGAGCGGCTCGACGAATCGTTGCTCGACGCGTTCACCGGCGTGGCCGGCTCGGGCCCGGCTTACGTCTTCCTGTTCGCCGAGGCGCTGATCGATGCGGCGGTCGCCGAGGGGTTCGAGCGCGAAATGGCCGAGCGGGTGGTGGTCCAGCTGCTGTTGGGCTCGTCGACTCTGCTCGCACGCGACGGCGACCCGGCACGGTTGCGGCGCAACGTGACGTCGCCGGGCGGGACGACCGCCGCGGGCCTCGCACGGTTCGAGGCCCACGATCTTCGTGCCGTGGTCACGGACGCCGTTGCCGCCGCCACGCAGCGCAGTCGCGAACTCGGCTGACGCGACCGGCCGGGCCGGGCGATCTCCAAGAATTTCCGTGTGGCCCTTTTCACATCGACGATTCGGGCGTATCGTGCGTTGCGTGGAGACGCGTTCATCCGAACCGTCGTGGTGACACGACAGCTCGGACGAACAGCGCCGACAGGGCTGGTGCCATCGGGGGGTTGGCATCAGCCCTCGTCGCGTCCGGGCTCGACCGATCCCGACACCGTCCCGGCCGGTAGCGTCAGCGCCTTGGGCCGCCGGTACGACACCATCTCCTTCCTGTCCGACTACGGCACCGACGACGAGTTCGTCGGTGTCGTGAAGTCGGTCATCCGCGAGCTCGCGCCGCATGCCACGGTGATCGACCTCACCCACGGCATCACGCCCTTCGACGTGCGCGCCGGGTCGCTGGCTCTCGCTCGTTCGATCAGCTACGTGGCCTCGGGGGTCGTGATGGCGGTCGTCGACCCCGGTGTCGGGACGACGCGACGCGCCATCGCGGTCGAAGTCGCCGAGGGCGAGGGAGTACTCGTCGGTCCGGACAACGGTGTCCTGGCTCCTGCGGTTGCGATGGCCGGCGGCGCCGGGCGGACCGTCCAGCTCGACAACCCGGAGCATCGCCTCGAGTCGCCCGGAGCGACCTTCGACGGTCGTGACGTCTTCGCTCCCGCCGCCGCAGCGCTGTGCAACGGGGTCGATCTGCTCGAACTGGGTGACCCCGTCGACGCCGATCTGCTCATGCCCGGCGTGGTCCCACTGCCCCAGATCGACGAATCGACCGTGATCGCACAGGCGCTCTGGACCGACCGGTTCGGCAACGTCCAGCTCAACATCGGACCCGACGACGTCCCCGCGGGTTTCGCGGACGTCGTCGAAGTGCGCTGCAGCGCGCCGAGCGATCCGACCGGTGGGACGACACGTGTGGCGCGTCGCGTCTCCGCGTTCGCCGAGGTGCCGAACGGGGCCGTCGGGTTGGTGGTCGACTCGAACGGCATGCTGGCGCTCGTGATGGATCAGCGGTCGGCGGCCGACGAACTCCACATCGCCGATGGTGACCAGGTGGTGCTCACACCGCTCAGCGGCGACGGGAACTACGGCGTCACCGTCGAGGTCGACCTCACCACCCGTTAGCGTTTGGGGCCCATGCGCCCCGCCACCACCCTTGCCCTCGGCATCCTCCTCGCTGCGATCCTGATCGCCGGGATCTTGTCGCTCGTGCAGCTCTGACATCACGTCGAGGCTCGGAATGAATCTCGCCGGCATCATCGACGATCACGCGGCGGACTCGGTCGCGCTGATCCATCGCGGTCGGACCACGACGTACGGTCAGCTCCGCGATCAGGTCGACCGTCTGCGGGGCGGGTTGGCGTCGCTCGGTGTGCGTGACGGCGATCGCGTGGCACTGCTGTGCAGCAACTCGGACCATTTCGTGATCGCGTACCACGCCGCGATCGGCCTCGGTGCCGTGGCGGTCCCGCTCAACCCGCTCAGCCCTTCCCGTGAGCTCGAGCCGGAGATCGCGAACGTCGGTGCGTCGGTGGTCGTGATCGAGAAGTTGAGCGCCGCCACCTGGTCCGAGGTCGATCGATCCAAGGTTCCGTCGGTCACGACGGTGATTACGTGCGACGCGGACCACACCTCCGAGGGCGAGGTGCTCATCGACGAGTTGCTCGGGGCGGCACCTGTCGAGCGCGTCGATGTCGACCCCGACCACCTCTCGACACTGATCTTCACCAGCGGCACCGCCGGCAGGCCCCGCGCCGCGATGCTCACCCACGGGAATCTGCTGGCCAACATCGAACAGAGTCGCAATGTGGAGGGCCACGTGGTCGCCTCCGACGTCATCTACACGGTGTTGCCGCTGTTCCACATCTTCGGCCTCAACGTCGCGCTCAACGTCGGGCTGTCGGTCGGTGCAACCGTCGTGCTCGTCCAGCGGTTCGATCCGGTGACGGCCATCGACACGATTGCCGATCGGGGAGTGACGGTGTTCCCCGGGTCGCCGTCGATGTGGTCGGCCTTTGCGTACTTCGATCAGCTGCAGGGCAGCGAGTTCGCGAACGTCCGCCTCGCGCTCTCGGGTGCAGCGAAGCTTCCGATCGCCACATCGCAGTTGATGCGCGACCGCTTCGGGGTCGAGATCCGCGAGGGCTATGGCCTCACCGAAGCTTCTCCGATCGTCACCTCCTCACTCGGTGCTCCCGTCCGATTCGGTTCCGTCGGGCGCGTTCTCGACGGGGTGGAGGTGCGCCTCGTCAACGCCGATGGCGACATCCCGGCCGGCGACATCGGTGAGATCTGGGTCCGTGGTCCCAACGTCTTCGCCGGCTACTTCCTCGACGCCGACGCGACCGATGCCGTGCTCACCGAGGACGGATGGCTCCGCACCGGCGACCTCGCCACCGTCGACGACGACGGATACCTGTGGCTCGTCGATCGGGCGAAGGACCTGATCATCGTCTCCGGCTTCAATGTGCACCCGGCGGAGGTCGAAGATGTTCTGGCCGGGCATCCTGACGTGGCAGAGGTGGGAGTGGTCGGGGTTCCACATCCCCACACGGGCGAAGCCGTGAAGGCGTTCGTCGTGTCGGCCGAGGGTTCCGACATCGACGAGGAGACGCTGATCGAGTTCTGTCTCGACCACCTCGCTCGGTACAAATGCCCGAACAAGGTGCTCTTCGTCGACGAGCTTCCCCGGAACACCGCGGGCAAACTCGTCCGGCGTCAGCTTCTCGATTGAGCCGGATCGCTGTGGTGAGACATTCGTTACACGTCTCGAAATGCGACAGCACCGCTTTGTGAAAGTGTGCACAAGCGTTCTAGGTTAGACCCCGTGGTTGGCCAGCGAACTCGACGTCGGATACCCGAGGCGACGGTTGCGCGGCTTCCCGTTTATCTCAAACTGCTGTCCGACCAGTTCGAGGTCGGGACCACGAACATCTCCTCCGAGGAGCTCGCCGAGCTCGGTGGCGTCAACGCCGCGAAGGTCCGCAAGGACCTGTCGTACCTCGGCAGCTACGGCACGCGCGGCGTCGGCTACGACGTCGAGTTCCTGGTGTTCCAGATCAAGCGGGAGCTCGGCCTCACCCACGAATGGAACGTCGTGATCGTCGGAGCCGGGCACCTCGGCAAGGCGCTCGCCGGCTACGGCGGTTTCGGTGAGCGGGGATTTCCCGTCGGGGGCGTCGTCGACGTCGACGCGAAGAAGGTCGGGACCCTCGTCGGGGGGGTCCGCGTGCGCCACGTCGACGAACTCGCGGCGATCGTCCGGGCCCACGAAATCGCGATCGGGGTGATCGCCACCCCGGGGGTCGCCGCGCAGGACGCCGCCGACTCACTCGTCGCTGCGGGCATCACCAGCATCTTGAACTTCGCGCCGACGATCATCAGCGTTCCCCACGGAATCAGCGTGCGCAAGGTCGATCTCGCCGTCGAGTTGCAGATCCTGAGCTACCACGAACAGCGTCGAGCGAATGCTCGCCAGGCGACCAAGCTGAAGGCGGTTCCCGGCAACGGTCGACGTGGAGCGTCGGCCTAGGCTGGTTGCGACATGTCCATCCTCGTCGTCGGCGTCAACCATCGCAGCGGTCCGTTGCCGTTGCTCGAGCGGCTCACGATCGCGCCCGACGAACTGCCCAAACGTGTTTCCGGACTGGCGCAGCGGGACAACATCCGTGAAGCGGTCGTGTTGTCCACGTGCAATCGCACCGAGGTGTACGTCATCGCAGAACGGTTTCACGGTGCGTACGCCGACATCCGTGACTTCCTGTGTGAGCTCGGCGCACTCGACGTGGACGAGTTGGGTCCGCATCTGTTCAGCGAGCACGGAAGCGCCGCCGTCGGGCACCTGTTCGAAGTCGCGGCCGGCCTCGACTCGGCGGTGCTGGGCGAGGGCGAGATCCTGGGTCAGATCCGATCCGCGTGGCAGGTCGCACTCGACGAATCGGCGGCGCGTTCGGGTCTGAACCTGTTGATGCGCTCGGCGGTCGAGACGGGCAAGCGCGCGCGGAGCGAAACCGGCATCGGCCGTGGCACCGCTTCGGTGAGCCACGCCGCAGTCGAGATGCTGGCCGATGTCGCCGGCGACCTGTCCGATCGGCGAGTCACGGTTGTGGGCGCGGGTTCGATGGGCGAGGGCGTCGCCGTTGCGCTGCACAAGGCCGGTGGTGCCGACATCTGTGTCGTCAACCGGTCTCCGGAGCGTGGGGCGGTGCTCGCCGCCCGCGTCGGTGCGACGGCGATGAGTTTCGACCGGCTCGACGAGGCGTTGGCGTCTGCCGACGTCGTGGTCGCGTCGACGGGTTCGGGCGAGGCGGTCGTCACTGTCGAGGCGCTCGAGCGGGCGCGCGTCGGCACCTCCCGTCCTCTCCTCGTCGTCGACATCGCCGTACCGCGCGACGTCGAGCCAGGTGTTGCGGACCTCGACGGGGTCACGGTGTTCGACTTGGACGATCTCCGCGATTGGGCCGATCGTGGCCGCGCGAAACGTGCCAAAGAGGCCGACATGGTCCGCCAGATCGTCGCCGAGGAGGTCGAGAACTTCAACCTCGAGCAGACCGCCCGTCAGGCCGCTCCGCTCGTCGCGTCGATGCGCCGAGCTGCCGACGCAGTGCGCGTTGCCGAGCTCGAGCGGTTCTCGAGCCGCCTCGCCGACCTGTCCGACGCAGACCGCGACGCCGTCGAGGCGCTCACCAAGGCGATCGTGTCGAAGCTGCTGCACGAGCCGTCGGTGCGGTTGAAGACGGGTGCGGGCACTCCGCAGGGTGATCGCAACGCGGCTGCCGTACGCGACCTGTTCGACCTCGGCTGAGCGGGCCTGCTGCCGTGCCCCAGCGCTCTGCTCCGCTCCGCCTCGCGACCCGGGGCTCCCGACAGGCGAGTGCGCAGGCCAACATCGTCGCTGCGGACATCATCGCCGCCAGCGGTCGGTCCGTCGAGCTCGTGCTCATCGAGACGACCGGTGACCGACGCCAGGACGTTCCCCTCCACTCGATCGGTGGGCAGGGCGTCTTCGTGAAGGAGGTCCAGCGCGCCGTCCTCGACGGTCGTGCCGACCTCGCCGTCCACTCGGCCAAGGATCTGCCCTCCGAGCCCGCGGCCGGTCTCGTGATCGCCGCCTTCACCGAGCGCCGGAGCCCACACGACGTCCTGATCGGATCGACGCTCGACGGTCTCGCCGCGGGCTCGACGGTCGCGTCGGGATCGGTGCGCCGTCGTGCGCAGCTGGCGGCGGTCCGGCCTGACCTGAGATTCGTCGAGCTGCGCGGCAACATCGACACCCGCCTCGGGAAGATCCCCGACGGCGGAGCGATCGTGATGGCGCGCGCGGCACTCGAGATTCTCGACATGACCGATCGAATCGACGAGGTGCTGGACGTGGAGCGCTTCGTCCCGGCCGTCGGCCAGGGGTGCGTGGCGATCGAGTGTCGAGCGGACGACGATTCGACCATCGACGCCCTCGCCACCATCGACCACTCGCCGACTCGTCGACGAGTCGAGGTCGAACGGGCCTTTCTCGCGGAGCTGGGCAGCGGTTGCTCCCTGCCGGTCGGCGGACACGTCGTCGACGACTCGTTGCACGTGTTCCTCGCCGACCCCGAGCGCGGCTGCGCGGTCACCGACGTGGTCACGTTGTCGGCTGATCGTCTCGATCCGTCGGCCGACCTCGGTCTCGCTCGAGCGACTGCCGACCGGCTCCGGGAGCAGCTGGGGTGAACCGGCCGCTCGACGGGTGCACTGTGGTGGTGACCCGTGAGGAGCGCGGTGAACTGGGACGTCTACTCGACGAGCAGGGGGCGGACGTCGTCCACGTCCCGATGATCGAAGTGGTCGATGCCGACCCGACTGCGCTGTCCGACGCGTGGAAGGTCGAACCCGACTGGGTGGTCGTCACGTCGGCGGCCGGCGCCGACCGAATCGCTGCCGACGTGATCGCTCGTCCCGGCGTACGGATCGCCGCGGTCGGCACCGCAACGGCGGAACGAGTCGTCGAACGATGCGGTCGCGACGTCGATCTCGTGCCCGACCGTCAGCTCGCAACAGCGCTGGTCGAGCGTTTCGTCGCCCGCAACGATCGGCCGTGTCGCGTGCTGGTCGCCCAGGCCGACCGGGCTGCGCCGACGTTGGTCGAGGGTCTCGAGGCCGCCGGCCACGACGTGACGGCGGTGGTGGCCTACCGCACCGTGCTCCGCCGACCCGATTCGCACGAGCTCGCAGTGATCACCGGTGCCGATGCCGTCGTGTTGACGAGCGGATCGGCCGCGGAGGCGTGGGTCGCGGCCGTCGGTGGCCCACCGGCCGGTGCGCCCCCGATCGTGCTCGCGATCGGGCCGACGACGGCGTCGGCTGCCGCGAAATCAGGGCTCAAGGTCACCCATGTTGCTGCCGATCACTCACTTGCAGGAGTCATCGCCGAACTGATCGAGGCGTGGGGTCACCCTCGGGCGAGGTGAGTTCGGTGCCGGTTTCTGGCAGACTTTCCGCCAGGCTGTCGGTGCGAGGGACAATTGTCCGTCGTCAATCGGCAGCACGACCAGACGAGGAGCAGCGTGGCAGACGACCGCCGCATCGGGCGTAACCGGCGTCGGACCCTCACCGGATCGACCGCGCTCATCGCCGGGTTGCTGATGTCGTCGAGCACGGGCGGCGTCGGCGCCAGCCCACAGTTCGTCCTCTCCCAGGCGGAGAACACGGCCGTCCGGGTCGACACGAGTGCCGTCGGAACCGCGATCGGCGCCAACCCCTCCGTGTCCGGCGATGGCCGCTACGTCGTGTTCCAGGGCGCTCCACTCTCCCCCGACGATCAGCGCACGTCCACGATCTTCTTCACCGACCGTGACACCGGAGAGACCACCGAGTTGAGCACCGTTCCCCAGGGGCTGCGCTCGGGAGACTCGGTGTATCCGGTCATCTCGGGCAACGGGTGCGTGGTGGTCGCCGTGACCCAGATGGCGCTCGACGTCTTCCGCGACGACGACACGGGCGACCGCTGGGACGTGTACCGCTCGACCCTGCCGCACTGCGACGGAACGGTCGGCGATTGGGAACTCGTGTCGAGCAGGACCGGATCGGGCGGCATCGCCCGCGACGACGTCGTCGTCGCACCACCGACGACGTCCCGCAGCGGCACGCTGATCGCGTACACGCATCCTGCCGACCACCTCTTCGACGCGGAGGGCATCACCACGATTTCGTTGGTCGACGCCACCGTGCCGATCGATGACGCCACTCGATCACGCTTCGTCGCCGGCTCGCCCGCCGATTCACCGACCGATACCTACATCCACGGCGGACTCGACCAGCCGGTCCTCTCGGGCAATGGCGAACACCTCGTCTATCGGTCGGACGCGACGTCGTCCGAAGCCGTTCCGCAGTGGGCGCCGGGCCCCGTCGACGGCGGACCGGCGACGGCGCAGATCTACTCGTGGACGATCGCCGAACTCGATCCGTTCCAGGCCGTGACGCTGATCAGCATGCTGCCGGACGGCTCGCCGTCGAAGGTGGGCGCATCCGAGCCCGACATCTCTCGGAACGGGCACGCGATCACCTTCACGTCCTCCGACACGGAACTGGCGGCGGCCGATTACCCCGACTGCGCCAGCGACTGCCCCGGCCAGATCTTCGTGGTCGACCGTGACACCGACGACGACGGCGAGATCGGCGTCGACGAGGTGGCCACGACCCGCATCATCAGCGTCCGCAACGACACGTCGAGCGACCAGCTGCCCGTGGCCGGCACGTCGCCCTCGACGCAACCGTCGATCTCCGGTGACGGCCAACTCGTGGCCTTCGTCACGCGGGCCCCGAACCTGCAACTGATCGAGGTGCCGGGCGTCGGCAGTGGCGACGACGGCGACCTGCTCCTCGCGGAGGTCCGCAACGGCCACCTCACCCGACTCACCGAGGCGGCGGGGACCATCCTGCCGACGCCCGGCGTCCACGCCCATCCCGACCTCACCGACACCGGCCGGACCGCAGTCTTCGACACGGCAGCCGCCTCCGATCTCCTCGTCGAAGGAGCTCTGGCCGGTCGCCAGGTCGTCGCCAGGTCGTCCGAGCCGCTGCTCTCGCTGCCCGACGCCGACATGGGCACCACGCTCGTCGGGCTCGCGAGCGACGAGTGGTACGTCGCCGTGATCAATGACGGGCCGTCGTCGTTCCGGCCGACGTCGGTCACCGTGTCCAATCCCCGCTTCGAGATCAACCCCGAGAAGAGTACGTGTCTGCTCGACATCTCGGTGCCGGCCGGGGGTGACTGCACCGTGGCGCTCACGTTCACGCCGTCCGCTCCGGGCTCCTCGAGCGCCACACTGACCGTCTCCGAGGAGGGCTTCGGAGCGGTGTCGGTGTCGGCCACGCTCGAAGGTGCGGGTGGCAACCCGGCCCTGCGGATCGAGCCGGCGAGCATCGACATCGGGACCGTCGTCGTCGGTGAGCCGAGCGTCGAGGTGCAGTTCGACCTCAGCAACATCGGGTTCAACCCGACCGAGATCACCTCGTTCGAGATCTCGGGAGCACACGCCGACGACTTCGAGTTCGCCAGCAACAACTGTGCTTTCAGACCGCTCAACCCGCGTGCCGCGTGCAGCGTCGGCATCGTCTTCACGCCGTCGGACGCCGGGCGACGCACCGCGCTGGTGGAGCTCGCCACACGTGACGATCAGTACACGACGATGGTGCTCGCCGGGGACGGTGAGTACCGACCGGTCGTCGCCATCGACAGTGAATCGGTCGAAGCCGGCGAGGCGTTCACCGCCACCGGGAGCCAGTACCCGCCGAACACCGAGGTGACCGTGGTCTTCGGCGACGGTCCGAACTCGTCGGTGACCGCGGTGACCGACGCCGACGGCAACTTCAGCATCTCGGTACCGGTCGATCCCAACGAGCGCGGCGGTGACCGCACGATCGTGGTGCAGTCGGACTCGGGCGCCGCCGCCAGTGCGCCGGTCGAAGTGGTCGAGGAGACCCAGACCTACATCGGGCTCCCCGGCTTCGGCCTCGGCTGACGCGAGTCCGCACGGCGCTGATCGCCGCCAATGTTCGCCGACGGCGTCGGCCCGGTTGTGACGATCTCCCCTGGGCGGGTGGTCTCTCGCGGGTTGACACTGACGTTGAGCGCGAGTGAACCGACGGTGCGAGGAGGTGACGGCGATGCGTTTCGGTGGTGTTCCTCGCCCGCGTCGCGCGATCACTGCGCTGATCGGTGTCCTGGTGACCGCGACCGCATCGTTGGGCACGCTTTCGGCTTCTCCGATTCGAACGCCGGCTGAGTCTGACGTCGAACTCCTGGCTGCCCCGCAGCGGGTGGTGGACACGCGTCCCGGGTTCGCCACGGTCGACGACCTGTACGCGGGGATCGGGCGACGTGCGGCCGGCAGCACGCTCGAGGTGCAGGTTGCGGGGCGGGCCGGCATCCCGGCGAATGCGACTGTCGTGGTGCTCAACGTCACCGCCGTTGCGCCTGTCGAGCGGGGGTACGTGACGGTGCACCCGTCGGGCACCGACCGTCCGAACGCCTCGAACGTCAACTACGTGTCGGGCCGTAACACGGCCAACGAGGTGATCGCGCGGGTTGGGGTCGACGGCTCGGTGTCGGTCTACACCTCGGCCGCCATCCACCTCGTCATCGACATCGCCGGTCACTTCTCGACGAACGCCTACACCTTCAGCAACGCCCCGCAGCGGGTGGTGGACACGCGTCCCGGGTTCGCCACGGTCGACGACCTGTACGCGGGGATCGGGCGACGTGCGGCCGGCAGCACGCTCGAGGTGCAGGTTGCGGGGCGGGCCGGCATCCCGGCGAATGCGACTGTCGTGGTGCTCAACGTCACCGCCGTTGCGCCTGTCGAGCGGGGGTACGTGACGGTGCACCCGTCGGGCACCGACCGTCCGAACGCCTCGAACGTCAACTACGCGTCGGGCCGTAACACGGCCAACGAGGTGATCGCGCGGGTTGGGGTCGACGGCTCGGTGTCGGTCTACACCTCGGCCGCCATCCACCTCGTCATCGACATCGCCGGTCACTTCTCGACGAACGCCTACACCTTCAGCAACGCCCCGCAGCGGGTGGTGGACACGCGTCCCGGGTTCGCCACGGTCGACGACCTGTACGCGGGGATCGGGCGACGTGCGGCCGGCAGCACGCTCGAGGTGCAGGTTGCGGGGCGGGCCGGCATCCCGGCGAATGCGACTGTCGTGGTGCTCAACGTCACCGCCGTTGCGCCTGTCGAGCGGGGGTACGTGACGGTGCACCCGTCGGGCACCGACCGTCCGAACGCCTCGAACGTCAACTACGCGTCGGGCCGTAACACGGCCAACGAGGTGATCGCGCGGGTTGGGGTCGACGGCTCGGTGTCGGTCTACACCTCGGCCGCCATCCACCTCGTCATCGACATCGCCGGTCATCTCTCGGCAGACCCGGACGCGATCGACTGGGACGCCGTCGGGCCGGGATGGGCGTTGTTCACCTACGCCGTGCCCGATGTGCTGGACGATCCCGCGGCCGAATACGACGTCCCGCTGATGCTGCTCAGCCCGACCGACGCCACCTACGAAGTCGGCCCCCTACCAGGTCCCTACCCACACTCGTACTACGTCGTGGACCTGTCCGCCGACGGGCGTACGGCGGTCCTGGTGTCGTACGCCGATGACCTGACGAGCTTCTCGCTGCTGGATCTTCCCACGATGTCGATGACGGCGATCCCTGCACCGTCAACGGCGTGGAATGTCCAATTCAGCCGCGACGACCGGTCGCTCCTCATCGAGGAGCACGTCACGACGCAACAACCCGACGGTGGGTGGCTCGTCGAACGCATTGCACTGTCTCGCACCGCGCTCGACGGGACCGACTCCCAGACGCTCGTCGACCTCAGGGTGCCGCCGGAACAACAGCTTTCCGGATGGTTCTTCAGCTACGTGGAACGCGACTCGGGGGAGTTCGCAACCATCGAACTGGGCGTCGCATGGCTCCGCTCACCCGACGGACTGCCCATTCGACGACTCCAGCCACCGAACGACCAGTGCAGCATCGTGAAGCAATGGCCGAACGGCGACATCCTCGTTCGGTGCCCCGACCCATCCGTCGAACCCGGATGTTGGACCAACGGCCTGTTTCTCATGCCCGTGACCGGTGCGACCTCCGTCGAGTTCGCCATGCCCGACACGGCGACGGACCCATCAGCGTGCTACGAAGGATATTCGGACGCCACCTCGCTCGGCGATCGGGTTGCGCTGCAACGCATCGAGGCGAAGGCAGTTGCGGCGGATCGAATCGAATTCACCGACGGCACGTCAACCGCAACTTGGACACCGGACGACGTGCAATCGTGCGACGCAACACTGCTCGGCATCCGAGACGATGCATGGCTCGCGCTCGTGAGGCCCGTCGACGGCACGTCCGGCGCCCAGTACGAAGGTCCGGGAGTGCTGTACGAGATCAACCGGCTCGGGGACAGCCGTCCGCTGACCCCCACGACACTCCTGTCATCGTGGAACACACCCGGCATCTTGGCGAATGTCCGGATCGTCGGGAGCTGAGGGCACCGAATCGGAACTCTCTCGAGTTGGCTCCTCCACCTCATCGTTGGTCGTCATGGCGACCCGAGCCGTGTTCCAACACGACCTCATCGAAACCGACGCCGTCAGCCCGCTTCCGATCAGTCACGTCCGAGCGACTCGGCACGGGCAGAGCCCGGGAGAGCCGGGCCGTGGACGCCGGACGACCTCAGATCTCGTCGATCTCGATGGATCGGCCGCCGATGTTCACGGCGTTGAAGCACGTCGCGAGAGCCGGGTCGCCGACGACGTCGCAACGGACGCTGAACGTGAGGTTGTCGCCGGGCTCGAGTCGGATCTGGGTGATGTTGGGCTCGAACAGTGAGCCACGGATGTTCTCCAACGACCACACGTACGCCTCCTCGCCGTTGACGAGGAGTGCGGCACGGCCGGCATCACCGTTGCTGTTCTCGACCCGCAGGTCCGTCAGATCGAAGAGCATGCCGTCCTCGACAGTGAAGACCGCATCGGCGATCTCGAGTGCCGGCGGAGTGACGCTCAGGCGGAAGAAGTCGGGTTCGCCCTCGTCGGTCGTCGGACCGCCGGATTCGGCGTCGGCCGTCGTCGTCACCGGCGCAACGAGGTCGCTGCCCTCGGCGATCTCGCTGACCGCCGCGTCGAACTCGGACAGACGCTCGTCGACCGCATCGTTCGCAGCGTCGTCGATCGCCGGTTCGACGACACCGAACCACGCCGCCACGGCGGCACCGATCAGCGCGGCAACCGCCAGCACGCGACCGATCGCGGCACCCGGCACTGTCGGAGGCTGCACGAGCGAGAGGTCGGTGGCCGTCGGCTCGTGGCCGGGCTGCTCCGCCTCGACCTCGAAATCCAGCGTGCGCGTCCCGCGGCGGAACACGCCGCGCTTGGCCTTCGCCTTCAGTCGTACGAGGCTCGCGCCTCCGGGTGCGACGCCGACGGCCGGTGGATCGAAGTTGCCGTCGACGCGGTCGGACGGGTCGATCAACCGAAGACGGCAGCTCGCCAGGCCATTGCCGTGGTTCTCGACCATGAACTCGTAGCTGGCGCGATGTCGGGCGCGGATCACCGGCTGCAACGCCACGATCCGCCGGTCGTCGAACGGCTGGACACTCAGCATCGTCTCGGCCGCGATCGTCTCGTCGGGCTCATTCGTCGGAATGATCCGAACGCCGACGACGGTCGGACCTGCCGTCGTCGACGGCAGCTTCGGTGGTGAGATGTGGATGTTGACGACGTCGAGCGAACCGCCGAACAGCGTGATGTGGCCCCGCTCGACCGTCACCCAGTCGGCGGTGAGCCCACTCGGCACGATCGTGTAGCTCTCGGTTGCATCGCCGAGGTTCTGGACCGACAGGTTCAGCGTGAGCGACTGACCGGGATCGATGTCGACGTCGTCATTGGAGAACCAGGCCTGTACGGACACGCTTCGACGCTACTTGCCTCCATCGCCGTCCGGCTGGCAATCGGACCGGTTCACACCGAGCTGGGTGGGGGCGCGGCACCACTCGTAGGCTGGGCGCGTGAACGGCGAGCTACCCGACCGACCGAGCGTGCGACCGCGACGCCTCCGTCGAACCACAGCACTTCGTGACCTCGTCGCGGACGTGCACGTACGCGTCGACGACCTGGTCGCACCGCTGTTCGTCCGTGAAGGGGTCGACGAGCCCCAACCGATCGAATCGCTCCCCGGTGTCGTCCAACACACGCTCGAATCGCTGCGCACCGAGGTGGGTGACCTGATCCGCCTCGGGGTGAAGGCCGTCATCCTCTTCGGCGTGCCGGCGCAGAAGGACGCGGTGGGGAGCGGCGCCACCGATCCCGACGGGATCGTCCAGGTTGCTCTGCGCGATCTGCGCGCCGCGTTCGGCGACTCGATCGTCCTCATGGCCGACCTGTGCGTCGACGAGTACACCGACCACGGTCACTGCGGCATCGTCGACGAGCACGGGGTGGTCGACAACGATGCGACACTCGAGGTCTACGCCGACGCAGCAATCGCTCAGGCGTCGGCAGGGGCACACGTCGTGGCTCCGAGCGGCATGATGGACGGCCAGGTCGCGGCGATCCGGACGGCACTCGACGATGCCGGATTCGACCAGGTCGCGATCCTCGCGTACTCGGCCAAGTATGCGAGCGCCCTGTACGGCCCGTTCCGCGACGCCGTCGACGTGTCGATCGCCGACGGCGGCGACCGGAAGGGCTACCAGCAGGACTTCCGCAACGCACGTGAGGCGATGCGCGAAGTCGACCTCGACATCGCCGAGGGAGCCGACATGGTGATGGTCAAGCCGGCGATGGCCTACCTCGACGTCGTCGCCGACGTTGCCGACCACGTCGACGTGCCGGTGGCGGCGTATCACGTGAGCGGCGAGTACGCCATGATCCACGCCGCAGGCGAGCGCGGCTGGATCGACCCCGACGCCGTGGCACTCGAGCACCTGACCGCGATCAAGCGGGCCGGGGCGACGATCATCCTGACCTACTTCACCCGCTGGTTCGCCGAGCGCGCATCAGCCGCTCGGGACAGCGGGACCGATGGTCGCTGAGGAGATTCGATGACCGACAGGATTCCGTTCTGCGACCCCGACGCGTGCGTCTCGGCGGGATGCTCGCCAACCGTGTGCACCGGGGCGGGCGTTCCATCCAACCACGCGCTCTTCGAGCGCAGTCGAGCGGCCATCCCCGGCGGCGTCAACTCCTCGATCCGCGCCTTTCGGTCGGTCGGCGGTGAACCGTACGTGGTCGCTCGGGCCGACGGCGCCACCATCACCGATGTCGAGGGCACGACCTACCTCGACCTCGTCCAGAGCTACGGCGCCGTGATCCTCGGCCACGCCCACCCCGCCATCACCGCAGCGGTGGCGGCAGCGGTGACGGACGGGACCTCCTACGGAGCCCCGACGCCACGTGAGATGAAGCTGGCCGAGGCCATTTCCGCGCGGGTGCCCAGCTGCGAACGGGTCCGGCTGATGAACTCGGGAACCGAGGCGACGAGTACGGCGATCCGCCTCGCCCGCGGTGTCACCGGCCGAGACCGCATCGTCACGTTCGCGGGGAACTTCCACGGCGCCACCGATGCACTGCTCGTGGCGGGTGGGAGTGGCATTGCCACGCTCGGGCTCCCGGGTACGGCCGGTGTTCCCAATGCGGCCGTGGCGGAGACGATGGTCGGCCCGTACAACGTCGTGCCCGAACTCACCGACGAGGTGGCCGCCGTCATCGTCGAACCGGTCGCCGCGAACATGGGGGTCGTCGCGCCGGATCCCGGGTTCCTGCACGGCTTGCGCGAGGCGTGTGATCGCGTCGGCGCGCTGTTGATCTTCGACGAGGTGATCACCGGGTTCCGCCTGGCCCCTGGCGGGGCACAGGAGACATACGGCGTCGTCCCCGACATCACCTGCTTCGGCAAGGTCATCGGCGGCGGGCTCCCGATCGGCGCGATCGGTGGACGCGCCGCCGTGATGGAGCAACTGTCCCCTCTCGGCCCGGTATTCCACGCGGGCACGTTGGCGGGGAACCCGCTCGCGACTGCTGCCGGCTTGGCCGCTCTCGACCTACTGACCGCCGACGTCTACGTCGAGCTGCTGGGGCGGGCTCGCGACCTCGCGGCGTCGATGAGCGACGCGTGTGCCGGAGCGGGCTTCCCGGCTCGTTTCCCCGTCGTCGGGACCCTGGTCGGCATCGTCTGTGGCGCGGAGGCCGCCGACCCGGTACGCAACTTCGATGATGCAAGGACCACCGACGAGGCCGCGTACGCAGCGTTCTTCCGAGCGATGCTCGCCGAAGGTGTGGCGATGGCGCCGGGCGCGTACGAGGCGATCTTCGTCGGGCTCGCCCACACCGACGAGGTGATCGACCGCATCGGCGCCGCAGCCGCCCGCGCCGCTGCAGTGGCGGTCGTCGCCTGACGAGGGTCACGCGCCGGGTGCCGCTCTCCGGGCCGGCTCCTTCGGTACCGTTGGTGCGGTGAGACAGTTGTTGACGTGGCGGTTCTTCGCTGCCATCGGAGCCCTCGTGCTCTTGGCGGTCGGCGTCGACACCGCGTTCGCCGGCGGCGAGATGAAGGGCGAGATCGCCGTGGAGGCACCCGCGACGTTCGACGAGGACGGCAACGTGATCCCGCGCCGGGTCGATCTGATCGAGCCGGTGGCCTTCGTCGTCGCGTCCCCCGATTTCGGGATCGGGGAGGACGGGTTGACCGACGGGGTCCTCGACGCCGTCCTCGACGCGAACCGGACCGCGCGGGTCGCCCCGGGGACGCCAGGTGAGGTCGACTGCGAGAACTTCGCCGATGCGAATCGTTGCGTGCTCGTCGCGGATGTTCTCGGTGATGCGGTCGTCTGGTTCGCACTGTTGCCGCGCGCTCCCCGTGACACGGTCGAGTTGCCGCCCATCGTCGATCTGCAGGAGGGCTACGCGCTGTTCGTCAACGGCTGGGAGGTGCTGTACGCGCCGGTGATCGAACGCGACGCGGACAGCTGTGGCGACGACGTCGTCAGCTTCAGCGACTTCCTTCGCCGGTTCGGGCCGGGGAGCACCACCGTCGTCGATCTCGAGACACGTCAGGTGACGGCGGTGATCTGCGGCGAGGAGTTCGTCGAACCGCCCACCACCGTCGGTTACGAAGGATCGCTCGACGGCTCGATCGTGACGCCGTCGACGAGCGCCGTGCCGGTTCTCGATCCGAACGTCGCACCGCCCGATTCCTGATGACGGGCCGCGGGTTCAGTCGAGGAGGATGTGGGCAGCGGCCAGGCCGGAGTTGTGGGCCCCTTCGATCTTCGGGCCGGCGAACGCATCTCCCGCCAGCACGATCGTGCCACCGCCGGTGGTCCAGCACGGCTCGGGCCAGATCGAGCGGGGAGTGGCAAGGCGCCACTTCTTGACCTGTGCCTCGACGATCGACGCATCGCCGAGCCAGCTCGTCGCCGCACTGCTCAACTGTTCGACCAGGTCATCGTCGTCCCAGTGCGCCTCGCTCCAGGCTGGATTCGCGTGGAACGTCACGGCCGGCACGGAACTGATTCCCTTCGAGGCGTTGTCCCCGACGAAGCTGAACACGTCATCGCCGTCCTGGACTCCCCCCGAACTCGGCAGGCGCGGTCGACCGTCGAGTGTGGTGAGCAGGCCGATCGTGCGGTCGTACTCGGTGCGCATCGGCGAGCCGTCGAAGTCGACGCCGGCGTCGACGAGCAGCGCGAGCGACTGGGGGATCGGGCTGGTGAGGATGACCGCGTCGGCGGGACGCGCGGTGCCGTCGTCGATCACCAGATCCCAACGGTGGTCGTGGGATCCTTCGCGCACGGTGAACGCCATCGTCGACGTCTCGACGGTCAGCCCGACCGCGAGGTCCTTGGCGATCGAGTTCATGCCCGCCGACCCGACGTAGCGCGGGTGGCCGTCGTCCCCGTCGAAACCGTGGTTCCAGACGTGGACGACGCCGCGCTCGATCCAGTCGTCGACGCGGGCCTGGAACGCGGGCGTACGGGCGGTGAAGAACTGGGCACCGTGATCGAGCAGGCCACCTCCGATGCGTCGGGTGGCCAATCGGCCGCCGACCGAACGCCCCTTGTCGACGAGGATCACGTGGACATCGTGGGCGGCGAGCTCTCGCGCGGCGACCAGCCCGGCGATGCCGGCGCCGACGATGACGACCCTCATGCCGACTCGAGCGAGGAGCGATCGGCTGCGCTGATGCGCGTTGCCCATGCCCTCTCGGCGCGGCCGAGGAAGTCGAGCAGCACGTTGTTGAACGTCGACGCGTGTTCGACCATGAAGCCGTGGGCCGCCCCGCTGATCACGACCAGTTCGGCGGTCGGAATGCGCTCGGCGAGTTCCTCACTGTCGCCGCGAGGCGTGAGGATGTCCTGATTCCCGGCCATCACCATCACCGGGACGTCGATCTTGTCGAGTTCGTCGACCATCGACATGTCGACGTCGAGGATCGCCTCGACCTGATTCGCGAACGTGTGCGACGGACGGCCCAACGCAAGCGGCCCGAGCCAGGTCATCGCCGGCAGGAAGCGTCGGAACGACCGGGGGCCGATCACCCAGCGGAACGCCTCGCGGCTCATCATCCCCATTCCGCCCTGCAACGCGTTGTCGCGCCACTCCTCCAGAAGCTCCTCACGCCACGGGTGGTTCTGCCCCGCAGTACACGCCAGCGTGATCGATCGCGTTCGGTCGGGGTACTTCACGGCGATGATCTGGCTGATCGCTCCGCCCATCGATGCACCCACGACGTGGGCCGTCTCGATTCCGGCGTGGTCGAGCACGGCGATCGCGTCGTCAGCCATCTGCTCGAGGCTGTAGGGGGTGTGCGGCTTGTCGCTGCGACCCGCGCCTCGGTTGTCGAGCGCGATCCCCTGGTACCACGGCGCCGTCGCGAGGCGTTGGAGCGCCCACCCGGTCTTCCCGGCGCCGAGCCCTTGGATGAAGAGCACCGGAGGACCTCCCGGGCGTCCCGTCTTCGAGTAGTGGATCCGCGTGCCGTCGCTCGCCCGGACGTAGGTCATCAGCGGCCTCCGATCCCCGCGATCGGCAGCCAGTCGAACGGTGTGCCGGTATTCAGCTCGCCCATCTCCATCAGGAGGTCCTGGACGTCGGCGCGGACCCGATCCGCCAGCTCCAGTTCGGTGAGCGGCCCGCGACGCTTCCGAGGAGGCCGCGAGGCGGGCCCGATCTCGACCCGCGCCCCACGTGCGAGTGGGCTGGATGTCGTCGCCGCCGGAAAGACACGGGTCGATGTCGCCAGCGCGGCACCGATGATCGTGTGATCGACGGTGCCGACCGACCGCAGCCCCGACGAGCGGCCGGCCCCGAGGACGACGATCTGGTCGGCCCTCAGGGCACCGGCGATCTCGTCGGGGTCGTCGATCAAGCCGCCGACGCGGCGATCGAAGGACGCCAGTGGCGCCAGGGAGCGTCGCCCGACGAACCGGACAGGTCGATCGATCGCCTCACTGATCGCGAACGCGGTGAACACCGCGCTGCTCGACAAGTGAGGAGCGTTGACGACGACGAGCGCGCCGCGCCGCTTCGGGAGATGCTGGTCGCCACCGGTCGACACGGTCCAGCGCAGTTGCGCGAGGAACATCATGTTCCGAACGAGCACCGGGTCGCGACCCCAGTCGTCGGTGGCGCCGGCAGGTTCCTCCGTGAGCCGTCGACTTGCCGCTCGGACCCCCTCGGTGGCGGCCGACGTCAATGCCTCGATCGCGGTGTTGACGCGCCGGTTGGTGTGCGACACCGACCGCCCGATCGTGCGAACCGGTGAACCCACCCGGAGGGTGGAGCGTTCGGGGAGCTGGACGACGTCGGCGAGTGCTGCCATCAGGCGACCTGGTTTCGGGCGGGTTGGCGAATGACGCTCGGCCATCCGTAGAGATCGTCGATCACCTCGGCGGTGGTCTGCTCGGGGACGACGCCCAGCAGCTCGCGCATGCGACCGTTGTCCGCGAGACGCCCGTGGACCAGCAGCTCGGCGACGTGATCCGGGACGGGTGCACCCGCGAGGTGGCTGAGGCGGCGTACGAAGCCCCATTGGGGACCGATGGTCGGAACGGCGATCCGGCGCCCGCGTCGGGCCGCCTGCATCGCGGTGATCGATCCCGAGGCCACGACGTTGACGGGCTGGGCGAGCCGCTCCCGCGCCGCCGCGACGATCGCCCGCGCCGCGTCGTTCTGACGGATCACGGCGAACGACGGATCGCCGAGAGCGTTGAACGGCACGGCCGGGAGGCGAAGCAGGCGTCCGAGTGGTGATGGGACGTGGGGCCCGATCACGGACGCGAGTCGGACCGCTCCGACCGTGACGCCGACCCGGTCCGCGACGCTGGCCGCCGTGCGTTCGATGTCGGCGACGGTGTGGCCGTACTCCGAGGTCGGCCGGATCGGCGCGAACTCGTCGGGACGTGTCAGCGTGCCGCGGCCGGCGCCGTACACCTCGATACCGCTGCGGAGGATGACGTGCTCGAGCGAGGGGCATTCGGCCGCCGCCCCGAGAATCGAAATGGCCGCGTTGTCGGTGAGCTGCGCCGCGAGCCTCGGCCCGGCACGGGCGTCGGGCTCCCACACGCCGAGGTGGACCAGCATGTGTGGATCGAAATCGATGACGGTGTCGACGATCCGATCGTGCTCGTCGGGGTGGATCCGATGGAAGGTCGTGCGCTTGAACCGGCTCCGCGGCGGATCGGCGTCGATTCCGGCGATCGCCTCGACCCACGGTTCGTCCTCCAGGAGGCCGGCGACCTGCGTGCCGAGTTCGCCGCCCACGCCGCTCACGAACACCCGCTGACCTGCCATGACACACCACGCTAGTACCCCCGACGTCGATTCCTCGGTTCGCTCGGTGGTGCCGCAATCGCTGATTCCGTCGCTCGGACACGACGGTCGGAGGGATGCCGCGTGCGGTGGCAGGGCAGAGCCGTCAGAGAAATGTTTCGATCCGATGTCGCTTACGTCATCCGGACGTCATAGATTGGTGCAATTCGTCAAGTCATCCGGCGGTCGAGCCGATGAATTGATCATCCCACCCTGTGGCGAGGCCGTGGGACACCTCGATCTGATGAGCACTGACCCCATGCCCCTCGAACCGGCCCTCGATCACTTGCCGCGTCTGACGCGCCGTCGGGCGCTCGCCGGAGGAGGCGTCGGCGTGGCCGCCCTCGCGCTCGCCCGACTCGGCTCGGGCTCGGCAGGTGCCGTCGCCGGCGAACTGAACGAACCCGGTTCGGCGCTCGAGACGGCGACGCGGGTGACCACGACCACGACCACGACCACCACGACGACAACGATTCCCGACGTCGGCGGGGACGAAATCCTGTTCCCGATCGTCGTCGGTCCCGACGATTCGTGCTTCCTGAACGACAATTTCGGGGCGTGCCGCGCCGGATGCAGCCGTCGCCACGAGGGCACCGACATCATGGCCGACCACCTCCTGCCGATCCGGGCAGTGGTCGCCGGCGTGCTCACCAAGAAGTACGTCGACTCCGGTTCGACGTCCGGTGCCGGCAACGGGTGGACGCTCTACGAGGCGTCGACGAACATCACCTACAAGTTCTTCCACATGGACCACCATGCCGAGGGCCTCGAGGTGGGCGACACCGTCGAGTACGGACAGATCATCGGCGCGGTCGGCAACACCGGAACGTCGGGGACGAACAGCGGCACCAACTACCACCTGCACTTCGAGTACCGCCCCGACAACATCCCCCAGAACTCCTACCACCTGCTCCAACGCGACCCGAACGTCACGTTTGCGTGATCTCTCCATGCACGACCCGCACTGCCCGAACGGTTCACAGCTTCCCGATGCAGCACCGGGTGGCCTGTCGCGTCGTCGGTTGTTGACCGGTGCCGTTGCGGGTGCGGGGCTGCTCGCAGCGTGGCGAGCAGGTGCCGCAGTCGCTGCCCCGGACCGACTCGGCGATGCTGCGCAGGCGAACGATCCGGCCAGGCGTCTCGAGATCCCGCCCTATGTGCCGGCTCCGTCCACGACGGTGCCGTTCGAGCCCCCGGGTCCCGACGAGATCCTGTTCCCGCTCGCACTCGGCACCGAATGGACCTGCTACGTCATCGACAACTTCGGCGACACGCGGGGTCGCTGCTGTGGCTACTACCACCAGGGCGTCGACATCATGGCCGACCTCGGAACCCCGCAGATCGCCGTGGTCGACGGTGTGTTGACCAAGCGGTATTCGAGTTCGTTCTTCGGGTGGACGCTGCTCGGCGACGACGGCGTCACGTACAAGTACTTCCACAACACCCCCGATGACGCCGGATGGTCGCAGGACGACCGCGTGCAGCAGGGCGACGTGATCGGGTTCGTCGGCGACTCCGGGACGTCGGCCGGCAACTACCACCTGCACTTCGAGTACCGCCCGAGCAACGTGCCGGCCGACCCGTTCGACAAGCTGCAGCGCATCCCGGGCGCCACCTTCGCGGGTTGAGGTCTCAGCGCAGCGTGTGGGCGCGCATGATGATCTCGCGTGCAAACGGATCGAGCTGACGCCCGGCGATGCGCTCGGTCACCTGAATCGCCTGCGTGGGGTCCTCGACGAGCCCGGACCAGCGGATGTAGCCGCCCATCACACCGATCAGACGGTCGCCGAGCTCTTCGGCGTGGACCATCAGCTTGGTGTCGTGTCGGAGCAGCTCCCGGATCTCGGTGTACAACGACTTGAGGTAGGGGTCGGGGTGCTCGACGTTGAACGGGCGGTGCCGGTACGGGAGCTGGAGCTCGTCGTAGTTGTGCAGGTTGTGGGGCGCGGCGATGATCGAGATCACACAACCGAAGCCGTTCTCCCGCAACCAGATGATCTCCTCTTGACGGCGTACCCGCCGGTGGTTGTCACCGACCCCGCCCGGTCGCTCGCAGATCGCCATCTTGTCCTTGAGCACCCAGGTGAAGTTCCGCGGCGTGATCCCGAGTGCCCACTTGCCACGCAGCCGGGGAGCCATCAGCGGCGGCCCATCGCGGGGAGGAGACGAGTGGTTCTTGTGCTCATGACGGCTGGTCACGCTAGCCCGTTGGACCCGTGGAGGGGAAATGGGGCCCTGCCGGCACACCGGGATCGATCGACAGCCGTTGGTGCGAGCGTCGCACGCGTCCCACGCCGGCGACCTCGCAGGCGCGACGGGCACCCGTCGCGACCTCCAGGACCCGGGTGACGGCTGCGGTGTCGGGTGGGTACCCGTCGACGCTCAACCAGGACCGAATCGCCCGCCGCGCCAGCGCGACGGGTGCAGCGGCCAGGGCGCGGGCATCGGTCGGATCGATGGTCGTGGCGAGTTCGTCGAGCAGGCGATCGTCGTCCCCCAGCAGCTCGGCGGTACGCGCGATGAGCGGAACCATGTCGCGCTCGGCGATGGAGTCGATCAGCGGGAGGAGTTCGTGCCGAATCCGGTTGCGGCGGAAGCGGGGTTGTGCGTTCGTGGGGTCGTCGACGGGGTCGAGGCCGAGTGCATCGCACAACGCTCGGGTGTCACGGCGCCTCAGCGCCAGCAGTGGATGGCGATGACCGGGACGCATCGCCGACAGCCCGGTCGCACCGCTGCCTCGCAACAGCGCCAGGAGCGCCGTCTCCGCCTGGTCGTCGGCGGTGTGTCCGGTGAGCGCGTCGACCCCGACGAGGAGGCGGCGGGCCGTGCGGGCCCTGGCCTCGAAGTTCGGTCCGTCCTCGAGGCCGGCCCGCTCGCACCGGAACGACACGCCGAGACGACGGGCGATCCGCTCCGCTGTCTCCGCCTCGGCGTCGGCGTCGTCGCGGGTGCCGTGATGGACGTGGATCGCCGTCACGTCGAGGTCGGCAGCGACGGCCAGGGCGACGAGCGCGCTCGAATCGGGCCCGCCGGAGAAGGCGCAGGTGACCGTGGAGGCAGGGGGCGGAAAGGTGCAGCGGGCGAGCAGGTCGCGCGTGAACCGGGTTGCGTCGGAAGTCAGAGGTCCTGGTGGCGGCGTTGCCGTTTGCCGCTCGGGTGCTTCTGGGCTTCGACGCTGAACATGTAGTAGCCGATCAGCCCGGCCATCGCCAGCAGAACCACGGCCACCAAGGCCACGCCGATCCAAATGTGCCAGACCATTCCGAGCATGCGATGAGACTACCGCCCGCGACTCCTTCGCCACGGGTCCGCTGGGAGACGGCGCGGATCGGCGCGAACGCCAGTGCTCAGACGCCCAGCGCGGTCAGCGCGATGATCGCGACGACCAGACCGCGCATGGTCCACGCTGCTGTTCGCACCCAGTTCGTCGAGACGAGACGTCGAGCGGCCTGCTCGTCGAAACGCTCGGTGAGCTGCTCGTGGAGCGGGACGGAAACGAACGCAGTCGTCCCGTAGGCGACCGCCATCAGTGCGAGCGCCACGAGTGGCAAGGTCCGGCCGACGTCGCCCGGCGGATCGGCCACGAGCCAGAGTCCGGTCACTCCCTCGGCGAGCATGAACGGGCCGACCACGTAGGAGATGCTGCGGCGATGACGTTCGCCGAAGCGCCGCCAGGCCTCGTCATCGACGCCTCTGTCGACCGCGTCGAAGATCGGATAGTGCACGAGCTGGACCACCCAGATCACGCCGGTCATCGCCCAGACCGCCGCCAACGCGACGACCGTGACGATCGCGTCGCCGGTCGAGATCATCGTGACGTCGGGGTCAGCCGATCTGGCCGTCGCTGTCGAAGTCCGTGGAGAAACAGCGCTCGATGCGTGCGAGGAGGTCGGAAGGCATCTCCTCGTTGCGACACTTCTCACCGATCACGATCTTCAGCTCCGCATGGAAGTCGAACGCACCGTGGCAGTCGGGACAGCCTTCGAGGTGATGTGAGATCGACCGTCGGGCCTCGGCGGACAGCTCGTCGTCGAGGAAGACGTCGAGCTCCTTGAGCGTCGCGGCGCAATCCGGTTCGTCACATTCGTCCATCATCGATCCTGCTTCGTGGTCTCGTCCGCACCGACGGTGCGTCGCAGCCCCCGTTCGACTGCATAGTCGTGCAACGCCTTCTGCATCGCCTTTCTTCCCCGATGCAGCCGCGACATCACGGTGCCGATCGGAATGTCGAGGATCTCGGCGATCTCCTTGTAGGAGAAACCCTCGACATCGGCGAGGATGACGGGCAGTCTGAAGTTCTCCGGGAGATTCTCGAGCGCCTGTTTGACCTCGTCATCGGGCAGCATCGTCATCAGCGACTCCTCTGCCGAACGTCCGATCGTTGCATCCTCGAACGTTCCCATCCGTTTGTAGAGGTACAGGTCCTCGATGTCGCCGAGATCGCTCTCGTCGAAGCTGCGCTGCTGCTTGCGGTACTTGTTGATGTAGGTGTTCGTCAGGATCCTGAACAGCCATGCGCGCAGGTTCGTCCCGTCGTCGAACGTGTGGAAACTCCGGAACCCCTTGAGGTAGGTCTCCTGGACGAGGTCCTCGGCGTCGGCCTTGTTCCGTGTCATGCGCATCGCCGCCGCATACAGCTGCGGTGCGTACTGCATCGCCTGATCCGCGAACACCGCTTGGTCTGCCATCGCGAGGAACCTACCCACTGAGCCGGTGCCAGGCCAGCCGGCGCGCCACGTTCGGATCAGCGAGGGTCATCGCGGGTCATCTCAGCCGGTCGGTCGAGTCGTCGAGGGCCAGGACGAGCCGATCGAGCAGACCCGCGAGGTCGGCGCGCTCCTCGAAGGAGAACTCACTGAGGATCTGGGCCATCGCGTGGGCGCGTCGTGCGTCGACGGCGGCGTGACGGTCGCGCCCGTGGTCGGAGATGCGCACCATCACGATCCGCCGGTCGTCGTCGGCCGCGTACCGTTCGGCGAGCCCCTCGGCGACGAGCCGCTGCACAGCACGGGTCGCGCTGGACGGATCGATCCTGAGCCGCTCGGCGAGTTGCTTCATCGTCCGGTCCCGCCGTGCCAACAGGTCGAGTGTGTCCATCTGCCCCGGTTCGAGCGGGTCGTCGTCACCGAACAGGTAGTCGCGGAGGTGGTGGGCCCATGCGCCGCGACGGAGTTCGATCCACGCCCGTCCGATCCGGATCGCGTGCTCGACGTCGATCGGATTCGTGAAGTCGACGGGATCGGACATACGGATCATGGCGTTGCCGACGCTACCGCTGTGGCCCGAGCCCGGCCCGACCGGACGTTCGACGCAAACGAACGACAGCGCCGTCGTAGCTGCTTGACTGGGTTGCCCATGAACCGCAGCGAATCCGATCAACGAGCGATCGACCGACTGCACGGTCTCCTCGGCATTCCTCCCACGTTCGGCAACGAGGTCCAGGTCCTGCGCAACGGCGACGAGATCTTCGCGGCGATGCTCGCAGCGATCCGAAATGCCACACGGACGGTCGACTTCGTCACGTTCGTGTACTGGTCGGGCGACATCGCCGTCACCTTTGCCGAGGAACTTCGAGACGCGGCACGTCGGGGGTGCCGGGTGCGGGTCCTGCTCGACGCCGTCGGCGCCCGCAAGATCGACGAGTCGTTGATCGACCAGATGTCCAAGTCCGGGTGTGATGTCCGTTGGTTCCGCCCGTTCTTCGACAAGAAGGTGCCCAAGATCGCCGAGGCCAACCGGCGCACGCATCGCAAGATCCTGGTGTGCGACAACACGATCGGATTCTGCGGCGGCGTGGGAATCGCGGAGGAATGGACCGGCAACGCCCGCGACGAATCGGAGTGGCGTGACACGCACCTGGCGGTGCGCGGGCCGGCGGTTGCCGGCCTGCTGAGTGCGTTCCTCGACAACTGGGCCGACCAACACGAGGACGGCTACGACGCACGCGGCGAGCACGACGTCGATTTCACCGAGTACGGATCGACGGCGATGTTCGTCGTTCGAGGATCGTCCGAGACCGGGGCGAGCGACGTCTGGCGGATGATCATGACGCTCGTGTCGATGGCCGAGCGGCGACTGCGAATCGCGACGGCGTACTTCAATCCGGACCGATTCGTCATCGATGCGCTCGTCGCCGCGGTCGAGCGCGGCGTCCACGTGACGCTCCTGGTACCGGGCGAGCACCACGACAAACGGTTCATCCAGATCGCAGGTGAAGAGGCCTATCAGGAACTGCTCGATGCCGGCGTCGACATCCGAACGTACGAGGTGTCGATGATGCACGCCAAGGTCATGACGGTCGACGGTCGCATCGCCACCGTCGGCTCCACCAACTTCAACCGACGTTCGATGCAGCACGACGAGGAGGCGAACGTCGTGTTGGTCGACGAGGACGTCGTCAGCGTGCTCGACCTTCATCTCGACGACGACCTGACGAAGTCGATCGAGTTGGACCCCTCGCGCTGGGCGGACCGGGGGCTTTCGCAGCGGATGGCCGAGAAGGTCTCGACGGTGGTCGAGAAGTGGTTGTGATGATGGGTTCGCGTGTCGATTCGGTCGCTCGTGGCGTCAGGAGGACGACCGGCTCCGGCGGGTCGCTCGGCGTCCTGGGGAAGGCATGAGCACCACGGCCGTGGACGGTGTGCTCGTCGTGGGCGGTGGGTACGCGGGAGTCCACGCCGCCCGCTCGGTGATCCGCGCGGGCCGCCGAGCGTTCATCGTCGACCCGACCGGACGCCACGACTTCGTCACCCGTCTCGCTGCCGTTGCGGGTGGGACTGCGTCCGTCGATGACGCATCGACCGTGCTCACCGACTTCAGCGACGACGTGATCATCGGATCGATGTCGTCGATCGCGGACGGCGAAGTGACCCTCGACGACGGTCGGACCTTCACGGCCGAGGCGGTCATCGTCACCGCCGGGGCGGTTCCGCTCGCCGCCCCGATCGAGGGGCTCCGCTTCGCATCACCGTTGCGGACTGCGGACGACGCGTTGACGTTGCGCACCGAGATCGACGCGGCCTCGAGCGTCGTGATCGTCGGCGGCGGTGCGACAGGGGTGCAGCTGGCCGGTGCGGTGGCGGCGAAGCATCCGGATGTCCACGTGACCCTCATCGAGGGGTCGGACACGCTCCTCGCAGGGATGAGTTCGGGGATCGGCGCCGACGCCGGGCGGATCCTTCGCGATCGCGGCGTCGACATCCACCTCGGCGCGGTGGTGGAGGAGATCGGCCCCAACTCGGTGACCGTTGCCGGATCGCCCATCGACGGCCTCCCGGTCTGGGCCGCCGGTTTCGCCGCCCGTGCCGCCGACTTCGGGTTGCCGGTCGATGTCGACACGGGACGCATCGACATCGACGAGTACCTGCGTGTGCGGGGGTGGGACCGCACGTTCGCGGCCGGCGACGTCGCATCGCACCGCGACGCGACCGGTGCCGGCCTCGCGATGTCCGCGCAGGTCGCGGTGCAGGCGGGCGATGTCGCCGGGCGCAACGCGCTGCGGCTCCTGCGCGGCGACACCCTCGACCGAGCCCGCCTGGCACACCGTGGATGGGTGCTCGACCTCAGCGGATTCCGCGGCGTGGCCGAGTTCGGTCCGGTGACGCTGTCGGCGCCGTTCCTCGATCTCGTTCCGCCCGTGCTCCACTGGGCCATCGACGCGAAACACCTGATCGACACCCGCGGTCCTGGTGGGCTGACCGACCTGACCTGCTGACCCGGCGGCTCCTCCGGGGCCAGTGGTGCGCTGCCGGAGAAGTTGACTACGCTCCGTACTCCTCAGGGAGCCGAGAATCCTCACGGCCAGCAACAGAAATCGATCCGACGGTATGGACGAAAAGGTCTCGGTCTTCATCTCCTACGCTCACGAAGACGAGGGCACGCGAAAGGCGCTGCGGTCGCATCTCGAGTCGGCAGGGATGTTCGACATCTGGGACGACCGACTGATCCCGGCCGGAGGCGAGTGGGACGACCACATCTCCGTGTCGCTCGGCGCTGCCGACATCATCCTGTTGTTGGTCAGCGCGGAGTTCGTCACGTCGAAGTACGTGACGCAGTACGAGATACCGAATGCACTGCAACTCCATGACGCCGGGCGCGCAAAGGTCGTCCCGGTCCTGGTCCGCTCGGTCATCTGGGAGAACAGCGGAATCAATCATCTGCAGGCCCTGCCGGCCGACGGCAAGTGGCTCATGGACGAGCCTGCCCGGCTCGACTCAGCGCTCACCGGAGTGGTCCGAGAGCTCATCAAAGTGGCCGACGAAATCCGCGCCGAGCGTGGTCGGCGACAGGCGATCCACGATGAGTACCGACGGGAAGTCGCCCGACACCTGTCGGACAACAAGGGAATCTCCGACGTCGAGCAACGGATGCTCGACGACGAACGAGACCGACTCGGGCTCACCGCGCAGGAGGCAGAGGAGATCGCAGCGGGTGAGGTGCAGCAATTCGACGAGATCCGTGAGAATCAAGGCAGATACGCGGACATGCTCGCCGAGTTGCTGGTCAAGTACGGAGAGATCGACGATGACAACCGCGCCGACCTCAGGAAGTTCCAGGAGTACCTCGCCCTGAAGGACGAGCACCTCGACGGCATCGAGGAGCGGGTCGTTGCCGAATGGCAGGCCCGGCCCCAGCAGCCTTCTGCACCCGCCGAGTCCGCCTTGCCCGACCCCGCCCCGGCCCCACCGCCTGCGTCGTCTCCACCGCCTGCGTCGGCCACGAGCTCCGAGCCGGGCGCGCCGCCGCACGAATCGTCATCGAGCGACGGGCCAGACCTGCCGGACCCTGCCTTGCAGTGGTCGTTCGCGCTGCACGACGTTCTTGCCGAGTACGTCACGAACATCGACGGGGCGCTCGTTCTCGGTTCGCGGGCCGACGGCGAGACTCGTCGACGCGGTGAGCGCGTGGTGCGGGATCGCCGACGACCCGATCATCGCCATCCTCCATGATGACCCCGGAGTCGAGGCAGACGAGATCGTCGAACGATGTCTCGTCTTCGGCGTCGACGGTCTGTACGTCTGTGACGAGATCCTCGAACCCGACGGTCCCTACCTCATCCCGTACGACCGCTTTCCCGAGATGTCTTTCGACTCGACCGACGGGCAGGTGGTCGAATTCGGCGACTTCGCGTTCGAGTGCGACGTCGATCCGCTCTTCGGCTTCGCGCCCGGCACGATCGTCGTCGACCTGCTGCTGAACGTCGCGGCGCTCGTCGAGGTCGTGCACGATCGGCTGGGTGGGATCTCAGAACTCGTCGGCACGCCGACGGCGGCCGCCGCACTCGCAGATCTCGACGATCTGTTGGCCACCCGGTCGAGCGAGATGGAGGAGTTCGAGGATCGGGTGTACTCCGACATACTCGCGATCGTCGAACGACACGAGGCCGCGCTCGGCGTCAGTCTCTTCGTCGGCGACGACATCGCGGGAAAGAAGTTGTCGAACGCCGTCTTCGGGTACGGGATGCCCCTCACCGAGACCCCGGTCGCGTTGATCGACTGCACCGTTTTCGGGTCGGCGAAGAACGGCATGCTCCTCGGCCTGTCGGGATTCTGCTTTCACAGTTCGGGTGGAGATCCGGGCCCGCACGCGCTGGCGTACACCGAACTCGCGACGACGCCGTTCGCTGTCAGCGGCGACTACGAGGTGACCGTCGGAGACGTCCGCTTCAGTTGTGCGGGCGGGCCCGCCCCGGAGGCCATCGTCGATCTTCTCGGCAGCATCGAAGAGCTCTTCGACTTCTAGGACCGAACGCCGGGGACACCACCTGGCCGGAGAGGGGCGTGGGGACAGCACCCCGTGGCGTCGTGCGAGGTACTCGACGGGGGTCGAGGTCGACTCGAAGCTGCGGTCTCTGCTCCGCACTGGTCGGTCACTCCCTCCCGAGTTCGGCGTCGCCGGCGGCGTCATGGTCGACGTCCTGGTCGTCCTCGAGTTCGATGATCACGTCGACGAGATGGCCCGTGAACGAGAACGGCCCGACGTGGCGCCCCGTACCGTCGTAGTCGGCGACGGTCGTCCCCCGGTCGAGTCCGATGTCGAGTCCCGACCACGAGATCATCAACCAGAAGATCTGATCGGTATCCATCCGGCCGACATCCACACCGTCGACGAGGAGGGTGCCGGTCCCGTGCGGGAACGGCCCGGATCCCGCGCTGCGTTCCATCCGGAATCCGAGTTCGGTCGCGCCGATCGGGATCGGCGTCTCACTCGTGACCAACTGATGGGTCCCGCCGATGTTGAGGTCGTGGACGAGGCGGCCGTCGCGTACGAATAGCGAGTAGCCGCACGTGGCGTCGCCGTGCGCGATGAGGACGCCGCGCGTGCCCTCGGTGAACGGGTGAACGTGCGCGGCGATCGTGTAGCTGCGGCTCCGGAGGTCGGGCGCGACGTCGGACGGCAGATGGCCCATGCCGGCGGTGAAGACGTACCGCCGCCGTGCGCCGTGGAAGCGCTCGGCGTTCTCGGCGAAGCGTTCGCCGAACCGGTCGTCGAGTGGCAGGACCTGGTTGGCGCGTGCTTCGCTCCACCAGAGCTCGACGAGTGCGGCCAGCCGATCCGGCTCACGTGCGGCGAGGTCGTGGCACTCGTTGAAGTCGGCGGTGAGGTCGAACAACTCCCAGCGGTCGTCCTCGAACGCGCTCCCCGGGCGGTGCCATGCAACCGCCTTCCAACCGTCGTGCCAGATCCCACGATGGCCGAACATCTCGAAGTACTGGACGGACTTGGCCGTCGGCGCGTCGGGGTCATCCACTGCTGCCGCGAAGCTGTCACCGGTCATCGGTGTGCCGTCGGTGGGCGGCTCGACGTCGAGCAGGTCGAGCACCGTGGGTGCGAGGTCGGAGGCGTGGCAGAAGTGGTGGCGCAGCTCGCCCGCGGTGGTGGCGCTCGTCTGGGCGGTGCGGATGATCAGCGGGTCGCGGATTCCACCGCCGTGGGTGTTCTGCTTGTACATCCTCAAGGGCGTGTTGGCCGCCATCGCCCAGCCGTGCGGGAAGTTCGAGTGGGTGTCGGGACCGCCGATGTCGTCGAGCCGTGCGAGTTTGTCGTCGAGCGACTCGGGAACCATGTTGAACGGTGCCATCGCGTTGACGAAGCCGAGCGGTCCGCCCTCCTGACTGGCCCCGTTGTCCGAGAGCACCATCACGACCGTGTCGTCGAGCCGGCCGATCCGTTCGAGCGTCGCGATCAGACGCCCGAAGTGCTGATCGAAGTGGTGGAGCATCGCGGCATACGCTCCGGCGAGGCGGCAGAACAGTCGCTGCTCGTCGGCCGTGTGGTCGTCCCAGGCGCGAACGCCCGGGTTGCGGGGCGGGAGGCCGGTTCCCGCCGGGACGATCCCGAGTTCGAGCTGGCGGGCGAGCCGACGGTCGCGCTCCACGTCCCAGCCGTGAGCGAACTCGTCGGTGTACCGGTCGATCAGCTCGCGTGGGGCCTGGTGCGGCGCGTGACATGCACCGGGGGAGAGTTGGAGATACCACGGAGCCTCGGGCGTCGCGGCGTGGTGGTCGGTCAGGTTGCGGATCGCTTCGTCGACGAGATCGACGGTCAGGTGGTAGCCCGTCGAATGGTTCCCGGCGGCGGTGACGTGGGTGTTGTCACGCACCAGCTCCGGGGAGTACTGGTCGGTTTCGGCGTCGAGGAAGCCGTAGAAGCGGTCGAAGCCCCGCCCGAGCGGCCAACCGTCGAACGGCCCGGTCGGGCCGGTCTCGGTCGTCCTCGTGGTGTGCCACTTGCCGATCATGTAGTTGCGGTAGCCGGAGGGAGCGAGCATCTCGGCGAGCGTCGGCGCGTCGGCGGCGATCTTGCCGCGGTAGCCCGGGAATCCACTGTCGAAGTTCGCGAGGCAACCCATCCCGACCGCGTGATGATTGCGGCCCGTCAGGAGCGAGGCGCGGGTCGTGGAGCACATCGCGGTCGTGTGGAAACCGGTCGCTCGGATGCCCTCGGCGGCGAGCCGGTCGATCGTGGGGGTCTGGATCGACGAGCCGTAGCACCCGAAATCGGCAAACCCCACGTCGTCGAGGAGCACGATGAGAACGTTGCGGCGCGGTCGGCCGGACTCGGCGGCGGTTTCCGGCCACCACGGCGTCGACTCGGCGATCGTCGTTCCGATGGTGCCTTCGAAGTGCTGGTGTTCGCCGCGCTCGCTCATTCTCCGAAGGTAGTCAGTGCCTACTGTGTGGTGAACACCGGCAACCGAATCGAGGTCCTCCATGCCCCACGTCTCCGAACGACTCGACGTCGATCGACTCTCCGGTTCGCTGGGCGCCGAGATCCGCGGGATCCGTCTCGCGGACGCAACGCCGGCCGACGCCGCAGCGCTCCACCAATTGCTGATGGAACACCAGGTGCTGTTCTTCCCCGATCAGCATCCGACGCCCGACGAGCACCTCGCGTTCGGGCGGCTGTTCGGGGAACTCGAGGCGCATCCCAATCTCGACATGGAACGCGAGCGTCCGGAATTCTTCGAGCTGCGAGCGACCGACGGTGCCGGCGGCGTCGCCGACGAGTGGCACAGCGACATCACGTTCGAGGCGCAGCCGTCGAAGTTCGCGATCCTGCACATGAAGATCTGTCCCGACGTGGGGGGCGACACGCTGTGGGCCAACGCCTACAAGGCCTACGACGAGCTGTCGGCACCGATGCAGGCGTTCTGCGACGGCCTGACCGCACTGCATGACGCCGCCCCGCACCTCGTCCCCGACAAGATGCACATCCACCCCGTCGTGCGCGTGCATCCCGAGACCGGCAGACGATCGCTGTTCGTCAACGAACACTTCACGCGGCGCATCGTCGAACTCAGCGACGCCGAGTCGACCATGTTGCTGACGTACCTGTGTCAGTGGATTCACCAGCCGCGGTTCACGGTCCGCTACAGGTGGCACGCCGGCACCGTGGCGATGTGGGACAACCGGTGTACCCAGCACCACGTGCTCAACGACTTCGTCGGTGAGCGCGTGATCCAGCGGGTCACGGTGATGGGCGACGACCCGCAGCCGGCCGTGCCGTCCCCGTGGGAGCCGTACGGCTCGAGGACGGCGTCGTTCTGGCGGGACGCGAAGATGCGCGAGCAGCTTCGCCGGCAGCGCTGACCGTCCGGGGGCGGCGGTCCGCACTGTCATCCGCGAGACTCGGCCCATGGCCGAGCTGTACGACGTGATGAGCACCCTGCGCGCAGTGCGCAAGCTGCGCCCCGATCCGATCCCGTCAGAGGTCCTCGATCGGGTGCTGCAGGCGGCATGTTGGGCGCCGACGGGCGGCAACACACAGCCGTGGCGCGTCGTCGTCGCGACGGGCGACGACGCGAAGCAGGCGCTCCAGGAGATCTACGAGCCCGAGTGGGAGCGGTACTCGGCCGGGTTCATGAAGATGATGTCGGGGTTGCCGCCGGAGCAGCTGGCCAAGTGGCAGCGGATCGTCGCGGCAGGCGATCACCTCGCGCGTCACCTGGCAGAGGCGCCGGCGATTCTGATGTTCTGTGCGAACCCGGCGATGATGGCGATCACCGATGCGAAGCTCGACCGCGTCAGCATGGTCGGCGGCGGATCGGTCTATCCCGCGGTGCAGAACGCGATGTTGGCCTGCGTGCAGGAGGGTCTCGGATGCACGCTCACCACCCTGCACTGCCTGCGCGAGGACGAGGTGAAGGCCGCGCTCGGGATTCCGGCGGAGTGGGCGACGGTCGCGATGGTGCCGATCGGGTATCCGGTCGGCACGGGGCACGGTCCCATCACCCGCCAGCCCCCGTCTGCGATGGCGTACCGGGACCGATTCGGCGCTGCCTGGGACTGACCCCGGCGGCGGACGTCGCCGTGGCGGGGTCAGTCGCCGCCGACCGTCGGAGCGGGGCGTGCCGTTCGCCGGGTCGACGTCACCATCAGGCCACCGATCAGGCCGAATGCGGCCACGCCGGCACCGAACGCGAAGACGGTGGCGAAGTCATCGGGCTGACGGCCGTCGCCGAGCACGACGAACATCGTCTGGATGCCGGTGAGCATGCCGATGTTCATCATCGTGGTGCCCATCGCGTTCGCGATTCCGAGGTCACCTTCGTCGACCGCGCCCGCCAGCAGCGTCGCGTACGAGGGGGAGGCGAGCCCCATCGCCAGCCCCGACAGCACGAGTCCGACGAGGATCATCGGCACGCTGATCCAGTGCGCTCCGAACACCCATGCCACCATCGACAGCACCATCAGGACCGAGCCGGTGATGACCATCGGCCGTTCGCCGATCGTGGTTGCGAGCCGCCCGCCGATGGGTGACGACACGCTGTACACCAGCGGGCGGGCGAGGAGGACGAGCGCGATGATCCCGACCGAATAGCCGAACAGTTCGTCGAGGAGCAGGGGAGCGATGAGGAACGCGCCCATGTACGCGAACTGGCCGAGCGGTTGGGCGATGAGTGGGCCGGTGAAGTTCGGTCGTCGGAAGTAGGCGAGGCGCAGCATCGGAGAGGGGGCGCGGCGCTCGACGGCGATGAAGGCTGCAAGCCCGGCGATGCTCGAGGCAACGAGTGCGAGGGCGAGCGGGTCCGCGAACCCGGCCGAGGAGCCGCGTTCCAGGAACAGCAGGAAGCCGAGCGTTGCGATGGCCAGGAACGCGGCGCCCCACCAGTCGATCGCGACGCGTTCGCCCGACGGCGAGGGCCTGATCACCTTCCAGGCCGCGGCGAATCCGATGAGCGAGACGGGGGCCAGGATCGCGAAGACGATCCGCCATCCGAACAGGTCGATGAGCGGCCCACCCACGACGAGGCCGAGCACCGGAGCGCCGGTCATCGCCATCTGGAACCACCCCATCGCCTCGGAGCGGCGGGCCGGTGGGTAGGCGGCCATGATCAACGCCATCGCGTTCGGCATGGTGGCGGCGATGCCGAGTCCGACGACCATTCGCGCTCCGACGAACGCGACCGCAGTGGGTGCGACGCCGCACAGCACGGTGCCGACGCACAGCACGAGCGAGCCGGCGAGGAAGACCCTGCGGTGGCCGTGGATGTCTCCCAGTCGACCGAGGATCGGCGTGCCGACCGCCATCACGAGGAACAGACCACTCACCGCCCAGCTGAGGAACGACTCGGTCGAATCGAGGTCATCGGCCATCGTCGGGAGCGATGCCGAAACGATCGTCATCGACGACGAGAACACGATCAGCCCGGCGATGACGGTGATCAGGAGACGGCGCGGGTAGCCGTCGTGCTCGCCGCCGGCGGGATCCGCGACCTCGGTGGGTGATGTGACCGACATCGAATCGGACGCTACGCAATCGGGCCCGGCGCGTCGGCCTCGGCCCACCGTGACGTGTGTCGGGCAGGGGCTGACACTGAGAAGTCCGCGAGGATGATCGCCGGTCCTCCCACTCTCCGTCGATGGATCAGGGGCCGGAGCCACCTACCGTCTGTGTCGGTTCGGCAACCGACAGAAAGCAGCAACGATGTGCCACACGAAGATGATCCCGATCGGCCGTCCGCCGAGATGACCGACGCGCCTCAGGTTCGAGCTCCGGATCCGCTCGAGATGCTCCGCAGTCCCGCCTACGTCGGATTGCTGGTGCTCGGAGCGATCGCGGGCGTTCCCGTGGCGCTCGTGGCCTACTTCTTCCTCGGCGCCATCGCCGAGGTGCAGGAGTACGTCTTCACGACGCTGCCCGACCAACTCGGATTCGACGCCCAGCCGTCGTGGTGGCCGATCATTCCGCTGGCGCTGAGCGGTCTCCTCGTGGCGCTCGCGATCCAGTACCTGCCGGGCGACGCCGGCAACAAGCCGGCCGAGGGGTTCAAGTCGGACGGCGCGGTTGCGCCGATCAACCTGTTCGGGATCTTCGCGGCGTCGTTCGCGACGCTGAGCCTCGGGGTCGTCCTCGGACCGGAAGCACCGCTGATCGCGATCGGAAGCGGAATGGGCGTCCTCGCGGTGCACCTGATCAAACGTGACACTCCCGCGACCGCAGCCATGGTGATCGCCGGCGCGGGGAGCTTCGCGGCCATCGCAACGCTGCTGGGTTCTCCGCTCGCCGGTGCGTTCCTGCTGATGGAAGCCGCCGGACTCGGCGGCGCCATGATGGGTGTCGTCCTGGTTCCGGGCCTCGTGGCTGCCGGAGTCGGATCGCTCGTCTTCGTCGGACTCGACAGCTGGACCGGGCTCGGCACGTTCTCCCTCGCTGTCCCCGACATCCCGACGGCTGGTACCCCGACCGTGTCGCAGTTCCTGTGGGCGATCGTCATCGGCGTGCTTGCGGCGCTGGTCGCCACCGGGATCACCCGGTTCGCACTGCTCCTCCAGGCGCTCGTCGAGCGACGCATGATCGTGCTGATGCCCGTCGTCGGTGCCGGCATCGGGGTCGTCTCCCTCGTGTTCGTCACCGCGACCGACAAGACGTCCGCCGACGTGTTGTTCTCCGGGCAGGACCAGCTCGGACCTCTGATCAACGGTGCCGCAGGATGGTCCGTCGGGGCATTGCTCCTGCTCATTCTGTGCAAGTCGACGGCCTACGGGTTGGCGCTCAGCAGCTTCCGGGGAGGGCCGACGTTCCCCGGCATGTTCATCGGTGCAGCCGGCGGCATCGCGCTCTCACACCTACCCGGTCTGCCCATGATCGCCGGCGTCGCGATGGGAATCGGGGCGATGTCCGTCGCGATGCTCCGACTGCCGCTCACCTCGGTGCTGCTGGTCGTGTTGTTCCTGCAAGGCGACGGTCTGCAGCTGACCCCGGTCGTGATCGTGGCAGTCGCGGTGTCATACGTTGCGTCGGCACGCCTCGGACCACCGACCGCGACGCGGGCACCGAGCTGAGAGCGTCGAGCATCAGGGGAGCGGGTCGAGTGACCGTACGGTGCGCTCCGGGACCGAACAGACAACCCCCGACCGACCGGCAGCCGGCGCGGCGGTGCCGCTGTCGGCAAGTACCCGGTCCTCGGTCCGCGACGAAGGAAGCCTCGCCCGGACGCGCCGCGTCGTTGGGGCGTTCCCGACTACGAGGAGAACGACACGAACCTGACAATGGGGAGGCCTCGTCGAACGCCACGCTCATGGAGATCGTGTCCGAAGTGTAGTTGTGCAGCCGTATGCGCCTGTCGAGACCGTGAAGCACCCAACCAGTTGGTGCGGCGCCCGCGAAGCGAGAAACGCGAGGCTTGGGGTGGTCTGCATCCGCAGACAGGTAGGCCGATGCCGATACGAGGTCGCTCCGGTTGAGGGCGTCGGTACCGTTGACGTTGCGACGATCCTGCTCCCGTTCCATTCGTCGGACAGATCGAACGCCGAAGACGGGCAACACGTCGGGTCAGAGGTGTGCCACACCCAGACCTCGACCCGAATCCGACCCCCGCTGATCCTCGGGTCGAGGGCGTCCACGGTGCGGCCCGGGTGGACAGCTCGGACCGTTGCCTCCACAGGAAGAGTCCCCGGGAACCGCCGGTCAGAGTTGAAGACGTGCACGTCACGGTCGGCGGCAACCGTGACGAGTCCGCACACCGTCGCCCACGCGAAGTCGGAGGCCCCGTCGCGTGTGAGGTCTCCAGTCACGTAACTCCCGCTCGCCCAGGGGCCCATGATCTCATTGCTGTCGGGGTGGGCGGTTGTCGTCCACTCGGTCGCGGGAAGGCCGCACACGGCGGGCATCGGCCAGCCCGATGGTTCATCGCGGGTGTCGATCACGCGTGTCGGCGTGACTGCATTGACGTCGGTCGCCGGCAGGATCGCGGCGAGGTCGAGCGCAACGTGGTGAGATGACCGGGCGCCGTCGTAGCAGACCTCCCCGTTGTCCACGTCGACCAGCGCGAGGTTCGGATTCGGCGGCGTGTTCGGCGCGAGAATTCACCGACGAGTAACGATCTCGACGCCCGGATGCGACCTGCAGTCGCGACATCTTCCGCACCGGATGATCGAACTCCGCGGGAAGTTGCCGAGAGGTCAGCCGTACGGGCGCCGGCCCGAGTTACGGAATCACGCCAGGAAATGTGCGAGGTTCTCGACGAACAGATGCCAGTTGTCCGCCCGATACTGCTCAGCGATCCAGTTGATGTCCATCACGACAGCGATCCGACCTCCCCCTGCGACGCGGTCGGGACCCCACGCGGCGATGACCGCGTTGGATGAGCTCCCGGTTCCGACGGTGTTCGCCGCAGGAACTCCGGTGAGGCTTCCGGGCGTCGCCATCGTCACGGTTTGAACGGCATTCGGGGTGTCGCCGAGTCCGTACGGCGCACCAGGGCCCACGCTGATCACGTTTCCGTCGCGGCCACCGTGGCTCACGGTCGACCCCGAGACGAGTCGGTTGATCAGCGCGATGGTCGAGTTGTCCACCCGGCAGCAGCCCCATTCGCCCGTCAGATAGACACCGTGGCCAGCCTCAGCGTACGTCGCGACTCGGTCTTGCTCGTCAGCGGTCATCGCCTCTGTGTCGATGTACCAGAGTTGGCCGAACTCGGACAGGTCCGAGGGGACCGATGCGGATGTCACGACATCCAGGCCCTGCGATGACAGTTCCGCGGCGAGATCGCCGATGTCGGTGAAGTTCCCCGACGCCGTGCGGTCGCCCTGACCGGCGATGACCACGTCGCCGCGTGTGGGGCCGGATTCCGCGCAGCGCACCGCGGCCAATGCGTCCACAATGGGGATCTGGCCGGCGAAGTCGATCTTCGGCGTCACAGGTTCCGGCGGCGTCCCGACCGTCCTCGGCTCGGTGCTGCGCGCGGTGATGGTCGCGGTGCCGGTCCCTGCAGTGGACACGATGCAGCTGCCGACGTCAGCCGCCGACATGGACGGATTGGCGGAGCGCGCGAGCCCGGCGAGCCCGGCAACCATCGGCGCGGCCATCGAGGTCCCGAGCTTCTGGCCGTAGTCGGAACAGCGCAGCAGGCCGAAGGGACCACATCTCTTGAGCAACGTGCTCCAGATACCACCCTCGCCACCCGAGATCCCGACCCCGACCCCACCCGGCGCGGCGACCTCGACACCCGGGCCGAAGTTCGAGAACGAGGCGAGCGTGTCGTTGCTGTTGCTGGCGGCGACCGTGATCACGTTGGGCAGCGCCCAGCTCGCACCCATCGGGCTGTGCACTCCCTCACCGCAGCTGTTGCCAGCGGCCAGCGTCCACACGATGTCGCGCCCGATCGGACCATTGAACAACTGGCGGAAGGGGGCGGCGCTGTTGTTCTGGACCTCGGCGTTGATCGCATCGGACTGACCTTGCGTCACGCAAACGTCCGGAGAGTCCAGATTCCTTCCAAGGCTCATGTTCACCACGCGCGCTCCGGACAGAGCCACGTCCCGTGCTGAGGAGAGCATGTTCTTGTACAGCTGCTCCCATGTATTCCCGGCGCCGAGTCCAGTCGTGACGATCGGGCAACCCCACGCGACGCCGACGAGCCCCTTGCCATTCGCCGCGGCGCACGCCAGCCCGGCCACGTGTGTTGCATGCCCCGCGGCTCCGGCGCCCCCGAGCGTCTCGACGACGTTCAGATCCTCGTGGGCGCCGAACACGGTGCCGGTGTCGACGATTCCGATCTTGGTGGACTCGCCGGTCGTGATGTCCCAGGCTTCCCGGGCGCGGATCTGCGTGAACGGCCAGGTGGCGGCTGGTCCGTCGTCCGTCCAGTCGCCGGGCGGGGTGGCGTTGTCGCCGATCCCACCGAAGGTGGAGAGACCGGCGTCGGCGACGCCGGGTAGTGATGTCAGTGTGTCGACCGTCGCGCGGATGTCGGACGGGGCGGTCGTCCACCGCAGCTCGTAGACCCCCAGATCCTCGAGACCTGCGCTGACGATGGCTCCGACCTGAGCTGCGATCGCTGATGCCGAACCGAGATCACCGGGCGCGACCGGGGTCCCCAGGGTCATCACGACCTCGTCGTTCAGAGCTTGGCTTCCGAGGCCGAGGTCGATCGCCGCGGCGAGGCGGTCGGGTGACGGCTGGGTGAAGCTGTCGACGCCACGGGTCATCTGCACCAACGGTGCCGTGGTCACACCGAGATCGAGGGTGAATGCGACGTCACAGACCTGGGCGACGCACCCCGATCCTGAGGTGACGACATCGACTTGGCCCGCCGCAGTTCCGGCGGCGGCAGCCACGGCGACTTGACCGCCGTCGGTCAGCGACACGGAGATCCCGGCGACCGAAGCGGGAACGAGCGACGTCACGTCGGACAGCGCAGCGGAGAGGTCGACGGCGACGGAAGTCCCCGCACGAACCGTGAGTGACCTGGCCAAGGGCTGCACTCCGTTGGTTGCAACGGTCGCCGCAGCCGCCGGTGCAGTCGCGCCGTCGGTCGCGTAGGCGAACAGGGCATAGCTGTAGGTCGTCGCCGAGTCGAGCGACCTGTCGACGAAACTCGTGGCATTCGCTCCGGTCTCGGCCACGGCCTGTCCCTCGGTGGGCCCCCCCGGGGGAGTTGCGCCGTTCGAGCGCCGAATCACCACGCCAGCGAACCGCTCGTCGGTTGGGTTCGTCCAAGAAAGCTGGACCATCGTGGATCCGCCGATTGCGGTCACGCCGGAGACCGGCTCGAGCGGTGGAGGAGGAGACGTCACGGGCGCTGTCACGTAGGCGACGACGTCGAGGGCGTAGTGGGCGGTTGCGGAGGTGTACACGCACACGTCGCCGCTGCTGTCGAGCGCAACGGTGGTCGCGTTCGCGATGTTCACCCCGGGTGTGTAGTTCAATGTGGACGCCGTCGGCGGCGCGGCCGTGCACGGGTACAGGGTCGCGAACCCGCGGCCCTCGTTCTGGATCGCGGTGATGTTCAACTCCACCCCGACCGCATCGACGGGAACGTTCCCGCGGCCCGCGATCTCGACCTTCGTGAACGAACCGGCCTGGACCTTGCCGGCTCCGAGGAACTCGCCGTCGACGGTCTCACCGTTCGAACGGGTGTCCAACAAACGCGCCGGAACCACCGTGCCGACGTCGGATCCTGCCGGGATGAACGCGACGACGTCGAGGGCGTAGTGGGCGGTTGCGGAGGTGTACACGCACACGTCGCCGCTGCTGTCGAGCGCAACGGTGGTCGCGTTCGCGATGTTCACCCCGGGTGTGTAGTTCAATGTGGACGCCGTCGGCGGCGCGGCCGTGCACGGGTACAGAGTCGCGAACCCGCGGCCCTCGTTCTGGATCGCGGTGATGTTCAACTCCACCCCGACCGCATCGACGGGAACGTTCCCGCGGCCCGCGATCTCGACCTTCGTGAACGAACCGGCCTGGACCTTGCCGGCTCCGAGGAACTCGCCGTCGACGGTCTCACCGTTCGAACGGGTGTCCAACAAACGCGCCGGAACCACCGTGCCGACGTCGGATCCTGCCGGGATGAACGCGACGACGTCGAGGGCGTAGTGGGCGGTTGCGGAGGTGTACACGCACACGTCGCCGCTGCTGTCGAGCGCAACGGTGGTCGCGTTCGCGATGTTCACCCCGGGTGTGTAGTTCAATGTGGACGCCGTCGGCGGCGCGGCCGTGCACGGGTACAGGGTCGCGAACCCGCGGCCCTCGTTCTGGATCGCGGTGATGTTCAACTCCACCCCGACCGCATCGACGGGAACGTTCCCGCGGCCCGCGATCTCGACCTTCGTGAACGAACCGGCCTGGACCTTGCCGGCTCCGAGGAACTCGCCGTCGACGGTCTCACCGTTCGAACGGGTGTCCAACAAACGCGCCGGAACCACCGTCCCCACATCCGTGGGCGAGGTTCGAGCACTCGCGGGAACCCCAGTGGACGGAAGTACAAGGGCGGTGGCCGTCAGCACAACTGCTGATGTCGCCGCCGCGAACCGCGCTCGGTATTGCCCGCCGTCAATCCGAGTCATCGGATTCTCCCTTCGATTCGCCTCAGTCGCCCGCCGGCTGAGGCGCACCCATGGTCGCGCACCGTGACCGACAACCGCAAGGCGTGGCGTGGATCCGCACTGCCGACGACCGGTCTCGACCTCGACGACGTCTCGGTCACGATGACGCTGCCGATCCCTCCGATCGTTCCCGACCGATGTTCAACCGTGCCGCGAGGACCTGCGTGGAAGCAGCAAGGATCCCGTTGGCTGCGTTCGCCGCTGCCGGGCTCTTCGACCTGCTGCTCAGCTGATCTCGACCGGCTCGATCTCGTCAGCGGGCTCGAAACCGAGTACGGATCCGTAGAACCAGAGCTCGGCCTCGACCGCGCGCACGATGTTCTCGGCGCGGCGGAAGCCGTGGCCCTCACCGTCGAATTCGATGTAGCCGACCGGGAGCCCGTTGGCGCGCATCGCCTCGACGATGGTCTCGGAGTGTGCCGGTGGCACGACCGTGTCGATCGAGCCCTGCAGGACGAGCAGCGGTGAGGAGATCGTTTCCACGTGGTTGATCGGCGAGCGTTCGGCATAGACGTCGGCGCCCGCCGGCCACGGTGCCACCAGTGACACCGAGTACTGGGATTCGAACTTGTGGTCGTCCGACATCAACGCGACGAGGTCGGCAACGCCGAACAGGTTCGTGCCGGCAGCGAACACGTCGTGCAGGGCGAGCGCCAGGAGCGTCGTCGTGCCGCCGGCGCTCCCGCCGCGGATCAGGAGGCGGTCGCCGTCCACGTCGCCGCGTTGCGCGAGATACCGCGCCGCGGCGACGGCGTCGTCGACATCGGCACGGCACCAGTTGCCGCGCAGCAGATTCCGGTATCGCCGCCCGTACCCCGTACTCCCGCGGTAGTCGACGTCCACGACGGCGAATCCTCGGCTCGTCCAGTACCGATGCCCGAGGCGCGCGGCGTACTCGCGCGCGGCAGCCGCCGTCGGGCCGCCGTGGACGAACACGACGAGCGGCGGGCGTTCGCCCGGAGGGAGTTCGATGTGCGAATGGGCCGGCGCGTAGTACAGGCCGTGCGCATGTTCGCCATCCGTCGTCGGGAACGTGATGAATTCCGGCGGCGTGAGGAACGCCGAGTCCAGACCGAGGTCGCGGGCAGGACGCAGTACCTCCAGGTCGCCCCGTCGCAGGCGCACGACCTCGCCCTCCCGACCGAACGATGCGCCGACGAAGAGCAGGGCATCGCCCTGCTCGCGCAGCGACCTGATCGACGTGTACGGGAGGTCGACCCCGGAGCCCAGCCGGTCACCGTTCGGGCCGCCGACGACATGATCACCCTGGGTGTACCGCGAGCCGCCGAACATCCAGTGCGGTTCGACGATGTCGTCGTCGGCACCTGCCCGGTGCGACAGGTCGCCGGTTGCGAGATCAACGTCGTACAGGTTCCACCAGTTGGTGCGATCGGTGACGACGGTGAGGGTGCCATCGGCATGCCACTCGGGCTGCTGCAGCGCCTCGTCACCGTCACCGGCGAGTCGGCGGCCGTTCGAGGCGCGACCGTCCGCGAGCTCGGCCAGCCAGAGTTCGGTCGAGTCCCACGGCATGTTCGGGTGCATCCACTGGATCCAGGCGACCTGGCGACCGTCGGGCGAGATACGTGGAGACGCATAGAAGTCTGCACCACTCGCCACGGTGAGCATCTCCATCGAACCGTCCGTGGCGACGGCGATCAGGCTGTTCGCCGCCTCCGTGCGGTCGGCCCCGTGCTGTTCGTGCACGCACACGAACCACCGACCATCGGGAGTCGTCCGACCGTCGGCGAACCGCAACGCCCGGGCCTCGTCCGGCTCGGGTGACAGCAGGACGGGTTCACCACCCACCTCGATCCTGCGCAGCCGCTGGTCGTCGAATTCGACGTAGAGCACGACTCCGTCGTGCACCCACCACGCGCCACCCCCGTATTCGTGGACGGATGTGCGGACGTTCGAGCCCGGCGGTGTCACCTCGAGGCGCTCGCCGTCACGCCAGCGGACGAGCGCGGTCCGGCCCTGCTCCTCCGGGCGCTGCTCGGCCCACCAGACGTCTTCGCCGTCTGCCACGACCTCCGCGATGCCCACGGCTCCACCAACCAACGATGCGGCGGTGACGGGAGACGGCCAGGTACCGGCCGGGCGCTGTTCCATGCCGGCCATCATGACATCCGTCCCCGAACTCCGTGGCGAGCGGAGCGCGCGCGGTCGGTTCTGGACGTCGTCCACGATTCGGTACACGACCCTCGGCAGCGGCGTGATCTCTGCCGGCGGGGGCGAGCACGACCTGCGCCAGCAGCTATCCGAGCAGCTTTCGTTTGACGAGCTTGCCCGTGTCGAGACGAGGCAGGGCGTCCACGAACTCGACGTCGCGCGGACACTTGAAGTGGGCAAGCCGGCCCCGGCAGTATTCGATCAGCTCGGCTGCGAGGGCGTCGTCGGGTTCGAGGTCGCCTCGTAGTTGCACGAAGGCTGCGACCCGCTCTCCCATCTCGTCATCGGGAACACCGAGGACGGCGACATCGTGGATGTCGGGGTGGGCGCTCAGGACCATTTCGGCTTCCTGAGGGTAGATGTTCACCCCGCCCGAGATGATCATGTTCGAGGACCGGTCCGTCAGGTGGAGGTAGCCGTCCTCGTCGACGTGGCCGATGTCGCCATACGACGCCAAGCCGCGTGGGTCCTGGGCCTCTCTGGTCTTGGCGGGATCGTTGTTGTACTCGAACCGGCTCGTCGCCTCGAACCAGATCTGGCCGGTCTCGCCGGTGGGCAACTCATCACCCTGCTCATCGAGGATGTGCACGACGCCGTTGGCGGGCCGGCCGACGGAGCCCGGGTGCTCGAGCCACTCGTTGGAGGAGATGAACGTCACGCCAATGGCCTCTGAGCCTGCGTAGAACTCTTCGATGATGGGTCCGAACCACTCGATCATCCGATGCTTGGTCGGCACCGGGCATGGCGCGGCCGCATGGATCACCCGTTCGAGGCTCGAGAGATCGTGCTGCTGCCGCTTCTCCTCCGGGAGGTGGAGCATCCTGATGAAGTGTGTTGGGACGAACTGTGCATGCGTGACAGCGTGTTCCTCGATGGCCCGGAGCGCTGCCATCGGGTCGAAGTGTTCCATGACGACCACCGTGGCGCCGATCCTGTGAATCGCCGAGCAGAACCCGATCGGCGCCGAGTGGTAGAGCGGAGCGGGGCTCAGGTACACGGAGGTCTCGTCGGCGCCGTAGCGCTCCGTCATCAGGCGCCCGATCGCGTCCCGCCCCGCGCCGAAGGGTGCCGTGGGGAGCCTGCGCACGATCCCCTTCGGGTATCCCGTCGTTCCGGAGGAGTAGAGCATGAAGGTGCCGGCTCGCTCATCGACTCTGGGCGTGCCCGAGGCGGTCGCAAGAGTGCGCTCGAAGTCGTCGTATCCGTCGATCGCGCCGCCCGTCATCAGTCGGGTCGTGACGTGTGGTCTGTGCGAGAGGAGTCCCGTTGCGACGTCGTCGAGGTCGGATGATGTGATGAATCCCTGCGCTCCACTGTCGTCGATGATGTACCCGACCTCCTCCGGGCCGAGGTGCCAGTTGATCGGCGTGAGGTAGATGCCGGCGCGCAGTGCGGCCCAGAGCACGTCGAAGAACTCCGGCTGGTTGCCGAGCATGACGGCCACGTGATCGCCCGGTCGCAGCCCGGCCTCGTCGAACGTGCGGGCGAGTCGCGTCGATCGATCGTCGAGTTCGGCGTAGCTGACGGTGCGCCCCGAGCCCGACATGACGATCGCCGGATGGCTCCCGCGACGGCGCAGCATGTTCTCGGGACGGTCGTCGCCAGCGGTCATCGCACGGTGCGTGGAATGTCGCTCCACGGAAGCGAGTCATCGTCGCGGGGCTCACCGGGAAGGCCGAGGACGCGCTCGGCGACGATGTTGCGATTCACTTCGTCGGTGCCGCCACCGAGCCGGTGTCCCGGTCCCCAGAGAAACCGTGTCACCCAGCGGGCATCGTCGGGATCTGCAGCCATGGCATCTGCGCCGAGGAGGCTCATCGCGAGATCACCGGTGTCGACGTTGAGTTTCGCCGACGCCAGCTTCGCGACGGAGCCCTCCGGGCCGGGTCGGCGACCCTGCATGGCTGCGGTGAGAGTGCGGAAGCCGAGGAATCGCAACAGCTCCGAACGGGTGTGGATGTCGACGATGCGCTGACGCGCGACAGCGTCGAGGTTGCCCGTTCGCGTGGCGAGGTCGGCGAGCCGCGTCGGTGTGGAGCTGCGCCGACCGGCGCCTCCCGCACCCATCGTCTTGCGCTCGTTCATCAGTGTCGTGACGGCCACGTGCCATCCGTCGCCCTCGGCGCCGAGCAGGTTCTCGTGCGGCACCCGGACGTCGTCGAGGAAGATCTCGTTGAACTCGGAGGTGCCGGTGATCTGCTCGAGAGGGCGGATCGTCACCCCGGGCGTCCGGAGGTCCAGAATGAACGCGGTGATCCCTCGGTGCTTCGGCGCGTCGGGGTTCGTACGACAGAGAACCTCCCCGTAGTCGGCGAGGTGGGCGTTGGTGGTCCACACCTTCTGCCCGTTGAGGACCCACTCGTCGCCATCACGCACGGCGGAGGTGGCGAGCCCGGCGACGTCGGAGCCCGCGCCGGGCTCGCTGAACATCTGACACCAGATGTGCTCACCCCGGAGTGCGGCACGGAGATGGACGGCGCGTTGCGCGTCGGTGCCATGGGCGCGGATGGTGGGTGCGATCAGGTCGAGCCCGATCTGGAGGATGTTCGGTGGGGTGCGGTGTCTGGCCTGCTCCTGGTCGAAGATGATCTGCTGGAGAGCGGTGCCGTTGCGTCCACCCTCCTGTGGTGGCCATGCGATCTTGGCGAGGCCGGCGTCGAACTTCATCGCCTGCCAGCGCTTCGCCCGCTCGACCGGATTGCCGCCGATGTCGTCGATCCGGGCGAGATGGTCACCGATCCACTCGGCGCATTCGGCGCGCCACGCGGCGTCCTCCGGGGCGTCATCGAAGTTCACGACGAGGCGTTTCCATCGAGGCGTCCCTCGGGCTGCCCGACACGGGCGTAGCCATCGCCGAAGGGTTCGTCGCGCCGGCGCAGGGTCTCGCGCAGGCCGTCGTCGCGAACGGAGCGGCCATACGCCTTCACCGCCGCGGATCGATGAGCGCGGGCGTCGTTCTCCGCGGCGAGGCGCTGGAGGGTCTGGGCCCCCATCAGTTCGAGCGCGAGGTTCGTGATGCGTTTGTTCGCCGACAGCAGGTCCGGGTCGATGAGGCTGAGACGATCGGCGAGCCCTTCGACCTCGTCCTCGAGCAAGTCGGCCGGCACCGCTTTCATGACGAGACCGATCTTCGCGGCATCGGCGCCCGTGATGCTGTCGCCGGTCAACTGGAGTCGCTTCGCCCACTGCGGACCGCACTGATACATCCAGAGATTGCTCGGCAAGGCGCCCATCGATCGCGCCGCGGGAAAACCGATCCGTGCATCGTCGGCCGCGATGACCATGTCGCACACCAGGGCGAGGTCCGTGCCGCCAGCCAGACAGTTGCCGTGCACCTGGGCGATGACGGGCTTGTGGATCTCCCAGACGGCGCGCACCCGTCGGTTGCTCTGCTCGATCAGCCACACATCGTCATCGTGGGTGCGGCCCGTCCGGCGACCCTCCTCGATCGGGCGACCCAACGCGGTGAGGTCGTAGCCGGAGCAGAACGACGGGCCGTCACCGCGGAGGATCACGCTGTGGACGGAGGTGTCGTCATCGGCTTCCCACATCGCCTCTTCCAGCTCCCGTAGCATCGTCGACGTGATGGCGTTGTGGCTGTCCGGACGACCCAGGGTGATCCGCGCTCGGCCGAATTCGACCTCGTAGCGGATGTCGTCGAATCTCATGTCGGTCTCCGTTCCCGGCGCACTTCGTCAGACGGGCTGACGCTCGTTGAGCGACGCGGTGTTGTCGAACAGGATCTTGGAGAGGTCGGCATCGGCGACGTCGCCGAGTTCGTCCAGCAGGTCGCGGGGCTGGGCCAGGCCTTCCATGTGCGGCCAATCCGAGCCGAGGATCACACGGTCTGCGCCCATCTGTTCGATCACCAACGCAATGTCGTCCTCCCAGAACGGGTTGATCCACACGTGGTTCCGGAACGTGTCGACCGGGTCGTCCCGGAAGTAGCCGCGGACACGGTCCTTCGTCTTGTCGAGCATGCGGATCAGATCGCCGAGGAACTCGCCGCCGTTCTCGACCGAGGCGATCCGCAGGTTCGGGAACCGCTCGAAGAGCCGATCGAACACCATGCTCGCGAGGAAGTCGTTGATGTTCCGCGTGCGGTGGAAGTTCGCGATCGTCGGACGGCGTCCGAGGCCCAGAACGTCGGTGCTCCTCTCGTCGTAACCGTTGCTGCTGTGGTTCGTCGCGCCGATGTGGGCGACGACCGTGATTCCGGCTTCGTTGACGCGAGCCCAGAATGGATCGAACTCCGGGTGCCCCGGATTGCGCGGCCCCGCTCGCGTGAAGACGGCACTCGGGCGCATCACGAGGATGCGGGCGTCGCGGGCGAGGGCCCAGTCGAGCTGCTCGCAGGCCCAGTCGACGTCGGCGAGCGTGATGTAGGGCGCCGCGAAGAGCCGACCCTCGAAGGTGAGGCCCCAGTCCTCGTCGAGCCATCGATTGAACGCGGCGAAGGTGGTGCACAACGCGTCGACGTCGTGCTTCAACGGTTCCTCGTAGAGCACGCCCGCAGTGGGGAAGAGCCAGGCGCCGGAAAGGCCCTGCTCTTCGACCCTCGCGATCCTTGCATCTCGATCCATGTACTCGGGCGGTCGTGGCTCGAGCGAGCCGCCGATCAGTTCGCCGCTCGTCACGCCGCGGGGGTTGCCGTTGAAGTACTCCCGCAGGACGCCGGGTTTCGAGATCGGATCGAACGTCGGGTTTGCGAGCGACCGGTTGATCCGTCCACCCACGGTCTGGTAGCGGCGACCGTCGTCCATCTCGACCCATTCGACGCAGCGCGCTCGCATCTTCTTCGGGACATGGCGAGTGAAGGCGTCGGGGGCCTCGTAGTAGTGGTTGTCGGCGTCGAAGATCTTGCCGTCGTAGTTGGTCATGGGGTTCCTCTCGTCGGATGGGCCGTGCTCAGGCGATCAGTTCCTCGAGTTGTCGAGCCGTCTCGCCGACGTTGCCGCTCGGCATGTGGATCAGTTGGAGGTCGGCTCCAGCAGCGGCTCGTTCGCGCAGCTGTTCGCGGACCTCGTCGATCGCGCCGATGCACTGGAGATCCCGGATCATGCGTTCGGAGATCGCCGCCATGGAAGCGGCGGTGTCGCGTTCCGCGAAGGCCGTGCGGCACGCGGTGACCTCCTCCTCGTAACCGCGCTGCTCGAGCATCTGCCAATAGAAGACGCCCATGCGGTTGATGTAGAACCACAGGTTCTCCCGGGCGGCCCGCCACTTCGCGTCGTCGTCGACCCCGTCCAGCACGTTGACGGTCGTGAAGGGGGCGATCGTGAAGGATGCGTCCGTCCGGCCAGAGGCGTCCGCTGCTTCAGACAGGCCGTCGCGGAGCGAAGCGAAGTGCTGTCTCGGCCAGTGGATCGGGATCACGCCGTCGGCGATCTGGCCGGCTTGACGGATCGATGCCGGCGTGAGCGCGGCGATCCACACGGGAATCTCGCGCCGCGGTCGTGCGGCGTCGAGCCGGAACCCACGGTCCAGCTTGAAGATCTCGCCGTCGTACTCGAGTCGCTCGCCGGCGATGAGCATGTCGAAGATCTCGACCGTCTCGCGGATGCGGCGAAGTGGCTTCTCGAACGGGACGCCGTGGAAATGCTCGATCACGTTCGCGCCGGACGAACCGAGACCGAAGATCGTTCGGCCGCCGGAGATCTGATCGAGCAGGGCGAACTCCTGAGCGAACACCGCGGGGGAGCGCGAGAAGCAGTTGAGGATCGAGGTTCCGAGGGTGATGCGGTGCGTGCTCGCCGCGATCAACGTGAGGAACGGGATGGCCGATGGACCCCAGGCCTCACCGGTGGCGACGTGCTCGTAACCAAGCTCCTCCGCGACACGGACGCGCTCGACCGCAGCCTTCCAGTCCCTGCCGATTGTCGCGATGACCCCGAGCCGCACGACGTGCTCAGTCGTCCGCGGGCCGGATGCGGTAACGCACGGGCAGGTGCTTGTAGCCGACCACGAACGCGGAGTGAATCCGTTCGGGTCGGCCGATCAGCTCGACGGATTCCAGCCGTTTGGCGAGTTCGGCCCAGAGCGCTCGTTGGGATCGCTTGGCCAGGTTGGCGCCGAGGCAGAAGTGTTCGCCGACACCGAACGCGAGGTGACGTTCGATCTTGCGATCGATGCGGAACCGGAACGGGTCGTCGAACACGTCCTCGTCGCGATTCGCCGACGCGTAGAACATCACAACGCTGTCGCCGGCCGCGATCTGCTGACCGCCGACCACGGTGTCTTCGGTCGCGGTGCGCTTCATGTAGTTGACCGGTGACGTCCAGCGGGTCAGCTCCTCGACGGCGCGGTCGATCAGGCCCGGTTCGTCGCGCAGTTTCGCCAGTTCGTCAGGGTGTTCCAGGAAGGCGAGCATGCCGCCGACGAGCGCGTTCTTCGTGGTGTCGTGGCCGGCGCTGAACACGATCAGGTAGTAGCCGACCGTTTCCATCATCTCCATCAAGCACCCGTCGACCATTCCGTTGGCCAATACCGAGGCGAGGTCGTCGCGGGGACACGACCGCCGATCCTGGATGATCGAGTCGAACATCGAATAGAGCTCCATCGCGAGTTCCATGATCGCCACCTGACGATCTTCCCCTTCGCGTTGGAGCTCGGGGTCGTCCAACGCGAAGAGCTCGTTGGTGAGGCGCAAGATGTCGGGTTCCTGCTCCCGCGGCACACCGAGCATCGTCGACAGGATCCGGAGCGGGTGTGCGGCCGCAACGTCGATGGCGAAGTCGCACTCGCCCTCGCCGGACGTGCCGGCCAGCCGATCGACGGTCTCGCGTGCGCTCCGCTCGATCACGTCGTCGAGTTCGGTGATCGCCTTCGGGGTGAAGACGCGATTCGCGACCCTGCGGAACAACCAATGTTCGGGCGGATCCATCGTGATGATCGTGCGCATCGACCCGAACGCACTCGTTTGGAGTGCCTTCTGCTGCGCGGCGGTGAGCACGTTGATCCCCGGCCCGGACGCGAAGCGCTCCGGAGATGTCGAGATGTCGAAGATGTCGGCGTACTTCGTGATCGCCCAGAACGGCTCGAACCCCGGAGGCGCGCAGCGGTGCACCGGAGACTCCTGTCGGAGTCGACGGAACGTCTCGTGTGGGGTGCCGTGCTCGGCGTAGCCGAGCGACGAGATCAGCTCGAGGCCGTCGGTGATCGGGGACGTGTTCGTGGTCGACATCGCGGGCTCCTGAGTGGAAGAGAAAGTTGAGCCACAGCTCAAAACTGAGCGTACACTCAGGAACATGGACCTTCAAGTCGTCGACCGGCAGCCCCCCGCACGCGCCGCGCGCGCCGACACGGCCCGACGCACGAAATCGGAACGCACCAAGGAATCCGTCCTCGCTGCAGCGGAGGTGCTGTTCTCCGAGCGCGGGTTCGATGCCACGACACTCGACGCCATCGGCGAACGGGCGGGAATGCAGGGCACCGCGATCCTGTACCACTACGCCTCGAAGCGGGCGCTCTACGAGGCGGTTCTCGACCGGATGTTCACGCCGATGTGGGACGACGTGCATCGCCTCCTCGAGGCCGACCGTCCCGTGAACGAACGCTTCGCGGCCGTCACCCGCACGATGGTGCGGTTTGCGGCAGCGCGGCCCGCGGCGGCCCGCCTGGTCTTGCGCGAAGCCTCGGCGGGCAGTGCCGAGGCGGGAGACATCGTCGGGTCGGCGTCGCAACGTCAGTGGGTGAGATTCATCGACGCGTTGGGCTCAGGAGTCGATCAGGCCGCCACGGCGGACTTCGACCCACGTGTGGTGTGGAACATCGTGATCGGTGCAATCTGCTTCAACTTCGGCACCGGGTCGTTCGCGGGCAACAGATCGAACGCAACGAGTGATCCAGCCCGAGTTGCCCGGTTCGAAGCGGTGATGGTCGACCTCACGCATTCGCTGTGCCGGCTCGGCGGAGAGCGCCACGATGCGTGATCCGGGTCGACATCATCGGCTGCAGTCGATGTTCCATCGAAACGGACGGAGCGTCCGGAACCGCTCGACTCGATTTCGTCGCCCGTCGTACTCGTTGGCGCGCGAGACTCCCGGACGGATCGTCGTCGCGGGCGATCCCGCGGGAACACGTTGCCACGTCAGGCGACGGTTGCCGTGAGCCTGCGCAGTTGACGTCCGACCTCTTCGGCTGATCCGTCGACGTGTCGAAAGCACCGATCCAACCGCCGCTTCTCAGAGCCCAAACCGAGAGTCGAACTCGGGACCTACGCATTACGAGTGCGTTGCTCTACCAACTGAGCTATCTGGGCAACCTGTCGCACCTGACGATGCGACGCCGAAATGATATCGCCGGTCCGGGAGAGTGGCAGCCCCGAGTTTCGTCACCCGTGGCGTGGAGTCGGCGTGCTCAGCCCGTCGGGCCGGCGAGCGGGTCGCGGCCGTTCCACGTCCCCGACGAGGCGTACGGCTCGAACCGCGCGAACAACTCCTCGGCGTACCAGTTGCCGTCACGTGTCTCCTGGATGACCTGCTGGTGCCGTGGCATGCGATAGGCGAACTCGCGAAGCCCGGCCATCGATTCCCAGAGACTGAACGTGGCCAGCCGACCGATCGGCGCCTCGCCGATCCCGACGACATCGACGAGGCCCGAGGCGGTGTGCAACTCGGTGTCGACTTCCCTGCCGGCGCGTCCGAACGCGCGGGACGACGACAGGCGGACATCGGCGCGCGTGATCACCGCCACCGTGCCGTCAGCGCTCCCTCGCTCCATCCCGTCGAGCGGGTCGACACCACGCCATCTCCCGTGGCCGCCGAGCGCGCGGAGCCGGACGTGCCACGCTTCTCCCGCGCCCGCCCACCGGAGACCGATCGGGTGGTCGGTGACGAACCGCTCGAGGTCGGCTTCGGCGTCCCACACCGCGAACAGGGCGGTGCGGCGGAGGTCGGCGCCGGGCCCCGTGTCGTCGTCTCGGCCGGTGCCCAACAGGCGCCAGAAGTGGAGTCCGTCGACCCGTGCGAGACGCGGTCGGTCGACGCCGAGTCGGGCGAGGGCGAGCGGCACCTTCCAGGTCGGCTCGGAGATCAGGTGGAAGGACGCGATGCGAGCCATGTATCCGACATGCTGTCATCAATGGACTCGATCAGCGACTTCACCTCGACACCGGTCGATGTCGTCATCGTGGTCGTCGTGGGGTATCTGCTCGGGTCGATTCCGGTGGCGAATCTCGTGGCCGAGCGCCGGGCCGCCATCGATCTGCGCGCCGTCGGTGACCGGAACCCGGGGTTCTGGAACGCCCGGGAAACGCTCGGCCGGGCGGCTGCCCTCCCGATCTTCGTCGGTGACGTGGGGAAGGGCGCTGCCGCAGCGGGGATCGGGGTGTTGCTCGCAGACGACGGCGTGTGGGGACTGCCGTACGTCGGGGGCGGTGCCGCGATGGTCGGCCATGCGTTCCCCGTCTTCGCCGGTTTCATCGGCGGTCGCAGCATCTTGACCTTCGTCGGCACGGTCGCCGTCGCGACTCCGATCGCAACGGCGATCTCGATCGGGATCCTGCTCGTCGTGTTCGCGGTGACCCGATCGTTCGCGTGGGCAGCTCGCGTCGGCATCGTCGCGTTGCCATTCGTACAGCTCGTCGTCGACGGCCCCTACCGCACCGCGGCGACGGGCGTCCTGATGTCGTTCATCGGCGTTCGTTTCGGGCAGGCGGCTGTCGCTGATCGCCGCCGATTGGCCCGGGGACTCCGATCGGTGGGTGATCAGGCATAGGTCCGGCCCCGCCACGTCTGGCGGCCCCGACGTGTGAGGCCACGGGCGATCGCGGTGAACGAGCCGAGGTCGGCGAGCGGGCTGAGCCAGTACGCGGCGTCGGTGCGCTCGTAGGCGGTACGGGTGCCGACGAGCGTTCCGAGGCGGTTCGCGAGGAGGATGACGTCGAGCAGATCCCCCCGCCCGAAGAGCAACCGGGGGAGAGGGAGCGCCTGTGCGAGCAGCACCACCGTCAGGTCGAGCATCTGTCGTCGCAGCGGTTCGACGCCGGGCAACGCCAGTGAGCGTCCCCACCCCGTCCAGACGTCGGGGAGCGACTCGAACATCCGCACCGTGAGCAGGTCGGCGGCATCGAGGAAACCGACCGACCATCCGTCGGTGGCGAGCCGTCGGGCGAGCGCGACGTCCTCCACCACGGCGCCGGCGACGAGCGCCATCGCGCCCGCCGTGAGGAAGCGATCGCGACGCATCGTCATGCACTGCCCGTTCGCCATCGTCCGGCCGGGCGTCGTGTTCGTGCCAGGCGGTCCGAACCGGTAGACGAGGGTGGTCAGCATCGAGGCGTGGAGCCACCGGCTCCCAGGCGTCGGGCACTCGAAGCGGCCACCGACCGTCAGGAGGTCGACGGCATCACGGTCAGCGCGTGCGACGACGGCGGTCGGGAGCCGCGGGTCGGGGCGTGCGTCGGCATCGAGGGTCACCACCCAACTGCCCGAAGCCGCCTCGATGCCCTGTTGGAGCGCCCATGCCTTCCCCGCCCACCCATCGGGAAGTGGCTGCCCGGTGATCACCGTGGCCCCGGCCGCGTCCGAGATCGTGGCCGTCGCATCGCTCGACTGGTCGTCCACGACGATCACCTCCGACACACCCGGCGCACCGACGATCCGGTCGAGAAGGGGACCGATCCGTTCGGCCTCGTCCCGAGCCGGGATCACGACGCTGATCGTTGCGTCGATCGCAGGGGCGGGTGACACCGGCGGTGCCGAGCAGGCGGCACCGGCGAGCCGACGGAGCGCCACGACGCCGGCGCTCGCCCTGATCGCGACCGACGCCCAACCGATCGCCGAGCGCCGCTTCATGCGAAGTCATCGGCGATCATCTCGGCAACGATCCGTGCGCTCGTCGTGACCAGGGGCAGCCCTCCACCGGGATGACTCGACCCGCCGACCAGGTACAACCCCGACTTCGTGCCGCGATTCGCCGGCCGCGCGAACGCAGCCCGCCTCCCGTTCGACGACGTTCCGTAGATCGCTCCCCCGGGGGAGCGGTAGTTGTGCTCGATGTCGCTGGGAGTCATGTGGGCACAGAAGCGCATGCGACGACGCAGGTCGACACCGTGGGACGCGAGCCGCTCGAGGACGAGATCTCGGTAACGCTCCGTGTCGATGTCGACCCCCGGCGGCGTGTTGACGAGGAGGAACCAGTTCTCGTCGCCCTCCGGCGCCTGGGTCGGATCGGTCGTCGAGGACACGCATCCGTAGATCGTCGGGTCGTCGGCGAGCCGTCCGGCATCGATCGCCCGGAACTCCTGGTACGCGTCGTCGGAGAACCAGACGTTGTGATGACCGATCCCGTCGGTCCTGCCGCGTGCGCCGATGCACAGCACGAACCCGCTGGTCGAGCGTCGCGCCCTGCGGACCCGCTTCGCGGCCGCGCGATCGGGGAGCAGATCGTCGTAGAGGTGCCGAGCGTCCACGTTCGCGATGACGATCGGTGCGTCGAGATGGCTCCCGTCGTCGAGTTCGACGCCGGTGACGCGATCGGGAGTCGACGCGATCGACATCACCTCGGTCGAGGTCCTGATCTCGACGCCCACATCGACCGCCACCTGCTCGAACGCAGCGCGGAGCGCGCCGAGCCCGCCCATCGGGTACCAGCAGCCGAAGCGCGACTCGATGTGGGGGATGCAGGCGAGCGTTGCCGGTGCCTGCGCCGGCGACGAACCGGAGTAGGTGGCGTAGCGGCCGACCCACTGACGAAGACGCCGGTCGTCGAACGTGTCTCGGGCCGCTCGGCGAAGCGTCCGCAGCGCATCGATGTCGAGCAGGTCGCGCGGCGACTCCATCCGCTTCAGGAGTGAGGAGGGGCTCGACATCGGGCCGGCGAAGAACGTCCGCTCCGAGACGTCCCAGATCGTCCGGCCGTTGGCGTCGAACTCGCGCCACTGCTCGCCGGCTCCGGGGGCGAACGCCTCGAACGTGTTCGCCGTCGCGCCGGGATCGTCGAAGACACGAAGGGTCGATCCATCGCGCCACGAGTACCTGAACTGCGGATCGAGCCGGACCATGCTGAGTCGCTCGTCGAGCGACGTCCCCGCCAGCCGGAACACGTCGTCGAAGACTTGGGGCAGCGTGACCAGTGAAGGGCCGACGTCGAAGGTGAACCCGTCGCGTTCGAACACGGCGAGTTTGCCACCGACACTGTGGTTGCGTTCCACCACGGTCACGTGGTGGCCCATCACCTGGAGTCGGATGGCTGCGGCAAGCCCGCCGACACCGCCACCGATCACCACGACACGGGTCACGCCGGGCTCCGCACGAGTTGGATCGCAGCGGTCGTGGCGATCGGGAGCATGCCGAGACCACCGACGACGGCGACGAGTGGATCACGGAAATACCGGGCGAAGCCGAGCGTCTGCATGACCGACACGAACCCGTACTGGCCGACGAGTCGAGCATCGTGGCGTTCGGTCCCGGTGTGGTCCGGCGGGAGGAGCACCTCGAACAGTGCCATGATCCCGAGCCCGGTCAGGAACCACCCTGCGAAGTTCGACAGGGGGATACCGCGATAGACGCCTCGCCGCACCCACGCCCAGTATCCCTCGCCGACCATCTGAGGATCGAGGAAGAGATCCCAGGCTGTCATCGCCGCCGAACCCAACGCGACACGGGTGACCGGCGTCGAGTGCCGCCCGAGCGCAGCGTGCGCTGCTTCGCGTGCGGGCAGTCCCATTCCGAACCAGGCGAGGGGGACGATCACGGGGACGCTCGCGACCTGGGGCTGGAGAGCGCTCGTGTACGCGTAGTGACCGAAGGGGCGACCGGTCTGCGTGCCGATCCGCTCGACCGCGCCGGTTGCGACGGCCGTCGTCACGCTTGCCGCACCGGCGCGAGCCGCGCCCCAACGTCTGACGGCGTTGGCGGTCGTCGTCGCCCACATGCCGCCGACGACGACCGACGACAGGATCCTGCGGCCGCGACCGCCCTGGGGTAGCAGCGGCGTCGCGATCATCCCGGCGATCGTGGCGACACCGGCGAACGCCGCCACCCGATCAGCTGCCCGCATCACGCTCCCGCCCCGTGCTCGGTTCGTCCGACCGAATGCGACCTCGCCTGTCGGTTTCGGTGGCGCGCATCGACGGGCGAAGCGGACCGGATCGGCGTTGCTGGTCGGGTGGATCGGTTCATCGCAGGAGCGAGGCGACGAGGCGAGCCTTCTCAGCGGTCGACACCGATGCGCGCGAGGTGAAGACGTCGTAGTCCTGTGCCTCGATCTTGTCGAGGATCCGACCGTAGAGCGTGTGGGCGGCGCCGACGCATTTCGCCGATCGGTCGGGGAGCATCGAGATGCCGACCTCTGCAGACCGGTACAGGTCCCGACAGCGCTCGATCTCGAAGCGCATCAGGTCGACGAACTCGGGTGACACGCGGCGTTCGGTGAGGTCGACATCGAAGCGGCGCGAGTCCTCGGCGGGGACGTACTGCCGGCCGCGGTCGAGATCTTCGTCGATGTCGCGCAGGAAGTTGGTGAGCTGGAATGCATTGCCGAGGTCGCGGGCGTGGGGGAGGGCGACGTCGTAGTCGGAGGGCTCGAGGATCGGCAGCATCATCTCGCCGATGACGGCGGCCGAGCCGTCCATGTAGACGAGAAGGTCGTCCCAGGATTCGTACGACTCGACGGTCAGATCCATGGTCATCGAACGCAGGAAGCGGCGGAACGCATCGGTGTCGATGTCGAACGCCCGAACGGTGTGGACGACCGCTTTGAGAACCGGGTCGTCCGAGCGGCCGGTCTCGAGATCGGCGAAGAACCGGTCACCGAAATCGGCGAGTGCAGCCTCGCGTACCTCCGTGGGGACATCACGCCCACCCTGCGAGGGGATCTCGTCGACGATGTCGTCGGCGTACCGAGCGAACGCGTACAGCGCGTGCACGTGATGCTGTTTGACCTTCGGGAGCACCTTCGTCGACCAGTAGTAGGTGGTCCCGTGGCGCTTGTTGAACTCCTTGCAGAGCGCGTAGCTCTCGTCGAGCGTCACCGGTCCGTTGGGCAACAGGTGCGTCGTCGGAACCGGCGGCCGTCGACGGATCAGTTGGGGAAGACGCATCGCTTCCATCGTACGGCGCTCGCCCCCGATGAGAGATGAGAGTCGCAGTCGCTCTCACTCCTCATCGCAGCGGTGGACGCCATCACATCGATGAGAGATGAGCGTGAACGCAGCTCTCATCTCTCAGCGGGCGGCGAATTCGGCGACGCGTTGGGCGGCGAGCTTGCCCGAGACGAGGACCATCGGGACCCCGACGCCGGGCAGCGTGGACGATCCGGTGAAGACGAGGCCGGGCACCCGCTTGTCGACGTTGTTCGGTCGGAACGGCCCGGTCTGGAAGAACGTGTGGGCGAGCGCGAACGGGGTGCCCTGTTCCATGCCCATCCGTTCCCAGTCCTGTGGGTCGTAGATCTCCTCGACGACCACGTCGGTGGGATAGCCGAGCGACGCCACCTTGTTGCGCAGTGACCCCATGATCCGATCGCGCTCGCGCGACCAGTCGATCGTGCCGCTCAGGTTCGGCGTCGGTTCGAGCACGTAGATGCTGGACGAGCCCTCGGGGGCGAGCGACGGGTCGTCGAGGCTGTGCAGCGTGACCAGGATCGACGGGTCGGGCATCCGCACGCCGTCTTCGATCAGCGCCTTGAACGAGCCGTCCCAGTCCTGGCCGAAGTGGATGTTGTGATGCGAGGCGTCAGCGGGCGGCGACCCGTTGACCCCGGCGACCCACAGCAGACACGACGGCGAGTACTTGCCGGTGCGCGCCTTCTTCGGGGCCTCGACGTCGCCGAGCAGCTCGCGGTAGGCGACGGGGAGGTCGGGGTTGCAGACCACCGCATCCGCCTCGACCAACTCGGATCCCTCACCGGTACCGAGCCGGACGCCGCGGATCGACCCGTTCGAGTGACGCACGATGTGGCTCACCGGCGAGGAGTACCGGATCGTGACGCCCGCCTGCTCGACCGCTTCGGCCAACCCGGCCGCCATCTGGTGCATGCCACCCTCGGGGACGAAGACGCCCTGCACCGAGTCCATGTAGGTGATGACCGCGTAGATCGCCAGTGCCTCGTACGGCGCGAGCCCGGCGTACATCGATTGGAAGCTGAAGATCTGCTGGAGACGCTGATCATCGAAGAACGACGCGACCTTCTTGTCGAGTTTGCCGAAGCCGCCCATCTTGAGGATGGCCAATCCGTCGCGCCACGGTTTGATCAGGTCGAGCGGCGAGTTGATGTTCGTGTCGATGTAGGACCGCATCTCCGCGGTGTAGAGCTGTTCGAGCCAGTCGGAGAACCGGCCGAAGGCCTCGGCCTCCTTGTCGTTCGCGAACTGGCGGATCTCCTCGGTCATCGCCTCGCGTCCGTGGCGGACGAAGAGGGTCGAACCGTCGGCGTAGCAGGCGCGGTACATCGGATCGACCGGCTTGATCGTGACGTGATCGGCCATGTTCGCGCCGGCGGCGACGAAGGCCTCCTCCAGCAGGTCGGGCATGGTGAGCACCGTGGGGCCGTTGTCGAGGCTGAAGCCGTGCGACCGGATCATCCCGGCACGCCCGCCCGGAATGGCTTCCCGCTCGAGGATCGTGACCTCGTGGTCGGACGTGCTCAGGTGCGCCGCGGCGGACAGGCCGCCGAGCCCGGCACCGATGACGACCACCCTCATCGCGTGTGCCCCGTCGGTACGTGTTCGTCCGTGCCTGGCACCAATGAACGCTCAGGCATTCCGCTGGCTCACGTAGTCGGCGAGTTCCACGAGTTCAGTCTTGGCGAGTTCGGTGATCGGTGCGTCGTCGAGCGATGTGACAGCCGACTCGGTGAGCGCCGAGATGTGTACCTCGAGTTCGTCGAGCGCGCCGGTGTCGACGATGACCTGCTGGATGCGCGCGACGGTGTCGGCCGACATGTTCGGATCGCCGACGAGTTCGAGCACCGCCAGCTGTTCGGGCGTGGCACGACGCGTCGCCCGCGCCAGCAGCGGCGTCGGCTTGCCCTCGATGAGGTCGCCACCCACCGGCTTGCCGGTGACGGCCTGGTCGCCGAAGGCTCCCATCACGTCGTCGCGCATCTGGAAGGCGTCGCCGAGCGGCAGGCCGTAGTTGCTCAGGTGCGGCAGCAGTTCGTCCGCTCGCTCGGGTGCAGCGAGGACCGCACCGAGGTGGAGCGGTCGTTCGATCGTGTACTTGCCCGACTTGTAGCGACAGATCCGCTCCGAGGCGACGATGTCACGTGTGCGGCTGACCCCGCCGAGAATGTCGAGGTACTGCCCGATGTTCAGCTCGATCCGCAGTTCGTTCCAGATCCGCGCCGCGGCCGGTGTCGCCTCCTGGAGCAGTTGGTCGGCGTACACGAACGCAAGGTCACCGACGAGGATCGCCACGCCCTCCCCGTAGCGCCGGGACTCGCCCGCCCAGCCGTTGTCACGATGCTCGGCGGCTGCCACGACGTGGGTGGTCGGTTGGTTTCGACGTGAGTCGGCGTCGTCCATCACGTCGTCGTGGAACAGCGCGAAGGCGTGCATCAGCTCGAACGCCGCGCCGGCATCGATGTCGATCTGGTCGTCGGCGGCGCCGCCTGCGCCGACGTAGCCCCAGTGGCAGAAGGCCGGGCGCAGACGCTTGCCGCCCGAGAGGACGAGTCGGCGGATCTCGTCGATCGGTTGAGCGAGTTCGGGGGTGAACGCCGACCACCGATCACGTTCCGCAGCGAGGAACTGGTCGAGCCGTTCATCGACCCGAGCGGCCAGGCGGCTGAGGGAGGCAGGAGCGCTGACGGGCATGGGTCGGAGGCTACTGGCACCCAATCCCTGCAGAGTCGGGTGGAAGTGATGCTCCAGCAGGTGCGTGTTCGAGCGGATTGCGACGCGACGAATGCCGGAGCGGCCGGGAAATCATCTTTCTTTGTCACCTTTCGGCGATGCCGGGCACAGAGGGGATGTTCAGCCACCCCGAAAGGACCCGACATGAAGCTCACCCGACTCCTCGCTCCCGCATTGGGCGTTGCGATGATCGCCGCATCCGCCGGCACCGCCACGGCCGCACCCGACAAGCCTCAGCGCCTGCGTGGCATGGAGGATCGCTCGTTCGCCGTGGAAGTGACGCTCCCCGACGGGAGTTCGTTCCCAAACTGCTACACGTTCGAGGCCGACGGCACCTGGATCGACCCCGCTGCGCCGGAAGGTGTGTGGTCGCAGCGAGGCGCCGGGTGGCTCGTCGGGCGGATCCGCCGCTGCCCTCGCGACGGGCTTCACCTCGCTCGAGGTCGGAAGACATCCAGGCGGGTGGGTGAAACGAGCGAGTGCCGCACGGCGCCGCGACTGGCTCTCCGACAACGAGTGGCGACTCCAGATGCGTGACAAGTGGGCCACGTTGCTCGAGGACTTCGACGCGATCCTGCTTCGGGTGCATCGTCGCACTGCGATCCCACACGACCACTCGCCCGCGACCTGCTCTCGCTGCCGGCTGAGCGTCAGTCGTCCTGCGGCGCCGGCGCCGAGGTCGGCGGTGACCTGTTCGATCTTCACGTGTGCGGTCGAGATGTTCGCGCGACACAGCGTGATGAGTTCGGAGGCGCGGGTGACGCCACCGGCGAGGCGGTCGACGTCGACGTCGACCGCCTCCAGTTCGCGCAGGATGGTGTCGGGTTCCGATCACGCGTCCGTCGGACAGGGCCGTGGGGCCCGTGCCGACCACGAGGCCACGGGTCGGGCTCAGGACTCGTGATCGACGTCGGCCGCGGCGTCGAGGTCCGCGGCGACCTGGCGGATCTGGAGATCGGCGGTGGTGATCTTGTCCCGGCAGAGGGTGATCAACTCCGACGCCCGAGCGACGCGCTCGGCCAGCCGGTCGACGTCGACGTCGGAGCCTTCGAGTTCGCGCAGAATCGCGTCGAGTTCCCGCAGCGCGTCGGCATAGCCCGGGGTGTCGGTCGGGTCGGAGGTGTCGGTCATGAGTGCGGATCGCTTTCGGTGTCGTCGGTGGCGGCGGCGGCCGGTGCCGGCTCGGAGACGGGATGGGAGTCGACGGCATCGACCGTGCTCGTCACACGCCCGTCGAGGAAGTCGGTCATGACGCGTTGACCCGGCGCCAGGTCGGCGGCGTGGCGAACGATGCGACCGTCCGCGTCGCGGGTGATGGTCCACCCGCGAGCCAACTGAACGGCGGGGTCGACGGCGCCGAGGCGAGCGGTGAGCACGTCGAGCCGGTTCTGCTCCCGCTCGGTGGCGTTGCGGGCACGTTCGAGGAGTCGGGTGGCCGATGTGTCGAGGCGGACGGTCGACCGCTCGAGCGCGGCGGGCGCCAGCGTGGCGAGCCGCGCCTGGCGCATGGTCAACCGCTCGTCGGCTCGCTCGACGGCCGCGTTGGTGCGCCCAGCGATGCGGCGCGCCACGTCGTGCAGGCGACGGTCGCCGGCGTCGACCGTGGCCAGCGAGCGGCGCATGATCGACTCGAAGGCCATCTCGCAGGCCGCGGTGTACGCCGCGACCCGTTCGATCAGGGCGCCGGCGCACGCGGTCGGGGTCTTGAGCGCGGTGTGGGCCACTTCGTCGGCGATGCTGCGATCGATCTCGTGGCCGAGCCCGGTGAGCACCGGGACGGGAACGGCGGCGATCGTGTGGGCAATCCGCGCGCTGTCGAACACCGCCAACTCGTTGCGGGCGCCGCCGCCGCGGATCACGACGATCACGTCGAGGACGCCCTTGCGCGCCCCGCGGGCCAGTGTGCCGATCGCACCGGCGACCATCCGATCCGCGCCCTCGCCCTGCACACGGGTGTCGACCACCGTCAGTTCGAAGCCGAACGCGCTGGACTCCAGCTCGTGGCGGAAGTCGGCCCACGCAGCCGAGTCGACGCTTGTGGCGACGCCGACGCGCAGCGGGATCGGTGACATCGGGCGGCGCTTGTTGAGATCGATCAGTCCGCTCGCCACGAGTCGCCGCATCACCTCGTCGCGGGACTGTGCGATCTCGCCGAGCGTGTACCGGGGGTCGATCTCGACCATCTTGAGTCCGACGGACCCGCCCTGGGCCCAGTAGTCGAGGAACCCGCGGATGCGGACCTTCATCCCGTCGCGCAGATCGAGGTTCGCCCGCTTGAGAATCGGCGTCAGGCGACGCTTGGCCGGGGCGAAGAGCTGGACGCGCAGCACCCCCTTGCCGTCGTCGCCGTCCTCGACGAGCGAGAAGTACGTGTGGGGACCGCGGTGCTGCAGCCCGTTGATCTCGCCGCGTACCCACACGCCGTCGCGGAAACCGCGGCGGAACTGGTCGTTGATCGCCTCGGCGAGTTCGCAGACCGAAAACGTGGGGTCGCCGCCGTCGTCCATTTCGGCATCGTCGAAGTCGAAGGCCGGTTGCGACACGGGGCTCAGCCTGCCACCGGATCGAGCGAGAACATCCGCGTGGACGGCTGCATCGCCACGCGCCGAGCACGATGATCAGACACCGAGCACCTCGGGCAACCACTCGTCGAGCCGTTCGGTGATCGCGGCATCGCTCTTGCCCAACCCGTGGCCGTCGCCCGGCAGCAGCACGACCTCGCCCGAGCCGGCGATCATCTGCACCATCTGGCTGGAATCCGGCGGCAGGAGTTCGTCACGGTCGCCGTGGAAGAGCAGCAGCGGGCGACCGTCGAGTGCCCCCGCGACCTCACAGCCCGCCGACTGCGTTGCGAACGTCACGACGCCGACCACCGATGCCGGCATGACCACAGCGGTACGGATCGCGACGGCGCCGCCGAAGCTGTGGCCCATCACCACGACGCGTGCCGCCCCGGCGTCTCGCGCCCACTCGACCCCGCACGCGAGATCGTGCGCGCAACGGTCGAGGTCGTTCGGCGAGCGGTATCCGATGCGTACCGTGCGAACGCCGCGGCCCGCCCAGCGTTCGCCGAGGACGTGATAGAGGCCATGACCCGGGCCGAGCAACCCACCCATCGCACCGCCACACATCACGATCGCGGCCGGAAGTGGATCGACGTCGACCGGTTCGTGCACGAGCGCGGTGAGCAGCCCGCGTGCGGTGTACACCTCTCGATGGGTGAGCGAATCGTTGACGGCGACTTCCGCGCTCGCGAGCGGGTGGAGTGCCTCGAGTGCGGTCGGGTCGGTCGGGTCGAACTGCTCGGACACGGACACCAGTGTCGCATCTCGAACGTCACCGACGCGGCCGAAGCGTCAGGCCCCCAGCTGCCTCACGTTGCCGCTCGGCGGAGTTTCGTCGTCGGGGTCGGCCTCGAGTGCGAACAGCTCGCCGTCGACCGGGAGGTTGCGCTGTTGCCGGATGGCTTCGAGCTCTCGGAGCGGGCGTTCGAGCGCACGTCGCCGCGTTCCGGCGAGCGCCTCGAAGTCCTTCTCGACAGCTTCGAAGCGGCGCTTGATCTTGTCGATCTGGTCGGCGTACTTGGTCCACTGAGTCCCGAACTTGCCGATCAGCTGCAGGATCTCGTCGCTGGTCTTCTCGATCATGAAGTTGTCGTGCGCCTGGCGGATCACGCCGAGGAAGGCGAACAGCGTCAACGGCGAGCACATCACGACCTGTTGACCCATCGCGTCCTCGATCAGCGCCGGATCGTGCTCGTGGATGAACCCCGTGATCTGCTCGTTCGGAATGAACAACAGCACGTTGTCGAGCGCCGAGCCGCCGCCTTCGATCGCATACTCTCGCTTCGACAGCTCCTTGACCCGCGCTCGGACATCGGTCAGGAAGCGCTTGAGGTGGGCCTCACGCTCGGCGTCGGTGTCGGCCTCGAGATATCGCAGGTACGCCGCCATCGGGAACTTGACGTCCATGAACAGCGTCTGGCCCTTCGGCATGCGGAACGTGTAGTCGGGTCGACCCGCGCCACCCTCGATCTGGGTCTGTTTGACGTAGTTGACGTTCTCGACGAAGCCGGCCAGGCGCAGCACGTCCTCGGCCATTCGCTCACCCCACTGGCCGCGAGCCTGGGGGTTGGCGAGCGCCGACCGCAACGCCTGGGTCGACTCCGAGAGCGTGTTGGCGATCTCCATGTGCGCCCGCAACGACGACTCGACCTCGCCGAACTTCTGGGCGCTGGTCTGGCCGAGGGCCGTGAGCATCTCGGTGACCTTGGAGAGTTCGCTGCGCATCTCGGCGTGCACCTGGTCGAGCCGGGCGTCGATGACGTCCTTCTTCGCGCCGAGGTCGGCCGATGTCTGCTCCTTCATCTGCGTGCTCGCAGCGTCCAGATGTGCCTTCACCTGCGTGGTGGTGGACGCGAGTTGTTCGGTCTGTCGCTCGATCGAGGCCTGGAACTGTTCGCGCTGCAGCAGCGCAGCCTGCTCGAGCGCGGCCTGGACGGCGGCGTCGCGCTCCGCCGAAGCCTGCTGGCGGGTGTCGGCGACCGCGCGACCGACCGCAGCGTCGACCGCTGCCTGCACCGACTCGGCCGTTTCGTTCCGGTTCGCCTCGCGCTCGGCGATGGACTGCTCGGCGCGGCGGGTGGCGAACACGAAGGTCACGCCGGCGGCCACGAGCGCCAGCATCACGGCGACGATCATCACGAGGATCAACATGTCACCCATCATGACGTGGGGGTACTCCAGACTTCGCGGACCCTCCCCCCGTGGCCGATGAGCAGGGGCTTTCCGCCCGACGCGAGGTGCTACGCCGGCGAGACGGCGATCTCGGTGGCCTTGACGGCCGCCCAGATCGGGCTGGTCGGTTGTAGCCGGAGCGACGACACCGCACCGGGGGTCACGTCGACCGCCATCGGCACCGGTGCGCCGAGCGTGATCCGGACGATGTCGCCGAGCGGCTCGATCAACTCCACGGTCGTGTGCCACGTGTTGCGGGCGCTTCCGCTCGGTCGTTCCGGATGGAGCGACACCGCCGTCGGATGGACGGTCAGGAGCACGGGGCCCGTCATCGCGGAATCGGTGATCGTGAACGCGTGGTCGTGGTCGGTGAGCAGTACCGAGCCGGCGGCAGCGGCACCGGCATACAGGTTGGTTCCGGCGAGCGCCGCGACGTACGGGGTCGCGGGGGAGCTCCGGATCTCGTCGGGAGTGCCCCTCTGGGTGATCCGACCGTTCTCGATGACGAACAGGACGTCGGCCAGCAAGAACGCGTCGGACGGGTCGTGGGTGACCAGCAGACGCGGACCGTCGAACGTGTCGAGCTGCTCGCGCAGGACGCGCCGGACGTCCGAGCGCGTCGTCACGTCGAGCGCCGCCAGCGGCTCGTCGAGCAACAACGCGGCGGGGTCAGCGGCGAGGCTGCGCGCGATCGCGACCTTCTGCGCCTCGCCGCCCGAGAGTTCGTCGGGCCGCCGACCGGAGAGCGCCGCCACGCCGAGCAGCTCGATCCAGTGTGCTGCGACGCGGCGCGCGTCGGCGGTGCGGCTCCCGGCACTGCGGGGTCCGAAGGCGACATTGTCGAGCACGCTCATGTGGCCGAACAGGCGGTGTTCCTGGAACACGACGCCGACGCGACGGGCCTCGGGTGGGACCCATGTCCTCGTGGGCGTGTCCTCGAGCACGCGGCCGCCGAGGGTGACGGACACCTCGGATCCGGCGGGAAGGTCGATCAGCCCGGCGATCGCCCCGATCACCGACGACTTCCCGGCTCCGTTCGGTCCGAGGAGCGCCGCCGTGCGGCCGGCATCGACCTCGATCTCGGCATCGATCGAGAACCCGGAGCGATCGAGACGAACCCGTGCCGTCAGCCCGTTCGTGCTCACGCGGCCGTCCGTTCCCACCATCGACCGCGGAGGGCGACCAGGACGACGACCGACACGACGACCATCAACAGGCTGATGGCGATCGCCGCATCCCGGTTCGCGTCCAGCGAGACGAACACGGCCAGTGGAAGGGTCTGCGTCCGCCCCTGCAGGTTGCCCGCGAACGTCACCGTCGCGCCGAATTCACCGAGGGCCCGCGCCCATGCGAGCATGATCCCGGCCCGCAGCGACGGCGCGATCATCGGCAGTGTCACCCGGCGGAACACCGTGAGCGGCGACGCCCCGAGGCTCGCTGCGGCGGCCTCCGGCCTGCGGTCCATGGACGACAGGGCTCCTTCGACGGTGATCACGAGGAACGGCATCGCGACGAAGGTGTTCGCGACGACCACGCCCCAGGTCGAGAACGGGAGGACGAACCCCGTCGCATCGGCGAGCGGTTCGCCGACCACGCCGCGTCGGCCGAGCGCGAACAGCAGTGCGGCGCCGCCGACGACGGGAGGGAGCACCATCGGCAGGGTCACGACGGCCCGGAGAACCGATCGGCCCGGGAACGCGAGGCGGCTGAGGACCCAGGCGAGCGGAACGCCGACCGCCGTCGCGCACACGGCTGCCGCGATCGAGGTGATCAGCGACAGCCGGAGCGCGTCGACGACGACGTCGTCGGTGAGGAGCGATGTGAGCTCGGACCACGGGGTCACGCCCAGCAGTCCGATCAGCGGGAGGACGAAGAGCGAGGCACCCAGGGCGGCGAGAGCCACGAGGATCATCGGCGGACGGCGCATGAGGCTCAGCCTTCACCGAACCCCGCATCGGCGAGGATGGCCTGGCCCTCGGGCGACCGGACGAACGCGACGAATCGGCGTGCTCCCTCGGGATCGCCCGTCGCGCTGACGACGGCGATCTGATACTCCGCGCGGACGTCGACGCCGTCCGGCAGGGGGATGGTCGTCAGGCGGTCCGGCATCGCGCGGACGTCGGTTGCGTACACCAGCCCGGCGTCGAGTTCGCCCGCGGCGATCTTGCCCGCGAGCGAGCGGACATCGGGTTCCTCGGTGTCGAGTGACGCGTCGACCCCGGCGGCATCGAGCACCTCGCGGGCGTAGCCACCGCACGGGACCTGTGATGCACAGACCCCGATCAGGAGGGCAGGATCGGCCAGCGCCTCGATGCCCTCGACCTGTCCCGGGTTGTCGACGGGAACGGCGAGCACCATCGAGTTCGTGGCGAAGCGGACCGGTGCGTCCACCAGGCCGGCGTCGGCCAGCGCGTCCATCGGATCGAGGGCGGCGAGTGCCACCACGTCCGCCGGAGCGCCCTGCTCGACCTGCACGCTCAACGCGCTGCTCCCCGCGACGCTGACCTCCACGTCGATGTCGGGATTGGTCTGTTCGAACGCCCTCTCCACGGTGTCGAAGGTGTCGGTGAGAGATGATGCGGCGAGCACGAGGAGCGGATCGGATTCGTCTGCCGAGCCGCATCCTGCGACGGCCGCGAGCGCCGCGAGCGTTGCGAGGGCGCGAGCGATCGGGAACATGCCGGATGGAACCTAGTGGAGGGTGTCGGCAGGTGGCCTCGCCCGGACGGCACGTCGCTTGGGGTCGGTCACCCGACGTGATGCCCCGGCGTCGGATCCCACCCGACGTGTCGAACCGCGGTTCGCCGTTCAGCGTGTCGTCGGGATGACGACGCAGCGGTCGGCGAGGGTCCCGAGAGCGTACGACTCGTAGTCGATGTCGAAGTCGGCGTAGAGCCCGCGACACGACTCGCTCCAGGTCAGGGCGGCGGGCGAGGAGATCCGGTGGACGACCTGCATGATCGCGTCGTCGTGGACCCGGTACTCCGCCCACGTACCGGGGAAGTCCTTGGTGCAGCCGACCTCGATGCTCGGAATCCCGGCCCTCGTCATCGTGCGGACGCGATGACGGTGGGTGTGCCCGCAGGTGTACGCGACGATCGACGCACGCCGAGCGCACACCTCGTCGAGGCGGTCGCTCGCGTCGGGGTGGAGGCCGAAGTAGTCGTCGCTCCGCTTCGCCTCGCCGGGTTCGGCGTCCCGACCGGCGATCCACTGCTGGTGATGACCCATCACGACCACCGGCTGCGTGGTGTCGGCTGCGAGTGCATCGAGCCAATCCGACTGGTCGGCGGTGATGTCGCCCGTGGTTGCCCCGGGAATCGCCGTGTCGATCAGTGCGATCGTCACTCCCGCGAGGTCGATGCGTTGATCGCCGCCGTATTCGGTCTGGAAGCGGTACGCGTCGTGGTTGCCGCGCACCACGTGCAGTCGATCGCCGAACGGGTCCCGGTAGCAGCGCTCGAATGCCTCCCATTCCGACGGCGCGCCGTCGAGTGACAGGTCTCCCTTCACGATCACCGCGTCCGGTGAGATCGCATCGATCTCCGCGACCGCCGCCCGGTTCATCACCTCCGGATACGGATCGTCGCCGGGTTCGGATCGACGGATCGGCCCGATCGTGAACTCCTCGACCTGCCCCGCTGCGAGCTCGCCGAAGTGCAGGTCGTTCACCGTGGCGAACACGCTGCGGAGCGGTCCGGACGGCTGGGCGAGGGTGTGGGCCGTGGCGGAGCGGATCAACGCAGGGTCGATCGGATCGGGAACGTCCAGCCCGACCTCGGCATCGGGTGGGAGACCGTCGAAGCGATGGACGACCACCTCGAACGTGCCCGGCCGGGTCACGTGGACGACGGCTTCGGTGTCGGTGACGGTGGTGACGTCGACGGTCGGTGGGGTGCCGGAGTCGGTCATCCCCGGATCATCCCACGTCGACGACGACAGCGCGGTCAGCGGAACGGGCGGTCGCGACGTGCGGGTACCGGCGTGCTCCACCAGCGTCCGGAGAAACGCCAGGCGCGCGAGCGCGGCGTGGGTTCGGGTGCCGCGAGCACGAGCGGCTTCGGCCACAACGCCTCGGCGGCGGCCACGATCGCAGCGGCCTCCTCGGCGGACGGCGCGGGTGACATCACCGTGCCCGATGGAGGGGGGAACTCGTTCAGCGACACGCCCGCAGGGTAACCGACGACCGTCGCGTCACCGAAGACGTCGATCAGCTGTTGGGTCGGTCTGCCGTCCAGACCTCTCGCGCTCGACCGGTCACGACGGTACGGGCGAGGCGATCGTGGAACGTGCGTCGCTGCCCGTCGGCGAAGGCGATCAGGAATCCGAGCAGCAGGATCGTCGAGATCAGGTACCGCACGATGACGCGGAGCGCCGCGCGACCGACGTCGATGTTCGTCCCCTTGATCCCGTCGACGATGTGTGTCCCGGCCACGCGGTTGCCGATCCACTGCCCGCTGGCAGCGATGGAGCGCGCGGCGACCGTGACGTACACGAGGAAGCCGATGAGCGCGACGATCAGGCCGATGAACCACACCGAGCCCGCGACCGCCGCGATGACCACCCCGGGAAGCAGTGCGAGACCCAGGACGACCGTGTCGACGAGCAGTTCGACTGAGCGCTTCGCGAACGAGGCGAAGCTCGGGTCGAAATCCAGACCTCCGTCGGACTCGATCACGATCTTCGACGCCGTGGACGGACGCTCCAGATCGCGCGGGTCGGTCAACGACCCGCCGAGCCGTGGTGCCGGCTCGGTGAGCACCGCGGATTCGGAGTCGTCGGACGTGGAGAGCGCCGTTGCGGTGTCCGGCGACGAGACGGGCTCGTCCTCGAGTTTCGCCAGGATGTCGGCCAGATCGTCGTCCCGCCGGTGTTCGGTCGGCCGCGGGGTCGCGGCGGGTGGCGGTGGGGGAGGCGGTGCCGGTCGCGACACGGACTGTGGCGCCGGGGGCGGGGCCACAGCCGGTGGCAGTGGTGGTGGCGATGCCGACGCGGATGGAGGTGGCGGTGGAGCCGGCACCCGATTCGATCCCGGCGGGGGCGGCGGCATCGAGGCGCGAGGCCCACCAAGCGCGTCGTCGGTGCTCATTCCCGCATCATCTCACGCAGCCGGGGAACCCGGCGGGATACGGAATCGATCAGAGTGGAACGTTGCCGTGCTTGCGGCGGGGAAGCTCTTCACGTTTCGTGGCGAGCATCCGCAGCCCCGCCACGAGCTTGCGACGGGTCTCGGACGGTTCGATCACGTCGTCGATGTAGCCCCGTTCGGCCGCCGCGTACGGGTTGGCGTACTTCTCGGTGTACTCGTCGACGAGTTCGGCACGGCGCGTCACCGGATCGGCGGCCTGCTGGAGCTCGCGTCGGTAGACGATCTCGACGGCGCCCTGCGGACCCATCACCGCCAGTTCGGCGCTCGGCCACGCGAACGCGAGGTCGGCGCCGATCGACTTCGAGTTCATGACGACGTACGCGCCGCCGTACGCCTTGCGCGTGATCACCTGGATCCGTGGCACGGTCGCCTCGCAGTAGGCGTAGAGCAGTTTGGCGCCGTGGCGGATGATCCCGCCGTACTCCTGGTCGACACCGGGGAGGAACCCGGGCACGTCGACGAACGTGATCAGCGGAATGTTGAACGAATCGCACGTGCGCACGAAGCGAGCGGCCTTCTCCGACGACTCGATGTCGAGCACGCCGGCGAGGATCTTCGGCTGGTTGCCGACGATGCCGACGGGCTTGCCCTCGATCCGTGAGAAGCCGCACACGATCGACTTCGCCCAGTGGGGGAAGTACTCGAAGAACTCGCCGTCGTCGACGACATGGCGAATCACCTCGGTCATGTCGTACGGCAGGTTCGGGGAGTCGGGGAGGATCGTGTTGAGTTCCGGACACAGCCGATCCGGATCGTCGCCCAGGTCCTCCACCGGCGGTTCCTCGAGGTTGTTCGACGGCAGGAACCCGAGCAGGAATCGCACGTCGTCGAGACACGCCTTCTCGTCGGCCGAGACGAACGTGGCGACGCCGGACTTCGACGCGTGGCTCATGGCGCCACCGAGTTCTTCGAGTGTCACGTCCTCGCCCGTCACGGTCTTCACGACGTCGGGACCGGTGATGAACATGTGGCTGGTCTCGCGCACCATGAAGATGAAGTCGGTCATCGCCGGCGAGTAGACGGCGCCTCCGGCGCACGGGCCGAGGATCACCGAGATCTGCGGGACGACACCCGACGCCTGCACGTTGCGCAGGAAGATGCCGCCGTACGAGGCGAGACTCACCACGCCTTCCTGGATGCGGGCGCCGGCGCCGTCGTTGAGTCCGATCACGGGCGCGCCGACCTTGGCGGCCAAGTCCATCAACTTGTGGATCTTCTCGGCGAACACCTCGCCGAGCGCGCCGCCGAAGACGGTGAAGTCCTGGGAGAACACGAACACCTTGCGGCCGTCGACCGTGCCCCAGCCGGTGATCACGCCGTCGGTGTACGGCCGGTCCTCGAGGCCGGAGGTGTGCGCGCGATGGCGGGCGAGCAGATCGAGTTCGTGGAACGAGCCCTCGTCGAGGAAGTAGTCCAGTCGTTCCCGGGCCAGCATCTTGCCCTTCTCGTGCTGGCGTTCGACCGAGCGTGGCGAGCCGGCGTGCAGCGCCTGTTCCCGTCGGTCGGCGAGGTCCGCGATTCTGTCTTCCATCGTCACGGCATCGAAGCTACTCCGTGGCCCTGACGGTCCCCGCTTCGAGGCGCCCCCGGCTCGGGGATCCCGACGGCTGCGTCGATCGAAACGCGCGACGGACGAGAATGGAACCGCGACGTGTCGACGTCGGCCAGACTCGCGGGATGGCCGAACCCGACGTTCCGTGGAACCTGCCGCTCCAGCCACCGATCGAGCCGATGCTCGCGAAACTGGCGAGGAAGATCCCGGCGGGCGGCGACGAGTGGCTGTTCGAGCCGAAGTGGGACGGGTTTCGCTGCATCGTGTTCCGCGACGGCGATCGGATCGAGCTGTACTCGCGCAAGCTCAAGCCGCTCGCCCGGTACTTCCCCGAGCTCCTCGCACCACTGCGGAGGGCCCTGCCGAACAGAGCGATCGTCGACGGCGAGATCGTCGTCCCCGACCTCGCCGATCGGGGGCTCGACTTCGACGCCCTGCTCCAGCGGATCCATCCAGCCGAGTCACGGATCAACCGGCTCGCCGCCGAGACGCCGGCCGACTTCGTCGCATTCGATCTGCTGGCCGTCGGCGACCGGTCGCTCCTCGACGACCCGATGATCGAACGCCGTCGGTCGCTGGTCGACGCGATCGTTCCGAACGAACGCGTCCGATGCACGCCCGCCTCGACGGACCGCGCCCGCGCCGAGGAGTGGTTCGAGGCGTTCGAAGGGGCGGGGCTCGATGGCGTGATCGCCAAACCCCTCACCGGTACCTACGAGACGGGTAGGCGATCGCTGATCAAGGTGAAACACGTTCGTACGGCCGACTGCGCGGTGCCCGGGTACCGGATCCACAAGGACGGCAATGGTGTCGGTTCGCTGCTGCTGGGGCTCTACACGGCCGACGGCGAGATGCGTTCGGTCGGCGTGGCCGCCTCGTTCAGCGTGACCCGTCGTAGCGAACTCCTCGAGGAGCTCGCACCGCGGACGGGGCCCGACGCACTCGTCGACCATCCGTGGGTCGACTGGGCGACGTGGCAGGAGGAGCACCTCGCCGCACGCGCCGCGAACGAGGCGACCGGCAAGCCGACCCCACCGTCGGCCGGGAGCCGTTGGAACGCGGGCAAGGACCTGTCGTTCGTCCCGATCCGGATGGGGCTCGTCGCGGAGGTCACCTTCGGGCAGCTGGAGGGCGGCCGGTTCCGACACGGTGTCGGGTTCGTTCGGTGGCGCCCCGACCGTACGCCCGAATCGTGCCGTTTCGATCAGCTCGAGGTGGCGACCCCGGTGCGGTTCTCGGCGCTGTTCTGAGCCGTCCCACCCGGGATGTCGAGATGACGATCCGGGTCAGCCCGCGGTGGTCACGACGTCCGAGGTGGGCACCTCGGTGGGGACGACCTCGACGAGGCTCGTCGGGGGCAGCGTGACGGCAGTGGTCGGCGCGGTCCCATCGAGGTTGAACACCGAGTACACCTGCGGCGTGCTGCTGACGGCGCCGCTCGCAGTGTTCGCCTCGACCTGGATGATCCAGTCGCCGGCGACGCTGATCGGAAGCCCGATCGCCTCGTCACGCACGGCGAATCCGGCACCCGTCAGCGGGACCGGTTGTCGGATCGAGCCGACGTTCTGGTCGTTCGGAGGGGCGGTGAAGACGATGACCAGCCCGGAAAGATCCTCCTGCGGCTCACGCACCTCGACCTCGAGCCCGACCAGCCCGATCCGGTCGTCGGTGAGCCGGATCTGCACGTCGAGCACGCCCGACTCGTCGGTGTGGGTCTGGGTCACGGCGTAGTCGATCGTCGGCGCATCGTCGATGTTCGGCGGCACGAAGGCGAGCAGCCACGCGCTCATCGCGAGCACGACGACACCGATTCCGGCCTCGGCACCGAAAGCGCGCCGCAGCCGGTCGGCGAGAGGCACGCTCATCTGCTGGGCACGGTTGAGCCGCTGCGACACGAACTGGCGCGCCGAGAACGCCACGAAGATCATCACCGCAACGACGACGGTCTTGAGGACGACGACGCGACCGTGTCCGCTCTGGAACAACTCGCCGCCGTCGAGCCGGAACATCTGCACCAGCCCGGTGACGATGGTGACCACGATCGCAGGCGTCGAGATCCGACTGAACCCGCGTACGGCGTGGACGAGGTCTTCGTCGCCGGGTCCGGACAGGACCACACGGGCGAGGAGCACGACACCGCCCACCCACACCGCCATGGCGAGTGCGTGGAGCACGCCCACGACCACACCGAGACCTGCGAGCGGTCCGATCGTTCGCGAGATGCCGATCGTCGCCGCGCACAGGCCGGGGATACCGAGCGCGGCGAGTTGCGTCGTCGGGTCGATCACGCGTTCGGGTCGGAACGCCGCCCAGGCCGAGGCGATCAGGAACACCAGTCGCAGCAGCACCGCCCGGCCGGCCCAGCCGGCATCGACGAGGTCGAGCCAGGTGGTCGGATTGAACGGGCTCCCGCCGCCGACGGGGGTCACCGACGCCGCAGCGAAGCCGGTGAACAACACCGTCGCGATCATCGCGATCACCCAGACGGCCCGCAGGAACTTGATCGTGACGAGATACTCGACACCTTCGGGCCATGCCGCGGTGATCAGGACGAGCGAACCGAACAGCACGGCGATCGCGAGCGTCGAGAGGAACCGCGTCAGCCACACGGCCGCGTTGCCCCGTCCGGCGATCGAGAGGTCGACGATCTCGGGGTCGTCGGTGGCGCCGGTGTCGGTTCCGTCGCCCCCGACGGGGGCCACGGTGGGCACAGCCGCAACCGAGGTGGCGGTCGCACTGTCGTCCGGGGCGGCATCGGGGTCGACGCCGCCTTCCGGAGCGGCGTTCTCGATGACGAACGTGATGACGCCTCGCCCGTCGGGTTCGCCGTCGGTGTTGCTGACCTGCCAACGGGCCGTACACGTTCCGCGCGGCAGGGGATCGGGAATGGTGACCGAGAGGGTCGTGCCGTCGTCGAGGACCTCGGGGCGCGGGAGCGTGACCGGTTCGGCCTCGCAGTCGACCGAAACCGTGTTCGCCTCGCCGAGTTCGTCGGCGAAGCCGATCACGATCTCATCCGGTGACACGTTGAGCGTCGCACCGTCGGACGGGGACGAATTGACCACCGTGTTCTCCGCCGACGCGTCCCCAGCGCCGAGACCGACGACCGCGGCGATCGCGAGGAGGACGACCAGCGCATACCGATGCAGCGCGCCGCGCACGCCCACGGCATTCGGCGTCGGGTGGCTGCGCCCGCGCCGGAGGTTTGACAGAAGTGGGATCACGATGCGCCGAGGTTAGTGGTGGAGCGGGCCGAGCGGGTGCGATCGTGGTCGCTCACGACAGCTCGCGAGCCCGACATCCGGCGAGGCCCATCTCGTCGGCGAGGTCGTTGCGACCGAGCGTGAGCTCGGTGATCTCGGTGGTGAGTTCGTCGATCGCCTCGCCGTCCGGCTCCTCGTCCGTCAGCGCCTCCCCGAGCGCAATCCATCCTGCCGCCTGATCCTCCGTGTTCTCGACGAACGACGCGTGGTCGGTCCGGCGGTTGTCGCCGACGTCGATCTCGTCGAACGCTGCCGCTTCGTCGCGCAGCGCTCGCGAGACCTCGCCGGCCCAATCGGCCCGACTGATCTCGTCGGGAGGCGTCGGGAGCGCGTCGAGACGTCGAGTGGTGGCCTCGCAGATGTCGCTCATCTGCCGGGTGTAGAGCGCAGGACTGAGCGCATCGCGCTCGGCGCCATCGCTCCCGCTCGTGCTGGAACACCCGACGCTCCCGAGCACGAGTGCCACCACGATCAGTGCGACGCAGATGAGAATGACCCTCCGCCGGGTGTCGTGCGACATCGCCACGAGGCGAATCTAGGGCTTGCGCCCCGGCTTTCGTCTGCACTCCGGCGAGCGGCGCCCGATGGGTCGGTAGTGTGACCGCCGATGGCAACCCAGTCGCTCTATCGCCGTTATCGCCCGCGTCGCTTCGCCGAGCTCAAGGGGCAGGACCACGTCGTGCGGGCCTTGCGGACGTCGGTCGCCGAAGGCCGCGAGGGGCAGGCCTACCTCTTCTCCGGGCCGCGTGGGACGGGCAAGACCACCACCGCGCGGATCATGGCGAAGGTGCTCAACTGCGAGAACGCGCAGGACGGTGAGCCCTGCTGTGAATGCGTGTCGTGTCTGTCGGTGGAGCAGGGCACGAGCTACGACGTGCACGAACTGGACGCCGCGAGCAACAACGGCGTCGAGGCGATGCGCGACCTCATCGAGAAGGCCTCGCTCGGCACACCCGGGCGCCACAAGGTGTACATCCTCGACGAGGTCCACATGCTCTCGAAGGGCGCCGAGGCCGCACTCCTCAAGACGCTCGAGGAGCCGCCGCCCCACGTCGTGTTCGTGCTCGCCACCACCGACCCGCAGAAGATGTCCGACACGATCCGGAGCCGCACCCAGCACCTGCAGTTCCACCTGCTCGGGCCGGACACCTTGCAGGAGCACGTCCGGTGGGTTGCCGCCGACGCCGGCCTGACGGTGAGCGACGACGCGATCGAACAGGTCATCGCCCAGGGAGCCGGCTCCCCGCGCGACACGCTGTCGGCGCTCGAACTGGTGTCGAACGCAGGCGGTGTCGCGTCCGAGGTCATCGCCCTCGACGACTACGTCGAGGCGATGATCGACCGCGACCCCGGTCGAGGGCTCACGATGGTCGCCCACGCGGTGAGCCGAGGACGCGACCCGCGCACGATCACGGAGGAGCTCATCGGATTCCTCCGCAACGGATTCCTCGCGCTCATGGCTCCCGAACTGGTCCAGCTCCCGTCACAGCGTCTCGACGCGCTCACCGATGTCGCGCGCCGCGCGGGAGCGGCCGGCCTCGTCCGCGGGATCGAGCTGTTGGGCGAAGCCCTGACGGAGATGCGACACGCCCCCGATCCGCGGGTGCTGCTGGACGTCGCGACCGTCCAGCTGACCTCGGAGCAGGTGGGCGACGACGTGGGCGCACTCGTGGCACGTGTGCAACGCCTCGAAAGGCAACTCGCCGACGGCATCCCGGCGGCTGCGGCGTCGACGGCGACGCGGGCCGCAGCGCCTCCGGCACCTGCCACGCCGGCTCCGGCCGATCCGTCGACCGGGCGGACCAGGCTCGGGTCCCGGGCGGGTGCGGCCGGCCCACCGGCAGCCGAGCCCACCGCCGAGATCCCGTCGACCTCGCCTCCCGAGCCCACCGCCGAGCCGGCCACGACCTCCACGTCCGACGTGCGGCCCGCCGCCGGTGAACGATCGCCGAGCGATCCGGCCGCGGCGGGATCCGACGGAACCGTCACCGCAGTGGCGTGGGAAACCGTCCGGCCCACGCTGCGCGGCATGGCCCGCGCCGTGTTCTCCCCGGCCACGTTCGTCGCGTCGGCGCCGGGCACCGTTCGCCTCGCACTGCCCAACGACGCCCACCGCACGAAATGCGAGCAGCATCGAGCCGACCTGGAGCAGGCGCTGTCGGCGCACGTGGGAGCGGCGATCACCGTCGAGTTGGTCGTCGACGGCGGCGGTGCCGGGTCCGTCGCCTCGGGAAGCGGCGGCGGAGGCAGCGAGACGACCGTGCTGCCGACGTCGCGTGCCGACGCTGCGCCGTCGAGCCGGGCGCCGGTGCGTGACGAGCCCGGCTCGATGAGCGCCGGCTCGCTCGCACACGACACCGCCCCGCAAGCGCAGCCCGGACCGGCGAACGATGCCTCCCACCTCAGTGTCGTGCCGCCGCCGGACAGCGCACCCGTCACGAACGGGAGAGCGATCGCCGAGCAGGCCAGGACCCAGGGTCCTGATCCGGACCCTGACGAGGGTCTGCAATCATTCGCCGACACGTTGCCCGACGACGACGATGTCGACCTCGACGACCTGATCGACGCCCCACCCGAGACCGTGAAGACACCGGTCGACCGTCTGGCCGAGGCGTTCCCCGGTTCCGAACTGATCGACGACCCGTACTGACGTGGCGAGCAACTACACGCCACCGGTCCAGTTGCTGATCGACGAACTCGGACGTCTTCCCGGTATCGGTCCCAAGTCGGCGCAGCGGATCGCGTTCCACCTGCTGAAGATCCCGGCCGACGACGTTGCCCGACTCGCCCACGCGATCACCGACGCGAAAGCCCGGGTCCGATTCTGCGAGCGGTGCTTCAACGTCGCCGACGACACGCTCTGTCCGATCTGCAAGGACGACGGCCGCGACTCGTCGGTGGTGTGCGTGGTCGAGGAATCACGCGACATCGTGGCGCTCGAGCGGACCGGCGAGTTCGGCGGCCGCTACCACGTGCTGCTCGGAGCGATGAGCCCGCTCGAGGGGATCGGCCCCGAGCAGCTGAAGATCCGTGAGCTGGTCGCGCGCATCGAGCCCGAGGGCATCGAAGAGATCATCCTCTGCACGAATCCCAACACCGAGGGCGAGGTCACGGCGATGTATCTCGCACGGCTGTTGAAGCCGATCGGGCTGAACGTCACGCGGATCGCGAGCGGACTTCCGGTCGGTGGTGACCTCGAGTACGCGGACGAGTTGACGCTCGGTCGGGCGCTCGAAGGTCGTCGCAGCGTGGCGGACTGACGTCCCCCGACGGGTCGGCAGTGCGGGCATCGAACCGATGCTGTCGACGTAAAACAAACTGAGGCACCGTCTCCTCGAACCGGTAGCGGGCGGACGGGCCGGTTCGTGGTGACGGTGCCTCAGAAGATGGTGATCATACGTTGCGAACTCCCGTGGAGGAAGTACCGGTCGGTCCGATCACGCGATCAAGTTGTTGCACTTATGTTACGAAACGCGGCCTGCGATGTCAACGTTTCACAACAATAGACAGTCTACACGTCAGAGCAGAAGGATTGTGTCAAGGACGGCCACGAAGAGCGTTCAATGACCCGCGCAGGGTGACGTTCCACGACTCAGCGTCGTCGGCATGCCGGATCCGTGAGATTCTCGGTCCGGTGCCGCGTCGCCAGCGACGGCGGACCGTCAGACGGTCCTGAGGACGATCGCATCACCTTGGCCGCCGCCGCCGCACAGACCGGCGGCGCCGATCCCGCCCCCGCGGCGCCGCAGCTCGTGCAGCAGGGTCAGCGCGAGTCGGTTTCCGCTCATCCCGATCGGGTGACCCAGAGCGATCGCACCACCGTTGACGTTGACGATCTCGTCGGAGATTCCGAGTTCGTCGATCGACGCTCGTCCGACGGCCGCGAACGCCTCGTTGATCTCGAACAGGTCGAGGTCGCCGATGGCGATGCCGGCCTTGTCGGCGGCCTGCATGATCGCCCGACTGGGCTGGGTCAGGAGCGACGCGTTGTCGGGCCCGGCCACCATGCCGTAGGAGACGAACTCGCCGAGCGGGGTCACGCCGCGTTGTTCGGCGGCCTCCTTCGACATGACGATGACGGCGGACGCGCCGTCGGACAGCTGCGATGCGTTGGCGGCCGTGATCGTGCCGTCCGTGTCGAACGCAGGGCGCATCCCGGCGAGGGTCTCCATCGTGGTGCTGCCGCGCACACCCTCGTCCTGCTCGACGACGATCGCATCGCCCTTGCGCTGCGGCACCGACACCGCGACGATCTCCTCGGCGAGCTTGCCGGATTCGATCGCGGCGGCGGCCCGCTGGTTCGATGCGGCGGCGATCGCATCCTGCTGCTCGCGGGTGATGCCGGTCCCCGCGGCGTACCGCTCCGTCCCGAGCCCCATCAGGCAGGAGTCGAACGAGCACCACAAGCCGTCGGCGATGATCGCGTCACGCAGCTCGGTGTTGCCGTAGCGGAAACCGCCCCGGGCGCCGTCGGCGAGATAGGGAGCGTTGGTCATCGACTCCATGCCGCCGGCGACGACGATGTCGGCGTCGCCCATCGCGACCATCTGGTGGGCGAGATAGATCGCATTGAGGCCCGAGAGGCAGACCTTGTTGACGTTGACAGCCGGCACGCTCATCGGGATGCCCGCCCTGCTCGCCGCCTGGCGACTGGGCACCTGACCCTGGCCGGCCATCAGGACCTGCCCCATGATCACGTGATCGACGTCGTCGGGTGCGACGCCGGCGCGGCTGAGCGCCTCGGCGATCGCGAAGCCGCCGAGGTCAGCGGCGGAGAACGATGCGAGGGCACCGCTCATCTTGCCGATCGGCGTCCGAGCGCCGGCGATGATGTACGAACCGTTGGTAGCCATGATCCCAACGTAGTCGCGCCCTACCGGTCGGTAACATTCGGTCGGTCGGGTCGCCTTGGTCGTCCCGGTTACCGCTCGGTAACGTCGCGGCATGCAGCAGATTCTCGAGGCCATCCAGGCAGGTGCCAGCAGCGACGAGTTCGCCGATCTCACGATTCCCGAGAGTTACCGGGCCGCGTTCGTGAAGCGCGACGAGACGACCATGTTCGAAGGCGTCGACTCGTGGGACAAGGACCCACGCAAGTCGCTCCACGTCGACGAAGTCGCCACGCCCGACCTCGCTCCGGACGAGGTCTACCTCGCGGTGATGGCGTCGAGCATCAACTTCAACACCGTCTGGACATCGATCTTCGAGCCGTTGCCGACGTTCGGATTCCTGGACAGGATGGGCCGCCAGAACGAGTGGGGCAAGCGCCACGCGCTGCCGTACCACGTCGTCGGTTCCGATGCGTCGGGAGTGGTCGTCAAGGTCGGCTCGTCGGTTCGCAACTGGAAGCCCGGTGACAAGGTCACCGTGCACTGCAACTACGTGGACGACCAGGATCCGAGTGCACACAACGACTCGATGCTCGCGTCCAATCAGATGATCTGGGGATTCGAGACGAACTTCGGCGGGCTCGCCGACCTCGCAGTGGTGAAGGCCAATCAGCTGATGCCCAAACCCGCTCACCTCTCGTGGGAGGAGGCGGCGGTGAACGCTCTGTGCAGCGCGACGTCGTACCGGATGCTCGTCGGCGACCACGGTGCGCGGATGAAGCAGGGCGACAGCGTCCTGATCTGGGGAGCGACCGGCGGGATCGGCGGCTACGCCGTGCAGTACGTCCTCAACGGCGGCGGGACGCCGATCGGCGTCGTGTCGTCGCCCGAGCGCGCCGAACTGTTGCACAAGATGGGCTGCGACGCCGTGATCGACCGGCGGGCCGAGAACTACCAGTTCTGGTCCGACGAGCACACCCAGGACGAGTCGGAGTGGCGTCGCTTCGGCAAGAAGATCCGTGAACTCAACGGTGGTGAGGACGTCGACATCGTGTTCGAACACCCCGGCCGCTCGACGATGGGCGCCTCGGTGTTCGCCGCGAAGCGCGGCGGCACGATCGTCACCTGCGCCGCGACCTCCGGGTACATGGTCGAGTTCGACAACCGCCACTTCTGGATGAAACTGAAGAAGCTCGTGTCGTCCCACTTCGCCAACTACGCCGAGGCGTACGCCAGCAACAAGCTGCTCGACCAGGGCCGGATCCAACCGTTGCTCACCAGGACCTACGACCTCGAGCACGTCGGTGACGCCTCGCTGGCCGTCCACCACAACGAGGCCGAAGGCAAACTCGGCGTGCTGTGTCTCGCCCCCGAGGAGCGGATGGGGATCGACGATCCGGAGAAGCGCGAGCGCATCGGCGAAGACGTGGTCACCGTCTTCCGTTCCTGATCCGCCCGGCGTCCGGGTCGCTGCTCAGCGTGCGGCGCACCCGGAGCTGTCGGTTCCCCTTCCTGGCACACTCTCCCGGTGACCACGCCCCATGCCCTGCTCATCGACATGGACGGGACGATCGTCGACTCGGAGCCGTACTGGATCGCCAGCGAGTACGCCCTCGTCGCCGAATTCGGTGGGAGTTGGAGCCCGGAGGACGCCCACTCGGTCGTCGGCTTCGACCTGCTCGACGCGGCGGTCGAACTGCAGACGCGTGGCGGCGTCGAGCTCGAGCCGACGGAGATCGTCGAGCGGCTGCTCGACAGCGTCATCGCCATGTGTGCCGAGGAGCTGCCGTGGCGCCCCGGAGCCCGTGAGCTGCTGATCGAGGCGCGCGATGCGGGGATTCCGTGCGTGCTCGTCACGATGTCGTGGCGCCGGCTGGCCGATGCGGTGCTCGCCGACGCACCTCGCGGGGTCTTCGCCGGCTCGGTGACGGGCGATGAGGTCGCGAACGGAAAGCCGGCGCCCGATCCGTACCTCGCGGCCGCCGCGATGGTCGAAGCCGACCCGGCCGACTGCCTCGCCATCGAGGACTCGCCGACGGGCGTCGCCTCGGCGCTCGCCGCAGGCTGTCGGACCGTGGTGGTGCCGCACGTCGTCGACGTCGCGCCACGAGCGGGTCTCATCGTGGTGCCGACGCTCGCCGGGGTCCACCTCGCCGACCTCGTGTGAGGCAGCGGCCGCTCAGCGGAGTGTGTCGGGGTGGTGGCGCTCCACGTTGGACGGGTAGCTCCGCACGAAGTAGTTCCAGAGTTGCTCGCCATACGTGCCGGCATGTCGACGGCTCGCCATGTCGCCGACCCCGGCTTCGGTCTCTGCGGCGCTCGCCATGAATCCGGCCGAGGCGTGACGCGGGCTCGCCGCGACGGCGTCGACGAATCTCGGCGCGAGGTCGATCGGTTCGAGGCGGGTGTCGAGCGACGGGCCGTGGAAGTACGCCGCCGACATTCGTGGCTCGGCCGTGATCACGCGATGGGGTGTGGCGACGAAGTAGTTGCCGGTCATCGACTGGAGCATCTCGCCGAGGTTGACGACGAACGTGCCCGGGATCAGCGGCGCGGGAATCCACTCGCCCGCCGGGTTGATCACCTCGAGTCCGGTGACATCGCCCGGAGCGAGCAGCGTCAGGAAGCCGGTGTCGTGATGAGCGTTCACGCCGGCTCCACCGGGGGGCGTCGGCGGGTAGTTGATCATCTTCGTCAACGACATCGGACGGTCGCCGAAGAGGTCGGCGAAGAAGTCGGCAGCGAGGTCCAGCGAGATCGCGAGCAGGCTCAGGATGCGGTCCGCGAGGCCTCCGAGCTCGCGCATCCAGCGCTCGGTGATCGAGCGCTGGTCGGGGACGATGTCGATGGGCATCCACTGGTTCGGTCCGTACAGGCGGTCGTGGATCGGTCTGTCGCGGTCGGTGACCTCGGGCCAGGCCGACCAGATGTCGATCTGCTCACGGATGTCGACCCGGTTGTTCGTGAACTCCGAGCCGACCGACTCCCAGCCGCGGAAGTGTGGCGATGCCCGCTTGTCGATCAGGCTCTTCGCGTCCTCGTCGAGAGCGAAGAACCGACGCATCAGGTCGAAGACGTCGTCGACGACCGACTCGTCGATGCCGTGGTTTGCGATCACCATGAAGCCGACCTCGTGGCAGATCGTGCACACATGGTCCGCCAGTGCCGACCGCGAGGCGGGCGGGCCGTCGATGTCGGCGAGGTCGACGAGTGGGATCGAGTCGAACCCTGCCGCGGACGCCACGGGTCGACCTCAGTTGTACTGGTCCAGGATTGCCGACTCGGTCACGCGTGCCAGTGTGTCGCGCACCTCGGCTGCGGTGGCGCTGTCGATGCCCGCCACCTGCGACAGGTCGTCGACCGTCGCTCGTTGCAGTCTCGAGAGGCCGTGGAAGTGTCCGGCGATCGCCTCGGCCGACTCCGACGACAGGCGCTTGGTGCGATGGAGCAGCCGCAGACCGCGCGAGGTGACCGACGTGGTGAGGTCGTCGGCGTCGTTCAGACGGTGCAGTGCCTCCGCGGCCAGCCGGAGGTCGTGGATCTCGTCGTCGGTGAGGCGCGACATGAGGGCGAGCGTCTCGGCGACCGATCGGTCGTCGGCGACGTAGTCCTGCACGACCAACTCGAGCTCGTTGTCGATCTCGCCGTACAGCTCGTCCAGTTGCAGGCGGAGCAGTCGCGCGTCGACACCGAGTTCGACGATCATCAACTCGATCTCGTCGGCGATGCGGTGCACCATCTCACCGCGCTGCACCACCGCTGCGACGTCGCGCAACGTGGCGACGTCCTCCACCTCCACGGCGGTGAGGCCGGCGATCGCGTCGTCGAGACGGATCTTGTAACGCTCGAGGGTCTGGAGTGCCTGGTTGGCCCGCTCGAGGAGCCGCCCGATCTCCTGCAGCTGGCGTTTGCCCCCACCGGCGTAGACGTTGATCACGCCCATCTCCTCGCTGGCCGACACCACGGGGACCGCGAGCGACCGTGCGACTCGCTCGGCGGTCCGGTGACGGGTGCCGGTCTCGCTCGTCGGGACAGTCGGGTCGGGGACGAGGTGCACGTTGGCTCGTGCGATCCGACCACCGTCGCCGGAGATGATGATCGCGCCGTCCATCTTGGCCAGTTCGGAAAGTCGTTGTGGACTGTACGGCGCGTCCACGAGGAAGCCGCCCGAGCAGATCGACAGGACGTCGGGTCCGTCGTCGAGCACGAGGAGCGCACCGGCCTTCGCCCGGACGACGCGGTCGATCCCGTCACGGAGTGGTGTCCCGGGGGAGATGCGAGCCAGCGCTTGGCGCATCTGCTCGTTCGCGCTCCCGTACCGGATTTCCATGGCCCGAGTCTAGATGCTGTCGGCCGGACGTTCTCGGTGGCGTCCGGTCCGGTCGGCTCCCGCCGTGTCGTGGCGGTTCACGACGGCGTGGGGAACCCGGGGACGCCTTCGTCGAGCCGGACGCCGGTGCTGTTCAGGAAGCCCGAGACCAGGCGATAGAACCCGGCGACGATCAACAGCTCGACGAGTTGGGCGTCATCCCATCGACGGGCGAGTTCGGTCCATGTCGCGTCCGTGACGCAGTCGTCGGCGTGCAGTTCGTCGGCGAGAGCGATCAGCGCGAGATCGTCGGCGGACCACGCGTGTCGGTCAGGGGCAAGGGTGAGCGCAGTGATCTCGTCGCCGGTGAGCCCGCAGTTCTCGCCGATCACCGTGTGTTGTCCGAACTCGTACTCGGCGCGAGCGTTGGCGCCGACGCGAAGGATGACCAGCTCGCGCTCGCGCGCCGGCACCATCCCCTTGTTGAGGAGGAACCCGCCGAGCAGGTTGAACCGCTTGAGCAGCTTCGGGTGTTTCCCGAGCGTGCCGAAGATGTTGAGCGGGCGGCCGTCGTGCGTGAGCGCCGTCGCCATGATCTCGGCGAGCTCGCCGTCGAACTCGGTGATCGGTTCGATGCGCGGTTCGGTCGGCCGGGGAGGCCGGTCGGGTGTGTCTGGGGTCATGCCGACGAACGTACCGTTCGCCGTTCGACCGGCTGGAGCCCGACGCCGTTCGGCGGCATCGGGCTCGCGTCGAGCGGTCGAACGGTCAGCGGTTGAGTCCGGCCTCGCGGAGCGCGTCGACGAGCGTCGAGACCCGCAACAGACGGAGTCCGGGGAGCACCTCGTCGGGTTCGGGCGACTTGGCGGGCACGATGATCCGGCGGAACCCCAGACGCGCGGCCTCGGTCACCCGGCGGGGGGCGTGGCCCACCTGGCGCACCTCGCCGCCGAGACCGACTTCGCCGAACACGGCCATGTCGGCCGGAAGCGGGATGTCGTGCATCGCACTGGCAACGGCGAGGCAGATGCCGAGGTCGAGGCCGGGCTCGGTGATCTTTGCGCCCCCCGCCGCCGACGCGTAGACATCCTGCTCGCCGACCTTGATCCGACCGCGTTGACCGAGCACGGCCATCAGCATCGACAGTCGACCGCCGTCGATTCCCTGTGCACTGCGACGCTTCGGGACGTTCTCGAGGCCGGGAGACGTGAGTGCCTGCAGTTCGACGACGATCGGCCGCCGACCCTCCATGGTCGGCACGACCGCCGAACCCGGCACGCCCGTGCGACGATCCGCGAGGAACATCGTCGACGGATCGGGCACGGCGACGAGGCCGGCGCCGACCATCTCGAACAACCCCAACTCGTTCGTCGGTCCGAAACGGTGCTTCACCGCACGCAGGAGACGCAGCGCGTGGTGCCGGTCGCCCTCGAACTGGAGCACGGTGTCGACGACGTGTTCGAGAACGCGCGGTCCCGCGAGGTTGCCGTCCTTGGTGACGTGACCCACGAGCACGATGGCGATGTTGCGCTCCTTGGCCTCGTTGACCAGGCGGTGGGCGCAGCCGCGCACCTGGCCGACCGAGCCGGGTGCCGACGACAGCTCGGGGTCGACGATCGTCTGGATCGAGTCGATGACGACGAGTTCGGGCTCGGTCGCGTCGATCGCCTGGATGATGTGCGGGAGCGAGGTCTCGGCGTGGAGCCACAGGTCGGGACGGATCGCGTCGAGTCGTTCCGCGCGGAGTCGGACCTGCGTGGCGCTCTCCTCGGCACTCACGTACAGCGTGGTGTCGGGACGAGCGGCCAGGAGTTGGAGCAGCAGGGTGCTCTTGCCGATGCCCGGCTCGCCACCGAGCAGGGTGACCGAGCCGGCCACCAGTCCGCCACCGAGCACCGTGTCGAGTTCGTCGATCCCGGTCGGGACCGGTCGGGCCGTGTCCGTGCCGATCTCGCCGATCCGGGCGGGTCCGGATCGGTTGGTCGGAGCGAGTGGCACCAGCGAGAGGTCGGCCGGTCCGCCGGCCAGTTCCTCCACGAGCGTGTTCCAATCGCCGCACTCGGTGCACCGGCCCGCCCACTTCGGAGTGTGTGCCCCGCACTCGGAACAGGCGAACAGGGTCTTGGCCTTCGACGATCTCGCGGACATCGCACCATCTTGCGCACAGGGGTACTCCAGTGCTCGCGATGGGTGCAACGCGCACGTGCAGCGCCTGTCGGACCCCGGCGTGCACCGGGTGCGCGGCGACATGGTCCGCCGCTCGTCAGTCGAACGGGACGATCGTGCCGCGATCGATCGACACCCAGTCGCGAGCGTCGAGATAGGGGCGGAACCGGTCGGCGATGACCGCGCCGTGCGCCCGGTTCTTCGGACGTTGCAGCTCGAACAGGTAGGGGTGTTCGAGCCAGGCGATGGTGGCGTCCCACAACCGCAACGCCGGCTCGCCACTCGGCGGGTCGAGCACCACCGGCCCGAAGAGGCACTCCGGACGACCCTCGTCGTTCGTGAACTCGGGGAAGAAGAGCGTCGGAACCCCGTAGCCGCCCGCCTCGATCACACGATCGTGCTCGGCGCGAACTTCGTCGTGCGTCGACTCGTCGGCGATGGCCGCGTCGACGATCGCCGGATCGAGCCCCAACTCGTCGAGCAGATGGCGGGCCACCGCCGGATCGTGCGGCTTGTGGCCCTCCTCGTGGAGGGCCCGGCCCGCCCGTTCGTACCAGCGATCGAGGTCGTCCATCGACGTCCGACGCAGCATCGCTCCGATTCTCATCATCGACCAGCCGAACGACCAGTCGCGCTCCCACGGATGCTTCTTGCCCTCCTGGCGGTTGACCTCCTCCAGGCTGAAGAACTTCCAGTCGACGGTGAGTTCGCGTTGCGCCCGGACCTCACGGATCCACTTCGCGGTCTGGTACGCGAATGGGCACATCACGTCGAAGTGGAAGTCGACGACGGTCGGTGGTGCCGGTTCGGTCATTTCCGCAACGATGCCACAACGTCCGCTCACGCCGACAACGCGAACGCCGGCTCATGTCGCTACGGCAGTGCGCGGCGGCGGTAGCGGCGCGCCCGTCGCCACCTTGCCACGGTGACGTACCCGATGAACAGAGTCATGAATGCGACCCAGGCGATCAGGAGGATCAGCGCCACGGTGGCGACGGGCCGGGCCCAGACCCCGCCCGCGGAGGGGGCCTGCTCGCTCCGGGCCGAGGCCTCGAGGATCGTGCCGTCCATCGGGATCGTCCACCGCAGGCGTCCGTCGTCGAGCACGTCGGCATTCGTCTCGGCGTCGACGAGCTCACCCGGCAGGGTGAGCACGAGCGTCGCATTCAGCGAGTCGACCGGGTCGGCTCCCGCAGCTTCGAAGCGCGATGCGAACGGGACGTCGCCGACGACATCGACGAGGTCGGAGTCGGCAAACGTCGCGAAGCCATCGGGGAGTCCGAGATTGGCGCGAGCCGTGTTCGTCGCGCTGTCGCCGTCCTGACCTCGACCGATGACGGGGTCGTTGAACGGTGGTCCGATGCTGCGGAGCAGGTTGGTGGCCTCGTCCTTGCCCTCGAAGTCGTGGGTGAGCGTGAGGACCAGCCCCCCACCGGGGGTCGGGTTCGGTCCGTCGATCACCCAGCCGGCCGCGGCGATGTCGTCGAGTTCGAGTTCGTCGGCCAGCGTCGGGACCTCGGCGACGAGTTCTGCGTCGGCCTCGGCCGTCACGACGACCGTGCCGGTGCCATCGGGGTCGACCACCACCTCGGTGACGACGTCGAGCTGACACCCGGCGAGCGCGAACAACCCTGCCAGGAGGAGGGCGAGGCGTCGAGGGTTCACACGTTCAGGGGCCGCCGACATCACCCGTCAAGTATGACGTGCACCGCGACCCAACAGTTGGAGCCTCGCCACGAACCCATGACGCGAATCGACCCCGCCCATCTCGTCGAACGGGACGGGCGGGGTCGGCGGCGACGGCGTGCGCCGTCAGTCCTGTGCTTCGGGCGGAGGCAGTTCGGTCCCCGCATCGGGAGCCGGGGTGGGCGCCTCGGTCGCGGTGAGTTCCAGCTCGACCGAGGCCGGCGGCACGAAGCCCTCGACCGCGGTGAACGTGAAGCGCTTCTGCCCTTCGGCCTCCGGGTCGTCCTCGACGTCGACGACGATGATCTCGCCGGCCGAGAACTCCTTGTAGAGGATCTTCTCCGACAGCGAGTCCTCGATGTGCCGCTGGATCGCACGGCGCAACGGACGGCCGCCGAGGGTGGGGTCGTAGCCCCGATCGGCGAGCAGCTCCTTGGCTTCCTGCTTGAGTTCGATGCCCAGGCCCTGACCCTCGAGCTGCTTGATGAGGCGCTCCATCTGCATGTCGACCATCTGCAGCACCTCGTGTCGGGCGAGCTCGTGGAAGACGATCGTCTCGTCGATGCGGTTGAGGAACTCGGGTCGGAAATGGCTCTTCAACGAGTCGTTGACCTTCTCCTTCATCCGCTCGTAGCTCATCGCCGTGTCGTCCTGCGTGAAGCCGACGTTCGCCTTGCGCAGATCCTGGGTGCCGAGGTTCGACGTCATGATCAGCACGGTGTTGCGGAAGTCGACGGAGCGGCCTTGGCTGTCGGTGAGACGGCCCTCCTCCAGGATCTGGAGCAGCGTGTTGAACACGTCGGGATGAGCCTTCTCGATCTCGTCGAACAGGACCACCGAGAACGGCTTGCGACGGACCGCTTCGGTGAGCTGGCCGCCCTCCTCGTAGCCGACGTAGCCGGGAGGTGAACCGACCAGGCGGCTGACCGCGTGCGGCTCCATGTACTCCGACATGTCCAGGGTGATCATCGACTTCTCGTCGCCGAAGAGGTACTCGGTGAGGGTCTTGGCGAGCTCGGTCTTGCCGACACCGGTGGGGCCCAGGAAGATGAAGGATCCCGACGGACGCTTCGGGTCCTTCAATCCGGCGCGGGTCCGGCGGATCGACTGGCTCACCGCCTTGATCGCGTTCTCCTGGCCGATGATCCGCTTGTGCAGTTCGTCTTCCATCTTCAGGAGACGCTCGGTCTCCTCTTCGGTCAGCTTGTACACCGGGATGCCCGTCCACAGCGAGAGCACCTCGGCGACCGCCTCTTCGTCGACCTCGTCGAACAGGTCGACGCCCGACTCCTTGACCTCAGCCTCCTTCTGCGACTTCTCCTCGAGGAGCTTCTTCTCCTCGTCGCGGAGGCGACCGGCCTCTTCGAACTGCTGCTCTTCGACGGCGGTCTTCTTGGCTTCCTGGACGTCGGCCAGTTTCGTCTCGATCTCGCGGAGATCGGGCGGGGTGGCCATGCGCTTGATGCGCAGTCGCGAGCCCGCTTCGTCGATCAGGTCGATCGCCTTGTCGGGCAGGTGACGGTCCGAGATGTACCGGTCGGCCAGGTTGGCCGCCGCGACGAGTGCCTGGTCGGTGATCGTCACGCGGTGGTGTTGCTCGTACTGATCGCGGATGCCCTTGAGGATCTCGATCGTGTGGGCGAGCGTGGGCTCGTCGACCTTGACCGGCTGGAACCGCCGCTCGAGTGCGGCGTCCTTCTCGACGTGCTTGCGGTATTCGTCGAGGGTGGTCGCACCGATCGTCTGGAGTTCGCCGCGGGCGAGCATCGGCTTGAGGATGGACGCTGCGTCGATCGCGCCTTCGGCTGCGCCGGCGCCGACGAGGGTGTGGATCTCGTCGATGAACAGCAGGATGTCGCCGCGGGTCTTGATCTCCTTGAGCACCTTCTTGAGACGCTCTTCGAAGTCGCCGCGGTAGCGCGACCCGGCGACGAGGGAACCGAGGTCGAGCGTGTAGAGCTGCTTGTTGGTCAACGTGTCGGGGACGTCGTTGTTGACGATCTTCTGGGCGAGACCCTCGACGATCGCGGTCTTGCCGACTCCCGGTTCACCGATCAGCACCGGGTTGTTCTTGGTGCGGCGGCTGAGGATCTGCATCGTGCGCTCGAGCTCGCGGCTCCGACCGATCACGGGGTCGAGCTTGCCCTCACGGGCGGCCTGCGTGAGGTTGCGACCGAACTGATCGAGGATCTGGGAGTTGCCGCCCTTCTCGTCGCCCTCCTTCGAGCCCGGTCCGACGCCTGCGGTCGCGCCTTCGCGGCTGCCGCTGCCACCCGAGGCCGAGCCGCCGCCGGACGATCCGGACGGACCCTGGTATCCGGAGAGGAGCTGGATCACCTGCTGGCGCACCCGGGACAGGTCGGCGCCGAGCTTGACGAGCACCTGTGCGGCGACACCTTCGCCCTCGCGGATGAGGCCGAGCAGGATGTGCTCGGTGCCGATGTAGTTGTGACCGAGTTGCAGGGCCTCGCGCAGCGAGAGCTCGAGGACCTTCTTCGCCCGGGGAGTGAACGGGATGTGTCCGGACGGCGACGATCCGCCCTGTCCGATGATCTCCTCGACCTGGCTGCGGACCGCCTCGAGGCTGATGCCGAGCGACTCGAGCGCTTTGGCCGCGACACCCTCACCCTCGTGAATCAGGCCGAGCAGGATGTGCTCCGTGCCGATGTAGCTGTGGTTGAGCAGCCGGGCTTCTTCCTGCGCGAGCACGACAACCCGTCGCGCCCTGTCGGTAAAGCGTTCGAACATGTGGCGTCCCTTTCCCCAGAGGTGGAAATTGTGTCTTCACCCTATCGGCGGGCGATCGACGTGGCGGGTCGTCGGGCGTGACAGCTTTCGTCAAGAATCCGGGAATACGTCACCCGATCGCGACGCGCGGCCGGGGTCGGATGTGGCCCGGGCGATCAGGTGTCGGCATCGACGTAGAACCCTGTGATGTCGATGATCACGTGCGTCCTTCCGCCCAGGCCGCCGACGTAGACGCCGAGCGCGTCGGGGAAGTCGAACGCCGAGGTCAGGTACGCCACGCCGCTGTTCGACACGCGTTGTCCGGTCCTGTCCCAGACGAGGGTCGACGCAGAGCCGTCGGCGGTTCCGAAGCCGTCGATGTGCATGAACCCGCGCCCTTCGGTCTGGATGGCCTGCACGTTGTACGTGACCGCCACCACATCGCCCGGCACGGTGTCGAACAGGTCGGGCCCGGTCTGATCCTCGAACCCGGCGAACACGGGCCGCTGGTTGCGACCCACGTCTCCCGCGTCGGCGGAGTCGATCTTGCCGAGTGTGTCGTCGCGCGAGTCGTAGGCGCGGTACGCGCTGATCGGGACGAAGACCGTGCGTGGTCCCGTCGAGATGACCGTGTCGGCGGCGACGTCGGCTCGAGCGAGCGCGCCGAGATGCGGGCCGACGACGATGCCGGTCACCGTGAGTGTGACCGTCACGACGAGTGCGCGGATGGGTGTGATCATGATTGCTCCTCGGGTTCGGGGCCGGCACCGCCGACCGGAGCCGAACGTAGGCCACGGCGTCGCCGCTCCGCGCCGCGCCGGTGGACCCTGGCGGCGGGCTGATCGCGGGACGATCGTCCGGCGGCGCGTACAGTCGTGGTCGTGGCCACAGTCGGACAGCGGTCGTGGACCTGGAAGGATCTCGGGCTCGCGGTGGTGATGCTCGCCCCGTCGGCGGTGATCCTCGGCGTGTTCATCGTCTACCCGCTTGGCCGCGCCGTCGTGCTCGGTCAACAGCGCTGCAACTCGTTCGGCACGCAGTGCGAGTCGAACGGCTTCGGCCAATATGTCGACCTCTTCCTCTCGAACGAGTTCCAGGGGGCGCTCCGGGCCACGGCGATCCTCGCGCTCATCACGGTTCCGCTCGGCCTCGTCCTCGGCGTCGGACTCGCGGTGCTCGCCGACAAGCACCTGCGCGGCATCGGCTTCTTCCGGACCGCGTTCTCGTCGACGATCGCCACCTCGGTCGCGGTGGCGAGCCTGATGTGGTTGTTCCTCCTGCAACCGTCGGTCGGTGCGCTGGCCAACATCGAATGGTTCAACTCGATCTTCCCCATCGTGAAGGATCCCGGGCTCCTCCAGGATTCGAACACGGCCCTGCCCGCGGTCGCCATGTCGAGCGTGTGGGCGGGGCTCGGCTTCACGTTCATCCTCGTGACCGCCTCGTTGCAGTCGGTGCCGCGCGAACTGCACGAGGCGGCGGCGGTCGACGGTGCGAGCGGCACGGTCCGCTTCTGGAAGGTCACGGTGCCGCTCCTCGCGCCGACGCTGCTGTTCGTCGTGATCGTGTTGACGACCCGGGCGTTCCAGACGTTCGGCGAGATCGACCTGTTGACCAACGGGGGTCCACGCCCCGGAAACTCCACCACGACGATCACCTATTTCGTGTACGGCGAGTCGTCGGTCATCGCCAGTGACCCCGGCCTGCAGGCCGGGGGTGCGGTGCTGCTGTTCGCGATCCTGCTCGTGCTGTCGGCGCTGCAGTTGCGCGGCCTCGGGCGCAGGGTGGACCTCGGTGGCTGACGTCCCCGTGTCCGCATCGATCGCGCCCGACGACGGCCGAGACGATTCGCCGGTGCTCTGGAAACGTCCGCGGGCCTGGGACCATCCGACGGGTCTGCGCCTCGTGGGTCGCTACGTGCTGCTGATCGTGATCGTGATCGCCGTCCTGTTTCCCGTGTACACAACCGTCGTGTCGGCGTTCAAGCCGAGCGACAAGTTCCTGATCAACCCACTCGTGCCCGACGCGTTCACGTTCGACGTGATCCGCGAAGCGTGGTCGTCGGGCCGACTCGGGCGCTATCTCGTCAACTCGACGATCGTCGCCGTGGTCATCACCAGCGCGCAGGTGGTGACCTCTCTCCTGTCCGGCTACGCGTTCGCCTACCTCCGCTTCCCCGGGCGACGGATCGTGTTCCTCGCCTTCCTCGCCACTCTCCTCGTCCCGCTCGAGGCAACGCTGTTCGTCAACTTCGAGACCGTCGAGGACGGGCTGTCGATCCCGTTCACCGACGCGACGATCCCGTTCGGCGGGCTGAACAGTCTCCAGGCGCTCACCGTCCCGTTCCTCGCGACGGCGTTCGGCACGTTCCTGATCCGACAGGCCCTGCTCGACCTCCCCGGCGACCTGCGCGACGCCGCGCGGATCGACGGGATCGGGCACATCGGCTTCATCCGGCACGTCGGTGTCCCGCTGGTGCGTCCGACGCTCGCAGCGCTGGCGCTGTTCAGCTTCCTCGCCTCGTGGAACCAGTACCTGTGGCCGAGCCTGATCATCAACGAAGCGGACCGCAACACGGTCCAGAGCGGACTTCGACTCCTGAGCAAGTCCAACCTCGACGCCCCGAACCTGGTGATGGCCGGAACGGTCATCGCCGCCATTCCGATCCTGATCGTGCTCGTGATCTTCCAGAAGCAACTCGTACGTGGCCTGACGGCCGGTGCCGTGAAAGGCTGACTCCCATGACCACATCCGCGTCTCGTACCGCTCGTCGTCTCACGGTGGTCGCCCTCGCCGGAGTGCTGACCGCTGCCGCGTGCAGCGGTGGCAACTCGGCACTCGACGCCGGCAACGACGAGACGACCACTCCGTCCGCGGAGACCATCGGTGGTGACGCCGAGCAGGCCGCCGAGCCGGTCGCCTCCGGCCCGGAGGAGAGCGCCGCCGACACCCCGGCGTCGACCGTCGGCCCGACGACGACGGTCGCCCCGCTCGCCGACCTCCCACCGTGTCCCGTCGACGCCCTCGACGCTGCGGACGGGCCCGTCGAGATCACGTTCTGGCACGGGATGGCGAACGAACTCGAGACGGCGCTGATCGATCTCGTCGACGGCTACAACGCGAGTCAGGACCGGGTCCGGGTCGTCCTGCAGAACCAGACCGCCTACGAGTCGGCGATCGACAAGTACATCGCGAGCAACACCGACAGCCGGCCCGACATCATCCAGCTGCCCGAGTACATCGTCCAGTCGTTCGCCCAGTCCGACACGTTCGTCCCGATGCAGGCGTGCATCGACGCGGCGAGCTTCGACATGTCGCCGATCCTGCAACGCACGGCGAGCACCTACATCTTCGAGGGCATCCAGTGGGCGATGCCGTTCAACGTGTCGAGCCCCGTGCTCTTCTACAACAAGAAGATGTACGAAGCCGCGGGGCTCGATCCCGACGATCCACCGATCTCCCTCGACGAGCTCCGCGCGGTCTCCAAGCAGCTGGTCGACTCCGGTGCCGCGGCGTACGGAATCGTGCTCGATTCCGGCCGTGACTCCGGTGGGGGGTGGTTCTTCGAGCAGTGGTTCGGCCGCGCCGGTGAGCCGTACGCCGACAACGGCAACGGTCGGGTCGCGCCGGCAACCCGGGTCCTGTTCGACAACGACACGGGCCTGGGGATCCTCACCTTCCTGCAGGAGATGATCCAGAGCGGGTTGGCGGTGTCGGTCGGCGACAACGTGGGCGGCCAGGACTCCTTCTTCAAGATGATCGACGCGACGGCGCCCGGAGCCTCGACGATCGCGACCTCCGCCGCCATCTCCAGTGTCATCACGGCGCTCGGCTCCGGCGTGGCGCCCGGTCTGACGACCGACGACATCGGTGTCGGGCCGATGCCCGGCCCGAGTGACACTCCGGCCGTACAGCCCGGCGGAGCCTCGGTCTGGATTCCTGCAGGGAAGAGCGATGAGATCACCGCGGCGGCGTGGGACTTCACGCAGTACCTGGTCGACCCCCAGGTGCAGTCGACCTGGGCGTCCGCGACCGGCTACGTGCCGGTGCGTTCCGACGCTGTCGGGCTCGACCCGATCGCCTCGCTGTACGAAGCCGATCCGCGCTACCGCGTGGCCTACGACCAGATGCTGGCAGCGGCCGATGATCCGTCGGCGGTCGTGCCTGCGCTGGGTCCACTGCGCGAGATCCGAGCCCAGACCGCGGATGCCGTCGCCGCCACCTACGCCGGTGCCGACGTCGCGCAGGTCCTCGCGGAAACGGCAGCCGCGGCCAACGCGCTGATCGAGACGTACAACGCACGCAACTGATCCCGCCACGCCGTCTCGGGGACCGTCGGGTTCCCCGACACCTGCCGGGACGGCGAGGTCGGGGCGGCCCGGGTGCTTCACCGCTACCCTGCGTCGCCATGGCTACAGCTTTCCCGCCCTTCGACGGATCCGCCCCCACGTCCCAGAGCTTCTCGGAGCCCCCGGAGATGGGCATCGACCCGGCCAAGCGATACACGGCCACGCTCGACACCTCCCTCGGTGAGATCGTCATCGCGCTCGATGCGATCAAGGCGCCCAAGACCGTCAACAACTTCGTGTTCCTCGCGCTGCACCACTACTACGACGGCGTGATCTTCCACCGGATCATCAACGGGTTCATGTGCCAGGGCGGCGACCCGACCGGTACCGGGACGGGTGGTCCCGGATATCGCTTCGAAGACGAGCTCCCCAAGCCCCGCGAGTACCAGATCGGCTCGGTCGCGATGGCCAACGCGGGACCGAACACGAACGGCAGCCAGTTCTTCCTCGTCTCGGGTGCGTCGGGCGTCGGCCTCCCGCCCCAGTACAGCCTGTTCGGCCAGATCGTGAAGGGCCTCGACGTGCTCGACGCCATGCAGAGCGTCCCGACCGGTCGGGGGGACCGTCCCCACGACGACGTCGTGATCAACAGCGTCACCATCACCGAATCCGAATGAGGTGAGACCGGGTGCCCGGCACCCGGCGGCACGCGATGACCAGAGCTGAGCTGTCTCGATCCCAGGCCCGGCGAATCGCGCTGTACGCGCAGGGGTTCGGACGCACGCGGCCGACCGGGCGCGTCGATCGACGGCATCTGCGGATGGTGCTCGATCACACCGGGCTGATCCAGATCGACTCGGTCAACGTGCTCGTGCGGAGCCAGGAGCTTCCGCTGTTCGCACGCCTCGGCGCTCACCCGAGGTCGTTGATCCCCGATGCGACCGCGGCCGGCGAGTTGTTCGAGTACTGGGTGCACGAGGCGTGTCACGTTCCCGTCGCCCAGCACCCGCTCTACCGCTGGCAGATGGACAAGATGCATCGTTGGAAGGGGGTGCGCGGCCTCCGGGAGCGACGCCCCGACTTCATCGCCGACGTGTTGCGCCGGATCCGCGACGAGGGAGCGATCGTCGCCGGCGACCTCCGGCAACGAACGGGCCCCAAGGGGCAGTGGTGGGACTGGGACGACGGCAAGACGGCGCTCGAGTACCTTTTCCACACCGGTGCCGTGACGGCCACCCGTCGCCCCAACGACTTCGCACGCGTGTACGACCTGACCGAACGGGTCATCGCGGCCGAGGTGCTCGACCTCCCGACGCCGAACGAGACCGACGCACGCAAGGAGCTGATCGTCTTGGCAGCGCGATACCACGGGATCGGCACGGCGAACGACCTGATGGACTATCACCGCCTCAACCGGCCCGTGACGCGTCCCCTGGTCGCCGAACTCGTCGAGGACGGTCGGCTGCTCGAGACGGCGGTCGCCGGGTGGAGCGAGCCGGCGCTGATGCACCCGGACGCGCATCTCCCGCGTTGGGTTCGCGCCCGGGCGTTGCTCAGCCCGTTCGATCCCGTCGTGTGGAACCGCGATCGGGCGGAGCGACTGTTCGGCTTCCGGTACCGGATCGAGATCTACGTGCCGGAGCCGAAGCGGGTCTACGGCTACTACGTCTTGCCGTTCCTGCTCGGTGACGAAATCGTCGCGCGGGTCGATCTCAAGGCCGATCGCGAGACCGGACGCCTGCTGGTGCGCGGTGCGTTCGGCGAGCCGGGCATCGTCGAGGATCGGGTCGCGGTCGAACTCCGGGCCGAGCTCGACGAGATGGCGTCCTGGTTGGGGCTCGACTCGGGGGTCCACGTCGTCTCCCACGGTGACCTCGCACCCGCGCTGCTCGCCACCTGACCGCCCCTCCGAATCCCGGGGGATCGTGCCGGTCGGCGAGGTGATCCGCCCGGATCTCGGGTGGTCAGCCCGCGATGTTGACGTCGGCGGGCACGATCGCCCAGCGCAGTGTCCTCGTGACGGCGTCGCCCGCCGCGCGACCCACCGTCGCCTCGCTGAGCGGGAGCCACGGGAGCCGCAGCGGCCAGCGTGTCCACACCGGCATCAGCGAGATCGATGCCGCGGCGATCAGTCCGTACGCCGCGCGTCCGGCCAACGGAAGTGGCGGTTGCACGAGCAGGTAGCGGGCCGCGTCACGGGCCTCGGGGGTGCCCCGTAGTTCGGGCCGGTACTCCGCGAGTCGGTCCCGCAGCTCCCGCTCGGTCGTGGGAGGTTCGAGGACGCCGAGTGCCCGGGCGACGACCGCCGAGTTCGCGACGTATTCATCGCGTTCGTCGCCGACGAGGGGGTCTGCGCCGAAGCGATCGTGGGCTGCCAGGAAGCTGTCGAGCTCCGCGATGTGGACCCACCCGAGCAGGTGCGGATCGTTTGCCGCGTACTCCTCGCCGTCCCGGGTCACGCCGACGACCCGCCGATGGACACGGTGCACGACCCGGACCGCGCGCGCCGCTTCACTGGCCGGCCCGAAGGTCGTCGCTGCGACGAAATCGGCCGTTCGTTGGAGTCGCCCCCACGGGTCGGTCCGAAAATTCGAGTGGTCGGCGACGCCCGCCATCGCTCGCGGGTGCAGTGACTGGAAGAGCAGTGCGCGGAGCCCTCCGACGAACATCGACGCATCGCCGTGCACCCGCCGGATCGGTGCATCCTCGGCGAACCAGCCGGGCTCGGTCGTGTCGAACAGCTCCGCATGCCGACTCGGCGCGTCCGGCCCGACGACGCGTGAACGCACCTGTTCGGAGAGCCATTCACGGACTCCGTCGCTCATTGCAGTCCCCTGGCCATGCCCTCATCGTGTCACGACCTCGGGTCGCGTGCACGGCGCTCCGGCGCTGCCGGACCCCCAGGGGTCGATTGCCGTGGGTCGCACGCCGACGCGCGGCATGCGTCCCGGGTCCGCACCGAACGGGCTCGGATGTCCCGGGCACACCGGTCCGACGCGGTACGTTCCGACTGTGACGAGTGACGACCGCGACGCTGGCATGGACGCGGAGCTCGCAGCAGCCGCACCCGACGGCGACGGGGCGGAGCGACCGTCCGACGAGGAAGCGGAGGCGCGACGCCGGCGAGACGACGACGCGACCGGCCCGACCCCCCGACGGGACGGGTGGGGTCGACGCCTCGATCCCGAAACGGGCCGACCGTACGAGCGGCGTGCGACCGATCGCACGATTCCGCGCTGGGCCCTCCCGACGATCGCTCTCTTCTGGCTCGGCTTCCTCTTGACGTTCGTCGTCCGGCACGTCTTCCACCGCCTGTCGAACCTGCTCATCCTCCTGCTCGTCTCGATCTTCCTCACCCTCGCCATCGAACCCGGGGTCAACTGGCTGGCTCGACGGGGATGGCGACGCGGCACGGCAACGCTGACGATCCTGCTCGGCGTGTTCACCATCTTCATGACCTTCCTGGTCGCGATCGGCACGCTCGTCGGCGGTCAGATCGCCGACCTCCTCGCCGAATCCGAGACGTACATCACCGACTCGGTCGACTGGATCAACTCGACGTTCGGGACCCAGATCGACCCTCAGGCCGTCGTCGACGAGTTCAACGACCCCGACGGGCGGGTGCAGCGGTTCGTGCAGTCGCAAGGGGACGAGGCGGTGCGACTGTCGTTGGCGGCGCTCGGGGTGATCTTCCAGGGACTGTCGGTGCTGCTCTTCACGTACTACCTCGTCGCCGACGGGCCGAAGCTGCGCCGAGCGGTGTGCTCGCGGATGCGCCCGAGCCGTCAGGAGCAGGTGCTCAATGGATGGGACGTCGCGATCACCAAGACCGGTGGATACCTCTACTCGCGTGCGCTGCTCGCACTGCTGTCCGCGGTCTCCCACTGGGTGCTGTTCCAGGCGATCGGCACTCCGGCGCCGGTCGCGCTCGGTCTGTGGGTCGGGCTGATGAGTCAGTTCCTGCCCGTCGTCGGCACGTACCTGGCCGGGATCCTCCCGGTGCTCGTCACGCTCATCGACTCGCCCGTCGACGCGCTCATCGTGCTCATCTTCATCGTGCTGTATCAGCAGGTCGAGAACTACCTGTTCGCGCCGCGCATCACGGCTCGCACGATGGAGTTGCACCCGGCCGTGGCATTCGGGGCCGCACTCGGGGGCGCTGCACTGCTCGGTCCGATCGGCGCGATCCTGGCGCTCCCGGCCGCGGCGATGGTCCAAGCTCTCGTCGGGGGGTGGGGTCAGCGCTACGACGTCGTGGACAGTCACCTCACCGACGTCACGAAGCCGGGAGGGTCGAAGATCATTCCGCAGAAGCCGAGACCATGACCTCCCCGATCGACGGAACGCGCTTCGCCGACGACTCGTTCGTGCCGATCGCCGTCGCGACCCGCAACGAGGTCGACGAGTCGTTGCACCACGGTGTGGGCGTCGTCGTCGCACCGGACGGTTCGATCGTGCGTGCGGTCGGCGATCCGGAACTGCTCGTTCACCCGCGCTCGGCGCTCAAACCCTTCCAGGCAGCGGCGATGGTCGACGCGGGGCTCGAGCTGCCGCCGCGTCTGCTGGCCGTGGTCACCGCGAGTCATTCCGGTGAACCGGCGCACCTCGACGCCGTGCTCGAGATACTCGCCCGGTACGACCTCACCGTCGACGACCTCGCCAACACGCCAGACCGGCCGTCCGGCGACGCCGCACGGTCCGACGCCCGGTCGGCGGGTGTGGAACCGTCGGCGCTCCAGCAGAACTGTTCGGGGAAACACGCCGGGATGCTCGCGACGTGTCGGATCAACGGGTGGGCGACCGACTCGTACCTCGATCCCGACCACCCGCTCCAGGAACTGATCGCCGACACGATCGATCGACTCGCCGGCCGCCCCGGCGGGTCCGTGGCCGACACGGGCGTCGACGGGTGCGGCGCGCCGACCCACGTGATGCCCCTCGTCGACGTCGCCCGATCCCTCGGCGTCCTCGCACGGGAGCGGTCCGAGGTCGCGTCGGCGATGGCGGCGGAGCCCTTCTACGTGGGAGGCACCGATCGGGACGTCACGCGCTGGATGGAAGCCGTGCCCGGACTCGTCGCCAAGGAGGGCGCCGCCGGCGTGATGGTGCTCGCGCTGCCCGACGGCCGCGCCGCGGCAGCGAAGGTTGCCGATGGCTCCGAGCTCGCACGGCGGACGGTGACGGTCGAGATGCTCCGTCGACTCGGGATCGATGTCGACGGCGCACTGGCGGCCGTCCGCGACCGAGTTGTCGTCGCCGTGCTCGGTCACGGCGCTCCGGTCGGCGAACTCACCGCGCTGCCGTGGACCTGACTCGATGTTCGTCGGTGCCAGGCACCAACGAACATCGGCCTAGCGTGATGGTGATGGGGTTCCCGTGGAGTTCGTGACGCTCGAACCCGGCGACTTCACCTACGGCGTGGGTGCGGAGATCCTTCCCGGCGTGACGAGGATCGTCGCCGAGAACCCGTCGAAGTTCACGTACCGGGGGACCGGGACGTACATCGTCGGTGATGCCGATGTTGCCGTCGTCGATCCGGGTCCGATGCTCGACGCACATCGGGACGCGCTGGCTGCGGCGCTCTCCGGCCGCACGGTGCGGGCCGTTCTCGTCACCCACTGTCACGCCGACCATTCGCCCCTCGCCGCGTGGCTGCGGGCCGAATCCGGTGCGCCGACCTACGCGTTCGGACCGCACGGTGCCGCAACGGCCGCGTGGGACATCGGATCGTTGCCGGACGACTTCGGCCGACCCGACCCGGCGGGTGGCGACGGCTCCGGCGACCAGCAGACGGCCGAATCGACCGAACCGAAAGTGGAGGAATCGACCGACGTCGACTTCGCACCGGATGTCGTCGTGCGCTCCGGAGATCGCGTCTTCACCGACGGCTCGATCGAGATCACCGCGCTGCACACACCGGGTCACACGTCGAATCACACGTGCTTCGCGATGACGAGCCGTGCCGCAGGACGGGCGTTGTTCACCGGCGACCACGTGATGGGCTGGAGCACGACGGTCGTGTCCCCGCCCGACGGCGACATGGCCGACTACATGGACTCACTCCGGATGGTTGCGAGCCGTCGCGACGATGTCGCGATCCCGACGCACGGGTCTCCGATCTCGAACCCGCGTCGGTACGTCGGTCGACTCGTGGATCACCGCCTCGACCGCGAGCGCCAGGTGCTGGATGCGGTCCGACGGGGACGTGGGTCGATTCCGGAGATGGTCACCGAGCTGTATGCCGAGGTCCGGATCGAGCTCCACCGCCCCGCCGGCGCGAGCGTGCTCGGGCACCTCGTCAAGCTCGTCGCGGACGGCCTGGTCGTCGTGGACGACGGTGCGGCCGGACCCGCACGTCCGCGACTCGACTCGACGTTCCGAGCGGTCTGAGCCGGAACGGATTCGACGCTGTGCCCCTCGATCGGCGATCATCTGCTGATGGGGCGATGGTTCGGAGTCGGTGTGTCGGTGTTGCTGATCGCAGCCTGTGGCGGCTCGGATGCCGACGAGGCGACGGCCGAGTCGGTGGTCGTGGCCGAACCCGCTCAGACTCAGGTCGTCGACACGGACGACGTCGAGACGACCGAACCGGCCGCCACCGAACCGGCCGCCACCGAACCGGCCGCCACCGAACCGGCCGCCACCGAACCGGCCGTCATCTCTCCCTGGACCGAGATCGTTCCCGACGCCCCCGACTGCGCGTGCAGCGACGGGAGTGAGTTCCGCTTCTTCGAGCGCCCCGGCGACCCGACGAAGGTGATGTTCTACTTCGAAGGTGGCGGCGCCTGCTTCAACCTCGAGACGTGTGACCCGAGTGGATCGCCGACCTACACGACCGACATCTCCCAGACCGTCGACGGGCTCGCCGGTCGCACCGGTCTCTTCGATGCCGACAATCCGGAGAACCCGGTGGCCGACCACTCGATCGTCTACGTGCCGTACTGCACCGGCGACGTCCACATCGGCAACACGACAACCGAGTATTCGCCCGAGGTGGTCATCGAGCACCGTGGCGCGGCGAACGCGAACGCGGCGCTCGCCTACCTGGCGGAGCGGTATCCCGACGCGGAGCAGGTGCTCGTCACCGGGGCGAGCGCGGGGTCGGTGCCGACGCCGCTCGTCGCAGGGCTCGTCTCCGACGCGCTGCCCGATGCCGAGGTGATCACGCTCGGCGACAGCTCGGGTGCCTACCCGGACGTGCCTGCCGTGAACGAGCTGATCGGTTCGCTCTGGGGGACGGAGAACGCGATTCCCGACTGGCCGGAGAACGAGGGCATCGCCCTGGCCGACTGGAGCTTCCCCAACCTCTACGTCCAGGCGGGGCTGCACGCGCCCGACATCACGTTCGCCCGCTTCGACTACGCATTCGACGACGTGCAGGCGAGCTTCGCCGCGCTGGCCGGTGTCGGTGCCGACGAAGTGGTCCGGCAGATCGACGCGACCGAGGCGCAGGTCGAGGCCGGCGGCGTCCCGTTGGCCGTGTTCGTGGCCCCCGGCACGGAGCACACGATCATCGGTGGCGACGAGGTGTACGACATGGAGGTCGAGGGGGTGCGGCTGATCGACTGGATCACCGAACTCGTCGGCGGCGAGGTACCCGCCGACGTCCACTGCGTCGAGTGCACCGGCTGAAGCCGGCTCGATCGGCTGCGTCCGTCACCCGATCGGCCACGTCCGCAGGGTCTCGTAGCGAGCCCCGTCGGGGCGGAGCGTGCTCGCGACGAGTGCGACCTCCCGCGGTCGCCACGACACGTCGACGAGTTCGCCGAGCGCACGCGGCATGTTCGCGCCCCGCTGGATACGGGCGATGGTCACGTGACCGAGGAATCGCGGCCGGATCGGTTGACCGCCGAGGTCGCGGGTCGCGCGGACGACCTCCGCGGCCAACCCGTCGGCACCCGTCGCCGGGACGAACAACGTCCGAGTGCCACCGATGTCGACGGCGGGTCCGAGTCGAACCGCCGTCGGCTCGAAGCGCGCTGCATCGAGGGCGTCCGCCATCGCGCCGGGGTCGGCATCGCCGACGAAGCGCAAGGTGACGTGCCAGTTCTCCGGGCGGACGAACCGGGCGCCGACCTGGTCCTTGCGGTGCAGCGCCTCGAGTGCCTCGAGGACGTGTTCGGGTGGCCACAGGCACACGAAGAGCCGACTCATCCGGACCATCCTGCCCGGCTGATCCGTGCGACCCCACCGACGACGTGAGGAACCGGGGGAGAGATTTGCGACAATGGGCCGATGCAGGTCTCGATCAGCGCTCGGCCCGACGCAGCGCCGGCGCGCACACGGCTCGACGCCGTGCTCGGCGGGATCCCCGCCCGGATCGTCGCATGCAGCGGGGGCATCGATTCGCTGGTGCTCTCCGTCCTGGCCCATCGGGCCGCACCCACCTCGACGGTGATCGCGCACACCGTCACGCCGGCGGTACCCGGCGACGCAACGGCGCGCGTCGCGGACTACGCGGCGCGGGAGGGGTGGGACCTCCGCATCGTTCGGTCGGACGAGTTCGACGACGAGGAGTATCTCGCCAACCCCGTCGATCGCTGCTACCACTGCAAGCGCAACCTGTACGACGCCGTCGGCGAGTTGGTCGTCGGCATGCTGCCCGTTGCGGTCGTGTTGAGCGGAGCGAACCTCGACGATCTCGGCGAGTACCGACCGGGTCTGGCTGCGGCGTCGGAGCGGTCGGTCCGTCATCCGTTCGTCGAGGCCGGGGTCACGAAGTCGGAGATCCGTGCGATCGCCCGACAGCTCGACCTCGGCGACGCCGATCTGCCGGCTTCACCGTGTCTGGCCAGTCGTCTGTACACGGGGACCCGGGTCACCCCGGCGCGGCTGCGGGCGATCGAGGCGGGCGAGGCACTCGTGCGCGAACGAACGGGGATCACCGTCGTGCGGTGCCGCGTGAGTGAGGACTCGGTCCTCGTGGAGGTGGGCGAGTCCGATCGGGACCACGTGACCGATGCGATCCTGGCCGGGGTGTCCGCGGTCATGTCGGCGGTCGAGCCGTCGATCGCGCGGATCAGGCTCGACGATCGTGCCTACGCGCCGGGTCGGGCGTTCGTCGGCGCGAGCGATTCCCCAGAGACGTGACCCACCAGCACGACCACGACCGACTGCAGCGGATCGGCATGCCCGAGGCCGTGTTGTGCGGGACCAAGACGGTCCAGCAGGTGGTGTCGATCGCGGGCGAACTGGTCGCGACGACGACGGAGCCACGCCTGTTCACCCGACTCACCGACGAGCAGTTGGCGGCGCTCCCGCCGGACGTCGTCGATCGGCTCGACGACGACCGCCTGTCCCGCACCGCGATGCTGAACGGAGTGCTGCCGCCGCGGCCGGGCCGCGTGGTGGTCGTCGCGGCCGGCACGTCGGACGCGTCGGTGGCGGTCGAAGCGGCGCGCACCTTGGCCTTCAGTGGGATCACGTGCCAGACCATCGTCGACGTCGGCGTGGCGGGACTGTGGCGCCTCGAAGCTCGGCTCGACGAGATCCGCGCCGCGGACATCGTGATCGCCGTCGCGGGAATGGATGCGGCCCTCGTCTCGGTGCTCGGCGGGCTCGTCGCGGCTCCGGTGATCGCGGTGCCGACGTCGGTCGGTTACGGCGTCGCGTCCGGCGGCACGGCAGCGCTCCACAGCTCGCTGGCCAGTTGCGCGCAGGGGGTCACCGTCGTGAACATCGACAACGGGTTCGGGGCAGCGTGCGCTGCGGTGCGGATGCTCTCACTGTTCGGTGGGCCGGGGTCGTGACGATCGGCTGGATCGACGGCACCGCCGGTGCGAGCGGCGACATGCTGCTCGGCGCACTCGTCGACGCCGGTGTCGATCTCGCCGGTGTCCAGGCGGCAATCGACCGGCTCGACCTCGGCGTCGTTCTCCGCGCCGAGCCGGTGGTCCGGGGTGGGCTGGGGTGCACCAGGGTGCACGTCGACGTTCCCGTCAGCGACACCGTGCGACACCTGCAGCAGATCGTCGAACTCCTGGGGCGTCTCGACGAACCGACCCGTCGGCGTTCGATCGCCGTGTTCGAGCGGCTGGCGAAGGCCGAGGCGGCGGTCCACCGAACATCGGTCGACGAGGTGCACTTCCACGAGGTCGGCGCCCTCGACTCGATCGCCGACGTCGTCGCTGTCTGTGTCGGCTTCGCCGAACTCGGTCTCGTCGAACTGCACTGTTCCACGCTGAGCGTCGGGAGTGGGGTGACCCGCGGCGCCCACGGCCCGATCCCCGTGCCCGCTCCCGCAGTGCTCGCGGTGCTGGACGGCATCGGGCACGTCGCCGCGGGCCCGGCTCCGTACGAGTCGACGACACCGACCGGCGCCGCGCTGTTGGCCGAGTGGGTCGACGAGTGGGGCGCGCTCCCTGCGATGACGGTGCACGCGGTCGGGATGGGCGCGGGTGCGAGGGACACCGATGTCGTGGCGAACGCGGTGCGCCTCGTCACGGGTGAACCGCCGGCTGCGCCCACGGGCGGGATGATCCAGATCGACGCCAACGTCGACGACCTCGATCCGCGGGTGTGGCCGTCGGCGATCGAGGCGGTCATGAACGCCGGTGCCGTCGACGCGTGGGTCACACCGATCGTGATGAAGAAGGGGCGACCCGCTCACACCTTCAGCGCGTTGTGTCCACCGAGGGTGGTCGATCAGGTGCGTTCGACGATCTTTCGTGAGACGACCACGATCGGCCTGCGCGAGTACCCGGTGCACCGTGAGGTGCTCGACCGGGTCGAGTCGACCATCGAGGTCGGCGGCGTCGCGATCCGAGTCAAGACGGCGTGGCGCAACGGTGAGATCCTGAATCGCAGCGTCGAGTGGGACGACGTCATGGCCGCGGCACGGGACACCGGCAGACCGCCGAACGATGTCCTCACCGAGGCCTCGGCGAAGCTCCCCGGACACCGGTAGGCCCGGAACCGTCCGGTTCTGGACGAGAACAGCCGGCACCGTCCTCCCGCGGTTGATCCGCGGCCCGGCGTTCATCGGGCGCGATGCCATCATCGGGTCGTCCCGGGTACGCAGTCGGTGTTCGCCGGCGTCCGTCGACGAACACCAACGAGGCACGTCGTTCGGGCCTGCGGGTCGTGGACATCGAGACCGGCAAGTCTCCGAAACCCGCGCGGGCGGTTGATGTACCCCTGACGAGGGGTGATGCGAGAATCAACGCGCGACTCGACGCCCTACCTACCGGAAGGTAGGCTACGGAGCGTGAATGGTCACGAGATCCTCAACGAGCTGACGCCCGTCGTCGAACGGCTCCTCGAACGACACCTCGACGCATCGAAGGAATGGTTTCCGCACGAGTTGGTGCCTCACGGTCGCGGGCGCGACGTGGAGCCGGGTCACGAGTGGAGCGAGGCCGATGCCGATCTGGCAGGTCACGAGTTGACTCCGGAAGTGCGCAGTGCGCTCTACGTCAACCTGCTGACCGAGGACAATCTGCCGTACTACTTCCGAACCGTCGAGTCCCTCTTCGGCACCGACGGGCCATGGGGCACCTGGGTGCGCCGTTGGACGGCCGAGGAGGGCCGCCACTCGATGGTGATCTACGGCTACCTCGCCGCGACCCGCGCCGTCGACCTCGTGCACCTCGAGCGGGGCCGGATGGCCCAGGTGTCGCGCGGTGAGACCCCGAGCCCGGAATCACTTCAGGACGGTTTCGTGTACCTCGCGCTGCAGGAGCTAGCGACGCGGATCTCCCATCGCAACACCGGCCTCCAGATGGGCGACCCGGTGGGCTACGAGGTCATGAAGCGGGTGGGCAGCGACGAGAACCTGCATCAGCTCTTCTACCGAGACCTCGCTGCGGCAGCCGTCGAGGTCGACCCGAACGAGATGATGATCGCGATGGAGCGGCAGGTGCGCAGCTTCGCGATGCCCGGCACCGGCATCCCCGACTTCGAGGCGCACTCACGACGCATCGCACGGGCCGGCATCTACGACCTCCAGATCCACCACGAGCAGATTCTCGCACCGGTCGTACTGCGTCAATGGGACGCCGCGAACATCGGCGGCCTCTCGGGCGAGGGCGATGCGGCCCAGGAGAGGCTGATGAAACGGATGGCGACCAGCGAGCGCGTCGCGAAGCGCTACGCCGAGAAGCGCGACAAGGAACAGTCCCTCCAACCCGCCTGACCGCGGGGTCGGGCCCCGCCCGCCCGAACGCGTCCTGCTCCGCGGAGCGGTTCCGTACGTCGGAACCTCTGTGCCACACTGTCGCCGATGAGTCGTGCCGGCCGCCGGGGGCCACGGGTCCGCAACCTGGCTGCCGAGCAGCCCGTCGCTCGCCAGCCGCGTCTGGTCCGCGAGCCGTTGCGGGTCGTCTCCGACGACGAACTCGAGAACATCCACCGAGCGTCGCTGCGCGTCCTCGAGGAGGTCGGCATCGACTTCCTGCTCCCCGAAGCCCGTCGCCTGCTCGCCGCCGCCGGTGCCACGGCCGATCCGGCGTCGTCGAGGGTGCGGTTCGAGCCGGAGCTGGTCGAGGCACTGGTCTCGACCGCTCCGAGCGAGTTCACGCTGCACGGTGGGGCTCCTGAGCGGGACCTGCACATCGGCGGTGACTGGATCACCTTCGGTTGCGTTGCGTCGGCTCCGAACATTGCGGAGCGCGCCACGGGGCGGCGCGCCGGTGATCGAGCGGGTTTCCGTGACCTCACCAAACTGGCCCACGTCCTCAATCCCGTGCACTGTTTCCCGGGCGGCTATCCGGTCGAGCCGATCGACATCCATCCGTCGATCCGGCATCTCGAAGCTGCGTGGGACGGCCTGACGCTGTCGGACAAGCCGAACCACGTGTACTCACTCGGCGCTCAGCGCAATCGCGACGTGATCGAGATGGTGCGCATCGCGCGGGGGGTCAGCGACGCCGAACTCGACGAGCAGCCCTCGTTGATGTCGGTGATCAACGCGAGTTCGCCGTTGCGGTACGACCTCCCGATGCTCGAGGGCATCGTCGAGATGGCCGCGCGCCATCAGGTCCTGATCATCACGCCGTTCACGCTGGCCGGTGCGATGGCACCGATCACCATTCCGGGCGCCATCGTCCAGCAGAACGCCGAGGCGCTCGCCGGCATCGCCTTCGCGCAGGTCGTGAGCCCGGGATCGCCGGTGATGTACGGAGGGTTCACGTCGAACGTCGACATGCGGTCCGGTTCGCCTGCGTTCGGTACCCCCGAGTACGCGAAGGCCGCGCTGCTCGGCGGTCAGCTCGCACGGCGTTACTCGCTCCCGTACCGCTCGTCAGGCGTGTCGGCGTCGAACGCGGTCGACGCACAGGCCGGCTACGAGACGATGTGGGCGCTGATGGGCGCGGTGCTGGGTGGGGCGAACATGATCATCCACGCGGCGGGCTGGATGGAGGGAGGTCTGCACGCGAGCCCCGAGAAGATGGTGATCGACGCCGACCTCCTGAACATGGTGTCGACCTTCCTGCAGCCGGTCGACGCATCGGTCGAGGCGCTCGACCTCGCCGTCGAAGCCATCGCCGAGGTGGGTCCGGCCGGTCACTTCTTCGCCACGCAGCACACGCAGGATCGCTACACCTCGGAGTTCTACAGTCCGCTCGTGTCGGACTGGCGGAACTGGGAGACGTGGACCGACGCCGGCCAACCCGACGCCTGGGAGCGCGCGGAACGGATCGCCCAGATGTTCGTCGCGAGCCACGTCGAGCCGCCGATGCCCGACGACCGGCGTGCCGAACTGCGCGAGTTCGTCGATCGACGGGTCGCCGAAGGTGGCGTCCCCACCGACTATTGACGAACCCCTGCCGACAGGGATCAGACACCCGTTGCACGTCACCCGTCGCACGTTGGCGTTGCACCTCCCGAAGGAACAGCATGAAGACATCAGCACAGGTGGTCGTGATCGGTGGCGGCGTGATCGGCGCATCGATCCTGTACCACCTCACGAAGAATGGTTGGCACGATGTGGTGTTGGTCGAACGGAGGGAACTCACCGCCGGGTCGACGTGGCACTCGGCGGGTGGGATGCACACGCTCAACGGTGACCCCAATGTCGCGGCGTTGCAGAAATACACCATCGAGCTCTACCGGGAGATCCAGGACGTCTCCGGTCAGGACTGTGGCCTGCACCTCACCGGTGGTCTGATGCTCGCCGACACGGAGGAACGCCTCGACTGGCTGAAGCTCGCTCATTCGCGCAACCGCTACCTCGGACTGGACACCGAGATCATCTCCGTCGCCGAGGCGAAGCAGATCCTCCCGTATCTCGACGAGCAGTACTTCGTCGGTGCGATGTACGACCCGATGGAGGGCCACGTGGACCCTTCCGGAGTCACGCACGCGTACGCCAAGGCGGCGCGGATGGCAGGCGCCGAGGTGTACCGCAACAACTGGGCGATGGACATCGCGCAGCGCAAGGACGGCACATGGGACGTCGTGTGCGAGCAGGGCACGATCAACGCGGAGCACATCGTCAACTGCGGTGGGCTGTGGGCCCGCGAGGTCGGTCGGATGTGCGGGATCGAGTTGCCGATCCTGGCGATGGAGCACATGTACTTGCTCACCGAGGAGGTACCCGGCCTCCTCGAGTGGAACCGTGAGTCGGGCCGTGAAGGGCTGCACTGCATGGACTTCGGCGGTGAGATCTACATGCGCCAGGAGGGCAACGGTCTCCTGCTCGGTACCTACGAGCGCAGGGGCGTCCCCTGGTCGGAGAAGCACACCTCCTGGGAGTTCGGTGCGCAGCTGCTCGCCCCGGACCCCGACCGGATCGCCGAGTCGCTCGAGGTCGGCTTCGCCCACTTCCCCATCTTCAACGAGGTCGGCATCAAGCAGATCATCAACGGCCCGTTCACGTTCGCGCCCGACGGCAATCCGGTGATCGGGCCGGTCAAGGCGCAGCGTGGCCACTGGCTCGCCGTTGGCGTCATGGCCGGGCTCAGTCAGGGCGGTGGGGTCGGCAAGACCCTCGCGAACTGGATCACGGACGGTGACCCCGGCGCCGACGTGTGGGGGATGGACTGCGCCCGCTTCGGCGACTTCGCGACCCCGGCGTACACGAACGCGAAGGTACGGGAGAACTACTCCCGGCGCTTCCGGATCGCCTATCCCAACGAGGAGCTGCCGGCCGCCCGCAAGATTCGCACCTCGCCGATCCACGATCGGCTCGACGCGGCGAACGCCGTGTGGGGGGTGTCGTACGGGCTGGAGCACGCGCTGTGGTTCCAGCGGCCGGGGCATCCCGCGGAGGAGGCGGTGACGTTGCGTCGTTCGAACGCCTGGGACCTGGTCGGCGAGGAGTGTGCGGCCGTCCGCACCGGTGTCGGGTTGATCGAGACGACCAACTTCGCCAAGTACGAGTTCGCCGGGCCAGGTGCGCGCGGGTTCCTCGACTGGTTGTTGACGAACACGATCCCGGCACCGGGCCGGATGGTGCTCACGCCGATGCTGAACCGTCAGGGCCGGTTGATCGGTGACTTCACCCTCGCCAACCTCACGCCGAACGGCGACGCCGATGCCTACCACGGGCGCGCCGCGACGGGGCGTTCCACGGGGATGCCCCTCGGCTCCGAGCGCTTCATGCTCTTCGGATCGGGTGTCGCCGAGCACTACCACGAGCGGTGGTTTCTCGATCGGCTCCACGACTGGCACGAGTCACGTGGGTGGTCAGACCCGTCACGTGACGTTCGGATGGATGTGCTGGGACGCTCGTTGTGCGGGCTGTCGATCGCGGGACCGAGGTCGCGGGAGGTGCTCGCAGAACTCGTCGACGACGACGTGTCGAACGAGGCCTTCCGGTTCCTCGACATCCGCGAGGCATGGGTCGACATGGCGCCGGCGATCATCGGTCGGGTCACCTACACAGGCGACCTGGGTTTCGAGGTCTGGATGGATGCGGAGCTCCAACCGTACGTGTTCGATCGTCTCATGGAGGCGGGAGCGCCGTACGGGATCCGTCTGTTCGGAGCGCGTGCACTCGACTCGCTCCGACTCGAGAAGAACTTCGCCGCGTGGGCGACCGAGTACCGGCCGATCTACACGCCGCACAGCGCGGGGCTGGGATGGTGCGTCAAGGTCGACAAAGGGGAGTTCGTCGGGCGCGACGCGGTGGTCGCTGCGACCCTCGTGCCTCCTCCGCACGAGCTGTCCTTCTTCGCCGTCGATGTCGGAGACGGCGACGATGCCGCCGACGTGATCGGTGACGAACCGATCTGGCTGACGACCCCCGACGGATCGGAGCACGTGGTCGGGTGGGTCACGAGCGGTGGATACGCCCACCACAGTCGAACCTCGGTCGCCGTCGGCTACGTGCGTCGGGAACACGTCGATCGGGACGGCGACGTCGAGATCGAGATCCTCGGGATCCGTCGCCCCGCCAGGCGGTTGCGTCAGCCGCTCCTCGATCCGAGCGGTTCACGCATGCGCAGCTGAGATCAGCCCTCCTTCGTGCAGCCGAGCGCGGTGTCGAGGAGTTCGTCGTCGATCTCGTCGACGGTCTTGCCCTCGAGCGCTGACTCGAGGCAGGCGACATCGAGCGTGGGGTCGTCCTCGCCGAACGATCCGACCAGGGCGTCGAGGTAGCTCGACGCATCGAGGCACTCGCTGAAGATCTTCTCGCCGATCGCACCGCCTGCGTCGGAGATGTCGGCATCGCCGTCGAGGCCTGCATCGGCGAGCGCCCCGGCGTCTTCGTCGGTCAGCTCTGCCACGTTCCGGTCCACGCAGTCCCGGTCGAGTTGGAGCCCTTGCTCACCTGCCGCTGTCATCACGAGGTCGGCGACCGTGCCCTGGTCGCCGCTCGGAGGGCTCGAGCCACCGTCGCCCGAGGCGCACGCGGAGAGGAAGAGGCCGACGGTGACGGCGGCCGTGATGGCGATGCGCATGGAATTCCCTTCGGAGGCGTGGAGACGCGACTATCGTGACACACGTTGCGTCACCGACGTCGTCACGTCCGTTGCGGTTGCGTCGACGACGTGTCGGTCACAACTCGTTCGCTGCGACGAACGAGCGGTAGATGTCGAGGAGGGATTGCTTCTGGATGTCGGTGAGAGCATCGTCGAGCATGATCGCCGATTCGGTGGTGACCTCGTCGGCGGCCTCGGGGTCGGCGCCGCGGCCGAGAAAGCGGAGGAGTCGATCGGTCGGGACGTTGAGCGCCTCGGAGAGTCCGTGGAGGACGCGAACGGACGGCTCGTGCAGTCCGCGTTCGAGCTGGCTGAGGTAGGCATCGGACAGGTCGGCGAGTTTGGCCAGTTCGCGCTGTGACATCTCGGCCAGTTTGCGTTGACTGCGGATGAAGTCGCCGAAGCTGTCGCTGCCCGTCGAGTTGGAGCCGGTCATGGTTCACCTGATCCTAGATGGGCGGTGCGGCGGCGTGCGCTCTCACGTGGGGCAGCGACGCGAACGAGCCCGGACCGCGGGGGGTGCGGTCCGGGCTCGATCGGTTGTCGATGTGCCGCCCTGAGGCGGCCGTCGTCACTTGGCGGCTTTGGTGGTCTTCGCCGCTCTGGTGGTCTTCGCGGTGCCGGTGGTCTTGGCGGCCCTGGTGGTCTTCGCCTTGGCGCTGGTGGCCACGCCGGTCGGGAGCATGCCGACGACCCGCTTGGTGAAGTCGCGGTTGACCGAGACGGCCTGTTCGACGAAGTCGATGTAGCGGGCGCCGGCCTCGGCCGGGGTGAGCAGCTTGTCGGCGAGCGGCAGCTCGACGTTGGGCATGCGGTCGGCGGTGCGGACGGCCTCGTCGACGACGCGACGGTTCACGCCGACGATGGTGTCGAGGATGCGCTCGTTGGTGTCGACGACCGTCTTGGCGACGTTGTCGATGTTCTCGGTGATCTGTGTGGGGACGTTCATGGTCTGCTCCTGAGTGCTGTCTGATGACCCTGCGCCGGTGCGCTTGGCCCTTGTCTTGTATGCGTACTATATCACGCACTGCGTGAAAGTCAATCTGTTTGCGAGAAATCGTACGCACGGCGACGGCGGTCGGATCTGCCAGACTCGGCAGATCGCACACATGTCGACCGATGCCCGACCAGACACCTCGGCGACCCCGGGCGCGCGCATCGACCAGTGGTTGTGGTCGGTCCGGCTGGCCAAGACCCGGGCCGATGCCGCGACGGCCTGTCGCGCCGGGCACGTCAGGATCAACGGGAAGACGGCAAAACCGTCCTCGCGAGTCACACTCGGCGACACGGTCGAGGCCCGACTGGCGCAGCGGCAGCGGGTCGTCGAAGTCGCGCACGTCATCGTCAAGCGGGTCGGTGCATCGGTTGCGGTGGAGTGCTTCGTCGACCACTCGCCGCCACCTCCGGAGCGACCCCCCGAGATCGCGTTCGCCGAGAGAGACCGCGGCGCGGGGCGACCCACGAAACGGGACCGCCGCCGCATCGACCGCCTGCGCGGCCGCTGACCCGATCCGTTCAGCGAAGCGTCGCGGGGTCGGAACGTGGGAGCAACTAGCGTGGCCGCCTCTGGCTGCCACCGAATCGGACTCTTCCGCCGCGGCTCAGGCCGTCCCGAGCGAGATCGAGATCGGCACGTCGTCGCGCGCCCACCGGCCGGGTCTGCGTGGCATGTGGTCGCTCTTCCTCGGTCTCGGGTTGCTGATGATCGGCAACGGTCTCAACGGAGCGGTGATCGGTGTGCGTTCCGGGATCGAGGGGTTCAGCCTGATCGTGACCGGCGTGATCATGGCGGGCTACTTCGCCGGGTTCCTGCTGGCGCCGACGGTGGTGGTGCGGATGATCGCGTCGGTCGGACACATCCGCGTCTTCGCCGGGCTCGCCTCGACCGCGTCCACGGTGGTGCTCGTGCACTCCGTCTCGGTGAACCCGCCGACGTGGGTGGCGATGCGTTTCGTGTTCGGCTTCTGCTTCGCCGGGCTGTACATCGTGATCGAGTCGTGGCTGAGCGAGCTGTCCGACGCGACCAACCGAGGGCGCACGCTCGCGGTGTACATGATCGTGTCGATGACGGGCCTCGGGATCGGTCAGTACCTGATCGCACTCGCGGACCCGAACTCGTTCCGGCTGTTCGTGCTCTCGTCGGTGCTGGTGTCGATGGCGCTCGTCCCGGTCACGCTCGCGGGCACGACCCGCGCTCCCGCGATCCGTCTGCCCGATCCCGTGTCGATCCGCGATCTGGTGCGCGTCGTGCCCAGCGGCGTGATCGGCTCGTTCATGAGTGGGGCGGCGGCGGGCACGCTGCTCGGTCTCTCCGCGGTCTACGCGACGCGGGCCGGCTACTCGATCCACCGCACCGCGCTGTTCCTGCTGGTCCCCACCATCGGTGGCGTCGTGATGCAGTGGCCGGTCGGGAAGTTGTCCGACCTCCTCCTGCGCCGAACGGTGATCTTCGGCGTCTCGGTGGTGGCCGCCGTGCTGTGCGCCGCGGCGATCGTCGTCCCGAGTGACAGCCCGGCCGTCCTCCTGATCATGTTCGGGATCGGGGGCTCGATGTATCCGCTGTACTCGCTCGTCGTGTCCTACACGCTCGACTGGGTGGCGGTCGAGAAGACGGTGGGTGCGTCGGGCACGCTCGTGCGGGTGAACGGCACCGGGGCGCTGTTCGGGCCGCTCCTGACCGCACCGCTGATGTCGTGGATCGACCCGACACTCTTCTTCTGGACGATGGGCGCCTACTTCAGCGTGATCGTCGGTTTCATCTCGTACCGCATCCTCTTCCGCGAGGCGCTGCCGAAGGAGCGTGAGCAACCGTACGTCCCGTTCCCCGCGCGTGCGACCAGTGTCGCGTTCAGGCTCGTCACGGTGCCGGGGCGGGTCACGAAGCGGGTGGGCCGGACCGTGGCCACGCGTCGTCATCCGCATCGTCGCGAGGACGCCCGGTCCGACGAGCCGGGTGGTCCGCCGTCGGACGGACGCCCGATCAGCGGCTGATGTCAGGCGAGGGTCCGCTCGCGCCACTCCTCGGTCGCGTCGACCTGGTTGAACGTGTACAGGTGGATGCCGTCGATCCCCAGCGTTTCGAGATCGGCGGCCAGTGGCCGGAGGAGCGCATCGGGCTCGAACGCTCGCTGAGTCATCAGTTTGCCGAGCGCCTTGCGGTTCTTCGACAGGTAGCGCAACGACGTGCCGACCCCGAGCCGCATGCCCATCGTCATCAGCTTGGTCGTGTCGATCACCCCGGGCACGCCGAGGTGGACCGGCACCGTCAGCCCGGACGCCCGTTCACGTCGCAGCCACCCGCGGATCTGGTCGGCCGAGAAGCACATCTGTGTCGAGACGTGCGCCGTTCGGCCGCTCTCCAGGATCAGCGCCTGCTTTCGGTGCAACGCGTCGTGGAGTTGGTCGTTGGTGATCAGCGGGTGGGTGTCGGGGTACGAGGTGTACCCGACGTGGTCGACCTGGCGGCCGTTCGCGTCGTCGAGCGTCAGGAACGCGCCGAGGAACTCGATGGCATCGAAGAAGCAGCCCGGAGGGTCGGCATCGCCGGCGACGACGAAGATCTCGCGGAGACCGAGCTGTCGGAGTCGAGCGTGGATCTCGGTGAGATGCTCGGAGGAGCGGACCATCCGTGCCGAGATGTGCGGGATGACGTGGTGACCGGCCGCGAGCAGCCGTTCCGACTCGTCCAGCGTCGCCTCGATGGACTTCGCCGGCGAGCAGGTCATCGAGACCGTCGAACCGGGCCGCAGCTCGGACATCGCCTGATCGAGTGATTTCATCGGGACCAGCTCGACCTTCGCCTCGGCGATCAACCGGCGGAGGTACGGCGTGTCCGGTCCGAGGAGCGGTCGGCGGGTGCGGCGCCGCGAGCTGGACACCGCTGGGAAGTTGGCCGGCTTGGTCGCCATGGCTGGGGGTCGTCAGCTCAGGCCGACGATGTCGCCGTTCTCGTCGATGTCGATCGATTGCAGTGCAGGGGTCTTGCCGAGCCCGGGCATCGTTCGCATGTCGCCGCAGATGGGGTACACGAATCCGGCACCCACCGATGCCCGCACCTCGCGCACCGGAAGGGTCCAGCCGGTCGGTGCACCTTTCAGCGCCGGGTCGTGGCTGAGCGAGAGGTGCGATTTTGCGATGCACACCGGCAGGCTGCCGAATCCGTTCGCCTCGTAGTTGTCGAGTTGGGCGCTGGCCTGCGGGCTGAACGAGGCACCGTCGGCCCCGTACACCCGCTGCGCAACCGTGGTGATCTTGTCGCGCAGCGACATGTCGTCGGGGTACAACACCTCGAAATTGCTCGGCTCGTCCGCGGCGTCGGCCACGGCCTCGGCGAGCTCGACCGCACCCTTGCCGCCGTCGGTGAAGTGGGTCGACACGGCTGCCCGGGCGTCGTATTCGGCGGCGATCTCCTTGATCGCCTCGATGTCTCCGTCGTGATCGCCGGGAAAGACGTTGATCGCGACGACCGGTGTGCACCCGTGGATCCGCATGTTCTCCAACTGCTTGCGCAGGTTGTCGCCCCCTTGGTGGACCTCGTCCGGGTTCTCCTTCAACAGGTCCTCCGGAAGTGGTTTGCCGGCGACGATCTTGTGGTTGCCGGAGTGCGCCTTCAGGCCGCGCACCGTTGCGACGAGAACGGCGGCGTCGGGAGCGAGCCCCGAGGCACGACACTTGATGTTGAAGAAGCGTTCCGCACCCATGTCTGCGCCGAATCCCGCCTCGGTGACGAGATAGTCACCCATGTGGATCCCGACGCGGTCGGCCACGATCGAGGAGTTGCCGGTGGCGATGTTGCCGAACGGGCCGGTGTGCACGAGCGCGGGGGTGTTCTCGAGCGTCTGCATCAGGTTGGGCTTGATCGCCTCGCGCAGGATGACCGCCATGGCGCCCGCGACCTTCAGATCCTCGGCGGTGACCGGTGTGCCCGCCTTGGTGTAGCCGACGACGATGCGGCCGAGCCGCTCGCGCAGATCCTGGAGCGAGGTGCAGAGAGCGAGCGTGGCCATCACCTCCGACGCGGCCGTGATGTCGAACCCGGTCTCGCGGGGGACACCGTCGAGGCGACCGCCGAGGCCGATGACGCAGTTGCGCAGCGCGCGGTCGTTGACGTCGAGCACCCGCCTCCAGGTGATGTTGTGGAGGTCGAGCTCGGTCTCGTTGCCGTGATACAGGTGCGCGTCGAGCGCAGCCGAGCACATGTTGTGCGCCGCCGTGACGGCGTGCATGTCGCCGGTCAGGTGCAGGTTGAGCAGTTCCATCGGCACGACCTGGCTGTAGCCGCCGCCCGCGGCGCCGCCCTTGATCCCGAAGGTCGGCCCCATCGACGGCTGCCGTACCGCGATCACGCCGAGCTTGCCGATGTGGCTGAACCCCATCCCGAGTCCGACCGTGGTGGTCGTCTTGCCCTCGCCGAGCGGAGTCGGTGTGATCGCGGACACGACGACGTACTTCGCCCGCGGGCGGTGCTGCATCTCGTCGATCGCCTCGAGCTGGATCTTTGCAGCCCCGGATCCGTACGGTTCGAGGTGCTCGAGTGGGATTCCGGAGGTGTCGGCGATCTCGGTCAGCGGCCGGAGTGTCGCCTGCGACGCGATCTCCAGGTCGGATGGGAACCCCATTGTTCGTTCTCCCTTGCGGTTGGCCGACGCGGACCGTTCGACCGCGACTGCTTCGTGGCGTTCCACGATGCGGAACGGTTCCATCATACAGAACGCAACGGCATGTGTCGACCGGCACGTCCACCGCGGTGAGCGGTGCGGTGCGGCCCTGATGTCGGGGCTGGCGACGGGACGGAACGGCGTGCCGCGCGGTGGGCTCCCGGTCAGCTCGCCGAGAGCGGCGAGCCGAGTCGCGCCGTGACCGCGGCGCGGACCTGTGCGTCGAAGGACTTCACGTGCGCTTCGATCAGATCGGCGACGCGGTCGGCATCGCGCGCCACGAGTGCTCCGTGGATGGCGGCGTGCTCCTCGACCGCCTCGCCCATGTCCGCGACGTCGGCGAGATACATGTGCCACAGCCGGTCCGACTGCGCGTACAGGGCGTCGAGGGTGGCGGTCAGGAATCGATTTCCCGCGGCACGCCAGATGATCTCGTGACAACGACGGTCGAGGTCGATCAGTTCGTCGGGTTGCTTGCCCGGCTCAGCCGTTTCGGCGAGGACGGCCGCCATCTCGCTCCAGTCGTCGGGCGTGCCGCGTTTGGTGGCGAGTCGTGCGGCATAGGGCTCCATGATCGCTCGGGTCTCGTACAGCATCGACAGTTCGTCGACGTCGATGGCGCTGACGAACATCCCGCGCCGGGGGATGACGGTGACGAAGTGGTCGCGCGCCAACCGTTGGAGGGCTTCGCGAATCGGAGTGCGGCTCATGTCGAGCGCCAGTTCGAGATCGGCTTCACGAACGACGTCGCCGGGGGCGAGGTCGAGGCGGATGATCATTCGTCGGATTTCGTCGTACGCGCGCTCGGCGAGCGAGGAATGCTGCGGTCCCGCGGTTGACACGCCCGTCATACTCTGTTGATATATCACCACTGTCAAGTCGTTCGTCGGTGCCAGGCACCGACGAACATTTTCGAAGCGAGCATCACATGAGCGAGCAAGAAGTTCCCACCTCGGCGAAGGTCGTCGTGATCGGCGCCGGCATCGTCGGCAACTGCCTGGTCGGGCATCTGGCCCGACTCGGCTGGACCGACATGGTGCTGCTCGACAAGGGGCCGCTGCCGAATCCGGGTGGATCGACTGGTCACGCGTCGAACTTCATCTTCCCGGTCGACCACAACAAGGAGATGGCGCTGCTCGGTGTGCAGAGCGCCAACCAGTATCGGGACGCCCAACGCAGCGTCGACTCGGGCGGCATCGAGGTCGCCCGGACGCAGGAGCGGATGGACGAGTTCAACCGTCGGATGACCTCGGCCAAGGCGTGGGGTGTCGAGGCCGAACTGCTCACGCCCGAGGGCGTGAAGGAGTTGGTGCCGTTCATCAACGAGGACGTGATCCTCGGCGGTTTCCACTGCCCGACCGTCAGCGTCGTCGACTCCCTCGACACCGGCACGCTGTTCCGCAACGAGGCGATCGAGAAGGCGGGCCTGCGCGTGTTCGCGAACACCGAAGTGCTCGACCTCGAGACCGAGGACGAGCCGTACACCGGCCTCAAGAAGGTCACCGCCGTGGTCACCGACAAGGGTCGGATCGAAGCCGAGTACGTCGTCATCGCGTGCGGCGTGTGGTCGAACCGCATCGCCAACATGGCCGGTGCCACGATTCCGCTGGTGCCCGCTGTCCACCAGATGGCCGACGTCGGCCCGATCGACGTGCTCGCCGAGACCCAGAGCGAGATCAGTTACCCGATCGTCCGCGACATGGACACGTTCTGCTACGAGCGTCAGTCGTCGGGGTCGATGGAGGTGGGCTCCTACGCCCACCGTCCGATCCTGCACCATCCCGACGAGATCCCGTCGAACGACGAGGCCGCGCTCAGCCCGACCGAGATGCCGTTCACCGCCGACGACTTCGACCAGCAGATGGAGGAGGCGATCGAGCTGATGGACATGCTCGGCGACGCCGAGATCAAGTACGCGATCAACGGCCTGCTGTCGCTCACGCCCGACGCGATGCCGTGCCTCGGGGAGACCGCGGAGGTTCGCAATCTGTGGTCGGCCGCCGCGGTGTGGGTGAAGGAGGGGCCGGGCATGGCGCAGGTGGTCGCCGAGTGGATGACGTACGGCTACCCGCGCGTCATCGACGCCCATGGTGCCGACATCGCCCGGTTCTACGAGCAGGAACGCAACGACGAGCACATCTGGTCGCGCGCGTCGGAGCACTTCAACAAGACCTACGGGATCGTGCACCCGGCCGAGCAGTGGGAGAATCGTCGGAACCTGCAGGTGTCGCCGCTCTTCTCGCGGCAGGAGGCGCTCGATGCGTTCTTCTTCCAGGCCCGCACGTGGGAGCGGCCGCAGTGGTACGGCGCCAACGCCGATCTGGTCGAGCGGTACGGAGTGCACGAGCGGGAAGTGGAGTGGGACAACCGCTGGTGGAGCCCGATCACGGTCGGCGAGCACCTCAACCTGCGCGAGAACTGCGGCGTGATCGACCTGTCGGCATTCCAGATCTTCGAGCTCTCCGGGCCCGGTGCGGTGGAATTCGCGGACTACCTGTCGGTCAACAAGATCGGCCCCGTCGGGCGGGCCACGTACACCCCCTGGCTCACGCCCGATGGTGGCTTCCACTCCGACCTCACGATGCAGCGCGTCGCCGAGGACACGGTCAACGTGGTGACCGGTGTGTTCGACGGCGGTCGTGATCTCGCCTGGATCAAGAAGTACATGCCCAAGGACGGGTCGGTCACCGTGACCGACCGGACGCTCGACTACTCGACGCTCGGAGTGTGGGGACCGAACGCGCCGGCCGTCGTCGCGAAGCTGACCGACGCCGACCTCTCGCACGAGGGCTCGCCCTACGGTTCGATCGTGAACGTGCAACTGAGCTGCGGACGCGAGAAGATCGACGCCGCCCTCTTCCGCATCTCGTACGTCGGCGACACGGGTTGGGAGATCTACGTCGCGTGGGACGACGCGCCGAAGCTGTGGGACGCGCTGATGGAGGCCGGCGCCGATCTCGGTATCCGCGCCACGGGTGGCGGCGTGTACGGCACGTCGGGCCGCATCGAGAAGGGGTACCGCCTGCAGGGCGCCGAACTGGAGAGCGAGTACAACCCGCTCGAGGCCGGCCTCGCCCGCCCGAAGGTGAAGTCGGTCGATTTCATCGGCAAGGAGGCGTACCTGAGAGCGCGTGAGGCGGGGGAGCCGGAGGTGCTGATGTGCACGATGACCGTCGACGACCAGACCGACTCGCAGGGTCGAGTGCGGTGGATGCAGGGTGGCAACGAACCGCTGTGCGACCTCGACGGCAACACGATCTTCGACAGCCACGGGCGCGTGTCGCGGGTGACGACAGCGGGTTACGGCCCGTCGGTCGGCAAGATGATCCTGATGGGGTACCTCCCACGCGAGATGGCGACCGGCGGCACCAAGCTGCAGGTGATGTACATGAACGAGTTCTTCCCCGTCACCGTCGTCGGCACGGACGGTCCCTTCGATCCCGACGACACGCGGCTGAAGGGCTGACATGCACGTTCACCGGTCACCCGCCCGCCCGCTCGTCGATTTCCTGAGTCTCGGCTGCGCCCGGTCGGTCCGACTCCCACGACGTCGACGATTCGTGGGCGGGGGTGCACGATGAGGGTGCTCGTCTGCGTCAAGCGCGTGCCGGCACCGGGCGCGAAGATCAACATCACCGACGACGGTCGGTCGGTCGACGCGACCAACCTCGGCCACACGATGTCGCCGCACGAGGAGTGCGCCCTCGAGTTGGCGGTCCAGCTCGTCGAGGCGCACGGCGGTGAGTCCCACGTGCTCACGCTCGGGACAGCGGATGCCGACGAGCAGTGCCGGTGGGCCGCGTCGATCGGAATCACCAAGGCCACGCTCGTCGACGTCGGCTCGATGGACTGGGACCCGCAGCGCACCGCTCGTGCGCTGACCGACTCGATCCGTTCGATCGAGGAGGCCGACGGTGGCTTCGACGTGATCATCTTCGGCAACGAGTCGGCCGACACGGGAGGCTTCCAGGTCGGCATCCGCGTGTCCCGTGCGCTCGGGCGCCCGATGGTCAACGCGATCAAGGGAGTGGAGATCGACGGCGATGTGCTCGAAGCCCGCCGGGAGACCGACAGCGGGTTCGAGGTCTACCGGCTTGCGATGCCGTGCGCGATCGGCGTGAAGGAAGGCATCACCTGGCCGCGGTACCCGACGATGCGCGGCCGCCTGGCGTCGAAGAAGCTCGCCGTCGCCGTCGCCTCGTCCGATGCCCCGGCCGGCGGTCAGACGATGGTGCGTCTGGTGCGCCCCGAAGAGAAGGTCTCCGAGACCGTCGTCCTCGGGTACGGCGCGGAGGCGGCACCGAAGGTCGTCGAACTCCTGAAGGAACTGGGGTTGCTGCCATGACCGTTCTCGTGGTGGTCGAACACGATCGCGGTGAGCTCGCCGCTGCGTCTCTCGAGGCCTTCGCGTTCGCTCGCGACATCGCTGAGCAGCTCGGCGTCGCCGTCGAGGCGCTCGGCATCGGTGCGGCGTCGGTCGAGTTGGCCGACGTGTGCGGAGCCCATGGGGCGTCGATGCTCCACGTGGCGCCGACCCCCGGTGTCGACGAGTACAGCCCGCTGGCGTGGGGCGCCGTGGTCGGCGCAGCCGCCACCGGGCTGTCGCCGGCTGCGATCGTGGCGAGCGGGTCCGATCGCGGCAACGAAGTGCTCGCGCACGCGGCCGCCGAACTCGACCTGCCGTTCGTGGCGAACTGCCTCGCGGTCAGGACCGCCGAGGACTGGGAGATCACCCGTGTCCAGTGGGGAGGCTCGTTGAACGAGGAAGCGCGTCTCGCGTCGTCGATGCCGATCCTTTCGGTCGCGCCGCACGCGGTCGAGGTCGGCGAACCCGTCGCAGGAGCGACGGCGGTCGTGGACACGCTCGACGTGACCCTGCCCGAATGGGCTGCTGCGACGATGATCCGGGACCGAATCGTGCTCACCGAAGGCGTCACACTGGCGACCGCTCCCGTCGTGGTGGGTGGCGGCCGAGGAGTCGGTTCGGCCGAGGGGTTCGACGTCCTCGAAGCGCTCGCTGCCAAGCTCGGTGGTGTCGTCGGGTGCAGTCGTGCGGTCACCAACAACGGTTGGCGCCCGCACTCCGACCAGGTCGGCCAGACCGGCACGCGCATCGCCCCGCAGCTCTACATCGCGTGCGGGATCAGCGGGGCGATCCAACACTGGGTCGGTGCCAAGGCGGCGAAGAAGATCCTCGCGATCAACACCGACCCGAACGCAAACATGGTGGTCAAGGCCGACTACGCGGTCATCGGGGATCTCTTCGAGGTCCTGCCGGCGATCACAGAAGCCGGTTGATCGGGACGTCGGCACCTCGGTGTCGACGGCTGTGGCTTCATTCCGCGGACGTGCAACGGCCACGATGGCCGGATGGAATTCGACCTCGAACAGACCGACGCGCTGCTGTCGACCACGCGGGCGGTGCGCAAGCGCCTCGATCTCGACCGTGAGGTGCCCGACGACGTGTTGCTGGAGTGTCTGCAGTTGGCCGTGCAGGCGCCGACCGGATCGAACCAGCAGGGGTGGCGGTGGATGGTGATCCGTGATCCGGAGAAGAAGCAGGCGCTCGCCGACCTCTACAACGAGGCTGGTGGCGAGTACCTCGCAGCAGCAGCCGAGCAGGTCGACCAGGCGAGTCAGCAGGGTCGCGTCCTCGACTCGGCGAACTACCTCGCTCAGCACCTCGCCCAGGTGCCGGTGCTGTTGATCCCGTTGATCATCGGTCGCCTGCCCGACAACTCGGCCAACGCCGCGGCGGGACTGATGGGTTCGATCATGCCTGCGATGTGGAGCTTCCAGCTGGCCCTTCGCAGCCGGGGGCTCGGCAGCTGTCTGACCACTCTCCACCTCGCCAAGGAACAGGAGGCCGCCGATCTCCTCGGAATCCCGGACCACATGACGCAGGCCGGGCTGATCCCCGTGGCCTACACGAAGGGGACCGACTTCAATCCGGCCCGGCGCGACGACGTCGCGAAGATCACCTACCTCGACACCTACAAGAATCCGATCCGTCCGGTCTGAGCGGCCGGATCCTCGGTCTGCGGATCGACCCGGGCCGGACATGGTCCGGAACCCGGCTCGGAGCGGCGAACGATGGAATAGTTGCCGGCCGAGGTCGGTTCCAACGGACATGGCAACCATTGATCTGACATCCGACGCCTTCGAGGAGACCGTTCTCGGTGAGGGCATCGTCCTCGTCGACTTCTGGGCCGACTGGTGCGGGCCGTGCAAGTCCTTCGCTCCCGTGTTCGAGAAGGCATCGGAGCAGCACCCCGACATCTCGTTCACGAAGGTCGACACCGAAGCGGAGCAGCAGATCGCCGGTGCGCTCCAGATCCGATCGATCCCGACGCTGATGATCTTCCGTGACGGCATTCAACTGTTCTCGCAGCCGGGTGCCCTCCCCGGTCACGCGCTCGACGACCTGATCGGGCAGGTGAAGGCGCTCGACATGGATCAGGTGCGCGCCGAGATCGCCGCCGAGCAATCCGGCACCGGTGACTGAGCGCCGCTCCTACCTGTACGTGACGTCGAGTTCGAGGCGCTCCAGTCCGCGGAGGATGAAGCTGCTGCCGTAGCGGAGTGCGTCGGGGTCGACGACCTCGAGCGTGTCGACGCGTGCTGCGAGCACCTTGAGTGCGATCACCGCCTCGAGTCGTGCGAGCGCGGCGCCGAGGCAGAAATGGATTCCGTGGCCGAACGCGATGTGACTGTTCAGGTTCTCGCGATCGGGGTCGAATCCTTCGGGGTCGTCGAACACCCGGTCGTCGTGGTCGGCCGAGCCGTACATCACCCAGATCGTCGATCCCTTCGGGATCGGTGTGCCGGCGATCTCGGTGTCCTCCGTCACGATGCGGAACAGACCCTGGTTCGGGCTTGCCCACCGCAGCCCCTCTTCGACCACCTTCGCCGCCCTCGACGGGTCGGCCTTCAGCTTCTCCCATTCGTCGGGATGCCGAGCGAGCTGCACGGCGAGATCCGCGAGCAGGCTCGCCGTCGTCTCACTGCCTGCGACCTGGATCTGGCGGATGATGGACAGCATCTCGGGGATGTCGAGCGGCCCACCTTCGATCTCGTCGTCCGGCGGCAGTTGCGCGTTGAGGAGGTCGGTCAGGAAGTCGTCGCGCGGCTCGGCACGTCGTGCTTCGAGCTCGCTGACGAAGTAGTGCTGTTGCTCGATGATGTCCCGCTCGGCGGCCACGCGCTCGTCGTCGCTGATGATCCGGCCGATCGACGCCACCGATGAATCGGCCCACTTCTTGAAGTCGGCGCGGCGCGTGTCGGGCACCTCGAGGATGGTCGCAACGGCGGCGACCGGCAGCGGCACGGCGAACTTGTTCAGGAAATCGACCCGCGGGGCACGCTCGAACCCGTCGACCAGCTCCTCGCAGATGCGACGGATGTCGGGCTCCAGACGCGACACCCGCTTCGGAGTGAAGGCCATCGACACGAGCCGGCGGTACCGGGTGTGCGACGGTGGGTCCTCGGTGAGCATCGTCGACACGTTGGGCCAGCCGTCGGCGTAGACCTCCCGGAGGCGGGCACGTAGCTCGGGCGACGCGTTGGCGGCGGAGCTTCCGAACTGGGACGAGAACGTCTTGTGGTCGTGCAGGATCCGCTTCACGTCCGCGTGACGCGACACGGCGAACACGCGCTCGCCGGTGCGGCCGAGCGTGGCGCCGTCCATCTCGAGGACCGGCGCCTCGTCGCGCATCGTGCGGTAGTGCGGGTACGGGCACTGGACGACCGCGTCGTCGGTCGCGTCGAACGTGACGGCTCCCGCCTCGGCGGCGGTCATCGTGCGATCCATTCGTCGAGGATCGCGTGGAAGTGACGGGGTTTGGTCTCCTGGTAGTCGGCGAACGTGACGCCCGGTTTGATCATCGCCTCCAGGCCGGCCTGCACCTCGGGCAGGTTGTAGACGTCCTGGTTGAACACGCGTCCGAGCATCCCGAGCTCGGTGGCGACGGTCCAGTCGTCGTCGTCGTTCAGCCAGTGGATCGGAGCGGCGGGTGGACGTTCGCCGGTGAAGGGTGAGAGGAACATGCACTCCATGATGGACCGCCGGTGGTCGTTCCCGTAGGGTCGGAAGCGATAGACGATCCGGTTGTACGCACCCCACGGATGAAAGTTCGGGAAGACGGTGTAGTAGATGCTCTCGGTCAACTCGGCGTCGCAGAGCTCGTCGGCCCGGTCGCCGATCGCCGGGCGGAGCGTCGCCCGAGCCGACTCGGCGGCGAGATGACGGGCCGTCTCGTCGTCGGGAACGACCGCCTTGGGCTCCTCGTCGAGGTTGCGGTCGCTCATCGCGTCGAAGATGTCCTGCTGCGACGGTTCCCAGGTCACGTGGGGGCTCGGAACGCCGTTCGGCGTGATCGCTCGACTGAAGTTGCCGAACACGTCGTACTGGCTGATCGCATCTCCGAGGCTCGGGAGCAGTTGAGGATGGGTTGCGACGACGTGGAACGCCTCCATGAACGCTTCCTGTGCCACTTTCCAGTTGCAGTCCATCACCTTCGCGACGTGGGCCTCCTTGTAGCGCTCCTCCAGCGGCCAGCGGTCGAAGTGCGCGTCGAGGTCGCCGAGGAAGTCCTCCAGTGGCTCGCAGTCCGGGTCCATGTTGACGAAGACGAATCCACCCCAGGTCCCGACCCGCACCTCGGGCAATGCCCACTCGTCGGGGTCGAGGCGCGGGAAGTCCCACTGGCAGGGCACCTGTTTCAGGCATCCGCCGAGTTCCCACGCGAACCCGTGGAACGCGCACCGCAGTTCGGTGTCTCTCCCGCGCGCCTCCTTCAGCTTCCGACCGCGATGCGGGCAGACGTTGTGGAACGCCTGGATCTCACCCGACTCCTGACGCACGACGAGGATCGACCGGCCGACGATGTCGTACGACAGATGGTCGCCGGCCGTGGGGATGTCCTCCTCGCGACACGCCATCTGCCAGACCTTCGTCCAGACCTTGTCGACCTCGACCTGGTGGAATTCGGCCGTCGTGTACCGCTCGACCGGGACGTCGGCCTCGCTCGGTGGCATCGGCGAGAACCAGCGCAGGACCTCGGGGACCTCGTGGCTGTCGGTGTCGAGCAACTCCTGGTAGGTGAGCGACGGTCGCTGGGTGTAGTCGATGCTCATCGGGCGTCCTCCAGGTCTGCCGTGTCGGTCGGCACCACTTCGGTGGAGCGGAAACGCGGGAGCACGGCCAGTCGTGGCGGCAGTTGTGGTCCGGCGAGCCAACCGCACAGGTGCGGGTCGGCGTGGCGGAGTTCGCCACTGATCCATTCGCCGTCGGGCGTGAAGGTCCCGGTGACCCCGTCTCTCGACGTGACGTCGACGTTTCCGTCGTCGCGCACGTCGTACAGCGCCCCGCTCAATGCATGTCGTCGTTGTCGCACGGTTGTCCCCTCTGGCTCGGCGATCCGTCCAACCTGACAGACCCGGCAGGGTGCCCAGCAGGGCCAAAGGTCCCAGAATTGACCACTCGGTCAATTCTGGTGTACGGTCGGACCGGTACGGGACACGCGCGGGGAGAGCAGCTCGGTGTGTCGCTCCGGGCGGAATGTGTCGGTGCTCGGGGCGTAGCGTCGACGCGATGACCGACGAGCTGCTGTACGAGGTCGACGGGCACGTCGGCATCATCCGCTTCAACCGTCCCGAACGGATGAACACGATCACGCCCACCATGCTCAGCGCTCTCTCGGAGCGGCTGATCGAAGCCGACCGGGACCGGGGCGTACGGGTGATCGTGATCACGGGAAACGGACGTGCCTGGTGCGCCGGGCTGGATGTCGGTGCGGCTGCGGCAGGTGACGGCATCGGTGGTGACGCGAGCGACATGGGAGGCGGGGAGTTCGACTTGCGCAACGCGCCGCCGGTCGTCCTCAACAAGATCGACACGCCGACGATCGCGGCTCTGAACGGTGGCGCCGCCGGCTACGGCATGGACCTCGCCCTCGGCTGCGACATCCGCATCGCCGCCGACAACGCGAAGCTGTCGGCGGCCTACACCGCTCGCGGGCTCGTCCCCGAGTCGGGTGGCACGTGGTTGCTGCCGCGCATCGTCGGGTGGTCGAAGGCCGCCGAGCTGCTCTTCACGGCGCGCACTCTGACCGCGCAGCAGTCGGTCGAACTCGGCCTGGTCAGTCTGGTGGTGCCCGGCGACGAGCTGATGGATGCCGCGATGGGCCTCGCCGGCGAGATCGCCGACAACGCCCCTCTGGCGATCCGCGCGGCCAAGCGGATGATGCGTCATGCGATGACCGAGGACTTCGAGGACCACGTGCAGCGGCAGTACCTCGCCCTGCTCCCGCTCTTCGCCACCAGCGACTTCCGAGAAGGGCTCGCCAGCTACCTCGAGAAGCGCCCACCGGAGTTCCGAGGCCGGTAGGCCGCCGGACCGGAGGGTCCACGCGACGTCCCGTGGCGCGGTACTGTCCGATCGGATGACCGGTCTCGACGATGCGACCGGTTGGAGGAAAACGTGAGCACACACACCGAGGTCGCCGAGACACTCGCCGCGCTGGCCGACATGGCGCACAAGCGGCGACCGGATGATCATGTCCTGTCCGAGTTCCTCGTCCGCTACTACCGGGAACTTCCCGACGAGGATGCCGACGATCGTCGCCTCGACGATGCCTATGCCGCCGCGGTCACCCACCTGATCCTCGGCCGCGTTCGGGCACCGGGCGAAGTACTCGTACGCGTGCTCTCGCCGAAAGCCGACCGGGACGGTTGGCGTACCGAGCGGTCCGTTCTGATGTTCGTCAGCGACGACCTCCCGTTCCTCGTCGACACTGTTCGGATGGTGCTCGACCGCTACGACCTCGGCATCCACCTCCTCGTCCATCCGATGCTGCCCGTCGTGCGAAACGCCGAACACGAGATCACCGGCTTCTTCGACGATGCCGACGTCGCGCGCGCAGAAGAAGGGGTCGGAGCGACGCCGATGGTCGAGGCGTGGACGCTGATCGAACTCGATCGGTGCTCGCCGGAACTCGAGGGGCAACTCGAAGCCGACGTCGCGACCGCGATCGGCGAGGTCGTCCGGGTCGTCGGAGACTTCGATGCGATGCGCGAACGAATGGTGTCGGTCGCCAACGGAGACCCGCTGCTCTCCTGGTTGGGCAACCAACACTTCGTCTTGTTCGGTGCCGCGTCGTACGATCGGATCGACGACGGCGCCGGCGATCCGCGACTCGAATTCCGGTCGGGCACGGGACTCGGCGAGTACCGACCCGGGGCACGGCTCGACCCGACGACTCCCTATCCACCGTCGAAGGCCGGCGACGACGAGATCGTGATCGCACGTACCGACGCCGTCGCCACCGTCCACCGTCCGGCGCGGATGACCTGCATCTCGGTGCGCCCGCGTGCCGACCATGGTGCGGTGGAGCACCGCTTCATCGGGCTGCTCGGCAGCGGCGCCTACCGCGAGAGCGTGTTCGCGATTCCGACGGTGGCCGACCGCGCGAACGAGGTGCTGGCTCTCGCCGGAGTCTCCGAGGTCAGCCACACGGGTCGGGCGGTGAAGAACGTCGTCGAGACGCTGCCCCGCGATCTCGTGTTCGAACTCGACACCCAGGCGCTCGCCGAACTCGTGATCGACGTGGTGGGGCTGCAGGAGCGGCGCATCGTGCGGGTGTTCGACGTTGCGGAGCCCGTTGGCCCGTGGACCACCGTCTTCGTGTACGTCCCCCGCTCGCGGATCGATTCGGAGCTTCCCGAACGGGTGCGTCGCCTCGTCGAGCGGCACTACGACAGCGAGTCGCGCGACTTGCAGACGCTGCTCGGTGGCAGCTCACTCGCACGCATCACCATGACGGTTCGCGCGAGCGAGGGGGTCGATCTCGAGCGGCTGGCGGAAGCCATCGACGACGTGTCGACCACCTGGGACGAACGGGCCGAGTCGGCCATCTGCGAACGCCTCGGCGACGTGACGGGAAGGTCGGTCTTCGAACGGGTGCGCCATTCGATCCCGACCGATTACCGGGCCCGCGTCGAGCCGGAGGAGTCGGCGGCCGATCTCACCATCGTGGGCGAGCTGCTCGAGGCCGAGCCCGGCTCACCGGAGTCCCTGGTGACCTCGCTGGGGCGGCACGTGGACGCGCCCCCCGGGCACTGGCGGTTCCGCATCTTCCGTCGTGGGACGGCGTCGACGATCGCCGAACTCGTTCCACTCCTCGATCATCTCGGTCTGCACGCCGTGGACGAGCGTCCGTACGTGTTCGACTGTCCCGACGGTGCGGTGCACCTGTACGACATCGGAGTGCGTGTCGACGCCGGCACCGCTCTCGACCATCGTCGTGACGAGCGGCAGCAGAACGAAGTCCGCAATGCCTTCGCCGGCCTGTTCCACGGCACCGTCGAGGCCGACAGCCTGAATCGGCTGATCATCGCCGCGAACCTCGATCAGCGCCAGGTCGCCGTGCTGCGCGCCTACGTCAGGTACCTCCATCAGGCCGGCACCTCGTACAGCCGGCTCTACGTCGAGCGGGCGGTCGTGCGTCACGCCGAACTCGCCGGGCTGCTCGTCCGGCTCTTCGATACCCGGTTCGATCCCGGTGCGTTCACCGACGACGCGCTGCGCCGCGACCAGGTCGAGGCCCTGCGCGAGGAGGCGATCGCGATGCTCGACGAGATCCCGTCGCTCGACGACGATCGGATCTGTCGGGCGGTGCTCACGCTCATCGACTCGACCCTTCGTACGAACGCGTTCCGACGCCGCGACGACGGGGAGTACGCCGACGAGATCGCCGTGAAGCTCAATCCGCGGGAGATTCCCTTCCTGCCCGAGCCTCGACCGATGTTCGAGATCTTCGTCTGTTCTCCGCTGGTCGAAGGTGTCCACCTCCGCGCGGGACGGATCGCCCGAGGTGGGCTGCGATGGAGCGATCGGCCGGAGGACTTCCGCACCGAGATCCTGGGTCTCGTCAAGGCGCAGATGGTGAAGAACGCCGTGATCGTTCCCGTCGGGGCGAAAGGCGGATTCGTCATCAAGCAGAGCCTCGCGTCGCCCGCCGACCGCGATGCGGTGCGCGCCGAGGGCGTTGACCGGTACCGACGATTCGTCCGGGCACTGCTCGATGTCACCGACAATCTCGACGGCGCGGCGGTCGTGCATCCACCCGAGTGCGTGATCTACGACGCCGACGATCCGTATCTGGTCGTCGCTGCCGACAAGGGGACGGCGACCTTCAGCGACATCGCCAACGAACTCGCCGTCGACGCCGGCTTCTGGCTGGGTGACGCGTTCGCCTCCGGAGGGAGTCACGGGTACGACCACAAGGCGATGGGCATCACGGCTCGAGGTGCCTGGGAGAGCGTGCGCCGACACGCCCGGGTGTTGGGCAAGGACGTCGACGTCGATGCCCTGACGGTGGTCGGCGTGGGCGACATGTCCGGCGACGTCTTCGGCAACGGCATGTTGCTGTCGCGACACCTCCAACTCCTCGCGGCGTTCGACCACCGTCACGTGTTCCTCGACCCGAACCCCGATCCTGCAGCCTCGTACGCCGAGCGGGCGCGGCTGTTCGCCCTCCCACGGTCGAGTTGGGCCGATTACGACAGCCGGCTGATCTCGTCGGGTGGCGGCGTGTTCCCCCGCTCGGCGAAGTCGATCGAGATCACCGAGGAGGTGCGGACGGCACTCGACATCGGACCGGACGTCGTGTCACTGCGACCCGACGAACTGATCTCGGCGATTCTGCGTGCTCCGGTCGACCTGCTCTGGAACGGCGGCATCGGTACGTACGTCAAGGCGAGCACCGAACCACACGATGCGGCCGGTGATCGTGGCAACGACTCGCTGCGCGTCGATGCCGTCGACCTGCGGTGCCGGATGGTCGCCGAGGGCGGAAATCTCGGGCTGACCCAGCTCGCTCGCGTCGAGTACGCCGTTCAGGGCGGTCTGATCTACGCGGACGCGATCGACAACTCGGCCGGTGTCGACTGCAGCGACCACGAGGTGAACATCAAGATCGTGCTCGATCAGCTCGTCCGCGACGGCGACCTCACCACCAAGCAGCGCAACGATCTGCTCGCCGAGATGACCGACGAGGTCGCCGAACTCGTGCTCGACGACAACCGGGCCCAGACACTCGCGCTGATGATCGCGCGCCGCCAGGCCCTCCCGATGGTCAACGTCCACGCGCGATATCTCGAGACGCTCGAGAACGACGGGGTGATCGACCGCACGCTCGAATACCTGCCGACCGACAAGCAGATCGCCGAGCGACAGGCGGCGGGGAGCGGCCTGCGCGCTCCGGAGTTCGCCGTGATGATCGCGTACACGAAGAACCTCGACGTCGAGGACATCCTCGCGACCGATCTCCCGGACTCGGTCGTGCTCGAACCCGATCTGCTCGCCTACTTCCCCTCGGCACTGCGCGACCGCTTCCCCGATGCCGTGCGCGCACACCGATTGCGACGAGAGATCATCGCCACCGGGCTCGTGAACAACATGGTGAACCTCGGAGGCATCTCGTTCGACCACCGGATGACGGAGGACTCGGGCGCCGCGGTGTCCGACGTGGCCCGAGCCTTCATCGCTTCGCGCAACGTGTTCCGGTTCACCGATCTCTGGCGTGAGATCGACGACCTGGGAACGTCGATCTCGCTCGACACGCAGATCGATCTGCTGCTCGAAGTGCGGCGGATGTCGGAGCGTGGCACGACGTGGCTGCTGCGTCACTTCCCCCCGCCGATGCACATCGACACGGCCATCGCGACGTTCGGCCCGGGCATCGACCTGCTGGCCGGATCGATCGAGAGGCACATGGGTGGCCGAGTGGCCGACGACATCGAGCGGCTCCGCGTCCAGCGCGTCGGCGAAGGCGTTCCCGGTGGGCTCGCCGCGCAATCGGCGCGTTGGCCGTGGATGCACACCGCCTTCGACATGGTGCATCTCGCATTCAGTGAGCACTGCGAGGTCGAGCTCGCAGCAGCCACCTATGGCGCCGTTTTCGAAGCGTTCGACATCGGGTGGCTGTGGGACGGCATCGGAGCCCTTCCACGTTCGGACCGGTGGCAGACCCAGGCTCGCTCGTCGATGCGCGACGATCTGATGAACGTGCTGGCCGAGTTGACGCGCAGCGTGATGCGCTCGGCGCACGGGTCGCCTGACGAGTGGATCGCCGCGCACGAGCGAGCAGTCGGGCGCACCATCGCGATGCACCAGGAGATCCGGCGCGCCGAGAGCTTCGACCTCACGACCCTGTCGGTCGCGCTGCGTCAACTCCGCAACCTGACGATCTCTGCAGCCGGCTGACCGATTTGCCGCGTCCCGGCACCGACAAATCGCGATTTGCGGGTGCCGGGACGCGGCAAATCGTCAGAAGGCGTGCCGCCGCGTGAAGCCGCCGTCGACGACGACGTTGTCGCCGGTGACCCATGACGCAGCGGGGCTCGCGAGGAACGCGACGACCCGCGCGACCTCCTCGGGGGTTCCGAGTCGCTGCTGCGGATGGTGCTCGACGTTCTCGGCGAAGTAGTCGGGTGCTGCCTTCTCGATGAAACCCCACGAACCGTCGGCGATGTAGATCGGCCCGGGCGACACCGAGTTCGCCCGGATCCTTCTCGGCCCGAGCTCGAACGCCAACTGGCTCGTGTAGTTGACCAGTGCCGCCTTCAGCGCACCGTAGCTCCTCGTGCCCCCCGGGTACCCGTGGTACTCCACTGCCGTGATCGTGCCGAGCTGGACGATGCTGCCGATGCCGCTCGCCTCGAGGTGCGGAGTCGCCGTGTCGACGAGTGTCACCGTGGACAGCACGTCGGTCTCGAACACCTTCCGCCACTTGTCGGTCGTGTCGGGCGGGCCGCCGAGCGCCGATGCGTTCGCGATCACGATGTCGAGCCCACCCATCGAGTCGGCTGATGCATCGACCCAGGCGGCGAGCGCGTCGTGGTCGGACACGTCGACGACGGTCCCCATGGCACGTTCGCCGAGCGCGGCGACGGCGGCGTCGAGCGTTTCCTCGTTGCGTCCGCAGATCGCAACGTGCGCGCCCTCCGCGATCAGCGTCTCCGCAATCGTCCGTCCGATGCCGCGCGAGCCGCCGGTGACGATGGCACGTGTTCCTGTGAGTCCGAGATCCATCCCGTGAGTCTCGCGGGTCGACCGGTTGTCGATCGGACCCGGGTCACTTCGAGGTGACGGTGACCCCGGCGGTGACCACCGACGCATCGAGCCCGATCGGCGCGTCGTCGAGCCCGAACACCCACCGGTAGAAGCCGGTCGACGCCTGGTGGACGCCCGGCCAGACCTCCTCGACCGGTCGGTTCGGTGCCTCGCAGCCGTCCGTGCCGAGCGTCCGCAGCCGATCGTCGACGAGTGCGCCGAGCCCCGCTGCCTCGGCGAGGTCGATCAGCGTGGCCCCTTCGCTGCCCACGGCGCACAGATCCGAGAATGCGAGGTGACCCGCGCCGGCGAACGACCACAGCCACGACGGTGACGGCGCCCGCTCGAAGGCCGCGGCCGTTCGCTCGACCGGGTCGACGATCATGTCGAGTTCGCCCGCCATGAACAGCGAGGGCACGTCAGGGGCGCCGTCACCGAGCCCGGAGGCGTAGGAGACGTAGCCGAGGATGCCGTCGTCGCCGGCCATCTGGACGACGGTGCCACCGCCTGCCGAGTGCCCGCCGAGCGCCACCCGATCGTTGTCGAGTGCGCCGCCCAGCACGTCGTCGTCGCCGAGCGTTGCGAGATACGTGCGCAGCGAGCGGAATTCGTCGATCGAGGGCGGTTGGCCTTCGGCGGTGCCGCCGATCACGTTCAGCAGATCGCGGGACGGATGGTCGGTCGAGGCCGTGACGATGCCCCACGATGCGAGATGTCGGGCGAGCACGCTCGACTGGAGTCGGAATGACGTCGACCCATGACTGAACAGCACGATCGGGAACGGACCGTCGGATGCGGGAACGGCGTCGCGGGTCGCGTCGATCGAGCGGGTGTCGTCGAGGGTGTCGGGCACGAGTTCCGCGATTGGCGGTGGCAGGAAGTCCCGTACGGAGTACTCGACGGTGCCGCCGCGGGCCGACTCGTCGGCCGGGTACCAGACCTCGACCTGGTTGCCGGTGGGCAGCGCCCGCGTCACGACGCCGACGGCGTAGGGCCCGGGGCCGGCGAGATCGGTGGCGGTCACCTCGGGACGCGGTGCCTGGGTGGTCGTCGGTGCGGCCGTGGTCGTCGGTGTGTCGGTGGGAGGTGGTGACTCCGGTGCCGCTCGGGTCACCGACGGGTCGGTGTCGGTTGGGGCTCCGGTCTCGGGGGTCGACTCGACCGGGACGTCGCTCGTCGGTGCGGATTCGTCGTTCGAGCCCGGTCCGCACCCGCCGGCAACGATGGTCGCGGTCACGATGATCGGGAGCAGTCGGCGCATCGGGCGATGGTAGGTGGGACGGGTGCCCGCGGATCGTGTCCGACAACGGTCAGCGTCGGCAGTGGTCGGCAAAGCGCAGGAGGAAGTCGTTCAGCTGGGCGAGCGTGGCCGGGTCGGTCACGTGGCCGTCACCGTCGAGGCGGTCGAGGTAGTTGCCCAGGCCGAGGGTTTCGAACAGGCGCGGGGCCTGGCGTTGCATGATCGCGCTGAAGTGTTCTCGCGCTCCGAGCCCGGCGCGACCGCCCGGCGAGATCGAGATCATCGTGATTCCGGCGTGTTCCCAGGTCGAGGCGTCGCGCGACAACCAGTCGATGACGTTCTTCGTCACCGCCGGCAGCGAGCCGTTGTACTCGGGGGAGAAGAGCACGATGCCGTCGGCATGCCGGACGACCTCGCGGAGCGCACGTACCTGGGCAGGTGGTCCGGCGAGGTCCTCGTCGCCGTTGTACAACGGGAGTTCCGCAACGCTGTGCAACGAGAGCACGACGTCGTCCGACAGCACGTTCACAGCGGCTCGGGCGAGCGCACCGTTGACCGACCCCGAACGGAGGCTGCCGACGATACCGACGAGTTCCACGGTGGTCATGGTCGACAGTGTGGTGCCCCGCCCGCGCTGCCGGCCATCCGAGCGGATCAGTCTCGGGGGGCGATGATGCACGGTCCGCCGCCGCACGTGTCGACGACCGCACCGTCGGGTCGGAGGAACGCGGCGATCTGGTCGTACGCCGCAGCCGCCCGACGAACGTCCTCGTGCGGATCGGTTCCGCCGCGAGGGGGAGTGTTGGTGATCGGCGGGAGCGGTGTTCCACTGTCGAAGAGGAACACCGCCGACCCGTCGAACGGGTACGACTCGATTCGATCGATCCCCCAGAACGGCTCGACATCGGTGGAGCGAACGTCGGCGGCCCCGACGGACGCGCCCATCGATCGCGCCATCACGTCCATCGCGACGTTCGCCACCTGGAAGTCGCCGAGCGCACCCTGGAGCAGTGCGAACTTCGGCGCGAGACCCGGCAACGGCTCGCGGAAATGATTGACATAGCCGTTGCCCTCGCCGCGATCCCACAGCATCTGGATCACCAGCAGCACGATCGCCTGGTCGAGTTCGTCGGGGAAGGCGGGGTCGAGGATCTGCTGGAACGTGTCGAAGTCGACGCTGCGATTGAGGAGAGTCGAGTAGTTCACACCCGGGACGCCGAACGCGCCGCGGTCCCAATCGGTCGACACCGCCGTCGACACGGGACCCATGATCCCGCCCTGCGAGATGCCGTAGTAGGACAGCTCGTCGACGTCGAGCAGCGGTTCGTCGGCGAACGTGCGGAATGCGGTGTCGGACACGAAACCGTCCGGATGCCGCATCAGGCGTCCGAGGAACAGCGTGTTCAGGTGGCCCTGGAGGAGGCGGTCGGCGAGCGTCGAGAAGTTGCTCGGGTCGACGAGGATCGATGCCGCGTTCGCTGTGTCCTCTTCGGCCATTCCGATCAGTGCGGTGCCGCACACGACGTAATTGTGGTTCTGCGCGAGCAGGGTCGGTCCCGCGGAGGTCACCTGTTGTTCCGTGCCGAGGAGACCGTGGCCGTACAGCACGCCCGCACCAGGCGCCGCACCCGACGTGGCCGGCGTGATCTGGCAGCGGAATCGTGCGGTGAAGCTCCCGTTCGCCGTGGGCAGGTCCGGATCCTCGGTCAGGTTCAGTCCCGTGCCGGGTGACCCGTCGCCGTCGAGGTAGAGGGGCACGTCGAAGGTGCCGTCGATGATGATCCGGCCGCGAACATCCTCGAAGTCCTCGACCGCGGACGTGATCGTGAACGCGGGGGCGGCATCGCCCAGTTGTTCGAAGGCGTCGTCGCGCATGTGGACGAGGGGACCGGTGAGGCTCCCGGTCGAGATCACGGTGAAGTCCCATGCGACCACCAACTCCTCACGGTCGACGCCGGCGGCTTCGAGGTCGGCGAACACCCGCTCCATCGCGGGGCGGCGGGCCTCGACCTCGGGCACGTCGGACTCGAGCCGATCACGGAAGGCGCGGAACGCATCGGTCGGCCCGAGCGGTGCCCCGGCCGAGTCGACGAGGTTGCGCAGGCCGATCACGATCCGGTGCCCCTCGGTGTAGTTGACGGCGGGCCGCAGGAACAGGCCGCGTCGGGTGCCGTCGGTGGCGTTCGCATCGAGTTCGGCCCAGTGCGGCCACGACTCGCCGGTGGTGGCGTCGATGATCACGCTGGCGGAGTCGGCGTCGAGCGAGCGGGCGATGTCGGTGATGGGGGGCAGACCGGACGCTGCCGGGTCGACTCCGGGGACGAGCACGAGGGCGGCGCTCCCGGGTGAGAACCCGTCGTTGCGATTCTGGCGGTCGACTCCGACGTTCACGCCGTCGGCGTTGGCAGGCATCGACGCCGATGCCAGGTTCACCCGCCGACCGGTCGCGGTGGTGTCGTCCGCGACCGTGAGGGCGTCTGACGGGAACGGCAGCAGGCACGACTCGCCGACGACCTCGCAGCGATCCGGATGTTCCACGTCGAGGTCGATCGTGCCGGCGAACTCATCGGCCGGCGGGTCGGTCCCGGTTGGTGCGTCCGTCGCAGGCGGATCGGTCGTCGGGAGCTCCGTAGCCGTCGTGCTCGTCGTCGGCTCGGACGCCGCGGTGGTCGGGTCCGACGTGGAATCGTCCGAGCCCCCGCTGCAGGCCACGATCATCAGCGCGGCGGCGGCCCCCAGTGCGAATCGTCTCATCGTTCCCCTCTCGCTCCGGTCCGAGTCTGCCCGGAGCCGCCGCCTTCCGGGGTGTCGGAGTCCGCCACCGTGGCCGCGACGCGCTCGAGGGGGAAGCGGTTCCGACCGAACCGTGGGGTCAGAGCAGCAGTCGGCCGACGCGGTGCGCCAGATCGTCGAGATCGGCCGGCCGTCGCGGATCCCAGGCCGACGTGTCGATCTCGATCGTCCGGTCGGCCTGTGCGAGCAGTTCGTCACGCCACGTGGCGAAATGACGTCGGAGTTCGACGAGGTGGTCGATCGTGAGGTCGACCTCGGCGTGTCGGTCCCGAGCCCGCACCCGATCGAGGAGCACGTGGGGTTCCGCGTGCAGGAGGACGAGGACGTCGATCCGCGGACCGGATTCCATGAGCCGACGCATCTCGGCGAGCACCTGGGCGCGATCCTTCGCATCCTCGAGGAACTCGGCGAAGGGAGCGGTGCGGAGGACGGTGAAGTCGGCGACGACGAGTTGTTCGGGGTCCGCCGACGCGAGCAGGTCGGCGCGACCGCGAAGGAAGGCCAACTCGGTGTCGAGCGCCGCAGACGGAATCGCCTCACCGGTGTAGTAGCCGTCGAGCAACGGGCTGACCGAGACCGGATCCAGCAACAGTTCCGCGCCGAGACGCTCCGCGATCGCTCGGGAGGTGGTGCTCTTGCCGACGCCGGTCGGCCCGTCGATGGCCACGATGGTCACGCGACGAGAATACGGCGCACTTCACCGCGCACCGCCGCCCCGAATACGTTGAGGTGATGCGCATCTGGCGACTCCACGAACTCGGTGATCCGGCGGAACAGCTCCGGCTGGTCGAAGAGCACCCACCGTCTCCCGGGCCCGGCGAGGTGCTGATCGACGTCGAAGCGGTCGGCCTCGCGTTCCCGGACGTGCTGCAGTGTCGCGGGCAGTACCAGGTGAAGACCGGTCCGGGTCATACTCCGGGCGGCGAATCCTGCGGGCGCGTGTCGGCACTCGGCGACGGAGTCACCGGTGTCGAGCTCGGTCAACGTGTCGCGTTCCTCGGCAGCGGCGGGCTCGCCGAGCAGGTGACCCATCCCGCGGCGGGGGTGTTCGCCGTGCCCGACGGGGTGTCGGCCGAGACCGCCGCTGCGATTCCCATCAACTACTGCACGACGCTGTACGCACTCCACGATCGTGCCCACCTGCGGGCGGGCGAGACCGTCTTGATCACGGGAGCCGCTGGGGGCACCGGAACCGCGGCGATCCAACTGGCGAAGGCGGCGGGAGCCCGCACGATCGCGATCGCGGGGGGGACCCCGAAGGTCGACCTGGTCCGGAAACTCGGCGCCGACGTGGTGATCGACCATCGCGAGACACCCGATTGGGTCGACGCCGTACGCGAGGCGTCGGGGGGCGGGGTCGACGTCGCCTATGACCCCGTCGGCGGCGACACCTTTCATCAGGTTCGGCGATGCATGGGCTGGGACGGGCGGCTGCTGGTCATCGGGTTCGTCGCCGGCATCCCCGAGGTGAAGACGAATCACGCGCTGCTCAAGAGCTACTCGATCGTCGGTGTCCACTGGGGCGCGTCGCTCGCCAGATTTCCCGAGTCATTGGGTCGACAGATGACCACGCTGCTCGCGATGGCGGCCGAGGGCACGGTCGACCCGCCGCTGTACCCGCCGTATTCCTTCGACGACGCCGCGACCGCACTCCAGGATCTCGCCGACCGGAAGACCCACGGCAAGGTCGTCGTGACGCTCGCGTAGGGAGTGGGCAGACCTCCACCCGACGTCCGGCGAGTCGAGCTCGGCGTTCGGCGGTTCGACCGTCAGCGGTCGCCGAGGCAACCAGGTTCGGCGGCCACGACGTCGGCGACGATCCTCCGGTTGAGGTCGAACGTCCCGGGCGTCGAGCCGCCGTTGCCGATCTCCGTGCCGGGCCACGTGTGCGGGCCGTCCGCCACGGTGAAGAACTCGGTGCAGCTGTCGCATCCCCGACCCACAGCGAGCTCGACGAGCGGGGTCAGGGCGCCGCGTTCGTCGACGCCGGCGCATCCCCGCCACGCAGCCACCTCGTCGAACCAGGCGCGCTGCGGCAGCAGACCGTTGGCGCCTTCGATGGGTGCCGTGGTGTCGATCCGACCGATCACCGCCGCAAGCGGTGTCGCGGGGCCACCGTTGCCGGCGCATCGTTCGATCACCCCCTCGTCGATCGCCGGGATGACCATGATCGCCGATCGGAAGACGCCGGCCAGACCGGGCGCACACAGCGCGGCCAACGTCATCCCCGCACCGTTCGACTCGCCGGCGATCGTGACTCGTTCGGGATCGACACACCCTGTCGCGACGATCGCCTCGACCATCTCGGCGATCGCGCCGACATCGTCGACGTCACGTGTTGCGAACACCGCGGCACCGGTGTTCCAGCCGAACCCCCCCGGGATCACCGGCGTGCCCTCCGGGTAGGCGACGGCGACGCCTGCGGCGTTGCCGACCTCGGTGAGGCCGACCACGCGTTCGACGCTGGTCGGCGTCCCCGTGAATCCGTGGATCACCAGGATCGTCGGCGCCGGCGCGGCGATCCCGTTCGTCCGCAACACGACGGAGCGACCCGAGCCCGTCTCGATCGGGCCGTCGGTTCCGTCACACCGGATCGGCACCGTCGTCGATGCCGCGGTCGTCGAACTACCCTTGCTCGGCGCGGTCGTCTCCGGGAGTGATGTGACCGGCGCCGCGGCGGTGGCCGGTGGCGGCCGGTCGGTCGGATCGGGGGCAGCAGGGGTCGTCCCGGTCGATGTGGTCGGAGTCGCCGTGCCGCCGGCGACGACGGGACCGCCGTCGGCGGTGCCGCAGGCGGCGAGCGTGACGACGAGCATTCCGGCGAGGACGAGCGGTGCGCTGCGCCGGGTCATCGAAGCGCGCAGTTCGTCCATGGGGTGGCGGTCATCGGTTTCCATTGCACGTGTGTCCGTCCCGGCCGAGCAGCGCCATGACTTTCTGAGCCGAGCGGTTCACGTCGTCGATGTCGACGCGATCGTCGGCCACGGCTCGCTCGAGGGCGCTGATCACCTCGTCGGTCCGTGATGTCCTCGTGAAGAGTACGACATCGATACCGGCGGCCAGTGCGAGCACGGCGGCCTCGGGCTCGGGGATGCCCACCGCAGCCATCCCGAGGGCGTCGGCGATCAGGAGCGCGTCGCGGTAGCCGAGTTCGGTACGCAGATGGTCGACGGCGGCGGCGCTCCGGGTGGCGGGGACGTCGTCGGTCAGGCCGGGAACGGTGAGGTGGCCGATCATCACGGCGGCGTCCGCGGCGCTCGCCCGGTCGACGAGGTCGGCGTACGGTTTCAGATCGAAATCGTGCAGCTCGTCGAGCGAGGGTGTCACCCCTGCGGTGATGTGCGTGTCACCCGATGCCGCACCGTGGCCGGGGTAGTGCTTGAGCGTTGCGAGCAACCCCGCACGTTCCCAGCCGCTCAGATAGGCAGCGGCGTAGTCGGCCACGACGTCGGGACCGCCGTCGAAGAACCGCGACGGCTGGAGCGGCACCTCCCCTTCCTTCGGTTCGACATCGACAACGGGGCCGAGCACCATGTCGACGCCGACGGAACGCACGAGCGTTCCGTGCTCGGCGATCAGATCGGCGGCGCCGGCAGGCGTGAACTCCTGGCTCACACGGCGCTGGGACGCCAGCCGACCGAGGTCACCCAGACGCTGCACGTCACCACCTTCCTCGTCGGTCGAGATGATCAGACCATGGCGACTTGCGGCCTCCAGCTCGGCGAGGCGCATGCGAACGTCGTCCGCACCGAGACCGTCCTGGCTCATCAACAGGACTCCGCCGACGTCGTTCGAGCGGACCGTGGAGATGGCCTCCGCCCACTCGTCGGCGTACACGGCCGGCCACACGAGCAGCGCGATTCGAGCTCGCACGTCGAGTTCGGTGACGCACGCGCCGGGCTCGACCGGCCGCGATGTCGACGCCGGGACGTTCGGTCGCGCACTGGCGACGGTCGCAACCGGTGGGGTCGGTTCGTTCGGTCGGGTACTGCGTGTGGCGCTCGGGACGGGCTCGGAGCCATCGGATGCCGGCGCGCCGCTCGTCGGAACGCTCGACGCCGTGCCGCGGGAGCCGGGTCCGGCCGAACACGCCGCGGCGATCGTCGCGAGCAGTACAAGTCCGACCAGTGGCCCGCTCGCCGAGGATCTCACCGAACCACCATCGCACGTCGGGACCCGTCCGACCGTTTCACCACTGCCGCGACCGGACGGTGGGCATGCTTGCGCCCGGCCGGACGAGCGACCAGAATCGCGGAAGGGAGGCAACCGCTGCCCCCGGGACCGAAGGGGCCGCGAGCATGGGCGCAGGTGCAACACCCGCGGGGTGGTATCCGGATGTCGAGCGACCGGGCGGCGAGCGCTACTGGAACGGCTCCGCGTGGACCGAGGATCGACGACCCGCGGCGCAGGCCGCACCCCACCCGTACGGTGCCCCCCAGCCGTACGGTGCACCCCAGGGATACCAGCCCTACGCGGCAACGGGCCCGTTCACGAGCTACCCCCGCAGCAGCAACGCCGGCGTCGCCCTCGGCCTCTCGATCGCGGGATTCTTCTGCTGCGGGTTGCTCGCGATTCCGGGTCTGATCATGGGTCGTGGCGAGGTCAAGGCCATCGACGCGGGCCAGGCCGACCCCGGCCAACGCGGTCTGGCCATGGCGGCATACATCGTCGGCGCCGTCGTGCTCGCGCTCAACCTCGCGTTGATCATGTTCTACCTCGTGTTCATCGTGGCTTTCGCGAGAAGCGGGACCTGAGGACGAGGCGACGTGGGCGCCGCGGCGACCCCCTCGGGTGGCACCCGGGCCGTTCACCGCGCTGCTCCTCCTCTGGGTCGTCGGCAGGACCGACGGGCGGGGTGATGGATCGTTCGGCCGCCCGGGCGCTTGCGACGCCACCCCATGCAGGTGTGTTCTATGCTCCGCAGCAATCGCCTCCGTCGCCGGGGGCACCGCCGTTCGGTGGACCTCCATGACGATCATCGACCCCGACTCCCGCCACCGTCCCACGGTCTCGGCCCAGCCGGCGCCGACCGGTATGCGCTGGTTCGTCGCCTCGCCCCGACGGATCGCGCTCCTGATCGTCGTCGCCGTGCTCGCCGTCGACGCGGGTGGAACCGATGACGGTCCGGGCGTGTGCGTCTTCCGACGCTGCACGGGTGGCTACTGCCCCGGGTGTGGGATGACACGTGCGGCACGCCACCTGACTCGCGGGCAGGTCGGTGCGGCGTGGCAGGACCACCCGTTCATGGTGCTCGCAGCTGCCCAAGCGATCGTTGCCGCCGCGGCGTATGGAGCCCTCCGTTGGATCGGCACGGCCGTCAACTGGAACCGCGCGATCGTCGTACTCGGCATCTTCAACGTCGTGCTGATCACGGGGATCTGGATCGCACGTCTCGTCGACGGTTCGATCCCACGCTTCTTCTGATGTCCGGACGCACGGCGGGCGCTCGTCCCGACACCGGCGAGTCGGAGCTGCGCCCGATCCCTGCATGGGGGGCAACCACGCACGTCGGCGGAGTGCGACGCCACAACGAGGACGCGTTCTACGTCAGCGACGACGTGTGCGTCGTCGCCGACGGAATGGGCGGCGACGAGGCCGGTGACGGGGCCAGTCAGCTCGTGACCCGGCTCGTCTCGGACGTGTTCGGGGCGTACCGGCTCGATGTCGCCGAACTCCCGCGTCTCGTCTCGTCCCTGAACACCACGGTACGGCGCACGGGCGCCGAGAACGGCACACCGGGGATGGGCACGACGCTCGTCGGCGTCGCCGTTGCCGAGAATGGCGACACCCCCTCGGCGGTCGTGTTCGACGTCGGCGACTCGCGCGGTTACCGGCTCGCGAATGGGACGATGACCCAGCTGACGACCGATCACTCCCATGTCCAGGAGCTGGTCGAGGACGGTCGGATCACGCCCGCAGAGGCGCTGACCCACCCGCTGCGCAACGTGATCACCCGGGCCCTCGGCGCAGACGTCGCGGTCGAGGCGGACTTCCACGTCCTGCCAGAGGAGGACTGCCGACTGTTGCTCTACTCGGACGGGCTCTCGGGTGAGCTCGACGACATCCGGATCGGGGAGCTGCTCGCACTGCACCGCGTGCCGCCGAAGGCGGCCATGGCATTGGTCGAGGCCGTGCTCGACGGTCCTGCCCGGGACAACGTCACCGCGATGGTCGTGGACGTCGGTTTCCCGACCGTCGAGGCAACCGACGAACGACGCGAGAACGATCTCGCGCCGGTCGCCACGGCCGACGCGACGGCTGGGATCGGCGTCGCCGCCGAGCGACTCGATTCGGCGGCCGGACGGTCGTGTTTCGCGATGCCCGAGTCGCCGTGGGCTCCACCCGTTCCCGTCGCGCACCCGACGATCGACATCGGTCGCCCACCGGCGCTTCTCGATGCGCCAGCATGGGGTGCACCCAATCCACCCGCCACCGACCGGACCCCGTAGTAGGAGACAGGCCATGACCGCGAACAACCCCAGTGACACCGACGCGAACGAGGTCGAACCGTCGTCCCTTGTCTGGGGCACGTGCTCGTTCGAGCCCGGCGCCGACGTCGGCCTCGTGTCGCGATACACGATCGGGTTGGTCGAGCGGGACAACCCCTCGACGCGTGACCGCCTGTGGCGGCTCGTCGCCGACGAGTCGCCCCTCGACGACATCCTGGACGAGCTCTCCTCGACGGGACTCAAGGCGTTGCCCGATTTCGGGGTCGCCCAGGTCGAGGGTGATGCCGTGCGTGTCGTCGCCCGCGGTCGGTCGACGATCACAGCTGAACTCGCATCGGGTGATCGACGCGAGATCGATCCGTCCGGCGTGCGGACCTGGATCGAGGAAGTGATCGCGGACGTCGTCGAGTTGACCATCGCGCTGGTGCCGCGCGATGACGACGACGTCTCGGCCTCGTCCGGTGAGGCGTTCGCAGTGCTCGCCGGATCGGTGCCCGCGCGGTCGCTCACCCGCCGGTTCGACGTGGCCGACCCGCACGCGGACGAGGCCATCGCGGGTTGGACCGCCGAGTCCGCGCCGGTTGCGGTGTCCGACGCGGTCGAGGCCGTCGAGCCCGAGGTGGTGGAGCCGGTCACCGACGACGCAGGCGAGGCCGAAGCATGGTCGGCGGACGAGTCTCCTGCGGCGGGAGTGCCGCTGCGACCGGAGGACCGGGCCGACGTTCCGGCGAGCGCCCGACCACCCGGGCCGCCCGCCGACGCGCGGCCGGCGAGTCCGCAGCCCGCGGGGCCTCCGGTCATCGGTGGCCTGTCCGCCGAATCGCTCGATTTCGGGCCTTCCGGCCCTCCGCCGTCAGGGGCGGGTGGCGGCGCCGTGCCGCCCGAAGCGACCGTCGTCGATCACGCTGACACTTCGGCGCGGGGGCCCGTGACCTCGATCTTCGACGACGAAGGGAGCGCCGACCCGGTCATCCCGACGTTGGCGTCCGGCGAGCCCGACGCGGGCAGCGACGTCGACGCGGGCGACACCGCCGCGCCCGGTGCGACAGTCGTCCACGGCGTGCTCGCGTTCTCGAACGGGGAACGCATCGACGTCGACCGCAGCGTCCTCATCGGACGCAACCCCAAATTCGTCGGTTCCGTCGAGGACGGGCTGCCTCACATCATGAAGTACGAGGGGCCGGGCCAGGGTCTGTCACGAACCCACGCGGAGGTGCGCGTCGAGAACGGTGAGATGCTGCTCGAGGACCTGCAGTCGACGAACGGCACCGAGATCCAGCTCCCCGGTCAGCAGCGTCGCCGGTTGCGCGCCGGTGAACCGGTGGTCGTGGTTCCCGGCACGTTGATCGATTTCGGCGACGAGCTCCACTGCACCGTCGAGACAGCCGGTTGAGTCGGCGACGCGCGACGACCAGGAGCTTCCGTTCGAGGTGAGCGGCGAGGCACATTGAGGAACGCACTGCTCGTTGTCGCGACCACAGCCCTCGTCGGGTCGTGCGGCGACGTGCCGCCGACCTCCGCGCCCGGCGCCTCGGCCACAGCGCCGAGCGTCCTGACCGCGCCGTCGGCGTCGGCAGAGACACCGACGGCGGGTGCCGGCTCGGCGGGTGGAACCGTTCCGGCGACGTCCGGGGACGCGGTCCCGACGACCGAACGCGCCGTTCCCTCCACCTCGCCTGCGGCCCCCGGTTCCACCACGACACCGCCGTCCACGACCCCGTACGTGATCCCGGTCGCGGATGCGGCGGGGGCCGCCTGGGGTGACACGCACTCGGCCTATCCCGCGACCGACATCTTCGACAACGGCTGTGGCGGTGCGATCGTGTCCCCTGTCAACGGCGTGTTGCTCGAGGTCCGGCGGGTGAACGGATACGACCCCGTCGTCGACGACCCGGCAGCTCGCGGCGGCCGGTCGGTGTCGATCCTCGGCGATGACGGGGTGCGCTACTACCTCGCTCATTTCGAACTCATCGAGGACGCTCTCGATCCGGGTGAACGAGTCGACGCGGGTGATCTCCTCGGCACGATCGGGACCACCGGGCGCTCGTCGGCCTGCCACGTGCATTTCGGGATCTCGCCGCCCTGCCCGGACCGCGAGTATGCGGTGCGGCGCGGGGTGATCTGGCCCGACCGCTACCTGGACGATTGGCGCAAGGGTGGTCAGGCGAGTCCCGTCGACGAGGTCGCCGCGTTCAGCCGTGCGCAGCCCGACGCGTGCGCGGAGGCGGCCGCCGATCCGAGCGCCGCGAATGCCTGATCCCGCGAGCGGGTCGTTGCGCGGGCGAATTCCGGGGCGCGAAGCCCGTCTCCGGAGCCGATCGGCGAACGCACCGGCGGAATCATCGTGAACGACCACCTCACGACCGCGGTGGTCGAACCCGGTGGCTGACGCCGAGTCTCGCGTCCGGCGCGGCGCGAGGGACCCGGATACAGGATGGTCGAGCAGGTAACAGCCCGATGCGGTGGGTCGCCGATTCGCACCCGTGGCCGGGTGTACGGTCGACCCATTGGAGGAGCGATGACCGCAGACGACGCCGAGGGCCCGGCGTTGGCGAGGCTGTTGATCACCGGGCGCCCACCCATCGAACTGGCCATGCCGATCACCATCGGCCGCGAACCGCGTTCGGATTCGGGTGGGGTCGTGGCGGTCGGTGAGGACCCGCTCGTGTCGAAGTCCCATCTCTCGATCGACCGCGACGCCGAGGGCTTCGTGATCACCGACCTCGGCTCGTCGAACGGAACGTTCCTGCACCATGCCGGATGGGAGACAGCGGTGCCCACCGGCTCGTGGATACCGATTCCGCCAGGTGCCGAGGTCGAGTTCGGTGACCAACGGATGATCATCGACACGTCCGCGGCCGCCGACGCATCGAGCATCGACGAGGACGCGACCCCGAGACACGGCACCGTCTCCCCGGTGTCATCAGGTGCTCCGGCCGATCCCTCGCGAGCCGTCGGCGACGTCGATACATCGCCCATGTGCGCGAATTGTGGCCGACGACTCGCCGTCGACTCGAACTTCTGCGACCGGTGCGGACGACCGACGTCCTCCTCGGCGGCACTGTCGGTGCCGCACCCCGAGGAACGCGAGGGGTCCGCTCCACGCACCGGATCCGACTCGGGTGCGCCGGCGGTTGCCCGACCCGACGCTGACGCGGCGTCGATCGAACCGCCGTCCACGCCGGCACCGCCCGCCTCCGCCGACCTCTCGAGGTCGTCCCGTTCGCCGGCACGTCGGTGGAAGATCTTCCTGGCCGTCGTGGGTGCCTCCCTCGTACTCGGCGCGCTCGCTCGTGTGCTCGGCGGAGGCGAGACCGAAGGGCGCAGGACGGGGTTGGGTCTCGTCCCCGCGACGGCTGACGGACTCTGGACGGGGTCCAACCAGGTCTGGACCGGGGTCTGTCCGTCACCGCGCCAGGATCTCCACGACGGTGACGACATCCACGGCGTCGATCTCGGATGAGGACTACGTTGCGCGATCGATCGCCAGGATGCGGCGAGCGGCATCGACCACGACACCGACGGTGACGGACTCGACGCGTTCGGCGGCGTCGTCCGCCGGGATCTCGTCGCGGGTCCGATTGACGAGGACACCGGCGACGCACCCGGCGCGCAGCCCGAGCGCGGCGCTCATCGTGAAGAGCGTCGACGCCTCCATCTCGTAGTTGAGCACCCCGAGCTCCTGCCACTCCTGGAGGCTCCCGCGGAATCGCCGGGTGACCCGGCCCGACACCGTGTCGTATCGCTCCTGGCCGGGATAGAAGGTGTCGGACGAGGCGGTCACGCCGATGTGCAGTTCGACGCCGGCGGCCCGTCCGGCCTCGACGAGCGCCGTGGTGCACCCGAAATCGGGGACGGCAGGGAACTCGGGCGGCGCGAAGTGGTGGCTTGCGCCGTCGAGGCGCACCGCTCCGGTCGTCACGATGACGTCGCCCGGCTCGATGTGGGGTTGGATCGCACCGGTCGTTCCGACCCTCAGGAACGTCGTCACACCGAGCTGTGCGAGTTCTTCGACGGCGATCGACGTCGACGGACCTCCGATCCCGGTGGAGCAGACGATGACGTCGGCGCCGCCGACGGTCCCGCGCATCGACGTGAACTCACGTTTCGATGCGAGCGGGACCGGATCGTCGAGCAACTCGGCGATGTCGCGCGACTCGCCCCGGATCGCCCGGCATGATGGCCAACGTCGCGCCGGCAACGTCGCCCCTGGTCAACCCGAGATGAAACACGTCGGCCATGCCGTCGACCGTAGCAACAATGCCGCGTGCCGGTCCGCGGTCAGGGAGCGGTGGGGTGGCCCGAGTGGTTGACGCCGTGATACGGGCGCCCGGCCTCGGTGAACTCGGCGAGAAGTTCGAAGAACTCGGGACCGAAGGGGTCGCCGCCTCGAAGAGGGAGCGCGGCACGGCGGATGGTCCAGTCGTGCGGAGCGAGCCGGCAGGCGATGTCGAAGTTGCGTTCGGCGCCGACCGCGTCGCCGGCGTTGCGCAGATGCACGGCCATGCGGAAGTGGAGGCGGGCCTGCTCCTCGTCGGGGCTCAGATCGTCGACGGCTCCGCGTGCGTCGTCGGCGCTCATCAACGTCTCGCCACTGCTCACCCAACGACGGATCGCGTCGAGCTGGGCCTGCGACTCGATGCCGGTGAAGTCCTTGAACGTGTCGGTCGCATACGCGTTCCAGTTCGGCTGGGCGATGTTGTCGTGCTCGTCGATCAGCACGACCGTGGGGACGTTCGAGATCGCGTACAGCTCGGTGAGGAGGTGGTCGGCGTCGATCAGTACCGGGTAGGTGATTCCCTCGGTGTGGTCGCGGATGAAGTCACGGATCGCGTCGGCCGCCTCGTCGATGGCGACAGCGATCACCTGGAAATCGTGCTCGGCGAGTTCGTCTTGGAGCACCTGCCAACCTGGCAGGTCGAAGAGGCAGCCTCACCAACTGGAGAACGCGACGAGCAGCCGCTTCTTCGAGCGATGATCGGCCAGCGAATGGAAGGTGCCATCGAGGTCGGGGAGCGTGAAGTCGGGAGCTCGAAGATCCTTCAACGCGGCACGACGCCCCGCACGCTCGGCACCGATCGCGGTGATCCCGGCCTCGTCGTCGACGGCCACGGGCCGGTCGAGGAGCGACGCGACCACCCGCATGTCGACCTGTCCAGCAGGTTCGAGGGCGTCGCGGTCGGTCACGATCACGCAGCGCTCGTCCCGGCAGAGGCCCTCCGGCTTCAGCTCCCACCCGATGAGGCCGGGCAGCGTTCGTGCCTCGACGAACGGGCCGGACTCCAGGAGTGCGATCGGCGTTTCGGGCATTCGGCGACCGTACCCGATCCCGGTCGATGCCGGACAGCCGGAGCGGACGTCGTTGTGGCGCCCCGGTGATCACCGTGACCGACCGGGCGGCGGCGTCGCGCAGCGATCGCTCCGTCATCGCGTTCCTCGCATTCATCGGTGTCCTGACGGCGTTCGGGATCGACGCTGCGCTTCCGGGTTTCGACGAGCTGCGCACCGACTTCGACCTCGACGGACGCGGTGTCAGCCCGGCGATCACCGGCACGCTGTACTTCGCCGGGATGGCGATCGGTCAGCTGCTCTGCGGTGTCCTCGCCGATCGGTTCGGTCGACGGAACGTGCTCGCCGGCGGATTGGTCCTGAACGGGATCGGTGCCGTCGCGAGTGCCGCGGCTCCCGACCTGGAGTGGCTGCTGGTCGCCCGGTTCGTCTGGGGGCTCGGTGCGGCGGCTCCGTCGGTGCTGCGGTTCGCGATCGCACGTGACCTGTACGACGGTGACCGGATGGCGCGTGTCGGTGCCACCTTCACGGCGTTCTTCCTGATCGGACCGATCTTCGTGCCGTTCGTGGGTGAGGCGATCCTGTTGTTCGGATCGTGGCGCACCGTGTTTCTCGTCGGCGTGCTGCTCGCCGCGGTCGCCTTCCTCTGGACGCTGCGATTCGGCGAGACCATGGCGGTCGAGCACCGGCGTCCGATCCGACTCCTCCCGTTTGCCGAGGCCTTCTCGTCGGTTCTCCGGACCCCGGTCACATTGTGGGCGCTCGTCGGTTCGACGCTGTTCACTGCGACGTTCTTCGTCTGGCTGGGCAGTTCACAGCCGATCCTCGACGAGGTCGACGACCGCGACAGCCGGTTCACGGTGTTCTTCGGACTGTCGGGCGCAGGCATGGCGGTCGCGTTGCTGCTGAACGATCAGCTGATCGACCGGTTCGGAACGCGTCCGATGCTGCGCTCCCGCACCCGGTATCCACGTGCTCGTCACCGTCGGGGTCCTCGCCGTGGTGGTGGTCGCCGACGGGGTGCCGTCGGTGTGGCTCTGGTTCGCATGGGCGGTGGTGTCCAACGCGATGACGATGGTGATCGGACCGATGTCCTCGGACCTGGCGATCGAGCCGATGGCGGCCAAGGCCGGGACCGCCAGCGCGATCCTCGGCTTGTCACAGCTGGGGATCGGATCGGTGCTCGCGGCCGCCATCGACTCGCGTGTCGGGTGCACCGTGACACCGATGCTCGTCGGTGGGTTGGTCTTCGGCGCCGCCGGTCCGGCGCACTCGTCCGCGCGACGCGCGTCTGATCGCTCGGGTCAACCGATCTGGTCGGGCATCTCGGCCTTGCGACGTGTCACGAAGTCGAGCAGTTCGGCATCGACGGCATCGTCGAGGGCGGGTGCCTCGTACGTCGCGAGCGCAGTCTTCCACGCGGTGTTCGCACGATCCGCCGCCGACATCGCTCCGTCCTCGGTCCACTGCTCGAAGCTCGCGTTGTCGGCGATCGCCGAGCGGTAGAAGGCAGTCTCGAAGTTGGCGAACGTGTGGGCGGTGCCGAGGAAGTGTTCGCCCGGCGTGTGGCTGAGGAACGCATCCACGCCCTGACCGTTCTCACTCATGTCGAGCCCCTGGCCGAACTTCATCATCATTCCGAGTTGGTCGGCGTCCATCATGAACTTCTCGTACCCGAACGCGAGGCCTCCTTCCATCCATCCGGCCGCATGCAGCACGAAGTTCACCCCCGCCATCACCGTCGGGATGATCGTCGACGCCGACTCGTAGGCGGCTTGAGCATCGGGAATCTTCGACGCGGTGAGCGATCCACCGGAACGGAACGGAACGCCGAGTCGACGGGCGAGTGCCGCCACCGTGTACAGCACGATGGCCGGCTCGGGGGTGCCGAACGTGGGCGCCCCGGTGGCCATCGACATCGACGATGCGAACGACCCGAAGATGACCGGAGCGCCCGGTCGGACGAGTTGGCAGAACGCCATGCCGGCGAGCGCCTCGGCGAGGGTCTGGGCGGCGACGGCCGCCGCCGTGGTCGGTGCCATCGCTCCCGACAGGATGAACGGCGAGATGACGCACGCCTGGTTCGCGGCGGCGTAGGTCTCGGCCGCGGCGAGCATCGTGTCGTCCCACACGAGCGGCGAGGACGCATTGATCAACGACGACATCACCGTGCGTTCGATCCCGGACTCGTCACGAAGGTCGCCACCGAAGCCGATCCGTGCCATCTCGATCGAGTCGGCGGCCCGCTCGCCGGCGGTGACCGAACCCATGAACGGCTTGTCGCTGTACTTGAGGTGGGCGTACACCATGTCGAGGTGGCGCTTGTTGACCGGGACGTCGACGGGTTCGCACACGGTGCCGCCCGAGTGATGCAGGTGGGGTGACATGTAGGCGAGCTTCACGACGTTCTCGAAGTCCGCAATGGTCGCGTAGCGGCGACCGTTGTCCTGGTCGTACACGAACGGCGACCCGTAGTTCGGGGCGAAGACGGTGTTGTCGCCGCCGATCTCGACGCTGCGCGCCGGGTTCCGGGCGTGCTGCGTGTACTGCTGCGGGGCGGATTTCTGCACGATGCTTCGGCAGAGGCCGCGGGGGAACCGGACCCGGATGCCGTCGACGTCGGCGCCGGCTTCCTTCCAACGCTCGAGTGCGGTCGGGTAGTCGCGGAACTCGATACCGACCTGCTCGAGGATGGTGTCGGCATTGTGCTCGATCAGCTCGAGGTGTTCGTCGGTGACGAGCTCGTACGGCTTGATCTTGCGCCGGAGATAGGCCGGCACCGGTGGCGCTGACGACGCCCGCGTCGCGGCCCGACCGGCGCGGCCTCCCGAGCGGCGTCCGCCGCGTCGATCCTCGCTCATGTCGGCCCCCTCGTGCGTGGTGGTGCGGTGACGTGTCCCGTCGACCGTCGAATCACTCATGTTCCGTCATTCGGAACTGTTCCATATTACAGAACACCGGATGCGAGGCATCGCCGAGACGACAGGACGAACGCGCGTCGGCGACCGGTGGCTGCGCGTCGCGGGTGCTACGGACGGGGACGACGTCGACCGGTGCGCTGGCGAGCGCCCGCCCCGACGGCACGTTCCTGAGGGGTCGGGAGGACCGTCTCGGCTGCGAGGTTCGGCGTCGGCCGGGTCGTGTGGGGGAAGCCCATCGCGTTGACGAACAGTTCCTGGAATCGGGGTTCGGTCGCGGTCTCGATCTTGTCGACGCGCCGGACCGTGTCCTCGATCTGCGTCCGCTGACCCGCCGAGAGCAGCGCTCGCACAGCGCCTGCCCCTGCTGCGTTGCCGACCGACGCGACCTGTGCGACCGGTACGTCGGGAACGAGCCCGAGCACCTTTGCGTACAGCGGATCGATGTGGGCGCCGAACGCCCCTGCAAGACGTACCGAGGCGATCGCGTCCGGATCGGTCGTGCCGGCGTGCTCGCACAGGAGATCGATGCCGGCGCGCAATGCGGCCTTGGCCAACTGGATCGCTCGGATGTCGTCCTGGGTGACGTTGATGTTGTCGGCCGGGTCATCCGACTCGCCGAGGAGTCGGTACGAGAACGTTCGGCCGTCCGCGAACACACGGTTCGTCTTGGACGGTCCGTCGGAGCGGATCGTCCCGTCCACGTCGACCAGACCCGCCAGGTACAGCTCGCCGATCACCTCGATGATGCCGGATCCGCAGATCCCCGAGATGTCGAGTGCGGCCGTCTGGACGTCGAACAGCGCGTCGTCCGACCACACGTCCGCCCCGATCACCTTGACCCTCGGCTCGAACGTGTCGCGGTCGATGCGCACCCGTTCGATCGCACCGGTGGTCGCGCGCATCCCGGCGGAGATCTGCGCTCCCTCGAACGCCGGGCCGGTGGGAGAGGAGGCGGCCAAGAGCCGGCCGGAACTGCCGAACACGATCTCGGCGTTGGTCCCGATGTCGACGAGCAGCTGCAGGTCGTCGCTGCGGTGGGGACCTTCGGCCAGGATCGCGCCGGCGGTGTCGGCGCCGACGTGGCCTGCGATGCAGGGGAGCAGGTACACCTGCGAGAAGCGGGCGTCGATCTGCAGGTCGACGGCCCGCAGCTCGACGGCGCTGTCGGTGGCCAGGACGAACGGCGCCTGACCGAGGGGGGTCGGATCGATCCCGAGGATCAGATGGTGCATGATCGGGTTGCCGACGATCGTCATGTCGAGCACCTCGTCACGCTCGGCATCGGCCGAACCGACGAGTTCGCCCACCATCTGGTCGAGTGCCCGTCGGATGACGGCCGTGAGTTCGACCTCGCCGCCGGGGTTCATCATCACGTAGGACACACGCGACATCAGGTCGTCGCCGAACCGGATCTGCGGGTTCATCACGCCGTGCGTCGCGAGGATCTCACCGGTCGACAGATCGACGAGATGGCCGGCCACGGTGGTCGAGCCGACGTCGACCGCCACTCCGAGTGCACGATCGACGTAGCCCGGGTACACCGCGCAGACCTCGCAGCCGCGGCGCACGGCGACGGTGATCGTGTTCCCGCCCGCCTTGGCCGCCGGCGCGATGAGCGGGAGCACGTGCGCGGCCACTCGCGCCATCGCCACGTCGTACTCGGCGGCGAGCAGCGTTCCGATCTGTTCGCTGAGGCCGCCGACGTCTGCATCGAGATCGGCCTTCGGTAGCTCGAGGTAGTGGAGGCGGACGAGGGGGTCGATCTCGAGGTCGCCGAGGTCGACCGACTTGCGGACCACCTGTTTGTGCACCTGGCTCGCGGCGGGGATCTCGACCACGACGTCGCCGCACACCTGTGCGGCGCAGCCCAGGCGGTGCCCGTCGGTGATCGGCCGCCGGCCCGTGTAGTCCTCCTCGGTCGATGACCAGCCGGTGAGGGCGTCGGCCGTCGACTCGATCTGCCATTTCGAGAACGAGCCCGCCGTCGGCACGACCTGACAGCGTCCGCACAACCCGCGCCCGCCGCACGTCGAGTCGAGGTCGGCGCCGACCGAACGCGCGGCATCGAGCACCGTCGTGCCCGGTTTCACCCGTGCCGTCAACCCCGACGGGGCGAACACGACGCGGTGCTCGGCGCTCATGAGCCTTCGACGCGGGCGCGGCGTCCGCCGCGACGACGGGGAGCTCCGCCCGACTCGCCCGCACCGGTCGGGTCGCCGCCCTCGCGCTGCGCAGCGATCCACGCGCCACAGTCCTGGTCGTGGCCGGCGAGCACGTCGGCCGCCTTGACGATGCGTTTCACTTCGTCGTGCAACGGGTTCATGATCGCGGAGGTCATCCCATTGCTGATCGCCATCGCCAGGAACGTGCCCGTGATCCAGTTGCGTTCGGGCAGTCCGAAGCTGACGTTGGACGCCCCGCACGTCGTGTTGACCTTCAGTTCCGACTGCAGGCGTCGGAGGAGGCGGAACACCTGCTGGCCGGCCTGACCGATCGCCCCGATCGGCATGACCAGCGGATCGACCACCACGTCGTACGACGGGATCCCGTGGTCCGCGGCACGGTTGACGATCTTGCGCGCGACTTCGAAGCGCACGTCGGGATCCTCGGAGATGCCGGTCTCGTCGTTCGAGATGGCAACCACCGCGGCGCCGTACTTCTTGACCAGGGGCAGCACCCGTTCCATCTGCTCGTCCTCCCCGGTCACCGAGTTGATCAGGGGCTTTCCCTGGTACACCGCGCACCCGGCTTCGAGCGCCTCGACGATGGAGGAGTCGATCGACAGCGGTACGTCGGTCACCGCCTGGACCAGTTGGATCGCCTGGGCGAGGAGCGCCGGCTCGTCGGCGAGCGGGATGCCCGCGTTCACGTCGAGCATCTGCGCGCCGCCGGCGACCTGGGCGATGGCGTCGGCCGAGACGCGATCGAAGTTGCCCTCCTTCATCTCTGCTGCGAGCAGCTTGCGGCCGGTCGGGTTGATCCGCTCACCGATCATCACGAACGGCCGGTCGAAGCCGATCACGACCTCCCTGGTTGCGGAGCTGATGATGGTGTCGGTCATGAGGGGTCGCTTTCGGAGAGGTCGGTGATCGCGGTGTCTGGGCGTGGGGCTCCGCCGTCGCCCGACGTCGGCTCGAGGCCGCCGTTCGCCACGAGGGCCTCCAGCCGGTCATGCGGATAGGCGTTCTCGATCTCGGCGCACCGCCGATCGAGTTGCGCTTCGATGTCGGCGTCGACGAGCGGGGTCGACGAGGTCCGCCACTGCTGAACGTAGTCGTGCGTCGAGGTCAGTCCGGCGACGGCCGCAGCCCTGTCGATCGCATGCTGGAATCGAGCGTGCAGCAGCACCTTGTGCTGGTCCGCGCCCGACCGCGCGGTGAGCTGCGCGGGAATGTCGCGCCAGGAGATCGTCGACAACGCCGGACCGCCGCGGCGCCGACCGCCGCGCCGCGTCGACTGACGCTCGCGCAACTCGCCCTGGTCGGGCCCGAGCGCGGGGCCGGGTGTCGTGAGGTCGTCGCTCACGAGGAGCCTCGTGCGATCTGGACCATGGTGGTCTCCAGTTCTCCGTAGCCGGTGCGTTCGACGATGATCGACAGCCCGAGCCGAGCGGCGGCGACCTCGGCGCGCTCGACGAGGTCCGGATCGTCGGTCTGCGCGAGGTAGACGAGGCGGGTGTAGTTGCCGAAGTACATCGGCAACAGCTCCGGGTGCCGATCGAGCCCCAGACCCTGCCAGACGAGTCGGTCGAAGTGTTTCACGAGGAAGTCGGTGAGGTAGAAGGAGCCGATCTCGTGGTCCTGGAGTTCGGCGAATCGCGGAGTCGTCGCGAAGAACTGGTAGCAGTGTGCGCCCTCCAGCATCTCCACGCCCTCCTCGGCGCACACGCGCTCGAGTAGGCCACCCGTCCCGCAATCCGCATACCCGATGAAGATCCGGTCGAAGTGTGAGCTCGCGGGGTCGGTCACCCGCACTTCGCCGTCGATCAGGTCCGCTGTGGTCAGATCGGTGGCGTCGCCGTTCCCGAGCGGCGCGTCGTGGCCCGCTCCGCCGCGAGCGCGTGCGATGCGGGCGCGCACGGCGTCGGGGATCTCCTTCGGGCGATTGTGGAGCGCGGCCGGCAGGCACTCGACGGTGACGTTGCCGAGCATGTTCATCTCGGTGATCGCCTTGAGTTCGTGGGCGAGTGCTCCGCACGCGATCACGAGTGTGCGCGGCGCGTTCGCGTCTGGCGACGTCACGTCAGGCGTGGACCGACGGACCCGCGGGTTCGGGATTGCCCCGCCTGGCCGAGACCAACTGCTTCGCCATCTCCGACGCCACGGCCGCGTCGCGGCAGTAGGCGTCTGCGCCGATCGCATCTCCGAACTCCTGGTTGAGCGGTGCGCCACCGACGAGGATGATCTGGTCGTTGCGACGTCCGCGCTCGGTGAGCGTGTCGATGACGACCTTCATGTACGGCATCGTGGTGGTCAGCAGTGCGGACATGCCGAGGATGTCGGGTCGATGCTCGTCGAGCGCGGCGATGAACTCGTCGACGTCGGTGTTGATGCCGAGGTCGTAGACCTCGAACCCCGCCCCTTCGAGCATCATCGCCACGAGGTTCTTGCCGATGTCGTGGATGTCGCCCTTCACCGTGCCGATCACGACGGTGCCGATCGGCTCCGCTCCGGTCTCGGCGAGCAGCGGTCGCAGGATCGCCATCCCCGCCTTCATCGCGTTCGCGGACAGGAGCACCTCCGGAACGAACAGGATGCCGTCGCGGAAGTCGTCGCCGACGATCTTCATCCCGGCCACGAGTGCGTCGTTCAGGACCCGCTCGGCGCTCCATCCGCGGTCGAGCAGGATCGTCGTGCCTTCGGCGATCTCGTCCTTGAGGCCGTCGTACAGGTCGTCGTGCATCTGCAGCGTCAGGTCCTCGTCGCTGAGCGTGGCGAGATCGATCTCGTCGTCGCCGTTGGTTGCGTCGTTGTCGACGTCCGTCATGTCATGACCCCCAGAGGTGGAGTGGACTCGTTGCCCATCGAGCGGAACAACGCAGCCGTTCCGTATCGCGGAACTGTACCGTATAGTGAAACAGCACGCCAGGCCCCTCTGGGCCGACTCCTCTGAGCAGCGTGGTCACAGGATACCGGCGTGCAGGAGGACGACACATGTCAGGAGTGCAATCGATCGAGCGAGCGTTCGCCATCCTGCGCGTGCTGGCCCGCGGCCCCCTCGGCGTGACCGACATCGCCGATCGCACCCAACTCCCGAAGTCCACCGTGTCGCGTCTGCTGGCGGCCCTCGAGCAGGAGGGCGCCGTCCTGCAGGTCGAGGCCGGCGGCGGCTACTCGATGGGTGCCACGCTCGCCACCCTCGGCGAGGCGGCGAGCCCGACCGGCAGTCTGCGTGCGATCGTGCGGCCGTTCGTCGAGGAACTGGCACTGATGACCGGTGGCAGCGCCGGCTTCACGGTGCGCGAGGCAGGACGCGCCTACTGGGTCGACAACGTCGACGACACCGACGAACTGGTCACCCTCGCCGACATGTCCGGTCAGTCGTTTCCGTTGCACACCGTCCCCACGGGCATGGCGATGCTCGCGAAGTTCTCCGAGGCGGACCTCGACGGGTACCTCGCGGCGGCCGCCCAGCACGCCGAAGCCCCCTGTGACCCCGACACCGTGCGTCATCGCCTGATCGGTGTACGCGCGGACGGCGTCATGCTGTCGCGTGAGGAACTCGACCCGGGCGTCAACGCGATCGCGGCGGCGTTCCGGGTACCGGGCGGCGAATGGGACGGCGCGATCTATGTGCAGGGTCCGTCGTTCCGGTTCCCCGACGACGGCGACGAACAACGCGTGGTCAAGTTGGTGTCGGAGGCGGCGATGCAGCTGTCGGACCGACTCGTCGGTCGCTGAACGCGAACGGTCGACGACCACCCGGGCGTCGCCGACCGGGACGGGGTGTCCGGCCGCGGGATGCCGGAGCGTCGGATTCCAACGTGACATGCGGCGACCGATCGGGACGACAGAGTTTGGGAAGGAATTCACGAGCCCTGGTATCTTCGGGGCCCGTATGTCGGATTTCCTTCGCGACTATCTGAACGTCATCTGGTTCGGAGCTGCAGCACTCGCCATCGGTGGGTTGCTCCTCGGGCTCGCCGCGGCCGTTCGTCCCACGTTCCCCTCCGCGGAGAAGTACATCGCCTACGAGTCGGGTGTCGATCCGGTCGGCATGGGCTGGTCGCAGAGCCAGATCCGGTACTACGTCTTCGCGCTGCTCTTCGTCATCTTCGACGTCGAAGCGGTCTTCCTCTTCCCGTGGGCCGCCAACATCGAGCGCTACGGCACCTTCGGACTCGTCGTGATGCTCGTGTTCATCGTGTTGCTGCTCGACGGGCTGTTCTACGCCTGGAAGCGCGGGCTGCTCCGTTGGGTGTGACCCGGATGGCGACCCCGAACCAGTTTGCAGCGATGATGGACGAAACGAATCGACAAGGAGTGCACTGACATGGGTCTCGTCGACAAGGGCAGGATGCCGGCTCCGCTCACCAAGCTGTTCAACATGAGCCGGTCGTACAGCCTGTGGGTGTATCAGTGGGGTCTGGCCTGCTGCGCGATCGAGATGGGTGCCGCGTTCGGGTCGCCCCGCTACGACGTGATGCGCCTCGGCGTGATCCCACTGCCGGCCAGCCCCCGCCAGGCCGACTTCGTCTGCGTGTCCGGCACGGTGACCGACAAGATGGCACCGGCGGTCAAACGGCTGTGGGAGCAGATGCCCGAGCCGAAGTACGCGATCTCGATGGGCTCGTGTGCCAACTGCGGCGGTCCGTACTGGGATTCGTACTCGGTCACCAAGGGTGTCGACCAGATCATCCCGATCGACGTCTACGTCCCCGGCTGTCCGCCGCGTCCCGAGGCCCTGCTCGAGGGTGTCGTGCTGCTCCAGCAGCGGATCAAGAACGAGGACATGCAGGCCAAGTGGAAGGGTGACGAGTTCACGACCCTGCAGGGCAAGCGGGAAGCGGACCGTGGCGAGTTGAGCGCGGGGGAGCCGACCGGCCGGACCACGCACGACATCTCGACCGACCCGCAGCCGATCCCGGAGCGTGACCGGCCCCAACCGATCGTCGTGGGCGGTGGACCCATTGAGTGACACCGAGACCACGACCGGCAGCGACGAGGCGGAGGCACAGCAGGCACTGCCCGGTGACGGCCTGCGCGAAGGCATCGTCGACGACCTCCGCGGTCGGATCGGCGACGCGCTGCTGGAGTTCCACATCGTGCCGAACGACGACCTGTTCGTCCGTGTGGCAACCGACGCCTGGGCCGAAACCGGCGCGGCACTGAAGGCCGCCGGCTTCACGTGGTTCAGCTTCCTGTCGGGGATCGACTGGATGCCGTCGCCCTACGGCAAGGGCGAAGAGGATCCGACGGTCGAGAAGGAACCGATCGACATGACGATCAAGCAGGGAGTCTGCGGCGGTGAGACCCGGATGCAGGTGTTCGCCCGCCTGACCGATCTCGATCGTCACGTCGGCATCACGGTCAAGGCCGATGTCGCCGACGACCATTCGGTCGTCGACTCGTGGACCGGTTCGTTCGCCGGCGCCAACTGGCACGAGCGCGAATGTCACGAGATGTTCGGGATCGGATTCAACGGCCACCCCGACCTCCGCAACATGTACCTGCCGAGCGACTTCGAAGGACACCCGTTGCGCAAGGACTTCCCCCTGCTCGCCCGCATGGTGAAGCCCTGGCCGGGAATCGTCGATGTCGAACCGATGCCCGTCGAGGACGACGAGGCCGACGACCAGAACGGCGGTGGGTCATGACCCTGATGTCCGACCGGCAGCAGCTGAGCTACATCGCCTCGCAGGCTGCCGATGCTCGGCTGAACGTCGAGCTCGAAACCGAGGGAATGACCCTCAACATCGGGCCGCAGCATCCCGCCACGCACGGCACGCTGCGGATCATCGCCCGACTCGACGGTGAGCAGGTCATCTGGGCCGAGCCGTCGGCCGGCTACATGCACCGTGGCTACGAGAAGCTGACCGAGGTCCGCACGTTCCCGCAGGTCACCACCCTGATCAACCGGATCGACTGGCTCGGCAGTTTCGCGAACGAGGTGCCGTTCATCCTCGCCGCCGAGAAGTTGATGGACATCGAGGCGCCACCGCGGGCGCAGGTCATCCGGACGATCCTGTTCGAACTCTCACGAATCGCGAACGTGTCGCTGTTCCTCGGCGACCTCGGCGTGCAGATGGGCGCCATCACGCCGGTGTTCCTTGCCTTCCGGGACCGCGAGTACGTCCTGAACCTGATCGAGGGAGCGACGGGCGGCCGGTTCCACCCGAACTTCGACCGCATCGGCGGCCTCAAGGACGACCTGCCGAAGGGCTGGATCGACGAGACCAAGCAGGTCATGACCAAGCTGATCGGCTTCTGTGACGAGATCGAAGACCTGCTGTTCGGCAACGAGATCTTCCAGAGCCGGATGCGTGGGATCGGAGTCATCCCGGCCGACATCGCCAAGGAGTACGGCCTGTCCGGGGCCAACCTGCGCGCATCGGGTGTGGACTACGACCTCCGCCGCGACCAGGACATCGCGCTCTCGTACGACAAGGCCGACTTCAAGGTGTGGACGCACCCCGACGGGGACTCCTGGGCTCGGTGCTGGGTCCGCTTGCAGGAGACGCGCGAGTCGTGCAAGATCGTGCAGCAGCTCGTCGAACAGATCCCTGCCGGCCCGATCATGACCAAGGTCCCGCGGATCATCAAGGTGCCCGAGGGCGAGGCCTACGTCTCGACCGAGAACCCGCTCGGCGAGATGGGTTACTACGTCGTCTCGAAAGGTGACCTCGGTCCGTTCCGCGTCAAGATCCGTTCGGCGAGCTTCAACAACATCAGCATCACCCCGTGGGTGCTGACGGGCGTCTACGTTCCCGACATCATCACGATCCTGGCGTCCCTCTACTTCATCCTGGGTGACATCGACCGATGAGTTCTCTGTTCGCCATCGAGGTCCCGTACTGGGGTCAGTCGATCCTGCGCGTCATCGGTGGACTCGTCGCGGTCCTGCTCCCGGCCGGCGGCATCGTCTACCTCTTCCTGTTCAAGATGATGTCGTTCATGCAGAGTCGTCTCGGCCCGATGGAAGCGGGCCCGTACGGCTCGATGCAGCTGCTCGCCGAAGTCGGCAAGTGGATGCAGAAGGAGGACATCGCTCCCGACAACGCCGACAAGTCGATCTTCAAGATCGCGCCCCTTGTCGTGCTGCTGTCGACGTTCCTCCTGATCGTCGTCGTGCCGTTCGGCCCGGATGCGGTCTTCGCCGATTTCGACACCGGCGTCTTCTACTTCCTCGCCGTCGGCTCCGTCAGCGTGCTCGGCATTCTCATCGCCGGCTGGGCGAGCGCCAACAAGTACTCGTTGCTCGGCGGGCTCCGCGCTGCGGGGCAGCTCATCGCGTACGAACTCCCGATGGTGCTCGCCACGCTCGGCGTGGTGATCCAGGCCGAGTCGATGAACCTCAACCGGATCATCGAGGTCCAGAACACGGGCGAGATCTTCGGTTTCGGGGGCCTCGGGAATCCGTTCATCCTCACCCAGTTCGTCGGCTTCCTGATCTTCATGATCGCCGTCCAGGCCGAACTCACGCAGGCGCCGTTCGACATGCCGATCGCCGAGTCCGAGCTCGTGTCCGGGTACATGACCGAGTACACCGGCTTCCGGTTCCTGATCTTCTTCATCGCCGAGTTCGCGACCGCCGGCGTGTTCGGCTTCATCGCCTCGGTGCTGTTCCTGGGCGGGTGGGGCGTTCCCTTCGACTGGTTCGGTTGGCAGAACCTCGATGACGTCGACTCGTGGATGAACATCGTCGGTCCGTTGATCCTGACGACGAAGATGTTCGTTCTCGTCGGCATCATCATGTGGGTGCGCTTCAGCTATCCCCGCTTCCGTGAGGATCAGTTGCAGACCTTCGCCTGGAAGTTCCTCATCCCCGTGTCGCTGGCCAACATCGCCGTCACGGCGATCCTGAAAGTTGCGATCTGATGCCCAAGCCAAAGGTTCCCGGCCTGCTCAAGGGTCTCGGTGTCACCGCCCGCACCCTCGGCCGTACGGTCAAGGACGGTGCGAACACCGTGCAGTACCCGCACGAGAAGGAGGCGCCGCCGATCCGCGCCCGTGGTGTGATCGCGCTGCACGAGGACAACTGCACAGCGTGCATGCTGTGCTCACGCAGTTGCCCCGACTGGTGCATCTACATCGAGGGTCACAAGCAGCTCGCGCCGCCCCGTCGCGCCGGCGGCAAACCGCGCCAGGTCAACCACCTCGACCGTTTCGACATCGACTACGCGCTGTGCATGTACTGCGGAATCTGCGTCGAGGTGTGCCCGTTCGATGCGCTCTTCTGGAGCCCGGAGTACGAGTACTCGGAGCCGAAGATCGCCGACCTCCTGCACGACAAGGAGAAGCTCGGGGAGTGGATGGAGACCGTTCCCGAGGCGCCCGAGCTCGAGGCGGGAGCCGCCAAGTGACGGTCGTGAGCCCATCGCGCAGGTGCGGTCTTCGCTGGTCGGGGGACGCACGGTGAACGCCATGATCCTCGCCGCCGATGGCGTGAACGTCGCGCAGAACGTCGGCTTCGGCATCATCGCCGCGCTGATGATCTTCGCCGCGCTGTCGGTCGTCACGACCAGGAACGTCGTCCACGCGGCCCTGTGGCTGGCCGTGGTGCTCGCCGGCGTGGCTGCGCAGTACATTCTCGCGGCCGCCGAGTTCGTCGCCGTCTCGCAGGTGATGGTCTACATCGGCGCCGTGATGGTGCTGTTCCTGTTCGGCATCATGCTGACCCGCGCCCAGATCGGCTCGGAGTCCGGTCTCAACAACAAGTCGTGGGGGATCGGCATCCCGGTGGCCGTGGCCCTGTTCGGTCTGCTCGCCTACGTCGTCCTCGACGCCGTCGAGGACAGCACGATCGCCGAGGCGCAGTTGACCGGCGCGAACAACGAGGCAACCCTCGCCATCGCCGACCGCGTCCTGTCGCCGTACCTCGCTCCGTTCTTCGGGATGACCTTCGTGCTCCTCGCCGCCGCCATCGGCGCCATCGTCCTGGCTCGGAAAGACTGAGGTCCGACCCATGCTCGCCGCCAACTTCCTCCTGCTCGCCGCAGTGCTCTTCTGCATCGGCGTCTTCGGCGTCATCGCCCGCCGCAACGCGGTGATGGTGCTGATGTCGATCGAGCTGGTGCTCAACTCGGTCAACCTCAACCTCATCGCGTTCGCACTGATGAACCAGGACGTCGACGGTCAGGTGTTCGCGCTCTTCGTCATCGCGATCGCCGCCGCCGAGGTGGGCGTCGGTCTGGCGATGGTGCTGCTCATCTACCGCAACCGCCGGTCGATCTCACTCGACGAACTCTCGGAAATGAAGGGCTGACCCGGTGCTCGCGGCAGAAGAAATCCAAGAAGCGCTCGACCTCAGCTCCGGCTGGTTCCTCGAGAACCTGTGGCTCGTCGCGCTGATCCCGGCGATCGGCTTCGCGCTGATCATGTTCTTCGGCAAGCGGATGCCGAACGGCGGCTCGGAGTTCGGTCTCGCCTCGATGGTCGGATCGCTCGTCGTCGCCACCGGCGCCGTCTGGCAGTGGATGGCACGCGTCGACTCGGCCGAGAAGGCGGGTCACGTCGGCGAGGAGGGCCTCGGGCTCCTGCAGACCTTCGGGCGCTCCGTGCCCCGCGCCGCCGAGGGGGCAGAAGCCGAACCGTTCATCCAACCGGTGATCACCTCGTGGACGTGGTGGCAGAACGCCGGGCTCGACTTCGGGATCGGATCCTTCGGCGACGGCCTGGCGATTCTGCTGCTGTGGCTCGTGGCGTTCATCTCGCTGCTCGTCCAGGTGTTCAGTCTCGACTACGTGCGCGACGATCGTCGATACACCCAGTTCTTCGGAGCGTTGACGCTGTTCTCGGCGGGCATGCTGATCATGGTCATGGCCCCGAACATGGTCCAGCTGATCCTCGGGTGGGAGATCATGGGGCTGACCTCGTTCATGCTCATCGGACACTGGTGGGAGGACGGAGCCAACTCCAAGGCAGCGCTCAAGGCGTTCCTGACCGTGCGCGTCGGTGACGTCGGGCTGCTCGTCGGCACGGCCATCATCTACTTCGCATCGAGCGGGTGGATCGCCGAGAACTTGCCGGGCAAGTCGGGATTCGACATCGACGCCATCCAGGCCTGGGCGCTCTCGGGTGACTCGTCGGCCAGTGGCGCAGCGATCGTGGCGGGTGCCACGGCGCTGTTCATCGCCTGTATCGGCAAGTCGGGTCAGTTCCCGCTGCACACCTGGCTGCCCGACGCCATGGCGGGGCCGACACCGGTGTCATCGCTGCTCCACTCCTCCACGATGGTGGTCGCCGGTGTGTTCCTCGTGGCCCGCCTCTACCCGGTGTTCTGGGAGGGCTTCAACATCGCCAACGGTGGCTTGAGCTTCATTGCGATCATCGGCGCCATCACGATCGTGATCGCCGCTGTGCTCGCGTTCGTACAGGACGACATCAAGAAGGTGCTCGCGTATTCGACGGTGAGCCAGCTCGGTTACATGATGCTCGGCCTCGGCACGGGCGCCTGGCTGCCGGCGGTGTTCCACATCTTCACCCACGCGTTCTTCAAGTGCTGCCTGTTCCTCTGCGCAGGTTCGATCAGCCACTCGGGCTCGCACCACTCGTTCGACATGAAGAAGGACATGGGTGGGCTCCGCAAGCACATGCCGATCACGTTCTGGGCGTGGATCGTGTCGACGCTCGCCCTGACCGGCGTGATCCCCTTCGCCGGTTTCTGGTCGAAGGACGAGATCATCGACAACGTCGGCAACAACGGCTACACGTTCCTGATGTGGGTCGGCCTCGGCGGGGCCGCACTGACGGCGATGTACATGACCCGCGCCACCTACCTCACCTTCTTCGGTGAAGCGCGCGGCGCGGCCGCCGGGCATCACGGCGACCACGGCGACGAACACGACCTCACACTCGAGGAGCACGAACTCGAGCTGGCGACCGTCGGAGCACCCGAACCCCGCGAGCCCGGTGGACCGAAATCGCTCGGTGCCGCTGCGAACGCGCACGGCGACGATCACCACGACGATGGCCCGCACGAATCGGGCAAGTTGATCACGATCCCGATCGTGATCCTCGCGTTCTTCGCGCTCACGGCCGGTTTCGCCAACCCGACGCCGCTCGCCGGGGGCGCTCTCGGTCTGAACCTCGGTGAGGGCGTCGAACTCATCAAGAAGTACGTCGAGCCCCGGCCCGAGCCCGTCGCGGTCGAGACCGTCGCGCCGGGTGGACCGGGCGAATCGCTGATTCCGCTCGATCCGCAGTTCGCCGAAGACGGCGAGGGCGGCCACGCGTACTCGACGGGGTGCGGGCGCACGACACCGTCCGAGGGCGCGGTGTGCTACTTCCCGAAGGTCGTCCACGCGGTGCCCACATTCGGCAAGATCATGCTGTCGCTCGCCGTCGTCGCGGTCGGATACGCCGTGGCGATCGGCTTCTGCCTGGCGTTCTACAAGCGTCGCGACGAGCGACTCGTCGGATTGACCGAGCGCAGCAGGTTGGCGCACGCGGGCTACACGTTCCTCGCCAACAAGTACTACCTCGACGTCCTCTACGAGAACGTCATCGTCCGTGCGGTTGCCCACCCGATCGCGAAGGCGGCCTACTGGATCAACCAGAACGTTCTCGACGGTGCGGTCAACGCCGTCGGCGAAGGTGGCAAGCGCACGGGCGTCTGGGTCTACGACAACATCGACCAGAAGATCGTCGACGGCGCCGTCAACGGGTCGGGAACCGTGGCGTCGGAAACCGGTCACGGACTGCAGAGCACGCAGTCCGGCTTCGTGAGCCAGTACGGAGCGCTCCTCTTCGGCGCCGCCGCCGTCGGCGCCATCGTCCTCGTCATCATCAATGTCGGCTGACCCGGCACGACATCAACTGAAGAACTGAGATCATGAACAACCTCACCGATAGCAACTGGATCCTGAGCGTCGGCACCTTCCTGCCGTTGCTCGGTGCTCTGGCCATCATGTTCGGCACCAGCAGGGACGACGAGCGGACGCCGAAGATCATCGGTATCGCCACCGCTGGTGCCACCCTCGCGATCGGCATCGCCACCCTCGTGCTGTTCGACTACGACCAGTCGGAGAAGTTGCAGTTCTTCGTCGACGCCGAATGGATCGAGGTGATCTCGGCGGGCTACACGATCGGCCTCGACGGCATCAGCCTGCCGCTGTACTTCCTGTCGATGGCCGTCACGTTCCTGGTGATGATCTATTCGTGGGACAACATGCCCGACGCGGGCAACCCGAAAGCCTTCTACTCGCTGATGCTGATCCTGCAGACCGGCATGGCGGGCACCTTCATCGCGCAGGATCTGATCCTGTTCTTCGTGTTCTTCGAGGTCGTGCTGCTGCCGATGTACTTCATGATCGGCGTGTGGGGCGGCGAGGATCGCAAGTACGCCTCGCTGAAGTTCTTCCTCTACACGATGTTCGGCTCGGCGTTCATGTTGGTCGCCTTCCTGGCGCTGTTCTTCCAGACGGGCGCCGAGAGCTTCAGCTTCGCATGGCTCTACGAGATGGGCGCCGGCGTCGACCGTGACGTGCAGATCTGGATCTTCGCCGGGATGTTCCTCGGTTTCGCGGTCAAGGTGCCGATGTTCCCCTTCCACACGTGGCTGCCCGACGCCCACACGCAGGCGCCGACTCAGGGGTCGGTCATCCTTGCTGCAATTCTGCTCAAGCTCGGTACGTACGGGTTCGTGCGAATCGCACTTCCGATGCTCCCTCAGGGTGCGGAGGCCTGGGCTCCGGTCATCGGCATTCTCGCCGTGATCGGCATCATCTACGGCGCCCTCGGTTGCCTTGCCCAGACCGACATGAAGCGCCTGATCGCGTTCTCGTCGGTCGCGCACATGGGCTTCGTGATGCTCGGCATCTCGACGCTCACGACATTCGGTATCAACGCGGCGCTGTTCGGCATGGTCGCCCACGGTCTGATCACCGGCATGCTCTTCTTCCTCGCCGGGTCGATCAAGCACCGCTATCACACACTGGAGATCAAGCGTCTCAGCGGCATGCTGATCCAGATGCCGCGGTTGGGGTACATCCTCGGCTTTGCTGCGATGGCCTCGCTGGGCCTACCCGGTCTGGCCGGGTTCTGGGGCGAGTTCCCGGCGATTCTGTCGGCCTACAATCCGCATCCAGCGCTGAGTGAGGCGTTGTTCCGGACCCTGATGGTGATCGCGGCGATCGGCACGGTCCTCGCGGCGGCGTACCTGCTGTGGCTGTACCAGCGCACGGCATTCGGTGAGCCGACCGATGAGTTCGCCGGCCACTCCGACGCCGAGCGCGCCGCCGGCCACGAAACCCACGACGGCCACGCCGTGGCGCACTCGCTCAGCTCGGCCGCCAACGTCGATGCGGCGCACGACGACCACGACGAGATCCACGACGTGCAGCCCACCGAATGGCTCGCGTGGACCCCCTTCCTCATCGCGATCGTCGTGTTCGGCGTGTATCCGCAGCTGATGTTCAAGGTGTTGGATCCCGCCGTCACCGAACTCGTCAAGACCATCTCCGCCGGCATCCCGCAATGATCGGAGTCGCCTCGACCCTCTTCGCGCAGGCCGACTGGACCGCACCGGCGATCGACTGGCATGCCATCGCTCCCGAGCTGATCCTGGTGATCGGGATCAATGTCGTGCTCTTCGTCGACCTCAACATCGCCGAGACGAAGAAGTGGATGATCGCGATCCTGACCGGGATCGTCATGCTGGCAGCGTTCATCCCGGTCGTGACGCTCGGGCTCGAACTCGACGGGGTGCCGAGGGAGCTGTTCGACGGCCGCTACGTGATCGACGAGTACGCGCTGGTGCTCAAGGCGCTGTTCCTGCTGGTCGGCTACGTGGTCGTGCTGATGAGTCAGAACGAGCTCGAAGAGGGTGGCTACTACCAGGGCGAGTTCTACGTCCTGATGCTGTGCTCGGTGCTCGGCATGGTCATGATGAGCTCGGCTCGCGATCTCATCTCGATCTTCGTCGCACTCGAACTGCTCTCGATCCCCGCGTACATGATGGCGGCCTGGCGCAAGCGCTCGGCGCTGTCGAACGAGGCGGGCGTGAAGTACTACCTGCTCGGGGTGTTCGCGTCGGCCGTCATGCTGTTCGGGATGTCGTATCTGTACGGCACGACCTCCACGACCAAGCTGACCGAGATCGGCGCGGCGCTGACCGACGGCGATCTGCTCGGCCTCGAGGTGGTCGGTGTCGTCTTCGTGATCGTCGGATTTGCGTTCAAGGTGTCGGCGGTTCCGTTCCACAACTGGGCGCCTGACACCTACGAGGGCGCGCCGACGCCCGTCACCGCGTTCCTCTCGGTGGCCTCGAAGGCAGCCGGTTTCGTCGCTCTGATGACGCTGATCTTCGTCGCGTTCCCGCATGCGAGCGATGTCTACGGCCCGCTCATCTGGGTGATGGCTGCGCTGACCATGACGGTCGGCAACGTGCTCGCGCTGCGCCAGACCAACATCGTGCGCATGCTCGCGTATTCATCGGTGAGCCAGGGTGGGTTCATCCTGATGCCGCTCGCCTTTGCCGGTGACCCCGACACCGGTGGTTCCGCGCTCAACGCCGTGGTGGTGTACCTGCTCGTCTACGCGTTCATGAACCTCGGCGCGTTCGCCGTGGTGATCGCCGTGTCCCGCAAGACCAACAGTGGCGAGATCTCCTCGTTCGGTGGGTTGTTCAGCTATGCCCCCGGCATGGCCGTCGCGCTGACCGTCTTCATGGCGTCGCTCGCCGGAATCCCCCCGCTCGGTGGTTGGTTCGCCAAGTTCAATGCGTTCAAGTCCGTGCTCGAGGCCGACACGGCCTCCGCGTACGTGCTCGCCTGCATCGCCGCGGTCAACACCGTGATCTCGGCGGCGTACTACTTCAAGGTGCTCCGCACGGTCTGGGTCGACGACGTCCCGGACGGCAACACCGCCCCGATCAACCCTCCGTCGCCGATCATCGCAGCCCTCGCGATCACGGTCATCGGCACCCTGGCGGTGGGCGTGTACCCCCGTCTCGTCGCCGGTTTCGGCAACCTCCAGGACCTCACCGGCGCGCTGCCGCTCTGACGTGTCACGGAGTGGGTCGGACCCACCCCGCAACGCGTGACGTGTCACGGAGTGGGTCGGACCCACTCCGCTACGCGGGGCGGACCCAGTTGCCGGAGTCGTCGAAGACGAGGTCCGTCAACTCGCCGGGAACCACCTCGCGGTCGACGCCGAGCGCCACGGCCACCTTCTGATAGCTCCACTTCATCACGTCGAGCGACAGCTCGATGATCTGCTCGGCCGAGTAGTACCGACGGACACGGTCGCGAAGTTCGGCCGTGATGCCGGCCGGGTCGTCCATCACCGCTCGTGCGAAGTCGACGGCTGCGATCTGGGCGTCGGTCAGCCCCGGGTCGGTCGCGCCGAGCTGACCCACCATGTCCTCGTCGAGTCCGTGCTGCTTGGCAACTGCCGAGCGCAGCGACAGTCATGTGTGGCAGTCGTGGTACGACGCGCAGGTGAGCCGCACGAGTTCGGTCGTGATCGGGTCGACCCGGTCGTTGCGGACCGCGGCGGCAGCGAACTCCATCAGCGGCCCGGTCAGGTTGCGGTCGCCCTTGGTTCCGGGCGACACCCTGGGGCTACGTCCTTCCGACACGTCAGAGCACCGCATCGAACGCGAGCTCGAGGGTCATCCGCTGCTCGATCACGAGCAGCGCGTTGACGAAGTTCACGAACCCCTCGTCACCGAGATGGTCTCGGAGGTCGCCGGCGAGTGCGTCGGACAGCGACGCGACATCGAGCACGTACTGCTCGGTGAAGGCGAGCGCGGCCCGGTCGCGAGCCGAATACCGATCCGAGGTGGTCCACGCGGTGAGGTCCGCACGCGCGGTGTCGGTCATCGCATCCAGGGTCGGGGCGTGCCGGAGCAGCACGGCCACGCGATCTCGGCAGATGGCGAGCAGCTCGCGGTCGACCGCGTCCCACGCGGCGGCGTACGCGGCGTCGAGTGCATTCAGGGCGTCGGTCCGGGCGAGACCGTCTGCGAGTTCCACGCATCGATCGTAGGGGCTGCCGTTCGGTACGTTCGCAGCGTGGACCACGTCGACTACGACCCGTTCGGCCGCGAGGTGCTCGCCGATCCGTTCCCGGCGTACGCCGCCCTGCGCGCCGAGTGTCCCGTCCACCGGTTCGTCGGCTTCGATCCGCCGTTCCTCACCGTGACCCGACACGAGGACGTGAGCGCGATGCTCCGCGATTGGCACGCGTGGTCGAGTCACTACGGTCAATCTCCCCGATTCAGCGTCACCGGGTGCCTGTTCAGCGATCCGCCCGAGCACACGATGTATCGCCGCCTCGTCCAGCAGGGGTTCACACCCCGCGTGGTCGAACGGATGGAGGGCGACATCGTGCGGCTGACCGACGAGCTGATCGACGCCATGCTCGCCAGACCGGAACGTCGCGCCGATCTCCACGACGATGTCGCGTGCCCGCTTCCGGTGTTGGTCATCGCCGACATCCTCGGTGTTCCGACCGATCAGATCGCGCAGTTCAAGGAGTGGTCGGACCGCCAGGTCGAGGCGATGGGCAACCAGGACCCGGCGGCCGCGGCTGAGAACCGGGCCCAGATCGACGCCTTCTTCACCTCGCAGCTCGATCTCCGACGCCGAGACCTCGCCGATGCCGGCGTTGCCGAGCAGGACTGGTCGGAGGTGCATCTCGGGGAGGTCGTGCCCGACGACGTCATGTCGGGCCTGCTCGTTGCATCGGTCGACGGACGCCGGCTGAGCGAACCCGAGTTGCTCAACATCCTGCAGCAGTTGCTCGTCGGTGGCAACGAGACGACCACGTCGCTGATCACCAACCTCTTCTGGAGGATCCTCGAACGACCGGAGCTGTACGAGGAGTTGCGGGGCCGCCCCGACCTCGACGTCGTCGCCGTGGAGGAGAGTCTCCGCTTCGATGCGCCCGTGCTCGGCCTGTATCGCACGAACACGCGCGAGCTCGATCTGCACGGGGTCCGGATTCCCGAGCGCACCAAGGCCATGGCGACCTACGGGGCCGCCAACCGGGATCCCGCAGTGTTCGACGATCCCGAGACGTTCCGACTCGATCGCGACCTCGACGAGCTCCGTCGCAACCACCTCGCGTTCGGACTGGGTCGGCACTTCTGCCCGGGAGCCCACCTGTCACGCCTCGAAGCCCGGATCGTGTTGCGCCGGCTGATCGACCGGGCACCGGACCTGCGTCTCGACGGCCCGACGACCCGCATCCCGACGTTTCTGCTCTGGGGACGTCGAACGCTGCCGATCGCATGGGGGGAGCAATCATGAGTGTCGTCATCGTGACGGGTGCCGCCCGGGGAATCGGCCGCGGCATCGCGGAGCGGTTCGTCGCCGACGGCCACCGGGTCGTCGTCACCGATCGACAGCCGTCGATCGTCCAGGTTGCCGCCGAGATCGGTGCCACCGGGTACGTCGGCGATGTCGCCGACGCGGACCACGTGCGATCCGTCGTCGACAGCACCGTCGCGGCGCACGCGACGATCGACGTGCTGGTCAACAACGCCGGCGAAGTCGCCCCGACGGGCCCGAAGGACCCGTGGGAGCGGGCCGACGCCGACTTCGACCGGTACTTCGGATCGAACACGAAGGGAGCGTTCCTCTTCGGGCGGGCGACGGCGCCGGTGATGATCGCGGGCGGTGGCGGCAACATCGTCAACATCTCGACCGATCACGTCAAGCCGTGCCCCGACTGCGATCGCCATCACGGCCACGGTGTGATGGACCTGTACAACGCCTCGAAGTGGGCACTCAACGGACTGACGTTCGACTGGGCGAAGTCGCTGGCCCAACACCACATCCGGGTGAACAACATCTGCATGGGCGCCACCGACACCGAGATGCTGCGGGGCTTCCTGGGTCGGGATCCGGATCCCGACGACGTCGCGACGTGGATGACGCCCGCCCAGATCGCACAGATCGTCGTGGAGCTGATCGACGAAGGTCCCGAGGGTCGTAGCGCCAACAGCATCGGGCTCTACGCCGGCTACCCGTGCGTGATGCCCGATCCCGAATGACCGACCCCGGTCCACCCCGTCAGCCTCTCGTCGGACGGCACGAGGCGGGCACAGCCGGGGGGTGAAGGGGTCAGATCCTGACGGGGAGATGCCAGCAGCAGTGCATCTCGCCGAGGCGGAGGCTGCGGATCGACGGCTGGGCGCCGTCGGCGAGACGGATGTCGCCGACGGCGTCCAGCAGCATCGTCGAAGCAGTGACGGCCACGTCGCGGGTGATCGCGTAGATCGAGCGTGGCCGCTCCTTCGGGACCGCCGGGTGGATCGACGGCTTGCCCAGCCCGAACGCGATCCCGGACGGGAGGCCGTCGGCGCGGTACTGGCCGCGGGGCTCGCGTTGGCAGAGGTCGGTGCGGCCGACGACGAACGCGTCCGGGTCCACGAACACGCGCGGGTCACGGTTGGCGGCAGCCGCCGAGAGCGCGAGCGTCGCGCCGTCGGGGAGCAGGCGCCCGAAGCGTTCGACCTCGCGTCGTGCGAAGCGTTCAGCCGAGTGGATCGGGGGACTGTGGCGCAGGGTCTCCAGCCAGGCGAACTTCATCTGGCGTGGATCGGACCGCACGCGGTCGAACTGTTCGGGGTGGGTGAGGAGATTGCACCAGAGGTTGGACAGTCCGCCGTGGAGCGTTTCGTGGTCGGCTTCGAACACGGTGGCGACGACGTCGGCGGCGGTCGGGGGCGCGTCGCCGAGGTCCAGGTGGGCGATCGCACTGATCAGGTCGTCGCCGGGGTCGGCTCGGCGTTGAGCGAACAGCGGCTCGATCGACGCCTCGAGTGCGGCGAACGCGGCACGACCGTCCAGACGGTCCTGCATGTCCCATCCGGTGCCGCGCTGCAGCCGCCAGTACAGCTGAGCGAAGATGGGGAGTTCGCCGGCCGGCAGGTCGAGGATTGCGCCCCACAGCTCGAGTGGAAGCCGTGCGGCGAACCCGACGGCCAGGTCGGCGCCGTCGGTCAACAGTTCGCCGATGACCCGATCGACGACGGTGACGAGGGACGCATCGATTCGCTCCGCTCGCGCGGCGAGCACGGGGACGTGGTCCCACAGGTCGCGTCCCAGCTGCTCGTCGCCGAGCCGCCACCGCTTGGAGCGCGTCGCATAGTTGGCGTCGTCGGCGAACACCGACGTGACATCGTCGTAGCGCGTGATCCAGAACCGGTTGCCCTTCCAGTCCCGATAGCAGGGGTACTCCTCGCGCAGGATCGTGAGCAGGCGGTACGGGTCGGTGAGCATCTCGTCGCCCATCAGCTCGCGCGGCGACAGCAGGTTCGTGGTCTCGCCCACTCGCTCGCGCTGGAAGACCTCGTACGTGCGGTACCCGGACGCCGGCAGCGGCTCCTCGGCGTCGTCGGGGTCGTACGCAGACGTCACGGCAGGACAGTGGCTTCGCCGCCGTCGGGGAGGTCACCCGCCGATGTGTCGAATCGCAGCCACAGCCGGCGGATCGCTCCGAGTCCGATCGGCGCCAGCTCGATGCCGTCGACATCGGCGGTCGGATTCTTCGGCATCCGATCGGTGTCGATCCGGACGTTGCGCAGCACCGGCGCGAGCAGCTCGGACCCGATCGCCGCCTCCTGATGCGAGATCCAGGCGCCGGGACACAGATGTGGGCCGACGCCGAACGCCATGTGGCTGAAGCGGCCGTCACCGTCGGGCCCCGATCCGTCATGGCCCGAGCGCAGGATCTTGCCGCTGTAGAGGTCGTCCCGGAAGATGTCGAATCGCTCCGGGTCGGCGAAGATCCGGTCGTCGTGGTTCGCCGAGACGTCGACCATGTGGATCAGCGAGCCCGCCGGAATCGTCGTCCCGTGCAGTTCGATGTCGAACGTGTTGTGTCGGGGTTGTCCGCCGATCGACGTCGAGTGGCGGAGCATCTCGTGGAACGCCGTCGTCCACAGCGACGGGTCGGCCTGCACGGCGGCGAACTGGTCGGGGTGCTGCAACAGCAGGTACCAGAGGTTCATGATCGCGCCGCGGGTCGTCTCACCGCCGCCGCCGATGATCAGGGCGATGAACGACGTGATCTCCTCGGTCGACATCACGTCGCCGTCGATCTCGGACGTGCACAGCTCGGAGATGATGTCCAGGCAGATCTCGTCGCCCGCTTCGTCGTGGAGGTACGTCGGCGTGGCCCGCCGCTCCCCGACCAGCGATTCGACGTAGTCCTCGAGATCCTGTCGCGCGACCAGGCCGTCGTGGTGCGTGTCGCTCCCACCGAGGCCGGACATCATCGCGTCGTACCACCAGGTGAACTGTTGGCGGGCATCCTGGGGGATGCCGAGAACCTGGGCGACGACGCTGATCGGGAACTCGTTGGCGAAGCACGCGCCGAGTTCGATGACGGCGGTGCCCGATTCACGGTCGATCTCGATGCGGGCCGGCCGATCGGCTGTCGCGTGGTTCTTCGGGTTGTCGGGGTCCCACCACTCGGCGATCAGTTCGTCGGCGATCTCGCGCAGGGCGTGCAGCCGCTTGGTGAGGGCCGAGCCGACGAGGTGGCGGCCGTAGATGTTCCGCCGGCGGCGGTGCTCGATCCCGCTCAACTCCAACTGGGTGTTCCCGAGCACGCCCGAGGAGGATCCCTTCGGAATCGTGTTGAAACCGATCTCGTCGAAGTAGCAGGCCGTGATGTCGTCGTACCGGGTGATGAAGTAGCAGTTGTGCAACCGGTCGTGGAACACCGGATGGTGGTCACGCATGATGCGGTAGTACGGGTACGGGTTGCGGGCGAACTCGCCGCTGTCGAAGATGCGTGGATCGATCAGCGGGGTGCCGTCGGGCGCGTGGCCCATGTCGGTTGCCTCGCCGATCGGCATCGGCGGAAACCTGCGGCGAGCACCTGCGGCCCCGACATCGATCACCGTGTCGAGCACGGCATTGAACGGATTCGTCACACACCTCACCCCCGGGACCCTGGACCTCCCCCGACCGTACCGGTCATCGCCGCGTCGGGTTCCGTCGGAGCGTCAGGCGTTCCGATCCGCTGCGTCGATGCGCGCAGGCTGGCCGTTCGCCCGTCGGCGGTCTGCGCCTGGATGACGTAGAACATCGCCTCGCGAGCGAGACGCTGCGCGGGATGTGACAGGTTCATTCCCGCGCCGCCGACCGCGGCGAGCAGCGCGGTCGTCGAACGGCTCGCGAGGTCGAGGCAGGCCGCGCGGTGTGCGCTCGCCGCGACCAGCACGTCGTCGGCCGCCGTCGGCACGGACAGCTCTGCGAGGATCTCGTCGTCGAGGACCCAGCGGTGCCCGAGTTCGGCCCACAAGTGGTCAGCGGCCGGTCCGGCGGGATCGTCGTCGCCGCGTCGGGCCGCACGCAGGAGTCGGATCGCGCGATCGGCGACGCCGAGGACGGCGGGCTGCCCGATCGACGCTCGACGTCGGTCCGTTGCCCGCCAGCTGTCGAGTCGCTCGACGGCCACGATGTCGCCGTCGGTCACGATGCAGCCCTCGAAGTCGAGCATCACGGTGCCGGTTGCCGCGAACACCGGGAGGTGAAGTGGCGTCGCCCGGACCGCCCTCGACTCGACGCCGGGGATCAGCCCCCAGACGATGTCGCCCGCCTCGCTCTCTGCGGCGATCGCGAACATGTCGGCGATGCCCCACGACGTCGCCCACGGTGCTCGACCGTCGAGCCGCCAACCGTCGCCCACACGAGTCGCGGAGATCGAGCGCCGGTCGGTACGACGAAGGTGGGCGAAGGCGATGCCGGCGATCGACGTACCGGAGCAGAGCGTCGGGAGCAGCGTGGTGCGCAGCTCGTCGTTCGGCGACGAGCGGACGGTGCGGACCACGCCGTGGTGCTGGACCCACGAGAAGAACGTCGCGCCGCACCCGCCACCGACGGTCGCGATCACCCGACGTGCAACCTGCGGAACCAGGTCGAGGTACCCGAGTTCGGCCGGGCCGGCGATGCCGAACAAACCGGCTTCGGCGAGCGCGGCGAATCGCGCCCGGGGGACGATGTCGGCGCGATCGATCTCCTGAGCGTCCGGAAACAGCGCCGTGTCCGCGATCTGCGCGGCGGCATCGATCGTCGGATCAACTGGCGCATCGTACATCGCCACAGTCTCGCCAGTCACCCCCGCTCGCGACCAACGTGCTCGCTGATCCCGGACGGAGATCGTGTCGGTCTTCGTCCGGTCGGTGGTGGGAGTGGTGCGAAGTGGGGCGATGATGCGAACCTGGCGGGGTGACCGAAGGCCCGATTCCGTTCGAACGGTTCATGTCCGAGGCGTTGTACGGGCCGGCGGGGTTCTACACGCGGCCCGACGGGGGAAGCGCAGGGAGGCGTGGCGACTTCCTGACGTCACCCGAGGTCGGGCCACTCTTCGGGACCGTGCTCGCACGCGCGTTCGATCGGGAGTGGGAGCGGCTCGGGCGGCCCGACACGTTCACCGTCGTCGATGCCGGCGCGGGGCCCGGCACGCTCGCCCGCTCGGTGCTGGCCGCCGAGCCCGCCTGCGCGGCGGCGATGCGCTACGTCGCGGTCGAGATCTCCGCCGCGCAGCGATCTCGTCACCCTGCGGGAGTCGAGTCGAGAGCGGAGCTTCCCGACCGACCCTTCGTCGGGATGATCGTCGCCAACGAGTTGCTCGACAACCTGCCGTTCCGGCTCGCCGTCTTCGACGACGGCTGGCGAGAGGCGTTCGTGGAGGTCGATCGCCACGGCAATGCGACGGAGCGACTCTCCGCGCCGTTCGACCCCGCGCCTGCCGTGTTGCCACCGACGGCCGTTCACGGGGCACGGGCTCCGCTCGTCGATCGCGCCGCCCGGTGGGTCGACGGTGCGCGGGCGCTGTTGACGCGCGGTTCTGTCGTCGTGGTCGACTACGGGGTCGCCCGTACCGGCGAGTTGGCCGCCCGACCGTGGCGGCAGTGGCTCCGTACCTTTCGTGGCAACGAGCGCGGTGATCACTACTTGCACGCTCCAGGTTCGCAGGACATCACCGTCGACATCCCGTTCGATCAACTGCCCGAGCCCGACTCGGTGCGCACGCAGGCGCAGTTCCTCCAGTTCCTCGGGATCGAGGAACTCGTCGATGCCGGTCGGCGGTACTGGGAGGATCACGCGGCTCGACCCGGGCTCGACGCGATGCGGATGCGGAGTCGGATCAGCGAGTCCGAGGCGCTGCTCGACCCGTCCGGCCTCGGCGGCTTCCTCGTGGCCGAATGGCGGGTCGGATGATCGCGCACGGGGAGCCGTCGCCGTGCGACCACCGGCAGTGCGCTGTCGGCCTGCGCATCGTCTGCGCTCCGTGAGCGAGTCAACCCCGCCCGCGGGTGATCGGCCTGCCGAACCGCCACCACTCGCCCTGCCGTCTCCCGTCCCGCGGTGGGACGATCCGACCCCGGGACTGCGACGGCAACAGGGTGGCGGAGCATTTCGGCATCCCACCGGCCAGACGCTCGATCTCACCACCGGTCGCCGGTGAGCGACTGACGGTTCGCGCCCGTGCGTGACTCGCCTCCGAGGTCGTTCGATCGGGTGCTCTACGATCGTCGCCATGAGCGACGATCAACCGACCGGTCACCACGACGCCATCGAGGCATTCGCGAGCGAGAATCGCACGTTCCCGCCGTCCGCCGCGTTCAAGGCGAACGCGCTCGTCACCGGGACCGACCTGTACGACGAGGCGATTCGCGACGACGAGGGGTTCTGGGCTCGACAGGCGTCCGAACTCCTCCACTGGGACACCGAGTGGGACACGATTCTCGACTGGCAGTTGCCGTACGCAAGGTGGTTCGACGGCGGCACGCTGAACGTGTCCTACAACTGCCTCGACCGCCACGTGCTCGCAGGTCGCGGCGACAAGGTGGCGTTCCACTGGGAGGGCGAGCCCGGCGACACCCGCACGATCACCTACCGGGATCTGCTCGACGAGGTGTGCCGGTTCGCCAACGTCCTCAGAGACCTCGGCGTCGGGAAGGGCGACCGCGTCAACATCTATCTGCCGATGATCCCCGAGGCTGCGGTGGCAATGCTGGCCTGTGCCCGGATCGGAGCCGCCCACAGCGTGGTGTTCGGCGGCTTCTCGAGCCAGTCGCTCAGTGATCGCATCAACGACGCCGAGGCCAAGGTGCTGATCACGGCCGACGGCGGGTACCGGCGCGGCGAGGTCTTCCCGCTCAAGCCGGCGGCCGACGACGCATGCACGACGACGCCGAGCATCGAACACGTCGTCGTGGTCAAGCGCGGCGGCAACGACGTGACGATGGTCGAAGGTCGCGACCACTGGTACCACGACCTGATGGAGGATGCGTCGAGCGACTGTCCCGCGGAGCCGATGGAGGCCGAGCACCTGCTCTTCCTGCTCTACACCTCGGGCACCACGGGAAAGCCGAAGGGCATCATGCACACGTCGGGCGGCTACCTGACGCACACCACGTTCACCCACAAGTACGTGTTCGACCTGCACCCGGAGACGGACGTGTACTGGTGCACGGCCGATGTCGGCTGGATCACCGGGCACAGCTACATCGTGTACGGACCGCTCTCGAACGGGTGCACACAGGTGATGTACGAGGGCGTCCCGAACCACCCGGGCAACGATCGATTCTGGGAGATCGTGGCGAAGTACGGGGTCACGATCTTCTACACCGCTCCCACCGCCATTCGGACGTTCATGAAGTGGGGTGCCGAGGAGCCGGCCAAGCACGATCTGTCGTCGTTGCGCGTGCTGGGAACCGTCGGCGAACCCATCAACCCCGAGGCGTGGATGTGGTACAACGAGCACATCGGCGGCGGACGATGTCCGATCGTCGACACGTGGTGGCAGACCGAGACCGGCGGGATCATGATCAGCCCGCTCCCCGGTGCGACGACGACGAAGCCGGGCTCCGCGACGTTCCCGTTGCCCGGTGTGTCCGCGGAACTGGTCGACGACGAGGCGAATCCCGTTCCGGTCGGCGGCGGGTATCTCACGCTCACCCGACCCTGGCCGGGGATGCTCCGGGGGATCTGGCGCGATCCCGAGCGCTACCACGACACCTACTGGTCCAGGTTCCCGAACCGCTACTTCGCCGGCGACGGCGCGAAGCTCGACGACGACGGCTACCTCTGGCTGCTCGGGCGCGTCGATGACGTGATGAACGTGTCGGGGCACCGGATCTCGACCACCGAGGTCGAGTCGGCGCTCGTCTCGCATCCGTCGGTCGCCGAGGCGGCGGTCGTCGGCGCCAACGATGCGACGACCGGTCAGGCCGTCTTCGCCTACGTGATCCTCCGGGGCGGCGCCGAAACCGACGAAGCCGAGCTCCGGGCGCACGTCGCCGGCGAGATCGGAGCGATCGCCCGGCCCAAGCGGGTGTTCATCACGCCGGACCTTCCCAAGACCCGGTCGGGAAAGATCATGCGTCGGTTGCTCCGCGATGTCGCCGAGGGTCGAAACATCGGTGACACCACCACGCTCGCCGATGCGTCGATCGTCGATGAGCTGCAGGCGAGGGCGATCGAGTCGGCGGACGATTGACCGCGACCGGCATCCGGCCGGTCCCCCCGAACCTCCCGAAGATGACTCAAGTCACGTCCACGTGGTGCCGATGACACGTCATGAGCCTGGTCGACGGAGAGGAACGCGCCACGATCCCCAGCATGTCGTGGAGTTCCGTGGTGGGCGACCACACCATCGACGTGCACCCGGAGCCGAGCGCAGACGAACACCCTCCCCTGACCGAGTCGACGACCGCGTCCGTGTCGTTCGAGATGGCGCCGCTCGTCGACGATGCTGCACCGGAGCCGCCCTCACCGGAGCCGCCGCCCGCGCCGCCTCCGGCTCCGATTGCGTTCACGATGGGCGGCCAGGTTGCCGCGGACCAGCCGGGCGCGGCGGCGTCGCCCTTCTCGGCCGGGTCCGAGGAGGACACCGATGCAACGGTTCCGACGAAGCGGCCGGACACGACGCCGCCCGGGCCGCTCTCGGTCCCCATTGAGCGCGACGCGTCGACCGCACCGTCGCTCGGCGATTCGACGGTCGAGCTGCCCGCCATCGTCGAGGCGACCCCGCCGGAGTCGGTCGTGCGGTCCGTGGCGGCGTTGCACGTCGATCCGACGCCCGCTGACGTTCCGGTGGCCCCGATCCCGGTGGAACGGCGCGCCAGCGCAGGGCGGCCCGCACATGCGGCCGGACCCACCCCGCTCGCCGACCCGACGCCCGTCGAACAGCCGGCCCCCGTCGAGCAGGCGACTGCGGCCGTGGCCTCGGCAGCGCAGACCACTCAGGCGACGATGTCGCTGCCGCGGGTTGCTGTGGCCCCGGCCGTCCCACACGTGTCGCCGACGGTCGTCCTCGGCGGACCCCCGAAGCCCAGCGCAAAGAAGGATCGGTCACCTGCACTGGCCCGTCTCGGGTTCTTCCTCCTGTTCATCGCCGCGGTGGTGTCGGCAGGTGTCATCTTCGGTCGGCCATACCTGTTCCCCGCCGAGTGGGAGGACAACGCACTTCCCTATGCCGAGGCCATCGAGCAGGCGCGCGGCGCCGATTTCGTCGAGCCGGTCCGGCTGACGGCGCAGGACAACGCCTCGCATCGGGACCTCGTCTCGCAACAGTTGCTCGGGGAGGCCCAGCAGAACATGCCACTCTGGCGAGCGCTCGGGTTGGCGGGTCCGGACGCCACCGACGACGCGTCCCTCCGAGATCTCACCGCCGGGCAATCGCCGGTGCTCTACTCCACGGCCGACGGACAGGTGTACTACGACCAGACCTTCAGTCAGGCGCATCGCGATCGGCTGATCACCCAGGCCATGGCTGCCGCCGCGCTCGATCAGGAAGTGAAGTTCTCGCCGAACGCCGACCAACGGGGTCTCGACGCGAATGCGCTGACCGACGCCCACGTGTTGCAGCAGACCTCCAACATCGCCGAGGTCGCAGCGACGACCGCCGTTCCGATTCCCGAATCCGACGTCGCCGCCCTGGCATTCCTCCCGCCCGTGCTCGACTATCGCATCACCGCCCCGGTGGTCCTGAGCAAGATCCTCGCGCCGGTCAATGACCTTGCGCCGAATCCGCTGGAGGGGATCGGGAGCGACGGGCCGATCGCCGCCCGCGACCACGCCCTTTCGGTGACGTCGACGTCGTCGGCGGTCGCGGGCGACGCCCCGATCGGCGAGGCCGTCTCCATGGATCGCGGCTTCTGGTATCTCGTCCTCGCCAGTCACCTCGACGCGATGACCGCCTACGAGATGTCGAACACGATCGAGGGGGCGGGTCTGTACATGGTGCAGGCTGCCGACGGTCGCACGTGCGCCGTCGCCAACTTCGCGGTGGCGAATCGAACGAGCAACGAACGCCTCGGTGTTTCGCTCGCATCGTGGACGGCGAGCGCCGCACCCGAACTCGGTGCCACGGTCGAGACCCTTCCCGATACGACCGTTCAGCTCCGCTCGTGCGATCCGGTCGGTGCGTTCACGTCGAACGCCCGCTTCGGCATCGGTCGGGAACTGATCGGCTGGCGGGCGACCGAGACGGTCGTCGTCGACACGCTCGAGGCGAGCGGCGCCGACGCCGCCACGGTGAGCCGTGCCCTCGCGCAGATCGGCGCCACGCCATCGGTCCAGGAGCTCATCGGACTGCCGGCCGGAACCCCGCCGTCCCAGGTCGCAGCCGCCGTGCGCACCGCCGCAGCCGACGTGGTGGCGGTGACGTCGGCGCCGGCGGTCGACGCCGGAGGGTGACCGTCGTCACGCACCCGGTGCGAGCACCTCGAGGGCGTGGCGATCGAGGGTGGTCGGGCCGTCGGTCGACAGCGGTTGGATGCACACGTGGGTTGCTCCCGCGTCGTAGTGCGCCTTGATCCCGCTGCGCACCCGTTCCTCGTCGCCCCAGACGACGACGGCATCGATGAACCGGTCCTCGCGGTGCTCGATCTCGTCGTCGGTGAATCCGAGTCGCTTCCAGTTGTTCCTGTAGTTCGGGAGGTCGGCGTAGATCGAGATCGCGGTCCGGGCCGCCTCGCGGGCCGCTGCTCCATCGGTACTCAGGCAGACCTTCTGTTCGACGCACAGCAGCGCATCGGGCCCCATGATCTCGCGGGCCAGCGCGGTGTGCTCCGGCGTGGTCCAGTAGGGATGTGCCCCGTCGCTCGCGGTCGCCGCCAGCTCCAACATCTTCGGCCCGAGAGCCGCCAGGACGATCGGGACCGGATCGGACGGTGATGGCCCGCGGAACGGCTGCGAGTCCATCGCGGCCAGGTAGTCACGCATCTGCGTCAGCGGTTTCGAGTAGTCGAGGCCGCGGAGCCCGGCGACCATCGGACCGTGGCTGACACCGAGCCCGAGGATGAACCGGCCGCCCGACTGCTCGCCGACCGTGTTCGCGGCCTGCTTCATCGGCCCGGGATGGCGATGGAAGATGCTCGCGATTCCGGTGGCGAAGGTGAGCGTGGCGGTCTGGGACGCAAGCCAGGCGATGTGTGCGAACGGGTCGCGGCCGATGGTGTCCGGGAGCCAGAGCGCGGAGTAGCCGAGGGACTCGATCCATCCCGCGAAGTCTCCTGCTTCGGCGGCGCTCATGCCATCCGTGAAGTACCAGATTCCGGGGGTCGCCAGATGCTCGTGTCCCGTCATCGCCAGAGCGTATGCCGCTGTGGCCGTGTGGATTACATCGGCTCGGCCTCAACGGCGGCCGGGCGAGTCGAACCAGTCCCCGCTGTCGATCGGGACGAGGTCGAGTCCCTGTCCGTACTCGTAGACGTAGGCGTCGACGCCGCGCCCGGTGGTGACCACGACGCGCCTGTAGTACCCGCCGACGGTGCCCTCCTCGGCGTCCAGCACCTCGAGACACTGCTCGATGGTCTCCTCGATGATGGCGTAGGTCTCACCGACGATCGTGCCACCCCGAGCGACGCGGTCGTCGACGACCGCGGCCGGGTAGTCGAGGCCGGTGTCGAAGAGCCGACCTTCGATCGTGTCCGGCCACCCCTCGTCGACGACGAACGGCTGGAGAAATCGCCACCGAACGTCTCCGGATCGCAGCGTGCCGTACACGAACACATGCCGGACGCCTCTCATCATCCGCCGAAACTAGTGCCGTGTCAGGCAGCGCTCGGGGTTTCCCTGATCGGCACGTGTGTGACGGGGTCAACTGCTCTTCGAGAAATCGTTCCCACGTGTCGCGGCGCGCCGGCGGAACGCGTCAACGGCCGCGCGCACACCGTCCAGCGGCAGACGAGAAGCGTCGTCATCCGGACCTGCTGTGTGACGAGACCTGCGCGCAGACTGCGAACGGGAAGTCTTCAAGGTGTTGCCTGCACCGCTTGCCACGGGGTCCCTCAAGCGACGGCGGCGGTGAGCATGCGTTCGCACATGTACGTGCGCAGGCCATCTGCTCGCCCGGTGAGGTAACGCTCGTTGAGTTCGGCATGGGACGGGTGATCAACCACTTCGAGACCGCATCGCCTGACCAGATCCTCGATCTCCGGCTCCTCGAAGAAGGACTGGATCGGCTCCCCTCGGCTCTCGGCGATTGGCACCATGATGTCCAGGAACGCTTGGCTCAGCTCGTCGAGCCCTGCACGGGGTGGCGCGTAGGACAGCACGATCTCGGTGCCCACCGCTCCAGCGGCGATCGTCTGGAGAGTCTCCTCGATCGCCGGCACCGTGAGGTACATGGACACCGCAATCCACGAGAAGGTTGCCGGGGTGACCCAGTCGAACCCGGCCGATTCGAGAACCTGATGCAAGTTCTCGTGCTCGAAGTCGCAGGGCACGAAGGTGGGCCCTTCCGCGGTCGGCAGGTGGAGCACGGCGACGCGATCGTGCTTCCAGGCCTGGGTCAGCGGGTGATCGACCTCGAACACGCTCGCCCGGCGCAGCACATCGGGCCGCCGCCACGCAAACGAGTCGAGGCCGGCACCGAGTACGACGTACTGGGCCGCATCGCCCTGCAGGAATCGGTCTTCCGCGTAGCGCGAGCGCGCAGTCAAGCCACCGCGGACGACCTGTTGGACGGGTGGAGGGAAGATCGCGTCGGTCAAGGAGAAGAGCTCGTCCCATTGAGCCCCGATCAAGGGCAGGGCGTACGGATCGTCGAGCACCCATGGGTGATCGTCGTCGATCCGGTGTCCGGCTCGCGCCATTGCGGCCATGATCGCCGTGGCGCTGGGCTCTCCCCGCATGCGTTCTCCGCTCCGCTCCGTCGGGGCGTCCCCTCCCCAGCTGTCCGGGCGCCGACCGTAGCCCAGGACCAGACACCGCACCCAATGGGGAACCGTCGCCGAAGCTCGGTTGGCCTCCGTTGGCGCAGCACCCCATCGAACGACACGAACTCGGCCCGGCAATACTCGTACCAACGAACAGTTGTGTGCACGCGAACGCCCGGTCGGGTCGACGCGAGTTCGCCAGGAGGACTGCGGGACAGCGCTGCGAGCTGCGTACCGAGCCCCGCGTCTCGAGGGAACGTCAGGTCCACCGCTGCACCTGAACGCCGGCGTCGGTCAGCCCGTGCCTCCCGCCGGCGTGTCTGCGGCGGAGGCTTCGGTGGCCTCCACCGATCGCTGGACCGTCGGTGAGGCGAGACCGATCACCTCGCCGGACACGGGCAGCGGGTCGTTGCGGCAGATGAATGCCATCTCCTCGTCCTCGATCCGAACCAGTGGGATGAACTGCTGGTCGGCGAAGGCCTCGACGATCACCGGTCCGGCAGCCGCGCCGACGACCTTCCATCCCTGTCGCGACCGTTCGTCGAGCGTCGCGTACGTGAGCCCGTCGACGCCGACGATCCGTCCGAGGTACTCGTCGGGCACGGCGCTCTGCCCGCTGCGCCGTTTGCCGGGGGCGAGCTGGAACACCTCGCGGCGACCGAAGACGCGCGCGAACCGACCTGTCGCGAGGGCGTTGACCTCGTCGTTCGAGGTCAAAGCCAGAAGGCGACCGATACCGCGCAGGTCGAGACTCTCCACTGCGTCTTCGGCGAGCGCGCTCAGGCGACGCGCGCTCAGACCGAGCGCGATCGCACGGGTCACGTTGTACGGGTCGGTGTCGATCAAGATCGTCTTGACCGAGCGGTTCTTCAACTGAACGGCCAGGCCGCGGGCGGTGGCGTGCGACCCGACGATCAGGACGCCGTGCGCCTGGGCCTCGGCCAGCCCGAGGAGGCGCGCCGCCGGGCCCGCCACGAATCCGTAGACGACGATCGTGCCGATGATGATCAAGAACACGATCGGCACGATCTTGTCGGCGTCGGCAACGTTCTCCTCCTCCAGTCGGAGAGCGAAGATCGCCGACACGGCGGCGGCGACGATTCCGCGGGGCGCCATCGTGGTCAGGAAGATGCGCTCGCGCCAGGTCAGCGCCGTGCGGATCGTCGACACGAACACCGCGAGCGGGCGAGCGACGAACACGAGCACGGCGAGAAAGGCGAGCGCGGGGAGCGCGACGTCGCGGAGAGCATCGGCCTCGATCCGCGCGGCGAGCAGGATGAACAGGACGGAGATCAAGAGTGTCCGCAGGCTCTCGTTGAACTCGAGAACCTGTCGGATCGTCGACGTGTCGCGTCGCGCCAGGTAGATCCCGACGACGGTCACTGCGAGGAGGCCGGACTCCTCTTGGATCTCGTTCGACGCGACGTAGCTCGCGACGACGAAGGCGAAGGTCATCGGAACGGCGAGTTGGTCCGGGATGAGAAATCGACGCAGGGCCGTGTCGAGGAGGAATGCCGTCCCGAGGCCCAGCCCGATTCCGGCGACCAGTGTGAGTCCGACGATGCCGAGGAGGCTGAGCACCGCTTCGTCGGTTTCGTCGGCGAGGACGAGTTCGAACGCCACGAGGGCGGCCGTTGCGCCGATCGGGTCGATCAGCACCCCCTCGGCGCGCAGGATCGGGCCCGTCGTACCGGCCGGTCGGACGAACCGGAGCAGCGGGCCCACCACGGTCGGGCCGGTGACCACGAGCACGGCCGCGAGCACGATCGCGACCTCGTTCGAGATGCCGAAGATCTCGCGCGCCGAGTACCAGCCGACGACCCCCGTGACGATCGCTCCGACCGTGATCAGGCGGCGAACGACCGTGCCGGTGTTGCGCAACTCGCGAGGCGGGAGATCGAGTCCACCTTCGAACAGGATCAGCGCGACGGAGAGCGAGACGAGTGGGAACAGCGTGCTGCCGAGCAGTTCGTCGGGCTCGAGGATCCCGGTCACGGGACCGAGTGTCAGCCCGGCGATGAGGAGCGCGATGATCGACGGGAGCTGAGTGCGCCAGGCGATCCACTGGGCGATCATTCCGGCGCCGACGATCAGAGCGAGCGTCGGACCGATGGCGGACTCACCGGCGGCGAGGATGACTGCGTTCATGAGAAAGCCCTCGGCATCCGGGGACAGGGTAGTGCAGCCTTGGGTACCGTCTTCGCATGACTCCGACGAAACCGGCCCGTGTCGAGCGAGTGAGCTTTCCGGGAAGCCAGGGCGATCTCCTGGCCGCACGAATGGACCTCCCGGCGGGTCCACCACGTGCGTTTGCCCTGTTCGCACACTGTTTCACGTGCGGAAAGGACCTGCGTTCGGCGAGCAGGCTGGCGTCGGCACTCACCCACTCGGGGTTCGGGGTGATGCGCTTCGACTTCACCGGACTGGGGTCGAGTGAGGGTGAATTCGCCAACACGAACTTCGCGTCCAACACCGCCGATCTCCTGGCAGCGATCGAGTGGCTCCGCGAGGAGTACTCCGCGCCGCAGGTGCTCGTCGGTCATTCGCTCGGGGGTGCTGCGGTGCTGTCGGTGGCCGGTGACGTCCCCGAGGTCCGAGCGGTCGTGACCATCGGGGCGCCCGCAGACGCCGAACACGTCGTGGGTCTGTTCGACGACGCCACGGACGACATCGTCGCGAACGGTGAGGCGTGGGTGCGGATCGCGGGCCGTCCGTTCACGATCACGCAGCAGTTCCTGGACGACCTGGGGCGGCACCGGGTGACCGAGCGGGTCGGCGACATGAGGAAGCCGCTCCTCGTGATGCACTCGCCGATCGACAACACTGTCGGGGTCGAGAACGCCGCGGGGATCTTCGAGGCGGCGCGGCATCCGAAGAGCTTCATCTCGCTCGATGGTGCCGACCACCTCCTGTCCGACCCCGCCGATGCCGACTTCGCGGCCGGCGCGATCGCCGCGTTCGCATCGCGGTACGTCGACGACGAGAGCGGGGGGCTCGAGGCCCCGGAGCCCCGCGACGCTGTCGTCGTCGCTGAGACCACGCAGGGTCCGTTCCTGAACCACGTCGTCGTCGGGCGGCACCGGTTCCTCGCGGACGAGCCCGAATCCGTCGGTGGCTTCGACGCCGGTCCGGGGCCATACGACCTTCTCGGCGCAGCGTTGGGCGCGTGCACGTCGATGACGTTGAGGATGTACGCCGACCGCAAGCGGTTGCCGCTCGAACGCGTCACGGTCGAGGTGTCCCACGGCAAGGTGCACGTCGACGACTGCATCGAGTGTGCCGACAACGATCACGTGCGGGGTCGCACCGGCATGATCGACCGGTTCGAAAGGGTGATCACCGTCGAAGGTGACGACCTCGGCGACGACGATCGACGCAAGCTGCTGGTCATCGCGAACAGGTGCCCCGTGCACAGCACGCTCGAGGCGGCGAGCTCGGTCACCACCCGCCTCGCCTGAGCTCGCCCTGTCACCGGATCAGGCTCGGATGGCGATGTCGAGGTCCGGACCGGAACCGACGTTGCGGCCGACGCGCAGTCGGGTGCGGGCGGCATTCAGCTCCGCGCACATCACCACCGTGATCCCGATGAAGCTGAGCCAGACGAGCAGCCCGAGGATCGTGTTGATGGTGCCGAGGGCCTGGTTGTCGTTTCTTGCGAACCTGGTCACGATCAGCGTGCCGAAATTCTGCAGGATCGTGAACGCCACACCGGCGAACACGGCGCCGAGCCACACGTCGCCCCAGGTCGTCGGATAGGACGTGAGCAGTCGGTACATCGCCGCGATCACCACGATGTTGACGACGACGGTTGCGCCGATGAGCGCCACGTCGCTGAACGCGGGCAGGCCGGCCGCGTTCACGATGCCGGCGATGACGAGGGTTCCGACCTGGGAGATCGCGATGATGGCGATTCCGAGGAGTGCCTTTCCGCGTTGAACATGCAACCCGTCGCGATCGTCGACATCGACCTCCCACGAATCGTCCAGTGCACTCTGCAGGCCGACGAACGCCTTCGTCGATGCCCACAGCGCGCCGCCGAGTCCGACGATCAGTGCGGTCACGCTGCCGTCGATCGACCCGGGGTTGTCGGCGAGCGTCTGGCCGAGGACCGGGATCTCCGACGCCGCGCTGTCGATGATCTTGCGCTGCAACTCCTCGTTGTCGTGGAGCACGAAGCCGAGAATCGTGACCGCGGCGAGCATCAGCGGGAAGATCGACAGGAACGAGAAGAACGCGAGCAACGACGCGTTGCGCCCGCCGAGGTGGCGCCGCCACCCGTCCATCATCTCGGCGAACACGTCGAACGCGTGGAAGCGTCGACGAAGCTCCATCACTCTGTCACTCGTTGTCCAGGGCATGGTTCAGTTTGCACCCGGCGCCGGTGCATCCGAAACAACCAGACTCCAGTCGACCGGTTCCCGCCCGAGCCGCACCAGCGCCTCGTTGGCGGCGCTGAAGGGTCGGCTGCCGAAGAAGCCGTTGTTGGCGGAGAACGGGGAGGGGTGTGGCGACTCGATCACGGCGTGACGCCCGGTGTCGATCCGCTCGCGCTTGCGGCGAGCGTGGTTGCCCCACAGGATGAACACCAGCGGGTCCGGCCGTGCTGCTGCGACATCGATGACGCGATCGGTGAACGTCTCCCAGCCCTTCCCGGCATGCGAGCCGGCCTGCCCGGCGCGCACGGTCAACGACGCGTTCAGCAGCAGCACGCCTTGTCGCGCCCAGGCCTCGAGGCTTCCGTGATCGGGGATCGGGAGGCCGAGGTCGCTGTGCAGTTCCTGGTGGATGTTGCGCAGCGACGGTGGGATCGGGACGCCGGGGCGCACCGAGAACGCGAGACCGTGGGCCTGCCCCGGCCCGTGGTACGGATCCTGCCCGAGGATCACGACCTTGAGGTCGGCGTACGGTGTGAGGTGCAGCGCGGCGAAGACCTCGTCGTGCGGCGGGTACACGGTGTGCCGCGCACGCTCGTCCGCGACGAACGCCTGGAGTTCTCCCCAGTACGGTTCGTCGAACTCCGAGCGAAGCAAGGGGTTCCAGTCCGTGGTCGTCATCCCTGACAGCCTGCCAGGATCCCGAGCCGTCGTCATTGACGAAGGGCGACCGGCTCGTCGTACCATGCGAATGTGTTCGCTCACCTCCCGCGCTCCGCCCTCGCCACGCTCCCGACCGCACTCGAAGCCGCCGGACGTGTCGGCGAATCGGGACCGCACCTCTGGATCAAACGCGACGACCTCACCGGGCTCGGTGGCGGCGGAAACAAGGCGCGCAAGCTCGAGTTCCTCTGCGGTCGCGCTCTCGCCGACGGCGCGAAGACACTCGTGACCGTCGGTGCCGCCCAGTCCAACCACTGCCGGATGACCGCCGCGGCCGGGAGTCGGCTGGGGCTGGACGTCCACCTCGTCCTGTCGGGAGACGCACCGGCCGACGGTGAACGGCGGACGGGGAACCAGCTGCTCTCCGAGATGTTCGGTGCTCAGATGCACCACACGGGCGCCGAGGAGAGTCACTGGGGCGAACTCGAGGTCGCTCGCGAGTCGCTCGCCGACGACTTGTTCGTTCAGGGTCTTGCCCCGTGCTCGATCCCGATCGGCGGGAGCACCGCCGTCGGAGCGATCGGCTACGCGGTTGCGTTCGTCGAGCTGATCGACCAGTGCAGCGACGCCGGTTTCGTGCCGCGAGCCGTGGTGTTCACGTCGTCGAGCGGGGGAACACACGCCGGGTTGCTCGCCGGGCGCGCTGCGCTGATCGCCGACACCCGCCTCGGTCCCGAGGAGGCTCCCGACGTCGTTGCCATCGGAGTCGCCAAGGGCGTCAACCGCGGCATGCCGGACGTCGCCGAGCTCGCGGACGCGGCGCTCCGCCTGATGAACGTCGACGTGACCGTCGACGCGGCCGATGTCGAGATCGATCCCCGGTGGATCGGTGAGGACTACGCCGTGCCGACGGCCGAGGGGACTGCTGCGATCGACTGGGCCGCCCGCCGCGGTGGTTGGCTGATGGACCCGACGTACTCGGGCAAGGGGTTGTCCGGCCTGCTCGGCCTCGTTGCCGAAGGACGCTGGAACTCCGACGATCACGTCGTCTTCGTGCACACCGGTGGCTGGCCGGCGCTGTTCGCCTGACGGTCGATCGGGCCGATGCGCGGCACTCGTACACTGGCGCCATGAACGACGAGATCCTCGATGTCGACCTGCTGGCCTTCGAGAACGGCACCTCCGAGCAACGCCGTGCTGTCGTCGACGGGGTGGCTCGCAGCCTCGCCACGGGATTCGTGTACACCAGCCACGACCTGTCCGACGATCTGCTCGACACCGCGTACGGGATGTTGCGCGAGTTCTTCGAGAAGTCGCCGGAGGACAAGCAGTCCGCCGTCGCGCCGGGCGCCAACGGACAGACCGGCTACACCGGCCTGCTCGTCGAGACGGCCGCGTCGAGTGACAGACCGGACTGGAAGGAGATGCTCAACTGGTCGACGCCCATTCCGTCGGGTCACCCGCTGAAGCGGACGTTTCCGACCGCCTACCCCGATCAGGTGCTCCCCGAACGGGCCGTTCCGGGGATCACCGATGTGTTGTACCGGTTCCACGACACGGTTGCCGATCTCCAGCGGCGCTTCCTGCGGGTCATCGCGGAGGGGATCGGCTGTCACGAGACGTTCTTCGACGAGATGGTGCAGGACGGCCCGACGTTGACCCGGGCGATCCGCTATCCGGCCATGTCCGAGCTCGACACAGCGCTCGGAGCCGATGGTGAGCCCGGGCACGTGTGGGCGGCCGAACACGGGGACATCAATCTGATCACCGCACTGCCGCGTGCGACGGCGCCAGGCCTCCAGGTGAAGGTCAACGACGAATGGGTCGACGCGGTGCCGCCCGACGACGGCGTCATCGTCAACACCGGGATCATGCTCGAGCGGCTGACGAACGGTCGCATCCCGATCGGGTGGCACCGCGTCGTGGCCGCACCCGGCTTCGACGGCGAGCGGTACAGCGTCGTCCAGTTCTGTCACCCACGACCGTGGACCGTGCTGTCACCGGTCCCGTCGTGCTGCACGCCCGAGACGCCGCAGCGCTTCAGCGCGATCAGTGCGGCCGATGCGCTCGACGAGGTGCTCTACGAGATCAACCTGGTCGAGGGCGCTCGCCGGCTGGACTGACGGGGGCCCGCGCCCGGAACGCCGCCCGCCTCAGCGGTGGAAGAGCGTCGGGACGGCCGCTTCGTCCTGCAAGGCGAGTGAGATCCACAGATCGGTGGGCAACCGCATCTCGTTCACCCATCGCAAGGAGCCGACCGGCGAGCCGCTCGCTCCGGGCCCGAAGGCCTGCCGCGGCGCATACCGACATCCTTCGCCGGGGTTGACCAGCGCGCCCCAGCCGCTCGCGGTGACCTGTCCCGTCGAGGTGATGACCCACTCCGAGTCGACGCTGTCGTCGTCGTCGGTCGTCTCGATCGTGACCGGTTCGTGGCCCGAGCCGTTGGACGGGACAGACCATTGGCCGATCACGACGTGACAGGTCTGGCGGAACAGTGCGTCGATGATCGGTCCGAATGCATCGATCGGGTGGCCGTCGATTCCGACCATCGTGACTCGGATGTGAGGAGCGATCGCGTCGGCGGCGATCTCGACGGTCGAATCGGTGGGCACATCGGCGCGTACACCCAGCGGGATCGGATCGGTGTCGCCCATGAACCCGAGGATCTGACCGGCCCGAACGGTCTGGCCGACCGTTGCGAGCCCCGAGAGCCGGAGGTGAGCGGGGGCAGCGCCGTCGTCGGTGCCGGGGTTGTCGTCGTTGAATCCGGCGTAGATGTAGCTGGTTCCTTCCGCGTCGGTGACCGTGACCCTGATCGGACCTCCGTCATCCGGCTCGTCGCGGACGTCGGTGACCACGCCATCGGCGACCGCCAGCACCGGCTGGAGTTTGACCCCGAAAACGATGCCAGGGGCCTGCTCGGTGCAGAGCCCGGCGGCCTCGACGTCGGCACGACTCGGACCGTCGGATGCAGCCCGACCGCCGGCGCCGTCCGCCACTTCGACCTCGGTCGCGTCGTCGCACTCCGGCACGGCCAGCCGTGACGGTCCGAGCACGGGGAACGACAGGGACGGGACGCCCTCATGGGGTGCGGGGAGTTCGGGTGCCTTGCCGGCGATCGCCGACAGGTCGATCGGTGCGCCGAGGCGGGGCGCGATCGTCTGGCCGGAGATCGACGCGAAGACGCCGAGCCAACGCGTCTGGTACTCACGGATCGTGAGGCGGTTGCCGTGCTCGGGCAGGGGCACGCGATCCATCAACTCCGGTTGGCGAGCAGCGATCGGGTAGTACCACATGACCGGGATCATGGACACGTCGTTGTCGAACTGCGCCAGGAACCGGTTGACGTCGTATGCGGCCCGCTCGTCCTGGATGTGTGGCGGTGCCAGGTAGGCGTGTTCGTAGCCGCCGTAGCGATTCCACGTCGACTGCACGAACTGATAGGCGCCGGAGGCACCGCCCTTGTTCGGGGGGAGCGTGTAGATGCCGCGTGATTCGAGGTAGCGGATGGTGGCGAGGATGTGTTCGATCTGCTCGGGAATGACGGTGATGTTGCGCGCCGGTGGGGCCACCGGTCCCGGGATCGTCGTGGGTGTCGTCGTGGTGGGGGCCGGCGTCGTGTCCGGTGTGCGCGGCGGCGGCGGAACCAGCGTGGTCGCCGTCGGCGTCACGGGCAGCGTGGTGGTCGTCGTGGTCGAGGTGGCCGTCGGGACCGTGGTGGTCGTCGTCGTGGTGGTCGTGGTGGTCGTGGTGGTGGTCGTGGTGCCGTCGGCAGGGGGCTGCGCGTTCACCGCCGGCGCCGACGAGATGGTCAGCCCCACGGCGAGCGTGACGGCGATCAGCGATCCGCGGGCGCGGTGCGACGGGCGGCCGGCGTTGCCTCGTGCGGTGTGGCGGCGGGAAGGTGTCGACATGAGCGTTCGTGGGTGTATCGGCACGGAGTCGTCCAGAGTAGAGCACGAATCGGCGGGGATTTCTGGGCGTGGTCGGGGAGTCGGCACGGGTGTGATCTCCGGTGTGGTCCGCGCCGGACGTCCCGGCACGGCTACCGTCGGACGGCGATGACCGAGTCGGACCACCCGCAGGACGAGCCGTCGCCGGTCGACGTGGCCGACATCGACGCCGACGTGACGGCACCGCTGCGTTCGCCGCCGAGCGACGTGATCCTCGCGATCGACATCGGCGGAACGAAGTTCGCTGCCGGGCTGGTGACCGTCAAGGGCGAACTCATCGACAGGGCGCGGGTGGAGGTCGAGCGCGACGTCGTCCCCGAGGCGCACTTCACCTCGCTCGCCGGGATGGTCACCGAGATGATGACTCGCGCGCGCGACCAGCATCACACTCGAATCCGTGCGGTGGGCGTCGGTGCCGCAGGACCCGTCGCTCGCAACCTGGAGACGGTGTCGCCCGTGAACATCCCTGCGTGGCGCGAGTTCCCGCTGCGCGCCCGACTGCAGGACACGACCCGACTCCCGGTCTACGGCGACCTCGACGCCAAGGCGCTCGCACTCGCCGAGGGCTGGCTCGGCGCCGCCCAGGGGCACCCGAACTTCTGTGCGCTGACGGTGTCCACCGGAGTGGGCGGGGGAGTGGTCCTCGACGGTGAGCTCCTGGATGGTGCGACCGGCAACGCAGGTCACATCGGCCACGTCATCGTCGAACCCGGGGGACGCCGTTGTGGATGCGGCGCACAGGGGTGCCTCGAGGCGGAGGCCTCCGGTCTCGCGATCGAGTCGATCACCGGGCGGCCGCCCACCGAGCCGACCTACGAGATCATGCAGCGGACGGGTCGCCTCGTCGGGATCGCCGCAGCCTCGGTCTGCAACACGCTCGACCTGTCCCTCGTCGTCGTCGGTGGGAGTGTGGCTCTGGGCTTCGCCGCGACGTTCTTCCACTCGGCCCAGGTCGCGCTCGACGACCATGCGAAGCTGCCGTACAGCCGCGGCGCACGGATCACGCCGTCGCGTCTCGCGGACTCGGGACCGCTGATCGGCGCGGGGGCCGTGGGTTGGCGCGGCCTGCGCAGGGCCCGACGTGGAGCGACCGGCGAGACGCAGCGTCGCGTCGGACGGACCGCACCCGTCGGCGAGTGGTGATCGTCCGCGACCTGAACGACCTCTGATCGAGCTCCGGCGCTACCGTCGCACAGGTGACCGTCCGTCTGACCGTGCGCACCGCCATCTGGCGGAGCCAGATCGCGCGGACCGTCGCCGCGACCCCGGGTCTGGTGCCCGTGATCAAGGGCAACGGGTACGGGTTCGGTCGACTCCGCCTCGCCGAGCTGGCCGCCGAGTTCTGCCACACGGTGGCGGTGGGAACGATCCACGAACTCGAGGGACTTCCCGACAGCTTGACCGCCGTGGTGCTGACACCCACGCTCCAGGCTCCCGCCACCTCGGATCCCGTCCTGACGGTGGGTCGACGCGAACACCTCGACGCCCTCGACGGGTGGCGTGGTCGACTGATCGTCAAGCTCGCGAGCGATCTCCGGCGCTTCGGCGGACCGAGTTCGTTGATCGGAGAGGCACGCAACCGCGGACACGATGTGGTCGGCGTCGCGGTGCACCCACCGATCGCCGGAACCGATGTCGACCGGCTCGGACAGATCTGCACGGCGATCGCGGACGTGGACCCGGCCGTGCCGGTCTGGCTGAGCCACCTCGGTCGGGACGCGTACCGGTCGCTGCCGGACGATCGTTCGTACCGGCTTCGGCTCGGAACGTCGCTGTGGCACGGCGACAAGTCCGCGCTGCACCTGACCGCCGACGTCCTCGACGTTCGTGCGGTCTCGGCCGGGACGACCGCCGGATACCGGCAGGGAGTGGTCAGCGGCGACGGGCACCTGGTGATGATCGGAGCAGGGACGGCCAACGGAGTCACGCCGCACGACGACGGTCGCAGTCCGTTCCACTTCGCCGGGATGCGGCTCGCCCTGCACGAGGGGCCGCACATGCACACGTCGATGGCGTTCGTCCCGAGCGGCGACCCGCTCCCGCGTGTCGGCGAGGAGGTCGATCTCCAGCGACCGCTCCACATGACGGCGGTCGACGAGTACCGCTGGGAGTGACGTGAGCGTCGCAGACCGGGCCGAGACCGACGAGGTCGTGCCCCCCTCGGAATCGAGTGACCGACTCCCCGGCCCCGACGTGGTCCGGGCGGTGGCGCTGATCGGCGTGGTGGTGATGAACTACCACGGCTACCTGATGTTCCGAGGCGAAGGGTTCGTCGCGGACGGATCGATCGAGCGCTTCTTCGATCCGTTCGAGGGGCCGTTGTCGACGCGGTTCGCCTCGACATTCGTCCTGACCGCGGGTGTCGGGGTCACGTTGCTCACCCGTCGCGTGGTCGCCGCTCGGGCGTCGGGGATCGAGGGGGCGACGCGTGCGGTGACCGAGATGCGCTGGCGGCTGGTCCGTCGAGGTCTGGCCCTGTACGTGCTCGGTCAGTTGCTCGACGTGATCTGGCCCGGAACGATCATCGTCTACTACGGGGCGATGTTCGTGATCGCCTCGGTCCTGTTCACGCTCGCGACGCGGTGGATCGTCGCGATCGGGCTCGCCGCGGCGCTGGCCGGTTGGTGGATCTCGGTGTGGTCGTTCTGGCGGGTCGAGGACGGGGGCAGCGTGGCGTGGTTGCGCTCGCCCGAGTCCGACTCGATCCGTCGGTACGTGTTCGACCTCGCGGTCAACGGGACACACCCGTTGCTTCCGTGGATGGTGTTCCTGTGTGCGGGCATCGTGGTCGGACGGGTGCTCGACGTACCCGATTGGCGACTGTGGTGCGGCGGCCTCGGTTTGCTGCTCTTCGGGACCGCGACGATCGTCTCGTCGCTCGCGGACACGCCGTTCACCGATCTCGTGCTGTCGCGGCATCCGTTCGACCGGGGGCTCGTCTACGTGGCGAGTGCGCTCGGTACGTCACTGGTCGCGTTTGCCCTGATCTCCTGGCTCGCCGACCGGGCCACGGGGCCGGCGGCAGGAGTGGTCGAGATCCTGCGACAGGCCGGGCAGATGACCCTGACGCTCTACATTGCCCACATCCTGGTCTTCAATCTCGTGGTCGACTGGCTCGGTTGGGTGGAACCGGACGGTCTCCGGACCGCGCTCACCTTCGCGCTGGTGTTCTGGCTGGCCGCCATGGTGGCGGGCGCGATGTGGCATCGTCGCTACGGGCGCGGTCCGGCGGAGCGCGTGTACCGGGCGTTCGGCGGCTGAACCGGTCGTCGGCCGACACACGTCATTCGGCGCGTCGCACTCGAATGTTCACAACCAGTCGTTGCGCTTGAAGAACCGGTGGAGGGCGACGACGATGCCCCCCATCACCGCGAGCGTCAGCGGGTACCCGACCGCCGAATCGAGTTCCGGCATGTGGTCGAAGTTCATGCCGTAGACACCCGCGATGAGGGTCGGAACCGCAGCCATCGCGACCCAGGCGCTGATCTTGCGCATGTCCTCGTTCTGCTGGATTCCGGTCTGGGCGAGGCTGGCCGTGAGCGCGGCGTCGAGCAGGTTCGACAGCGAACGGGTGCGGCCGATCGTGCGGTTCAGCTGGTCGGAGGCCTCCGTCAGCGTTTCCAGGGTCTCGACGTCGGCGTGACGGCGGATGTGTCGGATGAGGCGGGCGAGCGGCTCGTCGAGCGCCTCGAGCGGGCTCTGGAAGCGGCGCACCTCGCGCTTGAGACGGTACAGGCGTTGAACGGGTTGTGTGCCGCCCTCGGAGAAGACGTCCTGCTCGACCTCGTTGACGTCCTGCTCGAACCCGTCGAGGGCAGGGCTGAAGTCGGCGACCACCTGCGCGACGATCGCAGCCATCACCCCCAGCGGGCCGTCGGCGAGACGTTCGGGGTCGGCTTCGAGCTCGGAACGAAGATGGGCGAGAGGGCTGGCATGTCCGTAGCGGACCGCGATGATCGCGTTCTCCCACACGAGCACGGTGAGCTCACCCAGCGAGATCGTCTCGTCGCGGTCCACGTAGCGGGCCGTCCGCAGGACCAGTTCGAGAGCCGGCCCGTCGAGGCTGAGCACCGGTCGCCTGTGCGGCGCGAGGATCTCGTCGACCTCGACCTGTCCCCGGCAACCGAGCACTTCGACGGCGCGGCCCAGTTCCTCGGCGTCCGGCATGCTGAGACCGAGCCACGCGAACGCACCATCGTGCTCCGGGAGCAGCGCGAGCGAGTCGATCGTCGGCGGGGTGTCCAACCGGCGACCCTCCGAGTACAACGCGCAGTCGACGATCACGATCGCATTCTGCACGATCCGGAGCGAGCCGGATCACCAGCCCTCGCGGGTCGGCTCCCACGTTCGGAGTCGGTGACGTCGGTCGACCGCTACCTCACGTCCCGATGACGTCGATCGGGAATGTCGTGGAGAGGATGCGAGCTTGCCGCCCGGGCCGGCGGCGTCGCCGCGCGGTCAGCTCTCCGCGCGGGTCGCGCGGCGCTCGGGTGCGCGCGTCGATCGATGCCGACCGACGGGGGGCCACGGGCTGATCTCCGGGATCAGCGGCCACCACGTCCGGCGGCGAAGGACCTCTCGCCAGAGACCCCATCCGTAGGCGAGGTCGGTCGGTGTCGCCAGCGGGTCCGCGATGATCGATGCAACCACCACGCGACGCGCCCGCCTCGACACGAGGCACGCCGCCAACGCCAGGGGCCACCACGCCCGCCGCACCGCCGACCCGATCTGGCGTGCGATCGCGACGTAGCTGCCGACCGTGAGCCGGGCGACGTCGGCGGTCGGAACGTCGGGCAGGTTGCGTGCCACGGTCACGGCGTTGGCGACCGCCAGGCCGGATGCCGACACCGGATGTCCTGTGGCGAGCGCAATCCATGCAGCGGCCATCCAACCGTTCAACCGCAACGGTGCGAGCAGGCGCGGATGGCGTTGGGCGAGCGGCGCGGCCGATGATCCGTAACCGATCTGCTGCCGCAGCCGAGCGGGCCAGTCGGGTCGAGGTGTGTGTTGGACGGTGACCCGGGGCTCGTACCGGCATCGCCATCCCGCCTGGTCGAGCCGCCACACCAGGTCGACGTCCTCACCGAATCGGAGGGTCCCGTCGAAGCCACCGACGTCGTCGAAGGCGGAGGCGCGCACCACGATCGCCGCGGCGGGGACGTAGCTGACGCGACTCCCGGCACGGACGCGGGCGGGCTCGTCTCCGAGATCGAGCGAAGCCGTCGGATCACCGACGACACGCGGCGCGACGAGTCCGACTCGTGGGTCGTCGAAGTGGGGGAGCAGCGGCGCGAGCCAGTCGTGTGCCGGAAGCGAGACATCGGAATCGACGAACGCGAGCAGCGGCGTCGATGCGTGAGTGCGGCCGACGTTGCGGGCAGCGCCGGGACCGACGTTGCGTTCGAGTCGGACCGTTGCCCCGTCTGACCGGCGGTATCGATCCGTCGTCGACCGTCACGTCCCGGTCGGGCCGAGCGACGCCACCCAGCTGCGGCGTGATCACGGTGACGTCCCCGCGCCCCGGTGTTCGATCGTCGGCGATCGGGATCGGGTGGATCGCGCCGGCGTCGAGCAGGCGATCGACCAGTGACGACGGGTCCACGTCCGCTCCCGACTCGATCCGGGCGCACACGTCTGCGCCCGTCGGGGTCACCCTGAAGACCCGCAGCGGGGAGCCGGCCAGCACCACGCAGCTGGTCGCGCCGGTCCGGCTCCAGGTGCCGTCGGTGCGGAACCGCATCAGTCCGGCGTTGCGGCGGGTACGTCGTCGGAGAGCCCTCGGTCGACGTCAGCGCGGTCGGGGTAACCCGGCGCGTGAGGCGTCGGGTCGATCGGGCGCCACTGCTCGATCGTCAGCACGAGGTCGTCGACGAAATCGGCGATGAAACGTTCTCCCTCCGCACCCGAGGCCCCATCGGGGTCGCCGAGCACGCCGTTCGGGCTGACGCCGCGAACGCCGTCGGTTCGCAGCCGAGGCAGGAGTTCGTCGAGTGCGAGGTCGGGCCCCTCGGTCGCGAGTTCGAGCCGGACGAGTCCGGGATCGATCGCCAGCATGAGGGAGGTCTCGATCCGCCCGGCGTGGAGGTCGGGCGGTCCGCCGTCGGTGCGACGACGCCACCTGGGCCACCATGACATGACGCTCCGGCCCTCGTCGGTCAGGACGTCGACCGCCCGTCTGAGTGCCTCGTGGTTTCCGCCGTGCCCGTTCACGAACACGACGCCGGCCGCCCAGTCGGCGCTGCGGCCCAGTTCGACGGCCACCTGCGTCATCACGTCGGTGCCGATCGACAGGGTGCCGGCGAATCCCGCGTGCTCGCCGGAGGCGGTGACCGAGATCGTCGGTCCGAGCATCAGGCCGGACGTCCGATGAAGCGTCCGCCCGGCGACCTCCTCGGCCACGAGGGTGTCGGTGTCGAGCGGGAGGTGCGGACCGTGCTGCTCCGTCGATCCGACCGGAATGAGCAGGATCGGCGATCGGGTGCCGTCGTCGTCGGCCAAGATCCGCGTCGCCGCGTCGACTTCGTTCCACGTCGCCTCACCCAGTCGCATCGCCGCTCAGTCTCGCGTGTTCGTCGGTGCCAGGCACCGGCGAACGCGTGCGTCGGTGCCAGGCACCAGCGAACGGTCACCGGCGAACATGGTCGTCGTCAGTCGCAGGGTGGCGGGGAGAAGCCGTCGGGGACGACGAGGTCGTCCGGGGAGAGGTCCCCGATCGATGCCTTGCCGAGGCCGAGGAGGTTCGAGTCGATGCCCATCCGCAGCACGTCGAGCACGTTCTCCACGCCGGCCTGGCCGTTCGCCGCGAGCCCCCACAGGTACGCCCGACCGATCATCACGGCTTTGGCGCCGAGCGCGAGCGCCTTCACGACGTCGCTCCCGCGACGGATGCCGGAGTCCATGACGACCTCGACTTCGTCGCCGACCGCAGCCACGACCTCCGGGAGGACGCGGATCGGTGCCGGTGTGCCGTCGATGTTGTTGCCGGCATGTGTCGACACCGAGATGGCCGTGGCACCGGCGGCGGCGGCGCGACGGGCTTCGTCGGCGCGGTTGATTCCCTTGACCATGAACGGACCGTCCCATTGCGACCGCAGCCACGCGACGTCGTCCCATGTGGGCGGCGGGGTGCCCATCCAGACGCCGTAGGCCTCGAAGAAGCCGGGGATCGGGTCGTTCGCGGACACGGGAAAGTTCGGGACGCCGAGTTGCGGGATCGAACCGGACCGCAGCCAGTCGATGAGCCATCGCGGTCGGAGCAGCGCCTCCGGGCCGTGCTTGAGCATCGTCGTGAAGTCGATCGCCTCGGGAATCGACGGACTGCCCCAGTCGCGGGAGTGGACGAACGACCAGTCGAGCGTGAGGATCATCCCGACCGCCCCCGCTGCCTTCGCCCGTTCCATCCGACCGACCATCGAGTCGCGGTCGCCGGCCCAGTAGATCTGGAACAGGGTCTGCGGATTGGCGGCGATCACCTCGGTCATCGGCTTCGAGGAGAACGAGCTCAGGCCCATCACCACGCCCCGGGCGGCGGAGGCACGTGCGACGGCGACTTCACCGTCGGGGTGGACGGCCTGCACACCGGTGGGGCTGATCATCACCGGCATCGACATCGGTTGACCCATGACCTCGGTCGCCATCTCGCGGGTTGCCGGTTGGCCGGCGGTGAGCGGGCGCAGGCCGATCTCGTCGAACGCGGCGCAGTTGTCGTCGCGGGTGATGCCCCGCTCTGCCCCCGCGATCAGCGCACCGTAGACCGACTTCGGCAGTCGGCGCTTCGCCCGCTTCTGGGCGACGGCGATCGACTCGAACCACGGGTTGAACCAGGGATTTTCCACCGCCGAAGGTTACGGCCCCCGGTCGATGTCATCACAACCGACCCGCGGCCGACAGTTCGTCACGTCGGGGGCTCGGCATCGGGCTCCATTCCCGCCGTCGCGAAGTCGGCGGGGTCGGGTGCGCGGGTCTGTCGCCAGTACTCCAGCAGGCTGAACGGCCAGTTCTGGGCGACGCGCCCCGACTCTGCCTTGTACCAGCTGTTGACCGTGGAGACGCCCCACGCCATCTTCAGGTTGCCGGCGTCGATCCTCTCGTTGTACGCGTCGTGCACGTCCTGCCGGCAGTCTGCCGATGCCCAGCCGTTGCGCAACAGCATCTCGATGACACCGACCGCGTAGTGCACCTCACACTCGGAGAAGTAGATGATCGATCCGTTGACGACGATGTTCGTATTCGGCCCGTAGCACAGGAAGAGGTTCGGGAAGCCGGGGTGGACGACGCCGAGGTAGGCCCGGGCGTCGCCGCTCCAGACCTCGTGCAGGTCGCGGCCGCCGCGACCGACGACCTTCATCGGGGTCAGGAACTTCGAGGCCTGGAAGCCGGTTGCGTAGATGATCACGTCGGCGCGATGACGGGTTTGCGAGCCGTGGGTGTCGGTCGTCACGACGGCATCGGCTTCGATGCGGTCGATCGGGTCACCGTCGAGGGTCACGTCGTCGCGCTTCATCGTCGTCGACCACGATCCGTTGTCGAGCACGATCCGCTTCGACGCCGGTGGGTACATCGGGAGGACGACGTCGTACAGGTCCGGCCGGTCGGCGTAGCAGAGGTGCAGCCACTGCTCGAGCAACTCGCGCAGTTCGGCATTGGCGGCGCCGGTGGCCAGTGAGACGTCCTCCCAACCGTCGTCGACCGCGCATGCCGGGAGCAGACCCTCCGACGATCGCCAGAAGAGCCAGAACCGGTACCACTGTGCGTAGCCCGGCACGTGGCGGAACAACCACTGCAGACCGTCGGGGACCGGGTCGTGGTACATCGGGACGGGCACGAACCAGTTGGGCGTGCGTTGCAGCACCGTGAGGTGTGCGGCACGCTCGGCGACGTGCGGCACGAATTGGACCGCACTCGCTCCGGCACCGATGACCACCACGTGCTTGTCGTCGAGGTCGACGTCGTGGTCCCACCGCGCCGAATGGAACGACGGCCCGGCGAAGGTGTCCATCCCTCCGATCGTGGGCATGTTGGGTCGGTTGAGCTGGCCGACGGCGGAGATGACCGCGTGGAACTCGTGGGTCATCTCCCCGTCGGGACCGTCGATCTCGACGGTCCACATCCGGTCGTCGTCGGACCACGTCATCGCCGTGACCTCGTGGCCGAATCGAACGTGCTCGCGGACGCCGAACTCGTCCGCGCAGGTGCGGAAGTACTCGAGCAACTCGGGTTGTGGGGAGAAGTAGTAGGGCCAGTCGATGCGCTGCGCGAACGAGTAGCTGTAGACGTGGTTCGACACGTCGACGCGGCAGCCCGGATAGGTGTTCTCGAGCCACGTGCCGCCGACATCGTGGTTCTTCTCGAACACCACGACGTCGATCCCCGCCTGCCTCAGCCGGTGGGTCGCAAGGATGCCCGACATGCCCGCGCCGATGATCGCCACCGAGAATGGCCGATCGGGGGCCAACCGGTCGGCACGCCACCGCGGCGCACGCAGGTCGTCGCCGGTCACCGACAGCTCCTCACGCATCAGCGGGACGTAGTCGGCGGCGATCGACTCACCGATGGCAAACGCCATCAGCCGTTGCAGACGATCGGTGTCGACCTCGGACTTGGTCGCCTCGTCGTCGAAGGATCGGATGCCGTCACGGACCTCGATGAGCGTGTCGGCGGCGATCGTCCGGATCTCCACCTCTTGCTCGGGGGTCAGCCCGGCGCTCTCGTCGCGGATCTTCGCGCCGTCGGGGCGCAACGCCTCGACGAGGATCGAGTCGTCGCCGATCGCATGTGCGAGTGCCGGCAGCAGCGCGGGCAGGAAGCTCGACAGGTGCGCGCCGGCCACCGCGTCGCGGATCTCGTCGTCGGTGGCGGTGATCGGTTCGATCCGGTTGTCGAGCAGCGAGTCGGTCACACCGACGATTCTGGTGTCGACCCTCGATGCCGCAGCCATCGGACCACCTCGACGAGTGCCGTGATCGCCAGCGCGGTGCCGAATGCGAGCCAGAACGCAAGGGTCTGGTTGTCCTCGAAGGTCTGACCGAAGAAGAACCCGAGCGACGCCGCATAGGTCGCCCAGATCGTCGTCGCGATCGCGATCCAGATGGCGAACCAACCCCATGGTTGAGCCGTGAGACCTGACGAGACCGTGAGGATCGTCCGGCCGCCGGGGATGAAGCGAGCCGTGATCAGCAACATGCCACCGCGGATCTTGATCTGACGGCCGGCGGCATCGAGGCGTGCCCGCCGCTCGACCTTCCGGTCGGCCCACGTGTCCACGCGGTCCGAGAATCGTCTGCCGAGCACGTAGGCGAGGTTGTCGCCCGTGAACGCGCCGACCGCACCGCACACGATGACCAGCACGAGCGGCTGGTTGCCCTGGCCGGCCGCGACCCCCCCGACGATGACGAGGGTCTCGCTGGGGACGATCGGGATGATCGAATCGAGCAGTGCGACGACGAAGATGACCAGCAGGAACCACCAGTTCGCCGAGAACTCCTCGAGTTTGTCGGAGACGTCGCCGATGACGCTCGCGACGATCACCTCAGGAACCAGATGGTCGATTCGGGCGGGATCACCCCTGGAGTGTGCATCTCGGCCGGCTCGGACGCGAAGACGGGCATCGCGACCTCGAGATGATCGTCCTCCGGGTCGAGCGCGATCGGCGTGGACGTCACGTTGGTGACGGCCACGAGATCGCCCCGGCGCACGGCCACCAGGCCGTCGCCGAGTTCGATCACCGCGGCCGCCATTCCCTGTGGCGTGGCGAATTCGCGCCGGGCATCGACGACCTCGCGGTACAGCTCGAGAATCGAGCCATCGCGGCCGTCGAGTTCGGCGACGGCCATCGCGCCCCACCACTCGGGTTGCGGGAGCCACGACTCCGGCGCCGATGTGCCGTTCTCGACCGTGGAGAAGCCGAACGACGTCGCAGGGTCGTCGGTCCACGGGATCGGCACACGGCAACCGTCGCGCCCGATCCGTCGTCCGCCGGTCTGGATGAAGACGGGGTCCTGCCGGCGGTCGTCGGCGATGTCGAGGTATTCGGGCAACCCGAGCTCCTCGCCCATGTACAGGTAGAGCGAGCCGGGCATCGCCATCGCCAGCGTGATCATCGCTCGGGACCGGCGGAGTCCGACGACGGTGTCGACGTGGCACGTACTCGTCTCGAGCGCGTTGTTCGTCACCGTGACGGGGTCGGTGGCGTCGTCCCGCCCGAGACGGGTGACGATGCGCTGCACGTCGTGGTTGTTGAGTGCCCAGGTGGGCGACGACCCGATGCCGATGATGTCGAGCGTGTCGCGGATCGCCCGCTCGATCTCGGACTTGACCCACGGGGACAGCAACAGGTCGAAGGCGAACGCCTGATGGAACTGTTCGTCGTTCACGAACGCCGCCATGAGATCGGGTCTCCCGTTCATGTACGCCTCGGCCACCATCATGAGATCGCGACCCGGGTGCTCGTCCATGTAGCGGTCGATCGTGGAGCGGAACCGCCGCCACACCTCGTGTCCCTCCGGGCGGAACACCGTGAACGGATTCTCCCAGGTGACCTGGAGCATGCCGGTGGACTCCGGCACGGGCGGTGCGTCGGGCAGTTCCGGGTGCTTGCCGACGGGGCTGATCGCGTCGACACGGAAGCCGTCGACCCCGCGGTCGAACCAGAACTCGAGCACGTCGGCGAACATCCGCTGGACGTCCGCGTTGGTGTGGTCGAAGTCGGGCTGGTGCGAGGTGAACGTGCCCAGATACCACTGCGTGTCGTCGGCGCACGCGCGGGTCCAGGCGGATCCTCCGAAGGCGGCCGCCCAGTTGTTCGGGGGCCCGCCGTACGGATCGTCGCCCTCGGGCGTGCCGTCGCGGAAGTAGAAGCGGGCTCGTTCAGGGCTGCCGGGTGCTGCGGTACGGGCCTCGACGAACCAGGAGTGCTCGCTCGAGCAGTGGTTCGGCACGAGGTCCATCAGGATCCTGATCCCGTGGTCGCGCGCTTCGGCGAGCAACGCGTCGAACTCGGCGAGGTCGCCGTACTCGTCGTGGATGGAGCGGTAGTCCGCGACGTCGTAGCCGTGGTCGTACTGGGGCGACGGGTAGCACGGGTTCAGCCAGAGCGCGTCGACGCCCAGCGACGACAGGTGACCGATTCGCGAGCGGATGCCCTCCAGGTCGCCGACCCCGTCGCCGTTCGCGTCGGCGAACGAGCGGACGTAGACCTGATAGACGACAGCGTCCTGCCACCAGTGCCGCGATTCCATCGCGTCAATGTAAGCGCTTTCAGGATTTGCCGGGCCCAGGACCCCGCAAATCGCGGCGATCTGCCGGTGCCGGGACGCAACAAATCGTCCCGATTTGCCGGTGCCGGGACGCGGCAAATCGGGACGCGGCAGTTCAGGTGAGCGTGATGCGGATGCGGGCGTGTTCGGCGTCGGGTGCCGAGGAGCGGGCGACGACGATGTCGTAGTCACCGGGGGCGACGGTCCAGTCGTTGCCTGCCTCGTCCCAGTGGTGGAACGCGTCGGGTCCGAACGCGAGCCGGACCTGCGCCGAGTCTCCCGGAGCGATGGCGACCTTCGACCACGCCTTCAGTTCGCGAATGGGTCGTGCGACCGGGGGAGCGACAGGAGCCACATATCCCTGCACGACGACGGTCGCGGCGCGTACCCCGGGATTCTCGAGGGGCACCGTGACGACGATCTCCCGGTCGGCGAGGCTCGCCGCGCCGACCTCGACCGACGAGACATCGACCTCGCCCCATGTCGCGGTCCCGTAGCTCAGGCCGTGACCGAACCAGAACCGGGGGGCGATGCCGGCCCGCTCGTAGTGCCGGTGTCCGATGAACAGGCCTTCCTCGTAGCGCTGCTGTGGGGGAGACTCGCCCGACCGATCCGGAATGTGGTTGTCGACAGCGGGGTGGTCCGCAAGCCGAGCCGGGTACGTGATCGGCAGCCGACCGCCCGGGTCGGCGTCACCGAGCAGGACGTCGACCATCGCCTCGGCCTGCTCCTGTCCGGCGAAGAACGACGTGACCACGGCGGGCGCCGGCGTCGGGTGGTCGTCGGCACCCCAGTCCATCGTGACCGGCGATCCCGCGTTGACGACCACGATCGTGTTCGGGTTCACCGCTGCGATCGCTTCGACGAGTTCGTCCTGGCGGCCCGGGAGGTCCATCGTCTCGCGGTCGAATCCCTCCGTCTCCCACTCGTCGTTCGTGCCGACGACCACGACCGCCACGTCGGCGGCCGCCGACGCTGCGACCGCCTGCTCGAACAGGTCGTCGGGATCGGGGGCGCGGACACCGATCCGCATCGCTGCGAACCCGTTCGCCGTGGCGGTCGCCCACTTGACGGACAGTTCGATGGGTTCCCCGGCGACCGCGTCCACCACCGCCGTGCTCTCCTCGCTGCCGTAGCCGAAGAACTCCCGCGTGCGCGGCAGCAACATCTCGGGATCGTCGACCACGACGATGGGCTCGCCGCCGGAGGCCGTCGCCGTCATGGTCACCGGCCCGGTCGAGACGACACCGATGACGTGCGGGCCGTCGACCTCCGGGATGAACGATCCGGTCACGCGCGCGCCGAAGGCGGTGGCGTCGATCTCGTCCGGTGTGGTCCCGAAGAATCGGATCATCGATGTCGCCGCGATGGCCTCGACCGCGGCCGGCGCGTCCCAGTCCCGTCCGTTGACGTATTCGAGGTGGAGCCCGGGTTCTCCGGCCGGTGTGCGCAACCGAGAGCGGCGGACGATCGGCGTGAGCCGGTCGATGCGGACACCGGGATCGTACGTGACGATCGTCGACGGGCTGCGCGTCGCGAGCCGGTCGGTCAGTGCATCGAGCAGGGTGCGGTGGCCGAACGGAGTGAGACTCGCCGACCCGCCTCCCATCGACCGGTCGATGACCGCATTCGGTCCGACCACGGCGACCGAACCGAGCCCGTCGAGGAGGATCGGCAGTGCGCGGCGACCGAGCGTCTCGACCGGAGCGTTCCGCAGCAGGACCGTCCCGGCGATCGCGGCCCGGCGAGTCAGCGCCCGTTCGACCGGATCGTCGACGGACTCCTCGGGTGCGTCACAGGTGTGCTCGTCGGCTTTCGTACGGTTCATGACCGTGAGCAGATCCCGGACGAGTCCGTCGACGGTCTCCTCGGTGACGTCGCCACGCTCGACGGCCTCGGCGAGGCGACGACCGTAGACGCGCACCGGGGCGGGCATCTCGAGCGTGAGCCCGGCGTTGGCCGCGCCGACCGGTTCGTGCACGCCGAACCAGTCGGAGACGACGAAGCCGTCGAACCCCCACTCCGTTCGCAGGATGTCGGTCAGCAGCCGTCGGTTCTCGGCCACGTGCTGACCGGCGACGCGGTTGTACGAGCTCATGATCCCCCATGCGCCGCCGTCCTTCACCGCTCGCTCGAACGGCCGCAGATAGAGTTCGCGCAGAGTGCGCTCGTCGACCTCGACGTTCACCGTCATCCGGTCGATCTCGGTGTCGTTGCACACGAAGTGCTTGACCGTCACCGCTACGTCGTGCGCCTGCACCGCTCGGACGTACGCGACGGCCAGTGTCCCCGAGAGTTCGGGATCCTCGCTGTAGCACTCGAACGTGCGACCACCGAGTGGTGTGCGATGCAGGTTCACGGTCGGCCCGAGCAGCACGTGGGCACGCTTGCGGCGAGCCTCGACGCCGAGCAGGCCGCCCACCTCGGCCAGGAGGCCGGGATCCCAGGTGGCACCGAGTGCGATCCCGGCCGGCACGGCGACGCCGGGTGTGCCGGAGCTGCCGTGGCCCTCACCCCGGACGCCCGTCGGACCGTCCGACAACTTCAGCTGGGGGATTCCTGCCTGCGGAAAGGCCTTGGTCCGCCAGTTGGTCTGGCCGGCAACGAGCCGGCATTTGTCGTTCAGGCTCAGCGAAGCGAGCGCAGCGTCGATGTCGATCACCCCGAGATGATGGCATGTCGGGCGCACCCCACCGGATCTCACCCGCGGCGACCGAGCACCGTGGACCGACCGCTCTGTGCCACCCGGCTCGTGCGACATCAACCACTCGGTGCCCGAAGTTTGCCAAGATTGCGACTCATGTCTCCGACCGACAGCGTGCTCGCGCGCGGCAACGTGGCCGTCATCACCGGCGGCGCGAGTGGGATCGGCCTCGCCGTGGCCGAGCGGCTGCTCGCTCTCGGGATGCGGCTCGTGCTCGCCGACATCGACGAACCGAAATTGCGCGACGTCGAGTCGCGACTCACGGAGGCCGGTGGCGACGTCGCGGGTGTCATCTGCAACACGGCATCCGAGGAGTCGGTCACATCGCTCGCCGAGGCGACGCTCGAACGGTTCGGTGGTGTGCATCTGCTGGTCAACAATGCGGGGATCGTGGGCGTCGGTGACGCGTGGAGCGGTCCCCTGGGCTTGTGGGAGCGCGTCATCGACGTCAACCTCTACGGCGTCGTCCACGGCATCCGAGCCTTTCTGCCGATCATGGCCGCGCAGGGATGTGGCCACATCGTCAACACCGCTTCGATGGCGGGATTGATGCCCCTGCCCGGGGCCGCCCCGTACAACGCGACCAAGCATGCCGTCGTCGCGATCAGCGAGGGTCTGTTCCTGGAGCTCGGCGCCACCGGGTCGCCGGTGGGCGTCAGCGTGCTGTGCCCGGGCTTCGTCAAGACCGATCTGATGGCCGCAGAACCCGTTCCCGCGACGCTCGGCTCGCCGATGGGGGAATTGATGGGTGGCATCATCGAATCCGGAGTCGCCGACGGGATCCCGGCCGGCGACGTCGCCGACCAGCTGGTGGCCGCGGTCGACACCGGGCAGTTCTGGATCCTGACCCACGAGGACCTGCGGTCGCAGCCGGTCGAACGGATGCAGCGGGCGGCCGGTCAGACCAACCCGCCGATGATCGGATCCACCTGATGGGCACGTCGACATCGGCATTCGGCGCCGGCAAACGCGAGTCGCACGACGCCACCGACTTCTACGCACGCTTCGCCCCACCTCAGATCAGCGACGACGACACCCTCGGCGAGCCCGGAGACGTCGACGTGATCCATCTCGGCGACGCCCGCAACATGACGCATGTGCCCGACGCGTCCGTCGCGCTCGTGGTCACGTCGCCGCCGTACTTCGCCGGCAAGGAGTACGAAACGGCGCTCGGTGAGGGGCACGTTCCCGCCGACTACATCGAGTACCTCGAGATGCTGCGTGACGTCTTCCACGAGTGTGTGCGCACCCTCGAGCCGGGCGGTCGCATCGCCGTCAACGTCGCGAACCTCGGCCGCAAGCCGTACCGCAATCTCGCGGCGGACGTGACCGCGATCCTGCAGGACGATCTCCGCCTCCTGCTCCGCGGTGAGGTGGTGTGGCAGAAACAACGCGGCGCCAGTGGTTCGTGTGCGTGGGGGTCGTACCAGTCGCCGGCGAACCCGGTTCTGCGCGACACGACCGAGCGCCTCATCGTCGCGAGCAAGGGCCGATTCGACCGGGTGGGTCGAGGCGGTGTCGGCCGTGGCGGCGACGGACGACCGACGATTCCCGGCGACGAGTTCATGGAAGCGACGCTCGACGTGTGGGAGATCCCTGCCGAGTCGGCGACACGGGTCGGCCATCCGGCTCCGTTTCCGGTGGCGCTCGTCGAGCGATGTCTCCATCTCTTCACCTACGACGGCGACGTCGTGCTCGACCCGTTCATGGGGTCGGGGACGACCGGTGTCGCGGCGAAGCGGACCGGTCGGCACTTCGTCGGGTACGACACGGAGCCTGCGTATGTGCGTCAGGCCCGCGAGCGGATCGAGTCGCTGGCGCCCGTCGAGTTGCCCGATCCCCGGACCGTCAAGGACATGGCCCGCTCGCTCCTTGCGGAGTGCGGGTTCGAGACGCTCGAGGACACCGCCCGAATCGCGCCCGGAGTCACCGTCAGCGTGCGCGCCACGCGTCCCGACGGCATCTCGCAGTTGTTCGAGTTCGGCGGTGTCCACACACCGGCCCGTCCGGGTATGAGTCGGATCGAAACCGTCTGGAAGACGGTCGCGAAGGCCTCGATCCTCCGCGAGTCGGACACCGGTGAGTCGTTGATCGTGCTGACATCGGGGACCGTGCGCGGTGGTCCGCTCTCGACCGTCACCGGCCCGGGCAAGCCGATCGCTGCGGTGATCGACATGACGCTCGAGGATGCGGCCGAGCGCCTCGGCGCCGCGGTCGCAGCGCTGCACGACGGGGCGTGATGACGGACCGACCGAGTCCGGTCGGGCCGCTCCCGGGGGACAATCGCGCGCTGCTGTCGGTCGCCGTGCAGTTCTTCGTCAACGGATTGGTCGTCGCCTCGTTCGTCCCGCGCCTGCCCGAGATCCGCGATCGAGTCGACATCTCCACCGCCACGTTGGGAGCGTTGCTCGCCGTCGGGAGCGCCGCAGGGCTCCTCGGCAGCGTGACCGTCGGCCACTTCATCGAGCGGTTCGGTACGAGACGGGTGCTGATCGGTGGGGCGCTGGTCCTCGTCGCGTCGCTCGCGATGGTCGGGCTTGCCACGACGCCGGCCGTCCTGTTGCTCGCCCTGATGGGCCTGTCGTCGACGGACGTGCTCGTCGACGCGGCGATGAACACCCAGGGATCGTGGATCAGCGGGCGGCGTGCGGTGCCGGTGATGAACCGGCTCCACGGTCTCTGGAGCCTCGGGACGGTCGTCGGTGGCCTCGTCGCCGCGCAGGCGGCTGCGTCCGGAGTCCCGCTGCGGACACACCTGCTGGTTGCGTCGGCGGCGTTCTGTGCCGTGGTGGTCTTCGTCGGCCGTGGGTTGCTCACCGTCGACGAGTACACGGTCGGTGCCGCCGACGTCGTGAGGCCGGGTGTGTCGAACCGGGTGCGTCGGCGGGTCCCGTTGATCCTTCTCGGTCTGGCCGGTGGGTGTTCGATCGCGATGGAGATGACGTCGAGTGACTGGGCCGCGTTCCGGTTCAGCGACGACTTCGGGGCGGCCGCCGGGCTGGCAGGGCTCGCCTACGTCGCCTTCACGGCCGGAATGACCTGCGGCCGCTTCGGTGGTGACTGGGTGATCGCACGTTTCGGGATCCACCGCGTGTTCAACGTGGCGATCGCCATGACGGTCACGGCACTGCTGGCGGCGTCGTTCGTTCCCAACCGGTGGATCGTGCTGGCGGCCTACGTCGTCGCGGGGTTGGGGATCGCGACCCAGTTCCCCAAGCTGTACGACGACGCGGCAAGGTTCCCCGGTCGGCCGGGTGCCGGACTGGGCGCGCTGACCGGCGGTTCCCGTCTCGCCCTGCTGGTGACCCCCGCAGTGGTGGGCGCGCTCGCCGGAACGAGCCTGTCGGTGGGTTCGGCAACGGCGCTCGTCACGCTGCCGGCCGCCGGTCTCTTCGTGGTCGCTTCCCGCCGGATCGACGCCGGAGTCGAGCCGGACACCCGGTGAGGTGCAGCGCGACGGTGCAACGCGTGGTCGACCCCGGCCTCAGGTGACGGCGAGGTGGAAGCGGTCGTGGTTCCAGCGGTCGATGGCGGCGAGGCCGTCGGTGAGGATCGAGCGGGCGAGCTCGCCCTTGGCCGCCTTCGCGAAGTGACCGCCGGGCTTGCCGGTCGAGTCGACCAACTCGATCGACACCGTCGTCACGCGGTGGTCGGGCGTCCACGCGGCACGATGCTCCTTGGGGAGCAGGTCGACCAGGATTCGCGGTTGCTTCGCGCTCCGACCCGTCGCGTAGTGGTTCAAGGCGGCCGACAGGTCGTCGCGCCACCACGTGGAGAGCTTTCCGAACGGCTCGAGGTTTGCTCCCATCTTCAGCCGGTAGTCGGGCACCGGGTCGTCGCCCCTGACGAGGCCGAGCAGCCCCGAGACGACCACGATCCGACGTCGTTCCGCAGCGGCGAGGGTCCCCGGCTCGAGGTGGTCCCAGACGACGCCGGTGTAGCGGCGCCACGCCGGTAGCGAGGGAGCACCGACGAGCGAGAGGTTGGCGGCCTGCGCCCGATCGAGGTGATCCCCCCGGACGCCCAGGAGTTTCTCGGAGCCACCGTGGACGGCACCGAGCGCGTCGGCGAGTTGCGCGCGACGGTCCGCGAGGGTCGAGAACGTGCCCGAATCCGGCTCCCAGCGGCGCGAAGTTCCGCCCACCGCCTTGCCTTCCGACGGCGGAAGTAGCAAGATTGGAACACTGTTCGAATACTGTCGAGCGACGCCGGGCATCACACGAGTCTGGCGACCTCGCCACCCGACCACCAACGGAGCACAGATGCAGATCCACCTCGACGCCGAGAAGTGCCAGGGGCACAACCGCTGCTATGCGTTGGCACCTGAGCTGTTCGACGTCGACGACTACGGCCAGGCCGTGCTGCTCGTCGAGGGCGACGTGCCCGCCGACCTGCAGGACAAGGCCCGCCTGGCTGCGTCGAACTGCCCCGAGTACGCGATCACGATCACCCAGGAGTCCTGACATGACCGACACCGTGAACGACGACGAAGTGACGACCGAGCCGCCGAGTCGCGGGTTCGCCGATCGTGAGCCGATCTTCGGCGATTCGCCCGAGGGCACCGACATCTGGCAGCGCGTCCCGTACAACCCCGACGACTACGGACCCGTCGAGGACTACGCCACCGACTTCGACCACGCCGACCCGGACTACAATCCCAACGCCCCCGACGTGTGGAAGCAGTTGCGCGAATCCGGCTGTCCCGTCGCCCACTCCGACCGCTACGGGGGCATGTGGGTCCCGATCACCCACGACACGGTGCACGAGATCGCGTACGACACCGATCACTTCACCAGCCGCGCCGTGGTGGTGTCGGTCGGCCGTCCCGGCGACCTGGCCATCCCTGCACCCATCGGTGGCGTCCCGCCGATCTCGAGCGATCCGCCCTTCCACGGCATGGCCCGCCGCCTGCTGCTCCCGCCGTTCGCCCCGAAGCAGATCGAGCCGTGGGAGGACGAGGTCCGCTCACTGTGCCGTCGTCTGCTCGACGACATGGGCGAGATCGTTCCCGGCGAGACCGTGGTCGACGCGGCGGTGCAATACGCGCAGCACATCCCGGTCAACGTGATCGGGCGGATGCTCGGGTTCCCCGAGAAGGACGAAGACCTGTTCCGTGAGTTCGTGCACGTCGCGCTCGAGACGATCAACCAGGAGCCCGGAACCCGCACGGGAATCGACGATCTCGGCAAGTACATCGCGGCACAGATCGCCGATCACCGCGAGAACCCGCGTGACGACCTCACGAGCTATCTGATGAACGTCGAGCTCGACGGCAACAAGCTCTCCGACGATCACGTCGGCGGGTCGATCATCCTGTTGCTGATCGCCGGGATCGACACCACCTGGTCGGCCATCGGATCGTCGTTGTGGCATCTCGCCCAGACCCCGGGCGATCGCCAGCGGTTGCGTGACGACCCCGAGGTCATGCAGTTCGCCGTCGAGGAATTCCTGCGGGCCTATGCGCCGGTGACGATGGCGCGCCTGGTCAAGGAGGACAACGACTTCCACGGCTGCCCGATGAAGAAGGACGACTGGGTCCTGCTGCCGTTCCCCGCGGCGAACCGCGATCCGAAGCAGTTCGAGGACGCCGACAAGTTCATCATCGACCGTGAGGAGAACCGCCACGCCGCGTTCGGGCTGGGCATCCATCGTTGCCTCGGGTCGAACCTGGCTCGTCTCGAGCTGCGCGTCGCGATCGAGGAGTTCGTCGACCGGTTCCCGAACTTCGAGTTGGCGGGTGACACCCGCTGGTCCGTCGGTCAGATCCGAGGGCCTCGCGAGCTTCCGGTGAGGATCCTCGCCGACTGATGTCGGCGATCGAGTCGTGGGCCGACCAGCTCGCTGACTGGGCGATCCCACAACGGATCCTCGATCAGGCACCACGCTCGCCGTACGCCCACGAGCCGGCGACCTTCGCGGTCGACGAGACGCTCGATCGGTCCGTGCTGTCCGCGGAGGTGGCGCGGGCCGTGCTGCCGGCGACCGGCGGGTCGGTGCTCGACGTCGGGTGCGGCGGCGGGCGTGCGGCGATGTCGCTCGTTCCGCCGGCCGAGCGCGTCATCGGTGTCGATCAGGACCCCGCGATGCTCGTCGCGTTCACGCAGGCGGCGGCGGCGGCGGGTGCACGATCGATGACCATTCAGGGGAACTGGCCCGAGGTCGCCGTCGACACGCCGACCGCCGATGTCGTGACGTGCCACCACGTCGCCTACAACGTGGCCGACATCGAGCCGTTCGTCGCCGCGCTGACGGGCCGCGCCCGTCTCGCGGTCGTGCTCGTGATCCCGACCCGGCATCCGATGTCGGCGTGGAACGACGCCTGGCGCCGCTTCTGGGACATCGATCGACCCGACGGTCCGACCTCCGACGATTTCGCTGACGTCCTCGCAGAGATGGGGATCGTGGCCGAACGATGGGAGATGCCCCGACCGCCGCTGGCGCGCCACGCGTCGGACCCGGCGAGTCTCGTCCCCGCGACGCTCCGACGCCTGTGCCTCGCTCCGGACCGGGGCGACGAGGTGGCCGAGTTCCTGGCCCTGCACGAGCCCGACTGGGCAACCGTGCATGCGGTCTTCCGCTGGCCCGGCGAGGCGACGGGCTGACGCCCGGTCGCCGGACTCCACGTCGACTCGTTCAACGAGGAGGGGTCACCGGTCACCGTCGACCCCGCTGCGGCGGATGCGCCCTCAGGCGACCAGCCACGTCGCGGCCGACCGGTCAGGCGTCGACGAGCTCGTCCTCCACGTCGTCGTGCCGGTCGAGGACGGCAGGCACCGAGTGGGTCGTGTCGGCAACGGGCCGCAGAGCGTTGCGGGACCGGTCGAAGGCGTACAGCGCTGTCGCGCCGATCAGCCCGGCGATGATCAACAGGCCCGATCGCGGCCACCGCAGGACGGGGTCGACCAGTGCGTTGACGTCGGTGTCGTAGTCGAAGATCCGCTCGGTCGCCCAGGCGAGTGCGACCACGGCGAGCCCGACCGACGCGACGTACATCATCGGGACGAACACACGGGTCCGACGGAGCAGGAACAGGATCGGGAACACCATCAGGATGATCACGGCCTGGCCGATCTCGACGCCGATGTTGAAGCCGAACAGCGACACGAAACGGTTCGATCTCGTGAGGCCGAGTTCTGACAGCAGGCCCGCAAAGCCGAACCCGTGGAAGAGCCCGAACCCGAACGCCATCACCCACTCCTTGTTCGCCCAGATCGGACGGACGTTGTGGAGCGCGGCGATGGCGATCGAGATCGCGATGATCGACTCGACGAGGCGGGGGGACAGGTCGACGATCTCGAATCCGCCGATCGCCAGGGTGATCGAGTGGGCGACGGTGAACATCGTGGCGATCTTGAGAATCCGCCACAGCGAGCTGGCGAAACTCGGGGACGGTTCCCATTGCCCGCGCCCGTCGTCGCGCCGGACGAACACCATCGCCGCCGGCAACACGAGGGCGAGGATGAACAGGATGTGATCGGTGCCGATGCGGATGTGTTCGGCACCGAGTCCGATCGTGCCCTGGACGCCCTTCCAGAAGGAGGAGTCGTCGAGATCGACGGTTTGCACCGTGGAATCGGACGTGAACCGCAGGAAGGTGCCCGCCTCGTTGTTGAACGTGCCGCTGCCGAAGTCGGTTTGGATGATCAGGAACGCGTCCCGCTCGGGGTCGGCCTCGATGATGCCGTCGTAATCCATCTGGAACGTCCGTGGTGTCGGGTCGAAACGTTGTTCGACCTCGAAGTCGAGGATCGCATAGCCGCCGTTCGACGCCTCGATGGTCGACACCTCACCGAACGTGAAGGTCCAGTCGCCGCGTTGCCCGTCGACGGGGTAGAGCGCCAGGTGTTCTGCGGTGTACGCCTCGAGCGACGCCCGTTCCGCCTCGATGTCGAGCAGCGCTCGGTCGGGGTCGTTCTCGGCGATGTCATGGCCGAGCAGCCGATTCAGGTCGCCGATCGGGTACTCGACCCGTCCGAAGATCGCGTCGTCGAAGATCTCCAGGTACACGTAGCTCTGAGTACCGGAGTGCGCCTCGGCCGTCGGTGTTCCGACCAGGGGCAGGCCAACGACGGTGACGAGAAACGCGATGATCGACCCGACGATCGCACGGATGGAGGTGGGGCGCACGGCGGATCTTTCAGCCGAGCCCGAGGAGACGGGCGACGATGTTGCGTTGGATGTCGGAAGTGCCGGAGTAGACGAGTCCGCCGACCGCGTCGCGCACTCCCCGCTCGACCTCGTACTCGGAAACATACCCGCGTGCCCCGTGGATCGAGGCGGCATCGAGCGCAGATGCGATGCCCGCATCGCACGCGACGATCTTGGTGAGGGCGGATGCCAGCGAGGGCTGCTTTCCCGTGACTGCGGCGATCGCTGCCCGATAGACGAACAACCGGGCGGTCTCGTGGCGGTGCTTCATGTCGACGATGCGGTGGGCGATGGCCTGGTGCCGGCTGATCGGCACGCCTCCCTGTACCCGCGAGTTGGCGAACGTGATCGTGTCGTCGATCTGTCGTTCCATGGCGCCGACCTGCGTGATGAAGACGTAACTCCGCTCGACCTCGAGTACGGCGTTGAAGATGCTCGCGCCGGAGCCCGGTCGACCGAGTACGGCGGAGGCGGGCACGACCACGTCCGTGAACGTCATGTCGCCGAACGGGGTGGTCCGCATGCCCATCTTGTCGCGATTCTCGAGTCGCTCCACGCCGGGAAGGTCGGCGGGGACCACGAACGCGGTGATACCCCACTGTCCCGCAGCACGATCGGTGGTCGCGAACACGAGTGCCATGTCGAAGCGTGAGGCGAACGTGATGTACGCCTTGTGGCCGTTGAGGCGGTACGACCCGTCGTCGAGCCGGTCGGCGGTGGTGGTGATCGAGTACGCGTCGGAGCCCGATTCGGGCTCGGTCATGCCGAACGCGACGAATGCGTCACCGCTCATCAACGGCGTCAACCACCGCGCACGCTGTTCGTCGGAACCGAACCGCTCGAGCGCCACCTGCGTGCTGAGGATCTGGCTGACGAGGGCGTAGTTGAGCCCGTTGTCCCGGCAGCCGTGTCCCAGCCCCTCGAGGGTGAGCAGCGCGGTCGCGAGGTCGACGCCTGCTCCTCCGTGCTCGGGGGCCACGAGCAACCTCATCAGGCCCCGATCGGCGATTCGCTTCCAGTCGTCGAGTGCGAACCTGCTGTGGAGATCGGCGTCGACCCGGTCGCGCCGTGCGAGTTCGGTCGCTGCCCAGGCCGAGGTCGAGGTCTTGGTCGGGTGGGCCGGATCGGCCATCGCATGGGCCAGGGCGAGGAGTTCGGCGTCGACGTGGGCGCTCATGCGGGGGTCCCGTGCGAGGATGCGGGCTGATCGTGGAGCACGAGTCGCCCGCGGTCGTCGACGTCTTTCCACTCGTCCTGGAAGTCGCGGTTGTTCCAGTTGCCGAGGCCGGGGTAGAACACCCGCGACCCGCCGTGTCCCTCGATCCGTTCCCCGTTCCATCGGGGGTCGGCCGGCTCGTCGATCCGCTGGTACCTGCTGTCCGACGACAGACGGCAGCGACCCGTCGGGGACGCGTTGTCGATCGCCCCGTGCAGCGTGTGCATGCCGAAGCACAGCACGTCTCCCGGTTCGAAGTCGGTGGTCATCCAGCGGTCCCCGTACTTCGATTGGGTCACGACGGGGTCGGCGTCGAGCCACTCCAGTCCGTCGATGTCCGCGTCGGCGCGGAGATACCCGTCGAGCAGCCGCTCCGAACGGTGGCTGTTCTCCAGCAGCAGAAGTGCGCCCTCCTCACGACGGACGCGGCCGAGTGGAATCCAACTCGACACGATCCGGCTCGTGCCGCGGTTCATGTACGGCCCGTCGCAGTGGAATCCGCATCCCTCGCCCGGCCGGACGAAGCGCGGCCAGCGGAAATCGAAGCTCCGCACGGGGCCGCCCAGCAGGGCCTCGTGGATGCCGAGCAACTCGTCGGCGTCGGTGACCGCACGATAGTGGTGTCCCGAACGGACGCTGTCGGAGAACGCTCGGAGGTTGGCGTGCGGCACGGCGTGGCCGTCGGAGGCGATCGCCTCGTCGATCGGGTGGCGGTCGTCGATCTCGCCGAGGATCGCGTACTTGGTGAGGATCTCGTGACGCGCCGCGGCGATCACGGCGGGGTCGAGCAGCGCGCGGAAGAAGAGGTAGCCGTGTTCCGCCAGGGCCTCTCGCAGCGCCGTTGCATCGCCGAGGAGGGTCGTCGAATCAGCCAGCTCCCCGAAGCGGAGCGGTGATGTGTCGAGTGGGTATCCGTTGGTGGTGAGAGGCATGGGAAACAACGGGGTGTCCCCGCAGAAGCTATTCGGCGCCGCTGCCGGATGTGGATTCCGACGCGTACCATTTTCTCGTGCCCCGTGACATCCGGATCCTGCCCGAGTTGCTGGCGCTGGGCGACGGGGCCATCCCTGCGGCCGCACCGGCGCTGAGCGACGGAACCGATGCGCTCGACTACGGGGAGTACACCGCAGCGGCCGGTCGCGTCGCATCGGCGCTCCGGCAACTCGGTGTGGAGTCGGGCGACCGGGTCGGCATCCACCTGCGCAAGTCCGTGTGGTCGTTCGTCGCTGTGCACGGTGTCTTGCGCGCGGGAGCGGTGATGGTGCCGATCGACCCCCTGGCTCCCGTCGACCATGTCACCGCAGTCCTCGACGACGCCTCCGTCGGGGTCCTCCTGACCGACGCCCGCATCGAGACGGTGGCGGCACTTGCAGCCGACGTGGGGCTGACGGGTGTGATCCTGCGTTCTCCGGCCGACGCGTCGGTCGAGATCGACGTCGCGGGGTGCACGTTCGTCGGCTGGTCGTCGGTTGCCGAGCTCGACGTCGCTCCGATCCCCGACGTCGGTGAGGTCGACCCGGACGACGATGCCTACGTCATCTACACGTCGGGGTCGACCGGCCGACCGAAGGGCATCGTGCACACGCATCGCAGTGCGCTCGCGTACGCCCGTCTCGCGGCGGCGGCGTACGGCCTGGAAGCGTCCGACCGGTTGGCGAACATCGCCGGGCTGCACTTCGATCAGTCGACGTTCGAGCTGTACGTCGCACCGTTCGTCGGCGCTGCCGTGACCGTCGTTCCCGACGCCGTGCTCCGGTTCCCGGCGTCCGTGAGTGAGCTCGTCGAACGCGAGCGGGTGACCGTCTGGTACTCGGTGCCGTACGTGCTGCGACAACTCGTCACGCGTGGGGCCCTCGACACCCGGGATCTGACGTCGATCCGGTGGATTCTCTACGGCGGTGAGTCCTACCCTCCCGACGAACTCGCCGACCTGATGCGAGCGCTGCCGGCGGCGACCGTGTCGAACGTGTACGGCCCAGCGGAGGTCAATCAGTGCACGCGGCACGACCTGGCCGAGCCGCCGTCGGGCGACGTGCCGATCGGGCGGGCGTGGGACGAGACCGAGCTCGTCGTCGTCGACGAACGCGGCGCAGCCGTGACCGGCGTCCCGGGAGAGCTGCTCGTCGCCAGCACCACGATGATGGACCGCTACTGGAACCGCCCGGACCTCTCGGCGGCCGCGATCGTGGAACGCGCATACCCCGGTGCGGCCGCGACGCGCTGGTACCGCACCGGCGATCTGGTCGAGGCCGACGCCGCCGGCAACCTCGTGTTCCTCGGACGAGCCGACAACCAGGTGAAGATCCGGGGCCAACGGGTCGAGTTGGATGCGCTCGACCTGACGATCAGACAGCTCGACGCGGTCGCAGAGGCCGCGGCGGTCGTGGCCGAGGACGAGACGCACGGACCCGGCGTGGTTGCCGTGATCCAGCCCGAACCCGGCTCCACCGTGACCCTGCGGGACGTCCAGCGTCACGTCGCCCGGCACCATCCTCGGGTCGCGGTTCCCGTCGATGTCGTGATCGTGAACGTGCTCGCCCGGACCGGGACCGGGAAAGTCGACCGAAACGCAGCCCTCGAACAGGCGCAACGGGAACGTCAGCGGTAGGTTGCTCCATCGTGGCGACTCACCACGAATCCGACATGCAGACCCACGTCACCTCCGAACGGTTCAAGGAGCGTCTCACGACGTTCATCGTCGACGAGGTGGCGACCGCTGACGAGCCGATCGCAGGGGACACCGATCTCCTGCTCTCCGGGCTCGTCGACTCGTTGGGTGTGGTGATGGTGTCCGACTGGATCCAGGACCAGCTCTCGATCGAGATCGACCCGGTCGACATCGTCCTCGAGAACTTCCAGACCGTCGATGCAATGGTCGCCTACGTCGAGTCGCGCGGCGCCGTCCTCGCCCCGTGACGGCCGAGCCGATCGCAGTGTCGGCACGCGTCGAGCGACGTTACGAGTTGACGCGACTGCAGTCCGAGGTGTGGACGAGCCAACGACGCTTCGCCGACGCTCCGGTGGCCAACATGGCCACCGCGCACCGGATCTCCGGTTCGATCGACCCTCTCCGGTTCGTCGGCGCCTTCGACGACGTCGTTCGGGCATGCGACGTGTTGCGGACCGTGATCCGGACCCGGCACGCCGAGCCGGTCGCCCACGTGCTCGCATCGCCACCGCGGCTCACCGAGGTGATCGATCTCGATCCGACGGAGGTCGATGCGTGGTGCGCGGAGCGGGTGGGCGATCCGATCGACGCCACCACCTGTTGCTACGACTCGGTCCTCCTGCGGCACGGTCCCGACGACTGGACGTGGTGGCTCGATCTGCACCACCTCGTGACCGATGCGACCAGTCAGTCGCTCGTTCATCGTCTGACCGCGCAGGCGTACGGAGGTCGTGCTGTCGAGGTGTCGTCGTTCGCCGACTTCGCGCTCGAACTCGCGGTCGATCGTGCGGCCGGCGCGGAGCAGGCCCTGGCAAGAGCGACCGACCCGCCGCTGCAGCCGTTCGGCGTTCGCGGTGCCACGACCACCGCGAGCAGTCGCTGCCGGGTGGAGCTCGCTGATCTGGCCGGACGTGATCTGGCGTCGGTTGCCGGCGAGCGCTACCCGTCGATCTCGGCCGACCTCAGCGTGGCGGCGGTCTTCGCGTCCGCTCTGGCGTGCACGATGCAGCGCCTCGACGGTCGATCGGAGTTCACGATCGGTCTTCCGGTCGGCAATCGCTCCGACCGTCGTCGCCGCGACCTCGTCGGACCGCTGATGGAGCTGCACCCCGTGCGGGTGGTCATCGAGCCGTCCGACACGTTCGCGATGCTGGTCGGGCGGACGCTCGCCTCGGTGATCGAGATGCTTCGTTCATCACGGCGCGACCGGGCCGCTCCGAGCGCCGACTTCGAGATGGTCGTCAACGTGTTCCGCGGGGAGTACGGGACGTTCGGGCCCCATCCGGTCGCCGTGTCGTGGGTACGCGCCCCACACGTCGACCCTGCGCACAGCATCCGCCTGCACGGCTTCGACTACGGCAACGGTTTCGAGATCGAACTGGACGTGAACGACGCGCTTCGGTCCCCCGGGGTGTCAGGACCACTCGATGGTCACGTCGCACGGATGGTCGCCGCGATCCTCTCCGACCCCGAGGCGTCGGTCGGGTCGGTGTCGATCGCGACGAGCCGCGACCGCGATGCCCTGGCCGCCCTGACTCCGCCACCGCCCGAACGCCGCGACCCCACACCCGTGCACGAACGCGTTCGCGAGGTTCTGCACCGGTCTCCCGAGCGGATCGTGGCAGAGGACCGGGCTGTGTCGGTGCGCGCCGACGAGTTCGATGTCCGGGTCGAACGCTGCCGGGCGTGGCTCCGGGCCCGGGGGGTTGCTCCCGGAGATCGCGTCGGGCTGCGGATGGCGCGCAGCATCGACGTGCTCGTGGCGATCCAGGCCGTACTGCGCTGCGGTGCGGCGTTCGTCATGCTCGACCCGGCGGACCCGGAGTCGCGCCACGAGGCGATTCGTGCCGACGCCGAGCTCCGACTCGTCGTCGACGATCTCGACGACCTCCACGACGGTCGGGTCGGAGGGCCGGGCGTCGACCGGGACGAGACACGTGTGGCGGTCGGTCCCGATGACATCGCCTACATCCTCTACACGTCCGGTTCGACCGGGCTGCCCAAGGGCGTCCCGATCTCGCATCGCGGGCTGGCCGACTACCTCGATTTCGCCACCGACACCTACTGCTCCCACGGCGAACCCCCCGTCGTCGCGCTGCACTCGGCGCTGATCTTCGATCTGACCATCACCAGTCTGTTCCTGTCCTTCGTCACCGGCGGAAGGGTGATCGTGTTCGACGGCGATCCGGTGGTCGCGCTCGGACGCATCGCCGTCGACGACCGCGTCACGTTCCTCAAGGCCACGCCGTCGCAACTGGAGATCTTCACTCGGATGGTCGACACGCCGCGTGCGATCCGCACGGTGGTCGTCGGCGGCGAGGCGTTCCGCCGTCCTGTCGCCGTCGCGACCGCACGGGTCTGCGCGGCCGACGTCTCGATCTACAACGAGTACGGGCCGACCGAAGCGGTCGTCGGGTGCATGATCCACCGTTGGCGGCCGGCCGTCGACACCGGAACCGAGGTGCCGATCGGACACGCCGCGCCCGGCTGTGAAGTCGCGTTGCTCGATCCGTACGGTCACCCCACACCCGCCGGAGCGTGGGGCGAGTTGTACGTCCGCCGCTCCGGAATGGCCACCGGGTATCTCAACCGACCCGAGCTGACCGCCGACCGCTTCGTGCGGCTGACCGACGTGCCGGGCGCGATCGACGACGCGCGCCGTCCGTGGTACCGCACCGGCGATCGCGCACGCATCGTGCGCCCCGGGGTCGCCGTGTACGGCGGCCGTCTCGACGATCAGATGAAGGTCAACGGTGTGCGGCTCGAGCCCGCCGAGGTCGAAGCGGCGCTCGTCGAGCACCCCCGGATCGCGGGTGCGATCGTGCGGCTGTGGACACCGGCCGACCGTGTGTCGGATCAGCGCTGTGTGCGCTGTGGCCTCGGTACCGACGTGCCGGGGGTCGAGATCGACGGGGCCGGCGTCTGCTCGGTCTGTCGCTCGTTCGACGAGGTCGCGCCGCAGGCCGCTGCCTGGTTCAGGACGGAGGCCGACCTCGACGACCGCCTGGCAGCAGCCCGCGCCCGCAGCACCGGTGACTACGACTGCCTCCACCTCCTCTCCGGCGGAAAGGACTCGTCGTATGCGCTCTACCAGCTCGTCGAGCGAGGGTGGCGGGTGCACGCTCTCACGCTCGACAACGGCTTCATCTCGGAAGGAGCGAAGGAGAACATCCGCCGCAGCATCGACGCTCTCGGCATCACCCACGAGTTCGCCACCACGGAGGTGATGAACGAGATCTTCCGTGACAGCCTCGACCGGTACTCCAACGTCTGCCAGGGGTGCTACAAGACGATCTACACGATGGCGGTCGCCCGTGCCGACCAACTCGGGATCCCGGTGATCGTCACCGGGTTGTCGCGCGGGCAGTTCTTCGAGACGCGGCTGATCCCCGCCCAGTTCGAGTCGGACCGGTTCGACCCGCACGCGATCGATGCGACCGTGCTCGAGGCGCGCAAGGTGTATCACCACGTTCCCGATGCGGTGACCGAGTTGCTGCCCGAGCAGCGTGTTTTCGACGACGACGACGTGTTCGACCGGATCGAGTTCGTCGACTTCTACCGGTACGTCGACGTCGACCTCGCAGAGCTGTACCGATATCTGGAGGAGAACGCCCCGTGGGTGCGTCCCGCCGACACCGGTCGCTCGACCAACTGCCTGATCAACGTCGCCGGCATCCAGGTCCACCAGCGCGAGCGCGGCTATCACAACTACGCCGAGCCCTACAGCTGGGACGTACGGCTCGGGCACAAGACGCGTGACGAGGCGCTCGCCGAACTCGACGATCAGGTCGCGGGGGGTGTCGACGATCCCGAAGTGCGTCGCCTGCTCGACGCGGTCGGGTACCGACCGAAGCAAGTGGAGATCCTCACCGCGTGGTACCGGACGGTCGACGGTCTGGATCTCGATCCCGACGAACTCCGTCGCCACGTTCGCGATCGGGTGGCCTCGTCCGCGGTGCCGTCGGCGTTCGTGCGCATCGACGAGGTCCCGCTCGCCGCCAGCGCGAAAGCCGATGCGTCGGCGCTGCCCGCGCCGACCCGCGTGCACCGTCAGGGTCTCGCACTCGTCGAACCCTCCTCCGACGTCGAGCGGGCGCTGTGCGAGGTGTGGGCCGAGGTGCTGCGCATCGAACAGGTCGGGGTCACCGACGACTTCTTCGACCTCGGTGGCGATTCACTCGCAGCGCTCGAAGTGGTCGCGGCCATCGGCGACACCATGGGCGCCGCGCTCGACGACGCCGCCGTGTTCCATGCGCGTACGATCCGCGATCTGGCGGCCCTGATCGAGGGGTCCGGCGATCCCCTCGGAGCACGCGTGCGTTCGGACGCCGGGATTCCGGACATCGACGGAGCCCCACTGTCGGCCGGTGAGGAGGCGATGCTCTTCGACCACCGGCGTGCCCCGGGCGACACGCGCTACAACGTCACCCGGTGGTACCGGCTGCCGGCCGATGTCGACCTCGCCCGGCTCGAACGGTCGATCCGGGACGTCGTGATGCTGCACGGTCCGCTGCATCTGTCGTTCGCGGCGGACCGTCACGACCTCGGCCGTGAGGGAGCCGTGTCGTTCGACGAGATCGACGTTGCGACCGTCGAGGAGTTCCGCGACTTCGCCGAACGGCAGCGAGCCGTGCCGTTCGACCTCGACGCCGGCCCCCTCCTTCGTGTCCACGCTGCGCTGACCGTCGACGCGTCGAACTCGACGGTCGCGTCGGTTCTGATCGGCGTGCACCACATCTCGGTCGACGCCGGGGCCTTCGATCTCTTCTGGGACCAGGTGGCGACGGCGTACGCCGGACGATCGGTCGCCGGCCCCAGCGTGTCGTACGCGGCGCACGCGGCGTGGCAGCGATCCGAGGTGCATCCGACCCACGCAGAGTTCTGGGCGGGTGAGCGCGCGGACGCCGACGCGCGACCGGCGCCGGGTCGGCTCGCACTCGCTGGTCCCGTCCCGCCGGAACCCGACGGCTATCTCTCCAAGCCGCTCGCGGTGACGACGACCGAATTGCGGAGGGGCCCCGGCCGAACGCCGTTCGTGGCGTCGCTCGCTGCGGCCGCGGCCACCGTCGCACGCTTCGCCGGTGACCCCCACGTCGAGATCGGGATCACCGCCTCCGTGAAGGACCACCCGGCAGCAGCGCCGCTCGTCGGGTATCACCTGAACACGCTGCCGATCCGGATCGACGCGTTCGCGGAGGCCACGTACGCAGAGCTCTGCGAACAGGTCGGGGCCGCCGTCGCCGACGCCGTGGAACATCGCACCTACCCCTTCGCGTCGATCGTGCGCGACGCGCGCGCCGCCGGGGTGCGTCCCCCGGACGTCTCCGTCATGCTCGCCTACGAGCGCCTCGCACCGGCACATCTCGACGGCGTCGTCGTGTCCCACGAGATCCTGGCATCGGGCACGGCCGTGGCCGACCTGACGCTGTTCGTCCAGGAGCGCGGCGAGGAACTCGCCGTCGGGGTCGAGTACGCGGGTGGGATCGTGTCGGCGGCCGATGCGCGCCGCATCCTGGACACCTTCGCCGGGCTCCTCGTCGCGGCCGCCGCGTCACCGGATCGTCCGATCGCGGCGTCGATGCCGGCGACGGACGCCGCTGGCGATCTCGTGGGGCCGCCCCTGCCGCACTCCGGATCGACCGTCCTGCACGACATCGTCGACTGGTGCGAGCGAACACCCGACGCCGTCGCGGTCGTCGACGCCGCGGGTCGCTCCTCGACCTACCACGACCTGCTCGCCCGAGCGCTCGTCACCGTCGACGGCCTGCCGATGCAGGGCGGCCTGGTCGGCGTGTGCGTCGAACGCTCGGTCGACGTCGTGGTCGCAATGCTCGCCGTCCAACTCGCCGGTGCGGCGTACGTGCCGCTCGATCCGGCTTCGCCCGAGCAGCGCCTCGCGTCCATCATCCGGTCGGTGCGGTTGTCGGGCGTCGTGAGCGACGACGAGAACCGTCATCGCTTCGACACGCCGGTGCCGATCGCCGTCGGAGCCTCACTCGGGCCGAGCGAAGCCGTCGCGATCGCCCGGGATCGCCTCCGTCGAATCGATCCCACGGACGACGCCTACGTCATCTTCACGTCCGGATCCACGGGTCGCCCACGGGGCGTGGCGGTGTCGCACGCCAATCTCGCGGCGAGCACGGCCGCGCGCCGGGTCACCTACGAGGAGCCGCCGGGTCGGTTCCTGCTGACGTCGAGCATCGGGTTCGACAGTTCGATCGTCGGGTTGTTCTGGCCGCTCGTGTCGGGTGGGACGATCGTGCTCCCCGGAGATGACGACGTCCACGACGTCGATCGACTGGCCGACACGATCGAACGGCACGGTGTCACCCATCTGCTGATGGTCCCGAGCCTGTATCGAGCGTTGCTCGTGCGCTCGGCTGATCGCCTCGGTTCGCTGCGCACCGCGATCGTCGCAGGCGAGGCGTGTGCGCCCGATGTCGCAGCGCTGCACCGTGATGCTCTCGGATCCACGCCGCTCTTCGACGAGTACGGCCCGACCGAGGCCACGGTCTGGTCGAGCGTGCACCGGATCACGAGCGGTGATCGGACGTGGATCCCCATCGGTGTGCCGATCGCCGGTGTGACGCTGCGGGTGGCGGACTCCCGGGGGGCGCCGACCCCTGTCGGGGTCGCCGGCGAACTGCTCGTGTCCGGTCCGACGGTCACGAGGGGCTACGTCGACGATCCCGAGGCGACGGCCGAGCGGTTCGTGGACGTCGATGGTCGCCGGTGGTACCGCACGGGCGACCTCGTGCGCGTCGACGATCGCCGACTGCTCGAATTCATCGGACGCGTCGACGATCAGCTGAACGTCGGTGGAGTGCGTCTGGAGCCGGGCGAGATCGAGGCGGTGCTGACAGCGCGCCCCGACATCCACGACGCTGTGGTCGTCGCGGCGGCAGCGGCGCGCGGTCGACTCGTGGCCCACGTCGAGGCCTCACGGATCGACGAGGTCGCGCTCCTCCGTGAGCTCTCCGACCTGCTTCCGGCAACCCACGTGCCGAGCCGGATCGTCGCCCACGATCGGCTGCCGCGGACCAGCCACGGCAAGCTCGACCGGGCGGCGGCGGCGGCGCTGCCCGTCGAGGCGCTCGTGCAGTCCGGGCCGGACTCCACCGCAGACGGGCTCGTCGACGATGTCGTCGCGATCTGGAGGCGAGTACTCGGCCGGACCGACATCGGGGCGACGACGGACTACTTCGAGGCGGGTGGTGACTCACTCGCGGCCGTCGAGATCGTCACCGCCACCGAGGAGCTGATCGGCCGGCGCGTCACGATCGCGGTGTTGCTCGACGGCAGGACGCCGGCGGGCGTGGCAGCGCTCCTCGCTCCCGACGCCCCGGCCGTGCGCTCGTCGACACGAGCCGGCGTGCACCTGGTGACGATGCAGACCGGGAGCGTCGGCGGACCGCTCGTCGTCCTGACCCCGGCCTGGGACGACGTCTTCGGGTATCGCGCTCTCACCGACGAACTCCCCGACGACGTCCGCGTTGTCGCGCTCTCCGCGGCCGATGCGTCCCTCGACGAACTGGTGACCACCATCGAAGCGTTGGGCGACGCGTTCGAGCGGTTGCTCGTCGCCGAGGTCGGTGCCGATCTCGAACGTCCGGTCACGGTGCTCGGATGGTCGACCGGCGGTGTCGCGGCCTACGAGCTCGGCGGCAGGTTGCGTGAACGCGGCCACGACGTCGAACGGATCGTGCTGGTCGACACGTTCTTCCCCGGGGCGGAGCGGCATCTGTGGTCGAACCGGTGGTGGAAGTACAAGTCGCTCGCGTCGCCGGGCGCGCTGGCCGACGAGGTGTCGACCACCGTGGGACGTCGCGCCAGGAAGTACGCGAACTCGATCGGCAAGAGGCTCCTCGCGTTCGCCGGGACACCGATCCCGGACGCACCGGAGCGAACCTCGACCGGCGGCGTCCCCCTCGAGGCATTCTCGTATCGGCCGACGTCGAACGGCATCCCCGTCGTGATGTATGCGGCCACCACCACGAACCCCGACCGGACCTACAACGGCTGGCGCCAGGTCGCGGAGGTCGAGGTCGTGCCCGTCGAGGGCCGCCATCGCGGGTACCGGTCGATCATGGCCGCCGATCGCGTCGGTCGCATCGCGTCCGACCTCACGTCTCGGTTCGCTTCGACGTCGGGGCGGGAGTCCTAGCGTCTCCACACGTGGGCGACGGTCACGGCGTCGCTCGCGATCACGGCGTGCGACGAGTCGGGCCGGGGCGACATCGACGGGGGGAGGGGTGTCTGCTCGTGCGCGATCAGTCGCGCGCCGACCGGAAGCTGCTCCAACGTGTCGGCGACGAGGTCGGCCATCACGTCCATCGGGAGGAACATGAACGCCACGGTCACGTGGGAGAGATCGACGTCGCGGGCGTCGCCATGTCGGATCGTCACCAGGTCGGCGACGCCCTCCGCGGAGGCGGCGGCCCGGGCCCGATCGACGAGGCGGGGGTCGTGCTCGACGCCGATGGCGTTGCAGCCGGTGGCGAGCGCCGCGGCGATCGCGAGGCGGCCGTCGCCGCAGCCGATGTCGACCAGCGTGTCGTCCGGGCCGAGTTCCGCCAGGGCGAACAGCGGGTCGATCAGGGACTCCGGCGTGGACAGGAACGGGCCGAGTCCGGCGGCATGCGGGTCATGGCGTCCGATCCGTTCCAGTACCAGCCGCACGGGTCGGACCAGCGAGTAACCCCGCCACAGCGGTGTCGGCAGCCGGACCATCGTCCAGTCGCCCGCTGTCGGGCGGAAGACCGAACGGAGCAGCCGCCTCGCGCGGCCGCCGCTCGGAGTGGTGCTCCATCGCAGGCGGAGCACGAAGCTGTGTGCGTCGGTCCGGGCCACCGTGATCTGCTCGCCGTGGGCTCGGAACGAACGCGCAGCCGCTCCGCTCCATCGCTCCCACCGTTCGAAGCCGTACTCGCCGAGCGCGGTTGCAGCTGAATCGGCCTCCTCGAACGACGCGACGTCGGCATGGATGTCGTGTCGTTGTCGAGGTTCTCGGCGGGTCTCCACGACGACGGCGTGCCCGCGCGCAGCGAGCCACGCGACGACGTCGCAGACGTCGTCGGTCACCTGCCCGCCGATGGTCGCGCACGTCGACGCAGCGCCGGCCGCGAACTCGGATCGGCTGTCGTTCGACCACGCGGCCAATCGCTGATCCGTGATCGCTGCGACGATCTCGGGGTCGTCGGTCGTGATCGCGGCCGTCACCGCTGATGCGTCCGCGGTTGAACGAACTTGCTGTCGAAGATCTCCATCGCCGGGACGAGGAATCCCGGGTCGAGGTACTCGCGAACGGTCGTCGTGAACCGGAAGGGGATACTGATGTTCGCTTCGAGCGCCTCGATCTCGTGTGACCAATACGGTGGGATGAACAGGACCTCGCCCGCCACGAGCGTCCCCTCGTGGGGCGTGGCGCGTGCGAACAGCGGGAACTCGACGGGATCGGCATCGGCCGATCGCCCCGGCAGGCGGCTCCAGACGTCCCTCGGCTCGCGTGGCGAGCTGAAGTACAGGTTGGCACGGTCGGTCGGCGAGAACATGCGGATCCGCTTCGATCCGTGGAACTGGAACAGGAGACCGGTCCACGCGTCGTGGTGCAGTGGCGTCACCACGCCGCGCGAGCCGATCCAGAGCCCGCTCGCCTGGCGGTCGGGCGTCGCATCGGTGCGTTCGGCGAGCCGCCTGGAGATGTCGTCGACGATGGCGCCGACGCGGCCGTCGAGGTCGCCCACGCTGAACAGGCGATACGTGCACGTCCCGGGTGCCTGCTCGCCATCGAACATGAACGTGACGAACTCGTCGAGGTCCATGTCGGCCGTGTGATCGAGCTCGGCGCCGTAGTCGCCGCGGTAGAGGAAGTACGGGGAGTGGTCGCGGTGGGTCTTGACGTGGAAGGGCGTGGGTCCGTCGCCTGCCATCCGGCGGAGTCCTTCGAGATCGGGCAGCAGTTCGAGATCGAGCGAGTCGGTGAGACCACGGATGATCACCGGAGTCCGACGCTGCATCAGCGTCCGCAGGTCGGTCTCGGCGATGTCGACCCTGGGGATCTCGAGAGGCGCGGGTGTGCGCCGTGACGTGCGCAGCCGGGAGATCGCCAGTTGAGCGACCCACAGTGGCCAGAGCAGCGCGATCAGCCCCAGGAGCCCGATGGCCATCAGGGTTGCACGGAGAGAGGTCGGGAGTTGCGGTCGCATCGGGACGGTGTCGGCGGGCGGCGTCGAACAGGTTCACGCTACAACCGCGCGCGTGGAACAGCGGCTTCAGGCGGGCGATGCGAGCGCCGACCGGCGGTGACCGCCGCGGCCAGGACGATGAGGATGCCGCCCACCTGGAGCCGGGTGAGGTCGTCGCCGAGGAACACCCAGCCGACCGCGATCGCAAACGCGAATTCGACGCTGCCGATCATCGCCGTTGCCCGCTCACCCGACCGAGCGGCGCCCCACGAGACCAGCACGGCCGGAATCGCGAACGTGCAGGCGGTCAACAGTGCGAGCGATGTGACCGCCGCCGACGTGAGCGGCGCAATGTGCCACCCCGAGGTGACCAACACGAACGGAAGCAGGACGCCGGCACCGCCGCACGAGCCGGCGAAGACCTTCGTGAGCGTCGGCATGGACGCGGCCGGACCGCTGAGCACCAGGAGGTGGACCCCCCATCCGATCGGGGCCGCGAACGCCGGCAACAACGCGATGATCAGGGCACCCGACATCGAGATCGGCCCCACGGCACATGCGACTCCGATGATCAACGCGACGCACAGGCCGACCTCCCGGAGCTGCATCCGTCGCCGCCAGACGATGGCCGACAGCACGAGCACCACGACGGGGTAGGTGTAGTAGACGACCGTGGCCGCGGCCACGGGGGCCCGGTCGAGCGCGACGTAGAACCCGGCGAACCCGAGCATGCTGATCGCCCCCCCACCGGCGACGATCAACGCCCCACGACCCCAGCGGCGCGCGTTGCGTGCACAGGGTGTGAGGACCAGCATCATCGTCGCGACGCGCACGAATGCCGCCGGGACCGGTTCGACGCCGGCGTCGAACGCCCGGGTGGCGAACAGCGGACTCAATCCGAAACCCAAGGCGGACAGTGCCACGGCGAGTCGGCCCCAACCGTGGTTCCCGCGAGCGCGCAGTGGCTCGGGAGCGGCCGACGGCGAGGCATGGAGCGGGATCGTGCGGGTCACCTCGACAGTCTGCGGCCGACAGTCCCATTCGTCCAGTGCGTCTTTTCGGCGGAATTGATGCAAGATGTGCAGATGTCGCTGGATCGCTCGCATCTGCAACTGCTCGCCGCACTCCAGGAATTCGGGCGCCTCGGCGATGCGGCCCGCTCGCTGCACCTGAGTTCGTCCGCCGCGAGCCACCGATTGGCTGCCGCCGAAAGGCGCGCCGGCGTGGCGCTGACCGAGTCGTCCGGCCGCACCCTGCGGCTCACCCCGGCCGGCGAACACCTCGCGTCGTGTGCCGGCGACATCGAGCGGGACATCGAACGGGCGATGCTCACGACACGCTGGATCGGCAGCGACGAACCGTCCCGGATCCGCGTGGCGGTCGGCTTCTACGACACGGCGAGCTGGCTGCTCGACACGTTCACGCCGGAAGCGGGTGCGCCGCGGATCGAACTGCTCCGCTTCAGAGACGCCGACCTGCTCGACGCCGTGCGCAACCGGGCTGCCGACATCGCCGTCGCGCCATGGCCGAAACGGCCGACGGGGCTCCAGCACACCGCTCTGGCGCCCGACGTCCTCGTCGCCGCCGTTCCTGCGGCGAGCGAGTTGGCCGACGGCGAGGCGGTGCATGCGGCGGACCTCTACGAGCTGACGTTCCTGACGTCCGACTACCGGGCCGCTCGCGGATTCGAGTTCCACGAGTTCTTCCTCGCCGCCGATGTCGTCCCGACGACCGTCGTCCAGGTTCAATCCCTCGAGATGATGTTGCGCCTCGTCGGGAACGGCGACGGCGTCACGATCCAGCCGTCGCTGGTGCTGACGTGGAACCGCCCCCACCGCACGGTTGCGATCGCCCCGCTCGCCGGTCGGGACATCACGCTCGAATGGACCGCGACGTACCGTCGCGACGCGTCCGACGACGTCATCGTTGCTGCCGAACGGATCCGCGACGCATTCGACGCAGCACAGCGACGAGGCGAGGGGATGTCGGCATCGGCGCACTGACCGGTCGGGTCAGAACGTCGCAGCGAGGCTGGCGGCGCCGGTGGCGGACACCAGGGTCGACATGGCGTAGACGGTGCCCCATCGCCAGCCGAGCGCACGCGCTTCGAGGGCGAACGACGAGTACGTGGTGAACGCGCCGCACAACCCGACGCCGACGATCGTCGCCGAGGTCGGAGAGACGTCGCGGCCGACCAGCCAGCCGAGCAGTGCCGCGCCGAGGGTGTTGACGATCAGCAGGGACTGCCACGAACAGACCAGGCGAGCGACCAGGTGCCGCCCGACCGCGCCCCCCGCTGCCGCGGCCACGAAGAGGACCGGCGTCATTCGATTCCCTCGGGGTCGTCGCTGAGGTGACCGTTCAGCCGCTCCGCGGCGAGGAGCGCGCCGAAGCCGACGACGAGGGTGGCGACCAGGTAGGCGACCAGCGTGGTGGTCTCGCCGGCCTCGGCGAGGTCGTTGAGCTCGACGGCCAGCCCGGACATCGTCGTGAACCCGCCGAGTACTCCGGTCGCGACGAAGGCCCAGGCGATCGACGGGCGGGCGATGCGTGCGGCAGCCACACCGATCAGCAGGCAGCCCACGACGTTGACCACGAAGGTGTGCCACGGGAAGCCCTCGATCGCACCCGGGGAGAGCTGCGTCCCGACGGCCCACCGCGCTGTCGCACCGATGACCCCGCCGATCGCGACGGCGGCGATCGTCTGCGGCTCGCGGGGCTCGGACACGCCGCCACTCTGCCAGGCCGAGGCGGCTCGAACGGGGTCGTCACGTGCGGACCGGCGCGACCCCGTCGTAGCGTGGTGGGGTGATTTGCGTCGACGTGTCGGGGGTGCGGCTCGAACAGCCCGACAAGGTGCTGTTCGACGACCTCGACCTCACCATTTCGCGCGGGGACCGTGTCGCGGTCGTCGGGGTGAACGGGTCGGGCAAGACGACGCTGTTGCGGATCCTCACCGGTTCGTTGGAGCCCGACAGCGGAGCGGTGCGATTCGGGCGCGGTGCCCGGATCACGATGCTGGAACAGGACCCGGTCCTGCCTGCCGGGACCGTGTCGGAGTACCTCGGCGACGGATGGGAAGTCGCGGCCGTCGCCACATCCCTCGGCGTGTTGCCGCTCTTCGATCGGCGGACCGACGAACTGTCCGGTGGTCAGGCGAAGCGGGTCGCACTCGCGAAGATGCTCGCCGACAACGGCGACGGGACCGGCGCCGCCGAGAACGGCCACGACATGATCGTCCTCGACGAGCCGACCAACCACCTCGATCTGGAAGCCATCGAATGGCTCGAATCGCGCCTGGTCTCGGTGTCCGCGGCGCTCGTCGTGGTCACCCACGATCGTCACGCACTCGACCGGCTCACCACGCAGGTCGGGCCGAGCAAGGTGGTCGAACTCGATCACGGTCGCTGCTTCATCCACCAGGCCGCGGCCGGTTCGAGCGCGTATGCGACCTACCTCGACGCGCGCGCCGAGCGCGCCGAGCGCGAGGCGCAGGAGGAATCGACGCGCAAGATCCTCGCCCGCAAGGAGCTGGCGTGGCTGCGGCGCGGTGCTCCCGCCCGCACGTCGAAGCCCAAGGCCCGTCTCCGCACCGCGACCGAGATCGTGTCGGGCGGCCCACGCGATCTCGGCGTCCGCGCGAACGATCTCGAGCTCGGCGCCGGGACGACGCGTCTCGGCAACCAGGTGGTCGAGCTGGTCGACGTCGGCCAGCGGTTTCCGACGGCCGAGGGCGGCGAGCCGACGACCGTCTTCAGCGGTGTCGACCTCGTGATCGAGCCCGGTGCCCGCCTCGCCGTCGTCGGCCCGAACGGGTCGGGCAAGACGACGCTGCTCGACATCGTCGCCGGCCGACGTGAGGCGGCGCTGGGCACCGTGCGGGTCGGTGCGACGGTGGTCGTCGGGTACGCCGACCAGCATTCGGCGTCGCTCGACCCCGACACCACCGTCCGCAAGATGGTCGCCGGGCCGCTCCGCGAGCCCGACCACGAGGACAAGGTGTTGCTCGAGAAGTTCTGGTTCGACGCCACGGCACAGTACGCGCCCGTTCGGATGCTCTCGGGCGGGGAGAAGCGGCGCCTCCAACTGGTCATGGTGTTGGCGCAGAAGCCGAACCTGCTGATCCTCGACGAACCCACGAACGACCTCGATCTCGACACACTCCGTGCGCTCGAGGACTTCCTCGACGACTGGCCGGGAGCGTTGGTCGTGGCGAGCCACGATCGTGCGTTTCTCGACCGGGTGGTCGATCACGTGCTGGCGATCGAGCCGGGCGGAACGATGCGACGGGTTCCGGGTGGTGTCGGTGGGTGGCTGGCCGAACGGGCGTCGCCACCGCGCAACACCGGGGCGGGCGGGGTGTCCGGAGCCTTCGCGAATCGCGAGGAGCGCACTCCCCGCGGGAAGCCCAGGACCGCCAGGACCGGGCCGAGTCCCTCGACGATCGGCCGTCGCCTGCGCGAGACCGAGCTGGCGATGGTGAAGGCCCAGAAGCGGGTCGACGCGCTGCACGCGGAACTGGTGACGGTGACCGACCACACCGTGTTGGCCGCCCGCGGTGCGGCCCTCGCATCGGCGCAGGAGGCCCTCGACGCGATCGAGGCCGAGTGGCTGGAACTGGCAGAACTGGCCGAGTGACACCGACCGCGCTCGTTCCGACGAACGAGATCGGGGAGGCCCGCACGGGCCGGGCCGGCATCGTCGACGGCAGTGTGGGCCACGTCCGGGGCGCACCGCGGATGGCCCGAGCCGGAGGAATCGCTCAACTCGTCGTGCGGATCGGCCGAAGAACTCAACGTGAGTTCGTTGGAGCCTGGACACATTCTCGTCAACGCACGCGGCCGGGTCAGGATCGTGCGGAGCCGGACGGGTACGGGTGATGGCTGGAACTGCACGGACGGCGCGCCGATCTCCGACGCCGAGGCCGAGAACACCGGCCTCTGGACCGTCTACACGCCCGACGGGTTGGCCGCCGCCCTCGAAGTCGCGAAGCAGGTCGCGAGCCTGTCCGATGAACCGCTGATGGTGGGCGGTATCCGGACATGGGATGCCTGCTCGGGTCGCCCGTGTGTCCTGCCCCGACTGGCAGGTGTCGTACGAACCTGCAATCAGCCGCTGCGGTCGATCTGAGGTCATCGGGCGCCTCTCCCGGAGCTCGCGCCGGGTTCGGCGCACGACCAGGGGGATCGGTTCGGCCATACTGTCGTCGACCACGAGGGCAGGGACTGATGACGACTCGACGATGGTGGCACGCCGGCGCGGGGGTGGCGGTGGCAGCGGCGATGGCGCTCTCGACCGGTGCGTCGTCGGACGCGGCGCCGGTCGGATCGGTGGACCGACCGGCGTCGGTCCGGGGACTGGTGGTTGCGGCGCGAATCGCGGGCGAGCCGATCGTGTGCGGTCGTCGCAACCCCGTCGACCTCGGCTACGACCCCTTCTACCGGCAGCACTGCTCGGCACTCGGGCTCGACGTCATGGGGTCGGCAGCGGTCGTGCCGGGCGCGGTCGAACGCACCGCCGAGATCGTCGTTGCGATGATCGGTCACCGCCGGGACCTCATCGACGAGATGATCCGGCAGCGGACACGGGTCGGGGTCATGGCAACCAGCGAGGTCACGTCCGACATGCCGGAATACCGCGACATCTACGCGCAGTTCCCCGGAACCGACTGGGACACGCGGGCCCGGGGGCTGGGAGCGACGCCGACCATTCCGCTGTCGAGCGTGGGTGAGGGCAACGTCGTGTGCAACGCCACCGACTGGTACCCCGGCGAATCGATCATGGTGCACGAGTTCGCCCACACGATCCGGACCATGGGGTTGGCGTTCGTCGACCCGGCGACGAACGCACGGATCGATGCGGCACACCGCGCCGCGATGGCTGCCGGCCGCTGGTGGAACACGTACGCCGCGACGAATTCCGACGAGTACTTCGCGGAGATCGTCCAGTCCTACTTCGACACGAACATCGAGGGCCCGGCGGGCGGCGACGGCGTGCACAACCGCATCGACACCCGCGTCGAACTCGCCGGGTACGACCCGGTCGGGTTTGCGCTCGTCGACGAGCTCTTCGCCGATGCGACGGCGTTGAGACTGTGCAACGGCTGAACGTCGCCTCGCCCGACGTTCCGCACCGCGGTGGGGGCCGGGTGTGACACCCCGTCCCTAGAGTGGTTCGCGCCATGACCGATGAGCAACTGTTCGCCGACGTCCCCCATCCGGCCGAGTCGGCGACCGAGCCACCGCCGATCGACGATGTCGAACCGGCAGGGCCACGACACCGGGGACCGTCGCCGTTCGTCGAGGGGCTGAACCCCGACCAACTCGACGCGGTCGTCCACGATGCCGGGCCGCTGCTCGTGGTGGCCGGTGCCGGTTCGGGCAAGACGCGTGTGCTGACGCATCGGATCGCGCACCTCATCCACGAGGGTGTTCACCCGTCGCGGATCCTTGCGATCACGTTCACGAACAAGGCCGCTTCCGAGATGCGCGAGCGGGTCCACGAACTCGTCGGACCGGTCGTGAGGACGATGTGGGTGTCCACGTTCCACTCCGCGTGCGTTCGCATCCTGCGCGCCAACGGCGAGGCGATCGGCTACCCGCGTCAGTTCTCGATCTACGACTCGGCCGACTCGAACCGGCTGGTCTCGTACGTCATTCGTGACCTCGGTCTCGACCCGAAGCGCTTCACGCCGCGCGGCGTGCAGGGAATCATCTCGCTGAAGAAGAACGAACTCGTCACGCCCGAGGAGATGGCCGACCGGGCCGAGAACATCTTCGACCGCAAGCACGCCGAGGTGTACGCCGAGTACCAGGCGCGCCTGCTCAAGGCGGGTGCCATGGACTTCGACGACCTGTTGATCAACGTGGTGAAGCTGTTCCGAGAGCACGGGAACGTCCTCGAGCACTACCGCGAGCGGTTCGGTCACATCCTCGTCGACGAGTACCAGGACACCAATCAGGCGCAGAACGAGATCGTGCTGATGCTCGCCGGCGGGCACCGCGCCGTGACGGTCGTCGGTGACTCCGATCAGGGCGTGTACGGGTGGCGCGGCGCCGACCTCCGGAACATCTTGGACTTCGAGGAGGCGTTCCCCGACGTCACCACCGTGGTGCTCGATCAGAACTACCGCAGCACCCAGACCATCCTCGATGCGGCCAACGCCGTGATCGACAACAACACCGAGCGCAAGCCGAAGGCGCTGTGGACAGACCTCGGCAGCGGGGACAAGATCATCCGGTATCACGCGGAGGACGAGGGCGACGAGGCGACGTTCATCGCATCGACCGCCCGTCAGGCCCACGAATCGGAGGGATGCGATTGGCGCGACATGGCGGTTCTGTACCGCACGAATGCGCAGAGCCGAGTGCTCGAAGAAGCGTTCATGCGCGTCGGCGTGCCGTACAAGGTGGTGGGTGGCACCCGGTTCTACGACCGCCGGGAGGTCAAGGATGCGATGGCGTACCTGCGGACCGTCGTCAATCCGGCCGACGAGGTGTCCCTCAAGCGGATCCTCAACACGCCCAAGCGCGGGATCGGTGACGCGAGCGTCGGCAAGCTCGACGCGTTCGCCCGACGCGAGGGCATTGCCTTCGTCGATGCGCTCCGCCGTTGCGAGGAGGCCGGCGTCTCCGGCACGGCGCTGCGGGGGATCGTGCAGTTCGTCGAGTTGCTCGACGGGCTGAGCGCGACCGCTGCCGACTCCTCGTACGGGCCCGGCGACGTGCTCCAACTCGCCCTCGAGGGGTCCGGGTACCTGGCCGAGCTCGAAGGCGACGACACGATCGAGGCACACACCCGCATCGAGAATCTCGGCGAGCTCGTCGGTTCGGCCCGCGAGTTCACGGTGATCGACGAGTTCATGGAACAGGTCGCGCTCGTCGCCGACACCGACCAGCTCGACGACGACAACCAGGTCGTGTTGATGACCCTGCACTCGGCCAAGGGCCTGGAGTACCCGATGGTCTTTCTCGCCGGGGTCGAGGAGGGTGTTTTCCCGCACATCCGTGCGCTGACCGAGCCGGCCCAGATGGAAGAGGAGCGGCGGCTCGCGTACGTGGGGATCACCCGTGCGATGCAGCGGCTCTACATGTCGCACGCCTGGAGCAGGCAGCTGTTCGGCTCGACGCAGTACAACCCACCGTCCCGGTTCTTCGACGAGATTCCCACCGAGCTGATCGAGTCACGGGGCAACGTGTCGGGCCGCTCCTCCTACGGTCGCCAGAGCTATCGTGAGGAGCGCGGATCCGCGTATCGCCACGACCCACCGCCGTACCGGCGGGTACGCGGCCAGTCGAGTGACGACGAGACCGGTGGCATCGACATCAACGCCGACGTCAAGGCCGAGCGGGAGCGACACAACGACCGCGTGGTCGAGGCTGCCATGCGCGCCGGCCGGAAGGTCGCCGAGCCGGCCAACAGTCAGGAACTCGGGCTGGGCGTCGGCGACCGCGTCGAACATCCGGCGTTCGGCGAGGGCACGATCATCGCGGTCGACGGTGAGGGCGAGAAGACCGAGGCGGTCATCAACTTCTCCGGTGGTGTCGGGCTGAAACACCTCTCGCTCGCATGGGCGCCCCTCAAGAGGCTGCCGTGAGCGTCGACGTGGCGACGAGCTCGTGAGCGCCGCGACACCTGCGCAGCGCCTCGCACGCGTGAACCTCGTCTTGATCGTCGTGCTGTCGTCGTTGCTGGTGGTGTGCCTGGTCAGGCAGCTCTGGGTGCCTGCGGCGGCGTTCTCGCTGCTGATCTTCTCCAACGGGTTCCAGTTGGCGACGCGTCGCCGGAGAGAGGAGTGACCCGCTGTTCCACAGCGCCTTCATCCGCTGTTTTCTAGCGGATGTGGAGCGGGAGGGCCTAGCCTGGCGGGATGGAACTCTCGCCGTTCCCGCATCACGGGCCCCTGGAGCCGGACCAGCACGGCGAACAGACCGAACTGATCGACGATCTCGTCCGACGGGTGAGTGAGCGGCGTGTCACGGCCCTCCTCGGCCCGCGCCGCCACGGCAAGACCACGGCGTTGCGGGCCGTCGTCGATCGGCTGTCCGAGTCGGTCACCGCGGTGTGGCTCGACCTCTACGCGCTGGCGTCGTGGGCCGACCTCGCCGGACGGCTCGACCGCTCGCTCGCCGAGATCGGCGCGGTGGGCTCGCCGAACGTGACCGAGTTGGCGGCCCGACTCAACCTCCCCCTGGGCATGCTCGCCATCGAGTTGCGCAAGCCCGCGCAGCAACGCCCCGACCCCCTGTTGATCGTGCAATCGCAGCTCGACATCCTCGTGAAGGCATCCCGCACGCAGCCGATCGTGCTGGTGATCGACGAATTCTCCGGAATCGTCGGTGTGGACGGTGCAGCCGCGCAGTTGCGCACGTCGCTGCAGCATCACTTCCAGGAGATCGGATTGCTCTTCGCCGGTTCCGAGCCGTCGACCATGCAGATGCTCTTCACGGATCGTGCCGAACCGTTCTATGCGCAGGCCGACCTCGTCGAGGCGCGACCCTTCGATCTCGTCGCCGTCGAACGCATCGTGCGCCGCGGGTTCGAGTCGACCGGACGATCGGCGGGTGCGATCGCCCCGGCGATCGCAACGATCACCACCGGGCATCCTCATCGCGTGATGGAGTTGGCCGATGCGGTCTGGTCACGTGTGCCGGTCGGAGCGACCGCGAGTGACGATGACGTCACGCACGCCGTCGACGACGTCCTGCGCGCCGAGTCCGCCGGTCTCGAGCGGTTGTTCTCGTCGTTTCCGACGAGCGAGCAACTCGTGCTCCGCGTCCTCGCGAAGGGCGAGGCCATCTTCGGTGGATACGCGGACTCGCTCGGCCTGTCGAGCGGCGGCGCGCAGCACGCTCGGTCGGCACTCGTCGACCGCGGTCACCTGCGCAGACTCGATGGTGTGGTCACGATCGTCGACCCGGTGCTCGCCGAGTGGATTCGACGACGATTCGGGTGACGCACCCCGAAGGCGGTGGGACGCCGCGCGCCGTGGCAGACTGTCGGGTGTGAAGGCAGCATTTCTGGTGGAGAGTCTGACCGGCAACACGTGGACCGCAGCGGAGAAGACCGCCGAGCTGCTGTCGCAGGAGCGGTGGACGATCACGGGGCTCTCGAAGGTGCGCGAGCCGGATCTCGTCGCCATCCAGTCCGCCGATCTGATTCTCGTCGGCACATGGGTCCACGGGGCGTTCGTCTTCGGTCAGGCGCCCTGGGCCGTCAACAACATCTCGAACCTCCCTGCGCTGTCGGGCAAGAAGGCAGCGGCGTTCTGCACCTTCGCGCTCTCCCCCGGCAAGTCGCTCGATCGGCTCACGCGAGCGGTCGGGGACACGGGTGCCTACGTGATCGGCGGCTTGGCGATGAGCCGCAGCAAGCTCGACCAGCATGCCGAGGAGTTCGCAGCACGTCTCGTCGACGCGTTGGCCGAAGCCTGACCTTCAGCCGTCGGTCGCTGCCGGCTCGTTCGGCGTGGGCTCGCTCGAGAACGCACGCAGATCGAGGTACAGCGTGCGCTCGTTCTCGACGACGGGGCGAACCGCCTCGGTCGGTGGCGACAGCTCGGTCACGTCGAGTTCGTTCCCGTCGCAGTCGATGAACGTCGCCGTGCCGCGCACCTGCTCGACCGCGCAGTCCGGCCGGCCCGGCGGGAACGCGTAGTACAGCCGCCATCCGTTGGCGGGGTCGTCGCCTTCGTGGTCGACGACGATCGAGCGGGCTCCCGTGATCGTGGACAGTTCGGCGAACAGCAGCGGACCTGCTTCCGCGACGTCGTTCGCCCGTCCGGCGGCGGAACCGAGCTCGAGTCGCGGGGGAGCGAGGTTGTCGGTGGTCTCCGTGTCGCTGTTCGACAAGAACGCGGCGATGCCCCACGTGATCAGACCGAGCAGGACGAAGAAAAGTGCGCCACCGAGAACCGGGACCACCGCTCGGGCGACGGGGGAGCGGAGCTCTGGTGGTCGAGGCAGGGTCGGCACGGGACCATTCTGGCAACAGCCGCCCACGTCGCGTCGCGCGCCGGCGAGGCTTGCCCCGGGAGCCGCGGGAGCGGTTGGTGAATTCGTCCGACGGTTGCGTAAGGTCTGGGGTTCGTGGAACGCCCCTACCGAATCGTCGTCGCGAAGCCCGGCCTTGACGGGCACGACCGTGGCGCCAAGACCATCACGCGAGCCCTTCGCGACCATGGGTTCGAGGTCATCTACACGGGCCTGCACCAGACACCCGAGCAGATCGCGGAGACCGTGCTCCAGGAGGACGCCGACGGCGTCGGCCTGTCGCTCCTGTCGGGCGCCCACCTCACGCTCTTCCCCCGGGTCATCGCGGAACTGGCGGCACGCGACCTCGACGACGTGTTGATCTTCGGCGGCGGCGTGATCCCCGACGGCGACGTCGCGATCCTGAAAGAGCAGGGCGTGAGCGAGATCTTCGGACCCGGTTCGTCGCTGCGGGCGATCGGCGAGTGGCTCGAGGCCGAGCTCGACCAACGCGAGTCCGCATGACGATGTTCGTCGGTGCCAGGCACCAAACGACATTTTCCTCCATCCAGCCATCAACACAGGAAGCAGTGATCTGACGTGGATCTCTTCGAATACCAGGGGAAGCAGTACTTCGCCCGCTACGACATCCCGGTGAGCCCCGGCGGCCCGGCCGACACCGTCGACGAGGCCGTGCGGGAGGCGAACAACGCCGGGTACCCGGTCGTGGTCAAGGCACAGGTTCAGGTCGGCGGTCGCGGCAAGGCCGGTGGCATCAAGTTGGCCGACGACGAAGCGGCGGTACGCGAACACGCCGGCAACATCCTGGGGATGGACATCAAGGGCCACGTCGTCAAGCGCGTCTGGGTCGAGCGGGCGTCCGACATCGACGAGGAGTACTACGTCAGCTTCACCCTCGATCGCGCCGCCAAGAAGCATCTGATGATGCTGTCGGCCGAAGGTGGCGTCGAGATCGAGACGGTCGCCGAGGAGAACCCCGACGCCATCGTCAAACTGCACATCGACCCCGTCGACGGCTTGGACGGGGCCACCGCACGCCAGGCCTGCATCGACGCGAAGCTGCCCGAGCGCGCGCTCGACGGTGCTGCCGACATCATCGTCAAGCTCTACCGCTGCTACACCGAGGGTGACTGCGACCTCGCCGAGATCAATCCCCTGATCCTCAAGCCGACCGGTGAGGTTCACGCGCTCGACGCCAAGGTGACACTCGACGACAGCGCCGAGTTCCGACATCCCGAATGGGAGGACTTCAAGGGCCTCACGGAGATGGACGAGCGAGAGAAGATGGCCGCCGAGAAGAACCTGCAGTACATCGGTCTCGACGGCAGTGTCGGCATCATCGCCAACGGCGCAGGCCTGGCGATGTCGACGCTCGACGTGGTCAATCAGGTCGGCGGATCGGCGTCGAACTTCCTCGACATCGGGGGAGGAGCCAACGCCGACGTGATGGCCGGTGCGCTCGAGGTGATCAACTCCGACGACAGCGTGAAGTCGATCTTCATCAACATCTTCGGTGGGATCACCCGCGGTGAAGAGGTCGCCAAGGGCATCGTCGAAGCGATGGGACGCGTCGACCTCAAGGCGCCGATCGTGATCCGCCTCGACGGGACCAACGCCGAGGAAGGACGTCAGATCCTGCTCGACGCCGGAATCCCGTCGGACAAGCTCCGCTCCGAGCCGACCATGCTCGACGCGGCCCGAGCCGCCGTGGCACTCGCCAACTGACCCGATCGACACCGAGAGAGACGCTTCATCATGGCAATTTTCGTCAACGAGCACACCAAGGTCCTGGTTCAGGGCCTCACGGGCGGGCAGGGCAAGTACCACGGCTTGCGCAACCGCGACTACGGCACCCAGATCGTCGGTGGCGTCACGCCCGGCAAGGGCGGACAGGAGGTCGACGGTATCCCGATCTTCGACTCGGTGGCCGACGCCGTCGAGGCCACCGGAGCGAACGCGTCGTTCGCAGCCGTGCCGCCCAGGTTCGCGCCCGGCGCGATCCTCGAAGCCGCCGCGGCCGGGATCGGGTTCATCGTGTGCATCACCGAGGGCATCCCGGCCCAGGACGAGGCGCTCACCTACAACCGACTGGTCCGCGACTTTCCGAACACGCGCCTGCTGGGACCGAACTGCCCGGGCATCATCAGCCCCGGCAAGTGCAACATCGGCATCACCGCCGGCGAGATCGCTCAGGAGCCGACCGCCGACGGTCCGAACGTCGGGATCGTCTCGCGTTCGGGCACGTTGACCTACCAGGCGCTGTACGAGTTGAAGCAGCGGGGGATCGGCGTGTCGACCTGCGTCGGAGTCGGCGGCGACCCGGTTCCGGGGACGAGCTTCATCGACTGCATCCGCGAGTTCGAGGCCGACCCCGAGACCCATGCGATCATGATGCTCGGCGAGATCGGCGGTTCGGCCGAGGAGGAAGCGGCCGAGTACATCACGGCCAACGTGTCGAAGCCGATGTCGGCCTACATCGCCGGCGTCACGGCTCCGGCCGGGAAGAAGATGGGTCACGCCGGAGCGATCGTCTCGGGCGGCAAGGGCACGGCACAGGGCAAGATGGATGCCCTGCGAGACGCCGGTGTGAAGGTCGGGCTCAACCCCACCGAAGCCGGTGAACTCATGGCCGAGATCGTCGCGACCCTCTGAACGGCACGCGACGGGTCGGACCCGGCGCGTGACGGGTCGAACCCGTCACGCAACGGGTGGGCGGGATGCGAGCCGTGTCGGATACGGTCGTCGTGTGCCCACCGCATTGCTGTCCGTGTACGACAAGACCGGGGTCGTCGACCTCGCCCGCTCGCTGGCCGATCTCGGCTGGTCGCTCGTCTCGTCGGGCGGGACGGCGAAGGCGATCACAGACGCCGGCATCGACGTCACCGACGTCGTCGAGTGGACCGGTGTGCCGGCCATCCTCGGCCACCGCGTCGTCACCCTCCACCCGAAGGTGCACGGCGGCATCCTCGCCGACCCGACCGACGCCGAGCATCGGGCCGACATGGAGGCGTACGGGATCACCCCGATCGACCTCGTCGTCGGCAACCTCTACCCGTTCGCATCCGATCCCGGGATCGAGTTGATCGACATCGGTGGCCCGGCCATGGTGCGCGCCGCGGCCAAGAACCACGCGTTCGTCGGCGTGGTCGTCGACCCTGCGGACTACGACGGCGTCGTCGCCGAACTCACCGCGGACGGGGCTCTCGGCGACGCGACGCGTCGGCGACTCGCCCGCAACGCCTTCGCCCACACCGCCGAATACGACGCAGCGATCGTCACGTGGTTCGACGAGTCCGACGACCCGCCGACCGCCGACGACGAGATCCTCCCGGGGTCGATCCACCTGGCCCTCGAACGGGCCCAGCCGTTGCGCTACGGCGAGAACCCCCACCAGGAGGGCGCGCGCTACCGTCAGGTCGGCGCCACGAGTTGGTGGGACACGATGACGCAGCACGGCGGCAAGGAGTTGAGTTACCTCAACGTGTTCGACACCGAGGCGGCATGGCGACTCGTCCAGCGGTTCGATGCACCGGCGGTCGTGGTCGTCAAGCATGCCAACCCGTGCGGTGTCGCGCTCGGCGACGACATCGGGTCCGCGTACATCGACGCCAACGCGTGTGACCCGGTGAGCGCGTTCGGTGGGATCGTCGCAGCGAACAGGACCGTGACCGTCGAGATGGCCGAACCGCTGTCGGCGGTGTTCACCGAGGTCGTGATCGCCCCCGACTTCGAACCCGACGCGCTCGAGATGCTCACGGCCAAGAAGAACCTCCGCGTGATGAGCGCGGGGGCGCCGTCGCCGCTGCCCTTCGACGTGAGGCCGGTCGACGGCGGCCTGCTGGTGCAACAACCCGACGAGGTCGCTGGACGCACCGACGCGTGGCAGGTCGTCACCAGGGCCCAGCCGACCGAGGAGCAGTGGCGCGACCTCGAGTTCGCCTGGATCGTCTGCGCGGCGGTGAGCAGCAACGCCATCGTCTATGCCAAGCACGGTCAGGCATTCGGCATCGGGGCCGGCCAGCAGAATCGGCTCGACTCGGCCCGGATCGCGGCGGAGCGGTCCGCAGGGCGCGCCGCGGGCGGTGCCTGTGCGAGTGACGCGTTCTTCCCGTTCCGTGACGGGCTCGATGCCGCAGCCTCTGCCGGTATCGCCGCGGTCATCCAACCGGGTGGGTCGGTGCGCGACGAGGAGGTCATCGCTGCCGCCGACGAGCACGGGATCGCGATGGTGTTCACCGGCCGTCGACACTTCCGGCACTGATCGGCGCGTCGAGCGTGGTCGGTCGTTCGCGTGAACTGGGACACGGTTCGGTCATGACCGTCGAACAGGGCTCATCGTGAGCGATACTGGAGACCCGTGACTGCCACCGTCGACGCCAAAGCGGCTGCTGCCGAAGCCGACGACGACAGCCCGACGCGCCCGATCACCCGCGACGGACGGGGCAACCAGCAGATCAGTCAGCTCCCGTATCTTCCGGGGCTCGACGGGCTCCGCGCGATCGCCGTGGTCGCCGTGATGGTCTACCACGCCAACAGCACCTGGCTGGGCGGTGGCTACCTCGGCGTCGAGGTCTTCTTCGTGATCTCGGGCTACCTGATCACGCTGCTGCTGATCGCCGAACACGAGCGCACGGGCACGATCGACCTCAAGAACTTCTGGATCCGGCGGTTCCGACGCCTGCTTCCCGCCCTGTTCGTGATGATGCTGCTGCTCACCGTGTGGGTGGCGCTGCTCAAGTCCGAGGCACTCGGCAAGCTCCGCGGTGACGTGATCGCAGGCACCGCGTACGTGTCGAACTGGTATCAGATCTGGACCGGGGCGGGCTACAGCGCGGGGTCCGACTTCGCGCCGCTGCGCCACCTCTGGAGCCTCGCGGTCGAAGAGCAGTTCTACCTGATCTGGCCAATCGTGATGCTGGCGTTCGTGCGCGTCGGCAGCCGGCGGATCGCGGGCATCGGGCGATGGCTCTTCCTCGCGGCGGTGGCGATCACCGTCGTGGTCGCGTTCCTCAACCACACCGGTCCGCAGCAGAACCCCGAGTTCACACCCGAGGCCTACTGGACGATCTTCGGCCGGCAGATCTCCATTCCCGACGCACTGTACCTGTCGACGATCTCCCGCGCCGGCGGACTGCTGCTCGGCGCGGCCTTCGCGATGATCTGGCGTCCGGCCGCCGTGATGCGCGGCCCGCTGCGCAACAAGAACGCGCTGTTCGACGCGTTCGCCTTCGCGGGCTTCGTCGTCCTCGGCCTGATGTCGTGGTTCGTCGTGTTCCAGCCCGACCAGGGGGTCGGCTTCCTGTTCCAGGGCGGCCTGTTCGTCACGGGGATCGCCACGCTCGCGATCATCGCCGCAGTGACCCACCAGCGGGGCGTCACCGGCAAGATCCTCTCCCTTCCGGTCCTGCTCTGGATCGGGACGCGCTCCTACGGGCTGTACCTCTACCACTGGCCGATCTATCAGATCGTCCGCAACATCGCGGCGAACAAGCTGCAGCTCCACGAGTTCGTGCTCGCGATGGTCGCGACCTGCATCATCACCGAACTCTCGTACCGGTACATCGAGACCCCGATCCGCCAGGGGAAGCTCGGCGAGATGTGGAAACGGCGCCGCGCCGGTGTGCCGATCCACACGTCGCTGACCGATGGGCAGCGCAAGGGCGTCTACGCAGCCGGAGCCGTGGCGGCGCTGCTGTCGGTGTTCGCCGTGGGCAGCATGGCGACGGCCGAGCTCAAACAGAACGACCTGCAGGATGCGCTGGACGAGGGTCGCGAGTCCACCTGCGACGTTCTCGTCGACACCGACTGCGACGGCGTGGACGACATCGACGCCGACGGCAACCCGATCGTCGCTCCCGTGGACACCGCCGCGGCTGGAGCGTTCGAACCCAACGCCGACGCCACGGGCGCGGACAGCGTCGTCGCCGGAGAGGTGCCATCCGATTCCGGACTCGCCGACGATCCGAACGCGGTCGGCGGGGAGGTCGTCCCGGGGAGCACGGCAGCGCCGACGACCGAACCGGCTCAGGCATCATCCATCTCCAAGCTCGCCGTGGGTGACTCGGTGATGCTCGGCGCGGCGGCACCGCTCAAGGAACTCGGATTCACCGTCGACGCGGTGGAGAGCCGTGCGTGGGTGAACGGCCTCGACTTCGTCGAGACGCTCGGCCGCCAGGGCCGACTCCCCGACGCGCTCGTCGTCCACCTCGGCACCAACGGGCCGATCGGCCAGTCGAACATGGATCGGATGATGGTGGCGGTCGCCGACGTTCCCGCTGTGCTGCTGCTCACGAATGATGTCGACAGGGACTACACGGCCGGCAACAACGAACTCATCTACGCGGCAGCGGCGGCGTACCCGAACGTGAACCTGCTCGACTGGCAGGGTCTCGCCACGAGCTGTCCCGGGGACTGCTTCGAGGCCGACGGTTACCACTTGAAGCCCGACGGCCGCGACTACTACGCGCAACTGATCGAGGGCGCCCTCTCTGCCTGAGGCCACGCGACCTCGCTGGGTGACTCAATTCCCGGGTGGAACGTGGCGATACTGGTAGCGAGATGACGACGTTCGCCCCGCCGACGTCTCCCCCCGTCGACGTGAGGGAGCACAACGCGCGCATCAGCCGCGTCCCGTATCTGCCGGGGCTGGACGGCATGCGAGCGCTCGCGGTCGTCGCGGTCATGGTGTACCACGCCAATTCGTCGTGGCTGCCGGGAGGGTTCCTCGGCGTCGAGATGTTCTTCGTGATCTCCGGGTACCTGATCACGCTGCTGATCATCGCCGAGAGCGAGCGCTCCTACTCGGTGTCACTCACCGACTTCTGGAAGCGTCGCGCCCGGCGACTGCTGCCGGCGCTGTACGTGATGCTCGTACTCGTCGTGGCGTACACGGCGCTGTTCGAATCCGCGGCGCTCGGTCAACTCCGCGGCGACGTGATCGCCGGGTTGTTCTACGTTTCGAACCAGTACCAGCTGTGGGTGGGGCTCGGGTACACCGCCGCGTTCGACTTCGCTCCGCTCCGACACCTGTGGAGCCTCGCGGTCGAGGAGCAGTTCTACCTCGTCTGGCCGATCGTGATGGCGGTGCTCCTCGGCAGGAAGGGGACGCGCAAGGTTGCCGACGTGAGCCGCTGGCTGTTCGCAGCGGCCGTCGCGATCGCGATCATCACCGCGCTGCTCTACCACCCGGGTCCGGTGGGCGAACCCCAGCAGACCCCCGAGGCGTACTGGTTCATCGGGGATCGAGCGATCTCGAAGCTCGACTTCCTGTACATCGGGACGTTCTCGAGATTGTCGGGCATCCTGCTCGGGGCAGCGTTCGCCATGGTCTGGCGGCCGTTCGCGATCGTCCGCGGGCCGCTGCGGACGAAGGGCCCGGTGTTCGACATCGCCGCGGTTGCCGCCGTCATCAGCCTCGGCTGGATGTGTTGGAACATGTACCTGATCACGCCCGACGGTGCTGCGGACCCCCGCCTGTTCCGCGGAGGTCTGTTCCTGACCTCGACCCTGACGATCGTGCTCATCGCGGCGGTCAGCCATCCGGGCGCTCGGTCGAACCGCGTGCTGGGCAATTCCCTGTTCACATGGATCGGACTGCGCTCGTACGGGCTCTACCTCTACCACTGGCCGGTCTACCAGGCCATCCGCAAGCTGGCCGGCAACAAGCTCACCGTCTCGCAGTTCCTGGTCGCGATGGTGATCACCGCCATCATCACCGAGCTGTCGTACCGGCTCGTCGAGGTGCCGATCAGGACGGGCTCGTTCGGGGCGATGATCCGCCGGGCGCGGGCGAGTTCGGGGCCCTTCCCTCGACGTGCGCTGATCGCGGGAGCGTCGGTTGCAGTCGGGGTGTCGATCTTCGCCGGTGCGGCGCTGGCGACGGCCGACGTGCAAAGGAACGAGATCGCCGACGAATTCGCGGACAACGAGGACTCGACGGTCGACCTGGGCGCGGCGGACGCATCGGTCACCGGGTTCGTGCCGTCGAACACCTCGCCGCCCCCGACCGTTGCGACGGCGCCCACGACCCGCGCCCCGTCGACGGCGTCTCCCACCACTCTGGTCCCGTCGACCACGACACTCGGGGCCGACACGACGGTCGCAGGCGCTTCTGCCACCACGTCGACCGTTGCCCCCGCTCCCACCACGACGGTTCCGGTCGTTCCCGCGACGACGGTGGTGCCGACGACCGAGTTGCCACCACGACCGATCACGTCGCTCGGGTTGGTGACCGACTCCACTGCGATCACCCCACTCACGGTTCCACCGCAGGGGCCGGCTCCAACCCTTCGCCTGATCGGCTTCGGGGACTCGGTGATGCTCGGCTCGGCGAACGAACTGACCGCTCGAGGTTTCGTGGTCGACGCCGTCCAGAGCCGCCAGTTCTCCGCCGCGCTCCCGGAGCTCCAGGCGATCCGCGACAACGGATTCCTCGGTTCGGCGGTCGTCGTGCACCTCGGGACGAACGGTTCGTTCCCGCAGGCGTCGCTCGACCAGATGATGGCGATCCTCGCCGATGTACCGATCGTGGTGTTCATCACCGGCAAGGCCGACCGCGGGTGGATCCCCGGGAACAACGAGAAGATCAGGGCGTTGCCCGCCGCGTATCCCAACGTCACCGTCATCGACTGGGAGGTTCTCGGCCCGCAGTGCGTCGGAGGCTGCTTCTACGACGACGACATCCACCTCAACGGCAACGGCCAGCGCTACTACGCCGACCTGATCGCGCGCGTGCTCGGACTCTGACCGATCGCGCCGGTGATTTCGCGCGACGGGATTTCGGGTGAGGGCACGGTGGATCTAGCCTCAACGACATGACCACTCCAGTTCGTGTCGCCGTCACCGGAGCTGCAGGCCAGATCGGCTACAGCCTCCTCTTCCGCATCGCGTCGGGCACCATGCTCGGTCCCGACACGCCGGTCGCCCTCAGTCTGCTCGAGATCACGCCGGCCCTCGGTGCGCTCGAAGGCGTCCGGATGGAACTGGACGACGGGGCGTTCCCGCTGCTCGATTCGATCACGTGCACCGACGACGCCGACGTCGCATTCGGCGACGCCGACGTCGCGCTGCTCGTGGGAGCGATGCCGCGCAAAGCCGGCATGGAACGCGCCGATCTGCTGTCCGCCAACGGTGGGATCTTCAAGCCGCAGGGTCAAGCGCTGAGTCGATCAGCGAAGAAGGACGTCAAGGTTCTCGTCGTCGGCAACCCTGCGAACACGAACGCTCTCATCGCGATGAGCAACGCGGCCGACCTCGACAACGGTCGGTTCACGGCGATGACCCGCCTCGACCACAACCGGGCGCTGAGCCAGCTCGCAGCGCGCCTGGGCGTCTCGGTCAACGACATCAAGAAGATGACGATCTGGGGCAACCACTCGACGACCCAGTACCCCGACCTCTTCCACTGTGAGGTGAACGGGAAGAATGCCTACGAGGCGGTCGGCGATCACGAGTGGTACGCGAACGACTACATCCCGACCGTCGCGAAGCGCGGCGCCGCGATCATCGACGCCCGCGGCGCCTCGTCGGCCGCCTCGGCGGCATCGGCTGCCGTGGACCACATCCGGGACTGGACGCTCGGCACACCGGAGGGCGACTGGGTCTCGATGTCGGTCCCGTCCGACGGTAGCTACGGGGTGCCCGAGGGCATCATCAGTTCGTTCCCGTGTGTGTGCAAGGACGGCGACTACGAGATCGTCCAGGGCCTCGACATCGACGAGTTCAGCCGCGAGAAGATCGATGCGACGGCCGCCGAACTCGTGTCCGAACGAGACGCCGTGTCGGAACTCGGGCTGATCTGACCGGCGTCGATCGGCGCCGACCGCGCCGTCAATTGACGGTGGCGAGGACCCGCGGCGTGGCCGTTGCGAGGCTGGGTGAGCGCCGCCGCGTGACCAGAACGCTGGTCCACGATCCGAGACACAGCAACGCGACGCCGATGGAGAACGGCGTCGTCGAGTCGCTCACCTGCGAACTGACGAGCGTGCCGAGGACCGCGCCGCCTGCCATCCGTGCGGAGCCGGAGAGTGCCGATGCGGTCCCTGCGAGGTGGCCCACGGGTCCGAGGGCCGCGGTGTTCAGGTTCGGCATCAGGAACATGAACGTGCCGAGGGTGAGCCCGAGCAGGGGCATGAACAACCAGAAACTCGGTCGTCCCGCACTCGTCAACGACACGATCACCGACAGCGCCGTCAGCGGGATCAGGATCGCGTACACGCCGTTGATGAGACGGTGGATGCCGACGCGCTCGACGACGCGTCCGTTGACGATCGCTCCGACAGCGAACAACGATGCGACCAGTCCGAAGATGATCGGGAACTGCGCCTCACGATCGAACACGTCGGTGATGAGCAACTCGCTGCTCGCGAGGTACGACGTGAACACGCCCTGGAGGAAGATCGTGGAGACGGTGTAACCGGCGGTCACGCGCGTGCGTGCGACCTCCGTGTATCCCCGCATCGTCGACACGAACCGGAACGGCCGGCGGTTCGCGGGGTCGAGCGATTCGCGCAGTCGCAGGCTCCACAGCGTGATGACCACCGCCCACACCGCGCAGAACCAGAAGACCGAACGCCACGGAAGGATCGCAATGATCCCGGTCCCGATGGTCGGGGCGAGCACCGGCACGAGCATGAACACGGCCATCACCTGCGACATGGCCTTGGCCATCGCCGTTCCCTCGAACCGATCGCGTACGATCGCCGTCGCCACGACCCTCGACCCTGCCGCGCCGATGCCCCAGACGAACCGGCTGACCAGGAGCAGTTCGAAGGTGGGTGCCAGCGCCGAACCGACCGCGCCCGCGAGGTAGATGATGCTTCCGAGATAGAGGACGGGCTTGCGGCCGAAACGATCGGCCAGTGGCCCGTACACGAGTTGAGCAACCGCCAGCCCCAGGAAGAAGACGGTGATGACCTTGGCGGTTTCGGGTGAGCTCGCGCCGAGGTCGTAGGCCTCGCGAATGTCGTCGAACGCCGGGAGCATCAGGTCGATGCCGAGCGCCATCAGTGCCATGATCGCCGAGATCATGGTGAGCAGCTCCCGTTGGCTCATCCGCTGCCCGGTCCCCGGCTCGGAGGCTGCAACCGTTGCGGGGAGGGGCACGCAGCGACGGTAGCGGCTGTGTCCGTCGGGGAGTCAGCCGGAGTCGGGCGTCACGTCAGCTCACAGCGACGCGGCAGCTGATCTCCATCATCCGATCGACGCCTGCTCGGAGTTGCTCGTCGCTGATCCGGACCGGATCCGCGTCGGGGGCGAGGATGTCGCTGACCGTCATGATCGCGAGAGCGTCGATACCTTTCACCGCGGCGACCGTGTACAGCATCGCCGCCTCCATCTCGACGCCGAGGTGACCGAGTCGTCGCCACCGATCGAACGTGTCGGGGTCGGGGTCGTAGAAGACGCCCGAGGTGACGATCGGGCCGACGTGGACGGCTCCGTCCCCCGATTCCCGACTGAGTCGAGCGGCCGTCTCGGCGAGGGTGAACGTGGCACTCGGCGCGTATCCGGGCATCTGGGCGTATCGGATCGGGGTCGCGTCGTCGGCCGATGCGGTGCTGCCGATCACGGTGTCGCCCATCTTCATGCCCACCTGCAGGCCCCCGCACGTTCCCACCCGGATCAACCGCGTCGCCCCCAGCATGATCAGCTCTTCGAACACGATGCCGGCGCTCGGACAACCCATCCCGGTCGACTGCACGCTGATGGGACTGCCCTCGAAGGTCCCGCTGAACCCGAGCATTCCGCGCTCGGCGTTCACCTGGCGGAAGCCGGTGTCGAAGAACGTCTCGGCGATGTACTGCGCCCGGAGGGGGTCACCGGGGCAGAGGACGTTCGGTGCGTAGTCGCCGGGTTCGGCGCGGAGATGGATCGGCATGTGACGACTCTAGGCAACCGACCGAATCGTCGTCGCCTTCCGGGCGCCAGGAAGCCGCTCCGCTGGGACTGTCGCGCCGCGAAGGTCGGCTACTTCAGGAACTTCGAGGTGGTGTTGTCGGCGAGGATCTTGCCGTCGGTCTGGCACGTCGGGCAGTAGTTCACGGTGTAGCCGGAGTACTCGACCGCGCGCACGGTGTCGGCTCCGTGCTCGTCGGAGCGCGGGCACGGCTCGCCCGTGCGGTTGTGGACGGCGCTCGTTCGCTCCTTCGACGAACTCATCTCGCCGCGGGCCCGCTCCTCCCGCAATCCGTCGGCCACGCAGATGGCGATTGCTGCTGCGACGTCCCCCGCACCCGCCCTTCCGAGCGCGCGTGTGGTGGCGAACGGCGACACGCGGGCGGTCCAACACACCTCGTTCGCGAGTCGCCGCCCGATTCCGGCGATCATTCGCTGGTCGCGGAGGAACCCGTGGATCCTCATCGACTTCTCGGCGAATCGCTCGGCGAGCATCTCGGCGGTGATGCCGGCCGCTTCGGGACCGAGCTTGTCGATGGGTGGAGTGGTCTCGACCTCGCCGGCGATCACGCACCAGACGCCGGCACGACGTTCCTTGCCCTGTTCGGTGAGCAGCAGTGCGGTCTCGTCGACGCTGCCGTCGGGACGTTCCAGCGGTTCGAACACGAAGCGTGCCTGACCGCCGCGTGGCTTGACCGAGAGTCTGGTGTCGGCGAGCAGGCGGCCGCCCTGCATCAGGTGGACGACGAAGGTGATCGGCTCGAAGTCGAGGAGCAGGTACTTGCCGCGTCGCCGGACGCCGAGCAGCGGCCTGCCGTTGGCGAGGTCGGGAGGGGGAACCGCTGTCTTGAGCGCCGTGAAGTTGAACGGGTGGAATCTGGTGAGGATCCGACCGGCGAACTGCTCCTGCAGCCGCTCGGCGTGTGCCTCGATCTCCGGCATCTCGGGCATGCCAGCAACGTAGCGGAGTGGGTCAGACCCACCCCGCAACGTCAGCACGTCGCGGAGTGGGTCTGACCCACCCCGCAACGTCAGCGGTAGTCGGTGCGTGCGCGGACGGCGGAGAACACGGCGTCGAGGGCACCGAAAACGGGCTGTGAATCCAGCAACTTCTGCCGGTCGCCGAACAGTCGGATCTTGCCGCCGATGAAGGCCTCCTGCGCGTTGAGTTCGCCCGTGGCGACGTCGACCGCGGTCTGCCAGTCCTGCTCCATCTTCACGTCCTCCGGGTCGGCAGGGCCGGCTCCGAACGATGCGTCACCGTCGGACACCCGCAGGTGGTACGACACGTCACCTTCCGGGCCTCCGCTGACGACCTGGGTCACGCCGACCGTGTGATGCTGGGCGAGTTCGTGCATGTGGTCGCTGGCCGCCACCTCGGCGGACAGCGCGTTGATCCATTCGAGACTCAGGTAGCGCAGCCGCCCCTCGACGCTGCGCGGCTCGTCCTGCGATGCGTTGTTCGACACGGTACGTAGTCTGCCTGATCGTGGGTGCGAACGACGTCGATGTCGGGTCTTCGGGCCGTGACGGTCCGTGGGTCGACACGCGTCACGTTCGAACGGTCGAGGAGTGGGTGTTCGCTGCGTGGACTCCCGATGCGACGCTCGGCGTGATCTCGGGCCACCGGATCGTGGGCACGGTGGCCTGGTATTGGGCGGCACTCGCGAGCGTCGGCCGGCCGCTGCTGCACGTCACGGACTTCGACGTTCCCGTCCGCGCCGACCCGTTCATCGTGAAGGGTGAGGCGATGTGGGCCGAACACTTCCGCGATGCCCCGATGGAACAGTGGTCCGTCGGCAACGAGACCTACGCCTCGGCCCTCGACGATCCCGACGAGGCCCTCGGTCGGGCCTACGGGACCCCCACACCGATCGCGTTCGACCTGGAGTGGTACGCCACGGCCCGCCCGATCGGAATCGAGGCGGGCTACGAACAGGCAGGGGTGGTACACGGCACGATCGAGGTGCTCGGTTCACCGAGCGTCGTGCTGACCGAGGTGCCGGCCCATCGTTGGCACCGTTGGGTGTCCGAGGACGAGGCGGGCGCCCTGGGCCCGATCCCCGTACCGCTCGCACAGGCGCACACGGGATTGCGGGCGCCGTTCGTATTCCCGGACGGCACGGTGAGCGACCTCGTGGTCACACCCTCGGGTTGGCGCCGTCGTCGTTGAGCGCAGCCGCCTCGTCACCGACCGTGACGCCGGCGCTGATCATCGAATCTCCGCCCGCTCCGGGAGCACCCCGGTCGAGCCGGTGGTGGTGTTTCTCCACACGGTGCGTCGACGTGCCGCGACCCTCGACCGTTCCCGTGCCACACTCGACGGCGCACGCCCGGATACGCACCACCACACGACGAACCATGCGCGACATCCTCGACGAATTCGAACGGCAGCGACGTGGTCCGAGCTACCCGGAGGTGGTGGTGGAGATGGGCATGTTGGTCGAAGACCGGTCGAGCCACTTCACCGGCGACGTCGTCCGGTGGGGTGCCGAGGGGATCACGCTCCGGGATCGCCACGACTACGTCCGCCACTTCGGGTGGACGCCGGGAGGATTCCTCATCGAGGGTCGGCCCGTGACCCTCGTGCGACCGAAGGCCGTGACCGCCGCGACGCAGCGGATCACGGCGTCGGGCTCGGTCGCCGGGGACGTCCGCGCCCGAGTCGCGAGGGCGAGTCGGATCTGGGTGGAGGGCAGGCACGACGCCGAACTGCTCGAACACGTGTGGGGTGACGACTTTCGCGAACTCGGGATCGTGGTCGAACCACTGCACGGTGCCGACGACCTCGCAGCGGCCGTCGCCCGGTTCGATCCGTCGCCCGAGCGACGCCTGGGGGTGCTCCTCGACCATCTCGTGGAGGGCTCGAAGGAGTCGCGGATCGCCGCTACCGTGACCGACCCGAACGTGCTGGTCACCGGTCACCCGTTCGTCGACGTGTGGGCCGGGATCAGGCCCAAGGTGCTCGGTCTCGCCGACTGGCCCGACATCCCCTACGACCCCGATGTGCCGTGGAAGGAGGGGATGTGCGCAGCCCTCGGCGTGCCGTTCGAGGGCTTCTGGCCACGGCTCCGCAATCAGGTCCGGACGTTCGCCGATCTCCGCCCCGAACTCGTCGGTGCGGTCGAGCAGCTCATCGACTTCGTGGCCGAAGCGGGCTGAAGGCCCGCGACGACTCCGGCGAATGGAGTGGATGTCAGACGAACGCTGATGCGAACACGAGGCTGACGATGGTCATCACCTTCAGCAGGATGTTCATCGCCGGCCCGGAGGTGTCCTTGAACGGGTCGCCCACGGTGTCGCCCACGACGGCCGCCTTGTGGGGGTCCGAGCCCTTGCCGCCGTGGTGGCCGGCCTCGATGTACTTCTTGGCGTTGTCCCACGCCCCACCGGCATTTGCCATGAAGATGGCGAGGGCGAAGCCCGTGACGAGTGCACCGGCGAGCAGGCCGCCGAGCGCATCGACGCTGACGAAGCCGACGACGAGTGGGACGACGACGGCGAGCAGGCCGGGAACGACCATTTCCTTCAACGAGGCATCGGTCGAGATCGCCACGCAACGCGCGGAGTCGGGAACCACGCCCTCCACGCCTTCGCGCAGTCCCGGGATCTCACGGAACTGCCGACGCACTTCCTCGATCATCTTGTAGGCGGCACGGCCGACGGCATCGATCGTGAGCGCTGCGAAGAGGAACGGCAGACCGGCGCCGATGAACAGGCCGATGAAGACCTCGACGTTGCCGATGTCGAGGTTGAGCTGCTGATCGATGAGGTCGCCTCCCGAGACACCGTCCGCGACGAGTGCGTCGGTGATGGCGTACTCGAAGCTCTTGAACAGTGCGAGAGCGGTGAGAGCAGCCGACCCGACCGCAAAGCCCTTGGCGATCGCGGCCGTCGTGTTCCCGAGCGAGTCGAGCGCATCGGTGACTTCGCGCACCGACGGGTCGAGTTCGGCCATCTCGGCGATGCCGCCCGCGTTGTCGGCGATCGGGCCATAGGCGTCGACCGAGACGACGACGCCGGTGGTCGCGAGCATCCCGATCGCGGCGACGGCGATGCCGTAGATGCCACCGAAGCCGTCGAGCTCGTCGACGAAGGCGAGTTGGCCGCCGTAGTAGGCAGCGCCCACACCGACGAGGATCAGGACCACCGATCCGGCGACGGACACCATGCCGCCGCTGATGCCGGCGAGCACCGTCGTGGCGGGTCCGGTCTCGGACTGCTCGGCGATCTTCTTGACGGGCCCGAACTGGTCGGACGTGTAGTACTCGGCGGTCTTTCCGAGCGCCCAACCGACCATCAGACCACCGATCACCGAGAGCGCGAGCCCGATCGGATTCGCGAAGATCGCGCTGTCGTCGAACAACCAGTAGGCGGCGCCGATCGTGCCGAGGACCGTGAGGGCCATGGCGACGTTCGTGCCCATGTGGAGGGCCTTGCTGAGTGCGTGCGAGTCGGTCGAGGCGCCGCCCTTGACGAAGAACGAGCCGATGATCGAGGCGACCATCCCGACGAACGCGATCATCATCGGGAAGAACATCAGCGCAAGCGTGAGGACCTCCTTGTCGGCGACATCGACGAGTTCGGCGCTGCCCAGCAGCGCGACGGGGACGAAGGCGGTGAGTGCGATCGGTGCGATGATCGAGCCGACGTACGACTCGAAGAGGTCCGCACCCATTCCGGCGACGTCACCGACGTTGTCACCGACGTTGTCGGCGATGGTGGCAGGGTTGCGCGGGTCGTCCTCGGGGATTCCGGCTTCGACCTTGCCCACGAGGTCGGCGCCCACATCGGCGGCCTTGGTGTAGATGCCACCACCGACGCGGGAGAACAAGGCGATGGTGGATGCACCGAGGCCGTACGCGGTGAGGATCTCGAACGCGTTGTCGACCTCCAGGATCGTGACGAACACGATGTAGGTGATCATCAGACCGAGCAGCGCGAGACCGGCGACCGAGAAGCCCATCACCGCACCACCGCGGAACGCGATCGGGAGGGCCTTGCTGGGGCCTTCCTTGGCGGCCTCGGTCGTGCGGGCGTTGGCCATCGTGGCAACGGTCATACCTGCGTAGCCGGCGCCTCCCGAGAGCACGGCGCCGAGCAGGTAGGAGACGGCGGCGAGTGGGGCGATGACGATCGCGAGGACGATCGCGAGGACCACGGCGAACACGCCGACCCACTTGTACTCCTGTTGGAGGAACGCGCGGGCGCCCTTCTGGATCTCCGTCATCAGGAAGACCATGCGCTCGTTGCCGGGCGATGCCTTCTTCACGTCGGTGTAGAAGTACACCGCGAGTCCGAGCGCTGCGACAGCGGAGATCAGTGCGAGATAGGGAACGACGTCCACGGGGTGGTGCCTCCTGGGCGTTATCGGTCGACGCGTGGTTCGCGTCGATGGTGTGATCGGCTGGGCTTCCTCCCGCCGACCGGGACCAATGATGGCCGGTCGGGGAGGCTACGAAGAAATTGCCGGGACCGCACGCTCACCCGCGAAGAACGCCGAATCGGCTCGTGAGCACGACGTGACGGAGCCCACACCGCGGAGGGCCCGGCGGATTGGGCGCCTGCCGCGACCGGGCGAGTAGGTTCGGGTTCCTATGGCAGAAACGTTGAGCCGCGGCCCGGTCACGGGTACCGCCGTAACGGCACCGGCGAAGAAGAAACCGTTCATTCTCGATCTGTACTCGACCGCGGTCGGCAAGAAGTACGTGATGGCGATCACCGGTCTCATCGGGATCGGATTCGTCATTTCCCACATGATCGGCAACCTCAAGCTGTACCTGGGGGTCGTGACCGAGGGGAACGGCGAGCGAATCTACGACGCCGACGTGTACGGCGAATTCCTCCGCGAGCTCCTCGTTCCGATCCTTCCGCGCACGGTCTTCCTCTGGATCCTGCGTGGCGTGTTGATCACGGCCGTCGTGCTCCACATCCACGCCGCGTCCGGACTGACGAGGATCAACCACCACGCCCGTGCGGTGAAGTACCAGTCCGCCCGCGACTACCAGGTCGCCAGCTTCGCCAGCCGCACGATGCGGTGGACCGGAACGATCGTCGCGCTCTTCATCGTGTGGCACCTCGCGGATCTCACGTGGGGCTTCGTCCATCCCGATCACGTCGTCGGCGCCGTGTACTACAACGTCGACGAATCGCTGTCACGCCTCCCGGTCGCGCTGATCTACATCGTCGGCAACCTCGCGCTCGGCGTCCACCTGTTCCACGGCACCTGGTCACTGTTCCAGTCGATGGGCTGGAGCAACCCCCGGTTCAACGCCTGGCGCCGTTACCTCGCGATCGGTACGGCATCGATCGTCGTCGTCGGCAACCTGTCGTTCCCGATCGCCGCGATGGCCGGAATCATCGACTACGACCCGTCCGCTGTCACCCATCCCGTCGGAGAGGAAAGCGAATGACCCTCAATCTCGATTCCAAGATCCCAGACGGCCCGATGGCCGACAAGTGGTCGAACTACAAGGCGGATCAGAAGCTCGTCAATCCCGCCAACAAACGCAAGTTCAAGATCATCGTCGTCGGCACCGGGCTTGCCGGAGCGTCGGCGGCCGCCACCTTCGGCGAACTCGGCTACCAGGTCGAGGCGTTCACGTTCCACGACTCACCGCGTCGCGCCCACTCGATCGCCGCACAGGGCGGCATCAACGCCGCGAAGAACTACCAGGGCGACGGCGATTCGGTCCACCGTCTCTTCTACGACACCGTGAAGGGTGGAGATTTCCGGGCACGCGAGGCCAACGTCCACCGCCTGGCCGAGGTCTCGGTCGACATCATCGACCAGATGGTCGCCCAGGGGGTGCCCTTCGCCCGTGAGTACGGCGGACTCCTCGACAACCGTTCGTTCGGTGGCGCCCAGGTGAGCCGCACCTTCTACGCCCGCGGCCAGACCGGCCAGCAGCTCCTGTTGGGCGCGTACCAACAGCTGTCACGCCAGATCGGTCTCGGCAACGTCAAGCTCTGGAACCGGATCGAGATGGTCGACGTGGTCAACGTGGACGGCCGGTGCGCCGGCATCGTCACCCGCGACCTGATGAACGGTGAGGTCCGCTCGCACGCCGCCCACGCCGTCGTGTTGGCCACCGGCGGCTACGGCAACGCGTTCTACCTGTCGACCAACGCGATGGCCTGCAACGTGACCGCCGCGTGGCGGGCACACCGCCGTGGAGCCGGATTCGCGAACCCGTGCTACACGCAGATCCACCCGACCTGCATCCCCCAGGCCGACGACTTCCAGTCGAAGCTCACGCTGATGTCGGAGTCGCTGCGCAACGACGGACGGATCTGGGTTCCCAAGAACCCCGACGAGACGCGCGCTGCGGCCGATGTCCCCGAGGACGACCGCGACTACTACCTCGAGCGGATCTACCCCAGCTTCGGCAACCTCGCCCCACGTGACGTTTCCTCACGCGCCGCCAAGCGGGCCGTCGACGCCGGGCAGGGGGTCGGCCCGTTGAAGAACGGCGTGTATCTCGACTTCGCCGAGTCGATCGGTCGACTCGGCGAGGACACGATCCGTGAGCGCTACGGGAACCTGTTCGACATGTACGAGCGGATCACGGGCGAGAACCCCTACGACATGCCGATGCGCATCTATCCCGCCAGCCACTACACGATGGGTGGGCTCTGGGTCGACTACGAACTGCAGACCACGATCCCCGGGCTCTTCTGCGCGGGCGAAGCCAACTTCTCCGATCACGGCGCCAACCGGCTCGGCGCCTCCGCCTTGATGCAGGGGCTCTCCGACGGTTACTTCGTGCTGCCGTACACGATCGCGCCCTATCTGTCGGGGCTGCTCAACAAGCCGGTTCCCGACGAGACCCACGAGGCGTTCGGCGTCGCCGAACAGGAGGCGCGCGACCGCTACCAGGGCTATCTCGACATCGGTGGCACGAAAGGCCCCGATCACTTCCATCGCGAACTCGGCAAGATCATCTGGGACTACTGCGGGATGAGCCGCGACCAGGTCGGCCTCGAGAAGGCGCTCGCCGAGATTCCGGCCCTGCACGAGGAGTTCAAGAAGGACCTCCGGGTCACCGGTGACGGCCACAGCCTCAATCAGACCCTGGAGAAGGCGGCGCGCGTCGACGACTTCTTCGAGCTCGGCATGCTGATGTGCAAGGACGCACTCGTGCGTGAGGAGAGCTGCGGTGGGCACTTCCGCGAGGAGTACCAGACCGAGGACGGCGAGGCGCTGCGCAACGACGAGGAGTTCGCCCACGTCACCGCCTGGGAGTGGAGCGGCGATCCGCAGGACCCGATCGAGAACCGCGAGCCCCTCGAGTACGAGGTCGTGAAGTTCGCGACCCGCAGCTACAAGTGACCCGCCCCGAGATCGAGAAGCAGAGAGACCGATGAGTCAGACCCTCACCAACATCACCCTCAAGATCTGGCGCCAGAACGGGCCCGACGGCCAGGGCCGTTTCGAGACCCACCAGATTCCGCAGATCAGCGACGAAGCGTCGTTCCTCGAGATGCTCGACATCTTGAACGAACGTCTCATCGAGGAGGGCAGGGAGGCGATCGTGTTCGACCACGATTGTCGCGAAGGCATCTGCGGCACGTGCTCGCTGATGATCGACGGTCAGGCGCACGGCCCGGAGAAGGGGACGGCGACCTGTCAGCTCCACATGCGGACGTTCGATTCGGGCGCCGAGATCGTCATCGAGCCGTGGCGGGCGACGGCCTTCCCGATCATCAAGGACCTGATGGTCGACCGGTCGCCGTTCGATCGCATCGTCGAGTCCGGCGGGTTCATCACCGCGCCGACGGGCGGCGCCCCCGATGCCAACCTGATCCCGATCCCGAAGCCGGTCTCCGACGCGGCGATGGACAACGCGGCCTGCATCGGCTGCGGTGCCTGCGTGGCGGCGTGCCCGAACGGTGCCGCGTCGCTGTTCACCGCGGCGAAGCTCACCCATCTCAACCTGCTGCCGCAGGGCCAGGCCGAGCGCTACAAGCGGGCCGAGGCGATGGTCGACACGATGGAGGAGTACTTCGGTTCGTGCACGAACCACGGCGAGTGCAGCTCGGCGTGTCCGAAGGAGATCTCGATCGATGCGATCGCCGTGATGAACACCGATTATCGGAAGTCGAAGATCAAGAACCGCGCATCGCTCGCGCGTCGTTGAATCCCCGCGCCGTGTCCTGTCAGTCGGGCGGAAGCACGACCGCGGTCGTGTAGCGGTTGTGGGCGAGCGTCGTGCCGTCCGACTCGAATGCGGCGAGTTCGAACGAGAGCTCCCCGAGTGTGTCGGGGACCGTCATCTGGACGACGCCGACCTTGGCGACGTCGTCCGCGGCGACGGGCCCGCCGAACGCCCACGACCGCGTGCCCCCCGCCCACCGTGCGGTCGCGTCGACGCGGGCGCTGTCGATCGGCGTTCGGCGGTCGCTCACGACGTGCAGATCGAGGCGCAGGGTGTCGCCGGGATTGACCCAGTCCGGCGGAAGGTCGGCGACGACGATCACGGGTGCGCAGGCCGCGCGCACCGTCGCGTAGGCGTCCTTCGGAACCCGCTCGTGATCGAGCACGCTCGCTGACACGTTCGGTGCCGGGTCGGCCAGGCTCGAGAAGCAGAACCCGCCGGTCGGGCGGTACTTCAATCGACGCAGGGTCTCGATCTGCACGCGCAGCACGTAGGACTGGTAGAGCTGCAGCGTGTCCCTCCAGTCGTCGAAGGTGGCGAAGTCGGCCGGGGAGAACTGACTCTCGATGAGCTCACGCTGATAGCCGTACTGCTCGGCGAGCATCTGCCAATCGAGGTCGGGCCAGCGCTGCCGAGCCAGTTGCTCGTCGAAGAACGGCGCCGTGGTGGGGACGCTGTCGGTCCCGAACTCGCTGACGAACCGCACCGACCGTGGCATCCGTCGGGCCAGGCGCTCGAGGTCCCGGGCCTCGCCCTGCCGCCAGCCGTACCAGAGATGGGAGTCCGTGCCGTCGAGCTGTGGGAGGTGGGGCAGCACCCCCGAATGCGCGATCGTCGTGCGGCTCGGATCGTTGCGCTCGAATGCCCGTTTCACCCAGCGGTCGAGCACGGTCTTGTTCCAGCTCGGCAGCTGCTGCGCCGCGACGTCGCGGAGTCGGGCACGCCAGTCGGTCGCCGGCACGATCGAGGTGGCGGCGGGCTCGTTGTGTGCCGTCCAGAGTGCGATCGACGGATGATGCCCCAGCTGCTCGACGGCCATCTCCGCGTGGGCGACGGCGCGGTTGCGCACGCTGCGGGCGTGGGTGCGTTCGAGCGGGAAGTCCTGCAGGATCAACAGCCCGAGCTCGTCGGCGCGGTCGTAGAGACGTCGCCGGCTGATGTGTCCGTGCACGCGGACCGCGTTGAGCCCGAGTTCGAGCACGTGCTGGAGGTCGAGTTCGATCGCCTTGTCGTCGGTGTCGCCCAGCCCGACGGTGATCGGCATCAGGTTCGTGCCCCGGAGGAACAGTCGCTCGCCGTTGACCGAGAACACCCAGTCGTTCCAGAAGACCTGCCGGAGCCCGGTTCGTCGACGTCGGCTGTCGCTGACGGTGCCGTCGACGAAGACCTCGACGCTGAACGTCGTCAAGGGTTGTTCGCCCAGTTCGAACGGCCACCAGAGCGCCGGGTCGCGGATGTCGATCGACCACTCCAATTCGTTGCGGCCCTGTGCCACCACCGACCGCTGCTCGTCGACGATGTCGCCGTCGCGCCGCGTCACCACGACGACGTCGTGATGTGCGTCGCTGTCGAAGGCTGCGGTCAGCACGACGTGTGCCCGTCGCTCGTCGGCGTCGCGGCACAGCACGCGGAGGCGGTCGATCCGAACGGGGCCGGTGTCGAACATCCGCACCGGGCGCCAGATCCCGCCGGGATTCCATCCGCTGGGGAGGCCGTCCCAGCCCTGCAGGATGCCGGTGATGTTGGTGCGGACATCGGATTGTGGCGCGCACGCGATCTCGACGGCGAGCACGTGCTCGTCGCCGATGCGGGCGAGTTGCGTGATGTCGAACGTGTGCGGGAAGAAGTACCCCTCCGGGTCGCCGAGGTACGCGCCGTCGAGCCAGGCGTCGCCCTGGTAGAAGATGCCGTCGAAGGTGATCCAGCGCCGCTGCCCCTCGGCCGGTGGCGGTGCCGTGAACCGGTTGCGGTACATCAGCGGGCCGTCGTCCGTCGCGAAGCTCGGATCGTGTTGCCAATGGCCCGGAACCACGATCTCGTCCCACGTGCTGTCGTCGCAGTCGAGGCCGATGCCGAATCGGCGCACGTCGTCGGTCGCGGCGGTTGCGACCCATCGACCTCCCAGCTCCATCCGTGCGAGCGTAACGATCCGGGCTCGCGCACCGGTACCGACGGGACGGGACCCGGCACGAATTGCGATGACGGCTCCGATGAGAGTGCCGTGAGGACGTGCTGTAGGTTCGCCCCATGGCAGACGACCGCTCCCACGACACGCCACACGACCGGCCCTCGACCATCGGAGAACTCCGCGCGTCCGGGTGGGTGTCCCGGCCGATCAAGCAGGAGATCCGCGAGCACGCGATTCACAAGGTCGCATCGGGCGAACCGCTCTTCGAGGGTGTGTCCGGGTACGAGGACACGGTCATGCCGCAGTTGGAGAACGCACTGCTCGCCGGTCATGACGTGGTGTTCCTCGGTGAGCGCGGTCAGGCGAAGACCCGCATGATCCGATCGCTCACCGGGCTGCTCGACGAGTGGATGCCGATCGTCGCCGGGAGCGAGATCAACGACGACCCGTACCATCCCGTGTCACGCCACGCCGTCGACCTCGTGCGCGAGCTCGGCGACGACACCCCGATCGAGTGGGTGCATCGCGACCGTCGCTACGGCGAGAAGCTCGCCACTCCCGACACGTCGATCGCCGACCTGATCGGCGAGGTGGACCCGATCAAGGTCGCCGAGGGCCGGTACCTGTCCGACGAGCTCACGCTCCACTACGGGCTCGTACCACGCACCAATCGCGGCATCTTCGCGATGAACGAGCTGCCGGACCTCGCGGAGCGCATTCAGGTGGGTCTTCTCAACGTGCTCGAGGAACGCGATGTCCAGATTCGCGGCTACAAGATCCGACTGCCGCTCGACGTCTTGCTGATGGCATCGGCGAACCCGGAGGACTACACGAACCGTGGGCGCATGATCACGCCGCTGAAAGACCGCTTCGGGTCCCAGATCCGTACGCACTACCCCCTCGACGTGGCGACCGAGGTGGCGATCATGAAGCAGGAGGCGGCGCCGCTCGACATCTCGACTCCCGACGGTGACGTGACGGTGTCGGTGCCCGACTATCTGGGCGATGTGGTCGCGACGTTCAGTCACCTGGCGCGAGCGAGCCACCAGGTGAACCAACGAAGCGGCGTCAGCGTGCGCCTCAGTGTGAGCAACTACGAGGCGCTGTCGGCGAATGCCCTGCGCCGCGGACTCAAGGCCGGCGAGTTCAACGTGGTCGCCCGAGTCGACGATCTCAGCGCGTTGCCGGCATCGTCGCAGGGCAAGATCGAGATCGAGTCGCTCGAGGAGGGTCGCGACGGGCTGATCCTCGACACCCTCATCAAGGGAGCGGTGCTCACCGTCTTCAAGGACGCGATCGACCCGGCACAGACGCGAGCGGTCGTCGACGCGTTCGAGGCAGGCGCCGTCGCGCACACCGGCGAGGACATCACCAGCGTGGAACTCGCCGCTCTCGTCGACGAGGTCGACGCACTGCGCGGACCGGTACTGGCCCTGACCGGCGGTGACGAGTCGCCGGGCGCCATTGCTTCCGCCGTCGAATTCGTCCTCGAAGGGCTCCACCTCAGCAAGCGGCTCAACAAGGACTCCTCGGGGCCGTCCGCCACCTACCGGGGGCGCGTCTGATGATCGTCGACACGCTCGACCTGACCGCCGACGAGTTCGCCGCAGCCACCGGTTGGGAGATCCGACCGCAAGGTGCTTGCCGGGGCGAGGTGTGTGTCCCGCTCCGCGCCGGAGGGTTCGACCTCGCGGACACGGCGGCGCGTCTCGGCATGGCGGTGGTGGCCGATGAGGCGAACGGCCGGTGGGTGATCGGACCCGAGTCGCTCGGTGGTCGTGCGCTCGCCACGGCAGAGGCACCCGAACTGGTGCTCGAGGATCTCGACGGCAACGAGTTCCGACTGTCCTCGTTGCGCGGGCAGAAGGTCGTCATCGTGTCGTGGGCACCGTATTGAGGCTGCTCGTTCGACCTGCCCGGGTGGCAGGCGCTGCGCAACGAACTGCACGACCACGGACTCGAGATCGTGACGGTCTCGCTCGAGCTGAGCGGCCCGGATGCGTCGCGCGACCTGATCGAGGCCGCAGCGCCCGAACATCCGTCGCTGCTCGATCCGACGCATCGGATGGGCGCACTGTTCGGTGTCGTCAACATTCCGAACGTGATCTGGGTGGACGAGGCGGGCATGATCGTTCGCCCGCCCGAACCCGGTTGGCCGGACGACCGGATGGCGCTTCCCGACGACATGATGGAAGCGATTCCGGAACTCGGCTCGGCACCGACGGCGCCGCCACCACCAGAAGGTGGCCCGGGCCAGTGGGACGTGCTGGGGTCCGGGCAGGCACGGGTCGGCTACGCCGACGCGGTGCGTGATTGGGTCCGAAACGGCGCTGCGAGTCCGTACGCAATGGCTCCCGACGAGGTCGTGGCCAGGTCGCAGCCACGGTCGTTCGACGTGTCGGCCGGCGCCGCGCGTTTCGAGCTGGCAAACCAGCTGTGGCGTGACGGCGATCGCGAGGCGGCAATCGCCCAGTTCAACGAGTGCCATCGGCTCCAGCCGGACAACTGGACCTACAAGCGCCAGGCCTGGTCGCTGCTCGGCCGGGAGCGAGTGGGCGGCAAGTACGGCCAGTTCGTGCAGGCGCCGCTCAAGGGGGAGGAAGGTGACTGGCCGTTCGCGTCCGACTTCACCTCCGACGTTCTCGCGACCGATCTCGGCGGCTACTACCCCAAGACCCTCTGAATGCTTCCGGGCGTGCGTCGAAGAATCGTGGCGTCGGTTCCCGAGCGGATCGTTCTTCGTGGACGGGTGATACTGCTGTGAGGGAGAATCGAGTGAGCGTGTCGACAGCATGGTTGATTCTGAATCGGTGAACGCGCGTCGACCAGGGCCTCGGCGCCCGGCTGGGGCGCCGGTGGGGGCTGACGAGGTGCGTCGCGCGGTGCTCGACGCCGCCGCTGCACTGTTCGCGCAACGCGGTGTCGGGCGGGTCTCGTTGCGCGATGTCGCCGCCGCGGCGAACACGCATCTGGCCCTCATCGGCCGGTACGTCGGTAATCGGGAACAACTCGAGCTGGCCGTCTTCGATGACCTGTCGGCACAGCTCGCCCGGAGCGTGGCCGAAAATCCCTTGGAAGGCCAGGGGCATGGCTTGGATACGGTGATGGGAAAGTGGTCGCGGGTCGCGACTTCGCTCGTGATCAATGGTCGTGAGCTGTCGGGCCGCCCGGGGTTCAACCCGGTCGCGGCGATGGCGAACACCATCGCCGAGGCCTATGGGTTGGAGCCGGTCGCCGCACGAATTCGAGCGGCGCAGATCGTGGCGACCGCGATCGGCTGGCGGGTCCTCGAGGACTACCTGGTCGCGGCGGGCGAACTCGAGGAGATCCCGTTGGCGACGCTTCGGGAGGAGTTGGTGCATTCCGGACGTCGGCTCGGAGCGACACCGTGGCCGTCGCCGCCCGACCCCCGCCCGCGTCGAGGCTGAGCAATCGGCGGCGACCGGGACCTTCGGCACTACTGCCGGCCTCCGCATCAGAACATGATGTGAACAAACGTTCACATTCGCCTCCACAAGTGTGTGAGTCGAGTTCGATGCAAGGGAGGAAGCCAGATGACGAAGTCGGAGAGGGTTGCCGCCGCCGTCCCGCTGGACTGGAACGAGGTGTGGTTCACGAACTGTCCGATGGTGTCGGCCAACAACGTCGACCAGGAGCTCGGGTGGTGCCGCGAGGAGTTCAAGAAGCTCGGTGTCGAGTACGCCTACTTCCGCTCGTCGCCGGAGAACAACTGGTATCCGCACTACGTGCACAACCTCGACAACCTCGTGCGTTTCGGCGGGCTGTATCCGCCGATCCACGTCAATGCCGACATCCGCCGGACCCGACTGCTCGGCGCCACCCAGGTCTACGAGGGTGGCGCCCTGTTGGTGCGCGCCCGCGACGACATCTTCCGGATGGAGGAGTTGCGCGGCAGGAGGATCGGCCTCACGAAGAGCCTCAACACCATCAAGAACGACTGGTGGCGCATCCAGGAGCACGCAGGAATCGAGCTGATGCTGCGGATCAACGCCATGACGATGGATGATGTCGAGATCGTCGAGTTCCCGTACCCGGACGACTGGTACGACAAACCGGAGATGCTCCAGGTCGAGATGAACAACCCCTCCGAACTCTGGCTGCGACGGGACCACAAGCACGACCTCGCGTTCCGGCCGCTCGAGACCGGACTGGAGCAGGGGGTGGTCGACGCGATCTACACGCAGAGCAAGGTGTTCCAGCACCTCCAGGAGGACACCGGCAAGTTCAAGGCGATCGAGGATCTGTCCCGCTACCCGGACTGGACGCTGCAGATGGCCAACTGTCCCGCGGTGATCACGTGTACCGACGTCATGGCCGATGAGCATCCCGAGCTGGTCGTCGCGTACATGAAGGCGATGATCAAGGTCGGCCGCTGGGCCAACGCCAACAAACACGCAGCCGCGGAGATCCTCAACCGCCAGACGTTCTACCGCGACGTCGAGGACACCTATCAGGGGATCAAGCACGTCGACATGGTGCCCAACCTGTCGCCGAAGAACCTGGTGTCGATCGACATCGGCAAGGAGTTCATGCTGAAGAACGGCTACATCCACAACGACTTCGACGTGAACGAGTGGGCAGCACCGGAGTTCCTCGAGCAGGCCGCCCGCGAGCTCCTCGAAGAGGAGTGGACTCGTCAGTCCACGTCGAAGCTCCCCGAGCCGACCGAGCTCGGCGTGCCCGGCGCCCGTCTCGGCTGACCCGACGTCCCCATGAGCAGGAAGGAACAGCCAGCGATGGTCAAGTCTGTTGCCGAGATGATCGGGGAGGCACGAGCGCAGATCGAGCTCGTGTCTCCCGACGCCGTGTCGAACGAACTGGAGGCGGGTGGAGCGATCATCATCGACGTCCGCGAGCCGGTTGAATGGGAGCGTCACATCCGAGGAGCGCTCCAGGTGCCACGCGGTCTGCTGGAGTTCGTCGCCGATCCGGCCAGCCCCCGTCACAACCCCGAGTTGAATCCCAATCGTCGAGTGATCGTCTACTGCGCCTCGGGCGCGCGCGCCGCGCTCGCCACGCTGGCTCTCAAGAACATGGGCTTCCGGAATGTCGCGAACATGGACGGCGGCCTCAAAGCCTGGGTCGCGGCGGACCTCCCGACGGTCGAACACCACGCGGACATCTGAACGAGTACCACGTCTGCAACGTTGCTCGAGCCACCGTCACGGGTCAGAAGGACGGAGTGAGGGTCGGTCAGATGAACGGAGTGCGGGTCCAGAGTTCGCCCGTGTCGGAATTGACCGGCTCGGGCACGCCACAGAGCTCCACCACGCTGATCGGCCCCGGGAAACCGCGCAACTCGACTTCACCGAACGGCTCGGCCCTGACACCCTCGGGGAGTCGTTCGATCTGCATCGCCGGCATCAGCACTTCGACGTTGCGTGCCCGGTCACACAGTCGGGCTGCCATGTTGACGGCGGATCCGATGTAGTCGTCGCCCTCGAAGAGCAGCGCATGACCGGTTGCCAGGCCGGCGCGGACAGTGAGGGGATTGCACACCTCCGTCGCGCGCTGTTCCAGGTCGAGGACGAACGCGATGGCGTCCTCCTGTTCGACGGCGACGCACATGCAGCCGTCGCCGAGCCATTTCGCAACGCGCACCCCGCGCTCCGATGCGACCGTTCGCACGATCGTGCGGAACGCGCTCAGGATGCGTCCGGCCGCGTCGTCGCCGAAGGCCGCCGTGTAGTTCGTGAACCCGGAGAGGTCCACGAACACGAAGGTTCGGGGGACTCGCATCTCATCGATGTTATTCGGTCGGAGTCCACTCCGGCTTGAGTGACATGTTGTTCACGCAGAGTTCGTTCGCGCTGGGGCGGACCTCGGCGCCCTGATGTAGGTTCGATCCATGAGCGCCCGGTTCACCTACTCGGCTTGGGATGGCACACAGACGGGATTCGAGTTCGACGCCGACGCGGCGTTCGACGAGCTGACCGACGAGTTGCTCTACCACGGTGACGTCAATGCGGCGCTGCGGCGGATGATGCAGGAGGGGATGCAGGACCGCGACGGCAACCATCTGCAGGGACTGCGCGAGCTGCTCGAGCAGCTCCGCCGCGAACGGCAGGAGCGTCTCGCGAACAGCGACCTCGGCGGCGTCTACGACGAGATCAACGACGAGATCAACGACATCATCGACGAAGAGCGCCACGCCATCGAGAACGCCCTGCGTGACGCGCAGAACTCGGGCGACGAACGGCGCGCGCAGAACGCCGAGGCTGCGGCACAGGATCGCAACATGCGCCTCGACCTGATGCCCGACGACCTCGCGGGCAGGGTGCGCGAGCTCGATTCGTACAACTTCGAGTCCGCCGAAGCGAAGCAGCGGTTCGAGCAGCTCATGGAGAAGCTCAAAGAGCAGCTGATGCAGCAGATGGTCGATCAGATGTCGGGTGCGATGCAGAACATGACCCCCGAGGACATGGCCCGCATGAAGGACATGATGGCGGCACTGAACGAGATGCTGGAGAAGCATCAGCGGGGCGAGGACACCACCGACGACTTCGCGGCATTCATGGAGGAGTTCGGCGACTTCTTCCCCGAGAACCCCCAGAACGTGGAGGAACTCCTCGAACAGATGGCGCAGCGGATGGCTGCGATGCAGGCCATGATGAATTCGATGACGCCCGAACAACGGGCGCAGCTGCAGGAGCTCAGCGACCAGCTGATGAACGACATGGACCTGCAATGGCAGATGCAGCAGTTGTCGGGCAACCTGCAGCAGATGTTCCCCCAGATGCAGTGGGACCGCAGCTACGACTTCGAGGGCCAGGATCCGATGGGGTTCGCTCAGGCGATGCAGGCGATGCAGGAACTGGGCGACATCGACCAGCTGGAGAACCTGCTGCGCAATGCGTCGAGCCCGAGTGCGTTGGCCGAAGCCGACATGGACAAGGTCCGCAACCTGATGGGCGATGACGCGGCGAAGTCACTCGAACGCCTCGCCGAGCTGACGAAGCAGCTCGAACAGGCGGGCCTCGTCCAGCAGAAGGAGGGCAAGCTCGAGCTGACCCCGAAGGGCCTCAGGAAGATCGGCGCCAATGCGCTCCGCGAACTCTTCTCGAAGCTGTCCAAGGAGATGGCCGGCCAACACGAGATGAGCCACCACGGCGTCGGTCACGAACGGACCTACGACAGCAAGCCATACGAGTACGGCGATCCGTTCCAGCTCGACCTGAACCGCACCATCCGCAACGCAGTGCGTCGACAGGCGGGCGACGGCGAGCCGAGTTCTCCCGTTCGGCTGGCACCCGAGGACTTCGAGATCGAACGCACCGAGCACCTGACGCGTTCGTCGACGGTGCTGATGCTCGATCTGTCGCTGTCGATGCCGATGCGTGACAACTTCCTGCCGGCGAAGAAGGTCGCGATGGCGCTGCATCACCTGATCTCGACACAGTTTCCGCGCGACTACCTCGGCATCGTCGGGTTCTCCGAGACCGCGCGGATTCTCACCGCCGACCAGTTGCCGGAGGTGTCGTGGGACTTCGTGTACGGCACGAACATGCATCACGGCTTCACGTTGGCGCGGCAGTTGCTGGCCAAGGAGTCGGGGAACAAGCAGATCATCATGATCACCGACGGCGAACCGACGGCGCACATCACGCCCGACGGGTACCCGTTCTTCAACTACCCGCCGGCTCGCGAGACGGTCGAGGCCACCCTGCGAGAAGTGGTGCGTTGCACCAAGAGTGGCATCCGGATCAACACCTTCGGTCTCGGTGCCGACGGCTCCCTGCGTGCGTTCATCGAACGGATGACCCAGATCAACCAGGGGCGGGCGTTCTTCACGACTCCCGAGAATCTCGGTGACTACGTGCTCGTCGACTTCCTCGACGGCAAGCGCCAACAGGCCCGCGCCGGCCGCCGCGCCGGCTGACCCGCGATTTGCCCGGTCCCGGACCCGGCAAATCGAACCGCGCGTTCCGTGAACAGAATCGCGCGGTTCGCGCGAATTCTCCGCTTGCGCACTTGCGAATCATGCATTGTCTCTGGCAGAATGACAGTCCTGTAGTTACAACGCCGGAACCGTCACGTCAAGCATTCGCCCGAAACGGGGATCTCGGGGCTCGAGGGCGATCCGGCCGCATCAAGAAGATCGCATTCATCACTCGCATCTCGCCGCTGGACCCGGCGCCCTGGCAGGAGGTCCGTCACATGCAATTCATCACCACATCGAGCATCACGATCAGCGCGACGCCGGTCGAACCCGAGGTGGACTGGCACGATCGCGCCAACTGCCTCGGGGTCGATCCGGATCTCTTCTTCCCCGAGCGTGGGGCGTCGACGCGCGAGGCAAAGGAAGTGTGCCGGGGTTGTGAGGTGCGACACGACTGTCTCGAGTTCGCACTGCAGAACGGCGAGAAGTTCGGGATCTGGGGCGGGCTGTCCGAGCGCGAGCGCCGCCGCATCCGCCGCCAGCGCGCTCAGGTCGCACGGAGCACGATCGGGGCCTGAACCGAATCGGCACGCATGTCGTCGCTTGATGACGAGCCGTCGGGGAACTGCGATACCCTGAGCAGATGCTCGGAGGAAACGAAGTCATCGTCGTTCTGATCGTGGTCCTGCTTCTGTTCGGCAGCTCGCAGGTTCCCAAACTTGCCCGAAACCTCGGGAAGGCCCAGAAGGAATTCAAGGACAGTCTCGCCGAGGCCAACGCCGAGGAGTCGAAAGACAGCGAGAAGGCCGCGGAGTCCTGAAGCCCGGCCGTCCGGCCACCAACCGATCGAACCCATCACGTGCCCCGGCCTCGGCCGGGGCATGCCTGCGTCCGAGCCACAGCCGCGCCGATGTGTACCGTCGCTCCATGGAACCCGGTACACAGGAATGGCTCGACCAGGTCGACGAGACACCGCTCGACTCCAACCGTGAGATCGTCGATCCGCACCATCATCTCTGGCCACCCGGCGGCTCGCTGCCCTATGGCGTGGACGATCTCGTCGCCGACACGGCCTCGGGGCACAACATCGTCCAGACCGTTTTCATCGAGTGTGGAGCGGGCTATCGGCCGGACGGTCCGGATCACCTGAAGCCGGTCGGCGAGACCGAGTTCGTCGCCCGCGCTGCTGACGATCTCGTCACCCGCCATCCGGACGCCGCTCCGATCGACGGGATCGTCGCTCACGCCGATCTGTCACACCCCGAACTCGACGACATCCTCGACGCCCACGACGCTGCGTCGGGTGGGCGGTTCCGAGGGATCCGAGATTCTCTGGCGCACGCGCTCGAGCCCGAGGCGCACCTGATTCCCGGGAGATACGGCGAAGGAAAGTTCGAGAGTCCGGCGTTTCGACGCGGTCTACTCCGGCTCGGCGAGCGCGGTCTGACGTACGACTGCTGGCTGTTCCACCATCAGAACGTCGAGTTCGCCGCGCTCGCCCGGGCCGTGCCGGACACGACATTCGTGCTCGACCACTTCGGCACTCCCGTGGGCGTCGGACGATTCGCCGGCCGTCACGACGAGATCTTCGAACAGTGGAAGATCGACATCGCCGAGATCGCCCGATGTGAGAACACGGTGGCGAAATTGGGTGGGCTCGCGATGCCCGACAACGGCTTCGGGTTCCACGTCGCCGAGGTCCCGCCGACGTCGGACGAACTGCTTGCTGCGCAGCGACGATGGTACGAGCACACCATCGAGTGTTTCGGTCCCGAGCGGTGCATGTTCGAGAGCAACTTCCCGGTCGACCGGTTGTCCCTCTCGTACACCGTGTACTGGAACGCGATGCAGAAGTTGGCGGCGCCGTACAGCGCCGCCGAACAGAATGCGATGTTCGCCGGTACCGCGCGACGCGTCTACCGCCTCCCCGCCTGACGATTTGCCGGTGCCGGGACGCGGAAAATCGCGTCAGACGGTGACGGCGGTCGTCGTTGCTTCCTCGCGGCGCGACTTGAGGATGCGCCGCCGCTCGCGTTCGGAGCATCCGCCCCAGACGCCGTGGTCGATCCGCTCCTCGAGGGCGTACTCGAGACAGCGGCCCACGACCGGGCAGTCGCGGCAGATCTTGCGCGCCTTGTCGACGCCGACACCGTCGCTCGGGAAGAACGTCGCGGGAGGATGGAGGCGGCAGTTGCCGTCGGCCATCCAGGCTGTTTCGGAGTCGGGATCCGGGGGTGCGACGGTGAGTTCGGCGGGGCGGCCGTTCAACTCGGCGATCGCTTCGGCGCTGAGCCCGCCGCTGTGTCGTCGTTGGTCTCGCTTGGTGCGCTTGATCATGGGAGGGGGTTCCTTTGTGGAGAAGGGTGCGTCCGGGTCGTGGGGGGTTCGGGTGGTGGGGAATCGAACGGGTCGGTCTCCATATTGACGTTCCGGGAGCCTCTGCGGTTCCCAGTTTCTCATTCGTTTCGTCGGCCCGGCAGGGGACCGCCCGTCGCAACAACGAGGCATAACCGTAACACGTTCGTAATGTAAGGGCAAGCATCTCCGCTCGGCGGCCCGACTCGATAGAGTGCGCGCCATGTCAGACCTCGCGGAATCCACCGGTCCGAAAGCGCATGCGCGCATCGTGTATCTCGGACCGGTCTCGCCTCACTGGGAGGTCTACGGGGACTGGGGCGACCGCCAGACCCTCGACGAATTCCGTGCGCGCGTGCTCGCCCGGCTCGTGTTGCTGCCCCGGGAGGATCCGCAATTCCGCCGCAACCGGGAGCGGATCGTGCGTGATGCCGAGCGCGAGATGATCTCGATCGAATGGGATCTCGGTGTCGTCATGCAGCAGCCCTCCGCGCCCGACAAGGTGGTCGACGAGCCGGTGGCGGAGCCGACCGAGACCCCGAGCGGCGAGACCCCGAGCGGCGAGTGAAGGGAGCGGCGAGGTCGTGAACGAGCCGCAGTCCTGGCCAGGCCCACTCGATTCCCGCACCGACACCGCGCTGCCGATCGAACTCCCGCTTCCGAGTGGAGACGGGTCGCCGCGACGTGATTTCGATCAGCGGTTCCTCAACCGCGAGCTCAGTTGGTTGGCGTTCAACGATCGCGTTCTCGAGCTGGCCTCCGAACCCGGCATCCCGCTGCTCGAGCGGGCGAAGTTCTGCGCGATCGTGTCGACCAACCTCGACGAGTTCTTCCAGGTTCGCGTCGGCGCCCTCAGGGATCAGATCGCCGCCGGGTTCGACCGGCCGACTCCTGACGGTCGCACGCCCGCGCAGCAGGTCGAGGAGATCCTCGCCCGGGTGCCCGACTTCGTCGAGCGTCTCGACACGGCGTTCGCCGATCAACTGGTGCCCGCACTCGCGGAGGCCGGCGTGGCGATCATCAACTACACCGACCTCACCGACGAGGAGGTCGTCGCGCTCGACCAGTGGTACGAGGAGCGGGTCTACCCGGTCCTCACGCCGCTCGCCGTCGATCCCGGCCACCCGTTCCCCTACATCTCCGACCTTGCGCTGTCGCTCGCCGTCAACGTCGCCGATCCCGATACGGGCGATCGTCGATTCGCACGCCTCAAGGTGCCCAACGTCTTCCCGCGGCTCGTCGAAGTCGCGGTCGGTCGATTCCTGCCCGTCGAGGAGCTGATCGCTGCCAAGCTCGACACCCTCTTCGTCGGCATGATCGTCGAGGAGTGGGCGCCGTTCCGGGTGAGTCGCAACGCCGACATCAACGTCGAGGAGGACGAGGCCGACGACCTGCTCGAAGCGGTCGAGACCGAGTTGCGACGGCGGAGGTTCAACAAGGCAGTGCGTCTCGAAGTGGCTCACGACGTCGGACAGGAATTGCTCGACCTCCTCGTCCGCGAACTGGAACTCACCCACGACGACGTCACCTTCCATCGGACACTGCTCGACCTGAGCTGCCTGTGGGAGTTGATGGCGATCGAGCGCCCCGATCTCAAGGACGAGCCGTGGCCGGCCGTCACCTCGGGCCGTCTCGTTGCGGTCGAGGACGCCGATCGCCCGATCTTCGACGTGATGCGCCACCGCTCGATGCTGCTGCACCATCCCTACGAGAGTTTCTCGTCGAGCGTCGAAGCGTTCATCGCACAGGCAGCCGACGACCCGAAGGTCAAGTCGATCAAGATGACGCTGTACCGTGCGGGCGGCGACAGTGCGATCATCCGCAGCCTGATCCGTGCTGCGGAGCGGGGCACGCAGGTCGCCGTACTCGTCGAACTGAAGGCGCGATTCGACGAGGCGACCAACGTCCAGTGGGCAAAGCAGTTGGAGCGGGCCGGCGTCCACGTTGTCTACGGCATGGTGGGCCTCAAGACGCACTCCAAGGTGGTGCTCGTCGTGCGTGACGACGGCGACGGACTCCGTCGGTACTGCCACATCGGGACCGGCAACTACAACGCGAAGACCGCGAAGATCTACGAGGATCTCGGATTGCTGACATGCGACGACGCCATCGGCGACGACGCGCTCGAGCTCTTCAACCACCTCACCGGCTACAGCCGTGCCGTGGACTACACGACACTGCTCGTCGCGCCGCGCGACCTGCGTCCGCAGTTGCTCGACCTGATCGAGCACGAGTCGTCGTTCGGCGCCGAGGGTCACATCACCCTCAAGTGCAACTCGATCGCCGATCAGGAGATGGTCGAGGCGTTGTACGCGGCCAGCGCCACGGGCACGCGCATCGATCTCGTCGTTCGCGGAATCTGCTGCCTGCGCGCCGGCGTCCCTGGGCTGTCGGACAACATCCGCGTGCGCTGTGTGCTCGGCAGGTACCTCGAACACAGTCGGATCTACCGCTTCGCCCATGGCAACGTCATCGACGGTGAGCGCGTCGAGGGGGCCCGCAGCGATGCGGTCCATCTCATCGGTTCGGCCGACCTGATGCCGCGGAACCTCAATCGCCGCGTCGAGGTGATGGTGCCGATCGAGCACCCGCGTCACACCGAGTGGCTCGACCAGGCGCTCGAGTTCGCGCTGGCCGACGATGTGGTGGCGTGGGAGATGCAGCCCGACGATTCGTGGGCGCGGATCGGACCGACCGACGTGTTCGCGCCGCATCCGCAGGAGCGGATGTATCACTGGACCGTCGAGCGCCAGACGGCGTCCACGGCCAACCGTTCGACGGGCTGATCAGCTGCACGGGCGAAGCCTCATCGGCGTCGCCCACTGTGGAGACGAGGATCACGGCAAGGTGTTCGCCCAAGCGTCACCACCCGTTCACGGTCCGTTCACCGATCGAGCCGTCCCATTCACCTTCGAGCCCTACCGTGCTCATCGCCGTGGCCGGACCAGCCGTCCGACAGCGGTCGATCACCCCCAACTCAACTCACACACCTGGAGTACGACAGCGTGAACAGCAAACGTCGCATTTTCGTCGGGGCGCTCGCCCTCTCACTCGTCGCCGCAGCATGCGGAAGCGACGACGGCGGATCCACCGAGACCACCGCGGCCGCCGACGACGCCACCGAGACGACCGAGGCGATGGACGACGCAGCCACGGACACGACCGAGGCGATGGACGACGCGGCCACCGAGACCCCCGCCGCCGTCTCCGGCACGCTCGTCGGCGCCGGTGCCTCGTCGCAGGCCGCAGGCATGCAGGGCTGGCAGGTCGGGTTCCAGGAATTGAATCCGGACGCCACCATCGAGTACGACCCGATCGGGTCCGGCGGCGGTCGCGAGCAGTTCCTCTCCGGTGGCTCGGACTTCGCCGGTTCCGACGCCTTCCTCAAGGACGACGAGTTCGAAGCGTCGAAGGAGCGCTGCGCCGGTGACGGCGGAGCGATCAACCTCCCGCACTACGTCTCGCCGATCGCGATCCCGTACAACCTCTCGGGTGTCGACAGCCTCAACCTGACACCCGACGTGATCGGCGGGATCTTCGCCAACACGATCACAAATTGGAACGACCCGGCGATCGTCGAGATCAACCCCGACGTCGAGCTTCCCGACCTGGCGATCAACCCGGTCCACCGCTCCGACGAGTCCGGCACCACCGAGAACTTCACCGACTACATGAGCCAGGCTGCACCAGAGGCATGGACGTTCGGTGCGATCGAGCTGTGGGACGACGATGGCCCGGGCGGCGGTGAGGGCGGCCAGGGAACGACCGGTGTCGTCCAGGCCGTCGGCGCCGGTGAAGGCTCGATCGGCTATGCCGACGCCTCCCAGATCGGTGACCTGCCGGCTGCTGCGGTCGGCGTCGGTGACGAGTTCGTCCCGTACAGCAAGGAGGCCGCCGGTCGCATCGTCGATGCGTCGACCCGCCTCGAGGGGCGCAACGAGTTCGACTTCGCCATCGAGGTCAACCGCACCCCGGACGATCCGACGGTCTACCCGATCGCCCTCGTGAGTTACCACATCGTCTGTCTCCAGTACGACAGCCAGGAGACGGTCGACCTCGTCAAGGCGTTCATGACCTACGTCGGTTCCCCGGAGGGTCAGGCCGCGTCCGCCGCGGCGGCCGGTTCGGCACCGATCTCGCAAGAGGTCAGCGACGAGATTCTCGTCTCGATCGACCAGATCACCGTGGCCGGCTGATCTGACCGCTCGACACACCTCCCCCCATTGATGTTCGTGGTCGACGGCGGAACGCTCCACCGGTCCGTCGTCGGCCACGTCGTCATCGCGTCTACCATGTGCCACGCCGGTGTGGCCGGCGGCATCTCATCGATCGATCGTTCCCGGAGTTCGACCTCGTGACCATTCTCGACAATCCCTCGCCCGGGGACACCGACGAGTCGTCGATCGACGAACCCGTCGGCAAGACGGGCGACAAGATCTTCTTCGGTCTCTCCTTCGGTGCTGCGGCTCTGATCCTCGTCACGCTCGGCGCGGTGGCGATCTTCCTGTTCTCCGAGGGCCTGCCGACGTTCACAGGAGACACGAGCGAGCTCGACGGCGACGGGAGTTTCCTGTCCTACGTCGGTCCGCTCGTGTTCGGCACGATCTACATCTCGATCATCGCGTTGGTGATCGCGACGCCGGTCGCGATCGCAGTCGCTCTGTACGTCAGCCACTACGCACCGAGGAAGCTGGCGCATTCACTCGGATACTTCATCGATCTGCTGGCGGCGATACCGAGTGTGGTCTACGGGCTGTGGGGGATCACGGTGCTCGCGCCCATCATGGCCCGCAGCGTGTTCCCCTGGTTGCGCGACAACCTCGGGTTCATCCCGATGTTCGGATCCGACGTGCCGATCGCGCAGTCGGGGCGCTCGACGCTGACCGTGGGCGTCGTGCTCGCGGTGATGATCCTGCCGATCATCACCGCGATCTCGCGGGAGGTCTTCCTGCAGACACCACGGCTCCACGAGGAGGCGTCGCTCGCCCTCGGCGCCACCCGGTGGGAAATGATCCGCCAGGCGGTCATTCCGTACGGGCGCTCCGGTGTCATCTCGGGCGCGATGCTCGGCTTGGGCCGAGCGCTCGGCGAGACGATGGCGGTCGCGATCATCCTGTCGCCTGCAAAGGGCTATTTCTGGGACGTGCTGACCGCACAGAACTCGAACTCGATCGCGGCGAACATCGCATTGCAGTTCCCCGAATCGTCGGGCCTCGAGGTCAACCGTCTCATCGCAACCGGCTTGGTGCTGTTCGTCATCACGTTCGGGGTCAACTCGATCGCGCGGCGCATCGCCAACACGGGATTCTCGGGTGCGGACGGATGAGCCTCACCGACGTCCCCCCTCACCATCTCGAACCCGACGAGGAGTCGTTCCACGACGACGCGATCACCTCGGGCTCGCTGGCGGGCGCACCGATGTTCTGGATCTTCGCCGGCGCGGTCGTGCTCGGTGCCCTCAGCTGGCTGCCGTTCGGCGGTGTCAATTGGGCCCGCTGGGTGATCGTCACCCTGTTCCTGTACATCGTCGGCACCTTGCTCATCTCGCTCATCGTGGAGTCATCGCGACAGGCGAAGGATCGCTTCGCGACGGCGATCATGACCTCGGCATTCCTGCTGGTCCTGATGCCACTGGTGTCGGTCGTCTGGACCGTCGTCGAACGCGGTGCGAATCGGTTCGACTGGGCTTTCTACACCGAGACGATGCGCGGCGTGGTCGGCGAAGGAGGCGGTGGATACCACGCCATCGTCGGCACGTTGATCGTCACCTCGCTCACCGCGGTCTTCGCCATCCCGTTCGGGCTCTTCACAGCGATCTACCTCGTCGAGTACGCGGATGGCGGTCGCTTCTCCAAGGCGGTCACTGCACTGGTGGACGTGATGACCGGGATACCGTCGATCGTGGCGGGCCTGTTCGCCTACGCACTGTTCGTGCTGATCGACGGACCCGGGCACCGTTCGGGCCTCGCCGGCGCAGTCGCCCTGACACTGCTGATGACTCCCGTGGTGGTCCGCACGTCCGAGGAGATGCTCCGGCTCGTGCCCAACGAGTTGCGCGAAGCGGCATACGCGCTCGGCGTGCCGAGATGGAAGACGATCGTCAAGGTCGTGCTCCCCACGGCGATCGCCGGCATCCTGACCGGCATCGTGCTGGCGATCGCTCGCGTGATCGGTGAGACCGCACCGCTCCTCGTCACCGTCGGGATCACCGCCGACCTCAACAAGAACCCCCTCTCGGGTCGCATGGCGACGCTGCCGGTGTTCTCGTACAACTCGTACAAGTTCCCGACCCTGCCGCCCGAGGCGAGCATCGACCGGGCGTGGACCGCGGCGCTGACACTCGTTCTCATCGTGATGATCCTGTTCACCACCGCACGTATTCTGTCCTCCATCCTGAAACCCAAGGGGCTTCGATGAACCCTCCGGCCACCAGTCCCCCCGATCACGAGGTCTCGACTCCCATGACCGACTCCGTCAGCGCACCCGGCACCATGACCGCACCCGATCAACTCGACGCGAACGACCCGGTCGACCTGCCCAACCGGATCGAGGTCCGCGACCTCGACATCTACTACGGCGACTTCAAGGCGGTCGAGGGTGTGTCGATGACGATCAACCCGCAGTCGGTCACCGCGCTGATCGGTCCGTCCGGCTGTGGCAAGTCCACCTTCCTTCGCTCGTTGAACCGGATGCACGAGGTCATCAGCGGCGCCTACGTCGACGGCGAAGTGATCATCAACGGCAAGAACCTGTACGGACCCGGTGTCGACCCCGTCGCCGTGCGGCGCAAGGTCGGGATGGTCTTCCAACGCCCGAATCCGTTCCCCACCATGTCGATTGCGGACAACGTGCTCGCGGGCAAGAAGCTCAACTCCAAGCGGATGAGCAAATCCGAAGCGGCCGAACTCGTCGAGACGTCGTTGCACGGCGCGAACCTCTGGAACGAGGTCAAGGATCGCCTCGACCGACCCGGGTCGAGCCTGTCGGGTGGGCAGCAGCAGCGGTTGTGCATCGCCCGTGCGATCGCCGTCGAGCCCGACGTGCTGCTGATGGACGAGCCGTGCTCTGCCCTCGACCCGATCTCCACACTGGCGATCGAGGAATTGATGCTCGAGCTGAAGAACACGTACAACATCGTGATCGTCACCCACAACATGCAGCAGGCGGCGCGCGTGAGTGACCGCACGGGGTTCTTCAACATCGAGGGCACCGGCAAGCCCGGTCGCCTGATCGAGATGGACGCCACCGAGAAGATCTTCTCGAACCCGACCGAACAGCAAACACAGGACTACGTGACAGGCCGCTTCGGATGAACGATCTCCGGTCGAACTTCCACGATCAGCTCGACGACATCCGCACCGGTATCGCCCGGCTGGGAGCCGGCGTCACCGAGCTCGTCCCGCGCGTCACCGAGATCCTGCTCGACGGCGACCTCGAAGGCGCCGAGTACGTCATCCTGGGCGATGACGAGTACGACGCGAAGTCACTCGAACTCGAGGAGAAGTGCTTCAGCCAGATCGCACTGCAGGCACCGGTGGCCGGCGATCTCCGTGCGCTCGTCTCCGCGATCAAGATCATCGCCGACATCGAACGCTCCGCCGACCTGTGCGTCAACATCTGCAAGGCGGCGCGCCGGATCTACAGTCACGACCTCGACGGACACCTCCGCGGCATCATCCACAAGTGCGGGGCGCAGTCGGCCCTGCTGTTCAAGGAGTCGACGGAGGCCTACCTCAACAACGACGGTGTTCGTGCGGCCGCGCTGCCCGACATGGACGCCTATCTCGACGACCTCCACCGCCAATTCATCCAGGTGATCTTCGAGAGTCATGCCGCCGGCAGCATCGACCTCCAGGTCGCCGTGCAGCTGGCGGTCGTCGCCCGCTTCTACGAGCGCATCGGCGATCACGCCGTCAACGTCGGTGACCGCACCCGCTACATCGTCGATGGCTGGATCCCCCAGCAGCCGTATCCGGAGAGCGACAACGACTTGCCGGACGCGGCCGAGATCGCATCGACGTGACCTGATGTGGCTCGCCGTCGTCGTTCCGCTGTTGATCGGTGGGATGGCGGGATATGTCGTGGCGCGCCGCGGCGGTCGGTTGAACTCTCCGACGGTCGCATCGGCCCCGTCCCCGCCGCCGGCCGAACGCTCCGACGACCTCGGATCGGTGCTGCGGAGCGCTGCCGACGAACTCGACCTGGGCGTCGTGGTGGCCGACTCGTCCGGCTCGGTCCTCTATCGCAATCGAGCGGCGATGGCGATGAACGGCACTCACGTGGGCGTGATCGTGGAGGACAACATCGAACGCGCTCTCGCGACAGCGAGGAGCGGCGAGCGGGTCGACGATCTCGTCGAGCTCCACGGCCCGCCGCGCGTCGCGTTGCAGCTCGTCGCGGAACCGATGCCGAACGGCTTCGCCGTCGCGACCGTGGAAGACGTCAGTGAACGGACGCGCATCAACATGATGAGGACCGATTTCGTGGCGAACATCTCCCATGAGCTCAAGACACCGGTCGGAGCCCTCGCCGTGCTCGGCGAGGCGCTGTTCGGAGAGACCGACCCCGCCGTGATCGATCGCGTCGCGGGCCGCATGGTCGACGAGGCGCGCCGGGCGGTCAAGGCCATCGACGACCTCCTGGAGCTCTCGCGGATCGAGTCGGGCCCGTTGCTGGAGGAGGTGGTCGATCTCGATGACGTCGTGGCCGCCGCCGTCGCGCGTGGCCGCGTCGTCGACGAGTCGAAGGGCGTGACCGTCACGTCGTTCGACGGTCATCACCCGGTGAAGCTGCGCGCCGACGGCCGCCAACTCGTCGCTGCGCTCGGCAACCTCGTCGAGAATGCCGTCAAGTACAGCGATGCCGATGGAATCGTGCAGGTCCGTATCCGCGTCGACGAACGCGCGATCGAGGTGATGGTCGCCGACCAGGGCATCGGCATCCCCGCCCGCGACCTCGAACGGATCTTCGAACGCTTCTACCGCGTCGACCGGGCACGCAGCCGCACGACCGGCGGGTCCGGGCTCGGGCTCTCGATCGTCCGCCATGTCGCGTCCAACCACGGCGGCGAGGTGCTGGTGTCGTCGCACGAGGGCGAAGGGTCCACGTTCGCGCTGCGCCTGCCGATCTCGCTCGTCGTCGCCGAGTCTCCGACCGACGGCGCGCCCACCGAATCTGATGAACCAACCGCCCTGTCGATCCCGTCCCGTCACGAGCAGCAGCGATGAGTCAAGCGACCATCTTCATCGTCGAGGACGAGCCCAGTTTCGTCGACGCCTTGACCATCGGCCTGACCCGAGAGGGCTTCGCCGTCGAGGTCGCAACGGACGGCAGGGAAGCGTTGGACCGCTTCGACGCGGTGAACCCCGACCTCGTGCTCCTCGATGTGATGCTCCCGAAGGTGAGCGGGATCGACGTGTGCCGCCAACTCCGCAAGCGTACGCAGGTCCCGATCATCATGGTGACCGCGAAAGGGGCCGAGATCGACACCGTGGTCGGACTCGAAGTCGGCGCCGACGACTACGTCACCAAGCCCTACCGTCTCCGCGAGCTCGTGGCGCGGATGCGTGCGGTGCTCAGGCGGGTGCCCGACAACGCCGGGTCGGTTCTGTCCGATTCCCATCGGCTCGAAGTCGACGGCGTGTCGCTGGATCCCGGGCAGCACCTGGTTCACGTCGAGGGCGAACCGCTGTCGCTGCCGCTGAAGGAGTTCGAGCTGCTGCACCTCCTGCTCGCGAACGCCGGACAGGTGCTCCCGCGCGACACGTTGATCGATCGAGTGTGGGGTCACGACTACGTCGGCGACACCAAGACGCTCGACGTGCACATCAAGCGTCTGCGCGGAAAGATCGAATCCGACCCGTCTGCTCCGCAGCGGATCATCACGATCCGCGGCCTCGGCTACAAGTACTCGAAGTAGCCCGCTCGACTCCGGGGCGGACCCGCGGACATCAGTCGAGGATCTCGGCCAGGGCGCCGAGCAGGGTCGTCACGTTGCGTCGACGCGCCGTGTGGCCCATCGTGCCGATCCGCCACACTCGACCGGCGACCGGCCCGAGTCCGCCGCCGATCTCGATGCCGTAGTCACGGAGCAGCAACGTCCGGACCTCGGCTTCGCCGAGCGAGCCCAGCCGTCCCTCCGGGATCGAGATCGAGCTGAGCGGTGCGAGGCGGTGGCCCTCGGCAGCGAACAGCTCGAAGCCGAGCTCCTGCATGCCCTCCTTCACCGCATCGCCTGCCTCCTGGTGACGGGCCTTCACGGCCGCGAGGCCCTCGTCGAGGACCGCACCGAGGCCGGCGTGCAGCGACATGATCATCGAGATCGGCGCGGTGTGGTGGTAGGCCCGCGCGCCGTCGCCGGTGACGTACTTCGCGATCATGTTGAGATCGAGATACCAGGACTGCGGAACGGCGATGAGTCGCTCGATCGCCCGATCGGACACCGTCAGGGGTGCGAGCCCGGGTGCGACGCCGAGGCACTTCTGCGTGCCGCTGTAGGCGATGTCGACGTTCCACTCGTCGACCCGCAACTCGACGCCGCCCAACGAGGTCACGCAGTCGGCGAGCAGCAGGGCATCGCCCTTGTTCGCACCCATCGCCGCGATGTCGCTCTGGACGCCGGTCGAGGTCTCGGCATGCACCATCGCGTACATCGCCGGCGACGGATGTGCGTCGAGCATCCGCTGTACGTCGACGGGCCGGCCCCATTCGTGGTCGACGGCGATGGCGGTGGCACCGGTCCGCGACACCACGTCGACCATCCGGCCGCCGAAGACGCCGTTCACCCCCACGACCACGGTGTCCCCCGGTCCCACGAAGTTCACGATCGCGGCCTCCATGCCCGCAGACCCCGTCGCCGACACCGGAAAGGTCAACGCGTTCGAAGTGGCAAAGACGGTGCGCAGCCGGTCCGAGGTCTCGTCGAGCAGCGCGAGGAACTCCGGATCGAGGTGTCCGAGCATCGGACGCCCGAGGGCAGCGACCGCTTCGGGGTACGGATTGCACGGGCCGGGACCCATCAGGATGCGGTCGGTGAGCGTCATGGAGCCCGACTGTATTCATCCAGCGCCGTGGCGACATCCCCCGGCCACGCGGCGTCGTACAATGCCCCCAGTGAACCGACCACGACCAGCGGCCTTGGCCGCGCCGATGTCGAAGTTCACACGCCTCGCGATCACCCACGCGCTGATGATGGCCGGCGACGCCGCCATGGTGGTTGCGCTCGCCGATTCCTTCTTCTTCAGCGTCGAGCTGGACGCGGCGCGCACCCAGGTTCTGCTGTTCCTCGCGATCAGCTTTGCACCGTTCCTGTTCGTGGCTCCGCTCATCGGTCCGCTGATCGACCGCATGGCGGGCGGTCGTCGGTTGGTGATCCAGATCGTGGCGGTGCTCCGAACGGTCCTTCTGCTCCTGATGGCCCAGGACGTCGATGGCCTCGAACTCTTCCCGCTGGTGTTCGCCTCGCTCGTGTTGCAGAAGACGTACGCGGTGTCGAAGTCCGCGTTGGTTCCCTCGACAGTGCGCTCGGAGACCGAACTGGTCGAGGCGAACTCGAAGCTCGGATTGCTCGCGGGGCTGACCGGCGTGGTTGCGGTGGTTCCCGCAGGGCTGTTGCTCACGCTCGTCGGATCGAGCGCGGCCCTCGTCTACGGAGCGCTGCTCTTCGCGGCGGCCTTCGTGTCGGCGCGGCGGCTCGCCCCCGAGGTGGTCGCGGCCACGGCAGCCGGAGAGGTCGAGGAGATCGAACTCCATTCCCCATCGCTGCGGGCGGCGTCGACCGCGATGACCGTGTTGCGGGCCAGCGTGGGCTTCACGTTCTTCCACCTGGCATTCTGGCTCCGGACCTTCGACAACGGTACGGCGCTGTTCGGTGCGGCCATCGCGTCGTCCGCGCTGTCGACGATGCTCGGCAACGCGATCGCTCCGCGGGTACGGCGCATGATCCGGGAGGAGACGATGTTGACCGCCGCGCTCGCATTCAGTGCGTTCGGCGGAATCGGCCTGGCCGTGATCGGCACGCCGATCGCGGGAGTCGTGCTCGCCGGCATCGTCGGCTTCTCGGCCGCGATCGGCCGACTTGCGTTCGAGAGCATCGTGCAGCGCGATGCCCCCGAGGCGAACCAGGGTCGTGCGTTCGCGTCGTTCGAGACCCGCTTCCAGTTCGCCTGGGCCGCCGCTGCGTTTCTCGCCGTTGCGATCCAGGCGCCCGGTGCGATCGGGCTCCTGATCGTCGGCCTCGTCGCCGCAGGCACGATGGTGCAGCTGCGGTACCGCGAGTCGATCGTCACGAGGCGGCGCTCGTCGCGCCGCCGTCGTCGGCGGCCACCGTCGTCGCTGCCCCGATCGACAAGCCGGCCGCGCCCTCCGGGTCCGGCCGGCGACGACGACCCTACGCCTCGTCACCTGCCACGCGTGCGAGCCACAGACCCGGAGCCTCGATCTCGTTCGGAGTCGGAACGGCCGCGGGATCGCTGAACAGCGGCGCCAACCCGGTTTCTCCGGCTCGGTCCACCACACCCTGGACGAACGCCTTGCCGCGAGCGGTCTGTTCGGCACCGAGCCGGATGCCCAGCAGGCGCTCGACGAAGAGGTCGTCGGGCGATGTCTCCGCCCGGCGCCGGCGCACCGCTTCGGCGATCTGCAGCGCGTTGCCGCCGATGATGCGGACGGCGACCGCGTCGACCACCCAGTCGATCACCCCGATCGCCGTCGCCACGGCGGCATCGAGGAGCGGCTCCATCTCGAGTTGCTCGTCGGACCGCACGGCACCCAGCAGCACCTCGGGGTCACCGAAGGCCTGCTGCATCGCGGCGAGCGGATCGCTCTGGTCCATCTCCATGGTGGCGAGCTTGTCGGTGACCGCCGACGGGTCGGGACGGAACGCACCGACGTGACGCTGCACCAGCTCACGCAGGTGGTCCGCGAAGTGGTCCACCGAGAACAGCGCCAACCCGGCGAGTTCGTGTGCGAGGACCCACAAGCGCATCTCGTCGAGACCGATCTCCCATTCCGCGGCGAACGTGTCGATCGTGGGGGGTACCAACACCAGGGCCGGTGTCGCCCGGGGAATCGGGAGATCGTAGACACCGAACGCGCGGCGTGCCAGGTTGCCGACCATGGACCCGACGGCCATCCCGAGCATCGCCGGGGCCATCATCTTCGCGAGGCCGGCCATCATCTGGGCCATCGGGTCCGAGCCGGGATCGTCGACCTCACCGGGCCCGAGAGAGGTCGCGAGCTCGGTGAACAGCGGCCGGTACGCCTCGAGCGTCTGCGCGGCCCACTGCTCGGGAGTTGCGACGGACGGCTCGACTCGGGGCACGTCGATGCCCATCACGTCGGCGACGTGGAGCCGGGCGATGTCGGCGAGCTCGCCGTACCTGATCCGGACCGTCGGATCGATGTTCGGCGAGGCGACCGGGGCCGTCCCGAACCCGGTCGATCCGTCGGCACCGCTCGCCGACATGATCGCGAACTGGCGCGCGGCGTCCCAGTTGAGCGGGCCCTGCCCGGAGAGCATGCGCCCGATGTCGCCGAACATCGGGAATCCGTCGAAGGGATTGATGTTCGGTTCTTCGCCACTTTCGTCGGCCATGATCCGATGCTACGAGCGATCCGGGCGCACGCGGTAGCGTCGCCGTGATGACGGTCGCGGTGCTCACCGGTGCGAGCAGCCCGCTCGGGAGGAGGGTCGCACGGCTGCTCGCCGACGACGCGACTTCCGTGGTGGTGCTCGACGACACCGTTCACCCGGCATCTCGGGGCTCGGAGTCTCCCCCGGTCGAGCTCCCCGATGTCGCCGACGTCGTCGTCGACCTCGGGACGAGCGATTACGACCGTCGAGCCGAACGACGCGAGAGTGCGAGCGAATTCGTCACGTCGTCGTTGGTCGCGGCGGATCGCTTCTGTGCCGATCAGATCGTCTTCGTCTCGTCCGCTCTCGTCTACGGTGCGGCTCCGAACAACCCGAAGCCCTTGACCGAGGACGCCGTCCTGCGCCCCGACGTGGAATTCGTCTTCGCCCGGCAGTTGGCCTCGGCCGAGGAACTCGTCGACGAGTGGCGCCGCGCCCGACCGGGGCGCGTGACGACCATCCTGCGTCCGGTCCTCGCGTTGGCAGAAGGCGACAGCTCGCGACTTGCCTCGGCACTCGTTTCCGGTCTCGGCCACCGCGTCGCACAGGTGGATCCGCCCAGCCAATTCCTGCACCTCGACGACCTGGCCGCCGCGGTCGCCCTTGCCGTCCGCCGCCGGCTCGACGGCGTGTTCAATGTCGCTCCGGACGGTTGGGTGGCCGGCGAACGCGTCCGCGCGCTGTCCGGCGAACGACCGCGACTGCCGATGCCCGAACGGTTGTCGGAAGTCATTGCGTCGCTGCGCTGGCGATTCCAGCGTGGTCCGCTCCCGCCCGGTCTTCGCCCGTACACCCGCGAACCGTGGATCGTCTCGAACGGGCGGCTCCGCGACGCCGGCTGGGAACCGACGGTGACGAACGAGCAGGCGTACGTGGAGGCGACCGCGGCGCCGTGGTGGACGATGGTCTCGCCGAAGCGCCGCCAGGAGCTCACGCTCGGGACGGCAGTCATCGGTTCTGCCGTGCTGGTGTCCGTCGGAGCGGTTCTCGGCCGGCGCTGGTACCGACGTCGTCGAGCTCGCCAGCGGGTCTGATCGTCCACGGCGCGGACGAGGCCGATCAGTCGACCAGCAGGCGGAGTTCTCCGCTCACGAACATCGCGAGGAGCGAGCCCTCACGGGTCATCACGATCGAGCCGTCGGGCGCGACGACGTCGGCGATGTCGCCCCAGCGCACGTCGAAGGTGTGCGATGTCGTGAGGACGATGACGCGCTCGGCGTCGTCGGGGAGGTCGCCGGCGATGGCGAAGTCCTCGGCCTCGCCGACCGGGGCCGCGGAGACGGCGTTCGGAGCCCCGACCATGACCAGGCCGTTCTGGCTGAGAAGTGTGCTGCGCTGTGGCCGGAGGGTCACCTGATCGGCGACCGCGAGCCCGCCCGGGCTGTGCAGCTCCATCGTCGCCGCCGGGAGGGTCGTGGCACTCACCGCGCTGGGCGCCGACGAACGCGGTGGCGACAGCGCGACCACGAGGACGGCCGCCAGCAGCAGGGCGGTCGTGCCGGTGGCCAGGATCAGGGCGCGTGCATTGGAGGGGGTGTCGATGTCGGCAGCGGTCGGAGCGAGCTCGGACGGGTGACGCCACTGGCGTTCATGTGGAGGAATCGGCGCAGGACCCACGGTGGAGAGATCGTAGCGAGCGCCTCGGGGCCGGTGTCATCGCGCAGGGGAGATCACCTCGTTCGCAGCCGCCGCATGACCGGCGACCGGCGATCGCGTTGCGGTCTGGCGAAATTCGTTTGGAGATCGTCGTCCACGCGGCGGGGCGCGTCGAGGCGAGGACTACCATTCCCGAGGTGACGCCACCGGACGAGGGAGACAACTGGCTGGGGCTCACCGACCGGGAACTCCCGATCGTCGGGGCCTACGAGTGGGCGGTGCTGCCGAGCTGCGGGGCGGTCGTCCTGTTCAGCGGGACCGTGCGGGACCACGCAGCGGGGCGCCACGATGTCGAGCACCTCACGTACGAGGCGTACGAGGAGCAGGTCCAGCCCGTCTTCGCCTCGATCGCCGACGAGTTGCGGACGCGGTGGCCCGACACGGGGCGAGTCGTGCTGCTCCACCGCACGGGACGTCTCGAACTCGAGGAGTCGTCGGTGGTCGCGGTCGTCTCGGCGCCCCACCGCCCCGAAGCCTTCGAGGCGGCCCGCTTCGCGATCGACGCACTCAAGGAGGCGGCGCCGATCTGGAAGCACGAGGTCTGGGCCGACGGCTCGGACTGGGGAACCGGAGCCCACGACGTCACCGATCCGCGCGCGGTGGGGTCGACCTAGATGCTCCCGTACATCATCGGTGCGATCGTCATCATCGCCGTCGTCGTCCTGCTCGCCAGACTCATCCGTCCGAAACAGGACCCGGTCGATTCCTTCCGGCGACAGATCGACGCTCTCTCGCCCGAAGCCAGACGCCCGACGATCGATCAGGTCCGCGATGCCGCTGAGGATCCGAGCGAGACTGGTGAGGATGATTCCTGAATCCGGTGTGGTTGGGTCGAGCCCGCGACATGATGGGCTCGACATGCTGCGCCACCGAGACATGAGAGTGCGTGCCCATGGCTCGTGACCTGGCGATCGACCTCGGGACCGCGAACACGCTGGTCTACATGAAGGGCCGGGGCATCGTGCTCAACGAGCCGTCGGTGATCGCACTCAACCGGCAGACCGGAGAAGTGTTGGCGACCGGTCGTGAGGCCTGGCAGATGATCGGCCGGACGCCCGGGTACATCGTCGCGGTGCGACCGTTGCGTGGCGGGGCCATCACCGACTTCGAGATCACCGAGCGGATGATCCGGCTACTGCTCCAGCGAGTGGGCGTGAGTCGCTTCACCCGACCCAAGGTGGTCATCTGCGTCCCGTCGGCGATCACCGAGGTCGAGCGTCGCGCCGTCACCGACGCAGCGCGTCGGGCCGGAGCGGCCGACGCGAATCTCATCGAGCAACCGATGGCCGCGGCCATCGGCGCGGACCTGCCGATCGACGAACCGGTCGGCAACATGGTCATCGACATCGGCGGTGGAACCTCGGAGACCGCCGTGATCTCGCTGGGTGGCATCGTGTCACTCGAGGCGGTGCGAGTGGGTTCGTTCGACATCGACGCGGCGATCCAGAACCACGTCCGCCGTGAACACGGGATCGCGATCGGAGAGCGAACGGCGGAGGAGATCAAGGTTGCCATCGGTTCCGCCGACCCGACCCAGGACGAGAACCAGGCCGAGGTGCGCGGTCGCGACTTGATGACCGGGCTCCCGAAGACGGTGCTGCTCACACCCGAGGAGATCCGCTTCGCCATCGAGGATGTCGTCTCGTCGATCGTGGCGTCGGTCATTCGCTGCCTGTCGAAGGCCCCGCCCGAACTGTCGCAGGACTTCCTCGTCCGCGGGATGTATCTCGTCGGCGGCGGCGGACTGCTCCGCGGGTTGGCGGAGCGGATCGAGCGCGAGACCGAGGTCCCGGTGCGGATGTCCAACGTGCCGCTCGAGGCCGTCGTGCTCGGCGCGGGGCACGTGATCGAGCACTACGAGGCGCTCAGGGGCATGTTCATGGGCGCCCGCCGCTGACGAACCGACGCCTCCGACGGGGCGACACGATCGACCAGGGCCGGGTTCGTCAGGCCGGAGCGAACCGGTACGTCGGGCCCGCGTTCGACACGGCGTAGATGTCGCCGAACGGACCCTCGGCGATCGCTGCCAGCGCCGGCACGGCGGCGACCTCGACGATGCGCGGCGTCCCGATCGGACCGTTCGGCCCCGACGCGACCGAGGTCGTGTCGAGCGCCCAGATCCGGCCGGAACAGTAGTCGCCGTACACGTACCAGCCGTTGAGCTCGTCGAACGACGAGGTGCGTGCCACCACGCCGCCGCTCACCGAGCAGTTCCCGTCGTCGTGGGAGTACGACGTGACCGGCAGCGTGTGTCCGTCGGGCGGCTGGTCCTCGTTGAACCGTTCGCCGGCCTCGAACGCACTCCAGCCGAAGCTCACACCGCGGCCGGCGTCGCGCCCGTCGACCGCCGGGGCCATGTCGACCTCCTCGAGCCGGTTCTGCCCCACATCGGCGATCCAGAGGTCGCCGAGGAGTGAATCGAAGGAGAACCGCCACGGGTTCCGCAGGCCGAGTGTCCAGATCGTCGGGTCTGCACCTGCGACGCCGACGAACGGATTGTCGTCGGGCACGGTGAAAGGTTCGCTTTCGGTCGGCAGCGGGTCGATCCGCAAGATCTTTCCCAGCCGTGTCGACGCGTCGAGCGCCACCCGGTCGGGGTCGTCGGCGGAACCGCCGTCGCCGAGCCCGATGTACAGGTAGCCGTCGGGTCCGAACGCGAGTCCACCGCCGTTGTGATTCGAGAACGGTTGGTCGACGGTGAGCACCTGTCGGTACGTCGTCGGGTCGAAGACGTACGTCACCGGGTCGAACACGAACTCCGCGACGACGGTGTCGCCGTCGCCGTTCGTGAAGTTCACGTACGCCAGGTTCTCCTCCGGGTGGAACGCCAACCCGAGCAGGCCTTGCTCGGCGCCCTCGCCGTCGAAGGTCACGCCGATCCCGTCGAAGGTCGCGCCGGCCACGGTCGCGATGTCGAACACGACGACGTCGGACTCGTCGTCCGACGCCACGACGCGGCCGGCCTGCTCGACGACGAACAGCCGCGAATCACCCTCGTCGACCGCGATTCCGACCGGTCGTTCGTAGGTGGCCAACTCGAGCAGACGAACCGACGGCTCGGGCAACGGCCCCGGCAGTGTGGTGACCGGGGCGACGGCGACGTCGGAGGGTGCCTGGGTGGGCAGGTCGGCGTCGGGGGACGGGGTGAGCACCGTGGTCGTCGAGATCGTTCCGGTGTCGGCAGCCGCTTCGGTCGCGGCGGGTTCGGTGGCTCCGGGCGCGGTGGGAACCGCCTCGGGATCGGGGACCGTTCCGAGCATGATGTCCGGTCCGGTCGCGGCGGGTTCGTCGCTGTCACCGTTCCCGCCCGATGTGCAGGAGACCGTCGCGACCGTGAGCGCAACCAGCGCGGCCGCGTACTTCCGATGTCGTGCGATCATTGGGTGAACCTCGCGAGACCTTCCTGGACGACGCTCACGGCCAGCGCACCGTCGGACGTGAAGATCGCTCCGCCGGCCAGGCCGCGTGACGCCCCGGTCGAGATCGCCCGTTGCTGGTACATCAGCCAGTCGTCGACTCGGAACGGACGGTGGAACCACATCGCGTGATCGAGACTCGCCATCTGCAGACCGGGGTGGTCGAACGGGAGTCCGAACGGGAGCAGCGTGGTGTCGAGCAGCGTCATGTCGCTCGCGTACGTGAGGATGCAGGCATCGAGCAGCGGGTCCGCCGACAGCGAACCGTTCGCCCGCAGCCAGACGTGCTGGACCGTGTTCGGCTCGCCCTGTCGGCTCATCGGGTCGCCGTCGACGTAGCGCAGGTCGATCGGACGGGGGCGGTGGTACCAGTCACCGATCCGCTCGCGGTGCGGGGCCATCCGCGTGTGGAAATCGGGAAGATCCTCGGGCGCCGTCAGGTCCGCGTCCATCGTGATCTGGTAGTCGGGCCCTCCGGCCTCCTCGTCGTGGAAGCTGGCCTGGAGGTTGAAGATCGCTCGTCCGTGCTGCACGGCGACCACCCGCCGCGTCGAGAAGCTGCGCCCGTCTCGGATCCGGTCGACCTCGTACAGGATCGGACGTTTCGGGTCGCCGGGACGGAGGAAGTAGGCGTGCAGGGAGTGGACCCGGCGCTCGGGTTCGTCGATGGTACGACCGGCAGCGATGAGGGCCTGACCCGCAACCTGTCCACCGAACACCCGGACCCGGTCCTCGTCGGTCGACGCGCCGCGGAAGAGGTTCACCTCGATCGTCTCGAGATCGAGCAACGTCACGAGATCATCCAGCGCCTGCTGATTGTCCTGTGCGGTCGGGATGACGGAGTCCACAGTCATGAAGTGCTCATGTTGCCACGCAGCACCCGCTGATGCAGGTCCCCCGTCCGGTCGGTGCCGCCTTCGTGACACCTGCCACCTAGTCTCTCCCGCATGCCAGAGCTCGACCTGACCAACGAAGAACTCCTCACGACGACACGGGCGGTCCGCAAGCGTCTCGACTTCACCCGCCCGGTCGACGACGCCGACATCCGCGAATGCGTCCGGATCGCGATGCAGTCACCGTCGGGCTCGAACGCCATGACCATGCAATTCGTGATCGTGAAGGACGAAGCGAAGCGGGCGAAGATCGGCGAGATCTACCGGCAGTGCTTCGACATCTACAAGTCGATGGACGGTGTGTACGCCGGATCGATCAAGAAGGAGACCGAGGCCGAACAGGCCCAGCAGGATCGAGTGACGAGTTCGGCCGACTACCTCGGCCAGACGATGGGCCAGGCGCCGGCGCTCGTGATCGCGTGCACCGCGGGGCGGGCGGACGGTGCCTCGGGGATGATCGCGGCGTCGATGATGGGCAACGTGCTCCCCGCCATGTGGAGCTTCATGCTCGCGGCCAGGGCGCGGGGCCTCGGGACGGCCTGGACCACGGTGGGGTTGATGATGGAGAAGGAGATCGCGGACGTCGTCGGGATCCCGTTCGAGGAGGTCCAGCAGGCGTGCCTCAGCCCGCTCGCGCACACGAAGGGAACCGACTTCAAGCCGGCGATGCGCCCCGACCCCGACACGATCATCCACTGGGACACCTGGTGACCGGCTCGCGACTCGCCCCGGCGCGTCGCGAGCTCGCGCTGCGAACGAAAGGTTTCATGCCCGCCGACGAGGGCGATGCACTGTGGGATGCCGCCGTCGCCGCAGCGGCCGCGGTCCCCGACGCCCCGTTCCTCGAGGTCGGCTCGTATTGCGGGCGTTCGACCGTCTGGCTCGGCGATGCCGCGGAGCGGACCGGCCGGATCCTGTTCGCGGTCGACCACCACCGCGGATCGGAGGAGAACCAGGCCGGATGGGAACACCACGATCCCGAGGTCGTCGACCCGCGCACGGGGAAGATGGACACGCTGCCGTTCTTCCGATCCGCGATCCACGATGCGGACCTCGAAACGTCGGTGGTTGCCATCGTGGGCCGATCCCCGCTCGTGGCCCGGGCGTGGACCTCGCCGCTTGCCTTCCTGTTCGTGGACGGCGGGCACGGGCGCGAGCCGGCCATGCAGGACTTCTCGGGTTGGGCTCCACACGTCGCCAGCGGTGGCTCGCTCGCGATCCACGATGTGTTCCCGAACCCGGCCGACGGCGGGCGACCCCCGTACGAGGAGATCTACCTTCCGGCGCTCGAATCGGGGGACTTCGCCGAGACCTCGGCGACCGGCAGCCTACGGATTCTGCAGCGCCGGTGATCGCGGCGCGGTCGTGCGACGTTGCGCGAACCGGTCACGGTCGATGTAGAGCATCAATCCTGCCGCGCAGGACATGATCGACGCGGCTGCGACCCCCATCATCGTCGTCGCCCCGGTCGCGATGAACGCACCTCCGACCAGCGGTCCGAACACCCGACCGAGTGCCATCACCGCTTGCGCGTCGCCTGCGCGCTCCTCCGGGAATCGAGACCGCGACGCGAGGAGCGCGAACGCGGCGGGCATCCCCATGAAGAAGACGAACCCCCACGCCACGAGTGCGAACGCGTACACGGGTGCGATGTGCACCGCGGGGAGCAGGAACGCGAGCACCGCGGTCACGAGATACCAGAAGCCGGCCGGCCCTCGACGCCCCCTCCACCGAGCTGCGGGGACGGCGACGAACGCGTTGGCACTGAAGGCGAGCGAGACGGCGATCGGGTCGAGCCCGTTGTACTCCGTACCGATGGCCGCGGCGTACACGAACACCGACGATCCACCGAGCGTGAGCAGGCCCAATGCGACCAGCATGGCGATGCTCGCGCGGGTCGCTGCGTGCCGGGTCCTGTGCGGACGCAGCCGGTCCTTCACGTCGACCTGACCGGCGAAGACCACCGGTGACAACGCGATGAACGCGAGGACGACGAACATCGCGCGCACGCCGAGAGCGTCGATGAGCAGCGTCATCGCCGGAGGGAGCACGATGCCGACGAGCGGACCGACGACCGCGACGTCGCTGGTCTTCTCGGCATCGCCGAACGCGTCCTGCCAGGCGAACCACGCGGCCAGACCGAGCGAGATACCGCCGACGAACCGGGCCACTCCGAGGACGGCGAGACCGGGGGCACCGGCGGCGAACAGATTGGCGACGAACCCGACGAGCGCCATCGTGACGAAGACCTTGCGCACGGGCCGGAGATGTCGACCGGCGGTCCAGGAACCGATGACGAAGCCGGCCAGTTGAGCGGTCGACACCCACCCGGCCGCGCCGAGCGACACGTCGAACTCGTCGGCGATCGGGCGCAGGAGGAACGGCGTGGCGGTGAAGATCGCGGTGCTCGACGCGATCGCGGCGAGCACCGCGGGGCTGACCGCCAGGTTGGCGGCCTGCTGCAGCCGAACCGGAACCTGCAGGGGTCAGCTCGCTTCGGTCTCGCCGGGCTCGACGTACCCGTACTTCTGGCGGAGCTCGGCACGTGCGTCGGAGATCATCGCACGCACGCGGTCGCGGAGCTCCGGCAGGTCGTCTCTCGTCATGCCGACGGTCGACACCGGCTCGAGGACGCGGACCTCGGCGATCGCGCGCCCCTGGCGCCAGTCGTGTTTGCGGAGCGCGTCACGGGTGCCGTGGACCGCCATCGGCAGGATCGGGTACTGGCCCTCGATGGCCAGCTTGAACGCCCCCGCCTGGAACGGGTTGAGGTCTCCGGTCTTCGAGCGGCTGCCCTCGGGGAAGATCATCACCGACACCCTGCACGACAACCGTTCTCTGCACTCGGCGAGCGCGATGACCGCCGACTTCGCGTCGCCACGCACGAGAGGGATGTCCCGCGCGCAGCGCATCATCCAGCCCAGGAAGGGGATCTTCATGATCTCGATCTTGGAGAGCCACTTCATCTCGGTCGGCAGGTGCGAGATCAGGATCATGTCGACGAAGCTCTCGTGGTTCGCGACCACCACGTACGGCCTGCGCATGTCGTCGGGGAGCTCTCCGGAGGTGTGGAACGTCCACAGCGGATTCAGCTTGCTGACCGGGATGACGACCTTCCGGAACACGTAGCCGGCGGCGTAGGCGCCCTTGTCGAACGGCATCGTGACCAATCGAACGAGGGCGACGACCGGTGTGAAGACCAGCACCGACAGGCCGAGGACCAACCATCCCCAGACGGACAGGATCGTCCGGACCACATTCGACTCCATCGCCGCGACTGTACCCATTCGGGCGTCGGCCGCCGCCGTTTCACCGGTGTCGCGCGGCGTAGTGTCGTCCGTGCCATGCGTATCCGACAGAACTCGTTCGGCCAGCCGATCGGCGATGCGGTCGACATCGACCTCCCGCTCTCGCCGCCGCCGACGACTGCCATGATCGGACAGTTCGGGGCGGTGGTCCCGCTCGACGTCGACCGACATGCCGAGCAGCTCTTCGCGGCGTTCACCGCCGACGACGAAGCCGATTGGACCTACCTGGCGTACGGGCCGTTCCCGGATGTCGAAGGGTTCGCGCACTGGCTCGACACGTGCGCTCGGAGCGATGACCCGATGTTCTTCGCCGTCGAGGACGACGACGGTCCGTGCGGAATGGCGAGCTATCTGCGGATCGAGCCCTGGTCGGCCTCGATCGAGGTCGGCCACATCCACTTCGCCCGTCGTCTCCAGCGGAGCGCTGCGGCGACCGAGGCGATGTGGTCGATGATGCACCGGGTCTTCGAGGCCGGATATCGCCGCTACGAATGGAAGTGCGACGCGCTGAACGCACCGTCGCGCGCGGCTGCCGAACGGCTCGGCTTCCGCTTCGAGGGCGTGTTCCGGCAGGCGACGATCTACAAGGGCCGCAACCGCGACACGGCCTGGTACTCGATCATCGACGGGCAATGGCCGGCCATCGAGGCCGAGTTCGGACGTTGGCTCGACCCGGGTAACTTCCACGGCGACGGCTCCCAGCGGAGCCGGCTCACCATGCCCGCGCCCATGCCGACCGCCGACCGTCCGAGCCGAACGTGATTTCGGGCCGCGCTCGGACGACTATGGTTCGCCGAGCGGGTGGAGACTCAGAGGAGCAGACACGATGAGAACGAGAAGAACGATCGCCGCCATCGCGGCAGGTGCACTGCTGATCGCGGCGTGCGGGGGAAGCGACGACGATGCGGGCGGAGGTGACACGACACCGGATGCGACGGACGCTCCTGACACCACCGATGGCGGTGACGCCGAACCCGCGACGACCGAGGGCGACGCGGAGCCCGCGACCACCGATGGCGGTGACGCCGAACCGTCCGGCGACTTCGTTCCCGCCTCGATCGCGGCCGACAACTGCGACTACGGAGGTTCGCTGAGCTCGATCGAAGCTCTCGACGAACTCACCGTCCAGTTCACGCTCTGCGCACCCGATGTCGCCTTCGAGTCGAAGGTCGCGTTCTCGGCCTTCGGGATCTTTCCCGAGGAGGTCCTCGAAGCGACCGGCGGCGGTGGCCCCGAGTTGTTCGAGAACCCGGTCGGCACCGGTCCGTACCGGCTCGCCGAGTGGGATCGCGGGAACCAACTCGTCCTCAGCGCGAACGAGGACTACTGGGGCGACCCCGCCGAGGCCGAGACCCTCGTCTTCCGCTGGAGCGAAGAGGCGGCGCAACGCCTGGTCGAGCTCCAGGCGGGCACCGTGGACGGCATCGACAACCCCGGTCGTGACGACTTCGAGGTCATCGGGAACGACTCGAACCTGCAGCTCCTCGAGCGCGAGGGGACGAACATCTTCTATCTCGGTCTGAACCGTGACATGCCGCCGTTCGACAACGAGCTCGTCCGCCAGGCCGTTGCTCAGGCGCTCGACCGTCAGCGGATCGTCGACTCGTTCTATCCGCCCGGTTCGATCGTGGCCGATCAGTTCCTGCCGAGCTCGATCTTCGGCTACACCCCCGAGCCCGTGTGGTACGAGCAGGACGTCGAAGCGGCCAAGGCGCTGCTCGCCGAGGCGGGATATCCCGACGGTTTCGATGTCACGCTCAACTACCGCGACGTGGTCCGCTCGTACCTGCCGTCGCCAGGAACGGTCGGCGTCGACATCCAGGATCAGCTCGCCGCCATCGGCATCAACGTCACCATCGAGGTCATGGAGTCGGGGGCCTTCCTCGACGCCAGCGACGCCGGTGAGCTGACGATGTACATGCTGGGCTGGGGCGCCGACTACCCCGACGCCACGAACTTCCTGGACTTCCACTTCGGTGCCGGAGCGTCCGCTCAGTTCGGAGCCGGATTCGAGGACATCCAGGCTGTGCTCAGCGAGGCAGCCCAGATCGCCGACCCGGACGCGCGTCTCGCGTTGTACGAGGAGGCGACCGGGCTCATCAAGGAGCACGTCCCGATGGTGCCGATCGCTCACGGCGGCTCGGGCACCGCCTATCGGGCCGATGTCACCAACGCGCAGGCGAGCCCGCTCGGCAACGAGTACTTCGCGGTCATGGACCCGGGTGGTCGCGACACGCTCGTGTGGATGCAGAACGCCGAGCCGATCGGGCTCTACTGCGCCGACGAGACCGACGGCGAGTCGCTGCGGGCGTGTGAGCAGATCAACGAATCACTGCTCAGTTACGAGGTCGGCGGCACGGCGGTGGAGCCGGGCCTCGCCGAGTCGTGGGAGTCCAACGAGGACGGCACCGTGTGGACGTTCACGCTGCGACCCGGAGTGACGTTCCACGATGGCAGCACCCTCGACGCCAACGACGTCGTGAAGACCTTCGAGGTCCAGTGGGACGCATCGAGCCCGCTGCACACGGGACGTGACGGCAACTTCACCTACTTCAACGCCGACTTCGGTGCGTTCCTGAACGCACCGGAAGAGTGAGCGAGAACGGCTGATTCGGTGAGGGGTGGCGTGGGCCGCCCCTCACCGGGCGTTGCCCTTCCCGGTCGGGCCATCACCATCTCATGGGTCGTTTCATCCTGCGCCGCCTGCTCACGGCAATCCCCGTGCTGGTCGGCATTCTGGCGTTGGTGTTCCTGATCGCCCGGCTGATCCCCGGCGACCCCTGCATCGCCGCCCTGGGGGAGCGGGCCACCGACGAGATCTGCGACGCGTACAACGAGCGATACGGCCTGAACGAGGGTCTGTTCAAGCAGTTCATCATCTACATCGGTGACGTTCTGCAGGGTGATCTCGGCGACTCCTTCCGATTCAACAAGCCGGTCACCGACCTGCTCATCGAGCGCCTTCCGACCACGGTCGAGCTGTCGGTGGCGGCGCTGTCGGTGGCCGTCCTCGTCGGCATCCCGCTGGGCGTGATCTCTGCGTACCGACACAACTCCAAGATCGACGTGGGCACGATGTTCGTTGCGAACATCGGTGTCTCGATGCCCGTGTTCTGGCTGGGTCTGATGCTCCAGTACCTGTTCGCCGTTCAACTCAGGAACACACCGCTGGCACTTCCCCCCTCCGGTCGCCTCGAAGCGGGTCTCATCCCCGAACCGTTCTACGAGGCGTACGGCTGGGGTGAGAACGGGGTGTTCGAGTTCGTGGCCAACATGGAGACGGTCAACGCGGTGCTCACGCTCAACGGCGAGGCGTTCTCCAGCTCGGTCCGCCACCTCATCCTTCCCGCCCTCGCGCTGGCGACGATCCCGATCGCGATCATCGCCCGGATGACGCGGTCCAGTCTGCTCGACGTCCTGGGCCTCGACTACATCCGGACCGCGCGGGCCAAGGGTGCCAGGGAACGCATCGTCGTGCTCCACCACGGGCTGCGCAACGCCATGCTTCCCGTGGTCACGATCATCGGGCTGTCGCTCGGCACGCTGATCGGTGGAGCGATCCTCACCGAGACGATCTTCAACCTGTCCGGCGTGGGCAAGACGCTGTTCGACGCGATCGAATCCCGCGACTACACCGTTGTCCAGGGCTTCACGCTGATCATCGCGATTGCGTTCGTCGTCGTCAACCTCGCCGTCGACGTGCTCTACACCTATCTCGATCCGCGGGTGCGGGTGTCCGATGTCTGACACCGAACGCCCACCTCACGACCCCGACCTCTACAACGACGATGCGGTGGTCGCCACGCACCTCGAGGAGGCGACCACCTCGTGGGCCCGGACGATGGGACGCAAGCCCGATGCGGTGGCGATGGCGCTCACGGAGTCCCGACCGAGTCGGGGCCTGTGGGGCAACGCGTTCCGCCAGCTCCTCCGCAAGCGGTCGGCGGTCGTCGGCCTCGTGATGCTCGGCGTCCTGCTCTTCGTTGCCGTGTTCGCACCGCTGATCGCTCCGCACGGTCCGAACGAGGTGCTCCTGGGCAACGGCGTCACGCCTCGCCAGGATCCGTGCATTCACGCCTTCAACTGGTGCGACCAGAGCGAACCACAGTTCATTCTCGGCACCGATGGCAACGGCCGGGACGTGTTCAGTCGGATCGTCTTCGGAGCTCGGCTCTCGCTGACCGCCGGTGTCGGATCGGTGACGTTCGCCGTGATCATCGGGACGATCATCGGCCTCGTCGCCGGCTTCTTCGGGGGCTGGCTCGACAACGTGCTGATGCGGCTGATGGATGTCCTGCTCGCGTTCCCCGCGCTGCTGTTGGCGATCTTCATCGTCACCGTGTTCGGACCCGGACTGATGAACGCGATCCTCGCCATCTCGATCGTGACCGTCCCGATCTACGCGCGCGTCGTCAGGTCCACCGTGCTGACCGTGCGGCAGGCCGACTTCGTCACGGCCGACATCGCGCTCGGCGTGTCCACACCACGCCTGATCTGGCATCGGATCCTGCCGAATTCGTTGACCCCACTCGTGGTCCAGGCGACCCTGGGAGTCGCAACAGCGGTGCTGGAGGTGGCTGCCCTGTCGTTCCTCGGTCTCGGCGTGCAGCCCCCGACGGCCGAATGGGGATCGATGCTCGCCGCAGAGCGCAATCAGGTGTTCACCGCTCCCCACCTCGTCTTCTTCCCCGGACTCGCGATCATGTGGAACGTGCTGGCGTTCAACCTGCTCGGCGACGGTCTGCGGGACGCGCTCGACCCGAGGCTGAATCGATGACCGACGACCCCGATTCGATCTTTCGCCCCGGTCCACCCTCCGAGACCGGGATCGACACGCGCATCGGCGAGGAACCGATCCTGAAGATCTCCGGACTGAAGACCCACTTCTTCACGCGGGACGGTGTGGTGAAAGCGGTGGACGGGGTCGACTTCGAGGTGTACCCCGGGGAGATCGTGGGCCTCGTGGGCGAGTCCGGATGTGGCAAGTCGGTCACGTCGATGTCGATCCTGCGGCTCGTTTCCGAGCCGGGCCGGATCGTCGAGGGCGAGATCCGGTTCCGGGGGGACGATCTCGCGACGAAGACGTCGAAGGAGATGCGCCAGATCCGCGGAGACCAGATCTCGATGATCTTCCAGCAGCCGAATGCGTCGTTGAACCCCGTGTTCACCGCGGGAGCCCAGATCTCCGAGGTGTACGAGATCCATGGCGGGCTGAAGCGCAAGGCCGGCATCCACGAGGCGACCGAGATGCTCCGCAAGGTCGGGATTCCCGACGCCGAGAGTCGGGTCGGCGCCTACCCGCACGAGCTGTCCGGTGGGATGGCGCAACGGGTGATGATCGCGATGGCGCTCGCATCGGGGCCCGATCTCCTCATCGCGGACGAGCCGACCACCGCCCTGGACGTCACGATCCAGGCACAGATCCTCGATCTGATGTCCGACCTGCGTTCCGACCTCGGCATGGCGATCGTGCTGATCACCCACGACCTCGGCGTGGTGGCGGAGGTCGCCGACCGCGTGGCCGTCATGTACGCCGGACAGATCGTCGAGCAGGCGTCTGCGATCGATCTGTTCGGGGCGCCGCAACATCCCTACACGCAGGGCCTCATCGGATCGATCCCGGTCGCCGGGGAGCGGCGTGAATGGCTCGACGTGATCCCCGGCCACGTGCCGAGTTTGATCGACCTTCCGACGGGTTGCCGTTTCGCCGACCGATGCCAGGCACGGATCGACAACGGCCTCGAGATCTGTCACGAACGGATGCCCGACCTCGTCGAGGTCTCGCTCGGCCACACCGTGCGCTGCTGGTTGCATCAGGATGCGCCCGCATGAGCAAGGTCCTGATGAGTCTCGAAGGGATCCAGCGGCGGTACCCCGTGAAGGACGGCGTCCTGCAGCGCACCGTCGGTGAGGTGAAGGCGGTCGACGGCGTGGACCTGGAGATCCGGGAGGGGGAAGCCGTCGGCCTGGTGGGAGAGTCGGGTTCGGGGAAGTCGACCCTCGGACGGGTCGTGCTGCGTCTGGAGCAGCCCGACGGCGGCCGCATCGTGTTCGACGGTCGCGACATCACCGACCTGTCGATCCGGGATCTCCGGAGCCGACGCGCGGACATGCAGATGATCTTCCAGGACCCCTTCTCGTCGCTCGACCCCCGAACGAGCGTCGAGGAGAGCATCGCCGAAGGACTGCGGGTCCAAGGGCTGGACAAACAGGCCCGGCGTCGACGAGTGGACGAGGTGCTCGAACTGGTCGGTCTCGAATCGTTCCACGGTCGCCGATTTCCCCACGAGTTCTCCGGTGGACAGCGCCAACGCGTCGGTATCGCACGTGCTCTCGCCGTGAACCCGCGGTTCCTCGTGCTCGACGAGCCGGTGTCAGCGCTCGACGTGTCGATCCAGTCGCAGATCCTGAATCTGCTCAAGGATCTGCAGCGCAAGCTCGGCCTGACGATGCTGTTCATCGCACATGACCTGAGCGTGGTCGAGCATCTCTGCGACCGTATCGCCGTCATGTACCTCGGACGGATCGTCGAAGTGGCGAGCCGTGACGACATGTTCGACCGGCCGACGCATCCCTACACCCAGGCCCTGCTGTCGGCGATCCCCGTGCCGGATCCGACGCGACGGCGAGAGCGCGTGCTGTTGCGGGGTGAACTGCCGAGCCCGATCAGGCCTCCGACGGGTTGCCACTTCCACACCCGGTGTCCGATCGCCGAACGCGGTCGCTGCGACGTCGACATCCCGCACCTGAAGACACTCGTCGACTCCGATGGTCACCAGGTGTCGTGTCACCTGCGAACGGATTGAGGACCTCGGATCAGCCGACGAAGAGGTTGCTCGCCTGTGTCGTCCTGGTGATCGCGTCGACAGCCAGGATCACTGCGGCAGCGGTGTAGCTCGTGTGCTCGTCGAACGGGAACAGGACCTCGCCGGGGTAGACGATGCCGGTCCAGTAGGAACCGTCGTCGCGCCGGTGGGTGCGGGTCCATTTCAACAGGTCGGTCGCAGTCGACAGGTCGCCCATCGCCGCGAACGCGAGCGCGCACTCAGCGGTCTCCGAGGCGGTCACCCACGGCTCGTCGCTCACACACCTGATCCCGAGGCCCTCCATCACGAAGGTCTCCCAGCCGTCGGCCATGCGGGCCTTCGCCTCGTCGCCGGTCAGGGCGCCCGTCAGGACGGGGTAGTACCAGTCCATCGCCCAGCGCTTCTTCGGCTCGAACGCTTCGGGCCGAGTCCGGACGGCCATGATCATCTCGTCGGCCGCGCGCTGCCAATGCGGCTTCGGGTCGTTCAACGCCTCGGCCAGTTGTGCGCCGCAGCGCAGCGCGTGCTGGATGCTCGACGTTCCCGTCATGAGGGCGTAGGTCCAGGGGCGGTCGTCGGGTTCGATCGCCCACAGCGCGAGGCCGTCGTCGCGCCGCAGTGACAGCACGAATTCGAGCGCGCGCTCCACGGTCGGCCACATGTTGTCGGCGAATCCGCGGTCCCACGTGCTGCGCCAGTGATGCCAGACACCCGCTGCGATGTACGCACACACGTTGGTGTCGAGCTTGGCGTCCTCGACCGAACCGTCGTTCGCGTAGTAGTTGTGCCAGCTCCCGTCCGGCCGCTGGACGTCGGCGAGCCACTCGTAGGCGTGCTCGGCCTCCTTGTGGAGCCCTGCGACGTCGAGTGCCATTGCCGTCTCGACGTGGTTCCACGGGTCGCAGTGACCGCCGGTGAACCACGGGATCATGCCGCTCTCCAGCTGCAACGAGGCCAGGTGCTTCGCCGTGAGTTCCATCTCCTCGGCGGTGATCACCCCGTCGAGTGCCGGGAGCGCGGTCACGCAGCAACCTCGTCGTCGTCGGCGGGTGGCTTGTGACCGTAGAAGACGATGCTCTTGCCCAGTGCCGGTGAGAGCACCCGCTCGGCGAGGCGGGTGGATCTGGGCTGCTCGACGATCTCCCACTCGAGAAATCTCCGATACTTCGCGACCATCGGATGATCGTCGTTGCGCGGGCCGACCGCGCACTTCAGCCACCAGTACGGGGAATGCAACGCGTGGGCGCGGTGGGTGCCCTGCAGTTCCAGGCCCGCGGAGCGGAGCTTCGCCGTCATCTCCGTCTTGGAGTAGATCCGCACATGGCCGCCGACGCTCTTGGGAGCGTGGTACTCGTCGCTCAACATCCAGTTGATCTTCTCGGGTCCCCACGCGGGCACGGTCGCGGCGAACACGCCGCCGGGCTTGAGCACGCGGATCATCTCGGAGATCGCGGCGACGTCGTCCTGGATGTGCTCCAGCACCTCTGACGTGATCACCCTGTCGAAGGATGCGTCGGCGAACGGCAGGCGGGTCGCGTCACCGCGCAGCACCCCCTTGAACCGTTCGATGTCGATCTCGCCCTCCGCGACCATCGCACCGAGGGTTGCCCGGGTCTCGACGACCTCGTCCTCGGCATGGTCGAGTGCGACGACGTCGGCGCCACGACGCGCGCACTCGAAGACGTGGCGGCCGAAGCCGGCGCCGACATCGAGGACGCGGTCGCCGGGGCGCAGGTCGAGACGGTCGAAACGAATGGTGAGCATGATCGCAAACGGGTGATCGAGGTCAGAGGCGGCCGTTGGTGCGCAGCTTGGCGACGTTCGCCGGCATGGACAGGACTTCTCGGTACTGGTCGACGGTCATCTCGGCGCATCGACGCCAGGTCCAGCGTTCGATCACACGTTGGCGACCGGCGGCGCCGATCCGCGCCCGGAGTGCGGGGTCGTCGAGCCCGCGCGCGATCTGGACCGCGAGTGCGTCACTGTCGCCGGCGGGGCACTGGAGCACGGTCTCGCCGTCGGCCCCGGTGACTTCGGGCAGCGCGCCGCCGTCGGTGGCGACCAGTGGCGTGCCCGAGCACATCGCCTCGATCGCCGGGAGACTGAAGCCCTCGTAGAGGCTCGGAACCACCGCGAGTTCGGCCTCGGAGTAGAGCTCGACGATCCGCTCGTCGGGAACACCGGACACGAATCGGATGTGCTCCTTCAAACCGAGGTCCTCGATCAGACGCATCGACTTGCCGGGTTTGGGTCTGCCGATGATGGTGAGCGACACGTCGCGTTCGGTGCGGAGCTTGGCCATCGCTTCGAGCAGGTACGACAGGCCCTTCAGCGCGACGTCGGCCGATGCGGTCGTGATCAGGTGACCCGGGCGGCGCTCCACGCCGGGGACGGGTTTGAAGAGGTCGGGGTCGACACCGACGGGGACCAGCCGCATCCGATCGCGGCTGACGCCCATGTCGGTGTGGATGTCGTCGATCGAGTTCTGGCTCACCACCACGATGCGCGGCATCTTCGAGGCCACCTTGCCCTGCATCTTCACGAACGAGTACCACCGCCCCACGGACCAGCGCTTGTAGCGGGACCGGGCGTGGCTCATCTCGAGTTCGCGATCCTTGGTGATCGGATGGTGAAGCGTGACGATCGTGGGGATCTGCTCCTCGATCTTGAGGATCCCGTAGCCGAGGCACTGGTTGTCGTGGACGAGATCGAAGTCGCGGGTCCGCTTGCCGAGCGCGTTGGCGGCACGGGCCGAGAATGCCAGCGGCTCGGGGAACGTCCCGGAGAGGAACTGCGCCATCTCCATGAGGTCGTAGCGGTCCTTGATCTCCCAGTAGCCGGGGAGTCGGCCCGGGAAATGATCGTTGAAGGTGTCGAGGCTGGGGAGTTCGTGCAGTTCGATGCGGTCGTCGAGAACCGGGTAGGGCTGACCGCCGAAGACCTCCACGCTGTGACCCAGATCGACGAGTGCCTTGGTCAGGTGACGGGTGTAGACGCCTTGCCCGCCGACGTGCGGCTTGCCGCGGTACGTCAGATATGCGATCTTCAACGGCGCGTCGGGATCCAACACGTTTCCCGACCCGTTCGACACCATCCGTGCGAGGCTATCGGGCTGCGAATCCCACCCCGCCAGCGGCATGTTCGCGGGGATTCGTCGTCCCGGAGGCCTTCGTCGTCCCGGCCGCCCGGGACCGGCGGCGCCGGAGTCCTCCCGGGCGGCCGGGATGGCTGCCGCGGCGTCCCGCTCAGGCGGGTTCGGATCCGACGGTCACCACCCGATGCTCATCGTCCGGCGAACGGGGTGGGCCGATGTCGTGACGTCCGGTCGCAGGTTGAGGGCGTCGGGCGGTCCGGATTGTGGTTCGACGCAGGTGGCATGCGCCGGCTTGTCGTAGACGACCCAGTACTCGCAATCGGGAGAGGACACGGTGACGACCGGCGCCAGTCGTCGGTGGTAGCGCAGCTCGACGGGTTCGCGGTTGACGAAGCAGTCGTCCCACGGCGGCGGCGTCGGTGCGACGAGGCGGCCCGTGGGCAGCCCGAACGTGTCCTGCTCGAACATCGCGACCGGATGGACGACGAGCCGATCCGGCTTCGCGAACCACGGGTGCCACCCGATCGCTGCCGGGAAGACCGCATCGTCGTCGGCCTCGACGGACAGTTCGAGGTCGATGCGCTTCGGTGACACCGTGATGAGCTGCCGGGCAACGCCCGGAAAGTCCCATCCGAGCGCACCGGTCAGACGGCAGGTGGCCTCGACGCGATTCGGTTCGGCACGGTCGACATCCCAGCGGCGGGCGAATGTCGTGCCGTGGATGGCGTGATGGCGGAGATCGTCGCCGCTGATCGGTCCGATCGGCGCCGGTCGAGGAGGACGGATCGGACCGCCACCCGTTCCCGTCCCGTCGGCGTGATTCAGGTCGAGGCCCACGTCGCGGCCGAAGAACCGGAACCGACCGTTGCGCAGCCTTCCCGCCCAGGGTGCCATGGGGAAGGACCCCCACCCGGTCGAGGAAGGATCGTGTTCACCGCTCTCGGCGAGGAGCCCCACGGTGTCGGCATCATCGGAGATCGTGACCTGACGGATCCGCGCGCCGGCCGCGACGTCGATGTCGACGGTCACGCGGTGCCCGTCGTCGGCCGTCGCCGTCAGGTGGAGCACATCGTCCGACATCGTCGGAACCCTACGGGGTCGCGGCGCCACGTTCGATGCGGGCACCGACGACGTGGGAGCATCCTCGGATGCGTGCCGTCGTACAACGCGTGGTGTCCGCCGAGGTCCGCAGCAGAGCCGAGCGCGACGGGCCGTTCGTGACGGTCGGTCGCATCGGCGCCGGCATGTGCGTGCTGGTCGGCGTGACCCACAGCGACGCTCAGGACACCGCCGAGCGGCTGGCCACGAAGCTCGCCGGGCTTCGGATCTTCGACGACGCGGACGGCGTGATGAACCTCGATGCTCATGCCGTGGGCGGAGAATTCCTGGTCGTCAGCCAGTTCACGCTCTACGGGGCCACGACCCGCGGTCGCCGCCCCAGCTGGACCGAAGCGGCCCGACCGGAACACGCCGAACCGCTGGTCGATCAGCTCGTGGTGCACCTGCGTGCAACGGGGGCGACCGTCGCGACCGGCCGGTTCCGGACGGAGATGCAGGTCGAGCTCGTCAACGACGGCCCGGTCACCCTGATCGTCGACGTGTGATCACCCCGGGTGGGCGACCGGGCGGACGCGTCGGAGTCGACCGCCGAACCACATCGAGGTCACGGCGACCACCACCAGCAGGACGATCACCGGCGCGTCCCCGAGCGAGGTGTACCAGGTCGTTCCCGTGCGTAGTTCGACGTCTCGGACGATCACCCGCTGCTCGCGTTGGGTGCTGCGCTCCAGCACCGTTCCGTCGTCGTCGACGAACGCCGTGAATCCGGTGGGCGCCGCCTGGACGACCCATCGGCCGGTCTCGATCGCACGCAGCCGGCTCGACGCCACCTGTTGGGTCTGGACGATCGTCCCGGTGTAGCTGGCACCGTTGGTCGGGTTGAGGATCGCGGTGGCCCCGAGTTCGACGCCCTCGCGCGCCCTCCCTCCGAAGAAGACCTCCCACGAGATCACGACGCCCAGCCGCTCTCCCGTCGGCAATTCGATGACGGCCGGTGACGTCCCGGGGACAGCGTCGCCGACGCGGTCGACTGCCGACGTGACCTGCTCGAGGAGCTCGCGCAGTGGCACGTATTCGCCGAAGGGCACGCGGCGGACCTTGTCGTAGCGACTCGCGATCTCGCCGTTCGGACCGATCACGACCTGCGCGTTGGTGAAGCGTCGGCGTCCGTTGATCATGACGTCCTCGGTGAGCCCGACCGAGATCGGCACGTCGAGGCGTGCGGCCTCGGCAGCGATCTCCTGCGCGATGTCGGAGGTCTCGAACGTGACGACGTCGATCGTGTTCTCGGGCCAGAGCACGAGGTCGAGTTCCGGGTCGTAGGCGATCGACCGCGTGGCCTCCAGATGTCGCTCGGTGACGACGGCCGAGGGGACCTCGAGTGCCGAAGTGCCCTGCTCGCCCCCGCCTTGCACCGCCGCGATGCGCAGGGTGTCGCCGGTGGGCCGACCGCCAGGGCACACGAACGACAGCGCGATCACGCCGACGACCGCCGCCAGCGCCGACCACGGCAACGCGTGGGACGGCTCGTCGTCGGGTCGGTCGACGACAGCCCGTACGGCACTGCCGGCGAGCACGCCGAGCTGGAACACGACCCACGTCACGAGTACCACACCGCCGATCGCTGCGATCTGTCCGAGTGGGCCTCCGACCTGCGAGATCCCCATCGACGCGAGCGGGACGCCACCGAACGGGAACGAGAACCTGAGGGCTTCGGCGAGTGTGTGCAGCGCGGGTCGCCCGATGACGCGCCAGGGGCCACCGGGCGCGAGGGCGGCCGCCACCGAGTGGTACCCGGCGAAGACGGTACCGGCGGCGAGATAGCCGGGACCGGTGAGCTGGACCATCCATCCCATCCCGAGGAACATCCAGCCGGCACCGAACAGCCAACCGAGCAGCAGTCGTTCGCGTCGACCGGGGTCGGTGCCGAGCGCGAGCTCGAACAGCGCGACTCCGACGATGGCGAGCGGCCAGAATCCCCACGGCGGCAGCGACAGGGCGACCAGGGCACCCGCGCCGAGCGACAGCGCCGATCGGGCGATCCGAGCCGTCGCCGCTGACGCATCGCTTTGCGGCGTGAGGTCGGCGTCGACGTCTGCCGTGTCGGAGGTCGTCCAGTTCACGGGTGACTGTTCTACCCGCGGATCGTGGCGATGTTCAGGCGGCGAGTTCGAGGTTGACGACGATCCGCTGCGCCACGGACCCGGGCGGGTGGCAGGCGAACAGTGTCGCGGTGGGTGTGTCGGTCGGATCGACGATCCAGATCGCGTCGGGGTCCACGATCTGCGTCCCCGTCACGCGATAGGGACTCTCACCCGCCTCGGTGGTGAAGACGACCATGTCGCCGGCGACGAGCTGATCGATGTTGCGGAACGGGCCTCCGTGGCTCGTTCGATGAGCCGCCACCACGACGTTGCCGACCTGGCCGGGCATCGCGGTGCCGGGCCAATGTCCCGGTCCGTTGTCGAGGGTGGTCAATCGAATGCCCTCGAGCAACGGGGCGTCGAGCCCCAACTTCGGGATCGAGATCCCGCCCAGCTGGATCAGGTCTTCGTGGCCGCGGGGGTCGGGCGGCGGTGGAACCGGTTGCGACGGCTCTGCCGGGAGTGTGGTGGGCGTCGACGTCGTGGTACTGGTGGTGGTGGTCGACGTGCTGGTCGTCGTGGTCGACGCCTCCGATCCGGGCAGGATCGGAGTGTCCTTCACGCTCACACCGGCCGACGTGAACACGTCGGGAGATGTCGTCGTCGGATCGGTCGCCGTCGCTGGATCGATTCCGCCGGTCCGCAACCGTCCGTCACCGGACCCGATCACGAACGGAACCGCACCGACGGCGACGACCGCGATGACGGCGGGGACCCCGACCGTGACGATCGCGCGTCGCGACATCGGCGCTCCCTCGGGCGCGCCGACCTCGTCGTCCGAGAGCGCGTCGGGGCCGTGTTCCACTCCGCTCATGATGCCAGATCCGTCGTCGATGTGACCGCGAGTTCGGCGATTCGTCTCCCACTCCGAATGCACGCCGGAATCCCGATCCCGTCATAGCTGCTCCCGGCGACGAACATTCCGGGCTCCAGCCCGCCACGGACGGCGTCGACCCAGAGTCGGTGATGGGGACGGTACTGAGCGAACGCCCCCGGCCAGCGGGTGAGGCGGACATCGACGGGTGTCAACGAGACGCCGAGGTGCCGACGGAGGTCATCGAGTGTCCGCGTCACGATCTCGTCGTCGTCCAGATGGAGGACCGGCGCTCCGTCGCGTCCGAGCGAGACCCGGAGGATCTGGCCGCCGGCGGGCGGTGCCCAGTGCGCCCACTTCTGGCTCGCGAAGGACACCGCGGTGATGTCGCGCTGCACCGGCTTGGGGACCAGATATCCACTTCTCCCGCGCAGTCGATCCGAGAACTCCTCGTCGGGAACGTGGAGGGACACCATGACGACGTCGGATCGGTCGGCGGTCCGGTCGGTCGGGAATCCGTCGATGAGATGGGCCGCCCGATCGGCAGGGATCGCGCAGACCACGGCATCGAACCTGTCGTCGCCGACCCGCCACCCGTCGCCGCTCCGCTCGATGCCCACTTCACGGCCGAGCCGGACCTCGCCGCCGCCGCGTTCGAAGGCATCGACCGTGGCCCGCACCAACCTGCTCATCCCGCCGCGAGGGGCGGCGAAGATCGGCGCCGCTGCGACCGACGCCGTGCCGGCCGCGCGGCGTGCGGTCCGACGCGCAGCCAGCAGCAGGCTCCGGTCGTCGGTGAGTGCCGCCAGCTGAGGAACCTCGGCGAGGCTGAAGTTGTCGGTGTCGGCCGCGTAGATGCTGCCGACGAGCGCGTCGACGAGGCGTTCCTGCACCTCGTCGCCCAGTCGCGCACGCACGAAGCGGCCGATGCTGTCGTGGTCGGTCGACGATCGCGGGAGGAGCGGTTCGAGCCCGGCGCGCACCTTCCCCCGCCACGAGAGGAGCCCGCTGCGCGCGAGCGCGAACGGGTTCCCGGGGACGCCGAGCACGAGTCCGTCGGGGATGTCGTGGAGCCGGTCGTACCAGACGGCCGCGCCGACCGGTTCGGGATGCACGAGTTCATCGCCGAGACCGACCGCACGGGCGAGGTCGAGACCGTCGGGGACTCGGGCGAGGAACGCGTCCGCACCCGCGTCGACGTCGTCGATCCCGGCGAATGATGACCCGTCGATTCGCCCACCGACGCGTTCGTCACGGTCGAACAGCACGACCTCGTCGACGGCGGCCGCGAGATCGGATGCGACCAGTCGGTGGGCGGCGGCGGCGCCTGTGATGCCCGCTCCGACGACGGCGATGCGACGGTTGCCCATGGACGGCCTCAGTGAGTGCCGCTCACGCCTCGACAGCGTCGATGATCCGAGCGGCGAGAGCGGCGATCACGTCGGCGTCGTCGTTCACGCACGCGGTGCGATCGAACAGCAGGCCGACGTCGTCGGCCCGGTGTCGGGCCTCGATGTCGAGGTCGTAGAGGACCTCGAGGTGGTCCGCCACGAACCCGCACGCGCTCACGATCACGCCCCCGACCGCCGGGTCGGCGCCGAGGTCGTCGATCACGTCGAGGATGTCCGGACCGATCCACGGCTCGGGTGTCCGTCCGGCCGACTGCCAACCGATCATCCAGTCCTCACCCTCCGTGAGGTGGAGTTCGGCGGCCACGGCCTCGGCCGTGGCGCGCAATTCCGCTGGATACGGATCACCGGCATCGATGATTCGCATCGGCAGCGAATGGGCGGTGAAGACGACGCGCACGCCACGTTCGTCGCCCGCCTCGACGAGTGTGTTGGTCATCGCCTCGTGACGCGAGCGGAGGTCGTCGGCGATGAAAGCGACGAACGCAGGCTCCGTCGCCCAGCTGTCGATCCCGACCACCCGTGGCGTGTCGCCGGCCTGCTCGACACCGTCGCGGACGCGCTGCTGGTACTGGCCGATCGAGTACGAGGAGTAGTGCGGTGCGAGCACCAGGCCGACGATGGAACCGAACCCGGCCCGGGACAGCTCGGCGGATCCCTCCTCGACCTTGGGGTCGGCGTGTTTGAGGCCGAGCGTCACGTCGAACCGATCGGGCGCTCGTTCGTCGAGTGCGGCCTGCAGCGCATCGCGCTGGTCCTCGGTGAGTGCGGCCAGTGGTGAGAGGCCGCCGATCGCGTCGTACCGGGCGACGAGATCGGCCAGTGCCTCGGGTGTCGGTGGGCGGCCACGTCGGATGTCGGTGTAGTAGGGCTCGATCTCGTCAGGGCTGCGGGGCGTGCCGTACGCCATCAGCACCACGCCGGTTCGGTCCGCGTTGGCATCACTCATCGGGGACAGCCTTGCGTGCCGGACGCCGATTCACACATCCGAGCGCGTCCCGGCGGTCGATGCGTGGACGTGGTCGACGACCGCCTGGAGGACGGAGGGATCGCTGTGCTGATTGACGCCGTGGCCGAGGTTGAAGATGTGCCCCGGATGGCGTCGACCCAGCTCATCGGTGTTGTCGGCGAGCACCCGTTCGGCGCCCGCCACCGCGACGTCCGTCCCGGCGAGGATCAACGCCGGATCGAGGTTTCCCTGCACCACCAGATCGGTGCCGAGACGTCGGCGGGCGTCGCCGATCGGTGTTCGCCAGTCGAGACCGATGATCCGGGGGCCCGAACTCGGCATGGCTCCGTACATCGCGTCGAGGAGGTGGTCGCACCCGATGCCGAAATGCACGCACGGAGCGTCGGGATGCCGGGCTCGGAGCTCGGCGAAGACCCGTGTCGAGTGCGGGAGGACGAAGCGCCGGTAGTCGGTCAGGCTGAGGGACCCGGCCCACGAGTCGAACAGTTGGAAGGCCTGGGCGCCGGCTCGGAGCTGAGCGTCGATGAACGTGATCGCGGAGGTGGTCAGTCGGTCCATCACGTCGTGGAAGAGCGACGGGTCCCGGTGCATCATCGACTTCGTGTATCGGTAGTCCCTGCTCGGTCGCCCTTCGATCAGGTAGCTGCCGACCGTGAACGGTGCGCCGGCGAAGGCGAGCAGCGGGACCGACTCGGGAAGCTCACGCGCGAGGAGAGTGACCGTTTCGACGACGTAGCCGACATCGTCGACCTCGAGCGGGCGCAACCGGGCGAGGTCGTCTCGGCTGCGCAGCGGTGTCTCGGCGATCGGCCCGGTTCCGGGCGCCACATCGATGCCGAATCCGACGGCGTGGGGTGGTACGACGATGTCGCTGTACAACACTGCGGCGTCGACGCCGTACCGGCGCACGGGCTGCAGCGTGATCTCGGCCGCGACGTGAGGTTGCTTGATCGCGTGCAGGATCGATCCCTCACCGCGTACCGCCTTGTATTCGGGGAGTGATCGGCCCGCCTGTCGCATGAACCAGACCGGCGTGTGTGTGCTACGTCGTCCGTGTGCGGCGTCGAGGAACGGGACGGCGTGGTGGGTCATCGACGCCGACGCTATCGGGGACCGGGAAACACGTGCCGAGGTGACGATCGGGGCGGGCAGGGGGTCGCGGGCGCGACCGCCGATAGCATTCATGCGCCCCGTTATGACCCACCAGCATCCCGATCTCGCCGACGAACAGGCCTACATCGATCACGCGTACGAGTGCCTGGCGTCGAGCCGCGAGGCGGCGCTGCGGATCCGGAACATGAACGAGGCCGACCTCGGTGGCACCTTCCAGGCTCGCTTCGAGCGCAATGCGTTCGACGAGGCGATCGTCAAGCGGCTCGAGGACCTCAACCTCGGCGACGCCTCGCTCGTGTTCGGCCGGATCGATCGCCTCGGAGACAGCCCCGACCAGACCGAGCCGTTCCACATCGGCCGCCTCGCCGTGGCCGACGAGGAACGGGAGCCTGTGGTGGTCGACTGGCGCGCCCCGGTGGCCGAGCCGTTCTACCGTGCGACGGGGCGTGAGCCGATGGGCCTCGCGCGCCGTCGCCACTTCGTCGTCGAAGGCCGCAACCTCCTCGGTATCGAGGACGAACTGTTCGGTGACGGCCACCTCGGAGTCGGGCACGACGAGGGGCTCGGTGCCGAAACCGGGGTCGTGGTGGCGAGCGACACCGGGTTGCGCGGGTACTCGACACTGCTGGCATCGATCGAGCGGGGTCGTACCGGCACGCTCGGGGACATCGTGGCGACCATCCAGGCGGAGCAGGACGAGATCATCCGCTCTCCCCAGCACGGTGTGCTCGTCGTCCAGGGTGGACCGGGCACGGGTAAGACCGTCGTCGCACTCCACCGGGCCGCGTATCTCCTCTACACGCATCGATTCCCGCTCGAGGACCAAGGGGTGCTCGTCATCGGCCCCAACCGTGTGTTCCTCCGCTACATCGAGCGCGTGCTGCCGTCGCTCGGCGAGGCCGGGGTCGATCAAGTGGTGTTGGCCGACCTCGTGCGGGGGGTGTCGTTCCTGCGGCCCGGCGACGAGGGTGACGACTCGCCGACCGCGGCTCGCCTCAAAGGCGAGGACCGCATGTCCGACCTGATCGACAATGCTGTCGCCGACCGTGAGCGCCCCCTCCGTGAAGACCTGGTCCTTCCGTTCGGCGCCGGGTACGTGAGGCTGAGGGCGCAGGAGTCTGCGCGAATCGTCAAGCAGGCAAGGCGACGCTTCAAGCGGCACAACGCCGGCCGCCGTTTCGTCGAGAACGAGGTGTGGTCGGCGATGGCCGCCACCGTGCGGGATCCCGAAGTCGGTCCCCGCCAGATCAAGGAGGCGTTGCGGGGCACCGAGGACGGCCGTCGGATCCTCGACTCGATGTGGCCCGTGCTCACGCCGGCGCAGCTCCTCCACGACCTGTTCGGATCGAAGGCGCTGCTCAAGCTCGCCGCACGCGACGTGATGGAGGAATCCGAGGCCCTGGCCCTGTTCCGCACACGATCGGAGACGGTCGACGACGTTCGCTGGACCTCCGCCGACGTCGCGCTCCTCGACGATGCCTTCGACGTGCTGGGTCCCAAGCCCGGCAAGGGCGGCAAGCTCGACGAGTCCGACGAGATCCGTACCTTCGGACACATCGTGATCGACGAGGTGCAGGACCTCACGCCGATGCAGTTGAAGATGGCGACCCGCCGCTCACTGAACGGATCGATGACGATCGTGGGCGACATCGCGCAGGCGACCGGACCGCTCGCCCCGGCCTCCTGGGACGACGTGCTCGCGTACCTCCCCGATCGGAGGCCGCCACGCGTGATCGGTCTGTCCGTCGGCTACCGCATCCCCGGCCAGATCATGGAGCTGGCCAACCGCGTGGCCGAGGTCGCGACGCCCGGCCTGCGCGCGCCGGTGTCGGTGCGGGTCGGTGAGGCCGGACCGTCGATCGTGCGAGCGCCGTCGAGCAGCGACCTCGGCAACGTCGTCACTGCCGAGGTCGTCAGGATGCGCGAGGCGATCCCGGGTGCGTCGCTCGGTGTGGTCGCTCCGGATCTGATGATGCCCGAGCTGTCCGAGGCCCTGACCGCCGCCGGAATCAACCACGGGACCGCCACTCGGACCGGGCTCGATGCCGGGGTCACGCTCGTACCGATCAGCGTCGTGAAGGGTCTCGAACTCGACGGGGTGGTCGTGGTCGAGCCGAGTCGGATCGTCAGCGATGTCGAGCACGGGATGCGCGCGCTCTACGTCGCGCTGACCCGTTCGACCCAGCGTCTCACCGTCGTGCACGCCGACGAGTTGCCCGCGCCGATGCGCTGACCGGCTCGGGGTTCACCAGCAGTGGCCGAGGCCGCAGCGCATCGCAGCCGTCGGTTCGTCGGGTGGTGGGAACACGACCTGGTAGGTCGGTCGATACACCCAGGAGGGCTCGCCGTCCCAACGGTTGTGGGAGAGCGACGCGATCAGCACGTCGTGCGGGCGGCCCAGGTTCTGACCATCGATCCAGGAGGAGAAGTAGGTGGTGCACGCGTCGGCACACTTCGGCACGACGCGTCGCCGCTCGATCTCCACGTACGGGCCGGTCGGGTGGACAGCCGATTCGATGACGATCTCGGTGCCGAACCAGTCGTCGATCTTGCTGATGGCGAGCCAGCGCCCGTTCTTGCGGACGAATTGCGTCGGCTTCGTGAAACGCCCCTCGCTGGGAATCACCGACACGGCGCGGGAAGGATCGCCGCTCCACGTCGAACCCGTCCAGTACGTCGGTCGGTCGAACAGCCTGCCTGCGGGAACCCGTGCGACCGTCACGCGTCGTGCGCACGAGCTGTCGTGGGCACCTCCGCCGAAGACGGGGTCGTAGCCGAACTGACGGTGACAGTGGCCGAAGAGATACGTCCACTCGTCGTCGGACTCGATCGACCAGCCGAACAGGGAGGTGCTGGTGTCGGACGGCTGCCCGTACCATTCGATGTTCCAGTTCGTCGGGTCGAAGCGGGCGACGAACACGCCACCGGGCTCGGCGCGCTCGAGGTAGCGATCGCCGCGCTCGTGCATCTCGACGGCGAAGACGTACACCTGGCCGTCGGTCCCGATCTCGGCGTCGAGCGGCCAGAACCACCGGAAATTCGGCGCCGTCTGTTCGGGGAAGAGCCATGCTTCGGGGTACCGGCTGCTGCCGCCGACGAGAACGTTGAAGCACCGGCCGACCTGGAGCATTCCGATGTTGTGGACGTAGCGCGCCCCGCTCGAGGTCCGGATGCGCGCATCCTGGAACGTCCACAGGACGTTGCCGTTCGCGAGCGTCACTGTTCGCGGGTAGTCGGCTCCGATGATCCCACCGGGTTCTCCGTCGAACATCGTGCCCAGCGATTGCACGGTCAGGTCGGGAAGGCAGAAGCTGTCCGCGATGTAGGTGTCGGTCGCCCGTGTGTACGAGGCCCGACCGACGGTGAGCGGATCGTCCGGATCATCGGCACTCGACACGCCGACACCGGACAACGCAAGGATGACGGCCGGCACCAGCGCCAGTACCCACCGTGTCTGCGTCCCGAGCACGTGTCCGAGTATTGCCAATCGCGGGCGTGATGGGACCGCGGGTCACCGACCTCGGGTGTGAAGTGTTCGCACGGGCCGGCATCGATGTCGGGGCCGGCCGCCTCGTCAGGAGTCGCCGGTGAACTTGTCGATCAGGTCGTTGAGAATGCTGAACGCCTTGTCGGCGTCGGCCGGGCGGTTCGAGTCGACGGCCGTGCGGGCCATGTCGACGGTCGCCTGGATGCTGTTCACGAGTTCGGGACGTGCCGCTTCGACTTCGGGCCTGATCGCCGCCCAGGCGCCTTCGATCCGCACGATCGTCGCGTCCTCGTCACCGTCGCCCGCGACCTCGGCACTGAGCCGGCTCATGTCGATCCCGATGTCGGGCAGCAGGTCGGCCGCCGATCCCTCGATCGGGATCGTGGTGGCAGGAGCGCCGGGATCGACGATCACACCGGTGTCCAGTGGGCTCGTGTCGTCGTCGGCGAGCTCGCGGCCTTCGCCGCCGGTCAGTTCCGCCTCGCTCAGTGCGTCGGCCGGATCGTCACCACCCGACTCGTCGATGGTGGTCGTTCCGCATCCGGCGAGGATCACCAGAGTGCCGATCGTCGCGGCACCGACGCGGATCCGTCTGCCCCTCACGCCGTCGGGTCCGTTCGAGCGCGGCCGCACCATGTCACGGTGAGACGAGAATCCGCTCACTCGCGAACGATCCGACGCCGACATGACGCCCGTCGATCTCGACCGTCAGCGTGCCGTCCGGCGCCAGCGCCGTCACGGTGCCGACCTTGCCGGGCTGGATCGCGGACGCTTCGAGGAATTCCAGCAAGCCGGGCTCGAACTCGAGTTCCTCGGTGATCCGACGGACGGTGAAGCCATCGCCGACCGCGATCGTCGAGAGCGGTTCGGAATCGGGAGCGAGATAGCCGGTGCCCGGAATCGGGTTGCCGTGTGGGCACGTGGTCGGGTCGCCGAGGAGTTCGACCATCGCCTCCTCGACCGAGTCGCTGATCACGTGTTCCCACTTGCCTGCCTCGTGGTGTGCCTCGGCCCACGACAACTTCAGCACGTCGGTGAGGAAACGTTCGGCGAGTCGATGGCGGCGGACGACGGTCTCGGCGAGCCGTCGGCCCGACGCGGTCAAGGCGATGCCGTCGTCGGAGGTGATCAACCCTTCGGACTCCAGGCGTTTCATCATTTCGCTCACGGCGGGTCGGCTGACCTGGAGCCGCTCGGCGATGCGGGCCTGGATGACGTCGAGGTCGTCCTCGCGCAGCTCGAAGATGCACTCGCAGTACTCCTCGAAGGCAGGGTGGTGCTCTCCGGCGGCGGGCATGGCGCCGATCCTACCCCCCTCGGGATTTCGACGCCCTCGGTGTGCCCTGATTCCGTTCGGGCGCTGTCGTCTCGCCGTCAGCGCAGCAGCTTCCGGAGCCAGGATTCACCGTACCGCAGGCGGCGGGACAGCTGTTCGTTCGTTGCGGTCGCCACACGGCTGACACCGGCCAAACGGTTCATCTCGGCCTGCACCCTGGAATGTCCCCAGCCCGTGACGTCGACGAGGCGTTTGGCGACGTGCGCGTTGCGAGTCCGTAGATCGTCCTTCATCTCTGCGATGCTCAGCGGGCCGGTCGCGACGAGTCCGGCCGCCGTGGGAATGTCCGGGAGGTCGATGCTGAGCGTCGGGTCGGCGGCGAAGAACGGGGCGGGTGGATCCGGTTCGTCGTCGAACGCGACCGCTCTCCCGACGTCATAGGTGGGCTCGAATCGCACGTCGCCCATCGATGTCTGTTCGCCGGTGATCACACCACCGTCGGCGCCGACGGTGTGGATCGAGATGTCGGTGGCGTGGGCCCGGACGACCGAGAACTCGGAGAACAGAGCGAGTTGCTCGGCCTCGTCCGTCACCCGTCGATCGTCGAGTCCGCCGTCCGGCTCGAACTCGTCGCGATCCTGCGTCTCGGGCGGGCGCAGGACGTGTCGCCGCGACTCGGCGATCGCGAACGCATGAGCCCGCAGCCGGTCGTCGTCGGGGATGTACACGTAGGCCTTCTGGCTCACCTGCCCCGCCTGCCATCGGACGAAGCGCCCGACTGCCTGTCGGAAGAACAGTTCGGTCGACGTGGTGGTCGCGAACACCCCGACCCGGAGGCGGGGGATGTCGACACCCTCGGACACCATGCGCACCGAAACCATCCACGGCCGGTCGTTCCGCGAGAACTCCTCGATCGTCCTGGACGCACCGGGATCGTCGCTCACCACGACATCGGCCGGCACCCCGAATCGGTCGCGGAGCAGTCGGGCGATGGCCTGTGCGTGGTCCTGGTCGATCGCGATCACGAGACCGCCCGCGTCCGGTTGGCCTCCTTCGCCCGGTGGAGCGGAACGGATCGTGCGAAGCTGGTCGACCGCCTTCGCCAGCACGGACGGCATCCACTCGCCCTCGAGGCTGAGCGCGGTCCGGAGCCGCATCGAGGCCTGGTCCCGGGTGAGTTCGTCCTGGAAGGATGCCGACAGCACGTCGCCGGCGGCGGTGGTCCACTCCATCTCGCCGTCGACGCGCGGGAAGTACACCGGCCGCACGACGCCACCGTCACGCAGCGCGTCGGCGTAGCCGTAGGTGTAGTCGGCGTTGGCGAGTTCGCCCTCGCCGGTCGCGTCGTAGCGGACGAACGGGATCGGCGAGGCGTCACTGCGAAACGGTGTCCCCGACAGCGACAGCCGCCGATGAGCGTGGACGAACGCCGTCCGGATGCCGTCACCCCAGGCCTTCTCGTGGCCGGCATGGTGCACTTCGTCGAGGATCACGAATCCTTCCGCGGAGAGCCCGGCCAGCTTGGACGCAGCGGATCCCATGGCCACCTGCTGGTACGTCGTGACCAGCCCGTGCACGTCGCGGGCGAGCCCATCGCCCGGCGACCAGTTCGGATCGAGCTGGAGTCCCAGGCGATGTGCGGCCAACGCCCACTGGGTCTTGAGGTGGCTCGTCGGTGCCACGACCACGAGTGGTCGCGGCTGCGCAGCGAGGGTCGCACGGGCGCACGTCAACGCGAAGGTCGTCTTTCCGGCGCCCGGGGTGGCGACGGCGAGGAAATCGCGCCGGATCGAGCCGTCCTTCGGATCCGGGACGGCCCCCGCGGCGAAGAGGTCGAACGCGGCACGTTGCCACGGGCGGAGGCTGATCGTCGACACGGTGGGGTGAGCGGTGGGCCGGGGGTGAGGAGTGGGGTTCGGTGGAACACCGGGAACCCGCGGGGGACCGTTGAGACTACTGTCGAGGGTGATGAAGCAGCAGTGACGTCCGACGTTCGACCCTCGACCCGTTCCGACCCGCCTGGAGGTCCGGATGCCTGCTGCCCTGATCGCCCGCCGACTCACCGTCACACGTGGGTCACGCATGATCCTCGCCGACATCGACCTGCACCTCGCGCCGGGCCACCGCGTGGGAGTCGTCGGCCCGAACGGCGTCGGAAAGTCGACCCTGCTGCGTGCGCTCGCCGGTCGGATCGACGACGCCGACGCGGTGATCGAGGGCTCGGTCGACACCGCTTCGGTGGCGGCGACGGTCGGCTACCTGCCGCAGGAGTCCGAGCCCCGATCCCGCGAGACGGTCGACGAACTCCTGGCGCGCAGAACCGGCGTTGCCGCGGCGCAGGCCGAACTCGACGCCGCGACGAACGCTCTGTCGCTCGGCACGCCCGGCTGCGAGGACCGCTACAGCCTCGCACTCGACAGAGTGCTGGCGCTCGGTGCAGCGGATCTCGATGCCAGGGCGGGTCGCGTGTTCGCCGACCTGTCGATCGACGAGCGGTTGCGCGGCCAGTACACCACCACGCTGTCGGGAGGTGAGACGGCGCGGGTTTCGCTCGCATCGCTGCTGCTCGCACGGTTCGACGTGATGCTGCTCGACGAACCGACGAACGATCTCGATCTCGATGGCCTCGAACGCCTCGAGAGGTGGGTGACCGGGCTCGACGTTCCGGTGGCGCTCGTCAGCCACGATCGGGCCTTCCTCGAGCGGACGATCACCGACGTCGTCGAGATCGACCATCACTCGCACCGTGCGACCTGGTTCGCCGGTGGCTGGACCGCGTTCCTCACCGAACGCGAGCTGGCACGCCAACACGCGCAGGACCGCTTCGACCGGTACGACACGCGTCGTCGGTCGTTGCTCGACCGTCGTCAACGCGAGCGGGAATGGGCGGCGAAGGGCGCTGGACGGCTGCGGCGGTCGGGCGAGCGCGACAAGTTCATCCGGCACCACCAGCTGAACCAGACCGAGCAACTCGCCGGCCGATCCGCGCAGACCGACCGTGCGCTGGAGCGACTCGAAGCGGTCGAGGAGCCCCGCACGCCGTGGGAGTTGCGCTACGACATCCCGACGGTGGAGCGCAGCGGCGACGTCGTGGCCGTCGCGGACGCGGCGGTGGTCGAACGGGGCGCCTTCCGGCTCGGGCCGGTCGATCTCGACATCGGCTGGGGCGACCGGGTGGCGATCGTCGGAGCGAACGGCAGCGGCAAGACGACCCTGATCGACATGCTGCTCGGGCGGGTCGCACCCTCCCGGGGACGTGCCGGGCTCGGTGCGAACGTCGTCATCGGCGAAGTGGCTCAGAAGCGTGAGCACCTCGTCGGGCCGGGAGTGGTGCTCGATCGGTTCTGCGCATCGACCGCGATGACCGCCGGAGATGCGCGAACACTGCTCGCGAAGTTCGGCGTGTCCGCCGACCATCTCGGCCGACCGGCCGGGACGTTGTCGCCAGGCGAGCGGACGCGGGTCGCGCTCGCCATCCTGATGGCCAACGGCGCGAATCTCCTGGTGCTCGACGAGCCGACGAATCATCTCGACCTCGACGCCATCCAGCAGCTCGAGGCCGCCCTCGATCGCTTCGACGGAACGCTGCTCCTCGTCACCCACGATCGTGCGCTGTTGCGATCGGTCCGGATCGACCGGACTCTCCGTGTCGATGCGGGTGTGGTGACAGAGGAATCCGCGGTCGGAGCAGGGGTGCAGCGAGTGGTCGAGGACGACGCTGGGTCGTGAACCCCCTCGGTTCTTCCGGTGCCGGTGCAAGATCGCTTCAAGAGATGTCCGGGCCACTTCTCCGGGGATCGGGATCGGCGTAGGTTCGCCCGACACGGGTGACACGCAGGTGCCGGTCACCGATCTCCGAGGCGGAGTATGACGAACGACGAAGTGGGCACGAAAAGGTGGCACGGGCATCCCGTGGCGGCGCGCCTGATTCGCGTCGCGATCTTCGTTGTCCCGTTCATGACGGCGATGGTCGTGGCGTTCCTGCTCTCGGCGCGCCTGCCGGTGTCGTCGTCCTTGCCGATCAGCGTGGTGCGGTGGTTCAGCATCGTCGCCGTTTCGACCGTCTCGATGACAGCGGTCGACCACGTGGCCCGCCGTTTCCTTCCGCTGTCGGTGCTGCTCCGGCTCACCCTCGTGTTCCCCGACCAGGCGCCGTCGCGCTTCGCCGTGGCGATGCGGACCGGCACGACCGCTCAACTGCGTCGTCGCCTCGACGCCGCCCGCGACGTGCCGCTCGACGAGACACCGCAGCAGGCTGCCGAACGCCTCCTCGAACTCGTCGGTCTCCTGAGCCATCATGACCGCCTGACGCGTGGGCACTCCGAGCGCGTGCGGGCGTACTCGCATCTGATCGGTGCGGAGATGGGGCTCACCGAATCCGAGCTCGACAAGCTTCGTTGGGCGGGTCTGCTCCACGACGTCGGCAAGACCGCGATCTCCACCGAGATCCTCAACAAGCCCGGCAAGCTCAGCGCCGAGGAGTACGAAACGATCAAGTCGCATCCCGAAGAGGGCCGCGCCCTGGTCGAGCCGCTCGCCGCGTGGCTGGGCGACTCCGTCCGAGCCGTGTGGGAGCACCACGAGCGCTTCGACGGCAACGGCTACCCCCGAGGGCTGTCGGGGACCGACATCGCGTTCGCAGCGCGCGTGGTGAGCGTTGCCGATTCCTACGACGTCATGACATCGGCCCGCTCGTACAAGAAGCCGATGTCCGCCGCAGCCGCACGAGCGGAACTCGCCAATTGCTCCGGAACGCAGTTCGATCCGATCGTCGTCCGCAGTTTCCTCAACGTGTCACTCGGTCGGCTCCGGCTCATGGCCGGACCGCTCGCCTGGGTTGCCCAGCTCGCTCTCTTCGAGCCGACCGGTGTGGTGCACGCCGGCACGAACTCGATCCAATCGGGTGGAACCGGCACCTCAGCGGGCACCGCTGGCTCGACGGGGGCTGCCACGGCGGGAGCTGCAGCGTCGGCGAGTTCGGCAGGGGTGCTGTCGAGCGTTGCCGCCACCGCAGCGGGCGTCGTCGTGAGCACCGCCGGCCTCGTTGCGGCAGCACCGCCGATGATGAACATGCCGGACACCGTCGACGTTGCGCAGAGCTTCGCCGATGCTGCACCGATCGGTAGCCTGGATTCCCCGGCCGACACGGTCGTCGTCGTCGTCGACGGTCAGGACGGTTCCGTACGTTTCGAGCCCTCGACCACCCGTCCCGGGGTCCGGGCCGATGCGTTGGTGGTCACCGGCGACGAGGACTCGGTCGCTGCGGCGGAGGTCGACACCGACGCACCGCTCCCCGCCGATGATGACGCCGGGACAACGGAATCGACCGTCGCAGATCCAGGGTCCGGCCTGACGCCGTCGAGCGGTACGCAACCGTCCGAGACGCCACGTCCAGGATCCAACGGATCCGGGCGAGACACGTCGCCGGCGACGCCTGCGACCCCGGCGACGCCTGCGACCCCGGCGACGCCTGCGACCCCCGCGACGCCTGCGACCCCCGCAACGCCGGCGACCCCCGCGACGACCACCACCACGACGACCGCTCCGACGACCACCACCACGACCACCACGACCACGACGGCGCCGCCGGTCCCGCCCGGCTCCGTCTTCCATCTCGGCGGTGACGTCACGGGCTCGACGACTGCGCCGCGGTTCCACAACATCGTGTCGACGCCGCCGCCGGACATCGCGCTGCCGAACTTCGACACGGACCGGGATGCTTTCCCGGGCGTGGTCGTCGCATCGGGGTCGGCCGGCATCGGCGGGTCCGAACCGACCGAGATGCTCACGTTCTCCGGTGGATTCGCGTCGACGTTGGACATCGACAACGACGTGCTCGTCGATCTCTTCGCGGCCCCGAAGGACTTCAGTCGGGAGGACATCACCGTGGAGGTCGGTCTGTACAAGTGCGGCGCTGCCAACGACTGTCGCCTGATCGGCGTCGACGTCAGGGACGTGAAGAACGCGGACAGGTGGCGCAAGACGGTCTTCGTCTTCCCCGACGTCGACGAAACGATCCTCGTCGGTCAGCGGATCGAGGTGCGGGTGGCCGTGCTCGACTCGTCCGAGACCGACGGCTGGTTCGCGTTCGGAACCGCCGCCTACGACTCGCGACTCAAGATCGGCGACGCCAGCGACTGAATCGGTCAGCCGACACCGCGCCGGACGTGACGCGGGTCCTGACCAGAACGGGTGTTCCCCCGTCCCGTGTGCTGGGTAGTCTCGACGGATCGCTCATCACCCCGTGCTCGACGCGTTCTCGCCGGCCGTTCGCGAGTGGTTCGCGTCGTCGTTCCCCTCGCCGACGCCCCCGCAGATCAACGGGTGGCCGCACATCGCGGCGGGAGAGCACACACTGATCTGCGCTCCGACGGGCTCGGGCAAGACCCTCACCTCGTTCCTCGCGTCGATCGATCGGCTCACGACCACGCCGCGCCCCGAGGAACGATCGCACCGGACGCGCGTGCTGTACGTCTCGCCATTGCGTGCACTCGCATTCGACATCGAGAAGAACCTGCGCGCACCCCTCAAGGGCATCGAGCTGGCCGCCGAACGGCTGGGCGAGGCGTTCGTGGCGCCCGAGGTCGGGATGCGTACGGGCGACACCACCTCGAACGACCGCCAGAAGCTCGTCCGGCGCCCGCCCGACCTGCTGATCACGACTCCCGAGTCGCTGTACCTGATGCTCACCTCGAAGGCGGCCGAGACGCTGGTCGGTGTCGAGACGGTGATCATCGACGAGATCCACGCGATGGCGACGACCAAGCGCGGCGCTCACCTCGCATTGACGCTCGAACGTCTCGAAGAGGTCACCGGTGAATCGCCGCAACGGATCGGGCTGTCGGCCACACAACGGCCGCTCGAGGAGATCGCCGAGTTCCTGGGTGGGTACGCCAGTCCGGGCGCCGACGGCCGGGCCGGCACGAAGCGGCCCGTTCGGATCATCGACGCCGGCATCCGCAAGGACATGGAGATCGAGGTCGTCATCCCGATCGAGGACATGTCGACACTCGGCCGACCGGTCCACGATCCATCCACGAGCGTCGCCGGGTCGGGCATGGGGGAGTCACGCACGTCGATCTGGCCGAGCATCTACCCCGAGATCCTCAAGCGGATCCTCGCCAACCGGACGACGATCATCTTCTGCAACGCCCGGCGCGCCGCCGAGCGGCTGGCTGCGAAGTTGAACGAGCTCGCCGTCGACGAAGGGGTACCCGGCACCGTCGATCCAGAGACGGGTGCCATGGTCGACGAGCTGGTGAAGGCGCACCACGGATCGCTGGCGCGTGAGCAGCGTGTCGTGATCGAGGACCAACTCAAGCGTGGTGAGCTGCGGGCGATCGTCGCGACGTCGTCGCTGGAGCTCGGCATCGACATGGGCGCGGTCGACCTCGTGATCCAGGTCGAGTCGCCCGGCGCGGTCAGTCGCGGGATGCAGCGAATCGGGCGAGCCGGTCATCGGGTGGGCGAGCCGTCGCGCGGCTCGATCTTCCCGAAGCATCGTGGAGACCTGCTCGAGACCGCAGTCGTCGCCCGCCGGATGCTCGACGGTCGGATCGAGTCGAGCAGGTTCCTCCGCAACCCGCTCGACGTGCTGGCACAGCAGATCGTCGCTCACACGGCGGCGGTCGAGGAGTGTTCGGTCGCCGAGATGACGGCGATCGTGCGCCGGTGCGCGAACTTCGCGGAGATCTCCGACGATCTGCTCCACAACGTGCTCGACCTGCTGTCCGGGCGGTATCCGAGCGAGGAGTTCTCCGAGCTGCGCCCGCGCATCGTGTGGGACCGCGTCCACGACACCATTCGTGCCCGCGACGGTTCGAAGCGCTTGGCGGTCACCTCCGGGGGCACGATCCCGGACCGCGGTCTGTTCGGGGTGTTCCTGCCCGACGGCACCCGCGTCGGCGAACTCGACGAGGAGATGGTCTACGAATCCCGGCCCGGCGAGACATTCGTGCTGGGAGCGTCCACCTGGCGCATCGAGGACATCACGTTCGAGCGCGTGACGGTCAGTCCGGCGCCCGGTCAGCCCGGCAAGATGCCGTTCTGGCACGGCGACCGCCCCGGACGCCCGCTGGAGCTCGGGCGCGCACTCGGGGGCTTCATCCGCGAGATCCGCGACCTCTCGACCAACGACGACATGTTCGTCGGTGCCAGGCACCAACGAACGTTGGAGGAGGACGACGATCCGGACGACGTGATCGAGGCAGCGCGGCACCCCGTGAGCAAGGTCGCCATGGCGCGGTTGATGGAGCACTACTCGCTCGATGCGTTTGCGGCGACCAACCTCGTCCAGTACCTCGACGAGCAAGCCGAGGCGACCGGAGCGGTCCCCGACGATCGGACCGTCGTGGTCGAGCGGTTCCGCGACGAGATCGGCGACTGGCGGGTGTGCATCCTCACGCCGTTCGGTACACCCGTCCACGCACCGTGGGCGATGGCGATCGAACGGCAACTGATGGACCGTTGCGACATCCCGGTCGAGACGATGTGGGGCGACGACGGCATCGTCGTCCGGTTGCCGGAGTCTGCCGACGAACTCCCGCTCGAAGCGCTGCTGATCGATCCTGAGGACATCGACGAACTCGTCGTGGCGACGCTCCCACAGACGGCGCTGTTCTCGGCGAGATTCCGCGAGTGTGCGGGTCGTGCGCTGCTCCTGCCACGCCGCCGGCCCGATCGGCGCACACCGCTGTGGCAGCAGCGGCAGCGTGCCGCCGACCTCCTCGCGGTGGCGTCGAAGTTCCCGACCTTCCCGATCCTGCTCGAGGCATCGCGCGAGTGTCTCCAGGACGTGTTCGACGTGCCCGCGCTGCGTGAGGTGCTCGGGTTGGTGCGGTCGCGCGCGATCCGTGTGGTGACGGTCGATACGGGCAAGGCGAGCCCGATGGCGTCGAGCCTGCTGTTCAACTGGATCGCCGCGTACATGTACGAGGGCGACGCGCCACTCGCCGAACGCCGGGCGGCGGCGCTCGCGCTCGACCGTGACCTGCTTCGCGACCTCCTCGGCGCGGAGGAGTTGCGCGACCTGCTCGATCCCGACGTGCTCGCCGACGTCGAGCTCGAGCTGCAGTGCGTCGCCGGGCACCGCCGCGCCCGGTCGGCCGACGAACTCCACGACGTGCTCCGCAGGATCGGCGACCTCACGGCGGCCGAGATCGACCTGCGCTGCACCGACGATCCCGGCCAGGTTCGGGCGGGTGCCGGTGAGCACCTCGGGGAGGGACCGGACCTCGGTCGGCACTGGGTGCAGCAGTTGATCGAGGAGAAGCGGGCGATCGTGATCGGCATCGGCGGCGAGATGCGCTTCGCCGCCGCCGAGGACGCCGCGCGCTATCGGGACGCGTTCGGGTGCGCGATTCCGATGGGCCTGCCGATGGCCTTCAACGAACCCGTTGCTCGCCCGCTCGAGGAGCTCGTCGGCAGGTACGCCCGCACGCACGGCCCGTTCGTGGCCGCCGACGTGGCCGCACGATTCGGTGCGCCGCCCGAGCGGATCGCCGGGGCGCTCGCCGCGCTCGAAGGTGAGGGACGCATCGTGCTCGGCGAGTTCCGGCCCGGCGGGATCGCGCGTGAGTTCGTCGACGTCGACGTCCTTCGTCAGCTCCGCCGCCGTTCGTTGGCCTCGCTGCGACGCGAGGTCGAACCGGTGGAGCAGGAGGCCCTCGCACGGTTCCTCCCCGCGTGGCACCAGATTCCCGCACGACGCCGCGGCGCGGAAGCGCTCGTCGAGTCGCTGAGCGTCTTGTCCGGCGCGGCACTCGTCGCGTCGACGATCGAAGCCGACATCCTCACGACGCGGGTCGCCGGCTACCGGCCGGCGATGCTCGACGAGCTGTGTACGGCCGGTCAGGTGATCTGGATCGGAGCCGGTGCGATCGGTGCCCGCGACGGTCGGATCCGCCTGACCTTCGCCGACCAACTGCCGCTCCTCGCACCTGGTTGGGAGGAGCGCGATCCACCCGACGGTCCGATCCACGACGCGATCCGGCTGCTCCTCGCCGAGCGCGGCGCGAGCTTCTGGAACCAGATGCGCGGCGCGGCACCCGGGTCGAACGACGACGAGATCCTCGCCGCGCTGTGGGACCTGGTGTGGTCCGGCGAGGTCACCAACGACTCGTTGGCCCCACTGCGCGCTGTGGTCGCGGGGGCCAGGGTGAAGTCCGTCAAGGCGACGTCACGGTCGTCACGTGTCGGTGCCCGGCCACGTCCCGGACGACTGAGTCGGATCGGACCGCCTGCCGGCCAGGGGCGATGGAGCCTCGTCGCTCCACTCCTCGAACCGGCACCCCATCCCACAGAGGCGTCGCACGCGCAGGCGTTGCAGATGGTCGAGCGGTACGGCGTGGTCACCCGCGAGGCCGTGCTCGCCGAGGGCATCGTCGGCGGATTCACGAACGTGTACGGCGTGCTGAAGGTGCTCGAAGAACGGGGGCAGGTCCGGCGCGGGTACTTCGTCGACGGCCTCGGCGCCGCCCAGTTCGCGATTCCGGGCGCGGTCGATCGCCTGAGGTCGGCTCGCCAGACCCCCGATCCGCTCCTGCACCCCGAGGACGTGCCCGATCCGATCGTTCTCGCTGCGACCGACCCGGCCAACCCGTACGGCGGAACGCTGCCGTGGCCCGGCACGGCCGGCCGGCCCGCACGGAGCGCTTCGTCGCTGGTCGTGTTGCGGGCCGGGAAGCTGCTCGCATGGTTCGACCGACGGGGGCATCACCTCGTGACGTTCCCCGAAACGCTCGCCGACACCTCGTGGGCCCGGGCGCTGATGTCGCTGGTGCCGAGCGGTCGAGCGAGGTCGATCGAGGTCCGCAAGGTCGACGGCGACGCGTTGACCGGTCCCTCCGCCCCCGAAGGCATCGTCGGGATCCTGCGCTCGGCCGGATTCGCCGACGGTTATCGCGGTATGACGTTCCGCGGTTGATCCCGTCGGCGGCAGCGGGTGTGCGACGCCCTCAGTCGGGGGCGACGCTCGTGTCGGGCACCCAGTTGCCATGGAACCCGAACGGCACCCGCTGCGGCAGCCGGATCGTCGCGACCGCCGGCCCCGAGATGTCCTCGGCGTCGAGGATGCAGAGTTCGCTCTGATCGGTCGTCGCGTCGTAGACGACGGTGAGGATCCACCCGGCATCCTCGGTGGTGCCGTCGACCTTCGGGACGAACACCGGCTCCGCACCGCCTCGGCCGTGTCCGAACTCGTGGGTCTCGGTCGATCCGGTCTCGGTGTCGATCTTGATGATCGCGCCGTGGATGTTGACCTGGTCGGGGCGCTTGACCTCGGAGGTGTACCCGTAGCGGTGCCGTTGGAGCCCGACCTGCGGGTTGTGACGCGGGAACTCCTGGGGCCGGTCGTCGAGGCGCGTCTCGGTCACCCGTCTGGCGACCGGGTCGATGACCCACCGATCGAACGTCGGGAGGTTGTCGCCGAACGGTCCGAGCCGGTCGTCGACCATGATCGCGTCGTAACGACACACGTCGACGACGACCGTGCCGTCGGGCGCGTCGTAGGCGTTGAGCGGGTGGAACACATAGCAGGGGTCGACGTCGCACCAGATCACGTCCTCGGCCGCGCCGTCGCGGGGGAGCAGCCCGACCCGGCCCGGGCGATCGGCGTCCCACTTGAACGGGAAGTCGTAGCCGGCGCCGAGTACGTCGAAGTTGACCGTGACGGAGAGGTCGTAGATCACGGCGTAGGTCGGGGTGAGCGACATGTCGTGCATCATCGGCATGTCGGGGACCGGAATGGCGAGGTTCTTCGTGACCCGGCCGTCACCGCCGACGACGGTGTAGTTCACGTGGTCGATGAGGTCGGGCCAGTGGTAGTTCATCGCGTGCAGTTCGCCGGTCGACGGGTCGAACTTCGGGTGGGCGGTGAATGGACCGTCGAGCGTGCCGTGGAAACGGTTCGGGCCCTTCGAGTCGAGTTCGTAGCCGAGCTCGATCGGGGGATTGCCGCCCTCGACCATCGCCCAGGTGGTGCCTGCGAACCCGCCGACGTTCGTGTTCGCACCGAACAGCCCGGCCGCACGGTCTTCCGCGCCGAGCACCCACCGATTGCGGTACCACTCGGCGTTCCCGCCACGCAGGCGCACCCCGTGGACCATGCCGGTCCCCATGAACCAGTGGTGCTTCCGCTGGTCGGCGACCGTCTCGGGGTTCGGCCCGTTGCGCAGCCAGCGTCCCTCGAGCTCGACCGGGATCTGCCCCGTGGTCGGCAGGTCGAACGCGGTGACCTCGTCGGCCACGGGAGCGAGGTTGCCGGTGAGGTACGGGTTGTCGTTCGGTCGACGAAGCGGCAGGTCTCCGGTTGCGGTTGCGGGATCGAGCGTGTCGGTCATGGTTCCATCCAACACGATGAGTGAACACCCGTCAACCAGCACCGCTCTCTTCGACAGCGGCGCAGCGGTCCAGTCGGTCAGAGGGCCCGCAGGCCGGCCCAGGCGAGCGTGGAGACCTCGGTGGCGATCTGGTCGGGGTCGAAGTCGTCGCCCAGCTCGACCAGGCGCCGGCTCGCACCCTCGGCCATGCCGACCAGTGCGTGGGCCAGGGTGAGGCGAGTCGACTCGGAGATGTCGACCGCGATGAGCGGTGCGGTGGCGCTGGCCGCCTGGGCGGTGATCTTCGCGACCTCGGCGGCGAACTCGTCGTCGTTCGACGTGCCGCTCCCGAACAGCAGCCGGAATCCGGCATGGTCGTCGGACACCCACCGGAAATACGCCCGGAATCCGAGTTCGGTCTGGCTCTTGCCGTCGGTGGCCTCGGCGGTCGCCTTCGCGATCGAATCGAGCAGGCGGTTGCCGACCTCGTCGAGCAGCGCCTTGTAGAGGTCGCGTTTGGAATCGAAGTGCTGGTACAGCACGGGCTTCGTCACGCCGGCCGCCTCGGCGACGTCGTTCATCGACGCTCCGTGGAAGCCCGACGTCGCGAACACATCGAGGGCGACGTCGAGAATCTGTTCTCGTCGAGCGGTGGCCGGAAGTCGCTGGGACATTGTTACTGAATGGTAACCGGGATCACGTCGATCGGTCAGAGACCGTTTTCCCGGTCCTCACGTTCGGCGGCCTTGACGGCGTAGCCGACGATGATCGACGGGGCGAGCAGGACGCAGCCGACGATGAACGAGATGATGACGAGGGTTGCCATCGTCGAGTTGAAACCGAGCACGAAGGCCATCAGGAAGAGAGCCATCGCAAGCGCCACGAAGAGATATCCGACACGGTTCGCGAGCAGCGTCCACTTCGCGATCGTCGCGCGCTTCGCCCGAACGGGATCGGTTGTGTCAGCGGCCGGTGCGGTGGTCGTGTCGTCGTCAGGGGACATCGGGGACGTAGCGTACGGCCGCACGCGCACTCACGACGCCGCAACATGTTCGTCGGTGCCAGGCACCGACGAACATGTCGGGCGATCACGACTCGGAGACGGAGCAGGACGAGATGGTCAACACCGAACAGACCGGTCGGGTCAGCCTCGTGACGCTCGATCGTCCCGAACGCCGCAACGCACTCGATCACCCGACGCTGCTCGAACTCCTCGAGATCCAGGAACGGCTCCGTGGCGAGGTCGACGCCTCGAGGACGAGGGTGATCGTACTGACCGGTGCGCCACCGGCCTTCTGCGCCGGTGCCGACCTCACCGGGGTCGAGGAAGGCCAGTTCGCCACCGATCTCGGGTCGGTGTTGCGCAACTTCACCACGCTGGCCGCACCGGTCCTCGCGGCGATCGACGGCCCGGCACTGGGCGCCGGAACCCAACTCGTCGTGGCGTGCGATCTCCGTATCGCCACGCCCGAGAGCCAGCTCGGCATCCCCGCGGCGAAGCTCGGTCTCGTCGTCGACCACTGGACCGTGCGTCGCGTCGCGAGCGAGTTCACGACGCCGGTCGGGCGGAGCATGCTCGTCGGCGCCGAGACCTACACCGCCGCCGAGCTGCATCGGACCGGCGGCATCCATCGTCTCGGGGACCGAGACGCGGCGATGGAGTGGGCAGAACGGCTCGCGGCGCTGGCGCCCCTCACGATGGCGGCGCACAAGCACGGCCTCGAAGCCGATGGCGGGCCCCACGACGCCGACAGGTTCGAGTCCCTCCGGCGGGCGGCATGGGCGAGCGCCGACGCGGAAGAGGGACGGTCGGCGTTCCTCGAGAAGCGCCGCCCGGTCTTCCGCGGCGAGTGACGGCGGACGTCTCCTCCTAGAGGTTCGGTGGGAGCAGCCGGTTGACGTTCTGGAAGAAGAAGTACGACGCCACCACGAACGGAACGATGCCGACGAGCAACCCGACCCAATCGCGCCGGAAACGCCGGCTCACGAGGTAGGCACCCAGCGCGACGGCCGAGAGCACCAGGCCCCACCAGCCGACCTGAGCGGTCGCTCCCGGATCGCTGAACCAGCCATCCGAGAAGGCGTCGGCGATCCCCTCGTTCACGGCGTCGGTGCCGAGTCGGTCGCTCGCGTTCTGCGGATCCTCGGTCGGGGCACCGGCGGCACCGGCCGAATCCGTGGTCACGTCGGTGGTGGGTGTCTCGTCAGGTGGCGCTGCGGCGATCGTCGGATCGTCGGCGACGTCGCTGGAGGTCGACTCGTCTGTCCGTGGCTCGTCCACGTCCGGCGCACGCCCGTAGTTGAGGACGGGCGCCCCGACCGGAGCCGATTCGGTGGCCGCGAGCTCGCTGGAGATGACGATCCGTTCACGTGCCGTGAACACGGGGTGGCAGGACGTCAGTGTCAGGGTGGCCCGGGTCGGATCGGTGGTCGCGACGACCTGATAGTCGGACGGGCTGACGATCTGCTGCCCGGTGACCCGGTAGACGTACACACCGCTCAGCGTTGTCACCCTGATCTCGTCGCCGGCGCGGAGCTGGTCGACGTTGCGGAAGGGCTGCCCGTACGTGGTGCGGTGCCCGGCGATCGCCGAATTCCCGAGCTGGCCCGGCAACGGGGTGTCCGGATAGTGGCCGGGTCCCTTCTTCAGGTCGCCGGTGTCGACGCCCGCCACCACGATGTCGTCGACGCCGATGCGGGGGATCTCGATGCGTGCGAGCGCTTCGCCGTTGTCGAGGTTCGGGAGGTTCTGCTCCTCGACGGGAACAGCGGACCCCGGTGGCGGGTCGATCGTCGCAACCTCCGCCGGTTCGGTCTCGGTCTCGTTCGGCCCCGGCTCCGCGCCGGTGGTTGCAGGCACGGTCGGGCTGTCGTTGCTCTCGACGGCAGGCGCGCTGATCGGGGTGGTCTGCGCGAGCAGCTCCTCGAAGTCGTCCTCGAGCGCATTCTGGGCCGCAGCCATTTCGATGCCCGTGCCGTACAACTGGTATCCGACGAAGCCGAACATCAACAGGCCCACGGCGATCATCACCTTGCCCAGGGTCCCGACGTACCAGCGCCAGTCGTGGGGCGGAGGCGGGCGGTCCCACTTGCGGACGCGGCCGAGAGGAGTCGATGGCGGCGAACCGTCGGGCAGCTGAGCGGCATCGCTCGTGCCGTCGTCGAAGGCGGTCGCTGTCGGTGCCGGGTGGACGGCCCGCGAATCGGGCTCCCCGGGCGGTCGAGCGACCCCGGGCGCGTTCGACTCCTCGGCCGCCACGCGATCCGGTGTCCCGGCCTCGTCGGGAGAAGTCTCGGTCTCCGACATCGGAGACCGACGCTAGTGGCGGACGTCTCCGGAAGGCGGCCGCCGCAGTGACAGTTTCGCAAACTTCGGAACGGGACCAATAGCGTGCGTCCGTGCCCACGAAAGCCGATGCGGTGGTCGAGCTCCACGATGTCGTGGCCACGCTCGGTCGGTTCCCTGCGTTGTCCGGAGCGACGATGCGGGTGGAGACGGGCGAGATCGTGCTGCTCCGTGGGCCGAACGGAGCCGGCAAGACCACGCTGCTCCGGTTGTGCGCCGGATTGGTGCCGGTGGTGCGCGGGACGGCGTTCGTGTTCGGTCACGATCTGTCGATCGATCGCGAGCGTGTCCGCCCCCATGTCGGGCTGCTCGGCCATCAGAACGGGCTGTACGCCGACCTGACCGTGACCGAGAACGTCCGGTTCTGGGGCGCGACCGTCGGGGCCACCGACGCCGAGATCGCATCGGCGATGCAGCGGATGGGAGTGGCCGATCGTCTTGCGTCGGTGTCGGTTCGCAAGCTGTCGGCCGGTCAGAAACGGCGGACGGCACTGGCCGGTCTCGTCGCTCGTCGAGCGCGGCTCTGGTTGCTCGACGAGCCCCACGCCGGTCTCGACCAGGGCGCGCGAGACGAACTCGACAGCACCCTGCGCGAGGCGGCCGGCGCCGGCGCGACGGTGCTCGTCGCGAGCCACGAACTCGATCGCGCCGAATCACTGGCGACGCGCACCGTCGACCTCGTCGCGGGCCAGGTGGATCCGCGGGGTCGAGCATGAGTGCGTGGCGCATCGCCTGGCTGATCGCCCGCAAGGACCTGCGAATCGAGTGGAGCAGCCGGGTGATCACCAATCAGGTGCTGCCGTTCGCCGGCGTGACCATGGTGATCTTCGGGTTCGCACTCGACGCGAACACCGACGTACTCGAACTCGTCGCGCCAGGGCTGGTGTGGCTCGCCACCATGTTCAGCCTGCTCCTCCTCGTCCAGCGCACCTTCTCTGTCGAAGCCGACGACGGGGCGCTCGACGCGATGCGCGTGGCCGGCGTCGACGCGCGTGCGATCTTCCTCGGGAAGGCGACGGGGCTGGCGTTGCAGCTGCTCGTGCTCGAGGTCCTGTTGCTGATGGCGGCGGTCGTTCTCTACGGAGAGACGATCCGCGCGGACGGTGCTGTGCTCCTCGTCACCACCATGATCTCCGCGACGTGCGGTCTCGCTGCGGTCGGTACCCTGTACGGAGGCTTGGCCGCCGGAAGCAGAGGCCGCGAGACATTGCTCCCGCTCCTCACACTTCCAGCGGTTGCGCCCGTCCTCATCGGGGCGACGAGAGCGGTGGAATCCGCCCTCGGCACCGGCGTGGCGGAGTTGTCGGACGGCTGGCAGTGGGTCAGCCTGCTGGCGGTCTTCGCCGTGGCATTCGGTGTCGGTGGTGCGCTCGCCTTCGGCCCGCTGATCGACGAATAGCGTTCCGTGACGGGTCCGACCCGTCCCGTGACAATCTGGCGAAAGTAGGACACATGACGACGCTCGATCCGAACACGACGGACACCGCCGATGTCTCGACGTCGTCGCGGTCCACCGGCACCAAGGCGACGCGGGCGATCGGGATCGCCACGGCGATCGCCATGGTGTGGCTCGTCCTGTTCGGCCTCGTGCTGTCACCCGCGGACATCAACCAGGGTGAGTCGGTGCGTCTGCTCTACATCCACGTCCCCACCATCTGGGTCGCGTACCTCTCGTTCGTCGTCACCGCGGTCGCCTCGGGCGTGTACCTCTTCACGAAGAAGCATTCACTCGGCTGGGATCGTCTCGCCGGAGCATCGGCCGAGTTCGGGGTCGCATTCGTCGGCTTGACGCTGATCGTGGGGGCGATGTGGGGACGCCTCACGTGGGGCGTGTTCTGGCAGTGGGATGCCAGGTTGACGACCACGGCGCTGCTGTTCGTCACCTACATCGGGTACCTCGCGGTCCGGCGGCTCGGCGGGTCGCACGACCAGCGCGCCCGGCGCTCGGCCGTGGTCGGACTGCTGTCGGTGTTGCTGATCCCGCTCGTCCACTGGTCGGTGGTGATCTGGCGCAGCCTGCACCAGACCGCATCGGTCCTCGACACCGACGGTGACATCGACATGGACGGCATGATGCTGTTCACCCTGTTCGTCGGGGTCGTCGCCTTCTCGCTCCTGTACCTGTGGCTGGTCCTCCACCGCACCCGTGCCATGGCGATGGAGGACATGCTCGAGGACCGCGGCCTCGACATCGCGCTGGCCGAGCGGCGCGCCGAGGGAGAAGCGCGATGATCGCCCTGTTCGACGACGCAGGTTTCGTTCTCGGGGGCTACATCGTCACCTTCGGTGTGATCGGCGTGTTCGTCTGGCGGGTCATCGGCTCGGGGAGACGACTCGGAAAGCAGATTCCCGACGACGACAAGTACTGGACCTGACGGAGCACATCGTGGCTGACATGGACCTGACCCCGCGCAGCGATCCCGACGAGGTCGCGACGCCGGTGAAGAAGAAACGCAACCTCGCGCCGATGGTGCTCCTCGCGCTCGTCCTCGTCGCCGGTGGGGTGATCGTCACCCAGTTCCTCAACTCGGCCGTCGACTACTTCTGCAATGTCGACGAAGTCGGGGTACGCGACGGCTGCGAGACCGAACGCCGCATCCGCCTCCAGGGCACGGTCGACCCGGGTTCGATCGACCAGTCGGTACCGGGCGTCACCGCGTTCACGATGACGTTCCACGATGCGACCATCGCGGTCCGCTACGACGGCGATCCGGGCGGCATCTTCCAGGAGTGCATCCCCGTCGTCGTCCACGGCGAGATCCGCGGTGACGTGCTCGAAGGTGATCGACTCGAAGTGAAGCACTCCGACGAGTACGTGGCCGAGAACGACGAGAACCTCGCCGCTGCCGACGCACAGGTGAAGAGCGAATGCCCACCCGTCAGCACGTGACGCGCCGCCCGGCGCGCGGCGCACGCCGCGCCGATCCCCGATGATCGCCGCCTCGATCAACTCCGCATTCGGCAGAGCCGGCCTGTTGCTGATGCTCGCGGCCTCCGTCGTCGGTGCGCTCACGATCGTCGTCGGCATCTGGCAACACGACAAGCGCCTGCTCCGACAGGCGCCGAGGTACGCGTGGCTCGCCGTCGCCGGCTCGTTGCTCGCCGCGATCATGATGCAGCGGGCACTGATCACCCGCGACTTCTCGCTCGCCTACGTGCAGCAGGTGGGCTCCGCCGACACGCCCCCGCTGTACAACTTCGCGGCCATGTGGTCGGCGCTCGAGGGGTCGATCCTGCTGTGGGGGCTCACCCTGTCGGCGTTCACCGGTGCCGTGGCCTGGCGGTTCCGCAAACGCAGCGGCGACGAGCTCGTCGGATGGGCGCTCGTGGTGATGTTCGTCGTCACGGCGTTCTTCGCGATGCTGAGCTTCGGACCGGCCGACGCATTCGCCGCCGGTGCCCCGAACGTCACGTCCGGGCCGGGCCCCAACCCGCTCCTGCAGAACCACGTCCTGGTGCTGTTCCATCCGCCGATCCTCTACCTCGGATACGTCGGCTTCACCGTCCCGTTCGCGTTCGCGATCGCTGCGCTCATCACGGGCCGCCTGGGCGAGGGCTGGCTCGAGGAGACCCGCCGGTGGGCGCTGTTCTCTTGGGCATTCCTCACCATCGGGATCCTGCTCGGCGGCTGGTGGAGCTACGAGGTGCTCGGCTGGTCGGGCGTGTGGGCGTGGGATCCGGTCGAGAACGCCTCGCTCATGCCGTGGCTCACCGGAACCGCGTACATCCATTCGGTGCTGGTCCAGGAGCGGCGCGGCATGCTCCGGGTCTGGAACCTGAGCCTGCTGATCGCCACCTTCGCGTTGACGATTCTCGGTACGTTCCTCACCCGGTCGGGTGTCATCCAGTCGGTGCACGCCTTCGGCAACGGTCCGGTCGGCACGTGGCTGCTCGCCGGGTTCGTCGTCACCGTCGTGGTGTCGTTGGGCCTCATCGCCTGGCGTGGAGACCGATTGCGCTCGCCTGGCACGATCGACTCGCCGTTGAGCCGCGAGGGCGCGTTCCTGGCGAACAACGTGCTGTTCACGGTGTTCGCGTTCGTCGTGCTGCTGGGCACGATCTTCCCGCTGCTCATCGAGGCGCTCCAGGATCGCCGCACGGTCGTCGGCGCCCCGTACTTCGATCGACTCTCGATGCCCCTCGGGATCGTGCTGCTGTTCCTGATGGCCGTGGCACCTGTGCTTCCATGGCGCAAGGCGAGTGCCGAACTGCTGTCGACCCGGCTGTTCTGGCCGGCGTGGGGTGGCGTGGCCGCGATCGCGTTCTCGGTGGTCGTCGGAGCCGACGGCTGGGCGCCGCTCGTCGCGTTCGGCCTCGCCGGATTCGCGGCGGGCGCAGCGCTTCGTCAGCTCGTCCTGGCGACGCGCCGTCAGGGCTGGCGCGGTCTCGTCGGCCGGGCCAACGGGGGGATGATCGTCCACCTCGGAGTGATCATGATCGCGGTGGCACTCGCGGCGTCGAACAGCTTCACGCACTCGGCGACGCTCGAGCTGGAGCAGGGCGAGGTGGTCGAGTGGGGTGGCCACACGTTCGAACTCGAGTCGGTCACCGTCGACATCAACGGGGCCGAGAGTGAGCGGGCGCTGAAGGCGAATGTGTTGCTCGACGGCGAGAAGGTCTACAAGCCGGCCATCACGACGTATCTCAACCAGGGTGCCACCGTCGGCACGCCTTCGGTGCGGACCGGGATCACGAAGGATGTCTATCTGACGCTCGAGCCGGGAGCGGAGCCAGGCGGAACGGTCGCGGTGATCCGCGTCTTCGTGAAGCCGATGATCCTGTGGTTGTGGATCGGCGGGGCGGTGATGGCGATCGGAACCCTGCTGTCGGCATTCCCCGGAGCTCGTCGCCGCAGGGCCACCGACCCGGTGTCGGCTCCGATCGCTGCCCCCGACATGATGGCTTCGGCGCAGCGGCACGACACGCCACTGCCTGCGGGGGTCGACGATGACTGAGACCCTCGACGAGCGTGTCGTCGACGACGCGTCCGGTGGAGGTCCGGGCCGCGGCCGGTTGGCGCCCTGGATTGCATTGGCGGTCGCCGTTGCGATGATCGGCCTGGTCGTCCTTCTCGTCAATGCGAATCCCGACGACGGCGCCCCGAGTGCGGACACACCACTGCTCAACCAACCGGCGCCGGAGGCCGTCGGAGAACTCGACGACGGGACGCCGTTCGACCTGTCCCGGCGGAAGGGGAGTTGGGTCGTGCTGAACTTCTTCCAATCCGACTGTGTTCCGTGCATCCAGGAGCACCCGGAGTTGGTCGAGTTCGTCGACCAGCAACGATCGCTGGGCCCGGACGGGGCCGAGTTCTACTCGATCGTCTTCGGCGATTCCCGCCCCCGCGTCGAGCGGTTCTTCGAGGAGCGTGGCGGCGACTGGCCGGTGGTCTACTCCGAGGGCGACTCGATCCCGAGCGCGTTCGGGGTGTCACTCGTTCCCGAGACATGGATCGTCGATCCGCAGGGTGTGGTCCGTGACCGCTTGATCAGCAAGGTGACGGCCGATGAGCTGAGTGTGCTGCTGCAGCAGTGGCGCGAGGCGTTGGGATGACGGCGACCGACGACCGCTCCACCGAGGCGCCCGCGACACGCCGTTCGTTGAACACGCGGCTCAAGTCGTGGCCGGGTTGGATCCTCATGCTGTTCGTCGCGATCACGTTCCTCGTCGTCGGTGCGACCCGGACCGCCGGTCCGCAATCCCAGGAGGATCGGGTCGACGACCTCACGCAACGGATCGCATGCCCGGTCTGCGACGGCGAGAGCGTGTTCGAGTCGCAGAACGCGGCGTCTCGACGACTGCGCAACCAGGTCGAGGAACTCGTCCGGCAGAACGAGCTCTCCGACGAGCAGATCCTCACCCTCATCGACACCCGGAACGAAGGTGATCTGCTGCTCGTGCCGAAGGCGTCGGGCATCGATGCGTTGGTCTGGGTGTTGCCGGCCGTCGGGTTCGTGGTGGGTGTGACCGGCCTCGGACTGGCGTTCCGCCGATGGAGACTCGAGGCCGACGGCCTGGCCGACCCGACCGAGGCGGATCGAGCGCTGGTCCAAGCAGCCCTGGCGGCCCAGGAGACGTCGGATCCGACGAACGCCACCGATGAGCTCGCCGACGAGGTCGAGGACCGGTGACGGCGTCGACGACCAAGTCCGGTCGGCAACTCGACCGACTCGCCGAGTTGGAGGAGGAGCGCCGATATCTCCTGCGCTCACTCCAGGATCTCGAGCGCGAACGTGAAGCCGGCGACGTCGACGACGACGACTACCGCACGCTCCGTGACGGTTACACGGTGCGTGCGGCGTCGGTTCTCCGTCAGATCGAGGACGGCCGGCGCGAGCTCCCCCCGAAGCGGCGCCGGGACTGGAAGCGAACGCTCGCCGTCGTCGCGGCGGCGGTGGTGTGCTCGGCCGGTATCGGCTTCGCCCTCGCGAGTGCGTTCGGCGAGCGGGGCGCCTCCGACGAGATCACCGGGCTGAATCCCGGTGACTCGACGCGGACGAAGCTGGCGACCGCGCGGGCGGCCCTCGCGAGCAGTCAATTCGATCGCGCGTATCAGCTCTTCGTCGAGGCCGATCAGGAGGAGCTGGAACGGGGCAACGAGTCGGCCGAGGCGCGGGCCTACGTCGGGTGGACGTTCTTCCTGCTCGCTCGACAGGCGTCGGAAACGCTCGCGGCGGACGACGAGCGCATTCAGCTCTCCCTGCTCGCCTTGAACCAGGCGATCGAGATCGAGCCGACCTACGCCGACCCCTACTGCTTCGCCGCGATCATCGAGTTCAACTTCCGCGACGACGCCGACGCGGCACTTCCCTACGTCGAACAGTGCGAGGCGAACAACCCGCCTGCCGACATCGCCGGTCTGATCGAGAGCTTCGCCGCCGAGATCCGCGCCGCCGCCGACACCTGACGGTCAGCACGGCGCGGGCCAGACCTTGCCTTTCGTGATCTTCTTCCCCTTGCGACGCAGAACCCAGACGCTCGACTTGCCCCAGTCCGCCGGCGTGTCCACCACCATGCCGCGCCGGTGGAGCGCGTCGATGGTGGCCGGGATCACGTCGCCGTGGCTGCACAACACCGCACCGTTCTCCACCTCGCCGAGCAGGTCGAGGACCGGCTCGAACGGCTCGCCCTCGAGGAGGCGTGAGTCGATGTTGATGTCGGCGCCGATCAGCTCGCCGAGAGGTTCGAGCGTCTGGACACATCGGATGTACGCGCTCGAGTAGAGGGTCGTCGCGCCTTCCTTGGCGAGGCGTTTCCCCACGGCCTCCGACTGGCGCCATCCACGTCGACTGAGCGGGCGGTCGACGTCGTCGCCGGTCCACAGCCGACGCTCGCCCGCCTTCGCGTGCCGGACCAGGTAGATCGTGTCGGCGTGGCTCACGGGTTCAGCGTTCGCCCGTGAGCTGCACGTGACGTTCGGTGAGCTGCCTCACGAAGACGATCCAGACCACCCCGGAGATCACGCTGACCACGCCCCCGAGGATCACCTGGGCGCCACCGGTCGCTGCGGTCACCTCGGCGATGCTCTGCGCGTCGGTGTCGAGGTTGAGCGCGGCATCGAGCACGGATTCGAGGCTGAGCGCCGTGAGAATCGTCGGAATCACTCCGTACACGACGAACCACAGGTAGAGCAGCGGGTTCTCGCCGCTGGCGCGCCAGCCGTCGGAGCCCGGCGGGGTGTCGGGGTCACTCGCCTTCCACAGCTCGCGGAGCACGAGCAGCGGGAGAACGAACAGGATGGGCGGAAGAATCCATCCGAGGATCGCGAACACCGGGGCAAACGTCGTCGTGCGGCCGATCGCTCGCGCATTGACGGCGATTCGATACATCCAGATCACGCCGAACACGCCGGCGGCGATCAACGGTGCGGTGCTGAGCAGCTGACCGAGCGGTGCGATCGCGTTCGCGTCGAGGAACTCGTCCTCGCTGATCCGGCCGTCGAGATAGTCCTGTGCCTTGGAGGCGAGGTTCGCCGTCAGCAACGCGCTGGCGAGTGACGCGAGGCTCGCAACTCCCGCGAGGATCATCGCCCACTTCGCGGTCCCGCGAACCGGGCTGAGATGACCGCTCCTCGTCGGAGCGGTGTTGTAGGCCACGTATCCGGCGGGGGCGGTCAGGCCCGGGGGTGGGGGTGGCGGTCGGGATGGCGGTGGCGTGCTCGCTGTCCCCGGCGCGATCGGCGGCGGCAACGGTGACGGTGACGACGGCGGTGGCGGGGGGAGGAGGTCGTCTCCGCTCATGGCCGTGACGCTACTCCGGCGAGCGGCGCGGACGGCGTTCCGGCCCGCCGTCCGGATCGGGGTCACTTGGCGTCGGACCACCGTTCGACGATGCTCGTGTCGGCGACGAAGCGAACCGGCGCCGACGCCGGAGGCGACCAACGGTGTGCTGTCTCTCGGAGGCAGTCGCCGAGCAGTGCTGCGGTCTCATCGGCATGCTGGGCGGGCACGTGGACCACGAGTTCGTCGTGGAGGCACAGCACGATGTGCGCGTCGAACACGCTGCTGCGTGCGCGGACCAGCGCGGCCCACGTCTTGAAGAACTCCGCGGCCGCTCCCTGGATCACGGCGTTGCGGCCGTATCGGCCACGTGCTGCCGCCCGCGACCTGGCGTCGCCTGCACTCATGCCCTCCTCGACGGCGCCCGACATTCGGATTCGCCGACCGCCGTAGGTGCGCAGGTCATGACCGCCCTGGGCCGCTTCGTCGGCGGTGCGCAGGTATCCCATCGCCACCGGATACTCGCGTTCGAGGCCCGCCAGAGCCTCGGCGCCCTTTCCGGTCGTCTGCCCGTACATCGCACCCAGCACGGCGACCTTGGCGATCTCGCGTTCGACACGCAGCCGTTCGGCCACCGGCGCGTACATGTCATCGGCCTGTGTCGCCCGGGCGAGCTGTTGGTCGCCGGACACGGCCGCGAGCACTCTCGGCTCGATCTGGCCGAGGTCGGCGCGAACGAACACGTGCCCGCTCTCCGCGGCGACCGCCGGGCGCATCTCGGCCGGCATGTTGTGGAGGCCGGCCGTCGCCGTCATCCGCCCGGCGGCACCATCGGAGCCGGTCCAGCGACCGCGGAGCCGTCCGTCTGCGCCGACGTGTTCGTCGATCCAGGGGTATCCGAACGTCGTGCGGATCCGTTCGGCGCGTCGCCAGCGGAGCAGCGGCTCGACGATCGGATGAGCACCACGGAGTCCCTCGAGCCGCCACGCCCGAGTGTCGGGCACCTCGATGCCGACACGACGGAGCAGCGACTTCACCTGGTCCGGGCTGCGCAGGTCGAAGTCGATCCCGGGCGGGAGGTGATCGAGAACGGACCGATCGAGCTCGGCGAGCCGGGCCCGCTCGTCGGCGATCGTGAGCGGACGGTCACCGACGAAGCCGCCCACGATCCGTTCCCCGACCGCGCGATCGAACGGAAGCCCGTCGTGTTCGAGTTCGGCGCAGACGAGTTCGGCGGCCGACTCCGACATGGCGGTGAGACGTGGCCGCCCGACCGGCCGCGGGGCACCCGGATGGGGTTCGGCGCCGATCGCCGTCAGCACCTGCTCCTGGCGCTGCAGTACGTCCAGTGCCAGCTCCGCCCACCGGATGCAACGGGAGGTGTCGTCGGCCCAGGCGCCCCGGACCCACTCGGGGCGCAGGTGGCCGTCGGGTCCGACCGGTGCGTCGGGGTCGCCGCCGTCGAGGTCCTGGTGGAACAGGTCGATCGGCTGGAGTGTGGGAATGGACTCCACATCGAGCTGGTGTGCGAACGCCCACACTCGCGCCGGATCGGCGCGCCACGTTCCGGCGATGAGCCGATGGACGGCGGCGAGGTCCCAGCACCGTCGCGGGCGGATCCCGAGGCCGATCAGCGCGTCGGCGCTCTCCTTGTTCCACCAGACCCAGCGGACGCCGTGCGCCTCGAGGGCGACGAGATCGGAGCCGACCACGTTGACGCCGGGCTGCCCCGCCACGGCGACAGCGGCGCCCGCGTCTGCCGCGACTGCGACCGCGACCGGATCGCCCGGCGCGACGGCGAGGTGGCCGAGGACGTCGCTCATCCGTGGACGGGTCAGCCCCAGCCGAGTTCGTGCAGTCGATCGTCGTCGATGCCGGCGGCGTGAGCGACCTCGTGGATCACGGTGACGTAGACCTCGTCGGCGAGATCATCGAGATCCTCGCACATGTCGCAGAGAGCGAGCCGATAGATCGAGACGACGTCGGGGCCCTCGTGGCCGGTGCGCTCGGTGTGCGGCACGCCCTCGTACAGACCGAGCAGGTCGGGTTCGTTCGGATGTCGATCGACCACCTGCACGACGACGTTGTCGAGTACGTGGTGAAGTTCGTCGGGCAGGTCGTCGAGTGCTTCGCGCACCATCCGCTCGAAGCGGTATCGCGGAACGACCTCCACAGGGTCACCTGCCCCTAGATCACCTTCAGGGCGTCGGAGTAGACCTTCTTCGGCTTGAGGTCGACGGCGATCTGACGGGCGATCTCGTGGAACGCCTTGGCGGTCTCCGAGTCGGGATCCACGGCGGTGATCGGACGGCCGTCGTCGCCGCCCTCGCGCAGCGCAGTGGTGAGCGGAAGCTTGCCGAGGAGCGGCACCCCGAGCTCGTCGGCGAGTTCCTGGCCGCCACCAGATCCGAAGATCTCGTACCGCGTGCCGTCGTCGCCGGTGAACCACGACATGTTCTCGATGATCCCACGCACCGGCAGGTTCACCTTCTCGGCCATCGCCGCCGACATCGCCGCCACCTTCTGTGCGGCGGGCTGCGGCGTCGTGACCACGAAGACCTCGCCGCGCGGGAGGTACTGGGCGAGGGACAGTGCGATGTCGCCGGTTCCGGGTGGCATGTCGATGAGCAGGAAGTCGGGATCGTCCCAGAAGACGTCGGTCAGGAACTGCTCCAGCGCCTTGTGGAGCATCGGTCCGCGCCAGATCACCGCCTGGCCCTGCGGGACGAAGTAGCCGATCGAGATGCAGCGCACGCCCCACATCTCCGGCGGCACGAGCATCTCGTCGATCACGATGGGATCCCGGTCGGTTCCGAGCATGCGGGGGATCGAGTAGCCGTAGATGTCGGCGTCGACGACGCCGACCGTGTAACCCTGCTCGGCGAGAGCGACGGCGAGGTTCGTGGTGACCGACGACTTGCCGACGCCGCCCTTGCCCGACGAGATGAGCAGCGGGCGAGTCTTCGACGAGTTCTTGGCGAACGGGATCTCGCGCCCCTCGGCATGGCCGTGGGCCTGGTTGGCACCCGCCGTGGCCGAGCCGCCACCGCCGTGCACCAACATCCGCACCTTCTCGCGCTCCTCGTCCGTCATGACGGTGAACTCCAGGTCGATCGACTCGACGCCGTCGAGTTCGGTCGCAGCCTCCGAGACGCGGCGGGTGATCTCGCCTTTCAGTGGGCACCCTGGCACGGTGAGCGCGACGAGCACCCCGACCACGCCGTTGTCACGGATCTGTACCGCCTTCAGCATCCCGAGATCGACGATCGAGCGATGCAGCTCGGGGTCCTCGACCGGCCGGAGCGCGTCGATGACCTGGTCCTCGGTGACGGGGGTGCTTGCCATGTGAACAGTGTGGCGACGACGCCGACGAAAGCCACCCGCCGCGATTTGCCGCGTCCCGGCACCGGAAAATCGCGACTGATTTGCCGGTGCCGGGACGCAGCAAATCAGTCGCGGTGGCGGGCGTATTCGACCACCCGGGTCATGATGGCGTCGTCGGCCTTTCCCCGTGACCCGGTGTCGAACGGGGGTTGGGGGTCGTACTCGATCATCAGCTGCGCGGCCTCCGCCGCCGTGCGGTCGACCAGGAGTTCGACGAGCCGCAACGCCATGTCGATGCCGCTCGACACACCCGCTGCGGTGATGATCCGTCGATCGAGATGCTCGACGACCCGGTCGGGCACCGGTGTGGCGCCGTGTTCGGCGAGGACGTCGCGAGCGCTCCAGTGTGTCGTTGCGGTCAGGCCGTCGAGCAGTCCCGCCGCGGCGAGGACGAGCGAGCCCGTGCACACCGTCGTCGTGAACCGTGTGGTCCGATGCGCGTCGCGGAGCCACTCCAGCACCCGGGTGTCGGTCATCAGCGCACGGGTGCCGTGACCGCCCGGGAACACGATCACGTCAGGGTGCGGATGCTCCTCGAAGGTTCCGTCGACCTCGATGCCGAGCATGCCGTTGTCGGAACGGACGACACCGCGCTCGTGGCCGATGAAGGTCACGTCGATGTCGGGGATGCGCTGGAGGACCTCGTACGGCCCGATGCCGTCGAGCGCGGTGAACTGCGGGAAGAGGGGGATGACGGTCTGGATGCTCATTGTGATTCCTGTCGCTCGCTGGTCGATGGACTGCGAGGCGTGATGGGCGAAATGGGCCCCGGCACCGGAGAGCGCCTCGGCGGGTCCGGACACCCGCGCGGCTGGGCGCCGCCGAACGCGATGATCCCGACCCGGTGCATGCAGGTCATCGTCGCCCGTCCGCCGGGACGACGTCAATGACCTGTTGCCCACGATGAACGCCATCGGAGAACCGTCCCGTCGAGCAGAGCCGGCACGCCTGGGCGATAGCGTCTCGCGGGTGGACGTACGCATCGGAGTGACGCAGGCCCCTCGCGAGATCGGCATCGAACTCGCCGACGACGCGGACCGGGATGAGCTGAAGCAACGGATCGAGGCCGCGCTGGCCGGAGCGACCGACGTGCTGGCGATCACCGACAGGCGCGGCAACGAGACGTTCGTTCCCACCGCGAAGATCGCCTACGTCGAACTCGGCTCCCAGGAGGGCAGCCGCTCGATCGGTTTCGGCGGCTGATCGACTCGCGTCCGACCGGACGGCACCGGTCGCACCGACCCGCATCATGACCTCGCTCCTCGACCTCGACCTGTTGTTCGTGACGGGCAAGGGAGGAGTGGGCAAGACGACCGTGGCTGCCGCTCTCGCGGAGGTTGCGGCGCGCCGCGGGCAGCAGGTGCTCGTCTGCGAGATGGATGCCAAGGGCGCGCTCGCAACGGCGTTCGAGGTCGTCGAGCTGTCGTTCGAGACGACCGAGGTCGCACCGAATCTCCACGCGATGTCGATGAGCACCGAGGACTCGCTGCGCGAGTATCTGCGGCTCTACGTCAGGATCCCGCTCATCGGCCGACTCGGCGTGCTCGCCTCCACCTTCGACTTCGTGGCCGATGCGGCACCCGGCGTCAAGGAGATCCTCGCGGTCGGCAAGCTCTGCTGGGAGGTGAAGGAGCGCAACTACGACCTCGTGGTGGTCGACGCCGAGGCCAGTGGCCACGTCGTGAGCCAGATCGGTGCCCCACGGGTGATCGCCGATCTCGTCCAGGTCGGTCTCGTCCGCGAGCAGACCCGGTGGATGCTCGACATTCTCGAGGATCCGAATCGAACGGGCGTGGTCGTGACGACGACACCCGAGGAGATGCCGGTCACCGAGTCGATCGAGCTGCTCGAGCGGTTGACCGCCGAGACCGGGACGCATTGTGCAGCAGTGGTCGCGAATCGGGTGCTGCCGGCCATGTTCGATCGCGCCGAGCAGCGGGTGGCGCGCCACGTCCCCGATGCCGTCTCCGTACTCATCGACGCGGTGGGGCCCGGCGCCGCTGCGGTCGTCGATGCGGCCTCGATCATCGAAGCCCGCCGTTCGATCGGCGTCGAGCACCTCGATCGGTTGCGGTCGGTCGTCTCCGCACTGGATTCGCCGACCTCGGATCGCAGCCGCTCGGACACCGTGCCGATCATCACGGTTCCCGAGCTGTTCTCACGCGCGCACGGCAGACGCGTCGTCACCCTCGTCGCCGACGGTCTCGACGAGGAGATCGCGTGATGGCCGCCAAACGGAAGCGACCCAAGCGTTCACCCACGACCGTCGACGAACCCTCACTCGACCCGTTGCTCGCCAGCCGGGAGATGATTCTCGTCGCCGGGTCGGGTGGCGTCGGCAAGACCACCGTCGCCGCGGCGCTCGGCCTGGCCGCCGTACAGCGTCAGCAGGGCAGGGTGCTGGTCCTGACCGTCGACCCGGCCCGGCGCCTGGCCACGGCGCTCGGCCTCGAAGCGTTCGGCAACACGCCACATGCGATCCCGAGCGAGGCGCTGGAAGCGGCAGGGCTCGAGCCGCGCGGCGAGCTGCACGTCGCGATGCTCGACACGAAGGCGGGCTGGGACGACCTGATCCGCCGCCACGCGCCCGACGCCGCGACGCGTGCAGCCGTGTTGGCGAATCCGCTGTACGAGAACATCACGAGCAGGTTCGTGCACAGTCACGACTACCTCGCGATGGAACAACTCCACGATCTGCACGCCACCGGCGAGTACGACCTGGTCATCGTCGACACGCCGCCGTCCCGAAACGCACTCACGATTCTCGACGCACCCAGCCGGATGGCGGACTTCTTCGGCAGTCGACTCCTGCGCTGGTTGACGGTTCCGTACCGGTCGCGGTTGTTCACGTTCGCCTCGAAACCCTTCTACCAGGTGGCCGATCGCATCCTCGGATCGCGGTTCCTCGAGGACGTCGCCGACTTCTTCGTGCTGTTCCAGAAGATGGAGGCGGGGTTCGTGAAGCGGGCGAACGAGGTGGAGGCCCTGCTGGTCGATCCGCGCACGGCGTTCGTCGTCGTGTCCACTCTCGAGGCGGCGCCGGCACACGAGGCCCGCTATCTGGCCGAGTCGCTCCAGGAGCGGAAGATGACGGTGGGTGCGATCGTGGCCAATCGCGTGCTCCCACCGCATCTCGCGTCGACCGTGGCGACCGGGGCGGCCCACGACCTCGCCGCACGCACCGGCCCGAAGGGTGATGGCGAGTTGGCCGCGGCCGTTGCGGAGCGGACCGGCGACGATCCGGACGTCGTCGACCGGGTGCTGCATCAGATGGCGACGCGGTTCGACGACCTGGCGATGGTGGCAGCGCGTGAAGCGGACCGTCGTACGGAACTCGCAGCGCTCGCGGCCACGACGGTCACGGTGCCGTGGCTCTCCGGTGACATCCACGACCTGCGCGGTCTCGGGCGATTGGCCTGTCACCTCCGCGGGGTCGCCGATCAGGCAGACTCATCGTGATGACGTCGCTCGTTGACCTCTGCCGCGCCCACTCGTCGCTCGACCGCAGCGACATCGATCACCTCCACCGCTTGACCGCGGAGTGGGCATTCCTCGCCGATCTGTGTTTCTCGGACCTGCTCCTCCACGTCCAGTCCGACGACGGCAGATGGATGATCATCGATCAGGTGCGACCCGCGACCAACCAGACGATGTACCCGATCGACTTCGTGGGCATCTGGGCGTCGCAGGCCGACGAGTTGATGAACGCGGTCGCGACGACCGGAGAGATCGTCGAGGGTGACATCACGCTCAACGTCCCGATCGCCGGAACCGGCGAGACCGTCGCCCGCGCCGTGGCGATCCCGGTTCGCCACGACGGCAAGATCATCGCCGTGCTCACGAAGGAGTGGGTGCCGCGCGCCGGCCGCAACCTCGGCGAGCTCGAACGCGGGTACGGATTCATCTTCGACCAGTTCACGCACATGATCGGGATGGGCACCTTCCCGTTCCCGGGGCGGGTGGCCGACTCCAGCGCGGCGCCGCGCGTCGGCGACGGAGTGATGATGCTCGACAACGATGCAGCCGTCACCTACGTGTCTCCGAACGCGAACTCCGCGCTTCATCGAGTCGGCATCCAGGCGAACCCGGTCGGCATGCGCCTCGCCGAATTGGGATTCCACGACGGCCCCGCTCGTCAGGCGTTCGAGCGTCGCGAGCCCGTTGTCGAGGAGTTCGAACAGGGAGCGGAGGTGACGCTCCTCGCGAGATGCGTACCGCTGCTTCGCGGCGCCGGCGACGACGCGGAAGTCGTCGGTGGACTGCTGCTGATTCGTGACGTGACCGAGCTCCGCAAACGCGATCGGCTGCTGCTGTCCAAGGACGCGACGATCCGCGAGATCCACCATCGCGTGAAGAACAACCTCCAGACGATCTCGTCGTTGCTGCGGCTGCAGGCTCGGCGCCTCGAGAGCGACGAGGCCAAGGCAGCGGTCGCCGAGTCCGTGCGTCGCATCCGCACGATCGCACTCGTGCACGAGTCACTGTCGCGCGAGCCCGGTGACGACATCGCGTTCATCGAGATCGTGCGCCCGCTCCTGCGTCTGGCCGAAGAAGGGCTCCAGTCGCCGGACCGGCCGGTGCGGTTCTCGGTCTCGGGCTCCGGCGGGCGCATCCCGGCGCATGCCGCCTCACCGCTCTCGGTGGTCATGACCGAGTTGCTCCAGAACGCTGTCGACCACGGCTTCCCGGAGGGATCTGGTGGTGGCGACGTGGCGGTCGTGCTCGACCATCACGGCGCCGAGTTGGCGCTCCGTGTCATCGACAACGGGCGGGGCGTCGAACCGGGTTTCGACCTCGAGGCGCAGACCGGCCTCGGCCTGTCGATCGTGCGAACGCTCGTCACGACCGAATTGAACGGCACGATCGAGATGCGCCCGGCAACCGCAGCGGACCTCGATGCGGTGGGGCTGGGTGACGGCACCGCACGCGGACGCGGCACGGTGGTCGAGCTGCGCGTGACGACCGCCGACTGAACGGGTGGGGGATCGCCGTCAGGCGGTGACGACGGCGAGGCGCTCGGCGCGGGCCGCTGCGACTCGCTTGCGACGGATCACGCGGCGCTCCTCCTCGGTCAGGCCGCCCCAGATACCGGAATCCTGGTTGGTGTCGAGCGCGAAGTCGAGGCAGCTCGACGAGACGGAGCACTCACCGCACGTGCGCTTGGCGTGGTCGATCTGGACGAGTGCGTTGCCCGTGGTTCCGACCGGGAAGAACAGCGCCGGGTCGGTGTCACGGCAGAGGGCGTCGTCTCGCCAATCGTAGTCGGCGGCCCCGAGAGCCAGGCTGGACGCAAGAATCGACACGTTTCGGATTCCCCTCGTTGTGGTGGAAGGACGCCGTTGGGTACGGCGTCGGTGCGGTGCGGGCGAGAACCGTCGAAGCGACCGCCCGCCGGGCGAAAAGGTAGGCGCGACCGGTCGGCACCGCAAGAGGCTCTTCGTGTGACGTGTGACCGTTGACGCATCGGGATCGGTGATACTGACGTTCCATGAACGTCGTCGGCCATCGCGGAGCATCGGGGAGTCGGCCCGAGAACACACCGGCGGCTTTCGAGACCGCAGATCGGATGGGGGCCGACGGCGTCGAGCTCGACGTCCGTCTCGCCGCCGACGGTCATGGACGCAACCGCCTCGTCGTGTTCCACGATCCGTTGCCGGCCACCCAGGCAGCGCTCGATGCGCTTCCGGGTTTCGACGAGATCCTCGACGCCTGCGGCGACCGCATGCTGGTGAACGTCGAGATCAAGAACAGCGATGCTGACGGCGGCTACGACCCGACGATGGCCGCGGTCGCGCCGACGATCGCTGCCATGCGTCGCCGCGGTCCGACGTGGGCGACCCGTTGGTTGATCTCGTCGTTCACGATGTCGACCATCGACCACTGCCGGAGAATCGCGCCCGACATCCCGACCGGGTTCCTGTTGTACGAACCGTCCGACGACGCGATCTCCGCGACACGTCGACACGGCCACGATGCCATCCATCCGTGGGCGGGGGCGATCGACCACGAGCGCGTTGCGGCGTGCCACCGCGCGGGGCTGGTCGTGAACACCTGGACGTGCAACGACCCGGACCGTCTGCGGGAACTCGCCGACTGTGGCGTCGACGGTGTGTGCACCGACGTTCCGGACCTGGCGCTCGAGGCGGTCGGCCGGGCCGGCGATCGCCGTCTCAACCCGCGCTGGGGAACACGAGCCTGACCGCGTCGGGCACGTGGACGATGTCCAGCCGGCTCGATTCGCCGAGCGCGTCACCGTCGAGTTGATACGGGAACGGCGTGTCGTGCTCGATCCGGAGCCGCTCGACGTCGCTGCGGATGTCGAGATGGGCCGCCGGCTTCACGCCGCCCCCGCGAAGGGCACCTGCGAGCGAGGTCAGGATGTTGTGCGCCTTCATGGTCGTGAACGTGATGGCCACGAGACGCTGGTCGAGGTCCGCGTGGGGTGAGAGGTCGAGCGGACGGTTGCCGAGGTAGGTGTACGGGTTCGTGTTCAGCACGATCGTGAAGTACCCGTCCTCGATGTCGTCTCCCCCGTCGCCACTGACGCGGAAGTGCGGGTGTTTGCGGTCGTACCCGCGGGCCCAGGTGGACAATCCGGCGTAGATGAAGAGCGGATGACCCAACCATCGCTTGAGCGAGCCGTGTCGCTCGACCCGTTGGACGACGGCGGCGTCGAAACCGACACCCGCGTGGAAGCAGAAGTATCGGCCGTTCACCTGACCCAATCCGATCGGACGGATCGTTCCCGCGTCGATGCCGCGCACGAGGTGTTCGACGGCTGCCACCGGATCGTTCGGCATCCCGAGGGTCCGAGCGAACACGTTGGTGGACCCGCCGGGAAGAACCCCCAGCGCGCTGTCGGTTCCGGCGATTCCCGTCGCCACTTCGTTGAGCGTGCCGTCGCCGCCGTAGCCGATCACGACGTCGACGCCCCGCCGGGCCGCATCATGCGCGAATCGCGTTGCGTGTCCCCGCCGGTTCGTCTCGACGACCTCGACCTCGTGTCGTCGAACCGATCCTCCGGTGAGGCTGCGGACACCCTCGCTGAGCCGCCGATGCACGACGACGGTGTTGCGTGCCGTCACCGACGACGCGAACGAGTTGACGATCAGCATGATCCGCAAGACGACCACCCTAATTGTCGCCGGTGCCATCCTCGGGCCCCTCGATCGACCTCGGTGCGCTGCGGCCGGTGCAGACGTCACAGGTCTCCGAATTGGGGGACGGACTTGACCGGCCGGTAACTTGAGAGACCTTATGAACGTGATCGTGTGTGTGAAACAGATCCCTGATCCGGCGCTCCCGGGTGAGCTGGATGCCGACAACACGCTGAAGCGCGACGGCAAGCTCATCCTCGATGAGTCGGACAGCTACGGCGTCGAAATGGCGCTGCAGCTGGTCACTGCTGCGGGCGGCGGTGCGGTGAGCCTCGTCTCGATGGCCCCGAACCAGGAGGTGTCGGGTCTGCGCACCGCTCTGGCGATGGGAGCGGAGAAGGCGGTGCTCGTCTCGGATCCCGCTCTGGCGGGTGCCGATGCGCTGACCACCGCGAAGGTGCTGGCCGGCGCCGTCGGACGGGCGGGCGAGTACGACCTCGTGATCGCCGGCACCGAGTCGTCGGACGGTTACACGGGCACCGTGCCCGAGCAGATCGCCGAAGTGCTCGGCCTGCCGTCGGTCACGTTCGCCAAGTCGATCGAGGTCGATGGCACGGCGGTCAAGGTCGAACGTCAGACCGAAGCGGGGTACGACGAGGTGACCTGCCCGCTCCCCGCCGTGGTCTCGGTGACCGCCGGTGTCGTCGAGCCGCGCTACCCGAGCTTCAAGGGCATCATGGCCGCCAAGTCGAAGCCCGTCGAGAACGTCACGGCCGGCGACCTCGGCATCGAGGCCGCCAGCTGGGCCCAGTCCATCACCAACGTCGAAGACGCCCCGGCCCGCGAAGCCGGCGAGATCATCGAAGACGACGGCGAATCGTTCAACAGGATCGTCGAGTTCCTCGACAATCTGAAGGTCATCTGAGGAGTCTGATCATGGGTATCGACAACATCTGGGTGTTCGCGCAGACCACCGACGGCACGGCATCGAGCGGAACGCTCGAACTGCTCACCAAGGCGACCGCCCTCGGCGGAACCGTCACGGCGTTCGTCGCCGGTACCGCCGGCGCTGCGGCTGCGGCGATGGCCGATCACGGCGCAGCGAAGATCTACGAGACCGGCGACCTCGCCGGCGCCCTCCCGGGTGCCGCGGTGTCGGCAGCGATGAAGGCCGTCATCGACGGTGGGGACTCGCCCGACCTCATCATGTTTCCGCAGAGCTACGAGGGTCGCGACGTGATCGCCCGCCTCTCGGTCAAGCTGGACCGTACCGTGCTCACCAACTCGACCGACATCTCCGTCGACGGCGACGCGGTCAGCGTGCAGACCCCGATCTTCGGTGGCGCGAAGATCGTGACCTCGACCTTCACCGGCGAGGCACCGTATCTGGCGGCGTTCCGTCCGAAGAGTTTCGAGCCCGCGGGCGGCGTCGGTGCGGCCGGCGACGTCGTCGCGGCTCCGGTGCCGGATCTGGGGAGCACCGCGGGCGCGACCGTCACCGCCGTCCACGTCGAGGAGACCTCGGGTCCCAAGCTCGACGAAGCCGCGGTGGTCGTCTCGGGCGGCCGAGGACTCGGCGAGGCCGAGAAGTTCGAGATGGTCGAGCAGCTCGCCAAGAAGCTCAAGGGCGCTCCGGGCGCATCGCGGGCGATCGTCGATGCCGGCTGGGTTCCGTACAGCTACCAGGTCGGCCAGACCGGCAAGGTCGTCAAGCCGACCGTCTACATCGCGGCCGGTATCTCCGGCGCGACGCAGCACATGGTCGGCATGAAGGGCTCCAAGAACATCATCGCGATCAACAAGGACAAGGAGGCTCCGATCTTCGGGGTCGCCGACCTCGGGATCGTCGGCGACGTCCACAAGGTGCTGCCGCAGTTGCTCGAGGCGCTCGACGCCCGCAGCTGATCAGCTGGACGAATCGGCCGGGTTCTCACCGCTGGTCGCCGGCGGTGATCGCCCAGGCCACCCCCTCGTCGGGGTCGGCGATCGCCAGTTGGATCGTCCAGCCCACCTCGGGCTCGTACGCGTTCCAGCGGTACCAGTCGAACTCGGCGGCGAGGTTGCCGAGTTCGTCGGGATCGAGCGGCCAGTCGTCGAGGAGGTCTCCGAGCGCGGCGAGGAACCACCAAGCTCCGAACCGGCCGGCGGCCGCGCCGCGGCGACGGCCGTGCGCGCCACCGCTGGCGCCCGCCCATGCCAGCCAGGCGATGGCCTCGCCCGGCTCCAGATCGCACGCACGAGCGCGCCTGACGCCGAGTGCTCCGAGGGCGTCGCCGACGTCGCCGACCACACAGATCGATTCGGCCCGGCCGTTCGATTCGGTCAACCACGGCTCCACGAGTTGGCGTGCTGCGAGGTCGACGTCGTCGTCGAGCACCTCTGCGCCGGAACGGGTGGCGACCTCGCGCCAGTCGTCGGGAAGGTCCGGCATCGGGAATTCGGCGCCGCCGTCGGAATAGCCGGCCAGCGCGTACTCGGGCTCCCACGCCTGCAACGTCGTGGGGATGTCGAGCACCGGTGCGAGATCGACCGTCTCGATCGGTTCACCGCGGATGGCTCGTTCGTGGGCGACGAACGTGGCTCGGGGGCCGTGGTCGAGGTGGTCGACGAGATCTCCCCACGAGTGGTGCTGGGCTGCGACTTCGGTCAGCGGACCGATCGTGAACCGTCCGGAGAGGCCGTCGCTCTCGTCGAGAACGGCCGCGACGTACTCCGTGTCCGCGTGCAGCGCCAGGCGGTACTCCGCGAGCGTCGCGACGGGCCACAGTTGACGACCCGTCTCGACGGCCTGACGCGACCGGTCGCGCACGCGCAGGACCCCAGCCCAGTCGTGTGCGTTGCAGCGGTCGTCGATCATCCGGACGAGGCCGTCGAGATCGCCCCGGTGGATGAGGGCATCGAGATCCGTGTCGGCAACGTGATCGTCGATCATTCGACGCAGTGTGTCACGTCGGCCACCTCGGGGCGCTGCGTCGGTGTCGCTGAGCGGAGGACGATCGAGATCCAACCGTCGTGCTCCAGCGCGTCGACCGGCGCGAGAGGCGCGAGCGCGGTGAGCACGTGGTCGTGTCGATCGACGAGGATGCCGCTGATGACGAGTGATCCACCCGGGCGCACGAGGCGTTTCAGGTCGTCCGCCATGGCGACGAGGACGGGAGCGAGGATGTTCGCCGTCACGATGTCGTAGCTCCCGACGAGGTCGCCCACGGGTGTCGTGTCGACCTCGATCCCGCCGACGACGTCGTTCAGCTCCATGTTCCGCCGCGTCGCTTCGATCGCGGCGTCGGCGATGTCGATCGCACGGATCTCCCCAACGCCGAGTTGTGCCGCGAGGACGGCGAGTGCCCCCGTACCGCACCCGACGTCCAACAAGGAGCGGCACGGGACCGCGTCGTCGAGCAGCAGGTCGGCGAGCAGTGCCATCGCCGTGCGCGTCGTCGGATGGTCGCCGAGGCCGAACGCACTGCCCGGATCGATCACGGTCACGTGCGTGTGTTCCTCCTGTGGCCGGAACGGCATCAGCGAGACCGGCACGGACACCATTCCCTCCGCGTACCAGGTCGGTGAGAGGTGTTCGGGGGCGACCTGAGCGATCGAATCGTCCACGTCGCGCACGGCGGCCGGCCACGCGGCGTCGAGCGTCGCCATCGCTCGGTCGATCGCAGCGGGGTCGTTGCCGACCGAGGTGGTGACCTCGATCCGGCCTCCATCGATCACGGCTTCGCTGACCGCCTGAACCCCCCATTGCCACATCCGGTCGGTCACGATCTCGGCGAGCTCGGCTGCCACGGTGACGACGATGGTGCGTGCGGTCACGATGCGTTCCTCACCCGATCGTCACACGAGCGGCCACGGGTAGCGGCGGCCGGTCGGGTCGGTCGGGAACCGACGTTCCTCCACCATCCATGCCGCACGAGCCCGGATCGCGTCGACCTCGTCGTCGGCGAGCAACGCGGCGATGTCCAGCGGCACCGCGTCGACGAGGCGGTTCGCGGCCGAGAGCACGTGGTCGGGGAGGGGCTCGTCACCGAATTCCCAGATCACGGTGCGCAGCTTGTACTCGGGTGAGAAGCACAGACCGTGGTCGATGCCCCATACCGTTGCCGGCCGCCCGTCGCTCTCGGGAACGAGGAGGCAATGGCCGCTCTTGCGGTCGGTGTTGTTGGCGAGGATGTCGAGCGCGGCGATGTCACGGAGGCGGTCGTGCAGCTCGGGCATCGTCTCGAAGATCGTGAAGTAGTGCTGACGGTGGTCGGCGACCGCGAACCACTGGAACGAGCCCTCGCCGACGGGACCGTCGCGCAACACGGTCGGTGGCACGACTCCGATTCCCATCGCTTCGCTCAGCCGGTACGTCGCGACTTCCCGGCGGTGCAACCCGGGTTCGAAGTCCCAGAGCGGACGCTCCCCGCGCATCGGCTTGTAGATCGCAGGATGCGACCGACCCTCGTGGACGACGTGGACGAGGAAGGTCGCGTTCGAGCTGTAGGGCATCCGGCCCTCGATCTCGACGTCTCCGCGCAACAGGTGCTCGACCGGATCGTCGACCTCGTCGACGCGCAGTTCGACACCGTCCTGTTCGTCGGCGTCGTCGTTCACGCCGCTCAGTTCATCCTCGGGCAGGCATGTCCGTCGGGGTCCATCGGGTTCCCGCACCACGTGCACTCCGCGCGCCCCGACTCGATGACCTGAGCGGCCTGCTTCACGAACGCATCCGCCTGGCCCCGCGTGATGTAGATCCGTACGTGGCCGCGGTCGTCGTCGACGAGTTCGCCGTTCTCGTCGACCTCGCCGACTTCTTCGAGTTGGAGCAGCACCTTGTCGTTCGAGCGGTCGTAACCGAGCCCGATCGGGCCGAGCACGAACACGGGGTCGATGGGCGCCGAGAGCTCCATCGCCCCCGGGATCGGGCGATCCTCGGCCGGTGGCAGGTCCGACAGCACCTTGCTCAGGTACTGCGAGATCGCTGCGGCCTGTTGTTTCTCGCACTTGACGGCGATCCGAGTGCCCTCGGCGCGGATCTGGAGGAAGAAGGTGCGTTCGCCAGGCCGTCCGACGGTCCCGACCGTGAACTTGTCGACGTCGTCGAATTCGTGGAACACGCTCATGAGTTGATCGTCGGTCCCTCCGTCATGACGGACGCAGTTCGGTGAGAGGGCGCCCGGTCGAGTTCACGGTCAGCACGATCGGGCCGCCTGCGTGCCAGCTGAGCGCACTGACCGAGGCGGGGCTGATCACGATCCGCTGGAACAGGTCGATGTGGGTGCCGAGCGCGTGGGCCACGGCGGCCTTGATGGTGTCGGCGTGGGAGACGCAGACGATCGTGCCGCCCGGGTGCTGCTGGCGGAGCCGATCGAGCGTGGAAACCATCCGGGTCTGCATCTCCGTGAAGCTCTCACCGTTCGGGAAGCGGAACGTGGACGGCGCGCTCTGGACGGTGCGCCACTCCGGGAGCTTGTGGAGCTTCTTGAGCTCTCGACCGGTCCAGTCGCCGAAGTCGCACTCGAACAACCCGCGATCGATCCTCGTGCGGAGGCCCAACGCCCGGGAGATGGGTGCCGCGGTCTCCTTCGCCCGTTCGAGCGGCGAGGAGTAGACGGCGTCGACCGAACCGAGGGCGCCGATCCGCTCCGCTGCGATCTCGGCCTGTACGCGGCCTTCGTCTGCGAGGTGCAGGCCCTTGGCGCGTCCGGGGAGGACCTTGCCGGTCGTCGGCGTCTGGCCGTGCCGCACGAGCAGGATGGTGGTGGGTTCGGCGCCGCCCTTCGTCGCCGAGCGGGCCGCCGACGTCGTGTCGGTACGCGGCTTTCGGGAGCGTCGGGCGGCGTTGGGGGCTGGGGTCTTCTTGGTCATGGCCGCAGTCGAATCTACTGTCGATGTGCGTGAGCGCGCTCGTTCGGCTCGGCGCCGAGATCACACAGTGCCGCCAGTGCCCCCGACTCGTCGAGTGGCGCGAGACGATCGCACGCGAGAAGCGGGCAGCGTTCCGCGACCAGGACTACTGGGGACGCCCGATCACGGGATTCGGGGATCCGTCCGCTCGGATCGTGGTCCTCGGCCTCGCGCCGGCGGCCCACGGTGCGAACCGGACGGGTCGGATGTTCACCGGTGACCGGAGCGGTGACTGGCTCTTCCGGGCGATGCATCGAGCAGGCCTCGCCAACCGGGCCGAGTCGGTGTCGGCGGACGACGGGTTGGAACTCAGCGACGCATGGGTGACCTCCGCGGTGAAGTGTGCACCACCGGACAACAAGCCGACGCCCGGAGAGCGCGATGCCTGTGCCGGCCACCTGCACCGTGAGCTGACGGCGCTCGAGGAGGTGCGGGTGATCGTGTGTCTCGGGACCTTCGGCTTCGACGCCGCGCTGCGTCACTTCGCCGTGCGTCCGAAACCGAAATTCGGCCACGGTGTCGAGGTCGAACTCGACGACGGACCCACCCTGCTCGGCTGCTATCACGTCAGCCAGCAGAACACCTTCACCGGTCGACTCACCGAGTCGATGCTCGACGACGTCTTCGCGCAGGCGGTTCGCCTCGCCGCGCCGGAACCGCCGGGATCTCGGGTGCTGGCGAGGGGGTGAGAGCATCGGACACGGCTTGCGCGGCGAGCGCAATGGCGGCTCGTGCGTCGCCGAGGTGGTGCGACATCGAGAAGAAGCCGTGGATCTGGCCGGGGAAGTGCACGTGGCTGGTGGTCACCCCGAGATCCGCGAGCCGTTCGGCGTAGGCGATTCCCTCGTCGCGGAGAGGGTCGAAACCGGCGGTGATGACGAGCGCCGGCGGTCCCGCTGCAAGCACCTCGTCGGCGGCGAGCAGCGGGGACACCCGAGGATCGTCCGGCGACCCCGCCGCACCCGACAGATAGTGGTCGACGAACCAGCGCATCGATGTTGTGGTGAGGAAGAACCCCTCGCCGTTCTCGATGTAGCTGTCGGTTGACATCCGGGCGTCGGCAACGGGATAGACGAGGAGTTGGAGCACGAGCGGCACCGGCGCCACATGGCACACGACCGCCGCCAGGTTGGCCCCCGCCGAGTCGCCCCCCACCGCGATCCGATCCGGGTCGATCGCGAGAACACCGGCGTTCGCGTGGGCCCACCGTGTTGCCTGGATGCAGTCGGCGAGCCCCGCGGGGAACGGCGTCTCCGGTGCGAGCCGGTAGCCGACGCTGAGGACGGCGTGTCCCGACCGTCGGGCCAACGAGTGGCAGATGTTGTCGTGGCTGGTCAGGTCGCCGAGCACCCATCCACCGCCGTGGAACCACAGGAGCACCCCCGGATCGACCTCGCCCGGCACGGGCCGGTAGAGCCTGGCCGGGACGCCGCCGGCATCGAGATCGACCGTCGCGTGGCAGTGTTCGAGCACGGGTGGCGCGAGCTCGGCCCGTGCTCGCCTCGCCTCGGCGGGTGGGAGCGAGTCGAGCGGCGGCGCGCCGACCGCCTCCATCAGGTCGAGGAGTCTCCGGGCCTCGGCGTTGAGCGGCATCGACTCATCCTGGCAGTAGCCTCGGAGCCCTGTGAAAGCGAATCGAACGACGACTGCACACGTGGCCCCCAGCGGCGAGGAGCGCCCCGCCCGGCGCTCACGCCGCGGTATCTCCGCGGCCGTCGTCGGGCTGCTCGTGCTCGGTGCGTGCACATCCGACCCCGGGCCGAAGCGCGTCGCCGCGGACATCATCCAGGCCGAGTCGCTGGCGAACCCCGAGCTCGACGAGGAATGCCTCCTCGACCGACTCGACGAGTACAGCAACGCCGACCTCGTCGCGATCGCCGACGGCCTCGCCCGCGAGAACTCGGCCGATCAGGTCGCGGCCGAAGAGGCGCTCGCGCAGTACCAGGCCGACCTCGAGACGTGTAACTGACGGTCCGCGGTTTCAGCTCGCCGCGCCGTCCGCCTTCGGCTCGGCTGTTGCGGCGGCAGCCTTCTTCTTCGGCGGTGGCACACCGACGGCGGGTGCCGGGTCGGCGTGCTTCGGCCAGCGTCGCCGGCTCACGATCGACAGCAAGCGCAACAGTCGCATCGCTGTCTCGTCGGTCTGCGCGGGTTTGGCCTCGATCACGCCGTCCTTGATCATCCGCTCGATGACCTCTTCGCCCAGCTCGGTGCGGACGATGGTGAGCGTCCAGTCGTTGTCCTCGCCGATGCCGCCCGTCGCGATGTCGGAGTGCTCGGCCGCGAAGTCGGGGCAGCTGGTGCAGCCCTTGCGGGTCCAGGCGTGGCACTCCTTGAGGTTGACCTCGTGGTACGAGCCGTCCTTCATCCAGATCTGGAAGACGCCCTTGATGTTCATCTTCACCATGTCCTGCTTCTTCAGGCCGTACTTGGCCTCGAAGAGCTCTTCGAAGATCGCGTCGTCGAACGTCTTCGAGCAGAGCAGGCCGATGTTGAACAGGAAGGGTTTCGACACCTTGCCGGCCTTGCGGTCCCACATCACGGGTGGTGACGACGTCTGGCAGCCCATGCCGACGAGCGCGAGCCGTTCGAATCCGCGCTCGCGCGCCTCGGGCAACGCCAGCGGGTTCGCGCAGTACGTGTAGCGCGAGCCGGCGGTGGCGAGGATCTCCTCCTTCGTCTCCACGACGACCGGCTTGGCCTTCCACGCGTCGTCGTCCTCCACGCCCGAGACCAGGGCCGCATCGATGTAGTCGTTCTCGCGCAACCAGATCAGCAACGCGGAGACGAGGCCACCGTCCTGGCCGTTCTCGTGGACGGTCTTGTCGGTGGCGCGGGTGAGGTACAGCTGGCGCCAGATACCGGCCATCTCGTCGGGTTCGCGGATCCGGCCGAACAGGTGCATGTCGGCTGCGGGCTCCCACGCTCGGAATCGTGGGCAGGCCCGGGTGCAGGTGGTGCAGCCCTTCTCGCCGTGGATGCAGTTGTCGAGGCCGAGTTCCTCCTCGATGTGGAACGGGATGTACTTGCCCTCCTCGTGCTCGTACCCGATGACGTCGTGCGGACACGTGACCACGCACCCGGCACACCCCGTACAGAGGTCGTTCGTGATGACCTCTGCGTAGAGCTCCTTCCACTGCGCCGTCCACCGGCCCGCCTTGGCGGGAGGGGTCGGCGCCTCGGACTCGATCGTCGTCATCCCGCCGACTGTACGCGAGCCGGTGCAGCCGACCTCAACCAGCGATCCGATGACGTCATCGGTCTAGGTTTCGACCATGGCGACGCTCGACGACCGGTCACTCGACCGGCTGACCGGCCGGACGGTCGACCTGCTGCAGACATTGATCCGCAACGAGTGCGTCAATGACGGCACGGCCGACTCCGGGAACGAAACACGCAACGTCGATGTCCTCGAGCAGGTCGTCGCCGGCCCGAGCGTCGAGGTCGAGCGGTTCGAGCCGGTTCGCGGTCGGGCATCGATGGTGGCGCGGATCGCCGGCTCCGATCCCGACGCCCCGAATCTGTGCCTGATGGGCCACACCGACGTCGTCCCCGTCCATTCGGAGGGGTGGACACACGACCCGTTCGGTGGCGAACTGATCGACGGCGAGGTGTGGGGACGGGGCGCGGTCGACATGCTGAACCTCACCGCGTCGATGGCCGTGTCGTTCCGCCGATTGGCCGACGACGCGGCCGCCGGACGATTCCGCCCGACGGGTGACCTGATCTACTTCGCGGTGGCGGACGAGGAATCGGGCAGCGTGCACGGAGCGCGGTGGATGGCCGATCATCATCCCGATGCGATCCGGGCGGACTACGTGCTCACCGAGAACGGCGGCCTGCATGCGGGGCCGGCCGAAGCTCCGTTCGTCGGCGTCAACGTCGCGGAGAAGGGGGTGGCGTGGCGCAGGCTGACCGTGCGTGGCACGCCCGGTCACGGCTCGATGCCGTTCCGTCGCGACAACGCGCTGGTGAAGGCCGCCGGCGTCGTCCAACGCCTCGCCGAATATCGACCCGCAGCGCGTTTCACCGAGTTGTGGAGGACACGAGTCGACACGCTCGGTCTGCCCGACGAGATGCGCAGCGTGCTACTCGACGAGCACTCCATCGAGACGTTTCTCGACGAGTTGGGTTCGATCCCCGCTGCAGCGCACCTCCATGCGTGCACGCACACGACGTTCTCACCGAACCTCGTCGACGGTGGAGCGATGAAGACCAACGTGATCCCGGACCACGTTGTCGTCAACGTCGACATCCGCACGCTGCCCGGCGAAGGCGCCGACGAGGTCGACGCACACCTCCGTGCGGCACTCGGCGATCTCGCCGATCACGTCGAGGTCGAGATCATCATGGACGACCCTGCATCGACGTCGACGGTCGGTACGCCGCTCTGGGATGCGCTGGCTCGTGCGGTCAGCGCGCCGTTCCCGACGGCGCGACTCACGCCGCAGATGGCGGTCGGGTTCACCGACGCACGGATCTACCGGGAGATGGGCGCCATCGCATATGGCGCCGGGTTGTTCAGCCCGGGTCTGGACGCTGCCGATTTCGGCTCCCGGTTCCACGGCCACGACGAGCGGATCGACGTCGAGTCGCTCGGGTTGACGACCCGGCTGTGGCATCAGGTGGCCACTGACCTCCTCGGCTGACTCGGCACGATTTCGCCCGGTTCGATCTGACAGCATGCGACGATGACCACAGCAATCGATCTGGATTCCGCCCTCGACGAGCAACACGCTGCCGTGCTGTCGATGCTCCCATCCGACCTGATGGACCTGAGCGACATCCCCGCCGCCAGGGCCCGCCTCGACGGTCTGCTGGCGATGATGCCGCAGCCTGAGCTCCCCCCCGACGTCACCATCACCGAGGTCTTCGCTCCTTCGCTCGACGGAGCGCCCGACGTCCGCTTGAAGGTGTACACGCCGACCGGAATCGAGCCAGGGGCGGGCGCGCTGCTGTGGATCCACGGGGGCGGAATGGTTCTCCTGGACGCCGACGGTGACGACTTCGTCAGCGCGAGGCGTGCGTCCGAACACCGCTGCGTGGTCGTGTCGGTCGACTATCGACTCGCGCCCGAGACCCCGGCCCCGGGTCTCGTCGACGACTGCTTCGCCGCGCTCACCTGGCTGTCGTCGCATGCCGCCGAGATCGGTGTCTCCGCCGACCGCATCATGATCGGTGGAGCCAGCGCAGGCGCCGGGCTCGCCGCCGGTACGGCGCTGCGCGCCCGGGACTCGGGCGGTCCGCGCCTCTCCGCCCAGTTGCTCGTGTATCCGATGCTCGACCATCGCAACGAGACTGCGAGCAGTCACGCAATCCAGGACCCGCGGGTGTGGAACCGGTCGGCCAACATCGCGGCATGGGCGGCCTACCTCGGCGGCGGCGAACCGACGATCTACTCGTCACCGGCGCTGGCCGAGGACCTCTCGGGGTTGCCGCCCGCATACATCAGCGTCGGCACGTTCGACATGTTCCACGACGAGGACGTTTCCTACGCGACCGCGCTCAACCGCGCGGGCGGTTCGTGCGAACTCCACGTGTATCCGGGAGCGTTCCACGCGTCGAATGGATTCCTTCCCGACCACCCGACGTCGATCCGGTGGAAGGCGGACGAGGACGAGTTCATCTCCCGGTGTCTCGGCGCTCAGCTCTGAGTCGGCCGCACAACTAGGATGCGCGATGGTGATCCTGACACCGGACTTCGCGCACCACGACTGGTCGCCACTCGACGCTGCCGCGTTGCTCGACGGAGCGGTCGAGCTCCGGTGGCCGGACGGTCTGGAGTACATCTGTCACCCGCTGTGGCTGTATGAACAGACCGTCGGTCTCGAACCGCTCACTCGTGAGGGTTCGGTCGAGCCCGGTCAGCTTCCTGCCCCGTCGTGGCTCGTTTCCGTCGAGATCACCACCGACGGCGCGCTCGAGTTGACCTGGCAGGACGGAACGACGGTGCGAGCGCACCCCGGCTGGTTGCGTTCGATCGCCGAAGGCAGGCACCTCCCACGCGCCGCGATCGGTGAGCCCGTCGAGTGGACCACGGCGACGATGTCGACGTTGCCCACGTTCGACGGTTCGGCCGTGCTCGACGACGATGCCGTGTTCGAAGCCTGGCTGTCGTCACTCTGCACGTTCGGGGTGGGGCGCCTGCGAGGTGCGCCGCGTACCGACGAGTTCCTGGGTGAACTCGCCGGTCGTATCGGACCGATCCGCGGCTCGAACTTCGGTGACGTCTTCACGGTCCAGTCGGTCGTGGAGCCGGACTCGACGGCGAACACCGGGATGGCACTCGGTCAGCACACCGACCTCCCGACCCGCGAGACGCCGCCCGGGTTCCAGTTCCTCCACTGTGTCGAGAACTCCGTGGCGGGCGGCCTGTCGAGAATGGCCGACGGGATGGCGGTCGTCGCCGAAATCCTCCGGCATCATCCCGATGCGTACGACTCGCTCACGAACGACGAGTGGGTCTTCGCGAACCGGGCCATCGACGGCGACCACCGCTGGGTCGGACCGATCATCGATCTCGGCGCGCCACGCTCGCCGCTGACGCTGCGGGCGTTCTATCCCGTGCGCCTCGCGCCGCACATGCCGTTCGAACACCAGCATCGTGCCTACGACGCGATGCGCGTCTTCTCGCAGGTCGCGCACGATCCCCGATTCATGATCACGTCGGCATTCGAACCCGGTGACCTGGTCGGGTTCGACAACCGGCGGATCCTGCACGGCCGCGATGCGTTCGACCCCGGTGCGGGTCGACGGCGGCTGCGCGGGTGCTACGTCGACCACGACGACCTCTACTCGCGCCTGCGCGTCCTCCGTCGCCCGACGGTTGCGCGACTCGCGTCATCCGAAAGGCAATCCTCATGACTTCGGTGTTCATCACGTGTGCGGTGACCGGCTCCGGCGACACGGTCGGCAAGTCAGACCGTGTGCCGTTCACCCCCGAGGCGATCGCGAGCGACTGCATCGCGGCAGCGAAGGCGGGCGCTGCCGTGGCGCACATCCACGTACGTGATCGGATCACCGGCGCTCCCTCGCGGAACGTCGAGTACTACACCGAGGTCGTCGACCGCGTCCGGTCGTCGGACGTCGATGTGGTTCTCAACCTCACGTCGGGTATGGGAGGTGACCTCACGCTCGGGTCGGTCGAGGCGCCGTTGCCGCTCGCTGACGTGGGCACCGACATGGCCGGCGCGACCGAGCGACTCGAACACGTCCAGAAGCTGCGTCCCGAGATCACGACGCTCGATTGCGGTTCGATGAACTTCGGCGAAGGCGACTACGTGATGACGAACACTCCGGCGACGCTGCAGGAGATGGCGCGTCAGATCACGGCGATGGGCGTGCGCCCCGAGATCGAGGCGTTCGACACCGGGCACCTGTGGCAGGCGAAGTCGTTGGTCGAGCAGGGATGCATCGAGGATCCCGTGATGATCCAGCTGTGCATGGGGATTCCGTGGGGTGCGCCGGCCGACCTCAACACGTTCATGGCGATGGTCAACAACATCCCCGAGGGCTGGACGTTCAGTGCGTTCTCGATCGGTCGGCTGCAGCTGCAGTACGTGGCGCTCGCGGCGATCGCCGGCGGCAACGTGCGGGTCGGCTTGGAGGACAACCTGTATCTCGATCGTGGTGAGCTGGCGACGAATGCGGCGCTCGTCGAGCGGGCCGCGAAGATCCTCGGTGGCATGAACATCGGTCTGAAGTCGCCCGCCGAGGTACGAGCCGACCTCCGACTCACCAAACATGGGTGACCCCGCCCCCGCGACCCGCACCACCCGTGCGATGAGAGATGAGATCGGCCTTCACTCTCATCTCTCATCGGAGAAGTGGTGGGTGGCGCAGTGACGGAGCGGGCGGCGGTGGTCGGGTGTGGGGTGATCGGTGCGGCGTGGGTCGCGCGCATGCGGTTGCGCGGTGTCGACGTGGGGGTGTTCGACCCGGCGCCGAACACGGGCGACGTTCTCGCCGAGGTCATGCAGCAAGCCGTCGCCGCATGGGACGGGCTCGGGTTGCCGACCGATCGCCTCGGCAGTCTGACCGTCTGCGAGACCATCGCCGACGCGGTCGCGGACGTCGAGCTGGTCCAGGAGTGCGTGCCCGAGCGGCTCGACGTGAAACTCGCCACGCTGACCGAGATCGAGGCCGCGGCGCCCACCGACGCGGTCATTGCCTCGTCGACGTCCGGATTCACGCCGACGCATCTCGCCGACGGAATGGCCCACCCCGAGCGGCTCGTCGTCGGACACCCGTTCAACCCCGTGTACCTGCTTCCGCTCGTCGAGGTCGTGGGTGGCGAGAAGACGTCGCTCGGCTCGATCGAGCGAGCGATGGCCACGTATTCGGCGCTCGGGATGAAGCCACTGCACGTGCGCGTCGAGATCGACGCATTCATCGCGGACCGCCTCCTCGAGGCGATCTGGCGCGAGGCGATCTGGCTCGTCAACGACGGCGTGGCCACGACGGAGGAGATCGACGACGCGATCCGCTACGGCTTCGGTCTCCGCTGGGCGCAGATGGGTCTGTTCGAGACCTACCGCACGGCCGGGGGCGCGGGCGGAATGCGCCACTTCCTCAGCCAGTTCGGCCCTGCGCTGGAATGGCCGTGGACGAAGCTGACGGACACGCCGGAGTGGTCCGCCGAACTGGTCGAGAAGATCGCCTCCCAGTCCGACGCACAGTCGGGCGACCGGACGATCTCCGAACTGCTCGCCGAGCGCGACCGCAACCTGGTCGCGATCCTGCTGGCTCTCGAGAGCGTCGATGCGGGGGCCGGCCGAACGCTGGCCGCGCTGCGCGCCGCTCACCGTTGAGTCACACGGCGTCGGCGCCCTCTTCGCCGGTGCGAATCCGCACGACCCGATCGACGTCGGTGACCCAGATCTTGCCGTCACCGATCTTGTCGGTGCGGGCGGCCACGGCGATGACGTCGACGACGGCGTCGACCTGATCGTCGTCGATCACGATCGACACGCTGACCTTCGGGACGAAGTCGATCTTGTACTCCGCGCCACGGTACGTCTCGGTGTGGCCGCCCTGGCGGCCGAAGCCGCGGACTTCGGTGACGGTGATTCCCGTGACGCCGTTCGCCTTCAGTGCGTCCTTGACGTCGTCGAGCTTGAACGGCTTGATGACGGCGGTGATGAGTTTCATGTGAGGTCGTGCCTCCCGGTCAGTGCAGCGTGGCCACTCTTGCAGGTCTTCAGGACGAGTAGGCGGATTCGGCGTGTTCGGACTGGTCGAGGCCCATCAGTTCGGCATCCGCGTCGACGCGGAGCCCGATGGTGTGCTGGATGGCGAACGCGATTGCGTAGGTGACGACGAACGAGAAGACACCGACGCCGATCGCCGCGACGAACTGGTCCGCGAGCAGCCCGACACCGCCACCGAAGAACAGCCCGTCGGACTCACCGTTGATCGCCGTGTCGGCGAAGAGCCCGAGCAGGAGCGTGCCGACGATGCCGCCGACGAGGTGGACCGCGATGACGTCGAGGCTGTCGTCCCAGTTCATCCTCGTCTTGATGAAGAGGGCGAAGTAGCAGGCGATGCCGGCGATCGTTCCGATGATCATCGGTGCGACACCGCCGACGAAGCCGGCGCACGGCGTGATGGCGACGAGCCCGGCGACGGCTCCCGAACACGCCCCCAACACCGTGGCGTGACCGGTCTTGATGCGCTCGACGAGGAGCCAACCGAGCATGCCGGTTGCAGCGCCGAGTTGCGTGTTGACGAGTGCCTGCGCCGCGACGCCGTCCGCGGCGAGGGCCGAGCCGGCGTTGAACCCGAACCAGCCGAACCACAAGATGCCCGTGCCGAGGACGGTCAACGGGAGGTTGTGGGGTGGCATCGGCTCGGAACCGTGTCCGATCCGGTTGCCGATCACGAGGACCACGGCGAGGGCGGCCATACCCGCGTTGATGTGGATCGCGGCTCCGCCCGCGAAGTCGAGCGCGCCCATCTCGAAGATCCACCCCTCGGCGTTGAACACCCAGCGCGCCGCCGGCGCGTAGACCAGGATGCTCCACAGCGCGATCAGCAGTGCATACGAACCGAACTTCAGGCGGTCTGCCGTCGCACCGGTGATCAGCGCCGGCGTGATGACGGCGAACATCATCTGGAACGCGAAGAACGCGAAGCCGGGGATGTCGCCGTCGAGTGAGGTCACGTCGTTCATGAACGCGAAGTCGAAGTTGCCGACGATCGGGTTGTCGCCGCCGAAGGCGATCGAGAACCCGATGATCGCCCACAACGTCGAGATGAGTCCGATCGCGAACATGTTCTGCATCAACATGGCGAGGACGTTCTTCGAGCGAACCATGCCGCCGTAGAAGAACGCGAGCCCGGGGGTCATGAACAGGACGAGCGCCGCCGAAACGAGTACCCACGCGGTGTCGCCCGAATCCATGGCGCATGAACCTAGACGGTTCGGCGCCACGGTCGAAAACGCCCGAATCCCCGGGCCCCGTCTGAGGACAGTCGACGGAACCCGGGGACGGGGAAGAGGTGCGGCGTCGCACCTCGGGGGGACACGGCAGGTGGATCGGGTCGTCCTCGGACCCCACCTGCCGTGCGATCTGTCAGATGGCGTCGATCCCTTCTTCGCCGGTGCGGATCCGGACGATGCGATCGACGTCGCTCACCCAGATCTTGCCGTCGCCGATCTTGCCGGTCGCGGCTCCGGTCTTGATCGCTTCGACGACGCCGTCGACGGCGCCGTCGTCGACGACGACCTGGATGCTGACCTTCGGGACGAAGTCGATCTTGTACTCCGCTCCTCGGTACGTCTCGGTGTGGCCGCCCTGGCGGCCGAAGCCGCGTACTTCGCTCACGGTGATGCCGGTGATGCCGGCCTCCTTGAGGGCGTCTTTGACGTCGTCGAGCTTGAACGGCTTGACGACTGCGGTGATGAGTTTCATGGGAGTTGTCTCTTTTCTTCGGTCAAGCGTTCAGTGGGTGGGAGCCGTGTCGGGGGCGTAGCCCTGCAGGCCGTGCTCGAGGAAGTCGAGCCCTTCGATCTCCTCTTCGGCCGTGACTCGCAGACCGATCGTGCTCTTCAGCACGAAGAAGACGATTCCGGTGGTGATCGCGACCCAGACGCCGATGATGAGCAGCATGAGGAGCTGCATGAGGAGCTGCTCGAGGCCGCCGCCGTAGACGAGGCCGGCATCCTCGCGTCCGAGGAACGCATCGTCGTACTTGGCGAACAGGCCGATGGCGAAGACTCCCCAGAAGCCGCAGACACCGTGGACACTCACCGCACCGACCGGGTCGTCGATCTTCAGCTTGTCGAGACCGATCACCGAGAACACCACGAGGGCCCCCGCAACCGCACCGGTCACGAGCGAGTAGATGGGCGTGAAGGCGCCGCAGCCGGCGGTGATGGCGACGAGGCCGGCGAGCACGCCGTTGCCGATCATCGCGAGGTCGGGCTTGCCGGCGACCAGCCAGATCGTGACCGTCGTGACGAACGCCGCGGCGACCGCGGCGAGCATCGTGTTGACGGCGACGGTGCTGACGAATTCGTCCGCGAGCAGCTCCGAGCCGGGGTTGAAGCCGAACCAGCCGACCCACAGGATGAACACGCCGAGGATCACGAACGGAATGTTGTGGCCGGGAATGGCGCGTGCCTTGCCGTTCTCGTCGTACTTGCCGATGCGGGGTCCGAGAAAGAGGGCTCCCATCAGCGCCGCGATGCCGCCGGTCATGTGCACGATGCCCGAGCCTGCGAAGTCGGAGAAGACCGCGTCGCCGACGTTCATCTGTGCGATCCAGCCACCGCCCCACGTCCAGTGGACGACGATCGGGTAGACGAACGCGCACATGATCGTCGAGAAGATCAGGTACGACGAGAACTTCGTCCGCTCGGCCATCGCTCCCGACGCGATCGTGACCGCCGTCGCGGCGAACACCGCCTGGAAGAAGAACGTCGTCGCGACGCTGAGCCCGCCCTCGGGGATGGCAGCGAGGTCGACGTCGGTGAGGAAGTACTCGCCCGACCCGATGAACTTGCTTCCGCCGGAGCCGAACGCGAACGCGTATCCGACGGCGAAGAAGGCGAGGATGCCCACGACGGCGTCCGACAGGTTCTTCGCGAAGATGTTGACCACGTTCTTGGCCCGGGTGAGACCCGCTTCGACCAGTGCGAAGCCCGCCTGCATGAAGAAGACCAGGACGCCGGCGATGAACACCCAGATGTTGTTCAAGTAGTCCTGAGTGGTCGGGACGTACTCCTGGGCGAAGCCCACGGACGGGGTGACGGCCAGAACGGCGACCACACCTCCCAGGCCTGAGATGATTCGAAGCGCTCGTTTGCGCACAGTTGTCCTCCAAGTGAAAGTGATACGGGATGTACCGGGGTTGCCACGCTGCCGCCCTGGGACGCAGCGCAAGCTAGGTGCACGCCATTTCTCGCCCGTCGCCGTCGCGTTTCAGCTCGGTGAACGCTCGTCACGGGAGCATGTGGACCGTGTTTCCGCAGCGTGAAGTGCCTGCTCGGAACGGACGGTGCGGGTGCTCGGGAGCCGAAACGACCGAAACGGGGCAAGACCTCGGCGGCCGGTTCGCTCCCGCAGTGGGGGTTTCGAGGTTCGAGGGGGATTGAACGCCGAAAGGGTGTGTTGGACGGAAACGAACCGACCGCCTCGGGGGAACCTAGATGCGTTGTCTTTCGGAGCCGTGAGCGCAGTGTGAACGACCGATGAAACGACCTGTGACCGGCGACCGCTTCCACCCGTGGCGACGGGCTTGGTGAGCTACCGGAACCACCTGCAACACTGTTCCAATGGACTTGACGTACCCGAACGAAGCCGAGGAGTTCCGCACCGAGATCCGGGCGTGGCTCGAGGCCAATCTCCCCGACGGCTGGTTCGACGACGGTTTCGAGATGTCGGACGAGGAACGAAAGCAGTTCAATGCCGAATGGCCCCGGAAGCTCTTCGAGGGTGGATGGATCTGTGCGACCTGGCCCGAGGAGTACGGCGGCAAGGGGCTCACCACCATGCAGGGCGTGGCGCTCGCGGAGGAGTTCGCCCGCGCGAAGGCGCCGATGCGGGGCGACTTCTTCGGCGACACGCTCGTCGGCCCGACGCTGCTGCAGTGGGGCACCGAGGAACAGAAGAAGGAGTTCCTGCCCGGGATCCTGAAGGGACAGACCCGGTGGTGTCAGGGGTTCTCCGAGCCGAACTCCGGCTCGGACCTCGCGTCGCTCAAGACGAGTGCCGTGCTCGACGGCGACGAGTGGGTCATCAACGGTCAGAAGGTGTGGACCACGCAGGGCCACCATGCCGACTACTGCTTCCTGCTCACCCGGACCGATCCTGACGCCAAGAAGCACGCCGGCATCTCCTACATGCTCGTGCCGATGAAGCAGGAGGGCGTCGAGGTGCGCGGCATCGTCCAGCCCGACGGTACGGCGGAGTTCTGCGAGGTGTTCTTCGACAACGCCCGCTGTCCGAAGGACGCCGTCGTCGGTGGAGTGAACAACGGTTGGAAGGTCGCCAATTCGACACTCGCGTTCGAGCGCGGGCTGTCGGCGACGACCGGTTGGCGGCGCTTCGCCGAGGAGTACCGACTGATGACCGAAGCGGCGACCGACAACGGCACGATCGACGACCCCATCGTCAGGCAGCGGCTGATGGACTACTACACGAAGATCCAGATCCTGCGGATCAACGGTCTGCGCAACCTCACCGCCACCCTCAACGAGTCGAAGGACATGGGAACGATCGCGCTCGGCGCCACGAACAAGATGTTCTGGTCCGAGATGCACAAGGCGGCGATGGAACTGGCGCTCGACATCCACGGTGCCGACGGCATGCTGATCGACACCGGTCCGGCGGCCGGCGGCTGGCCGGGAGCGACGCGTGACAAACGTCGTGACGGTTATCCCGTCAGCCCGATGATGTCTGCGTTCTTCTTCTCACGATCCGAGACGATCTGGGGCGGAACGAGCCAGATCCAGCGCAACATCGTCGGCGAGCGGGTGCTCGGGCTCCCGAAGGAGCCGAAGCCGCCGACCGACGACTGACCCGGCTTCGTCTTTCCGCCACCTCGCCCTCCCTCCGTGCCCCGACGACTTCGTGAGTTCCGGCGGCGTCGGCTGCGTGGTGTTCTCACGAAGTGATCGTGGTCATGCAGGTCGAGCGGCACGCGTGGCGCGTTCCGCGACGCGTGCGTGATACATCTCGACGACGGACGTGATCTCGCCGCGGAAGTCGTCGCGCAGCGCTTGGTCCGTGATCCGCTCGATCTGCCACCCGATGCGGCGAGCCGCTCGGTCTCGCGACTTGTCGTACTGAGCGTCGAACCGGCCGCCGTGCCAGGTGACGTGATCGATCTCGACCGCCCACCGGAGTTCGGGGATCGCACCGTCGGCGTGGGCGATCGTGTTGTTCGGGAGGCGAATCGGGTATTGCCGGACGAGTTCGGGCAGCCCGGCCCGCCGGAGTGCCTTCAGCACGCGGAGCTCGACACCCGAATCGGCCGGCTTCTGCCAGACCGGCCGAGCCGAGAGCACCCGACGGGCCCGGCCGAGTCCGCGTCGACCGCGCGCCTCGAGGCGCCTGACGGTGCGCCACAGCGTCGGTGCTCGGCAGTGGTTGTCGAGCACGTGTTCGGTCAGCATCTCGAATCGTGTGTCGTCGAGGTGGACCGCGCAGTCGAACCATGCTCGCGGTGGACTCGCGACTCGGATCCCATCGGGTCGTTCGACGATCTCTTCGCGGTGCAATCGGTTCGTCCGCCGGAGCGTCACGCCCCCCGACATCGGATTGCTGTGGTGTGCGACGAGGACCTCGGGAACGTTCACCGGGGCGATGTGGCGAAACGCCCAGAGTCGTCCGGCGGCGAGGCCGGTGATCACCGCTCCGGGGTCGGCGAAGCAGGCCGAGACACACTGCGCTTCGAACGTTTCGGGCGATGTGGCGACGCGGTATGTGCCCTGTTGGGCGGGGATGAGCGCGCCGCCCGAGACGAGTCGGGCGATCACGTCGCGGGAGCAACCGTCGGCAATCAGTTCGGTGCGGCGAACGATGCCGTGGTGCATCGAGATCTGGCGGGCGAGGTCGGGTGAGACGTGGCGCATGTGGTGCTCCCGTGATCGTGGATCTCGGGACGCGTGGTCCGACTCGGGAAGCGCAGCTTCCGGCAGCTGTGATCGTACGGGATCTGCCCGTCGTCGCGACTCCCGGGCCGACTTCGTGAGAATCGGCGGCACTCATCCAGCCGCATCCTCACGAAGTCGTCCCCGAGGGCGTCGGGCGGGCAGGAAGCGGGGCGGGGGCAGGAGCAGGTAGCGGGCGCGACGTCGATGCATGTGACTTCCGGCGCCGCGGGCACACCGAGCGATCGAGGCTCGGCTCGGCGCGGCAGGATGGGGCCGTGGTGTCCGCGAGCGAGATGACAGAGAGCCGTCGTGGCAGGCGCGCGTACGTCGCGCCGGACGATCGGCTCATCACCCGCCCGTTCGTCGTCGTCACGCTCAGCGGGCTCGCCTTCTTCATGTACATCGGGACGCTGCTCCCGTTGATCCCGCTCTTCATCGAGGGTCCGCTCGGTGGCGGGGAGTTCAGTGTGGGGCTGAACGTCGCGGTGTTCGCCGTCGCTGCGGTCGCGTCCCGACCGTTCATCGGTCGCCTCGCGAACCGATACGGGCGTCGTGCCGTGATGATCGGCGGTGCGCTCGTCGCCGCGACCGGCGGGTTCGGGATCAGCCAGGTCGACTCGATCCCCGCGTTGCTCGGCTTCCGACTGCTCACCGGCGTGGGTGAAGCGGCGATGTTCGTCGGCGCGGCGACGCTGATCGCCGACCTGTCACCACGCGACCGGCGCGCGGAGGGAGCGAGCTACTTCTCGGTCGCTGTCTTCACGGGGCTCGGCATCGGCCCCGTGCTCGGCGAGGCCTTGCTCGACGACACCGAGTTCGAGCGGACGTTCATCGTCGGTGCCGCGTTCGCCGTGCTGGCAGCAGCGATCGCGTGCTTCGCGCCGGCGTTCGTCGTGTCACCCGACGCGGATGCATCGGGGCCGGCCGACTCGCCGAACCGCGGTGTGACAGCGCGCTACATCCATCCCGCCGCGGTGCTGCCCGGCATCGTGTTGGCACTCGGTGTGGGCGGGCTCACGACGTTCTTCCTGTTCGTCCCCGAGTACTCGCGTGAACTCGGGCTCGGTTCCTCGGGCGGCCTGTTCCTCGTCTACGCGCTGATGTCACTCGTGATCCGGATCTTCGGTGCGACACTGCCCGAGCGGTTGGGGCCCCGTCGGATGGTGACGGTGGCGCTGCTCGCCTTCGCGATCGGCCTGATCGCGGTCGCTGCGATCGACGCCGTCTGGGCGCTGTGGTTCGCGGCGGCTCTGATCGGGATCGGCGCGGCCTTCAACTACCCGTCGCTCAACGCGCTCACCGTGAACCGCGTGAGTGACGGTGACCGTGCGCTCGCGATCAGTTCGTTCACGATGTTCTTCGAGATCGGCTCCGCGTTCAGCGGCCTGACGATCGGCGCTCTCGGCGAGGTCGTCGGCAAACAATCCGCCTTCTACGGGGGTGTCGCCATGGTGCTGACCGGCCTCTTCGTTCTTCGTCGGTACGTCGTGCCGGCCGGATCCCCCGACGCCGGTCCGGTCGTGGCGCGGCGCGATCGGGCCAGCCGGGTTCGACAGGATTCGTTGTCCCCGTCCGCAGGCGATTGACGCGATCAGCGGATTTCGGACGGCACATCGTTGCGTCCGTTTTCCGCTGGTCACCAGCCGGCCGGCCGACGATGATGGAGCCGTGCCACCGCTCGACCCCGACCTCTGCTACGCCGCCGCGTCGAGCCGTGATGCCCGCTTCGACGGCCGGTTCATCGTCGCGGTCCGCACGACCGGAATCTACTGTCGGCCGAGTTGCCCCGCGATCACGCCGAAACGATCGAACGTCGAGTTCCACCACACGGCCGCCTCGGCACAACACAGCGGGTTTCGAGCGTGCAAGCGATGTCACCCCGACGCCACACCCGGCTCGCCCGACTGGAACGTGCGCCACGACGTCGTCGCCCGGGCCATGCGGCTCATCGCCGACGGGGTCGTCGAGCGCGACGGTGTCGGCGGCATCGCGAGCCGGCTCGGTTACAGCGAGCGTCATCTCAACCGCCTCGTCACCGACGAGGTCGGTGCCGGTCCGCTCGCGATCGCCCGGGCCCAGCGGGCGCAGACGTCGCGTGTCCTGATCGAAACGACCGACCTGCCGCTCACCGATGTCGCGTTCGCGGCCGGCTTCGGCAGTGTCCGCCAGTTCAACGACACGATTCGCGACGTGTTCGACGCGACGCCGTCGTCACTCCGACGTACCGCGAGATCCCGCCGTTCGATCGCAGCCGACTCCGGCACCGCCGCCGTGACCGTGCCCTTGCGCCTCCCGACCCGACAGCCGTTCGCGGGCGCCGCGGTCCTCGAGTTCCTCGGTCGTCGGGCGATCCCCGGCGTCGAGACGTTCGGACTCGTCGACGGTGTCCCGACGTACCGCCGAGTGCTGTCGCTCCCGAACGGGCACGGCGTCGTGTCGCTCACCGCCGGATCGACTTCCGATCACGTGCTGGCGCGTGTCCGCGTCGACGACTGGTCCGACCTCACGACGGCCGTCCAACGGGTCCGTCGCATGCTCGACCTCGACGCGGACCCGGTTGCCGTCCACGAGCACCTCGGAGCCGACCACATGCTCGGTCGCCTCGTGCGGGCGGTGCCCGGCCGTCGTGCACCGGCGAGCGTCGATCCGTTCGAGACGCTCGTCCGGGCGATCGTCGGCCAGCAGATCTCCGTCGCCGGCGCACGGACCGTTGCGGCGAGGCTCGTCGACGCCGTCGGATCGGGCATCGACCCGGCGCTCGCGGGCGGCTGGCCGGAGCTCCGTCAGTCCTTCCCCGGTCCCGAAGAGGTCGCGGCGGCCCCTGACGCCGCGTTCTCGATGCCGACGTCCCGACGCGACACGATCCGCCGAGCGGCAGCGGCCGTCGCCGACGGTCGACTCACCCTCGACGTCGGTGCGGATCCGTCCGAGGCCCGCGCGCGAATGGTCGAACTCCGCGGCATCGGCCCGTGGACCGCCGACTACGTCGTGATGCGCGGGCTCGGGCATCCCGACGTGATGCTCGCCACGGACCTCGGTGTCGTTCACGCGCTTCGCGCCATCGGGCGTGAAGCGGTGACGGCGGCCTGGGCACCGTGGCGCTCCTATGCCGTCCACCACCTGTGGGCGAGCCTCGACCCGCCGGCGGACACGCCGACCCCACCACGACCCTCCCACCGGAAGGACCGACCATGACCCCTCAGCCCGACCTCGACGACGACACGCTGCACAGCACCGTCGTCGAGAGTCCCGTCGGACCCCTGACCATCGTCGCGTCGCCCGCCGGCGTCCGCGCGGTGCTCTGGCCCGACGACGACGCCCGTCGTGTCCCCGACGGCGCGCGCGCCGACGGTGCGAGAGCAGTTCCGGCCGCCGTCCGCACGATCATCGCCGACGCCGCCCGCCAACTCGGGGAGTACTTCGCCGGATCGCGGACCGACTTCGACGTTCCGCTCGACCCGGTCGGCACCGATTTCCAGCGCGAAGCATGGATGGCGTTGCTCCAGATTCCGTTCGGCGAGACGGTGAGCTACGGCGAGCAGGCCGAACGAATGGGGGACCGGAACAAGGCACGGGCGGTCGGCGCGGCGAACGGTCGCAACCCGATCTCGATCATCGTGCCGTGTCACCGCGTCGTGGGCAGCAACGGCTCGCTGACCGGTTTCGCAGGGGGGATCGCGACGAAACAGTTCCTGCTCGACCACGAACGCCGCGTTTCGGGCCGATCGCTGCTCTGACGGTCAGCGGCCGCGTGCGGCCGCCGACTGTGCCCGGCGGGTGCGCTCCGCCTCCTGCTTCGCCTTCTTGGCGGCCTTCCGCTTCTCACGCAACTCGGCCTGCTCGTCGGCCGAGCGCTTCGAGGTGTCGATCAGCGGGGCGATCTCGACCTCTTCGGCCTTCGGCAGCTTCAGCGTTTCGTCGTTCTTGAGCAGGTCACGGATGATGGCGGACGCAGGGGCCTCGCCCGCCACGGTGCCGGCGAGCATGATCCGGCTGATCCCGAGGTTGTGACGCTCCACGATGCCCGGCATCACCTCGCGCAGCTGATCCGACGACGGATTGTCCGCATGGTCGCCCAACTGCTCGATGCAATCGGCGAGTGCCGCGTCCGTGACGATCGCGGCGATCGCCTCCATCCCCCCGTCGATCCGGCCGGCCCTGACGCCGGCTCGGACGCCGGCGGGCGACACCTCGTCGACGAAGGACTCGAGGCCTTCACGGTGGTCGTCGCCGAGCGCGTCGATCGCCGTCGCCAATTCCTCGTCGGACGCTGCCTTGAACGCGCGGTCGAGCAAGCCCAGCGCCTGCATCCGGTTCTTCATCTGGTTCACGGCCATGGGCTGCGACGCTACCGGCGGGCGGTCGCCATCACGACGGCGTGCCCCAGCGTCACCCAGGTGTTCGGCATGTGACGCACGTCCCCGGATGAGCTACGGTGTAAACGCTTACACCGTCCAGTCCCGGGGGAGAACCAGATGGCAACCGTCACGCTCGACAAAGTCAACAAGATCTACGAGAACGGGTTCCACGCGATCCACGATCTCGATCTGCAGATCGCCGATCAGGAATTCCTGGTGCTCGTCGGCCCGTCGGGTTGTGGCAAGTCGACCGCGCTGCGGATGATCGCCGGTCTCGAGACGGTCACCGGTGGCGAGATGAAGATCGGGGAGAAGGTCGTCAACGACGTCGAGCCGAAGGATCGCGACATCGCGATGGTGTTCCAGAACTACGCCCTGTACCCGCACATGACCGTGTACGACAACATCGGCTTCGCACTCAAGCTCGCAAAGGTGCCGAAGGAGGAGATCGACCAGCGGGTCCGCGCGGCCTCGAAGATCCTCGAGCTCGACTCGAATCTCGACCGCAAGCCCGGCCAGCTGTCGGGCGGTCAGCGTCAGCGCGTGGCGATGGGTCGTGCCATCGTCCGACAGCCGGCCGCGTTCCTGATGGACGAGCCGCTGTCGAACCTCGACGCGAAGCTACGTGTGCAGATGCGCGCCGAGATCGCCGCGCTCCAACGCGAGCTGGCGGTCACGACCGTGTACGTCACGCACGACCAGATCGAGGCCATGACGATGGGCGACCGCGTCGCGGTGCTCAAGGACGGCTACCTGCAGCAGGTCGACACACCACAGAAGCTCTACGACAAGCCGGACAACGTGTTCGTCGCGGCGTTCATCGGGTCGCCGTCGATGAACCTCTACGAGGCGACGCTCGATCTGTCGGGCGACACCGGCGTGGTGCACCTCGGCGACCAGAACCTGACCATCGGGACCGAGGTCCTCGATCACCGTCCGGCGCTGCGCGGGTACGACGGGAAACAGATCATCCTCGGGATCCGACCCGAGGACTTCGAGGACGCGGCCATGATCGAGCACGACACGACGGGCCGGCAACTCGTCTCGAAGGTACGACTCATCGAGGCGCTCGGTTCTGAGCTGATGGTCCACTTCGACATCAATGCCCGCACCGTCGATTCCGGTGACCCCGACGCCGTCGAGGAGGCCGAGGGCACCTCGAACGCGGTCGGTCGATTCAATCCCCGTTCCAAGGTGCGGATGCGCGAGGACGTGACGATCTCCGTGGCGACCGAGAACTTGCACTTCTTCGATCAGGAGAGTCGACTCGCGATCTGGGACTGACGGGCCTGACCGGGCGGATCCGCTCACTGCTCGGTGGTCACGACGCGCGCGGTGAGCGACCGCGGGCACGGCGCTCACAGGTCGGACGTGAAACGCGGTTTGATCGCCGTGTGATCGAGTCGGGGCAGGACGTGTTCGGCCACCAGGTCGCACTCCGCCTGGTGCGTGTAGCCGGACAGGATGAACGCCTGGACGCCCACGTCCTGGTACGCGTGGAGTTTCGCGAGTACCTGGTCGGGGTCACCCACGATCGCCGCACCGGCCCCCGAACGGGCACGCCCGACGCCGGTCCACAAGGCCTCCTCGACGAATCCGTCGTCGGATGCCGAGGCGCGGAGATCGGCCTGGCGCGAGACGCCCACCGACGCCGCGTCGAGCGACTTGTTCCGGATCGCCTCACCCGTGTCGGGGTCGAGCTTCGAGACGAGCCGCTCGGCGGCAGCTCGAGCCTCGGTCTCGGTCTCCCGCACGATCATGTGAGCGCGGAGCCCGTACAGGAGCTCGCGGTCGTAGCGATCGCGGGCCAGTGCGGTCATCTCGGTGACGGTCTCGCCGACGGCGGCGACCGTGTCGGGCCAGGTGAGGAACACGTCGGCCTCGGCAGCGGCGACGTCCTTCGCGGCAGGCGAGAAACCGCCGAAATAGAATGGCGGGCAGGTGCCGTCGACGGTCGATGCCCGGGGCGGGTCGAGCCGGAGATCGACGAACTCGCCGTGGAAATCGACAGGCTCGCGGTCGAGCAGCGTGCGCAGCACCTGCATCCACTCGCGGGTGCGCTGGTAGCGCGGTGCCGAGTCGAGGGCCTCGCCGGGGATGTCGGAGCTGATGATGTTGACGTTGAGGCGACCGCCGGCGAACTGGTCGATCGACGCGATCTGGCGGGCCAGCTGCGGGAGCCACATCTCGCCCATTCGCACCGCCAGGAGCAGGTGAATCTGCTCGGTGTGGGTGGCGATCGCCGCGGCGAACGCGGTGGAATCGATTCCGAGGTCGTACCCCGACGGCAGCAGGACGTTGTCGAATCCACCACGATCCGCGGCCTGGACGATGTCCCGACAGTGCGGCCACGAGGACGCGAGGGCCGAGTCCGGTACCCCGAGGAACTCGTAGTCGTCGTCGCACAGTGCGCTGAACCACGACACCTCGGGAACGTCGGGCCGAGTGATCGAACTCATGGAAGTGGAACTCCTTCTGATGCCTGGACGATGGCGTAGACGTCGCTGCGGTCGAGCGTCACTCCGAGCGCAGCCGTCGCCGATCGGATGCGGTCGGCGTTCTGGGATCCGATGATCGCGATCGGCGCGGCGGGGTGGGCGAGGACGAATGCGAGCGCGAGCTGTGCACGATCGACGCCCTCACGCTCGGCGAGACCGTCGAGGACGCTCAGCAACTCGGGACGAACTCCGTCGCCCGTGGCGAGGCGGCCGCCGGCGAGTGGGCTCCACGCGATCGGCACGATCCGCAGTTCCATGCACTGATCGAACGTGCCGTCGCGCATCGGACCGAGGGTCATCGCGGAGAACTCGGGCTGATTCGACACGATGGGGAACTCGAGGTGCCCCTGGAGCGCGGCCACCTGCGCGGGCGTGTGGTTGGACACCCCGACCTCGCGGATCTTTCCTTCGGCGCGGAGCGCATTGAGCGTGATCGCCACGTCGGCGGGGTGGGTGAACAGATCGGGCCGGTGGATCTGGTAGAGGTCGATCACCTCGGTCTGCAGTCGTCGGAGCGACGCCTCGCACGCGGCGCGCAGATACTTCGGAGACGAGTTGTACGGTGTCGGAGGAGCGATCCCTCCCTTCGTGGCCAGAACGATTCGCTCGCGTAGGCGCGGTGCCGACGCGAGGATCTGCCCGAGGAGTTCCTCCACCTGGCCGAACCCCGTTCCGCCCCAATCGAAACCGTAGACATCGGCGGTGTCGACCAGGTTCATCCCCGCGTCGAGAGCGGTCTCGAGGAGCCTTTGGCCGTTGTCGAGGTCTTCGTCGGTGAAGCGCCACTGCCCGTAGCCGATGGGGCCGACCGGGGGGAGCGAGCCGAGGCTCCGCGAATGTGTCTGTACGAGCGAACTCACCGGACCAACCTAGCCTCCGGCCGCCCGGCGTCAGGCCGCCGTGAGGTCCGCGGGCCTGCTCACCCTTTGACCGAGCCGGCGAGCATGCCGCGGACGAAGAATCGCTGGAGGGCGAAGAACACGACCAACGGGACGAACGACTGGATGAATGCGGCCGCCGGCAAGATGTGTTCGTTGCGGCCGAAGTCGCCAGCGAGGTTGGCGATCAGGATCGTCGTCGGATGGGCGTCGGGATTCGAGCCGACCATCGTGTTGGCGATCAGGTAGTCGTTCCACGTCCAGAGGAACTGGAAGATCGCGAACGCCGCCAACACCGGCACCGACAACGGTAGGACCAGCCGCCAGAAGATCGTGAAGTGGTTGGCCCCGTCGATGCGCGCCGCCTCGAACAGATCCTTGGGCAGTGAGCTGATGTAGTTGTGGATCAGGAAGATCGCGAACGGCATCGCGAACCCCGTGTGAGTCAGCCACACCGCCGTGGTGTTGCCGGCGAGGTCGAAGTCGGGTACGAGGGTGATGGTCTTGTCGAGGAGCGGCAGCGTGAACTTCGCGCCGCCGACGTACAGCTGGAGCAATGGAATCAGCGCCACCTGCAGAGGGATCGCGAGCAGCGACACCGTGGCGATGAACAATCCCTTCCGTCCCTTGAAATCGATCCACGCAAATCCGTACGCGGCGAACGCGGCGAACGCGATCGGGATGATCGTCGCCGGCAGCGCGATGGCAAACGAGTTCGCCAGCGAATTCCAGATGCTGTTCCGCGCACCGAAGATCTGGTCGTAGTTGTCGAGGGTGAGCTCGTCGGGCCGAACGGTCCACCAGCCCGTGCTGATCTGAGCCTCACGGGTTCTCCAGGAGTTGATGAACAGCCCGAGGCTGGGAATGCTCCAGACGATCACCAGGAGCCAGACGACGCTGGTGGGGATGCTGCGCATGAAGGCGTACCAGCGGCCGGTGGCGCCGGTCGCTGCCTCTGGCGCATCGGATGCGATGCCGGAGCTTGCGGATGTCGCGACGTTGGTCACGTCAGGCCTCCTTCTGCATTCTGCGGATGTTGTAGATCATCACCGGGAGCACCGAGAGGAAGATCAACATCGCGAGCGCCGCGCCGCGACCGATGTTGATGTTGCTGAATGCTTCGTTGTACATGTCGTTGGCGAGCACCTGGGTACCGAACTGCCCGTTGGTCACCACCTTCACGATGTCGAAGACCTTCATCACGCCGACGATGAGCGTGGTGACCACGACGCCGATGGTCGTGGCGATCTGTGGCAACGTGACCCGCCAGAACACCTGGGAGTCGGATGCGCCGTCGATCTTCGCCGCCTCGATCAGCTCGGTCGGCACGGCCTTGATGGCGGCGGACAGGATGACCATCGAGAAGCCGACCTGGATCCAGATGAAGATCACCATCAACCACCAGTTGTTGTAGGGGCTCTCCTGGACGAACACGATGGTCTTGCCGACGACCTCCCCGTCCTCGGTGTAGCTGAAGCCGCCGATGCCGCCTCCGATGATCTGGGTGTAGCGCACGAAGATCCACCCGAGGAAGATCAACAACACGCCGGGCACCACGGCCCGTCCGTAGGCGCGACGGGTGAGCGAGCGGCCCAGGAACGTGACGACCACAGCGAGAAGGATCGCGAGTACGGCTGCTCCGATGAGCGTTGGCAGGCCGGATCCGGTGCTGAGGCGTCCGAGTCCGATCCAGACGGCATTGAGCACGCCGGTCTGGTCCTTGGAGACTTCGCGGGTCTGGTACATGAAGCGCCAGATGATCGATGCGCCGACGAGCGACAGTGCCATCGGCATGAAGATGATCGACTTCGCGATCTTCTCGCCACCGCGCTGGTCGGCCAACACGGCCACGGCGAGGCCCAGAGCCGTCGAGAAGAACGTGACGGCGACGACCCACCAGAGGTTGTTGATGATCGTGCCTCGCGCTGCGGTGAATGCTGCAAAGCAGACGAACAGCGCACCGACGATGAGCGGAGCGACCGTGGGGTTGCCGAGCTCGACGGCTCGTCCGGTGAGGCGTTTCGATCTGGTTCCGACGATCACAGCGATTGTGAGCAGCACGAGACCGATGTAGAACGGCGCGCTCCCGAAGATGTTCGTCCACGCGGAGAGATCGAAACTCGCCTTCGAGGTGAACGTTGCCCCGTAGTTCTCGAGACCCACGAAATCGACCGAGTCGCGGTCGTACAGCGAGAGGATCGCGGTGCGGATCGCGGGGATCACGAGCATGACGGTGATGAACAGCAGGGCCGGCCCGAGGAAGATCCAGGGCCGGGACTTCTCGTCGATCTGTGAGCGCCCGACCAAGTCGGGGTTGGTGGTCTCGCCCAATCGCAATCCCACCAACACGGCCGGCACGACGGCGCCGAGTACTGCGGTGGCGGTGTTGCCTCCACCCACGTCGGCGCCGCCCCAGTATCCCAGGATCCAGCCGATGGCGGCCCCGATCAGCGCGCCGTGTTGTGGCGGTCGTTTGGTGACCGCGCTCAGTCCGGCGCCGAGCAGCGCGACGATCACGGTGTAGATCGCAGTGGTGGCCCAGTCGACGCCTGGCTGGTACTCCTCACGAAGCAGCAGCCCGATTGCGACCCCGATGATCGCGAAGCCGCCGATCGAAACGATGCGGCGACGTCCCGGGTCGTCCGTTTGGGCCAGGAGAAAGCCGACGGCACCGAACGCGGCGGCGCCTGCGAGTGGCCCGAGGAGCCACGACCAGACGCCGCCCTCGGAGCCGATCGTGAGCCCGTTTCCGTGCACCACGATCGCGAGCAGTGCGCCGAGTGCTCCGAACGAGAGCGTGTTGAAGCGTTGCCAACGACCTCGTGCCTGGTCGAAGAGCAGGTTGGCGCCGATCCAGATCGCTGCGCAGGCGCCGACCGCGATGACGACCGTGATGATCGTGCTGCGGATCTTGCCGAACAGCACCGCCAGCACCAGCGCTCCGACGAGCGCACCCACGATCCCTGCGCGGCTCGCCCACGATTGCTGTGCGACCCATGATCGTCGCTGCGCGGCGACCGTCGTCGCTGTCGTGGTGTGTTCACCTTCGAGCGGGTCGAGAGGATCCGGCGCGCTCTTTCCGATGGTCTCCAACTTCGTACCCCCAGTACGTCGTTCCCCGAAATGCGTCGGGGCACCAGCACCATAGTGCCAGTGCCCCGACGGCATTGAATTCGACCCGAGTGTCCGGGTCAGGACAACTTGGTCAGCTCGGCCAGGTCGCCTGGATGTTCGCTCCGGCCTCTTCGGCGGTGATGTCGCCGTTGACGAGCGAGGTTCCCTCCGACCAGAACGAACCCGAGCCGACATCGGCCGGCATCAGGTCGCCACCGTCGAACCGCACGAAGTCCGCGCTCGAGAGGATCTCGAGGAACCGCTGCTCGAGCGGCTGGTAGACGCTCGGGTCCTGGCCCTTGGCGGCCGAGAGGTAGCCCGACAGGCTTCCCTCGAGTTCGGCGGACTGCAGGCGCTGACGTGTCTCCGCGTAGTCGGCCGTCGCGATGTACTCCATCACGGCCATCGTCGCAGGGTCGTCGTTGAATGCGGCGGCGAAGTTGCCGGCCGAGAGCACCGGTCCGTCACCGTTGATGTCGGGGAAGTAGAACACGTCGATGGCTTCCGGGTTCTCCGGGTCGGCGAAGGCCGTCCCGGCCGGGTACAGACCGGCGAAGAAGTTCGAGTGGCGGACCATGTAGCAGTCGTCGGCGGCATGGGCCTCGGCGACCGGAGCGCCGAAGTTGGTCGCCGAGATCGTGCCACCGGCGGCGTACACGTTCTCGTCGGTCCACAGGTCCTTGACGGCCTGCATCGCCTCGATCACCATCGGATCGTCGAACTTGACCTCGTTGCTGATCCACTGGTCGTAGACCTCGCCGCCCCAGAGGCGGAGCATCATGTCCTCGACCCAGTCGGTGAACATCCAGCCGGTTGCCGTGCCGGACTCGATACCCACGCACAGCGGCTTGGGTCCGTCGGCGGCTGCCATCTCGTCGACCAGGGCGACGAACTCGTCGTAGGTGGTGGGCACTTCGTACCCGTCGGCCTCGAAGAGCGCCGGCTTGTAGAAGACGATGCCCTTGAGGTCGGACTTCGCGGGCACGCCGTACTGGACGTCGTCGACCTTGACGACGTCGGACAGTCCGGGAGCCCAGTACTCGCTGATGGCTGCGTTGACGGCTTCGTCGACCGGCACGATGAAGCCCTCACGTGCGAAGTCGGCGAGCTTGCCCGGCTGCGGGAAGAACGAGATGTCCGGCGGATTGCCGCCCTGCACCTGCGTGTTGATGTTCGCCTCCCAGTCGGCGTCGCCCGCGAAGGTCACGGTGAGGTTCATCGGCCCGAAGTGCTCGTTGAGAGCGTCGTTGATCGCGATCACCGACGGGTCGTCGCGCTCGGAGCCGGTGATGGTCACTTCGGCACCGCCGAAGTCCATCGTCTCGCCGTCGGCGCCGCCCTCGGCGTCGCCGCCGGCGGAGTCGGCGGTCGTGTCGGCGGTCGTGTCGGCGGTCGAATCGCCGCTGTCCGAGTCTGAACTGCTATCGCTTCCGCAGGCACCGGCGACGAGCGCCAGGGCGACGGGAATGGCAGCCAGCTTGATGCTGGACTTCTTCATGTGGTTCTCCCCCTATGGAGTATTGTTTGGTGTCCGGAGCGTGTCCGGCATGTAAACGCTTTCATACGAATGAGGTCGCGTCAAGGCCAGGTGCCCGGATTCGCGTCTCCTCACGACGGAGGAGGCCCGGTGGTCGATCGCTCGACGAGCGTCAGGCACGGGCGGAACGGGACCGCTCCCCGCACGAGTTCGGCGAGATCGTCGGTGAGCCGTGGCCAGGTTCGTCGACGGGTCGGCTCCGTCTCGGTCATCGCCGCGATGAGGAGGCGGGCTGCGACCGAGCCGTGGTCGGCGACCGGTTGATGGACGGTGGTGAGGTCGACGACGCGTGAGAACTCGTGGTCGTCGACGCCCATGATCGAGATGTCGACGCCGGGTTCGAGCGACCGTTCGTCGACGGCCATCAACGCGCCGAATGCCATCTCGTCGGACATCGCGAACACCGCGGTCGGAGCCACCGGTCCGTCGAGCAGGGCCAGCGTTGCCTCGTAGCCGCCCTCCAGGGTGAAGTTGCCGTTCAGGACGGTCGCCGGCGCCACGTCGAGACCGGCGTCGCGCAGAGTCCGACGGAATCCGCGCCACCTCGCGTCGGGGACGTCGAAGCTCATCGGGCCGTCCGGTCGCCCGCCGATCACGGCGATGCGTTCGTGGCCGAGTCCGACGAGATGCTCCGCGGCGACCGCGCCGACCATCTCGTCGTCGATGCACACCGACGGATGCCCGATCACGTTCGACCCGATGGTCGCGAGCCCGATTCGGCGCCGCTCCAGCGACGCGACCTGCTCGGGCTCGATCGAGATGTCGACCAGGATCAGTCCGTCGGTGCGCCGTTCGAGTCGGCGTGACTCGTGGAGCAGGCGATGACGCTGCAACGGGCTGGACACCGAGATGACCTGGAACTCGAAGCCCGCGTCCGCACACACCGCTTCGGCGCCGGCGACGACGGTCGAGAAGTACCACCCGCTCAGCGACGGCACGGCCACCGTCACCGTTCCGGTGCGACCGGCGGCGAGGCGGGCGGCCGCCGGGTCCGGTCGGTAGTCGAGGCGATCCGCGACCTCTTGGACGTGTTCGCGCGTGGCCGGGGTCACGTTGGGCAGCCCGCGCAGCGCCCGGCTCACCGTGGCGACCGAGACGCCGGCTTCGGCGGCGACGTCCTCGATCGTCAAGCGGCGGGTGACCCGGTCGGCTCCGTCGGTGTGGTCATGGCGCATGTCGTCGGTCGTCCCCACACGCAGTGTAAGCGCTTTCATCGATGCCGTCGCTCCCCGACGGCGAGGTCGTGGCGCATCCGGTGGATCGGGATCGCCGAGCTCATCCGTTCGCGGATGACCGTCGGCTCGGCGGGCGGCGCAGCGACGGCGTCGACCGACGAGCGGTCGGGTCCTTGTTCTCTGTTCGCCGGCGGCGGCTCCGTGAGATGCTGGCCGTCGCGCAGGAACTCGGGCGCAGTGATGGCAGGAAGGTTCGCGGAATGGGGCTCGAAAGCGTGTCCGACGGATCCGGGCTCGCGGCGCTCATCGATGCGGGTGTCGTCCGGGCCGCTGAGGCGACACGAAAACCACGCCCTGGAATGTACGTATGATCGTCGCGAACGAGAACGGTGGAGCGATGCGTTTGGAAGGGTTCGAGTTGGAAACCGAAGTGCGAGCGCTCGTCGAGCGCGTCCTCGTCGGCGTACTCGATGGACCGTCGACCGTTGTCGATTCGACCACTCGGAGCCCGGCAGGGATCCACGTCGGCCAGTGCATCGCGATCGGCGCCGACCACGGTGGGTTCGATCTCAAGCAGGACTTGAAGGCCAGACTCGTCGAGGCGGGCTGGACGGTCGACGATCGTGGGACCCACAGCGCCGAGGCCTGCGACTACCCGGATTTCGCCCATGCCGTCGCGCGACGCGTGGGGACGGGCAAGTGCGCGGTCGGGATCATCGTCGACGGCGCCGGTATCGGCTCCGCGATGGTGGCCAACAAGATTCCGGGTGTCCGGGCGGCGGCCTGCTACGACCTGTCGACGGCCAGGAACAGCCGCGAACACAACCGAGCCAACGTCCTCACACTCGGGGCCGGTCTGACCGGCCCGGCGCTGGCGTGGCAGATCGTGCAGGAGTGGCTCGCCACACCCTGGGGTGGCGATCGTCATGCCCGACGGGTCGCACTCATCCGCGAGGTCGAGGACATGTACATCAGGACGGATGCATGACCGATCAACCGTTGGACCGCGAACTGCTCGTCGACCTCATCACGAAGGAGGTGCTCAGCACGCTCGCGGGCCAACTCGACCGCTGCGAGACGCCCGAGGGTGTCCGCCGCGTCGTGGTCAACGGCGCGGATCGGGTGGCGTTCCACGGCGATGCGTCGCTGGTCCCCGTCGACCTGGCCAAGTACATCGACCACACGGCGCTGAAGCCGGAAACCACGGCTGACGACATCGATCAACTGTGTCACGAGGCCGAGCAGTACCGGTTCGCCTCGGTGTGTGTGAACCCCGCATGGGTGAAGCGGGCTGCCAACCATCTTCGGGGCACCGACGTCAAGGTCTGCTCGGTGATCGGGTTCCCGCTCGGCGCAACGACCGCGGAGATCAAGGCCATGGAAGCGCGCCGGGCGATACGCGATGGAGCGCGCGAGGTCGACATGGTGATCAACGTCGGAGCGCTCAAGTCGGGCGATCATGCCACCGTGCTCGCCGACATCGAGAAGGTCGTCGACTCTGCGCACGAGGCCGGCGCGATCGTCAAGGTCATCCTCGAGACGTCGCTGCTGACCGACGAGGAGAAGGTCATCGCCTCGACCCTCGCCAAGCAGGCAAAGGCAGACTTCGTGAAGACCTCCACGGGATTCGGTGGAGGTGGCGCCACGGTCTACGACGTCGCCCTCATGCGCGAAACCGTCGGCCCGAACATGGGGGTCAAGGCGTCGGGCGGCGTCCGGACCAAGTCCGATGTCGAAGACATGATCGCGGCCGGCGCAACCCGCATCGGTGCGTCGGCCGGCGTCCAGATCGTCAGTGGAGAAGGGGACAGCGGTGTCGACAAGTATTGAGATCCGGACGCTTGCGTTCTTGGACAGCCTCCAACCCCAGTACGCGGCGTTTCTGGGAACGGTCGCGCAAGGGTTCCTGCCACTCGCCGGCGACGCCTCGTTGTACGTCGAAGTGTCGCCGGGTATCGAGATCAATCGGCTGACCGACGTCGCGCTGAAGGCCACGAACGTGAAACCGGGCATGCAGATCATCGAGCGCTTCTACGGGTTGCTCGAGATCCACTCACCCGACCAGGCCGAGACGCGGGCCGCCGGCGCCGCGATCCTCGATGCGGTGGGCCTCACCGAGTCCGATCGACTCAAGCCGAAGATCCTGTCGAGTCAGATCATCCGCCGCATCGACGATCACCATGCCCAGCTCGTCAACCGGATGCGCCATGGGCAGATGATCGTGCCCGGACAGACGCTGTACGTTCTCGAGTGCGAACCGGCCGCGTACGCGGCGCTGGCCGCGAACGAGGCCGAGAAGGCCGCCGACATCAATGTGCTCGAAGTGCGCGCTGCCGGAGCGATGGGCAGGGTCTATCTCGGGGGCGAGGAACGGGACATCGACGTCGGGTGGCGGGCCGCGGTGGCGGCGCTCGAAGCACTGGACGGTCGCGAATGATCAGACATCGACCAGCGCATGATCGCAATCAAACAAGAGAAGATGAAGGGAGCCAGTGATGGCTGACGCACTTGGCATGATCGAATGCAGGAGTTTCGCAGCGATGGTCGAGGCCGCCGATGCAATGGTGAAGGCGGCCAAGGTCGACTTGGTCGCGTACCAATCCACCGGCGGCGGTTACGTCACCGCCGTGGTCCGGGGTGACGTCGCCGCCGTGAAGGCCGCTGTCGACTCCGGCGTCCGCGGGGCGGAGAAGGTCGGCGAGGTCATCTCGAGTCACGTCATCGCCCGCCCGCACACCAATATCGACCTCGTGCTCCCCCTCGGTCGTGCCGACGAGGCTGCCGCCGAGTCGAGCTGAGCCCGTGGGTACTGCGAGGGGTCGCACAGAACCCGCGGAGGTGAGACACCCATGCTGCTCGGGCGCGTGACCGGCACCGTTGTCGCCAGTCAGAAAGAACCTCTCATGGACGGCCTCACGATGCTCGTCGTGCGTCAGCTCGGTGTCGACAACACCGAGACAGGCGCATACGTCGTCGCCGTCGACTCTGTCGGTGCCGGAGTAGGCGAGGTCGTCATGTACGCATCGGGGAGCTCGGCTCGACAGACCGCGGTGACGCAGAACCGCCCGTGCGATGCCGTGATCATGGCCATCGTCGACACCTGGGAGATCGACGGCGAAACGATCTACTCGAAGTGAGTGACCCGTGCTGAACGACGACGAGATCCAGTCGATCATCACTCGAGTCCGCGCGCGGGTTGCGACCGCCGAGGGTGGGGCCAGCGCGAGCAGGACGCTGCGAGCAGCCGACGATCTCGGAGCGGCCGACGCACAGGTCGCTGCCCAGCTCGGCGACGGCATCCATCCCTCCATCGACGCGGCGGTCCGAGCCGCCCGCCGAGCGTTCGAGGCGTCTCGCGAGCTGGGGCTCGATTCCCGCCGGGTGATCGTGGAAGCCATGCGCGGCGCCATGCTCCGCGAAGGTGAACGGCTGGCGTACATGGCCCACGCGGAGACAGGGCTCGGCCGAGCAGAGGACAAGGTGCAGAAGAACCTGATGGTCACCACCAGGACCCCGGGGCCGGAGGACCTGGAACCGCAGGTCGTCACCGGGGACGCCGGCATGATGGTCACCGAGTACGCGCCCTACGGGGTGATCGGGTCGATCACCCCGACGACGAACCCGACATCGACGATCATCAACAACAGCATTGCGATGATCGCGGCGGGCAACGCGGTCACGTTCAACGTGCATCCCGGCGCCCGGCTCGTGTCGGTCGAGAACATCAAGCTACTCAATCGCGCCATCGTGGGCGCCGGGGGCCCGCCAGACCTCGTCACGGCAGTCCCCAACCCGACGCTCGACTCGGCGCGGGCGCTGATGGCCCATCCCGACGTGCCGGTGTTGTTGGTCACCGGCGGACCTGTCGTCGTCGGTGAAGCACTCCGCACACCGAAGAAGGCGATCACTGCCGGCCCCGGCAACCCGCCGGCCGTGGTCGACCAGACGGCCGACATCGACCAGGCCGCCCGTGACATCGTTCGAGGCGCGTCGTTCGACAACAACATCGTCTGCGTCGACGAGAAGACCACCATCGTGGTCGACTCCGTCGCCGACGCGCTGGTTCGGGCCATGGTGGGCGCCGGGGCGTACCGGCTGAAGGAGCACGAGCTCCGCCGCCTCGAGCGGGTGATCTTCGACGAGATGGGCGCGCCGAACAAGCCAGGAGCGATCAACCCGGCGTGGATCGGCAAGAACGCCTCCGACCTCCTCGGCGAGATCGGCGTTGCCGTCGACGGCGACATCAAGCTCCTGCTCGCCGAGGTGTCGTCGGATCACAGCCTGGTGTGGACCGAGCAGATGATGCCGGTGATGCCGGTCGTGCGGGTCAAGGACGTCGAAACGGCCATCGACCTGGCAGTCCGCTCGGAGCACGGCTTCCGACACACCGCCTCGATCCACTCCACCAATGTCGCCACGATCACCACCATGGCCCGCGCCATGAACTGCTCGATCCTGGTGGCGAACGGTCCGAACTACTCGGGACTCGGCGAAGGTGGCGAGGGGTTCACGTCCTTCTCCATCGCGAGTCCCACGGGTGAGGGTCTCACCCGACCCCGGACCTTTTCGCGCATCCGACGCGTGACCGTCGTGGGAGCGCTGCGCATTGTCTGACACCGCTGGTCCCCTCGACCCCGCCATCGGACTCCTCGAGTTCGACTCCATCGCCGCAGGCTTGGTCGCCGGTGATGCGATGGCCAAGTCGTCACCGGTCTCGTCGTTGTTCGCCGGGACCGTCCACCCCGGCCGCTACCTGGTGCTCGTGGGTGGTGGTCCCGAGGCGGTGGAGATCGCCCTCGAGCACGGAGGCGACGACACGGTCGTCGATTCGTTGTTCCTCGCCGGTGTGCATCCGGCCGTCATCTCAGCGATCACCACGAGCGATGTCGGCGCCCTGCTCGACGACGATGCGCTCGGCATCGTCGAGACGTCGACCGCTGCCACCGCCGTCCTTGCCGCCGACGCCGGACTGAAGACCGCCGACGTGTCGCTGATCGCTCTCCGTTTGTCCGACGAGCTCGGTGGCAAGGCGTATTGCCTGTTCTCGGGGACCGTGGCCGACGTCGAGGCCGCCGTCGAGGGTGCGGTCCTGCGTACCGGACACCGCGAGCGGCTGGTCGGCACGAGGGTGATCGCACAGCTGCACCACGAGATGCGCGCCAACCTGGCCGCCGAGTTGCGTTTCAATCGCCGCCTGCGCGGGGACGACGGAGGGCCCTGATGCATCTCGGACGGGTCATGGGGACCGTCGTCGCGACGACGAGGGCGGCGGGCCTCGATGGCGTGAAGTTCCTCATCGTCCAGCCGCTCGACAAACACCAGCGCGACCGCGGCGCGCCGGTCGTTGCTGTCGATGCGGTCGCGATGGCGGGGCCCGGCGAACTCGTGTACTTCGTCGCCTCACGCGAAGCGGCCGAGGCGCTGGAGGAGCGCTTCGTTCCGGTCGATCACGCCATCGTGGGGCTCGTCGACCAGGTGACGCTCGACGGGGACGAGCCATGAAGATCGCCAAGGTCGTCGGCACGCTCGTTTCGCCCGTCAGCCATCCCCTGTTCGAGGGTCAACGGCTGCTCGTGTGCGATCTCGTGGATCCGGACGGGTCGGTGGACGGCTCGCTGATCGCCGTGGACGTGGTGAACGCCGGCGTCGGCGAGCGTGTGCTCATCTGCGACGAGGGCACATCTGCGCGACAGATGCTCGGCATCACCACAGGTCCGGTCCGCTCGGTGATCGTCGGCATCGTCGACCACATCACCTGAGCCCGGCCATCAGCTCGATGACGGCGGCGCTTACACTCGCGAGCGCACCATGTCCCCGTCAAGCACACCGACCGGACTCTTCGGTCGACGGCCAGACATCGCGGCCACCGCGCAGCTGCTCGATCATCGACTCGTGACGCTGACCGGTGTCGGTGGGGTCGGCAAGACCGAGCTCGCACGGGCGGTCGTCGAGTCCTCACGCGATCGCTTCGGTGGGGTCTGGTTCTGCGAGCTCGCCGGAATCGCCGATGCGGTCGCGCTCGCTGACGCCGTCGCCGACGTGATCGGCGCCGTCCGCATCGAGCACGCCGGCACCGTGGCCGCCGTCGTCTCTGCGCTCCATGGTCGGCGGGCGCTGCTCGTGCTCGACGACGTGGAACAGGTCGTCAGCGCAGCAGGTCACTTCGTCGCCCAGCTCGTGGCCGGCTGTGACGACCTGACGGTCCTGGTGACCAGCCGCCATGCCCTCAAGGTCGATGGCGAACACGTCCGACTCGTCGAGCCGCTCGATGCCGACACCGACGCGTACGACCTGTTCGTGGCGCGAGCGCGACGGGTGCGCCCCGAGATCGATGCCACCGCCGACGCCGTCCCGATCCGGCGTGTCTGCCGGGAACTCGACGGCTTGCCGCTGGCGATCGAACTCGTCGCTGCGCTCGTTTCCACGCTGACGATCGAGGAGATCGGTCTTCGTCTCGAGCGTCGGTTCGGGCTCCTGCGCGGGAAGGGCCGCGACCCGCGACACGCGACACTCGCCGCGACGGTGCAGTGGTCGTACGATCTGCTCGATGCGAGGCAACGGGGGCTGTTCGATCGCCTCTCGGTGTTTCGTGGAGGGTTCGATCTCAACGGCGCGGTCGCCGTCGTCTCCTCGACCCGCACCATGTCGTCGGCGCAGGTCGAGGAGCTGATCAGCGCGATCGCCGCGAAGGCGTTGATCGCGCGGGCGCCGAGTTCGGGTGGGCCGCGTTGGACGATGCTCGAGACGATCAGGGCGTTCAGCGATCGGCAATTGGCCGAGCGCGGCGAGCGATCGACAACGCGCAACGCCCACCTCGAGCACATGATGTCGGTCGCCTCGCTCGCCGGAGCGGTGTGTCGCGGTGAGCACTGGGCCGAAGGCGTCCGGCGATTCCGCACCGAGTGGGACAACCTTCGCACCGCGGTCGACTGGGCGATCGGAACCCAGCGCTCGGGTGATGTCGATCGGATCCTGCGCGACGTCACGTTCATGTCGCGATGGACGCTCGAGAGCGAGCCGGCGCGGTGGGCCGACCGGGCCATCGAACGTGCCGCAGCCACCGGGATGACCCTCGGAGCGCCCGCTCACCTCCTGGCCGCGTTCGGCCACTCCGTGGTGGGAGATCACGACGCCGCACTGCGGGCGAATCTGACCGCCATCGAGAGTCTCGGTACTCCGTCCGACCGGGCGTGGGCGCGCCACGACGCAGCGATCGAGCTGGCGTACCTCGGTCGGACGGAGCAGGCGGCAGCCATGGCCGACGAGATGCTGCAGGAGCCGCCACCGCGACAGGTCGAGAAGGCGATGCAACTGTCCGCACATGCGGTGTTCAAGCTGTTGGCCGGGCAGGTCGACGCGGACCACGCGCTGGTCGAGATCGATCGGGCGGAGCGGTGGGCCGCGGCGACCGGCAATCCAGTCGCTCGCGGCCTCGTCGCGTACAACCGGGGCTTGGTCGCCGTCGTCGACCGGCGAGGAGCCGTGGCCCGTGAGGCCTTCGCGTTCGCGATGGAACTCGGCCGTCTGCACGGGTTGCCGAAGCTCGTCGGGGACGCGCTGACCGCGCAGGTCTACGAACCGGGTCTCGGCGGCCTCGCAGTCGCCGCCGAGGCGCTCGACCACTGGCAGGATCGCCATGATCTCGGCAACGAGTTCGTCGTGCTCGAGGCGACGGCGATCAACCTGGTCGAGCAGGGCAGACCCGCCGACGGCGCCCTCGTGCTGGGTCACCTCGCCGCCGACCCGCGACGAATCGCGTCCTCCGCGACGCGCCGTGCTGCGGCCGACGAGGTCATCGCGGGGCATCGCAGGTCGCGGGCGGAGTTCGCGCGGGGCACGACCCTGACGCGGCAGGAGGTCCTGAGTCATGCACGTCGGGCGGCGCAGCACGCGCTGACGACGCCGCGCCGCTGACCACACCGACGCGTCGAGCGCCCTCGGCAGGATTCGAACCTGCGACACCTGGTTCCGGAAACCAGTGCTCTATCCCCTGAGCTACGAAGGCAAGGCGTCGACAATCTATCCGTCGGTGGCGCGTTCGACGCGATCGGGCAGACTTGCCGACGCATGTCTGATCCGATCGTCGCGCTCACCGATCTCCTGATGCCCGTCTTCGACGAAATCGCCGGGCCGGACGTGGTGGCCGAGAGCGGGCATCAGGACCCGACGGTTCGGCCATCGGACCACGCAGACGCACAGATCAACGGAGCGCTGCCAATCGCCAAGCGGATCGGGGCGAACCCGCGGGAGGTGGCCCGGCGCGTCGTCGAGTCGGGTGTGCTCGCCGACGTTGCGTCATCGGTCGAGGTCGCCGGACCGGGGTTCGTCAACGTGACGTTCTCACCCGCCTTCCTGGCGGCTCAGCTCGCCGCGGTGGCCGTCGACGAGCGCGAGGGAGTTCCGCGGGTGCCGTCGCCGAAGACCGTCGTGGTCGACTACTCCGCGCCGAACGTCGCCAAGGAGATGCACGTCGGTCACCTGCGATCGACCGTCATCGGCGACTGCCTGGTTCGGATCATGGGCTTCCTCGGGCACGACGTGATCCGGGAGAATCACATCGGCGACTGGGGCCGACCGTTCGGCATGCTGATCGAGCACCTGCTCGACCTCGGCGAAGACGTCGCGGCCGAGGGGCTCAGCCAGGGTGACCTCGACGGTTTCTACAAGCAGGCGAACGCGAAGTTCGGCGAGGACGAGGCCTTCGCCGCCCGTTCCCGCGACCGGGTGGTGCTGCTGCAAGGCGGCGACGAGGAGACGCTCGTGCTCTGGCGTCGACTCGTCGACATGTCGGCCGCGTACTTCAACCGGGTCTACACGAAGCTCGGCGTCCTCTTGACCGATGACGATCTCGCCGGGGAGAGTCGCTACCAACCGTTGATGGAAGGCGTGTACGAACGTCTCGAAGGTGCTGACCTGTTGCGCGAAGACGACGGCGCCATGGTCGTCGACGTCGAGGGGTTCACGAACCGCGACGGCGACCCGCTTCCCTTGATCGCCAAGTCGCGCACCGGAGCGTTCATGTACGCGACGAGCGATCTGGCGTGTGTGGTCGATCGGGTCGAACGGCTCGAGGCCGACCTGATGCTGTACGTGATCGGGAGCCCGCAGGCGCAGCACCTGCAGATGGTGTTCGCGGTGTGCGAGAAGGCCGGGTGGCTCCGGCCGCCCCGACAGGCGGTCCACGTCGGCTTCGGGAGCGTGCTCGGTGAGGACCGCAAGATGTTGCGGAGTCGTGCCGGAGCGTCGGTCAAGCTCGTCGATCTCCTCGACGAAGCGGTCGATCGTGCCGCTGCGGCGATCGAGGAGAAGAACCCCGAACTTGATCCGGTGACTCGTGAGCGGGTGGCCAACATGGTGGGCATCGGCGCCATCAAGTACGCCGACCTCTCGACGGACCGGGTCAAGGACTACGTGTTCGACTTCGATCGGATGCTCGCGTTCGAAGGCAACACGGGGCCGTACCTGCAGTACGCGCACGCCCGGATCTGCTCGATCTTCCGTCGCGAAGGCGTCGACCGGGCGTCGGTCCGACGCGCGGCGATCGACCTCACCGAACCGCAGGAACGCGCGCTCGCGTTGGAGATCCTCGCGTTCCCGACCGCGGTCGAATCGGTCCTCGAGAACTACCAGCCGCACAAGTTGTGCACGTACGTCCACGACCTGGCGACGGCGTTCAGTGCGTTCTACGAGCACTGTCGGATCAAGGGGTCGCCCGAGCCGACCTACTCGAGTCGGCTCGCGCTCGCCGACCTCACCGCGCGGGTGCTCGAACGCTCCCTCGGGCTGCTCGGCATCGAGGCACCGGAGCAGATGTGACGGTTCCGGAGTGACACGACTCGACCGACGGTTGCTGTCGGACCACACCGACGTCGGCCCCGACGGGATCCTGCGCGTCGGCGGCTGTTCGGTGGCCGAACTGGCCGAGCAACACGGCACGCCCGTGTTCGTCTACGACGAACAACATCTGCGCGATCGCTGCCGGGAGGCGGTCGCCGCGTTCGGCCACGATCGGGTCATCTACGCGACGAAGGCGTTCCTGTGCCGAGCGATGGCGAGGCTCGCCCACGAGGAGGGGATGCTGCTCGACGTGGCCTCCGGCGGCGAGCTGGACGTCGCGATGGCCGCCGGCGTGCCGGCATCGGCGTGCACCCTGCACGGCAACAACAAGTCGTCGGCCGAATTGCGTCGGGCGATCGAGGTCGGCGTCAAGCACATCATCGTCGACTCCTTCGACGAGTTCGACCGAATCGACGCGCTCGTCGCCGACGGGGTCGGCGCGCCGCCCGACGTCGTGCTGCGGATCACCCCCGGCGTGAGCGCCCACACCCACGAGTTCATCTCGACCGGTCAGAACGACTCGAAGTTCGGTTTCAACCTGGAGAACGGCGACGCGTTCCGAGCGGTCGACCGAGCGAGGCGATCGTCCTCGGTCGATCTCGTCGGCGTCCACTGTCACATCGGGTCCAACGTCTTCGAGGCGTCGTCGTTCGCGAAGGCCGCCGAGGTGATGGCTGCTTTCGCCGTCCCGCTCGGCCTGCCCGAACTGGTCCTCGGAGGGGGGCTCGGCGTCGCCTACGTCGAGGGCGAGGAGGCCCCGTCGATCACTCAGTGGGGCAACGTCCTGCTCGATGCGTGCGAGTCGCTCGGTATCCGGTCACGCGTCAGCGTCGAACCCGGTCGTGCGATCGTCGCCGCCGCCGCGATGACCGTCTACACCGTCGGTACGATCAAGCACATCCCCGACGTTCGGACCTATGTCTCGGTCGACGGCGGGATGAGCGACAACCCGCGGCCGGTCCTGTACGGCTCGGGGTACGAATCCTTCCTCCCACGCGCCGTCGACGACCCGCGCGAGCTCAGCGCCCGCCTCGTCGGCAAGCACTGCGAGTCGGGAGACGTGCTGTCGTTCAACGCGCAGTTGCCGCTCGACACGCGAGTCGGTGACCTGCTCGCGATGCCGGTCACCGGCGCCTACGGCCACTCGATGGGTTCGAACTACAACAAGATCACGCGACCGCCGGTCGTGTTCTGCGCGGACGGCGACGCTCGGCTGGTGGTTCGCCGCGAGACGCTCGACGACCTCCTGGCCACCGATGTCTTCTAGACCTACGATCCGCCCCATGTCCAAGTGGATCAACACGGTGCTCGGTCTGGCGAAGCAGATCCAGGCCGCGCGGAGGGAACGCGACCCGATCGCCGGCAAGACGACCCGTCGCGCGGAGCCGCCGACCCGACCGGCCGAGCGCGGCATCCGCGTCGAGTACACCCCTGACATGGACGGCGATGCCGACCCGGGCGAGATCGTGTGGGCGTGGGTCCCGTACGAAGAGGATCCGAACAGGGGCAAGGACCGACCCGTCGTCGTCATCGGTCGGGCGAACACCGCCGGCGGGTTCCGCTTCGCAGGTGTCGCTCTCACCTCGAAGAACAAGGGGCGCCGGGACCACGTCCCGGTCGGAACCGGATCCTGGGATCCCAGGCGTCGCGACAGTTGGGCGAAGGTGGACCGGCTGCTCCTGATCGACGACGACGACATCCGTCGCGAGGGCGCGGTGCTCGACCGCGGCCGGTTCGACGAGGTCGTCGGCGCTGCCGCCGAGTACCACGATCTCGTCCGATCGTGAGCACGACGCGTCGACTGGCGGTCGCACTCGGGCTCGCCGTCGCGCTCGGTGCTGCGACGGCGACGGCGACCGCTGCCGACGAGCGCGCGACCCCCGGTGAGCGAGCGACGCGCGTCGCCGTGCCACCCCGATCTCTCACGGTGATCGCCGGTGGCGACGTCCTCACCGAATCGCGAGTGCGTGCGGCGGCGGCCGTCGCCGGTCAACGGACGGGTGAGCGATTCGATTTCGGCCCGATGTTCGAGCCTGTGGGCGAGGTCCTCCGACGGGCCGACCTCGCGATCTGCAACATGGAGATCCCCGTCGGTCGTCCCGGACAGAGCTTCGGGTTCGCGGGGCGATCGCCATTCGGCGGCAACCGGCTGCTCGCGCCGTACGAGGTCGCCTCCGGCCTGCGGCGCGCCGGGTTCGATCGATGCTCGACGGCGTCCAATCACGGCTTCGACCTCGGTGTCGACGGCATCGCTTGGACCATCCAGGGGCTGAACGAGCAAGGCATCACCACCGTCGGGACCGCCCGCACCGCCGCGGAGTCGACCGACGACGTGTTCGAGGTCGACGGCGTGAAGGTGGCGCACCTGGCGTTCACGATCTACTCGAACACGGTCCCGCCGAGCGATCCCTGGCGCTTGAACCTCGTCCGATCACCCCAGGTGATGGCGCAGCGGGCGGCGTCCACGCGTGCCCGTGGTGCCGAGATCGTGGTCGTCAGCATTCACGTCAGCGTGGAACTGGGCGCTTCGCCGACGGTCGCGGATCGGGCGCTCGTCACGCAACTGACGGCGCTTGCCGATGTCGATGCCGTGTTCGTCCATGGTCCGCACGTGGTCCAGCCGTTCGAGATCGTGAACGGGACCCCGGTCTGGTGGAGCCTCGGCAACTTCGTGTCCGAGATGGGGCCGCCGTCCGTCGGCCGGTACGCGGACCCCCGTACGGCGGACGGTCTGCTCGCGTTCGCCGACTTCCGTGAGCGCGCCGATGGCGGGTTCGATGCGGTGACCCGCTCGATCGCGATCTGCAACGACCTCCGGGACCGCACCGTGCGGGTCCCGGCCGTGTCGCTGCGTTCACCTGACCTTCCGCCGCGGGTGCGCGACGAGTTGTGGGCGTGCCGTCAGCGGACCCGGGTCGTCGTCCCGGACGCGCGCTGACGAGCAGGCAGTCCCGTAGCCTCGGACGCGTGAATGTCTCGAACGGTTCTCCAGCGGTGCGTGTCGGCGTGCTCGGTTGCGGCAACGTGGGCGCCGCGCTGATCGACATCGTGCGAACCCGCGCCGACGCTGTCGAACAACGGACCGGGATCCGTCTCGAGGTCGCACGGGTGGCGGTCCGCAACATCTCCGCGCCCCGCGACATCGAGGTGGGCGACGACATCTTGACCCGCGATGCGATGGGCGTCGTGACCGATCCCGACATCGATCTGATCGTCGAGTCGATCGGTGGCATCGAACCGGCCCGCGAGTTGATCCTCGCGGCGCTCGCCCACGGCAAGCCTGTCGTGACCGCGAACAAGGAACTCCTGGCGAACGTCGGCGCCGAGCTGTACGCCGCCGCCGATGCGGCCGGCCGCGACCTGCTGTTCGAGGCGGCGGTGGCCGCCGGGATTCCGTTCATCCGGGTGTTGCGCGAGAGCCTCTACGGCGAGCCGATCACCCGCATCCTCGGGATCATCAACGGCACGACCAACTACATCCTGACGAAGATGACCGACGCCGTCGACGCAGGCGGCGACGCCGACTACGGCGCAGCGCTGAAGGACGCGCAGAGCCTCGGGTATGCGGAGCGTGACCCCACGGCCGACGTCGAGGGCTACGACGCCGGTGCCAAAGCGGCGATCATCGCCACGGTCGCGTTCGGAAAGAAGGTCGTCGCGGGTGACGTCTACCACCAGGGCATCAGTGAGATCACCGCGTCGGAGATCGCGATCGCCCGCCGCCTCGGATACGTCGTCAAGTTGCTCGGCATCGTGGAACGCGACGCCGAGTCCGACGAGATCAGCGTGCGTGTGCACCCGACGATGGTTCCCGACCACCACCCGCTCGCAACCGTGCGCGACAGCTTCAATGCGGTGTTCGTCGAGGGGGACTACGTCGATTCGGCGCTGTTCTACGGCCGCGGTGCCGGAGGTGCCCCGACTGCGAGCGCCCTGCTCGGCGACGTGATCGACGCGGCCATCAACCTGCGCGCCGGCACCCACGGCTCGGTGGGCACGCTCGGCAAAGCCGTCATCAAGCCCATCGACGAGACGTCGGCCGAGTATCTGCTCGGGCTCGACGTCGCCGATCAGCCCGGCGTGTTGCACGCGGTGACGGGCGTGTTCGCCGAGCACGGCGTCAGCATTCGCGTCGCCGAGCAGGAGGGAAACGGACCCGACGCCCGCCTCGTGTTCATCACCCACGAGGCATGCGAGAAGGATGTCCAGGCGACCGTACGCGAGCTGAACGGTCTCGACGTCGTGTTGAAGGTCGGCGGGCTGATCCGCGTCATCGGGAGCTGACGGCGGCACCGTGAAGTACGTCTCCACCCGCGGTCGTGCCCCCGAACTGGGCTTCGCCGATGTCCTGCTCGCCGGCCTCGCGAACGACGGGGGCCTGTACGTGCCGGAGTCGTGGCCGAAGCTCGCTCCGCGGAGCGGGAACAGCCATCAGTACGTCGACCGCGCGGTCGAGGTGATGCTGCCGTTCGTGGCGCCCGACATCGACGAGGTGACCCTCACCCACCTCTGCGCCGAGTCGTACGGGGCCTTTCGGCATCCTGCCGTCGTCCCCCTCGTGCAGATCGGAGCGAACCAGTGGGTGCTGGAGTTGTTCCACGGTCCGACGCTGGCGTTCAAGGACGTGGCGCTGCAACTCGTCGGCAAGATGTTCGACCACGTGCTCGCGCAACGCTCCGAGCGGGTCACCATCGTCGGCGCAACGAGTGGCGACACGGGGTCGGCGGCGATCGACGGCGTGTCGGGCTGCGACAACGTCGACATCGTGATCCTCTATCCGCTCGGGCGCACCAGCGAGGTGCAGCGCCGGCAGATGACGACCGTCGACGCGCCGAATGCGCACGCGGTCGCGGTCGAGGGCACGTTCGACGACTGCCAGGACCTCGTGAAGGCGATGTTCAACGACGCGGCCTTTCGTGAACGCAACAACCTCTCGGCCGTGAACTCGATCAACTGGGCGCGGGTGATGGCGCAGACCGTCTACTACGTCGTCGCTGCCGAGACGTTCGCCGAGCCCGCCACGTTCGTGGTGCCGACCGGCAATTTCGGCAACGTGCTCGCGGGCTGGATCGCTCGTGAGATGGGAGCGCCCATCCGCGACTTCGTGCTCGCCTCGAACACCAACGACATCCTCACCCGGTTCGTCAACGACGGCGACATGACCACGCGGGGGGTCGTGCCGACGCTGAGCCCGTCGATGGACATCCAGGTGTCGTCGAACTTCGAGCGACTGCTGTTCGAGATGAACGGCCGCGACGGCGGGATGACCGCCGAGCAACTCGACCGGTTCAGGCACACCGGTCGCCTGGACGTCGAGGCCGATCAGCGCGCCGAGTTCATCGATGGAACGTTCCGCGCCGCAGCCTTCGACGACGACGCGACACTCCAGGAGATCGCGCGCATGCGCGAGGCGACCGGCATGTTCGTCGACCCCCACACGGCGACGGGCACGGCGGCGGCCCGACTGCTCGGCGGACCGACCGGCTCCGCCGGCCCGATGATCACGCTGGCCACGGCGCATCCGGCCAAGTTCCCCGATGCGGTCGAACGTGCGACCGGGACGCGTCCTCCGCTCCCGCCGCACCTCGCCGACCTGTTCGATCGCGATGAACGGACACAAACGGTCGCGAACGACCTCGCTGCGGTGCAAGCGCTCGTCGAATCGTTGACCCGTCGATCGACGTCGAACTGAATCGAGCTGACGTTGCAATCGAGTGCCACCACCAACTAACGTCGGTGTCGTTCGGTTCTCACCGGACCGCACCTCGATCTGTCGAAGCGTGCGAATCTCTCAGGAGAGCTGACGCCGGCGCGTCACACTCATCGTGGTGCGTCTCGATCCCATCTCCTGAAACAGACCTCGCCGTCGCTCTCCACCGTCGGCGAAAGAGAGGCATCCGATGGCCGCACAGGCACTCGAACAGTCCGCGCTGGAAGGCAAGGACAAGGATCAACTCCTCCAGATCGCCAAGGCGCTCGGCGTCAAGGGCATCTCCAAGTTGAAGAAGGCCGATCTGATCGGCGCGATCATCGACGCGACCGGCGGGTCCGGCGACCCCGCTCCCGAGCCGGCGGCACCCGCATCATCCAACGGAACCCGACCGACCCCGTCGGTCCCGGGACCCGACCGTTCGCCGACCCCCGAGACACGGACATCGACCGCGGCAAGCCCGAGCCCGGCCGACGACACGCGTGACGAGGTCGAGTCCGACGCCGTCGTCGTACTCGGTCCCGACGGCGAACCGCTCGCCGACTGGGAGATCGAACTCGCCGCGCAAGGGGTCTCGACCGACACGACGACACCCCCCGACACGACGCGGCGCTGCCGATGCTGACGACGGGGACCGCGCGCCGGGTGGTCGGGACGAGAACGGCCGCCGCAACAACCGCGACGGACAGCGCCCCAACGACCGTCAACGAAGCGGTCGGGGCCCCGACGACACCGGAGCCGACGCGCCCCGCAACGACGGTGAGGCGCGCAACCGGAACCGTAACGAAGGTGGCCCCCGGAACCAGGATCGCAACCAGGGTGGCGGCAACCGGAACGATGGTGGCTCTCGCAACCAGGGCGGCGGCAACCAGGGTGGAACCACCGACCAGGACGGCGGAGGCAACAAGCGCCGCCGTCGTCGGCGCAAGGGCGGCGGTCGCGGCCAGGAAGGTCCGCAGGGCGAGGATCTCGATCTGCTCGACGAGGACGGTCAGCCCCAGTCGAACGAACCCGTCGAGGTGTCGGGCTATCTCGACATGCGCGACGAGGGCTACGGCTTCCTGCGGATCAACGGCTACCTGCCGAGCAAGCAGGACGCCTACATCGGGGTGAAGCTGGCCCGACAGCACGGCTTGCGCAAGGGCGACCACATCACCGGCAAGATGCGCCCAGCGCAGCGCAACGAGAAGAACCCGGCGCTGCTCGAGGTGTTCACCGTCAACGGCGGTGATCCCGAAGCCGCCAAGAAGCGTCCACGGTTCGAGAACCTGACGGCGTTGTTCCCCGACGAGCGGCTCACGCTCGAGGATCCGTCCGACCCGGCGAACATGACGGCGCGGATCATCGACCTGATCTCGCCGATCGGCAAGGGGCAGCGCGGCATCCTCGTCTCGCCGCCCAAGGCCGGCAAGACGACGATCATGAAGACGATCGCCAAGATGATCGAGAAGAACAACCCCGAGGTCACCTTGATCATGCTGCTGATCGACGAGCGGCCCGAGGAGGTCACCGACATCCGGCGCACGGTCCAGGGTGAGGTCATCTCGTCGACCTTCGACCGCCCCAGCGAGGAGCACACGGCGGTCGCCGAGATGACGATCGCCAAGGCGAAACGGATGGTCGAGGACGGCAAGGACGTCGTGATCATGCTCGACGGCATCACCCGTCTGAGCCGGGCGTACAACCTCGCCGCCCCGGCCAGTGGCCGCATCCTCTCGGGTGGTATCGACGCCGGAGCGCTGTACCCACCGAAGAAGTTCTTCGGTGCTGCACGCAACGTGGAGGAAGGTGGCTCGTTGACCATTCTGGCCACGGCGCTGGTCGACACGAACAGCCGCATGGACGAGGCGATCTTCGAGGAGTTCAAGGGCACCGGCAACATGGAACTGCGCCTCGACCGCAGGATCGCCGAGCGCCGGATCTACCCGGCGATCGACGTCGACGCGTCGTCGACCCGCCACGAGGAGTTGCTGTTCGACCGCAAGGAGCTCCAGATGGTGTGGAAGCTCCGTCGTGTACTCAGCGGTCTGGCCGCCGATGGCAACGCCGCCCCGGGTCTCGAACTCCTGATGGACCGCCTCAAGACCTTCAAGTCGAACAGCGAGTTCCTCAACGAAATCGCCAGACAACCCGGCATGTGACAGGCCGCTGCCACCAGTTCTCGAACACGTCCTGCATGTTGGCGTCGGAGGGACGTGGCGGCTCCGGCCCGGAACAAAGTCGGCCGCGTTCGGTTGAGTCCAGATAGCGTCACCGGGCGCTGATCTCGACGACGATCGACGGCACCACAATCCCGTGGGGTCGAGCGTTCAGCCGTCGCCACAGGATCGAAAGAGGAACCACGATGAAGACCGACATCCACCCCGCCTACACCGACACGACCGTCAAGTGCTCGTGCGGCAACACGTTCACGACGAAGTCGACGGTCGAGGGTGATCTCACCGTCGAACTCTGCAACGAGTGTCATCCGTTCTTCACCGGCAAGCAGAAGCTCGTCGACTCCGGTGGCCGCGTCGAGCGATTCAACAAGCGCTACGGGCGCCGTGAGGGCAAGCCCACGAACCTCGACGATTGATCCGATCTCGGCACGAGGCCGAGGACAGCACCGGATCGAGATGCCGCCCTGCCGGGCGGCATCTCTCGTTTTCGTACCGACAGGTCGTCGCGTGCCGCCGCGGCGCCCACGCGATACATGACGGTTGTGTTACGATGATTTTGGCGGCGGTTGCTCAACCTCCGGGCGTGGTCGACCGATACAGAAACGATTGGACTCCGTCGCGGGTCCGATGATCACCAGACCGCTGGCGACCATCCGGAGGGACGAGTGCCAACCTTCAACGAGGCGAACGTGCGTCATCTCCTGCGCCGTACCGAGATCGTCGATCGCCCGGATCGTGTTCGCCACCTGCTCACCCTGGGCTCCATCGAGAACGCCGTCGACGACGTGATGAACGTGGCATCGGATCCGCCGAGCGCTTCGTTCAGCGGTGTGCCCACCGACTCGGCCTGGCAGCAGGGCGTTCGCCTCGCGGAGCACTGGATGGATCAGATGGCGACCGTCGAGCGTTCGTTCGGCGAGCGCATGGCGTTCTTCTGGCACGGCCACATCTGCTCCGAACTCGGCAAGGTCGACTCCGGAACCGCGATGCGCGAGCAGATCGATCTCTTCCGACGCCGCGGCCTCGGCCCGCGGAACGCGGGGAGTGACGTCGGCGAGCTCGTGAAGACGATGTCGGTCCAGGTCGCGATGCTGCGCTATCTCGACAACGACCAGAACTACGCCAGGTCACCCAATCAGAACTTCGCCCGTGAACTGATGGAACTCTTCCTGCTCGGCGTCGGGAACTACACCGAGGACGACGTCGAGGCCGCGACCGCTGCGTGGACCGGCCACACCAGGCCCCGCTGGGACAGCGACGAGTACGTCTTCCAGGCGGACCGCCACGATCCCAGCCCGCAGCAGTTTCTCGGGCGGAGGATCAACGCCGGCGACCCGACCCAGGGTGGCAACGAGACGATCGACGTGATCCTCGGCCTGGGTACCACCGGTGTCGGCACGATCCCGCCGGGCGCCGAGAAGAACCGGGGGCGCCCGTCGAACGAGGTCGCGGCAGAGTTTCTCGGCTTCAAGCTCTGGCAGGAGCTCGGCGAAGCCGCGAGTCACACCGTCCCCCCCGGTGTGGCCGGGGCGATGCGCTCGGCGTTGATCGACAACGACTTCGCGATCCGCCCATGGGTGAGGGCGATGCTGATCCACGACGACTTCTACGCCCCCGCGACCGTGAACGGGCTCGTCCGTCAACCCGTCGAGTTCGCCGTCGCCAACATGATCGCGCTCGGTCTGACGGCCGAGAGGGCTGCGCAACTCTGGCTGCTCGCTCAGTCGGGGCAGCGCCCGCTCTACCCACCGAACGTCAGCGGCTGGAAGCCGAACGGATACTGGGTCAACGCGAGCGCGATGGGTGCCCGCCAACAGTTCGTGCAGGGGTGCGTGTGGGCGCTCACGCGCGACACGTGGGGCGGCGACGAGGGGTACATCCAGTTCGGCCCCGACCCGGCGAAACGGCTGACGAAGCTCGAGGTGCAGGGGCGGTGGCAGACGTCGACCGATCCGATCTCCGACGAGGAGTTCGTCGATCGGCTGATCGAGTACACGGGCCTGCGACCTCCGGCCACCACCCGCGATCGAGTGCTCGCCCACCTGGCCCACCCGGACGTCGCCGTGTGGATGCGCCTCGACGCACTCTTCCTGCTCCTGACCGCCCCCGAGATGCACATCGCCTGAGGACCCATGCTCGACCCCGACATCTCCACCGCCGAGGCCCTCCGGCATCTCTCCCGAGCCGTCGCCAACGACGACCCGTTCTCGATCGATCGTCGGCGCTTCCTGCAAGCGGTCGGAATGGGTCTCGGCGCCGGTCTCGTGGCCGGTCCCGGCACGTCGCTGCTCGACGCGGTACTACCCGGCCACGATCCGTCGGCCTGGGCGCTCGGCCCGATCGCCCCGACCGACGGCATCCTCGTCGTCATCGGCATGTACGGGGGCAACGACGGGCTGAACACGGTCGTCCCGATCAACGACGGTCTCTACTACGACCAGCATGGTTCGCTCGCCGTCCCCGCCGGGTCGACGCTGCCGCTCGACGCGAACAGTGGCCTGCACCCGGACCTCATCGAGTTCAAGCGCTTCTGGGACGCCGATCAGCTCGCGATCGTCGAGGGCGTCGGCCACATGCAGGAGGAGTTCAGCCATTTCAACTCGATGGCGAAGTGGATGTCGGGTCGACCGACCGGGCTCACCAGCAGCGGTTGGCTCGGCCGTTGGCTGGACGGGTACCTCGGGGGGAGCACCGATCTGTTCGCCGCTGCCGAGGTCGGCTACTCGGTGCCGCTCCACATGATCGGTGAGCGGTCGATCGCGACGACCGTCCCGACCGCTCGACCGGGTTTCGGCGTGGCGCGAGACTGGCGCACCGAGGCGGACACGGCCTTGTTCGGTGCGGTCCGCGACCTCGCAGGTGTGGGTGCCCCCGACACGTGGCTCGGTCGCGTGGGGCGGTCTCAGGTGGATCAACTCGACCTGGCCGCCACGCTCAGCCCGGTCATCCCGGACGACGATCAACTGCCCGACACCGAGATCGTGGGCAAGCTCGAAGTCGCGGCGCGGCTGATCAACGCGAATCTCGGCTTCCGCGTCCTCACGGCAGGGTTCGGCGATTTCGACAGTCACGCCGGGCAGCCCAACCAGCACCCGAACCGGATGCAGGAGCTCAACTCGGCGGTTCAACGATTCTTCGCCACGCTTCACCCCGCGTGGGTGGGCCGAACCACGGTGATGACCTTCTCCGAGTTCGGCCGCACCCCGTTCGCCAACGACGGGCGAGGTACCGACCACGGATCGTCCGCTCCCCACTTCGTCTTCGGCGCCGGCGTCCGGGGAGGGTTCTACGGCCAACGCCCATCGCTCGCGGGGCTGCGCCGCTGGGATCGGATGCCGACACACGTCGACCTGCGCGACTACTACGGCTCGGTGATCGACGGATGGCTCGGCGGCGGAGCCTCCGACGTGTTGCCCGGCAACCGGACGAACCTCGGACTGTTCAGGAGTGGCCCGGACTCGACGCCGGTGTTCCCGCCGACGAGTCGACTCGGCGAATTCGTCGCGATGGCACCGGAGCGGGTCTACGACAGCCGATCCGGCATCGGCGGCCGCAACACCGCGATCGGCCCGGGCGAGACCGTGAAGGTCAGGATCGCCGGCGCCGGCACGATCCCCGCCGATGGCGTCACGGCGGTGGCGGTGAACCTCACCTCGATCCGTCCTGCCGCCAAGACCTATCTCACGGCGTTCCCGACCGGTCAGAACCGCCCGGACTCGTCGACGCTGAACCCGCGGGCCGGATCCGTCGTGCCGAACATGACCATCGTCGGTGTCGGGAACGACGGCACGATCTCGGTCTTCAACAACGCCTCCAAGCTGAACCTCACCGTCGACGTCATGGGCTACTTCCAGCCCGTCGGGGGATCCTCGTCGACGTCGGGCTCGGGCAAGATGTTGCCGTTGACCCCGGCTCGTATCCTCGACACCCGCAACGGCGTCGGCGCTGCGAAGGCAAGGGTGCGCGGCGGGAAGACGTTCGCGCTGCAGGTTCTCGGCGAGGGTGGTGTTCCGACGTCCGGCGTCGATGCGGTCGTGGTCAACCTGCTGTCGGTACGTCCGACCTCGAACGGGTACGTGACGATCTGGCCGACGGGTGGGAGCCGGCCGAACACGGCGAGTCTGTCCTATCGGGCGGGTCAGACGATTCCGAACCTGGCGATGTGCAAGGTCGGCGCCGACGGCAAGATCAACATCGAGGCGAACGCGGGTCAGGTCGACCTCGTGGCCGACGTCGTCGGCTGCTTCGGGCAGACCGGCGCGCAGCTGTCGCCGGTTGCGCCGCGCCGTCTCCTCGACACACGAACCGGCATCGGCGCGCCCAAGCGGCGCGTCGGCGCCGGCGGCGAGGTGACGCTGAAGGTCACCGGACTCGCCGGTGTGCCCTCGGGGGCCCAGGCGGTCGCGCTGAACGTGTCAGCCGTGCGGCCCACGATGCAGACGTTTCTGACCGTGTATCCGACCGGTGAGCAGCGGCCGGAGGCGTCCAGCCTCAACCCCGACCGCGGCGCGGTGTCCGCCAACCTGGTCATCGCGAAGGTGGGAGCCGACGGGAACATCACGATCTTCAACAATCGTGGCGATGTCGATCTACTGGCCGACGTCACGGCCTACTTCACCTGACGGTCCTCGTCCGACAGCCGGCTCGCGGCGGTCGGTCCGGGTCTCGCGGTCTGACGGGACGGGAGAGAGCCTGGGTAGCGTCGGAGGCGATGACTGACGGAGGCGCAGCGGCGACCGGCGATCGGCGGCGGAAGTTGCTGGGGATCAAGTTGCGGGCGCTCGTGTCCGATCACGTCGGCGCGACGGTCGACACCGAGCCGGTCGAATTCGGCACCTGTGCCGGGCTCGTGGTCGACGGTGCGGCGTGGGTCATCGTCGATGGTCCGGCCGCCCGAACACTCGGCGCGAGCCTCGTCTGGGCGATCCGACAGCGGGCGACATCACTCGACATCGTCGTCGAGAGCGAGGGCGGGCAGGTTGCACGCCGTGCGGCCGGCTTCGACTTCCCGATCCATGTCTGGTATCCGGTGGAGCGCACGCTGCTGCCGATCGTGGCCGAGGCGCCACCGGCGATTCCCGAGCCATCCGCGGACCATCTCGAACTGACGCCGTTGATCGCGGCGGGTGGGGCGAAGCCGCTCGTCGAGCGCGGGGTCGTCACGGGCGACGTGCGCGGCCTCGAGGTGTGTCGCGTCGTCGACGAGCCGACCGTCGGCCACTTCGCCGAACTCAACGACGTACCGGTCGACATGCTCCCCGAGCCGGGCGACGGCGTGGTCCTCGAGGTCGGCGTGGGCGCGACGGACCGCGAGGCGTTCCAGCTGATCCACGGACATCTGCCCAAGCTCGATGCGCTGGCCGACGTCGTTGCCGCGGTGACCGCGTACCGCAGCGCCGAGGCGATTCAGCATCCGCTCAATCGCATGGCTCCCGAACGGTTCCTGCGCTGGCAGGTGGAGGAGGATCCGAGCCTGCTCGGACTCACCGAACTCCATCCCGTCGATCCGCCCGTCCCCCGGCGGAGCATGAAATACGCCGAACCATGTGTCGCGCACGGCGTCGACGACACCGGCAGGCGCGTCGCGGTCGTGTTCTCGTCCGGCGTCGATCTCGACCTCGTTCCGTTCGTGGCCGACGTGGCGTCGGCCCTGCCCGACGAGATCGTGCGACTGCTCGTCGCGGTCCCCGAGCGCGATCTCGTGCCGGCCACCCGTGACCTCGCGGCCCTGCTCACGCATCCGGTCGAACTGGTCGGATTGTGACATGTCGATGATGGACCGGCTCGCCCGGATCGTCGACGAGTACGAGACGCTCGAGCACCAGCTCGCCGACCCGGACGTGCTCGCCGACCCCGAGCAGCTCCGCACGGTGAGCAAGCGGTACAACGATCTCGGGCCCGTCGTGGCGAAGATCCGACGCTACGACGCCCGTCGCGGTGATGGTGAAGCGGCGCGCCAGATGCTCGACGGCTCGTCGGGTGACGAGCGCCAGATGCTCGTCGACGAGATCGACGACGTCACGGCCGAACTCGCTGCGCTCGACATCGAGCTGCGCGAACTGATGATCCCGAAGGACCCGCACGACGGTCGTGACGTGATCGTCGAGATCCGCGGCGCCGAAGGCGGCGAGGAGGCCAACCTGTTCGCCCGCGATCTGTACGAGATGTACCTGGCCTACGCGAACTCGAACGGATGGAAGACCGAGACGCTGTCTTCGTCGGTGTCCGACATCGGTGGATACAACGACATCACGTTCGTCGTCACCGGACAGACCGCCTGGCGGAACCTGAAGTACGAAGGTGGCCCCCATCGCGTCCAGAGGGTGCCCGTGACCGAGAGTCAGGGCAGAGTGCACACGTCGTCTGCCACGGTGACCGTGCTCCCCGATGTCGACGACGTCGACGTCGACATCGACGAACGCGACCTGCAGATCGATGTCTACCGCTCGAGCGGCGCCGGGGGACAACACGTCAACACGACCGACTCCGCGGTCCGGATCACGCATGTTCCGACCGGTGTCGTCGTCACGATGCAGGACGAGCGTTCGCAGCTGCAGAATCGCAACCGGGCGATGCAGGTGCTGCGCGCTCGCCTCTTCGAACGGGCCGAGGCGGAGCGCGCGGCCGAGCTGTCGATCGAGCGCCGTTCCCAGGTCGGCGGCGGGGGCCGCAGCGAGAAGATCCGCACGTACAACTTCAAGGAGAACCGGGTCACCGATCACCGGATCGGGTTCACCGTCTATCGGCTCGCCGACATCCTCGGCGGCGATCTCGGGATCGTCGTCGACGCGCTGGCCTCCGAGGAACGAGCCCGACTGCTCGCCGAGGGTCCGAACGGTGACGACGCGGCCTGACGCCTCCGGCGGTGCGGCTGAGGAACACACCGTCACCTGGCGCGAGCTGCTCGCCGAGACGACGGCGCTCCTCGACGACGCAACGCATGCGCGCTGGATCTGCGAGACGGCCTCCGGGACCGAGCCGGACGAATTTCGAGCGATGCTCGCCGAGCCGGCAACCGAACGTTCCGTCGCCCATGTCGACGCGATGGTGGCCCGTGCCCGGAGCGGAGAGCCGATCCAATACGTGCTGGGTTCCTGGGGGTTCCGGCGCCTCGACCTCGCAATCGACGAACGGGTGCTGATCCCGCGCCCCGAAACGGAACTCGTCGCCGGGTGGGCGATCGCACTCGCCGCAGCGGCAGGGCCGATCCGGCACGTCGCCGATCTCGGCACGGGGTCGGGGGCGATCGGCCTCGCACTGGCCGACGAACTCCCGCACGAGGGCACACGCGTGTGGATCACCGACCTCTCCGCGGACGCCCTCGCCGTCGCCAGCGCCAACCTCGCGGGGATCGGACGTGCGGCCGTCAACGTGACCGTCGCCGAAGGCTCCTGGCTCGACGCGATACCGGAGGGGGTGCGGTTCGACGTGATCGTCGCGAATCCCCCGTACGTCGCCGACGCGTCGGTCGAGATCGAGCACATCGTGACCGAGTGGGAACCGGCCGTGGCGTTGTTCTCCGGCTCGGACGGCCTCGACGACCTGCGGACGATCATCGGCGACGCTCCGGGACGCCTCCGGCCCAACGGCTGGATCGTCGTCGAGCACGGGCACGACCAGGGAGAGGCCGTCCGGGCGCTCATGGAAACCGCCGGGCTCGTCGACGTCGAGACCCGACAGGACCTCGCCGGCTCGGACCGCATGTCGGCCGGGCGGATGCCGTCGCATCGGCCCGGCCGGGGAGCAGGACCGTGACGTCCTCGTCGTGGCACACGTCGAGAACGCCCGGGCCATCGCAGCCGACCGTGCTGCCGGATTCGTCGGCGATCACGTCGTGGCTGAGCACGAGTTGCATGAGGGCACCACGCGCGAGGCGACGCCCTCCACTGCCGCCACCGACCCGATCGGGTCAGTGGGCCGTGATCGCGGCGGTGCGCAGATCGATCGTTCGATCCGCCACTGCCATGCCGTTCGTCCAGCGCATCCGCAACGTGCCACGCGGCGAGTCGAGCAACTCGAAGTCGCCGTCGAACGCCGGATCGGTCGCCCGCCACCGAAGCATCGCGAGCAGTTCCTGCACCACCGGTCGCTCCAGCGCGGCGTCGAGTTCGCCTGCGGTGTAGCGATGCCGGTTCACGTCGCGGCCGACGCCCGACGCCGCGAGCAACTCCATGTCGTTCGACCCCGCCAGGAGCCCGACGTAGTAGATCTGCGGGATGCCCGGAAGCATCAGCTGGATCATGCGTGCGGCGAGATAGCGCGTGTCGTCGCGGCCGAGCGCGTCGTAGAACGTGCAGTTGACCTGATACAGGTCGAGGTTCGAAGCGGCCGCACCGGTCGCCCGTCGGCTCTCGGCGTTCGAGCGCTCGTGGATCCCCTCCACGAGGTCGTGGATCCGTTCGGGCGGGAGCAGCCCCGGCCGTGAACGGTCGCGCTGGTCGACGCCGACGTCGATCACTCCGATCCCGTCGTGGGTGTCGAGCACGTTGATCGCGTTGTTCGGCCGGATGCCGATCCACCGACGCAACGGTTCGTCATCGCCGGTGGTCAACGCGTCGATCGCGAGCGGCGGCAACGCGAAGTCGTAGACGCGATCGACCCTCTTCGCGACCTCGATCTGGTCCTGGTGATGGCCGTGGACCTCGACGAGGACATCCATCCCTCGCTCCCGTGCGGCGTCGGCGAGCCGCTCGATGAACGTGTACGTCTCGGGGATCATGAAACACGACGTTCCCGCGCGTTTGATCGCATAGCCGACCGCGTCGAGCCGGACGAGCCCGATGTTGCCCTCGCTGAACCGGTCGAGAATGCTCGTGAGGTAGCTCCATCCGACGGCGTTCTCGACGTCGATGTCGATCTGCTCGTGCGTGAACGTCGACCACACGGTGTGGAGCGAGCCGTCGGCGAACTCGACGTCGTGGAAAGGAGGTGACGGACGGGGCCGGTAGATCGCCGCGCGCTCGGCCTCGGTCGGCATCCTCCCGCCGAACACCGCGAGCGGGGAGAGGAACATCGAACGGTGCGGCGACCGTTCGCCGTGCAGACGCCAGTCGACGAATTGCGCCGAGTCGATCGACACGTGGTTGACGATCAGGTCCGCCATCACGTCGACGACGCTTCCGAGTTCGGCGACGTCGGCCCAGGTGCCGAGGCGCGGGTCGACGCAGGTGTGGTCGACCGGGTCGAAACCGGCGTCGCTGCCGTCGATCGGAACGTAGAACGGCAGGACGTGGACACCGCCGAACGCACCCGACAGCCTTCCGGTCAGCAGGTCACGGATGCCGCCGAGATCGCCGGCTAGGCGGTCGGCGTACGCGATGAGCTGGGGCTGGTTGCGCACCGATGTCCCGTCGTCAGCCGAATCGGACGGCGACTTCGGCCAGGATCGTGCCCTCCTCGGGACTGACCGCTTCGTTCGCCCCGGCGACGTCGCGGGCCGCGGAGAACAACGCGGCGCGCAGCACCCGGCTGCTGATCGTCGCGTCGATGTTGTCGAGGAACTCGGCGGTCCGGTCGGTTTCGATCGCGCGCCGGGCGGTCTCGATCGCGGGGCGGAGGTAGTCCTCGAACGCGAAGTCCTCGCCCCGCCACTCCTCGCTGATCTCGCGGACGACGTCGACCTCGACGTCGTCGATGTGATCGTCGGCAAGCATGACGAGCGTCAGCAGCTCGAGAGCAGCGCGGTGCTCGGCGTCGGCCGTCGCGTGGACGGCGACACCTCGGTACAGCTCGGCGAGTCGGTCGGTCATGGTGCCGATGCTTCCAGATCCAACCCCAGCGCGCGCGACAGGAACTGCAGTTGATGGAGGAGAATGTTCTCGGCGATCACTTCCTGCGGCGTCATGTGCGTGACGCCGACGAGCGGGAGGACCTCGTGCGGTCGGCCCGCTGCGAGCAGTGCCGACGACAGCCGCAGAGTGTGCGCCGCGACGACGTTGTCGTCCGCGAGGCCGTGGATCAACAGCAGTGGGCGTTCGAGCTGCGGCGCGAGAGGCAGCAGCGAGTTGGCGTCGTACACGGCGCCGCCGTCGTCGACGCTCGGGTCGCCCAGGTAGCGCTCGGTGTAATGGGTGTCGTACAGCCGCCACTCCGTGACCGGTGCGCCGGCGATCGCGGCGCGGAACACGTCGGGCCGGGTGAGGACGGCGCGAGCGGCGAGGTAGCCACCGAAGCTCCACCCGCGGATGGCGACGCGATCGAGATCGAGGTACGGGTGTCGTTCCGCGCAGGCGTGGAGAGCGTCGATCTGATCCTCGAGCGGTGGATTCGCGAGGTCGAGGTGGACCGCGCGCTCCCATCCGGGTCCGCGGCCCGGCGTGCCGCGGCCGTCGGCGACGATCACGGCGAAGCCCTGGTCGGCGAACCACTGCGACGAGAGGTATGCGTTGTACGACGACGTCACACGCTGGGCATGTGGGCCACCGTACGGGTCGAGGAGCACGGGAAGGGGAGTGTCGTCGTCGGCGTGGCGTCCGTTCGGCAGCAGGATCGCCGTGGCGAGGGATCGCTCCCCGGTGCGCAGCAACGTGACGTTCGGCGTGATCGACGGCGTCTCGGCGTACGACGTGATGACCGGGCCGTCGAACAGGCCGTCGACGAGCACGGTGTGGGTCGACCCAGGTCGCTCCAACGACACCGAGCGCACGACGATCGTCGCACCACCGATGGCTGCGCCGTGCAGACCGGGGGCCTCGGTCAGCCGCCCGAGTTCGGAACGTCCATCGCCCGAGTCGATGGACGCCGTCGTCGACCAGACGTGGAGGTCGGTCGGTTCGTCGGGGTCGTTCGCGAGGAAGACGATGTCCGGTTCCTCGTTCTCGTCGGGGTCGGCCACACAGACGACCGATCGCACCTGCAGGTCGAGTGGCGTGATCGGCTGGTCGTCGACGTACAGCCGGCGCATGCCGTCGCGATCCGACGCGGTCAGCAGTGCGCCGCCCGGCAGCAACCTGGGTACCCCGGGAACGTTCTCGATCCAGGCGTCGTCGTAATCGCTCGTCAGCGCGATCGCCTCTCCGGTCCCCATGTCGACCTTCATCACCATCGAACCGCGCTGGTCGCGCGACTGCACCGCCATCAGCAGGCCGGCGTCGGTCCACTCGACCACGGCGAGGTACGGGAAGAACTCGCGGTCCCAGTCGACGTCGAGGCGCGATCCGTCGAGCCCGAGCACGTGGAGCGTCACGACCGGATTCTCGGTGCCTGCGGCCGGGTACCGAACCGTTCGGGCCGGCCGTGACGGGTCCGCCGGGTCGGCGATCGTCCATTCGGGGACCGGCGCCTCGTCGACACGGCACGCCGCGATCGACCGACCGTCGGGACTCCACCAGTAGCCCCGGAATCGGTGCATCTCCTCCGCGGCGATGAAGTCTGCGCTGCCCCACGACACAGCGGCGCCGTCCTTCCGGTCGTCGCCCGCGAGGGCCCGTGAAGATCCGTCGAGCTCGGCCACCCGCAACGTCGAGCCGCTCACGTACGCCAGCCGTGACGCGGTCGGGTCGGGCCGAGGATCGTGCACCGGGCCCTCGACGACCAGTCGACGCGCCTGCCCGCTCAGGAGGCCAGCTGTGAAGAGCTGTCCATTGAGCGCGAACGCGGTGACCTGACACGCCGCATCGGTTGCGTAGGTCGTGATCCCGGTCGACCCGTCGCGGGTTCGTTCGCGTCGGAGCCGCTCCTCGTCGGTCAGCACGCCCCCGGTCGGGTCGTCGAGCCCGAGCAACGCCCGCGGATCGGCGACGAGTCGCTCCTCACCGGTCCCGACGTCGAGCACCCACAGCGCGTTGACCGGATCGTCTCCGGCGCTGCTGCGGAGGAACACGACGCGCCGACCGTCGGCGGACACCGTCACATTGCGCGGCTCGCCCAACGTGAAGCGCTGTGTCCGGGCGTATTGACGGGGGAACGAGTCGCTCACGCCCGTCACCTTAGGACGCGGCCGAGGGTCAGACGCGGGGTGCACTCGCGCCGATCGCTTCGATGATCACCTCGAACGCGGCGTCGGCGTCGACATCGACGAGAATCTCACAGTTCGGCGCGCTGCGTTCGAGGAGGAGCCGTTCGTCGATCACGGTCATCCCGGTGGTGTGTTCGCCTTCGGTCTCGACGACGACGTGGCGCTCGTGTCGCGTGAACAGCTCCGGGTGGGTGACCGCGAGCACGGCGAGCGGATCGTGCAGCGCTGCCCCGCGCATCGCCCCTTCGCTGTGACGTGCGAGGTAGGTGCCGGAGAAGAACTCGAAGAGCCCGGCGAGGATCGCGGCGAGACGCCCGGGGAGTTCTCTGGTTCGTTCGATCCGCTCCGGAGTCAGCTGGAAGCGATGCGTCACGTCGAGACCCGCCATGATCAGTCGGCCGGCAGCGGTCCCGGGTGTGGCTGGGTCGTATGCGTCGAACACGATCGCAGCGGCGTGGGGGTCCGCCCAGATGTTGAACTCGGCGACGGCCGAGCGGTTGCCGAAGCTTCCGCCGCCCATCAGCGACACCCCGGCGATCCGTTCGGGGAGATCGGGCGCAAGGCGAAAGGCGAGGCCGATGTTGGTGAGAGGACCGATCGGCACCAGCCAGAGCCCCTCCTCGGACCGGCAGGTGTCGATGATGAACCCGACACCGTCGGTGCCGTCGAGCGGGGTGATCGGCGTCGGGAGGTCGGCGCCGTCGAGTCCGGACGCGCCGTGGACCGACGCGGCGTGATGCGGCGTCGCCACGATCGGGTGTCCTGAGCCGCGATGCACCGGCGCGTCGATGCCGACGAGGTCCCGCATCACGAGGGCGTTGCGGGTCGTGAGGTCGATGTCGGCGTTGCCGCCGACGGTCACGATCCCGGCGATGTCGGCGACGTGCGCAGCGGTGACGATCGCCACGGCGTCGTCGTGGCCGGGGTCGCAGTCGACGATCATCTTCGGTCGTGCCGTCATGCCGCCGAGTTTGCCAGGCGGTCGTGCACACTGTCGGCATGGGACCAGTGCTGCGTCGTCGTCTCGCCGTGCTCGCGTGCGCCTGTTCGATGTCGGCGGCGTGCGCCGGTACCGGGGACGGCGGCTCACCGGCGTCGGTCGACGTGGCGTCCGAGTCGTCGCCGCTCGTCGACGGCGACGTGTTCACCGAGGTCGGAGCCGACGAAGTTCCGTCGGTGCCCGGCCCGGACGAAGCGGCGCCGGTCGTCGAGTCGATCGCCCCGGTCGCCGAGACCGGTGTCCCCGGCATCGACAGCGAGAACGCGTTCTGTCGGGCGTGGAGCGAGTACGCCGGATCCGTCCAAGCGCTGTCGTTCGCGTGGGCGGTGCAACCGGACCTTGCCGCCGCCACCCTCGAGGTCGCGGCGTCCGACGCGGTGTCCGCGGCGGTGACGACGATGTCGCTCGAGTTGCCCGCCGAGATCGAATCGAATCGCGCGGCCCTGACGGTCGACGTCCCCGGTCCGTTCCTGCGACGTGCCGAGCGGGCACGTCAGGCCCTGGTCGACGCCGGGGCGACCGATGACCAGATCGAGCAGCTGGGCGATGCCTGGATCGCCGCGATCACCGCCGCCGGGGTCGATGACGAGGACCTCCGGGTCGTCGTTCCCGACGATGTTGCGGAGAAACTCGCCGTCGCGGCTGCCGACTTCGTCGACGGCGTCCCGTCGATCCTGGAGGACCCGACTCTCGACACGACGGAGTTCGACATCACCCCGTCGCTGGACCACATCTTCGAGAACTGCCCGGATCGCGGCACGCTCGCGGGCAATGACTTCGTCGACGACGGCTCCTAGCCGTACTCGGCCTCGGGGCCTCGAGACGATGATCAGACGGTGAGCGTGCCATCGGCGTCGAGGTGGACCTCGACGCCGACCCACTCACCGTCGCACATCGCAGCGGTCACGCCCGGGTCCGTGGAGCGACCCCAGGCCCGGCGGCCGTCGACCAGTCGGCACGCAGCGAACGCCGTCTCCGGCTCGCCGTCCCGCGAGAACATCACCGAGTAGGCCTCGACATCGGCACGACCGGCAGCGTCGGCACCGACCGCGAGCTCGCGCTTGGGGAGGCGGTCGATCTCGTCCTGCGGCGACTGATGGCGGAAGCCGGCAGCCGCCGGGGAGGCCGAGTAGACCCCGAACGAATGTTTCGTCGCGTAACCACCGTTCGCCCAGACGAGTCCCCGCGCGGCGGGCTGCTCTCGGAGTTCGGTCACGATCGTCGCGATCGCGTGCATCGGGTAGTTGTTCCAGGGTCCACCGCAGAACGGGAGACCACCGGTGCGGGACCACTGCCGCTCCATGGGGTCGATGCCGAGCGATTGAGCGCCGAGCTGGACCGCGGCAGGGAAACACGAATAGAGATCGACGAACTCGACGTCGTCGATCGAGGTGTCGGCGAGCTCGAGCGCCCGTCTGCCGCCGAGTTCGATCGCCGGGGTGCGCGAGAACGTGTCGCGGTTCGACACGAAGTTGTGCTCGTGGCAGTCGGTCCCCGAGTGTGGGAACACCCAGCGGTCCTCGGCGATCCCGAGGCGCCGAGCCGCTTCGACGGAACACATGATCACGGCTGCTCCCATGTCGACGTCGCTGTTGGAGTTCATCAGCTTCGGGTACGGGAAGCCCACCATCCGGTTGTTGGGACCGACCGTCGTGATCTCCTCCGGAGTCTTCGCGTCGCGGCTCCAGGCGTGGGGGTTGCCGGCGGCCACGTGGCTCAGATCGGACCACAGCCTGCCGAGATGGGCCCGATGCTCGTCGATCGTGCGACCGGCCGCGGCACGCAGTGCGGTTTCGAACATCGGGTAGATCTGCACCGGCATGACGATCCCGAGTTCGCGTTCGGCCGGGTGGTTCATGTCGAGTTCGGTCCCGAGCCGCGTCGGGCGGTCGTCGTCGGGAGCCTTCGGCCAGTCGAGGGTGACGCCCGTCCTGCGTGCCCGCATGTAGGTGCGGAACGCCTCGGCGCCGGCGAGCACGGCGACGTCGACGTCGCCCGCCTGGATGTCGAGCGCCGTCCGATTGACGAGCGCCTGCGGGCTGTTGCCACCGTTGGTCGTCTCGCCGAGCGCCGCGCCCACGATCCCGAGGCGCTCCGCGAGGAATCGCGGCGCGTTGCGGTAGCGCCAACCGATGATGCTCACCACTCGTACCGCGTCGGTGGCCGGCGGACCGTCGAGACCGGCGTCGGAGCACGCGTCGAGTACCGCCCGTTGCATCAGCGCAGCGGGCTCGAGGGCATCGTCGAGGGAATCGGCGCGGTGGTTGTACTGGCCGACGCCGACGATCACGGGAGTACGGGGATCGAGCGTCACGAGGCGAGACTGTACGAACCCGGCCCGCTCCGTCACGATTCCGCCCGTACACTCGACCGGCGATGGCACGAATCGCAATCGGGTCCGATCACGCCGGATACGACCTCAAATCGCACCTCGTCACGTTCCTCAGATCGCAGGGTCACGAGGTCGACGACCAGGGCACGCATTCGACGGCGTCGGTCGACTATCCCGCGATCTGTGCCCGCGTCGGTCGCACGGTGGTCGCCGGCGATGCCGACTGGGGCATCGTGCTCGGCGGGAGTGGCCAGGGCGAACAGCTCGCGGCCAACAAGGTCCGCGGTGTGCGCGCCGCGCTGTGCAACTGCCTCTACACCGCGCGGATGGCCCACGAACACAACGACGCGAACGTGCTGTCGATGGGGGGACGTGTCGTCGGTGTCGGTCTCGCCGAGGAGATCGTCACCACGTTCGCCGCCGCCGAGTTCGAAGGCGGCCGCCACCAACGCCGCGTCGACCAGATCACCGCCCTCGAAGCCGACTTCTGAGCACCCACAAGGAACCCTGATGCCCTTTCCCACCGACACCGATCCGGACACCGAGGTCTCGGCGCTCATCCACGCCGAGGTCGAACGCCAGACCACCGGGCTGCAGTTGATCGCCAGCGAGAACTTCACCTCGCCCGCCGTGATGGCGGCGACCGGCTCGGTCCTCACGAACAAGTACTCCGAGGGGTATCCGGGCAAGCGGTACTACGGCGGGAACATGATCGTCGACTCGATCGAACAGCTGGCGATCGATCGCGTCAAGGAGTTGTTCGGCGCCGATCACGCGAACGTCCAGCCGCACTCCGGAGCCAACGCGAACATGTGCGTGTACCAGGCGCTGCTCGACCCGGGTGACACGGTCCTCGGGCTCAGCCTCGATCACGGAGGCCACCTCACCCACGGGTCGCCCGTCAACGCGAGCGGCCTGCTCTACAACTTCGTCGCCTACGGCACCGGTGCCGAGGACCGCATCGAGATGGACGAGGTGCGCGACCTCGCGCTCACGCATCGTCCGAAGATGATCGTGGCCGGCACGACGTCGTATCCGCGCCGTCTCGACCCCGAACCGTTCAAGAAGATCGCCGACGAGGTCGGCGCCCTGCTGCTGTTCGACATCGCCCACCTCGCCGGACTCGTCGCCGGCGGCGCGCACCCCAACCCGGTCCCGTACGCCGACGTGGTCACCTTCACCACCCACAAGACGCTGCGCGGTCCGCGCGGTGGCTGCATCCTGTGCAAGGAGCAGCACGCCAAGGCGATCGACAAGGCCGTGTTTCCCGGTTGGCAGGGTGGGCCGCTCGAACACGTCATCGCGGGGAAGGCGATCGCATTCCGTGAGGCGATGGACCCCTCGTTCGCCGTCTACGCCCACCAGGTCGTGAAGAATGCATCGGCGCTCGCCGACGCACTGGTCCGGGAGGGCTTCCGGCTCGTGTCGGGGGGCACCGACAACCACCTGATGGTCGTCGACCTCACGCCGTTCGACGCCGAGCTCACGGGCAAGGTCGCTCAGGCGACCCTCGATCAGGCGGGTATCACGCTCAACAAGAACACGATCCCGGACGACCCGCGCAGCCCATTCGTCACGAGCGGCGTACGCATCGGGACTCCGTCGGTCACGACGCAGGGCATGGCCGAAGCCGAGATGCCCATCATCGCCGACCTCATCGCCCGAGCGTTGCGCCACGTCGACGACGCCGACGCGCTGGCGTCGATCAAGGGCGAGGTCGCCGCACTCTGCGCCAAGTTCCCCGCATACCGGTCGGACCCGGCCAGCGACCCGTCAACCTGACCCACCGAACCTTCTGGTCGTTCTGAGTCGGGATCGACCGGGACCGACTCAGACGGGTCGGGTGATGATCTGGGAGTAACACATCTCGTCGTCGGTGCCTTCGCTCCACACGATGTAGCGCGGCTCGACATCGTCGGGGATCTTCGCCCGGTCCCACTCGCACTCGACCCGGATCGTGTCGCCCTGCTCGAGCACGATCGTCTCGATCGGTTCGTAGTTGAGCTGCCAATCGAAGTTCCATCGTGGGATGTCGAGCAACACCCGCTCCTCGGGTGTGTCGGGGTTCAAGGTCATCCTGAACGCGGATCCGATCTCGTGCTCGTGGCCCCAGATCGAGATGATCTCGCCGGGGTGCGCACGATGATCGCACGACGACGACGCGATGCCGTCGGTCATGTCCGCGAAGTCCGCAACGCTTGCTCCGCACATCGCCATCAGCCCGTTGCCGACCAGTCCGGCGAACGGACCCTGCTCCTCGAGCAGCCTCTGCACGGCCGCGTCGCGGTCGCAGAGCGGACCGCTCTCGCTCGTCGAGCAGGGGATCTCCGCCGGAGCGAGATACAGGGTGAGATCGATCGGATCGAGTGACCCGCCGACCGCGGCGAGATCGTCGGCCTCGGCGAAGTCGAGGAGCAACGTCGACTCGTCGGGTGGGACGTCGGCGGTCTCGGACTCGTAGTGGTAGTGGATCTGCACGACGAAGAAGTCGTCGGCGGCGACGGCGATGCCGACGTCGGCGGGAAGCACGGTCGGATCCTGGCCGGGAGCCCAACTCATGATCTGCCGGGTCTCCCCGGCGTCGCCGAACCCCGGGAGTCCCGGACAGCCCCACCCGACGTCGGTATTCGACGCGTCGATCGCCTCGGCCGCGTCGCGAGCCGACCCCTCGACGTGGAACAGCAACGCGTGGTGGACCACCTCGGTCTGGTCGGGCTCGAATCCGTACGCCGTGAGGAATCCGTCGGTCTCGAGACCGGGGTCGAGGATCTGGCACCGGTAGTCGTCGGCGTCGATGTCGACCGAACCCGCGTACGGCTCGCCGGTCAGCGCGGCGTCGATGTCGGTGAGCGCGGCCGGACCGTTCGGCGCGACGATCGTCGTGTCGGGGTCGACGTCGAGGATCCCGCCCTCCTCGACCCACGACACGATCGTCTCGCGGGACTCGTCGTCGAGACGACGGTCGCCGTCGAAGGCCACGTCGCCGTCGCCGGCGGGCCACGGCGGCATGTAGCCGACGTCCACGACAGCCGCGATGTATTCGGCGTCGATGGCGGTCAGGTCTCCTGCTCTCCCGAGCGTGAGGTGGGCGGTCCCGGGACCGTCGGCCGTGTGGCAGGACGCGCAGTTGCTCTCGAGGATCGGCAGGACCTCGTCTGCGAACGAGATTCCGGCCGGTTCGACCGCCGCGTCATCGGTCGTCGTGGTCGACGTCGCGGATTCACCGGTGGTCGTGGTCTCGTCCGGCCGGGTGGTGGCGGCGGCCGAGTCCGGTGACGATCTGCCGTCGTCGGAGCCGCCGATCACGCCGCACGCGGTCAGGGCGATGGCGGACCCTGCGACGAGATGGACCCCGACGCGGGTCCATCGTTGGGGTGAGCGCCACGATGTCACGGTGACGTCCTCGTCGGCGGGCGCCTTCACGGTGTGAGCCCGATCACGCCACCCTCGGACGGCTGGATCACGACGATGCCGTGACCCTGGAACGCGACCTGGAACGCCTCGCCGGACCCCATGCCGACGAGCGACTTCGCCTTGACGGTCCTGTTGAGGCTGGTGCGGAGGTTCGCGCTCCACATGACCACCGCCTGCGGGTCGGCGAACGTGGGTTGATCGGTGTGGAGCACCATCGGCTGACCGTGGGTCGTGATCGCGATCCAGCCCGTGCCGCTCAGCCGCGTGTTGAACAGTCCGCCCCCGAGCACTCCGGCTCCCTGAACTCGTTCGATGTCCCAGTCCAACGTCGGCTGGAACGCAAGGACGTTGCGGCCGTTGATCGACACGGCGCTGCCCTCGAGGTGGAGGATGTGGACCTGGTCGGCGTGGCGGGCGAGGAACACGTCGCCCTGTCCGGTGCAGCGCATCAGCGGCATGCCCTCACCGGTGGCTGCCTTCTTCAAGAACTTGCCCATTCCGCCGGAGCCCTCGTGGTCGAAGTCGACCCGCCCCTGGAACGCCACCATCGCGCCCTGGCGGGCGACGAACGGTTCGCCCAGGCGAACGCGGAGCATCCGGCTGTTCTGGAGAACGACCGGGCGGCCGTCGGTCGTCTCGGAATAGCCCCCCGTGAGCAGATCCGACCGGATCCCCGCGACGAGGTCGGTGCCGTCGTGCTGCGGTTGCGGTTGCCGCGGTGGAATGACGTCGGCGGGCGGCTGCCGGCCGGACACCGGCTGCGTGTGCTCGGTCCATCGGTTCCCGTCCCACCAGCGCAGCAGCGTCGGGTCGCCGGCCGGGTCGGGGTACCAGTCCGCGGGGGGTGACATCCAGCGGAGAGTAGGGCATCGAGCCTCGACGGCGCTCGGCGTTCGCGCATGTGGTGTCCGAATCGCCCCTCGCCGTGCCATGCCGTGCCGTAGTGTGGTCGCTCGTGCCAGGTGTTGCCGCGTATCTGATCATCGGCGGCCTGGCCGCGGTGGTCACGTTCGTCGCCACCCCGATCGTCGGGCGTGTCGCGCGCCGGTTCGGGTGGGTGTACATGCCGAACGAACGAACCGTGCACACCGCGCCGCTTCCCGACGTGGGAGGCCTCGCCATGTTCCTGGGGTTCGTCGTCGCACTCGTGACCGCCTGGTCGCTCGACGCGTTCGACCCGCTGTTCACGTCCAACTCCGAGCCGTTCGGCGTCCTGATCGCCGCCGTCATCATCTTCGGCACCGGTTTCATCGACGACGTGCACGAGCTCAGCGCGCCGGCGAAAGTGTTCGGAACGGTGCTCGCCGGCGTCGCGCTCGTCTACTTCGGCGTGGTCATGGACTCGTTCCGGCTGCCGTATCTCGGTGAGACGATCCTGTCCGACGACCTCAAGCCACTCGTCACCGTGCTCTGGTTGCTCGGCATGAGCCAGGCGATCAACCTGATCGACGGCCTCGACGGACTCGCGGCCGGCGTCGTTGCGATCGGGGCGTTCGCGTTCTTCCTCTACAGCCAGGAGTTGACGGCGCGCGACCTGCTGCTGCCGAGCAACGTCGGGCCGCTCTTCGCGATCATCGCGGTGGGGGTGTGTGTGGGGTTCCTCCCGCACAACTTCAATCCCGCGCGCATCATGATGGGCGACGGGGGCGCCCTGCTGTTGGGGTTGCTGTTGGCGGTGTCGACCAGCGTCGTGGGCGGTCGCGCCGATTCTTTCGGTGCCGAAACGGTCGGGACGACGTACTTCTTCCTCGCGCCGATCGCGATCCCGCTGTTGATCCTCGGCGTGCCGGTCGTCGACACGGCCTTCGCGATCGTTCGACGGGCGACCAGCCGATCGTCGCTCGCGACCGCCGACAAGGGGCACCTGCACCATCGGCTGATGAACCTGGGACACGGGCACCGGCGCAGCGTGTTGATCCTCTGGACGTGGACCGCACTGCTGTCGGCGTTCGTGTTGTACCCGATCCTCACCGACCAGAATCCGGAGTACCTGCCGTTCGGGATGGCAGCGCTCGCGATCGCGCTGTTCACCCTGCTGCACCCGAGCGTGATCGAACAACGTCGGCGCAACAGCACGCCCGCGGAAGGCGTCGAACGTCCGCCTGTCGATCCCGATCAGCCGACCCTGTTCGACAGTGAGAGTCGGACCTGATTCCGGGAGAGCGGCGCGGTTCGGGGTTGCCGGAGCAGGGGCGGCGCCACTAGGTTGTGCATGCATTCACAAGCGACACGCGGTCCCGCGGTCGCCGTGGGAACCCCTGATCGATGAAGCTCCTCCCCCGCCCGCCCAAGAACGTCCGCGCCAACACGGAAGACTCGCTCGGCCACGGCATGGACGCCGTGATCATGCTCGCCATCTTCCTCGGCGCCGGCTTCGGGCTGGATCGTGTCTTCGGCACGATGCCCGTCTTCATGATCGTGATGACCGTGCTCGGCGCCGTGGGACTGTTCGCCCGGTTCTACTACCAGTACGAGGCGAAGATGAACGAACACGACGCGCGCCGTCTGGCGAAGCTCGCGGGTCCCGCCGCCGGTGGTGCACCCGACTCGAACGGTGAGGCGGCGTGACCGTGGCCGCCACGCCGGACGCCGACGTCCTGGGCACCCGATTCGAGGGCCCCGCGCCCGAGGTCGGGGTCTCGAAGGACATGATCAAGCGCGGGCTCGTCGTCGCACCGCTGCTGATCGGCGTGTGCGCAGTGATCTGGGGGGCCGACGGCGCCTGGTCGAGCGCGTACGGCATCGCGATCGTGCTCGCGAACTTCGCGCTCGCCGCCGCACTCATCGCCGGAGCCGCACGGATCTCGATCGCCCTCATGATGGGCGCCACGCTCTTCGGCTACCTGATCCGTCTCGGATTGATCTTCCTCGCGGTCCTGCTGGTCAAGGATGCGAGTTGGATTTCACTTCCAGCGCTCGGATCGACCATCATCGTGACGCACCTCGGGCTGCTGTTCTGGGAGATGAAGTTCGTCGCCCTGTCGCTGGCCCACCCCGGACTCAAACCCGATCGTGCATGATCACGCACATCGTCCCGCCTGACTCACCCACCCCGACTCAACCTCACGACTGAAACGGAATCCACGTGCTCGCTGCCAGAGGACTCGTCTTCCCACCGATCAACGAACTGCTGCGTTGGCAGGACATCTTCCCGTCGTTCAACAAGATCGCGCTGATCGCCTGCCTCGCTTCGCTGCTCGGCATCGGTCTGTTCCTGCTCGCCAGTCGGGCCGACCCGATGGTCGCCCCCACCGGACCGCGCAACCTCGCCGAGCAGGCGGTCGAATTCGTCGAGGAGGGCATCGTGATGCAGACCCTCGGCAAGGACGGGTTGAAGTGGACCCCGTTCCTGTTGAGCCTCTTCATCTTCATCTTCTTGTGCAACATCCCCGGGATCCTGCCCTTCTTCCAGATGCCGGCGACCGCCCGTATCGCGATTCCGCTGACGCTGGCGCTCATGGTGTGGGTCGTCTACATCGCCGTCGGTCTCAAGCACCAGGGTGCCGCCTACTTCGGCCACCTGCTGTGGCCTCCCGGTGTCCCCACCGCGCTGAAGCCGCTGGTGGGAGCGATCGAGTTCATCTCGACGATCATCGTCACGCCCTTCAGCCTGACCGTCCGACTCATGGCGAACATGCTCGCCGGGCACATCCTGCTCGTGACCTTTGCGTTGCTGACGGCGGCGCTCGCCACAGCGGAGACCGCCCAGTGGCTGCTCGTCCCGGCCAGCATCCTCCCCTTCGGGATGCTCGTCTTCCTGACGGCGTTCGAAATCCTCGTCGCCTTCCTCCAGGCCTACATCTTCGCCATCCTGGCGGCGGTGTACATCAGCAACTCGACCGCCGGTCACGGCGACGAACACTGATCCGGCATCCCGCCGACAGATCACACGATCTCCCTCACATCTCAACATCACCACAGGAGAAACACCCCACATGGAAGCTTTCAGCGCACTCGTCGCAGCCGCAGACGGAGCCGTCGATCCGGCGGACGCGAAGAACATCTCAGCAGCGGCGGGAGCCGGTTACGCCTACGGTCTCGCAGCCATCGGCCCGGGTATCGGCATCGGCTACCTCGTCGGCAAGTCCGTCGAGGCCATGGCCCGCCAGCCCGAAGCTGCCGGCATGGTACGGACCACCATGTTCCTCGGCATCGCCTTCACCGAGGCGCTCGCCCTCATCGGCTTCGTCGTCTTCATTCTTCTCAAGTTCGCCTGATCGGCGTGCGGCCGACGCAAGCCGGCCATGAGTCCCATCCGTATAGAAATCCAGGAATGGAGTTGACGTGCTGACAGCCGTCGTCACAACTGCATCCACCGGACAGCTCCAGGTGAACATCCTCGAAGCTGAAACGTGTGAACGCACCGACCTCTCCGAAGCGGAGATCGAGGAACTCGGAGGCGAAGACGCCTTCACGATCGGCAGCGAGAACTGCCCCGAGCTGAACCCGATCGCGCCCGAGGTCAAGGAGATGGTCTGGGGCTTCGGTTGCTTCCTCGTGCTCCTGATCGCGATGCGGCTCTGGCTCTTCCCCAAGGTCCGCCAGGGGATGCAGGCCCGCTACGACAAGGTGCAGAGCGACAGGGAGAGTGCCGAGACGCTCACCGCTGCCGCCCGCGCCGACGTCGCCGAGTACGAGGCACGCCTCACGTCGGTGCGTGCCGAAGCCCATCAGAAGGTCGACGCGGCCCGGGCGACACTCGAGGCCGAGCGCTCCGAGCAGATCGGTGCCGTCAACGCCCGTATCTCCGAGAAGCGAGCCGCTGCGGCCGCCGAGGTCGACGCGGCGCGCCAGGCGGCGATGGCAGACGTCGAGTCGGCGGTCACCGACGTGGTGACTCGGGCAACTCAGATCGCCATCGGCAAGGTGCCGGACACCGCTGTCGTGGAGTCAGCCGTCAGGTCGAGCATGGGTGCCAGCACGGGAGCGACGTCATGATCGCTGCACAGTTGAACCACCTCGCAGCCGGTCTGCTCGCCGCCGAGTCGGTTCCGAACGACGGCGTGGGTTCGACGTCGCTGAGCCCCTACCTGGCACCGATGAAGGAAGTGGTCATCGGCGGTCTCGCCTCGTTGATCGTCTTCGTCCTGCTCTACAAGTTCGCCTGGCCGGCGATCTCGAAGGGGATGAAGGATCGCACGGCGCGCATCCAGGGTGACCTCGACTCGTCCGCGGCCGCCCGCACCCAGGCCGAGGCAGATGCTGCGGACATCCGCACCTCGCTCGGCGACGTCGACGGCGAACGAACCCGTCTCTTCGCAGAGGCCGATGCTCAGGCCGCCGCACTGCTCGAGGACGGGCGGCTCCGGCTCGCCGAGGAGATCGAGGAACTCGAGGCGAAGGCGGAGGCAGACATCGCAGCCGCGGAGGGGCGCGGTGCCGACGATCTGCGTGCCGACATCTCGCGATACGCCAGCCGCGCCATCGAGTCCAGCGTGCAGGCGTCCCTCGACGACGCCACACAGCAGGAACTGATCGAGAGCTTCATCGCCCGAGTAGGAGCATCCTCATGAGTGACGCACAGATCCAGGGATACGCCCGGGCGCTGTTCGAGATCGCCCGCGCCGACGGAACGCTCGACGAGGTCGAAGACGAGCTGTTCCGTTTCGCCCGCTCCTACGAGTCGAACGAGGAGCTGCGCAACACGCTCTCCGACGAGCAGATCCCGGCCGAGAAGCGTCAGGCGATCATCGAGGATCTCCTCGACGGGAAGGCGACGCCGACCACGACGCAACTCGTGTCGATGGTGATCGGTTCGGGCAGGGCCCGTGACCTGCCGGCGATCGTCGACGTCCTCGTCCACCGCGCCTCGGACGCGAAGCAACTCGCCGTCGCCGAGGTCCGCACGGCCGTGCCACTCACCGGCGACCAGGAAGCTCGACTCAAGGCGGCGCTCGAGAACGCGACCGGCACGAGCCTCAACCTCAAGGCGATCGTCGACCCCACCGTCGTGGGCGGGGTCGTCGCCACCATCGGCGACGACGTCATCGACGACTCCGTCCGTACCCGTATCGACCAGCTGAAGAGCCGGCTCTGAGAGCCGAGCAAGGGACAAGCATCATGGCTGAACTCACCATCTCCGCCGCCGACATCGCATCGGCGCTCAAGAACAACCTCGACGGCTTCGAGCCGTCGGTCGAGGCCCGCACCGTCGGTCGCGTCGCCGAAGTCGGTGACGGCATCGCCCGTGTGTCGGGCCTGCCCGATGCGGCCGTGAACGAACTCCTCGAGTTCGAGGACGGCTCGGTCGGGCTCGCACTGAACCTCGACGAGCATTCGATCGGTGCCGTCGTGCTCGGCGACGTGGACCGCATCGAGGAGGGCCAGACCGTGCGCGCGACCGGCGGCATCCTGTCGATGCCGGTCGGCGACGGCATGCTCGGTCGAGTCGTCAACGCTCTCGGCCACCCGGTCGACGGGCTCGGCGAGCTCTCCGGCACATCGCAGCGCCGCATGGAGATCCAGGCACCCGGCATCCTCGGCCGTCAACCGGTGCACGAGCCGCTGCAGACCGGTATCAAGTCGATCGACGCGATGACCCCGATCGGCCGTGGACAACGCGAGCTGATCATCGGCGACCGCAAGACCGGCAAGACCGCCATCGCGATCGACACGATCCTCAACCAGAAGGGTCTCGGGGTCAAGTGCATCTACGTCGCGATCGGCCAGAAGGGCTCGACCGTCGCCCAGACCGTCGACACCCTCCGTCAGGCCGGAGCGATGGAGTACACCGTGGTCGTCACGGCGCCGGCCGCCGACTCGGCACCGTTCAAGTACCTCGCTCCGTACGCCGGCTGCGCGATCGGCCAGCACTGGATGGACAACGGCGAGCACGCCTTGATCGTGTACGACGACCTCTCCAAGCAGGCCGACGCCTACCGCCAACTGTCGCTGTTGCTCCGCCGCCCGCCGGGCCGCGAGGCCTACCCCGGTGACGTGTTCTACCTGCACTCCCGCCTCCTCGAACGGGCCGCCAAGCTCTCCGACGAGAACGGCGCCGGGTCGCTCACCGCGTTGCCGATCATCGAGACCAAGGCCGGCGACGTGTCGGCGTTCATCCCGACCAACGTGATCTCGATCACCGACGGCCAGGTCTTCCTGCAGGACGCGCTGTTCAAGTCGGGCGTGCGCCCCGCTGTCGACGTGGGCATCTCGGTGTCTCGTGTCGGTTCCGCCGCGCAGACCAAGGCCATGAAGGGGGTGGCCGGCACCCTGAAGCTCGACCTCGCACAGTTCCGCGAGCTCGAGGCGTTCGCGACGTTCGGTTCCGAACTCGACGCCATCTCCAAGGCGCAGCTCGAGCGTGGCTACCGACTGGTCGAACTCCTGAAGCAGCCGCTCAACAGCCCGATGCCGGTCCAGGACCAGGTCGTGTCGTTGTTCGCCGGTACGAACGGCTACCTCGACGACATCCCGGTCAGCGACGTGCAGCGCTTCGAGCGCGAACTGCTCGAGTACATGCGGACCACCCACGGTGGTCTGATGGAGGAGCTCAAGACCCAGAAGATCCCCGACTCGCTCGCCGGCGCCGTCGATGACTTCAAGGCTCAGTTCAGCATCACCGGTGACGCCGGACATCACGTGGACCCCGCGTCGGTCGACGTCGACGAGTTGGGCGACGCCGAATCCAACAAGACGCTGGCAACGGAGTAATCCCTCATGGCAGGTGGACAGGAGCGCATTCTTCGCGGACGCATCAAGGCGATGCAGTCCACCAAGAAGATCACGCGCGCCATGGAACTGATTGCTGGGTCGCGCATCGTCAAGGCACAGCAACGCGTCCAGGCAGCCGTGCCGTATTCGGAGCTGATCACCGAGGTCGTGAAAGACCTGGCTGCGGCCGGCGCATCCTCCGACGCCCCGATGCTGGCGGGTCGCGACGAGATCAAGACGACCTGCTACGTGGCGATCACGGCCGACCGCGGGCTGTGCGGCGGGTACAACGCCGGCGTCCAGCGCGCCACCGAGGGCGAGGTCAAAGCCGACGTCGTGGCGGGCAAGGACTACCTCATCGTTCCCGTCGGCAAGAAGGCCGAGGGATACTTCCGCTTCCGCGACTACCAACTCGGCCAGAGCTTCATGGGCTTCAGCGATCAGCCCAGCTATGCCGATGCCCGGGGTATCGGAGAATACGTCGTCGAGCTGTTCACGTCAGGTGCCGTCGACCGCGTCGAACTCGTCTACACCCGCTTCATCACCGCCGGCAGCCAGGAAGTGGTCCTGCGTCCCCTGGTGCCGCTGAGCAAGGAAACGGTCGCGGGCGGCGACGGGAAGGACGCATCCGGCGGCGACTTCGAGTTCGAGCCGGACCCGACCGAAATCCTCGACTCGCTGCTGCCGCGCTACGTCGAGGCGCGCATCTACGCGGCGCTGCTCAACGCCGCCGCGTCGGAGCACGCATTCCGCCAACGGGCGATGAAGTCCGCCACCGACAACGCCGAAGAGCTCATCAAGAGCCTCAGCATCGTCATGAACCGGGCCCGGCAGGCCTCGATCACCTCCGAGATCATGGAGATCGTCGGCGGGGCAGCGGCCCTCGACGATCGCGACTCCGTGGTCGGGTACCACGACATGGGCGACGACTTCTTCGGCGCGCTGCAATCGTGACGAAGCACCAGTGAACCAGTCAGCACCGACGCACCACACAGAACGCATCATCATCAGGAGAAGACAGTCATGACCATGACAGAGAACGAACTGCAAGACGGCCGGGTCGTCGGAATCGCCGGTCCCGTGATCGACGTGGAGTTCCCGCGCGGCGCGCTGCCCGAGCTCAACTCGGCGATCGAGTTCACCGTCGAACTCGAGGGTGAGTCGACCACGGTGCTCGCCGAGGTCGCTCAGCAGCTCGGCAACGGCCGCGTCCGTGCGATCTGCATGAAGCCGACCGACGGACTGGTTCGCGGCGCTGCGGTGCGCAACACCGGACACGGCATCCAGGTGCCCGTGGGCGACAAGGTGCTCGGCAACGTGTGGAACGTGTGGGGCGAGGCGCTCGACACGCAGCCCGAGGGGCTCGCCGAGATGGAGCGCTGGGACATCCACCGCCCGGCGCCGAGCTTCGATGCCCTCGAGCCGTCGGCCCGCATGTTCGAAACCGGCATCAAGGTCGTCGACCTGCTCACCCCGTACGTCGCGGGCGGCAAGATCGGTCTGTTCGGCGGTGCCGGTGTGGGCAAGACCGTGCTCATCACCGAGATGATCAACCGCGTCGCCTCGCAGCACGGTGGTGTGTCGGTGTTCGCCGGGGTCGGCGAGCGCACCCGTGAAGGCACCGATCTCCGCCTGGAGATGATGGAGTCGGGCGTGTACGAGAAGGCTGCGCTGGTGTTCGGCCAGATGGACGAGCCGCCGGGCGTGCGCCTGCGCGTGGCCCTGTCGGCGCTCACCATGGCGGAGTACTTCCGCGACGTAGCCGGCCAGGACGTGCTGCTGTTCGTCGACAACATCTTCCGCTTCGTGCAGGCCGGTTCGGAGGTCTCGACGCTGCTCGGCCGCATGCCGTCGGCGGTGGGTTACCAGCCCACCCTCGCCGACGAGATGGGCCAGCTGCAGGAACGGATCACGTCCACCAAGGGCCGCTCGATCACGTCGCTCCAGGCCGTGTACGTGCCCGCCGACGACTACACCGACCCGGCGCCGTTCACGACGTTCACCCACCTCGACGCGACGACCGAGCTGTCTCGAACCGTGGCATCGCTCGGCATCTACCCGGCCGTCGACCCGTTGGCGTCGACCTCCACGATCCTCACGCCCGAGGTCGTCGGCGAACACCACTACAACGTGGCCCGCCGCGTCCAGGAAACGCTCCAGCGCTACAAGGAGCTCCAGGACATCATCGCCATCCTCGGTCTCGACGAGCTGTCCGAGGAGGACCGTCTGACCGTGTCGCGTGCGCGCAAGGTCGAACGTTTCCTCTCGCAGCCGTTCTTCGTCGCCAAGGTCTTCACCGGACTCGACGGCGAGTACGTGCCGGTCGCCGAGACGGTCGAGTCGTTCGAAGCGATCATCGACGGCGGGCTCGACGATCTGCCGGAGCAGGCGTTCCTCAACGTCGGCAACATCGACCAGGTGCAGGCGAAGGCCAAGGCCCTCGCCGAGAGCTGACGATCACGATGGCTGAGGCACTGCAGGTCGATCTCGTCTCCCCGGAGAAGGTTCTCTTCTCGGGGGAGGCCAACATGGTCATCACGCGCACGCTGGGTGGCGGCGAGATCGCCTTCCAGGCGGGCCATGCGCCGTTCGTCGGCGCGCTGGTGGAGAACCACACGCGGATCTTCCTCACGGACGGCACGATCCAGGACGTCGCAGTGCACCGGGGCTTCATCGAGGTCAGCGGCAACCCGTCCCGGGTGTCGATCCTGTCCGACGTCGCGGAACTGGCCGCCGACATCGACGTCGCGCGGGCCAAGGAGGCGCTGGAGCGTCACGAGCTCACGCTCAAGACCCAGACCGTCGAAGCGAACGTCGCCGACGCCGTCGCCGGCAAGGCCCGCGCGCAGGCCCGCCTCACCGCCACCGGTACCGGCTTCACCGCCTGACGCGCCGCATCGCCGGCAGCCCGATCCGTGTGCAAGGCTCGTCGACCATGAGCGCATACCTGATCGTGAACTACGACGTCGACGACCCCGAGCTGTACGTCGAGTACCAAGGTGGGGCCGCCCCGGCACTGCGTATCGGCTCGGAGTGTGAACTGGTGGTGCTCGACGGTGCCAGTGAGCAGGTCGAGGGCGAAGGCGCCGGCAAGCAGACGGTCGTCCTCAAGTTCGAGTCGATGGAGAAGGCCAAGGAGATCTACAACTCCGGCGAGTACCAGGCGGTCATCGGCAAACGCCACGACGCGACGTCGAAACACTTCGCGGTGCTGGTCAACGGCTTCGGTTGACCGTCACGACGCAACCGTCGGGGACTTCGTCTCGGGGCGCCGGCCGTCAGTAGTCGATCGCGGCGAACTCGCGCAGCTTCGAGACCCGATGGCGGGCGTCGACCAATCGCACCGTTCCGCTCCGCGACCGCATCACGAGGCTCTGGGTCCGCGCACCGCCGCCGTCGAAGCGGACACCGCGGAGCAGGGCCCCGTCGGTGAGACCGGTGGCAGCGAAGAAGCAGTTGTCGCTCGTGATCAGGTCGTCCTGCGTCATCACGCGACCGAGGTCGAAACCTGCGTCGACCATCGCCCCGCGTTCGGCGTCGCTCTGTGGGCAGAAGCGTGCCTGCATCTCTCCGCCCATCGCCTTGAGAGCGGCGGCCGAGATCACACCCTCGGGGGTTCCGCCGATTCCGAACAGCACGTCCACGCCCGCATCGGGCCAGCACGTGGCGACCGATCCGTAGACGTCGCCGTCGGTGATCAGGCGGATGCGGCAACCCGCCGCGCGCACCTCTGCGATGAGATCGGCGTGCCGCGGCCGGTCGAGGATGACCGCGGTCAGGTCCCGGACGTCCTCCTGTTTCGACTTGGCGATCCACCTCAGATTCTGGGTCGCGCTGGCGGTGATGTCGATCGCCCCGACCGATTCGGGGCCGACGGCGATCTTCTCCATGTAGAAGGAAGGTCCCGGGTCGAGCATCGAGCCGCGATCGGCGACGGCGATCACCGACAGCGCGTTGGTCTTGCCGTGGGCGGTGAGGGTGGTGCCGTCGATCGGGTCGACGGCCACGTCGACGTGCGGCTCGGAGCCGTCGCCGACCTCCTCGCCGTTGTAGAGCATCGGAGCGTCGTCCTTCTCACCTTCACCGATGATCACGGTCCCGGTCATCTGGACCGTCGACAGCGACAGGCGCATCGCTTCGACGGCCGCACCGTCGGCCTTCTTCTTCTCGCCCCGTCCCACCCAGCGGGCGGCGGCGAGGCATGCCGACTCGGTCGCACGCACGAGTTCCATGGCCAGGTTGCGATCGGGGCGTTCACGGGACGACTCGCTCATGTCCCCGACCGTAGTTGTTGCGCCATGATCCTCCCAGCCTGCGGGCGTTTGTAGGGTCGACACGTGGAACCGATCCCGCTGTCGTTGGTCCGTGCCGGTCGTGAACTCACCGAGCCGCAGGCGTCACCGGATCGCATGCGGGTGGGTTTCGTGCAGCGCTGGCGGGGCGGAACGTCGATCAACGCCGTCTCGGTGGACGGTGACTCACCCGAGCGCCTGCTCACGTTCGGACCCGACCCGGCACCCGGACGCGGACTCGGTGGGGGCTGTTTCACCTGGGTCACGACGCCCCGCCCCGGCACGTCGCTCGTCTATGCGGCGGTCGACGGTGAGCTGTGGTGGCAGGACGACATGCGAATCGAGCCGCTCACGTCCCATGGGCGAACGGTGCGGGCCCCGGGTGTCGCGTCCCCGGCCGTGGGGAACCACGACGGACGCGATCATCCGGTGGTGGTCTACGTCGTGGACGAAGCCGAGATCTGGATGCTCGAACTCGACGGGGACGGGCCTCGGCGGCTCGACGACGGCCGCCATGCGTTCTGCTTCGATCCGGCGATCTCCCCGGACGAACGCATCGTCTCGTGGCAGGGGTGGAACCCGCCCGACATGCCCTGGGACGGATCGGTGCGCGTCGACTGCGATCTCCACTCGGGAACGCTCACGGAGTGGAAGCTCGTCGGTGCAGCCGTCCAGCAACCCCGCTTCACCCCGCACGGTGAGCCGGTGCACGTCCATGATGCGTCGGGTTGGCTGAACGTCCACGTCGGCGACCGTCCCGTCGTGGACGAACCGTTCGAACACGCCGGGCCGACGTGGGGGATGGGGAACCGCTCGTTCGCATTCGACCAGGCCGGTGAGCGTATGGCATTCACCCGGAACGAGCGCGGCCACGGTGCCCTGTGCGTGGTCGACCTCACGACGGGGGTCGTCGAGAAGATCGGGCGTGGGGTGCACGGACACCTCAGCTGGGTGGGCGACCACCTCGTCGCGATACGAAGCGGTGCGCGGACTCCGACCCAGGTGGTCCGGTACGACGCCGGCAGCTGGAAGCGGGCCACGCTGGCCCAGTCCCAGCCCGATGTCTGGCCTCTGGAGCGCCTGCCGGAGCCGGAACTCGTCGAGGTGAAGTCGGACGACGGCGCGGTCGCGCTGCACGCGCGGCGTTTCGTCGCCGGTCGGCGCCGGATGCTGGTGTGGGTCCACGGCGGGCCGACCGACCAGTGGCAGGTCGACTGGCGTCCACGCATCACCTACTGGTGGAGTCGCGGATGGGATGTCCTGGTGGTCGATCCCCGAGGCACGACCGGACACGGGCGCGACTACCAGCATGCGCTCCACGGCGGGTGGGGACGCCTCGACGTCGACGACACCGCCGATCTCATCCGACACGCCCACGACTCGGGATGGGCCACACCGGCGTCGACCGTCGCGCTCGGCGGCTCGTCGGGGGGGTTGACCGTGCTGGGCGTCCTCGCCGACCATCCGGGCCTCGTCGCCGGCGGGGTTGCGTCGTATCCCGTCAGCGATCTCGAGTCGTTGACCGAGTCGACCCATCGATTCGAGGCGCACTACACCGACACCCTCGTCGCCCCGGACGACGGCTCGCCCGAATCGGAGGCGGCGTTCAGGGCCCTGTCACCCATCCACCGAGCGAACCGGATCACCGAACCGCTGTTGTTGATGCACGGTCGTGAGGATCCCGTCGTCCCGATCGAACAGAGCGAAACCCTCGTCGCGCGCATCCGAGAATCGGGAGGTGAGGTCGACTTCGTCGTCTACGAGGGTGAGGGCCACGGGTTCCGCGAGCCCGACAACGTCGCCGACGAATACGAGCGGACCGAGTCGTTCCTCGATCGGGTGACCGGCTGATCGCCGTGATCCGAGCGTGCATCGGACCCGACGGGTAGCGTGCAGCCGTGGCTTTCGTGAACAAACAGGGTGGCGAGCAGCAGCAGGACAAGGCTGCAGCCGGCCAGCCGATCGACTTCGATCCGGACGACGCGAGCATCGTCAAGGTCCACTACGACATGTCTGCGTGGTCCTTCGACCATCGCGCCGAATTGGCCGAAGCTCTCGCCGACGCCGAGATCCCGCACTACTGGGACGACGATGAATTGGTGGTCCCCGAAGTCGTCGAGGAGGCCGCCGATGCGATGTTCGAACGGCTCGAGGCCGAACTCGGACCGTTTCCGGTGGGCCTGGGAGACGAGGCGTCGGTCGAATACGGCTTGGACGAGTGGAGCGACACCGATCGCTCGACGTTGACCGAGGCGCTCGTCGATGCCGAGATCCCGCATCGTTGGGAGGGCACGGCGATCCTGGTGGCAGCCGATGCCGAGGAAGATGTCGACGCGCTGCTCGATGCGATCGAAGCCGGCGAACTCGGCCCGGTCGACGACGGCGGCGCCAACGAGCCGCCCGACGGGGCGCTCAGCGACATCTTCCTCACCGCGGACAGGCTCGCCAAGGATCCCTTCGACGCCAAGGCGCGGCTGAAGATCATCGAGCTCGACGGGGTGATCCATCCGAAGCATCCGCCCTACGCGCTGGCCCCGCGCGTGTGGACACAGACCGTGGCCGCGGTCCGGGCGATCGTGGCCCGGATCGAGGCCGACGCCGATGGTGACAAGGTGAGCGACGAGCCGGTGGGCGACGACGGCCGGTTGCAGGAGTCGTCCGACGTGATCGGGCTCGCGCAGGAGCTTCGGTCCGTCGTGCGCGACTACGTCTGACGATCACGCAACCGATTGCAGGCCTCGGTAGCGTTCGGCACGTGCTGCTGGCCGAACTGGAGATCTTCCACAGTCGCCCCGTTCAGCCGACGCGGAGGATCTCGCTCGGGCACATGGTGCTCCCGGTCGATCCTGCACCCGGGTTCGGCGGCCTGCTGCTCGGCGCCGTCGTCGCGCAGCATCTCGGAGGCGTGTCGGAGGACTACGTGCCCGACATCCATCGGCTGATCAACGAGGTCGAGGCGGGCCAGCGCATCGTGCAACCCCGGCTCCGACACCGGTTCCAGCTCGACCGACACGGTTTGTCGCACAGCTCGCATCGCCTGCTGGGCGACGGCGACGACCTCTCGTTCGACTTCGCGACGACGGGGACCGACCTCGCACAGGTGCTCGGTGCGATCTACGCCGTCGAGCGGCTCGCGCTCGAGCATCGCCGGCTGATCACGCCGGTGCTGCAGAAGGCGGCGCGGTGGCGCGGGCCGATCGGGCCGTCGATGATCGCCCATCTCGCGGGTTCCCAGACGACGACCCTCGAAGCGCTCGCGGACCCGAGCGGCTGGGCGATGCAGCTGCTGGGGTTCGAACTGGGCGCCGCTCGACCCTCCAGGCGGGAGGTCACCAGGGCGTTCCGCACGAAGATGCGCCTCGTTCACCCCGATCATGGCGGCGAGGAGCTCGACGCGGCCAAGGCGATGTCCGACCTGGCTGAGGCACGACGGATCCTGTCCTGATGGCGAGGCCAACTGTGCTGCTGTACCCGGGAGCGGGGACCGGATGCGACCACCCGAGCCTCGTGGCGACCGAGCGACGGCTCGGTGCGACGGCGCTCGTCGAGCGGCGCGACTTTCCGTACCGTCGCGCGGGACGCAAGGCTCCCGACCGGGCTCCCAAGCTGATGGCGGCGATCCGCGACGACCTCGCAGGGTTCTCCCGTCGGCGCGGACCGGTCGTGATGGGGGGCCGCTCGATGGGTGGTCGGATGACGACGATGGTCGCGGCCGACGTCGACGATGCGGGTCCGGTCGCCCGGCTCGCGGGCCTCGTTCTGATCTGTTATCCGCTGCATCCGCCGGGCAAGCCGGACAATCTGCGCGTCGAGCACCTCCCCGACATCGACGTGCCCTGCCTGTTCATCTCGGGGACGCGCGATCCCTTCGGTGCGCCCGACGAACTGGAGCGGTGGACCGCGACCATTCCGGCGCCGGTCGAACACCACTGGATCGAGGGCGGCCGCCACGACCTGAAAGGTGCCGACGACGACATCGCCGAGCGCATCGCGGCTTTCGTCGCCGAGTGCTCGGCGAGCTGATCGCGGATTCGGTCTCGCTCCGGCCGGGGGCCACCACGCTGCCGCACGACCTCGCACCGCTCGCGGGCGAGGCCGACGCCGAGGGCCCTGCCGACGTCGACCACCTGGCGTCACCCACCTCCGCCGGCGACCGACGGTGACGTGATCGCCGTGCCCGACCTCGGTGGTGAGGGCGCACCGTTCCTGTCTGCCATGCCACCGGCTTCCGTGGCCGGATGTTCGAACCGTACGCGCGCGCTCGGCGCACGTCGTCACGTCGTCGGGTGGATCTGCACGGACACGGCACACCGCGCCGCGACACCGCAGCGCCCGCCTCACAACGTGAAGTCGAGTGGGTCGTCCTCCGGGTTGAGCGATTCGAGCTCGCGATGCGCGGTCTCGGGGTAGGCGGCCACCACGAGCACCGTCGCCACGAGTTGGCCGATCGCGAGCAGCGCCATCGTGGACCCGTACGACCACCCGCCGTCGAGCAGACGTCCGGTGAGGCTGAGCCCGCCGATGCCCCCGATCAGCGCCGACGCCGTCACGAATCCCGTCGCTCGTGTGCGGTTCGCCGTCGGGAACAGCTCGGTCCGGTACACGGTCATCGCCGGATACACCGCGGAACCGAGGATCCCTCCCAGCAACGAGAACACCCACAGGCCGAGCCCGCCCACCGAGAACGCTGCGACGATCGACAGCGTCGACAGGGGGAGTGCGACCGTGATCAACCGGCGCCGACCGCGACGATCGGCGAAGCGGCCCCCGAGGATCAGCCCGATCCCGGCCGGGGTGCCGATCAGGATGGAGAACAGGCCGATCATTCCTCCGTCGAAGCCGCGGATGTCCTCGAGGTAGGTGTTCTGGAAGAAGCTCGCCGGGGCGACGAAGACGTTGCCGGCGAACGCGACGGCGGCGAGCAGGGCGAAGCGCCTGCGATCGAGCCGTGGCGCCCGTCGTGGCCGGTCGGGTCGGTCCGCCTCGTGGGTGAAGCGTCGTGTCTCGGGGAGCCGGCGGGTGAGATCGAATGCCACGACGCACCAGACGATCGAGACGAGGTAGACGTAACGCCAGCCGCTCGGTCCGATGTCGGCGAGCCGCAGCGACATCACCGCGATCCCGGCGCCGAGGCCGGCGGCCATGGCCAGCACACTGATCGCGTACGCCCGGCTGTTCCTCGGCATCTCCTCAGCGGCGATCACTCCGACGACGAAGGCCAGTGCGATGCCCATCGGGCGGCCGACCGTCTGGCTCGCGACGAGGAGTGGGAAACTGGGAGCGAACGCGCCGAGCACGGTCAGCAGCGGGGCGAGCCATGCGACGAACACCAACACCGTGCGCCTCCCGATCCGGTCCGCGATCACGGCGGCCGGGAGAGCGAAGACGATGCCGGCGCGCACGATCGAGCCGGCGTCTCCCTTGGCCGTCTCGCTGATCCCGAAGTCGTCCGCGGCGAATCCCACCGTCTGGGTGAAGATCGTGTTCACGAACGCCGAGGCCATCGACGCCGCGGCGAGCAGGCCGATCACCAGCAGCTGGGTCGCGTCGAGCTGATCGGGTGGCGACCACCATCCCCTCGCCGAGATCCGGCGGGACAGGACACCGCGGATCGGGAGGCCGAACAGCCAGCCGAACCACGGGATCCGGATTCGGTACCGGGTGCGCTCGACGATCTGTGCCGGCTTGTCGGCGGTGGCATCCACCAGATCGACGATTCGTTCGTACGTCGTGAACGGGCCGTGTTCCTGGACGAAGATGCGCTCCTCACCGATGTCGGTGTGCACGTGATCGACCTCGATCTCCTGGATGAGGTCGGTCCGGGGACCCGCGATGCGCTTGCGGTGTTCGGGGTCGTCGGGCCAGCGTCGCGTGATGATGCGACCGCCCGGCTCCACGGTCGGAGCATACTGGTGAGCTGTGGACTCGGATTCGGAACAGATCGTGGTACGGGGTGGTGGCCCGCTGGCCGGCACCGTCGTGGTTCCCGGCGCGAAGAACTCCGTGCTCAAGCTGATGGCGACGACGATCCTCTGTGATGGTTCCTTCGAGCTGACGAACGTTCCCGACATCGCCGACGTGTCGATCATGGGTGACCTCCTCGCCGCGATCGGCGTCGAGATGTCCCGGCCGACCCCGGGAGAGCTGGTGCTGTTCAACACCGGGCGGATCACACCGGTGGCGCCCTACGAACTGGTCGAGCGGATTCGCGCCTCGATCAACGTGCTCGGGCCGTTGCTCACCCGTTGCGGTGAGGTCCGATTGTCGATGCCCGGCGGTGACGACTTCGGCGCCCGCCCGATCGACATGCACGTCGCCGGGCTCGAAGCGATGGGTGCCGAGTTCAAGTTCAGCCACGGCTATCTCGAAGCGCGCGCCGAGCGGTTGCACGGCGCCGAGATCACCTTCGACTTCCCGAGCGTCGGGGCGACCGAGAACCTGCTCACCGCAGCCGTGCTCGCCGACGGGGTGACCACGATCGACAACGCGGCACGTGAGCCGGAGATCACCGACCTGTGCGAGTTCCTCGTCGCGATGGGAGCGCGGATCGAAGGCATCGGGTCCTCGACGCTCCGGATCGAGGGCGTGGACCAGCACGAACTGCGGCCCGTGGCGCATCGCACCGTGCCCGACAGGATCCAGGCGGCCACCTACTTGGCCGCCTGTGCGGTGACAGGCGGTGAACTCGACGTGGTCGGTGCCCGTGCGGACCACATGACGATGCTGCTCGACCGGTTCGCCGACATGGGTCTCGAGCTCGAGTCGAACGACGAGGGCATCCGCGTCGCCGCGCACGTCCGGCCTCGGTCGATCGATGTCGCGACGCTGCCCTACCCGGGGATCGCCACCGACTACAAGCCGTTGATCATCACGATGCTGTCGGTCGCGGACGGGGTCGGAATCGTCACGGAGAACCTGTATCCCGGACGCTTCCGCTACGTCGAGGAGCTGCAGCGCCTGGGCGCCGACGTCCGCACGAGCGGTCACCACGCGGTGATCCGTGGCGTGCCCCGCCTGTCCGGCGCACCGGTGAGGGCGCACGACATCCGCGCCGGTGCGGCGATGGTGGTCGCCGGGCTGGCAGCGGAGGGGGAGACCCGGATCTCGGGCATCCACCACATCGACCGGGGCTACGACGACCTCGTCGGTCGGCTGCAGGGTGTCGGCGCCGACATCGAACGCGCCTCCGGCTGAGCGCGTCAGTCGGAGTCGGCATTCCGCTGCTTCTCGGCAGCGGCGTCGACGCGGTGTTTGGCGATCACCAGGAGTCCGGCGATCACGACCATCGGGGCACCGATCAGCAGCGCTTCGTCCCAGCCGCCCTGGTGGGCGAGCAGCGCGGTCGCAAAGGTGCTCACATGATTGATCGTACGGCCGACACCGATTGAATGGTGCGCACGATGCGCGACGAGATCCTTGCAACGATCGACGCGATCCGCCCGGCGCTTCAGGCCGACGGCGGTGACATCGAGTTCCACGACGTCGACGAGACGACCGGTGTGGTGTCGGTCGCACTCAAGGGAGCGTGTGCCGGCTGTCCGTCGTCGAACACCACCCTCGAATTCGGTGTCCAGCGGATCATGCGTGATCGCATCGAGGGCGTGACCGCGGTGGTCAACATCACCGACAACTCCTCGCACGGGGGCGCGTGCCACTGAACGTCTGATTGGGTCGGCCCCGGGCCGATCCGAAAGACTCTCCGCCGATGGCTCGCAAACGACTGCCCGCCCCCGAACTGTTCCAGGCCGCGCTCGACGGTGACCGCAGCGCGCTCGCCCGCCTCCTGTCGCTCATCGAGCGCGGTGACGAAGAGGCGCGCGAAATCGGTCGGCTCGCCTATCCACGGTCCGGGGCCGGATACACGGTCGGGTTGACCGGTGCGCCGGGGGCCGGCAAGTCGACGCTCACGTCGGCGATCATCAGACACCTCCGTTCGCTCGACCTGGAGATCGCGGTGCTCGCGATCGACCCCTCGTCGCCGTTCACCGGCGGCGCGATCCTCGGTGACCGGGTGCGGATGCAGGACCACGCGACCGATCCCGGCGTGTTCATCCGCTCGATGGCGACGCGTGGCCACCTCGGCGGGCTGTCGCTCGCGACCCCCGAGGCGGTGCGGGCACTCGACGCGATCGGACGGCGGTGGATCCTGGTCGAAACCGTCGGGGTCGGCCAGGTCGAGGTCGAGGTCGCCGGGAAGGCCGACACGACGATCGTGGTCGTGAATCCGGGCTGGGGCGACAGCGTGCAGGCGAACAAGGCGGGCCTGATGGAGATCGCCGACATCTTCGTGATCAACAAGGCCGACCGCAACGGTGTCGACGAGACCCGTCGTGATCTGATGCAGATGCTCGACCTGTCCGACCTCCCGCACGACACGTGGCGCCCTCCGATCATCAACACGACCGGCACCACCGGCGACGGTGTCGTCGAGCTGTGGGACACCGTGCTGCGGCATCGCGAGTTCGCCGAGGCGTCGGGCCTGCTCCGGGAACGGCGGACCTTTCGTCTGCGCGAGGAGCTCCGCGAGATCATCGCCCAGCGGCTCGGGCGAAAGGCCCGTACGATCTGCACCGGCGAGCGCTGGGACGAGCTGACCGACGAGGTCGCCCAGCGGACCACCGACCCGTGGACCGCGGCCGACGAGATGCTTGCCGCCATCGACGCCTGACCAACAGCTGCGGGGCAGCAGCCGGAGCAGCTGCGGGTCAACGGGGTGCGGGTGTGCCGGAGATGAGTGCACGGCGACGTGGCCGACCCCGAACCGGACACCGCGGAGTTCGAGCATTGCCCGGACGGGCGGAGGCATGGGAGGCTCTGACCCAGGAGGTTCGCCGTGGCCGGTTGTCTCGATGCGAAGAAGATCGATTCGTTCCGCAGGGACGGCTTTCTGTTCCCGGTGCGGGTCGCAGAAGCCGAGTGCGCCGCCGGCTGGCGAGCGGAGATCGAGGAGCTGGAAGATCGGTGGCGAGACGATCCCTCGCTACCGCGACCGTTCGTCGACTACGTCCGAGCCAACTTCCATCTGGTGAGTGCGACTGCGGCACGCATCGCCCACGATGCCGGAATCCTCGACGCCGTCGAATCGCTCATCGGGCCCGACATCTTGTGTTGGATGTGCGAGCTGATCGTCAAGGAGCCACGGAGCACCAAGGTCCTGACGATGCATCAGGACCTCACGTACTGGGGCCTGGACGGGGCCGATGGTCTCGTCACGGCGTGGTTCGCGCTGTCGGACGCCACGAGCGAGAACGGTGCGATGAGATTCGTGCCGGGCAGCCACCACGCCGGTCAGGTCGAGCACCACGACACGTACGGCGAGGACAACCTGCTGTCGCGTGGTCAGGAGATCGCAGTGGCTGTCGACGCCGACGAGATGGTCGACGTCGAGTTGAGCGCCGGAGAGATGTCGCTGCATCACGGTCACATGGTCCACGGGTCCGGTCCGAACACGACCGACGATCGACGCGTGGCGCTGGTCTTTCGATTCATGTCGCCCGACGTCCGCCAGACCGTTTCCGCCGAGGACTTCGCGATGACGGTGCGGGGTGCGAATCGTTCGAATGCGGTGCACTCGACGGCGGCTCCGTTCGATGACTTCAGCCCGGCGTCGTTGGCACTCCACGCACGCGTGAGCGCGGCGCAGGCCTCTGCGCTCGCCGAGGGCGCCAGCGGGCAACTGAGCTACGCGCGCTGACGAGTGAGCCGAGCTCGGTCCACCCCGGGCATTTCCCGACGACGTCGCGTTCGACGGCATGGTCACGACACGGCGAATCGTTCCCGCTCGGCGGGCGGACCGTGTCGGCACCCTCGTCGACGATCCGCGATCGCAGCGAGGGTCGCTGTTCGCTATCCGTCGGCGCGGGCGGGAAAGCAGAAACTGCACCAGTCGTAGCCGTCGAGTTGCACGTCGGTCGGGCGACGGTTTCGGAGGCTGATCCCGTCGACCCACGGACACGGCTTGCGGAGCGAGTGGGTTCGCCGCGAGCGGGTGTTCGCCACGAAGCGCGTCTCGACGTCATCGCCGAAGGCGTCACCGCGACCGGAGAAGATGTTGACGGTCGTCAGGCGGTGGAGGTCGCGCTCGGTGGCGATGGCGTGCAGCAGCGTGCCGTCGACGGCGATTCCTCCCGACCATCTGAAACTGGCTCCTTCGCGGCACGTCAGATGCTTCTTGGCGACCTTGGTCAGTCGCCGCGCGGCCGGCAACGCGAGTTCGATCTCGTACAGGTCGATCCAGTCCTCGCCCCGTGCGTTGCGATTGCCCCCGATGACGAACTGGCGCCCGTCGTCGGAGGTCACCAGGTTCAACGACTGGTAGCTGGCCCAGGTGTCGTCGACCCAGGAACTGCGGTCGGCTCGGTCGCTCGACCAGGTCGCCACGTGCCGAAAGCGGCATGCGGTGCTGCGAAGGTCGTCGCCCGTGGAGCGATAGAAGTCGAGGTCGGCGGAATCCCAGGAGCCGACCACGAGCAGATGACCCGTCCCGGTCTTCGTCAGCCCGACCGCGCCTGCGGTCCATCGCTTCACCGTGCGGGTCTGTCCGTCGGCCGGTCGGTCGAACGCCAGATGGTCGAGCGAGGTCGTCGATGCCGGATCGGCCACGTCCAGCAGCACGATCCGCGATCGGTCCTTCGCCCCGTTGTCCTCGACGCCGACCGCCAGGACATCGTCGGCGATCTGGAGGCCACCGGCGTGATCGAGGGGGTGTTGTCCGACGGCGACGGTCGTGATGATCTCGCCGTCCCCCCTTCCGATCCGGTCCTCCCACCGAACGAACATCACCGTCGCCCGGTGGTCGCCGCTCGTCGAGATGGCGAGGGTGTGCGGATCGACACGACCCACCCCCTGGAGATGTCCGCCGGTGAGTGACGTCGACGCGCGGGCGAACCTCGAGACCGCGGCGACGGTCTGGATCGCATCGAACGCCTCGAGCACGGAATTCGGCGATGTCCAACGCCACGTGGTCGCGCAGTCCACGAACGTGTCGTCGTCGGTCGAGGCGTCCGCCCCCGCGCCCGGTCCGAAACCGTAGGAGCGGCCGGTGCCGTCGTCGTGCTCGTAGAGCCGGACGACCTCGTCGGAGTCGAGGTTCCACGTCACCGATGACACCTTGTCGTGAACGGGGGTGTTCTCGAGCGAATGCAGCCGGTCCCTGCCGAAGTCGTCCAACTCGAACGTCAGGGCCCGACCCCGGAAGTTGCGGTGTTCGAACAACGTGAACGAACCGGCCATCCACCAACCGTATCCACGAGCTGAAGCGCCGGGACCACGATCGCCGGCAGGACTAGCATGCAGCCGAGAGGTGATCGTCATGCCCGAGTGCACACGCGAGACGCCGGCGGACGTCGAGATCCGCACCGCCCCACGCGAACCGGTGACCGATCCGCGGTTGGGGATCGACGTGGAGGCGAGCGCGGACCCGGTGCAGCATCGGTTGGTGACGCTCGGCGACTCCCTCACGCACGGATTCATGAGTGGGGCCGTCTACCGGACCGATCTGTCGTGGCCGACGGTCGTCGCCTACGAACTCGGGCTCGACGGGGACGACTTCCGCTTCCCGACATACGAAACGCCGACCGGCCCGGGTGGAATCCCCCTCGACATCGAGCGCCTCGCACGCTCGTTCGAGGCTCGGTACGGCCCCCGCCTCGACTGGTGGGAGATCGTCAGCGCCGGTCGTTGGGTTCGTTCGTACATGGATGACATCGAGGACTTCTGGGAACGCGGACCCGGGTCCGAGACCCCGCAGACCGGCGCACCATTCCACAACATGGCGGTGTTCGGCTGGGATCCGCTCGACGCCGTCCTGCTCGACGCTCCGACCGTCGCCGGGCGCATCGAGGAACCGGCCGACGATCTGTTCGACCAGGTCGTCGAGAACAGTGGTGATCGAGCCGCGCTCGTCGTGCTCGAACGGGCGCGTGTCGACGGCCGGCATGCAACCGTCCTCGAGACCGCTGCGACGATGGCCGCTCCGGCCGGTGGCGGGATCGAGACGCTCGTCGTTGCACTGGGGGCGAACAACGCACTGGGTTCGGTCGTCAACCTCGCGCCGTGCTGGACGACCGACGACTATCTCGACCTGTCACCGACCGAACGGCTGGAGGCCAAGGGCTCGTTCAACGTCTGGCAGCCGTCGCACTTCGCATCCGACTGGTCGTTGCTGGTCGCGGAGTTGCGCAAGATCCACGCCCGACACGTGATCGTCGCGACGGTTCCCTCGGTGACGATCGCACCGATCGCACGCGGTGTCGCCGGCAAGGTCAAGCCCGACTCGCGGTACTTCCCGTACTACACGAGGCCCTGGATCGCCGACGATGATTTCGATCCTCGCCGCGACCCGCACCTCACCGAGGACGAGGTGCGGGCGGTCGACTCCGCGATCGACGGATACAACGAGACGATCATCGAGTCGGTCACACAGGCCCGGCGCGATGGTCTCGACTGGTATCTGTTCGACATGGGGGCGCTGCTCGACCGCCTCGCCCGCCGCCGCTACATCGAGAGTCCGTGGGCGCGGCCGAGTTGGTGGGAGCCATACGATCTGCCGCCGGAATTGGCGGCGCTCGATCCGGTTCCCAACACCAGATTCTTCCGATCGGGGTCCGCGGGCCGGACCGACGGCGGCCTGTTCTCCCTGGACGGCACCCACCCGACGACGATCGGTTACGGCATCCTCGCCCAGGAGGTGATCCGAGTCATGGAGCTCGCCGGCGTCCGGTTCGCGCACCGCGACGGAACACCGCGCCCCGGTCCGATCGACGTCGACTTCGGCCGCGTTCTCGCCGCCGACACCCTCGTCGACGATCCCCCGGCGTCGGTGTCGCCGTCGCTCTCGCTCCTCGGCTGGCTGGACGAACTGTTGGACTGGACGAGTCGCATCCTGCCGTTCACGCCGAATCCGCTGTGAACGACGGTCGCCCGCCGCCTCGGTGACCCGTCGTCATCACCGACGTGGATCGTCGAACCCGCCGGTCCGCCCTCGGTGCACGGGATCCGCATCTGGCAGGCTTGGCGCATGGTCTACGAACTGCTCACGCTCGAACGACGTGACGACGGGGTCGCCGTCGTCACGCTCGCCAACGGCAAGGTCAATCCGCTGTCGCGCGAGCTGCTGGCCGAGCTCCGACAGGTCGCCGACGAACTCGCGGCCGATCTGCCGGGTGCCGTGGTGCTCACCGGAGGCGATCGGATCTTCGCAGCGGGCGCAGACATCTCGCAGTTCGGTGGACCCGACGAGGCCGCGGTGATCGGGCCGCTCTTCCACGACACGATCGCCGCGTTCGCCGAACTCCCGCGCTTCGTGATCGCCGCGGTGAGCGGGTATGCGCTCGGCGGTGGCTGTGAACTCGCACTCGGCTGCGACTATCGGATCGCGTCGGAGAAGGCCGTGTTCGGACAGCCCGAGATCCTGCTCGGGATCGTTCCCGGCGGAGGAGGGACGCAGCGCCTCGCCCGATTGATCGGTCCGTCGAAGGCGAAGGAGATGTGCCTCACCGGTCGGCAGGTGAAGGCCGACGAAGCCCTCAGGATCGGGCTCGCCGACGAGGTCGTCGCCCCCGACCAACTCCACGAACGGGCCCTCGCGCTCGCCGTCGAGGTGGCCGGGGGTGCGCTCCAGGCGCAGGCGATCGCCAAGCGGTTGATCGATGCGGGCCTGTCGACCTCGCTCGACGCTGGACTCGCGCTCGAGCGCGACGGATTCGTGGAGGTGTTCCGCACCGACGACTCGCAGATCGGCGTGAAGAGCTTTCTCGAGCACGGCCCCGGCAAGGCCGAGTTCACGGGCGCCTGAGTCTCAGTCGGTCGCGATCGGGCGACGGATCGACCAGGCGTCCTTCGCGAGCCAGAGGCCGATCGCGGTGACCGTGAAGATCGCGACGGCCACGGTCGCGTAGGCGACGGTGCGTCCGAAATGCTCGTAGACGTAGCCGGTCACGACCGCCATCACACCGGCCATCAGCGCCTGCGATGCGCCGAGCATTCCCTGCGCTCCGGCCTGGCGGTCTTCGGGGATCACCATGCCGGCGGCGACACCCGCAGCCGAGATCGTCGCCCCGTCGCTCACGGCATGGCACATCGCCAGCGCGAAGATCAGTCCGCCGGTCGGCAACAGCCCGTATCCGAGCATGAAGCCCCCACCCGCCAACAGCCCGATCGCCGCCAGCTTGAACGGGCCGACCGTCTGCGCGAGTCGGCCTCCCCACGGGCCGAGGAAGAACAGCGGGAGCGCGAACAGCGTGATCCCGATGTTCGCGATCCACTCGGCGGTACCCAGTTCGTCGTGGACCAACGACCAGAGTGCGTCGAAGCCGCCGATCATGATGAACGTCACCCCGGCGAGCACGGTGGCACCGGCGAAGGGTCGGATCCGGAGCAGGTCGAACGCGAGCCGCTTGCGCGGCCGGTTGGCCACCGAGGTCTCGTCGACCGGGACGCGCGCCACGAACGGCAGCAGCGTGAGCGCGACGACGCTCACGACGATGAACGGAGCGGGGATCCCGAACGGACCCACCAGGATCGCGGAGATCGCCGGGCCCATCGCGAAGCCGAACACGTCGGCCGACAACAGCCGGCCGAGGTTGCTGCCGAGGTTGGTCGGATCGGCGATGATGACGATCCGTCGCACCGCCGGACTGGCCGCGCCGACACCCAGACCGTTGATGATCCGGCCGAGCAGGATCGGCAGCAGACTCGTGCCGATCGCCATCAGGAGCAGGCCGGCGACGCTGACGAAGACGCCGACCACGACGACTGTCCGTGCATGGCCGCGGTCGGCGTAGGGCGCGAACAGGATCTGTGACACGAATCCGGCGAGGAATCCGATGCCGATCACGACGCCGATCGCGGCCTCGTCGATGCCGTACTCGGTCTTGTAGTCGTCGACGATCGTGAACAGCACGCCGTAGCCAGCGGCGAGGGTGCCGTTGAGGCCGCCGAACGCGAACAGGATCAACCACGGTGACGGCTTCGGCGGGTCGGGTGCCACTGCGACGGGCGTCTCGTTGTCGGGACGCAACGTCATCCCGAGAGATTACTGACGTAGAGCGTCGGGAACGTCGTGAGTTGCGCGGTCAGTCGCGAACGGTGATGTCGTACGCGCAGGTGTGTGCTCCGGCGGTCTTGTGCGTGATGCGCTGCACCGTGGCATCAGGGATCAGTTCACGCAGCAGGTCGAGCTCGGCGTTGCACGCCTGTCGGAAGCGGTTGGCGACGGTCCAGATCGGGCAGTTGTGGAGGTTGATCCGGTAGTGGTGGTCGTCGAGCTTGTCGAAATCGGCAAGGTAGCCCTGCGTGTCGAGCAGGTCGGTCACCACGCTCACCTGTTCGTCGATCGGGCGTCCGGCCAGCTCCTCGCGCGCGGTGTCGACGAGGCGTCGACGCCGCCGCTCGAACACGCGGTCGACCAGTTCGGGATCCTCGGCCTCGATGTCGCCCAGCAGTTCGATCGAGAAGTCGCCGTCGGTGGTCTCGAAGAGCGGCTCGGTGCGTTCGGTGGCGTGATAGTGGTCGGCCGGGCGGCCCGGCTGGCCACGTTCCTGGCGGGCGGCGACGAGCCCCGCGGAGCGCAGCACGCTCAGGTGTTGGCGCACCGCACTCGACGAGATCCCGAGTGTCGTCGCGAGGTTGTCGGCGGTGGCCTCGCCGTGGCGTTTCACCGCCACGAGGACACGCCGCTGGGTGTCGGAGAGGGCGGCGTCTGCGATGTCCACGATGCGACCGTACCAGCGCCGTGCGGAGTTCTCAAGGTTTCGCAAGGCGAAACTTGCGAAACCCCGGATCCGTTGATAAAAGTGCACGTAGGCCACGCAGCAACCAACCACTTTGACGACAGACTGGGCCGGGCCCGATCCCGGGCCCGTCACCACCCCGCCGACCAGAAGGACGTTCGATGAGCGAGTCGATTCGAGAGATCGAAGAACTGACTGAGGCGAGCTACGAGTTCGGGTTCCACACCGATCTCGACACCGACGTCGCGCCACCCGGTCTCGACGAGGACATCGTCCGGCTGATCTCGGCGAAGAAGGACGAGCCCGAGTGGTTGCTCGAGTGGCGCCTCAAGGCGTTCGAGGCGTGGCAGGCGATGGAGGAGCCCGACTGGGCGAAACTCGACATCGCGCCGATCGACTACCAGGCGATCAGCTACTGGGCGGCGCCGAAGCAGAAGCCGGTCCTCGACAGCATGGACGACGTCGACCCCGAGATCCGCGACATGTTCGACAAGCTCGGCATCCCGCTGCACGAGCAGAAGATGCTGAGCAACGTCGCGATCGACGCGATCGTCGACTCGGTGTCGGTCACCACCACGTTCAAGGCAACGCTCGCCGAGGCGGGCGTGATCTTCTGCTCGTTCTCCGAGGCCGTACGCGATCACCCGGAGTTGGTGCGCGAGCATCTCGGCTCTGTCGTCCCGGTACGCGACAACTACTTCGCGGCGCTCAACTCAGCGGTCTTCTCGGACGGATCGTTCTGCTACATCCCCAAGGGCGTGCGCTGCCCGATGGAGTTGTCGACCTACTTCCGCATCAACTCGCAGAACACGGGCCAGTTCGAACGCACGCTGATCGTCGCCGAGGACGACTCGCACGTGTCATACCTCGAGGGTTGCACCGCGCCGCAGCGTGACGAGAACCAGCTGCACGCCGCCGTCGTCGAACTCGTGGCCAAGGATCGCGCCGAGATCAAGTACTCGACGGTCCAGAACTGGTACCCCGGCGACGAGAACGGCGTCGGCGGCATCTACAACTTCGTCACCAAGCGGGGGCGGGCTCACACCGACGCCAAGATCTCCTGGACCCAGGTCGAGACCGGCTCGGCGATCACGTGGAAGTACCCGAGCGTGATCCTCCAGGGTGACCGTTCGGTCGGTGAGTTCTACTCCGTCGCGTTGTCGAGCAAGCGCCAGCAGGCCGACACCGGGACGAAGATGATCCACATCGGTGCCGACACGACGAGCAGCATCATCTCGAAGGGCATCTCGGCGGGTCACGGCCAGAACACGTACCGCGGCCTCGTCAAGGTGATGCGTTCGGCCGAGAACGCGCGCAACTACACCCAGTGCGACTCGCTGCTGCTCGGCAAGGAGTGCGGTGCCCACACGATCCCGTACATCGAGGTGAAGAACCCGTCCGCGCAGGTCGAACACGAGGCGTCGACCTCGACCGTCGGCGAGGACCAGCTGTACTACTGCCGCCAGCGCGGCATGACCGAAGAAGATGCGATGTCGATGATCGTCAACGGCTTCTGCCGTGAGGTGTTCAACGAACTCCCGATGGAATTCGCCGTCGAAGCTCAGCGGCTGCTGAGTGTGAGCCTGGAAGGAAGTGTGGGCTGATGCTGCACGTCGAGAACCTCACCGCCACGATCGGTGACAAGCAGATCCTGAAGGGCCTCGACCTCGATGTCGGGGCCGGCGAGGTCCACGCGATCATGGGCCCCAACGGCTCGGGCAAGAGCACCTTCGCACACGCCCTCGCGGGCCGTGAGGGCTACGAGATCGGGGGTGTCGCCACGCTCGACGGCGCCGACCTGCTCGCGATGACACCCGAGCAGCGTGCCGCAGCCGGTGTGTTCCTGGGATTCCAGTACCCCGTCGAGATCCCCGGTGTCAACAACATGTACTTCCTGCGGACCGCGCTCAACTCGGTACGTCGAGCCCGAGGCGAGACCGAGATCGGCGCGCGCGACTTCCTCGCCGTCGCCAAGGAGGCGATGGACCTCGTCGAGATGAAGCAGGACTTCCTCGACCGTGCCGTCAACGCCGGCTTCAGCGGTGGGGAGAAGAAGCGCAACGAGATCCTCCAGATGGCGGTCATGAAGCCACGTCTCGCGATCCTCGACGAGACCGATTCCGGCCTCGACATCGACGCATTGCGGATCATCGCCGGCGGCGTGAACGCACTCCGCGGTCCCGAGCGGTCGATGATCGTGATCACCCACTACCAGCGGCTTCTCGACTACATCAAGCCCGACTTCGTCCACGTGCTCGTCAACGGCAGGATCGTCCAGTCGGGTGACCACACGCTGGCCCTCCACCTCGAGGATCAGGGGTACGCCGACTACGTGAACCACGACCTCGACGACGTCCCCGAACGACCGCTCACCGGAGCACCATCGTGACGATCCACTCGGATCCGTCGACCGGGGTGCGTCTCGACGTGCTCGACCGGATCGGTGAAATCGGGTACCCGACGAGGCGCGACGAGGCCTGGCGCCACGCCCCGCATCGTGCGCTCGGCGAGTTGTCCTTCGGTCCAGCCGTCGGGTCGGACGAGGCGCCCACCGATCTCGACCAGCGGATCCCCGCGCTCGATGGCCCGCGCATCGTCGTCGTCAACGGCGCGTTCGACGCCGAGCGTTCGAACCTCGTCGGCCCGGACGGCGTGCGACTGTCGAGCCTTGCCGACGTGTTGACCGAGCGGCCCGAGCGGGTCGCCGAGCACTTCGAACGTTCCCCCGACGAGATCGCCGACGCCTTCGTCGCATTCAACATCGCATACGGCGGCGACGGCGCGGTGGTCCACGTCGCCGACGGCGTCGCTCTCGACGTCCCGATCCACATCGTCGCCGTCGAGCTTCCCGGCGCTGCCCCGAACGCGTCGTGCACCGGCGTCGTGATCCACCTCGGCGCGGGAAGCTCGGCGACGGTCGTCGAAACCCGCGTCGGCGCAGGGTCCGAATTCGGAGGTTCGAACATCCGCACGACGGTGACACTGTCCGACGACGCCACCCTGGAGCACGTTCTGCTGCAGGACGTGCCGTCGACTCAGATCCACCTCGGCCGCATCGATGTCGTCCAGCACGCCCGCAGTACGTTCAACGCCCGTTCGTTCAACCTCGGTGCGTCCTACGGGCGCGTCGCCTACGACGTGCAGCTCGTCGGCACGGGAGCCAGTGCCGACCTGTCCGGGCTGTTCTTCGGCGCGGGGGATCAGGTGCTCGACCAGCAGATCAACGTCGTGCACGTCGCGAAGGACTGCACGAGCCGGCAGACGTACCGGGGGGTCCTCGACGACGCGAGCACCGGTGTGTTCAACGGTGGGATCGACGTACGTCCCGGCGCCGACGGAACCGACGCCGAACAGTCCAACGACAACCTGCTGCTGTCGAACCGTGCCGAGATCAACACCCAACCGCGGCTCGAGATCCTCGCCGACGAGGTGGCCTGCAAGCACGGTGCGACCGTCGGCCAGTTGGACGACACGGCGCTCTACTACCTGCGATCACGCGGAATTCCGGCAGGGGAGGCGCGTCGGCTCCTGATCAACGGGTTCGCCGATCAAGCCGTCGACGACGTCGGCATCGAGACGGTGCGGACGTGGATCACTCACCGACTCGGACACGACCATGCCTGATCAACCCGTCAGCGTCGGCCCCACGAAGGGCTTCACCCTCCCCCGGGACTGCGAGGTCACGATCGTGCCCGCCGGGCACCGCATCACGCTCGTGGCAGGAGACCGGGTGACCCTGCTCCAGGCGCTCGGAGGCACCGCCACGGTGACCACGAGCGACGGTGAGATGGCCCGCCTCACGCCGGCCGACTCGATCGACTTCGGCTTCGTCGACGCGCCGACCGGCACGGCCGGCCCGAGTGACGAGCCGTTCAGCATCGAACGGGTGTGGGAGGCGGCGACGACGGTCTACGACCCCGAGATCCCGGTCGACATCGTCGAACTCGGCCTCGTGTACCGCGTCGAGGCCGACGAGCTGCCCAGCGGCGGATGGCACGTCGACATCGACATGTCGGTCACCGCCCCGTTCTGCGGGATGGGCGACATCCTGCGTCAGGACCTCCACGACGCGGTGGCCGCCATCGGGGGCGTGGAGACGGTCGACGTGAAGCTCGTCTTCGACCCGCCGTGGGACGTGTCGCGACTCTCCGACGTCGCCCGTCTCGAACTGGGGATGATGTGACCGACCCCGACACGCCGGCACCCGACCGGCCCGAGGTGGTGCCGCCCGATGTCGTCGGCGACGACGTCGACCGCGAAGCGATCATCAACGCACTCCGCGGTGTGATCGACCCCGAACTCGGCGACAACGTCGTCGACCTCGGGATGGTCAAACGGCTCGAACGCGGTGCCGACCGCGCCATGCACGTCACCATCGCGTTGACCACCGCGGGATGTCCCCTCCGGGCCCAGCTGATGCGTGATGCCAAGGCACGCGTCGGGTCGCTCCCGGACATCGACGTCGTCAAGATCCACTTCGGTGAGATGACCGCCGACGAACGCAGGAACGTGATGTCGCAAGCCCGTTGGAAGGCGCGCGACAACGCACTCGACACCGACATCCCGCCGACCGCGCGCATCCTCGCGATCTCGTCGGGCAAGGGTGGCGTGGGGAAATCGTCGGTCACGGCGAATCTCGCCGTCCTGCTCGCGGATCGGGGCTACACCGTCGGCGTGCTCGACGCCGATGTGGGCGGTTTCTCGATGCCCCAGCTCCTCGGGATCGACGGCGAGATCGAAGGTGAGCGCGGGGGTGAGGGCAAGACCGTGATGAAGCCCGTCGTGCGGAAGGTGGGCGACGGTGTCCTCCACGTCGTGTCCATGGGGTCGATCTCGGGAGCGAACGAAACCGAGGCGATCATGTGGCGCGGCATGATGCTGAACCGCGCCGTCCAGCACTTCCTCGAAGACGTGCAGTGGGGCCCGCTCGACTACCTGCTGATCGACATGCCGCCCGGCACGTCCGACATCCAGATGGGCCTCGCGAGGATGCTGCCACGCACCGACGTCGTCATCGTCACGACACCGGCCACCGCCGCCCAGCAGGTCGCCGCCCGCGCCGCCGACATGGCCCGCAAGGGCTTCCTGCGGGTCGCCGGGGTGATCGAGAACATGGGGCCCTCGGTGGCGCCGGATGGCACGGTCACGGCGATGTTCGGTTCCGGTGGTGGTCAACATCTCGCCGACAGCATCGGCGTGCCGCTGCTCGGTTCGATCCCGCTCGACGCAGCCGTTTCCGCGGGCGGCGATTCGGGTCTGCCGGTCGCGCTCGATCAACCCGACAGTCCGGCAGCCGGCGTGTATCGCGAGTTGGTGGGTGTCATCGTCAGCGATGTCGCGCCGCCGGTCGAGATCGCCGAATGCAGCCTGCGCGGCGCCCTGACCCGGGCGGGCGCAGACATCGAGGGCGCCCGCGAACGAGCCAGGTCGCGCTGATCAGCCGAGCGCGACCAGCCCCGGCTCGAGCTCTGTATTGAGCGCCGGGTGAGTGGGCAGGGCCCGCACCGCCGCACCCCAGGGTCCGGCACCGTCCGGAGTGAAGTCACCGGAGAACCCGCCCGATCCGTCCCCCGCCATCGGGACGCGGTTCAGCCGCTCGCCGTCGAGCGCCCCCGAGGCGTCCAGTGGCCCGTGAACGATCTCGACGTGAAGTTCGTCCAACCGCAGATCGCCGGGGTCGACCGTGGCCGTGACATGCCGGCTCACCCCGGCCGCGCCGTCGCCGATGTCGGACGACGGATCGACCGTCACGGTGACCGAGTCCCACACCGCGGCCACGCCCGCCCGCCACGCCGCGAGTTCGCGGGCGACGGCCGCTCCGTCGGCGATCGCGGCGTCCGCGGCCGCCGCTGCCGGCTCGTACAGCCGGGTCGTGTAGTCGCGCACCATCCGGCCGGCGATCACGTTCCAACCGAGGGTCGCCCAGTTGCTCTTGATGCGGTCGATCCAACCGTGCGGGAGCCCGTCGTCGTGTGCGTCGTAGTACAGCGGGACGAGGTCGTGTTCCAGGACGTCGAACGCGGCGGTCGCCTCACGCAGATCGCGGCGCGCATCGTCGTGGTCGTCGTCGTAGGAGGCGATGTCGAACCCGTTGGTGCCGTCGGACATCTCGTCCCACCAGCCGTCGAGGATCGAGCAGTTGAGCACACCGTTGAGGGCGGCCTTCATCCCGCTCGTGCCGCACGCCTCCATCGGACGGCGCGGCGTGTTCAGCCAGACGTCGCACCCGTGGTACATCGTTCGGGCGATCCCGATGTCGTAGTCGGGGATGAACACGAAGCGGTGGCGAAGGTCGGCGTCACGCGTGATCTGGTTGATCTGCTGCATCATCGACTTGCCGGGTTGGTCGGCCGGGTGGGCCTTGCCGGCGAAGACGAACTGCACGGGGCGGTCGGCGTCGAGGACGAGCCGCTTCAGCCGCTCGAGCTGACCGAGCAGCAGATTGGCTCGCTTGTAGGTGGCGAATCGGCGAGCGAACCCGATCGTCAGGACGTCAGGGTCGAGCAGATCGCTTCCGAGGCGGTCGCGCACGAGCTCGACCAGCTCGAGGCGGCCCTGCTGTCGGACCTGCCAGATCTCGCGATCGTCGACGTGGCGCACGCGTTCGAATGCCTCCTCGCTCGCGAGGTGCCAGTCGTCGCCCACCACATCGGACAGGAGTTCGTCGACGCGATCGCTCACCCAGGTGCGGGCATGGACGCCGTTCGTGATGTGGCCGATCGGGACCTCCTGCACCGGCAGTGCCGGCCACATGCCGCTGAACATCTCGCGGGCCACCGAACCGTGCAGGGCCGCGACACCGTTGCGGCGCGAAGCGAGCCGCATGCCCATCACCGCCATGTTGAACTTGCCGTCGGGTTCGTCGTCGCGGGTGCCGAGCGCGTACAGCTCGTCGAACGGGATACCGAGAGCGTCCGCGAACTGTGTGAAGTAGGGCTCGAACAGATCTCGCGGAAAGCGGTCGATGCCGGCCGGTACCGGTGTGTGGGTCGTGAACACTCCACCGGCTCGGACGGCCTCGATGGCCTCGGCGAACGTCAGGCCACGGTCGGTCCATTCCCGGACCCGTTCGAGTCCGAGGAACCCGGCATGACCTTCGTTCATGTGGAACACCTGCGGGTCGAGATCGAGCGCGCGCAGCGCTCGGACCCCTCCGATGCCGAGGACGATCTCCTGGCGGAGCCGGTGCTGTTCGTCACCCCCGTAGAGCCGGTTGGTCACCGCGACGACCTCGGGTGGATTCCCGGGGACGTTCGTGTCGAGCAGGAACAGCGGGACCCGACCGACGTCGACGCGCCACACCTGGACGAGCCCGGGGACACCGGCCAGATCGACCTCGACGACGACATCGGTCTTCACGATGCCGAGAGCGTGCGGGTCGATCGTCTCGTTCCGTTCCTCCTGCCATCCATCGGCGTTCAACCGCTGGCGGAAGTACCCCTCCGCGTAGAGCAGGCCGACCCCGATCAGCGGGAGGCCGAGATCGGACGACGCCTTCAGGTGGTCTCCGGCGAGGATCCCCAGTCCACCCGAGTACTGCGGCAGCGCCTCGGTGATCCCGAACTCCGGGGAGAAGTAGGCGACGCTGCGGAGTGGGGAGCCGTTCACCTCGGCGCGGTCCTGGAACCACGCCGAACCCGCGAGCACGTTCTGGAGCCGACGATCGGCAGCCGCGACCTGGTCGACGAAGCCGGCGTCGTCAGCCAGTTCGGCCCATCGGGCGGGCTCGGTCCGGCGGATCAGGTCGGTCGGGTGTTGTCCGGTACGCCGCCAGGTCTGGTCGTGATCGCGGCCGTCGATACGGTCGAAGACCGTGGCGAGCTCGCGATCCCACGCCCAGTGGAGGTTGGCGGCGAGGCGCGGCAGAGCCGACAGCGACTCGGGGATCTGACTGGTGACCGTGAACTGGTGGGTGGGTCGCATCGCCGTCGGAGCGTAACGGGACGTACGATCACCCGGTGATCGGTGTCCGTCGGTGAGCAGGCGTTTCGAGGAACTCGATCGTCAGTCGACCGCGATCGGTGAGATCAGTCTGCGCCGCCGGCTCGAGCCGACCCTGCAGATCGACGTGTTCGAGGTGAAGATCGGTGAGGACGGGCTGATGTCGAGTCTCATCAGCGATGGCGAGGAAGCCGTGTCGACGCTCGGCCTCGCAGCCACGTCGAATGCTCCGATCGACGTGGTCGTCGGCGGACTCGGGCTCGGCCACACCGCCCGAGCGGCGCTCGACGACCCTCGGGTCCGTTCACTGCGGGTGGTCGAAGCGCTCGCCCCGGTCATCGACTGGCACCGTCGACATCTGGTCCCGCTCGGGGCCTCGTTGGCCGATGATCCGCGCTGCGAGTTCGTTCACGCCGACTTCTTCGCGCTGGCAGCGGATGGTTTCGACGTCGACGCCGTGCTGCTCGACATCGATCATTCGCCGCGGCACCTGCTCGACCCGGCGAACGCGTCGTTCTACGAGGCCTCCGGCATGGAGCGACTCGCTGGAACGCTGCGCCCGGGTGGCGTGTTCTCGCTCTGGTCGAACGATCCGCCCGACGACGCCTTCCTCGCAGTTCTCGATGCTGCCTTCGACACCGCCGTCGCCGAGGTCGTCACGTTCGCCAACGTGCTCACCGGCGGTGACACGAGCAGCACGGTCTATGTCGCGACGCGCCGATAGGTGATCGCCACCTCGTAGACGTGGACGACGGAGGTCGCAACGGCGCCCCACGCGTACTTCCGCTCGATGAGTTGACGAGCGTTCGTGGTGAGTTGTCGAGCGAGTGTCGAGTCGCGCAGCACCATTTCGACGATGTGTGCCAGGTCGTCCGGGTTGCCCGGCTCGAAGGTGAGCCCGGCATCGGTGTCGACGATCAATTCGGCCAGACCGCCCGTGCGCGCCACGATCAGCGGCGCACCTGCCGCGAGCGCCTCGAGCGCCACGACACCGAAGGGTTCGTAGAGGGAGGGGATCACGACGCAGCCGGCACGGTGCACGAGTTCCCGCAGCTCGTCGTCACTGAGAAAACCCGGCAGCTCGATCAGGTCGCTGACCCCCTCGACGTCGATCTGCGTCTGCAGTTCGGGCAGGTAGCTGCCGCGTCCGGCGATCACGCACGACACGTTCGGAACCCGGGTCCGCAGTGTGGTCATCGCCCGTGCCAGCACCTGGAACCCCTTCTCGTACTGGACCCGGCCCCACGAGACGATCAGGGGTTCCCGGTCGATCTGGCGGTCGTGCCCGTCCCACAGGTCCGGGTCGATCCCGTTCGGGATGCGGACGACCTGCTCGGGAGCCAGCTCGAACCCGGTCACCAACTGGTCGACCATGAAGCGGGTCGACGCGATCAGCCGATCGGCGCGGAAGGCGAGCCACCACTCGATCGAGTTGACGTCGGTCGGTTCGCCGATCGGCAGGTTGCCGCCGTGACGAACCCGCTCGGTGCCGTGCATCGTGAGCACGAACGGCACGCCGTGGTGACGAGCGATGGTGTCGGCCGCCCAACCCACCCTCCAGTCGTGCCCGTGCACGATGTCGGGTCGCCATCCGGCGAGCGGGGAGTCGGCGTCGAGCGCGAGTTGCACCAGCGCGTGATCGGCGGACGCGGTGAGGGCCAGATATCGCTCCGCGGGGATGTGAGGGAGACCGATCGCGGCGCGCATCACCCGCACGCGGTCGGTTCGTTCGGCCACGGCGTCGGCGCCACGGTCGGCGATCGTCAGGACGACCACGTCGTGACCGGCGTCGGCCAGTGCGTGGCTCAGCCCGTAGACGTGGGCCGCGGTCCCACCCGTCTCGCGTGGCGGAAAGTCCCAGGTCAACATCAGCACGCGCACGAGTCGCACCGTAACCGTTACGGTGGGCGGTCATGCCGACGCACGATCAGCTCATCGGTGAACTGGACCTGCACCTCTTCGCGGAGGGAACACATCGCCGCCTGTGGGAACTGCTGGGTCCGCAGCCCGTCGGTCGGACACCCGACGGGGTCTGGGCCACGCGGATCTCGGTGTGGGCTCCGAACGCCCTGGCCGTCGCCGTGGTCGGCGACTGGAACGACTGGACCCCCGAACCGCTCGCACGCGTCGAGGAGCCCACGCCGTCCGGCATCTGGTCGGTCGTGTCGAACGCCCCCCGGCCGGGGCACTGCTACAAGTTCGAGATCACGACGTCGGAAGGTCGCACCATCCGCAAGGCCGATCCGATGGCCCGCCAGACCGAGCAGCCGCCGAGCGACGCCAGTGTCGTGCCCAGCTACGACGGGTTCGAGTGGACCGACGACGAGTGGATGCAACGGCGCCGCGACACCATCGCGGGGACGGCGCCGATGCGTGTCTACGAGGTCCATCTCGGGTCGTGGCGACGGTCGGTCGACGATTGGGACACGCTCGCCGAACAGATCGGCGATCACGTCACGCGGCTCGGATTCACACACGTCGAGTTGATGCCGATCGCCGAACACCCCTTCGGGGGCTCGTGGGGCTATCAGGTGTCGGGCTACTACGCACCGACTGCTCGATTCGGCGATCCCGACGGCTGCCGTCGCTTCGTCGACTCGTTGCACCGGCGCGGCGTGGGGGTGATCGTCGACTGGGTTCCGGCGCACTTCCCGAAAGACGACTGGAGCCTCGGTCGGTTCGACGGCACACCGCTCTACGAACATCCGGACCCTCGCCGCGGCGAACATCCCGACTGGGGGACCTACGTCTTCGACTACGGGCGCAACGAGGTCCGGAACTTCCTGATCGCCAACGCGCTGTACTGGCTCGACGAGTTCCACATCGACGGCCTCCGCGTCGATGCGGTGGCGTCGATGCTCTACCTCGACTACTCACGCGGGCCCGGCGAGTGGAGTGCGAACGAGTTCGGCGGGCGGGAGCACCTCGAGGCGATCCGGCTCCTCCAGGAGACGAACACGGTGGTCGGCGAGGAATTCCCCGACGTGTTGATGATCGCCGAGGAATCGACGGCCTGGCCGGGTGTCACCCACCCCGTCTCGGAAGGCGGGCTGGGATTCAGCCACAAGTGGAACCTCGGGTGGATGCACGATTCGCTCGGGTACATGCAGCTCGATCCCATCCATCGCGCCCACCACCACAACGAGATGACCTTCGCACAGCTGTACGCCTACAACGAACGGTTCGTCCTTCCGCTCAGCCACGACGAAGTCGTCCACGGCAAGGGAAGCCTGCTCGCCAAGATGGGCGGCGACGACTGGCAGAAGTTCGCGGGGCTGCGCGCCCTGCTCGCCTGGCAGTGGTCGCTCCCGGGGGCACCGTTGCTCTTCATGGGCGCCGAGCTCGCGCCGTGGCAGGAGTGGAACGACGCCTCCGAGCTGCCGTGGCATCTGCTCGACCATCCGTCGCATCGCGGCGTGCACGACGTGATCGTCGAGATGAGCCGGTCGGCCGACGCGTTCCCCGCACTCTGGCGCCGTGACACCGACCCGGCAGGTTTCCAGTGGCTCGACGCCGACGATGCCGTCCACTCGATGTACGCGTTCCTGCGCTGGGACGACCACGGCGCCGCCGCGGTCGCGTGCATCGCGAACTTCACTCCCGTTCCCCGCCCCGGATACCGCGTCGGACTGCCGTGGAGTGGTGAGTGGGAGGTCGTCCTCGACACCGACGCAGCATCGTGGTGGGGGAGTGGCCACCGCTCGATCGGACCCGTGACGGCCACCGACGACGAGCCGTGGCAGGGTCAGCCGTCGTCGGCCCTGCTCGACGTGGGGCCGATGTCGATGCTCTGGTTGGCCTCGCCGCCGAGGCCCTGAGCGGGCGCGCCGCGGGTCAGGCGTTGGCGCCGACGGAGCGCAGCGTCGCTGCGGCTTCCTCCGGTGGGATGATGTTGATCAACACTCCGGTTCCGCGCTCGAATCCGGCCTGGGTGGTCACCTGTGGCCAGATGTGGAGGTGCCAGTGGTAGTCGCCGCTGTGCTGATGCGGGGCGGTGTGCAGGCCGACGTTGAACGCCACGTCGCCGAGCGCCTTGTTGAGGTGTCTGATCGCGTCGCGGAGCGCGATCCCCACGGCGCGCAGCGATTCGTCCGACGCGTTCGGGAGGTGCGCGTGCTGCTCGAGCGGCACGATCAGCATCTCGTACGGCACGCCGCTCGCAAAGGGGCACATCACCACGACGTCGTCGTTCTCGATGACGATGCGATGGTCGGCGGCGAGCTCGGCTTCGACCGTGGTCGCCAGGAGTGAGCCCCCGGCGAACCGGGCGAAAGCGCGTTCTTCGTCGAGCACTTCGCTCGGGACGAACGGCAGCCCGAGGATCTGACCGTGAGGGTGTGCGACCGACGCACCCGCTTCGCGGCCGTGGTTGACGATGACCTGTGTGTACCGAACGAAGGGGAGCGCGGCGTGTTCGGCGAGGCGTCGCTTGAGGACGAACATCAACTCCGCCGCATGTTCGTCGTCGAGCATGTGGAGTCCGCCGATGTGGCTGCGTTCGTACACGAACACCTCGTGGATGCCGCTCGCCTCGGCTTTGACGTGCACCGGGCCGAGATTGTGGACGGTGAACGCGTCGTCGCCGTCGAACGCCGGGTAGAGGTTGGGAATCACCCGCATCGACCAGTTGCCGTCTTCCTCGGTCGTCTCGAGCGCCGGTGGCGTCTCCTCCTCGTTGCCCGGACAGAAGGGGCAGGGTCGGTCGAGGGGCAGGTCGTCGCTGTGGTCCCGGGGCGCGAAGTCGCTCGGGCGTTCGGCCCGGTCGGGAACGATCGTCACCCATCGCCCGTTGAGGGGGTTCAGCCGCATCTGACTCATGGTGAGTCAAGGTTACGGCCCCCGGCCACCACATGCGTGACAGAGAGTTCAGAACTCGGGTGTCGAGGGTTTGCCGTCGTGATCGCCCGACACGTCGTCGATGATCTCCGAAGCCAAGGAGCTGATCCGGATGTCGGGAACCGGCTTGCCGGAGCGCTCGCTCAGCATGGCGTCGAGCATCTCGCGTCGGTCGAGCCGGTTCTGGTTCCAACGGTGCATACCCCACCCGATCAGTGACCCGACTGCGAACACGGCCAACCCGCCGACGCCGTCGAGCCAGAAGTGGTTGGCCGTGACGATGATGCAGAACAGCGTGGCGAGCGGATAGAACAGCACTGCGATCTTCGTCCATCGTCGACGCAGGAGAGGCCAGACCGCGAGCGCGCACCATGTCGACCAGCCGATGTGGAGGCTCGGCATGGCTGCGTACTGATTGGAGATCGAAGCGACCTCGTCGGAGTCGAATCGCCAGGGGCCGCCGTAGACGCTCAGCGTGTCGACGAAGCCGAATCCGTTGTCGCCGGTGAAGGTCTTGTCCTTCCCCGAACGCAGGTTGCTCTCGATGCATGCGCCGCCGAACTCGAGGTTGTCCGCGGTCGGGCACGGCTGATCGAGCAGGCGTGGCGGCATCAGCGGGAAGAAGGCGAAGCCGAGGATCGCGAGCGCGGTCATCGCAGCGAGCGTGTTGCGCCACTGAGGAAACACATCGGCGCGCTTGAAGAACAGGAGCGCGAACACCGCGAGCGTCACGAAGAAGTGAGCGGTGCCGTAGTACACGTTCCAGAACTGGATGAACCACTTCTGCGCGAGGAAGAACTCCTGGACCGACTCCTCGTGGAACAGGCCGAGCGCCCGTTCGACGCGGATCACGCGCTCGGCATTGTGGAACGCCGCCTCGGGGACGCCGTCGGCCGCGAGTTGGTTCGAGCCGAATCGGTTGCGGATCCACGAGTAGGCGACGTAGAACACCGCAACGATCAGCGCCTCCTTCCACCAGTGCAGACGGTGGACGCGTTCGGGAGCGTCGACTGTGGGGCTCCCCTCCGTCATCGGGGGTACTGTATTCGTGTCGGCGTCAGGCGCTGCAGCACTTGTCGAGGAACGAGGCGCGGTCCACCAGCGCACGCGTGATCTTTCCCGCAGCCACGAGGCCGCCGCTGTCGGAGACCGACACCGTGAATGTCAGTCGTCGTCCGTCGATCTGGTCGAGCACGGCCTCGGCCGTGACCGCTGCGCCGACCGGTGTGGGTTGGAGGTGGTCGACGCGAATCCGCATGCCGACCGACGCCACCGAGTCGTCGAGTTCGTCGGCGAGTGCCGACATCGTCGCCGCCTCGCAGAGCGCGATCAGCCGCGGTGTCCCCAGCACGTCGATGTCGCCCGAGCCCAGCGCCGAGGCGGTGTCGACCTCGCTGACCACCAAGCTCGCCGTCCCGCGCATTCCAGTCTCGACTGTCACGTCCACGGACGCTAACGCCCCGTCGAGGAGTCGGCACGGTCGATCAGCCGACGTAGTCGCCGAGCACCGCGGTGGTGCGATCGAGGGATGCCCGGAGTTCTGTGCGTCGTCCGGGGTCGAGGTCGTTCCGCGCGAGCTCCGCGGTCACGTCGCGGATCACCCACCCGTTTCGTCTGTCGACCCAGGTCGGGATGACGGCAGGACGCGCGACGCGGACGTTGCCGGCGGCGTCCACCGCGATGTCGAACTCGACGATCACGGCGTCTTGGCTGCTCGGCGGCCATTCGTCGTTGACCGGAAGGTTCGACAAGATGTTGCCGATCCCATAGGCGACCCAGACGCCGTTGATCTCCTGTATCGGCTGCACGACGTGCGCGTGGTGCCCGACGATCAGATCGATCGCTCCGCTCGCGGTCAGCTGCTCCGCCACCGCGAGCTGTTGCTCGTTCGGAGCCGTCTTCTTCTCGGTTCCCCAGTGGAGGCTGACGACGACGACCTCGGCGCCGAGTTCGCGCGCCGAGTTGGCGTCGTGGATGATGCGAACCGGGTCGATCAGGTTGGTCCGCCACGGCTCGCCATTCGGAATCGAGATCCCGTTCGTCGCGTACGTGTAGGACAGATGTCCGATCCGTACGCCCTCGGCCTCGAACACGTCGGGGAGGCTCTCCAGTTCGTTGCGGGCCATGCCGGCCTGGCCCATCCCGTTCTCGAGGAGCACTTCGACCGTACGGTCGATCCCACCGACGCCGCGGTCCAGCACGTGGTTGCCGGCGGTCGAGCACCGGTCGTAGCCCGCCTTCGCCATCGCCCCCACGATCTGCGGCGGCACGCCGTACACCGGGTCGGTGGTGAACCCCTCGCCGACCGGGGCGATCGGTGTCTCGAGGTGGCAGATGGCGACGTCGGAACGGGAGATCGTCGGGGCGATGTCGGCGAACATCGGAAAGAAGTCGTATCCCGTGCCGCCGGCGGTCTCGTTCGCCTGACGCCACAGGGGACTGTGCGGCAAGGTGTCGCCGGTGAACGACATCGTCACCTCGCGGACCGGCTCCGTGGTGGTCGTCACCTCGGCGGTCGTCGGCACGGTGCCGTCGTCAGCGGCGCCGGTGGTGCTGATGCTGGTCACCGTGGCGGCGGCGGTCGTGACGACCGGACCCGTCGGCGGCCCGTCGTCCGTCGCGATGCTCGCGCTGCTCTCGAACACGACGTCGTCGTCGGCGCCGCAGCCGGCCGCGATCAGTGCTGCGCCGACGAGCAGTACCGCGCACCCACACCTCGGCCGTCGCATCGCGTCATGTTCGCGCAACCGGTGAGCAGGACGAGAAGAACTGCGTTCCCTTTCGTAGGCTGGGGCGGGTGATCGACCAAGACGTCCTTGAACGCGTGCTCGCCGGCGCCACTTCGACCGGTGCCGAGTTTGCAGAGGTGTATGCCGAGGACAAACGATCGACGTCGGCCGGACTCGACGACGGACGCATCGAACAGGTCACGAGCGGCCGCGACCGTGGCGCCGGCATCCGTGTCATCGCCGGCGAGACCACGGGGTTCGCGTACACCTCCGACCTCTCCGAGGCCGGGCTCGCAGCCGCTGCCGCGGCCGCCGCAGCGGCAGCGGCGCGAGGCGGCGGTGGTGTCAAGACTGTCGGTCTCACACGCACCGAGCGGCATCGCCCGAACGCGATCGCTCACGAGCCCGATTCCATCGCCAAGGCGCGCAAGGTCGAGCTGCTCGACCGGATGAACGAGGCGGCTCGCTCGTACGGACCGGAGATCGTGCAGGTGTCGGCCGGCTACGGCGACAGCACCAAGCGGGTGCTCGTCGCGAACACCGACGGCGTGTTGGCCGACGACGAGATCGTCCGCACGTTGCTGCGCATCAACGCGGTGGCCAACGGCGACGGTGGCATGCAGACCGGTTACCAGTCGATGGGGCACACGGTGGGCTTCGAGATCTTCGACACGGTCGACGTGGAGGAGATGGCGCGGGAGGCAGCACGTCAGGCGATCACCAAGCTCGCCGCACGGCCTGCCCCCTCGGGCGAGATGCCCGTCGTCATCAAGCACGGCACCGGCGGCGTCCTGTTCCACGAGGCGTGTGGCCACGGCCTCGAGGCGGACCACATCCAGAAGGGTGCCAGCGTGTACGCCGGCAAGGTCGGCAAGCAAGTCGCGAACCCGATGGTCACGCTGGTCGACGACGGCACGATGCCCGGTGAGTGGGGCACGCTCGGGATCGACGACGAAGGTCAGCGGACGCAGCGGAACGTCCTGATCGAGGACGGCGTCCTCACCGACTACATGTGGGACTTCCTGCGGTCGCGCAAGGAGGGCCGGCCCCAGTCGGGCAACGGACGGCGGCAGAGCTACCAGCACCTGCCGATGGTCCGGATGACGAACACCTTCGTGATGAACGGGCCCGACGACCCGGACGACATCGTCGCGTCCACGCCGAGCGGCGTCTACGTCGCGAAGCTCGGGGGCGGCAGTGTCAACACGGCGTCGGGCGACTTCGTGTTCGGCATGACCGAGGCCTACCTGATCGAGGACGGGAAGATCACCGAACCCCTCCGGGACGGCAACCTGATCGGCAACGGCCCGAAGGTCCTGCAGGACATCGACATGTTGGCCGACGACTTCTCCATGGGGAGCCCGGGCACGTGCGGCAAGGACGGTCAGGGCGTCCCCGTCGGCGACGGCCAGCCGACGCTGCGGGTGAAGGCGCTCACGGTCGGCGGCACCGCGGCATGAGCGTCACCGACACGACCGCCGAGTTGCAGGCCGTCGCCGACCGCGTCGTCGAGCAGGCCGGGGCCGGCGAGCAGATCGAGGCATTCGTCTCGCGTGGTGGCGAAACCGAGGTGCGGGTCTACCAGGGCGATGTCGAGCACTTCGTCTCGGCGCAGGCCGAGGGCATCGGCATCCGCGTCATCAAGGACGGGCGCACCGGGTTCGCCTACGCGGGGACACTCGACGATTCCGCCGTGCGCGAGGTGCTGGCCGAAGCCCGTGACAACGTCGAGTTCGGCACCGTCGACGAATGGGCCGGCCTCGCCGAGCCCGACGGTGTGGAGCCCACGGAGCAGCCGCTGTGGAACGACTCGCTGGCGGAGTTCGCCACCGACCGGAAGATCGACATCGCCAAGGAACTCGAGAAGCTCGCGTCGGGACTCGACCCGCGGGTGCGCGTCGACGATGCGAACTATGCCGACGCCTGGGGAGAGGCCGCGGTCGCGTCGACCGCCGGGATCCGCCAGTCCGGTCGCGAGAACGGCTGCTACGTGTCGGTGTCGACGCTTGCCGACGAGGGCGAGGGCGACGACGCCGAGACCCAGACGGGGTTCGGGTTCTCCGTCGGCAGGTCACCCGACGAGTTCGATCTGGATCGCGCCGCCCGCGAGGCGAGCGACCGGGCGACGCGGTTGCTGGGTGCCACGAAGCCGTCGTCGAAGCGGGTGACGGTGGTGCTCGACCCGTTCGTCACAGCGCAGTTCCTGGGTGTCATCTCGTCCACCCTGAACGGCGAGGCCGTCGTGAAGGGTCGCTCGCTGTTCGCCGACCGCCTCGGCGACCAGGTAGCGGCCGCCGGGGTCACCTTCGTCGACGACCCGACCAACCCGAAGGCGTACACCTCGACCGATGTCGATGGCGAGGGGCTTGCCGCGCGCCGCAACGTACTCATCGAGAACGGCGTGTTGAAGCAGTTCGTCCACAACTCGTACTCCGCTCGCCGCGCCGCGACGGTTTCCACCGGCAACGCGACCCGGGGTGGGTTCGCCGGCACACCCGGTGTCGGATGCCTCGCGCTCTCGCTGGTGCCTGGCACGCGCACACAGGCGGAGATCGTCGCCGACATCGACGACGGGTTGCTCGTCCAGCAGATGCAGGGGCTCCATTCGGGCGTCAATCCGATCAGCGGCGACTTCTCGACCGGTGCCGCCGGGCTGCTCATCGCGAACGGCGAGGTCGGCGCTCCCGTGCGCGAGTTCACCATCGCGTCGACACTGCAGCGCATGCTCCTCGACATCGCCGAGATCGGCGGTGACATCGAGTGGCTGCCGATGCGCTCCGCCGGCATGTCGCTGGTCATCTCCGACATCACCATGTCCGGCAACTGACCGGCCCACAATGTCGTTTGGTGCCAGGCACCGACGAACACGATGTGGTTTGGTGCCAGGCACCGACGAACACCTGCTTGCATCGCGGTTCACCGTCGACTCGATCATCGAGGGCCTCATCGAGTCGACCACGGATGAGTCGACGGCGGCGCTCGACGTCGTGGCGTCGGCGAGCATCGACGAGGAGCGACGGTCATCCGACCATCCCCGATTCATGAGCGGGTCGAACGGTTCCCGGCCGGCTCCGGTCACGATCCGTGGAAGACCCTCGGAGTCGCTTCATCGTCGGGACGCGACCCCACGATCCGGTCGATCGCCGTCAACGCCGTGATGGCGGGCTGCAGACTCCGAACACTCCGGCAACATCACCGGCGCGGATGCCCTCGTCGTCATCGACGGTCCGAATGTGTCCGGGCTCGGGTTCTCCGGTGACGAACACGACAGGGCGGCCTTCGGAAATCCGGCTCGGGCGGTGCTCGTGGAGGACATGGACGGTCTCACCGAGATCGGGTGGCAGCCGCTCAGCGCCGACTTCGGGTACACCGCCGACGACGACACGGTCATGATGGCGCGGATGAGCAGCGGCATCATCGTCGGCAGCGGATCGACCTCGCGCCCGTTTGCGACCTCGCCTGCGAGATCTGATCGGGTGCCGTCGTCGCTTCAGTGGTTGGAAGCGAGGACATCGAGGATCGATCCGACCAGATCTCTCGTGCGTCGCGCCCGTCCGGCGGCGACGTGGACCTCGTACGTCTCGCCGAGCAGCTCGCGGAGGGCACGTTCGGTGTCGCTGTACTGGGCAGCGCTCGTCGGCGCGAGCAGCGGGTGCCCGACGCGGCCCACCGTCTGCGCGGCGAGTTCCGGCTCGTCGAGGTCGTGGAGCAAGGTCACGAGATACCCGAGGCCGTTGTTGACCTGCCCGGTGTCGTTGCGCTGGTCACAGTGCTCCAGGAACTCGACAGCAGCCAATCGCGCGGCGTGTGGGTCGGTCCTCATGAGGGCAGGGATCATCTCACGCCGGAGATTGGACTCGGCGACGAAACGATCGAGGCCGCTCACGGCCTCGAGTCCGGCGCGGAACTCGACGAGTGCTGCCTCCGGGTCGGTCTCGGCGAGGAGTCGTCCGGCCAGATGGTGCGCGGTTGCGATGGCCGTGGGGAAGCCGCTCGAGTCGCCGAGCAGTCGAAGCTCGTCGACCACCGTCGACGCCTCCTCGAACCGCCCGGCGAAGAGGAGTGCGTTGCCGAGCACCATCAAGCCGAGCGTTCGTTCGAGAGTGTCGGTCGCGGTGTCGAGGCTCCGGCGGCCGTGCGCGACGACCTCGTCGATCTCACCGGAGAACATGGAGGCGATGCAGGCCTGCGCGTGCGCGAAGGAGTGCGTCGGATCGAGCGCGACGGCGCGCGCGGCGAGCGCAGCGCCGGTCGGGGTGTCGGCGTCCTGGAACAGCGCAGCGTTCGCGGCGATGGTCAGCGCGTCCGGCAGCCACGGATGTCGGTCGTGTTCCGCGGGCAGCAGCGGATCGATCCATCGTCGCATCTCGTCGGAGCCCCAACTGGTCTGAAGACAGTCCCATGCGATCGACACCGCGAGCTCGGGGTGTGCCGCACCGATCGCCCACTCGGCCGCGGCCGCGTAGTCGGGCAGCTGTGCTTCGAGCGACTCGGCGACGTCTGCCTCGAGCGGCCCGCCCACCAGGAACCTGTGACGGCGGGCCTTCGCAGCCATCAACAGTGCGTGGTTCGAGCGGACCGCGTCCGTGCGGTCCGACCTCACGAGTCGCTCCCGACCGTAGGCCCGCAGTGTCTCCAGCATGCGGTACTCGGGCTGTCGGTCGTCGCGTACGACCAGCGACCGATTGACGAGCGCTGCCAGGGTGTCGATGATCTCGTACTCGTCGGCGTCCTCGCCATGCAATCCCACGACGTCGTCGACGCCGAAACGGCCGGCGAAGACGGTCAGCCGTTCGAACAGGTCCTGCTCCGTGCGGTCCAACAGGTCGTACGACCAGTCCACGGTCGCACGGAGGGTGGTGTGTCGTTCGGCCGAACCGGAACGCCCCCCGGTCAGCAGCCGGAATCGTTCGTCGAGGCGTCTCGAGATCTCGCCGATCGGCAGTCCTCGCAGTCGCGCTGCGGCCAACTCCAACGCCAGTGGTATTCCGTCGAGGCGCACGCAGATGTCGCGGACGTCGTCGCGGTGCTCCTCGGGGTCGAACGCCGGAAGTTCGGAGCGGGCGCGTTCGACGAAGAACTCGACCGCCTCGCTCGTCCCGCCGCCGGATTCGTCGAACGAGAGCGATGGGACGGGCACGATGTGCTCACCCGCGACCATCAGCGGCTCGCGGCTCGTGGCCAGCACCTTCACCCGGGGAGCTGCGGTGAGCAGCGAGTTCACGAACGACGCCGCGCCGTGCAGTACGTGCTCACAGTTGTCCAACACGATCAAGAGGTCTCTGGTCGAACACCAGTCCGCGACCGACACATCGAACCCGACCCCGGGTGTGGGGCGCAGACGGAGTGCATCCGCCACTGCCGCGGCGACCTCGTCCGCAGCGTCGATCAACCCGAGTTCCACCAACCAGACGCCGTCCCGGTTCCCCCGACTCTCGAGCCCGGTCTCGATCGCCAACCGGGTCTTGCCGACGCCACCGACTCCGATCAGGGTCACCAGGCGATGGCCGTCGAGTGCCTTCAGGAGCCGGTCGAGTTCAGGTGCGCGCCCGACGAACGAGCTCAGGGGTGCACCGAGGTTGCCCTCCCTGCCGGCCGACAGCGGTGCCTGCTCCACGACCGGAAGGCCGCCGCCGACCACCGAATACAAGGTGGCACGGTCGACGGTCCCGCGCAGCACCACGGTCCCCGCGACGTCGAAGCCGATCTCACCGAGGCCGTACTCGGTGACGACGCCCTGAGTCACGTCCGAAACCAGGATCTGCGTCGGCCGCGCCGCCGCCATGATCCGCGCGCAGCGATTCACGGTCGGTCCGAAATAGTCGCCGTCACGCTCACGTGTCTCCCCCGAGTGCACCCCCATCCGCACGCGCATCGGACAGTGATCGGGCCACGGCTCGGCCACCAGCGACAGTTGGGCATCGACGGCCGCGCTCACGGCGCGCTCCGCTCGCTGGAACGCCACGCCGTACCCGTCCCCACCCGTCGCGAACACATGGCCGTCGTGTCGATCGACCGCATCTCGAATGATCGCGTCGTGGCGTTCGAGCGCGGCGGCCATCTCGGCGGGCCACTGTTCCCAGAGTCGCGTGGACCCTTCGATGTCGGTGAACAGGAACGTCACCGTTCCCGTTGGCAGCCCCCCGCTCATGTCGGAAGACTAGGCGTCACCCGCCGCGGAGCCGGACGGCCGACGTCTCGGTGATCACGGTGTCTCTTCGGTCGGATCGTCCGGGCGGAGTTCGTCGAGGAAGTTCTCGAACTGTGCCGCGAGGTCGTCGGCGCTCGGGATCGCCGCCTCGGCTCGGCGGTCGAACTCGGCTTCGAGCATCCGGACGTACATCCGCAGCTGTTCGTCGGTGTCGATGATCTCGTCGTGCACCTCGCGCCAGGCGTCGATCCGGTCGCTGAAATCGACACCGGCCGGGACGCCCAGTACATGACTCAGATGGCGCGAGAGGGCGTCGGTCGCCTGCGGATGCTCGGCGTTCATCAGGTAGTGCGGGATGCCGACGCGCAACGACACCGACGGGATCCCGCGAGAGTCGAGCGCCGCGTGGAGCACCCCGGCGATCCCGGTCACGCCCTCGTACGACGGCGCGACGAGACCGAGCCGGCGGGCGAGATCGGCGTTGGCCGTGCTCCCCGTGACCGGGGGACGCCGAGTGTGAGGGATCGCTTCGGCCGCCGAACCCGCGGTGACGACGGCTTCACATCCGAGCGCCTCGACGACGGTCACGATCGCCTCCACGTAGGTCGACCAGTAGAGATGCGGTTCGACCCCGACGAGCGACACGATGTCGCGGTGGCCCGGGTTGCGTTGGAGGACGATCTCGTTGGCCGGCCACTGGATCTCGCGGATTCCGTCGTCGATCGACACGAGCGGGCGCTGCTGGGTGAAGTCGTAGAACGGGTCGGGATCGATGTCGCCGACGATCACCGCCTGCTCGTGGTCGATGAACGACTCGACCGCTTGGGTGGCGGCACTCGCCACGTCGAACCAGCCCTCGAGCCCGACCAGCATGACCGGACGATCGAGCGTGCCGATGTCGCCCGTCGAGAAGTCGAGTATCTCGGTGACGTCCACTGCGGTCAGTCTGCCAGCGCTGCGACGACGTGATCGACGGCGTGGGTCAGGGCCTCGACGTCGGACGGCTCGATGGCCGGGAACATCCCGATGCGGAGCTGGTTTCTCCCGAGCTTGCGGTACGCGTCGGTATCGAGGATTCCGTTGGAGCGCAATGCCGTGCACACGTCGTTCGCGTCGATCGCCTCGTCGAGGTCGATCGTTCCGACGACGTTCGAGCGTTCGGCCGGGTTCGCCACGAACGGCGTGGCCCACTCGCGCGACTCCGCCCACCCGTACAGCGTCGCGGCCGACTCGGCACTGCGTCCCGCGGCCCACGCGAGTCCACCGTTGCCGAGCATCCAGTCGAGTTGTGCGTCGAGCATCACCAGCGTGGCCACCGCCGGGGTGTTGTACGTCTGGTTCTGGGTCGAGTTGTCCAGTGCGATCTGCAGATCGAGCGACGCCGGGCGCCACCTCGTCGAACTCCCGATCTCGTTGATCCGATCGATCGCGGCGGGTGAGCACGCGGCGAGCCACAGCCCGCCGTCGGAGGCGAAGCACTTCTGCGGTGCGAAGTAGTACACGTCGACCTCGCTCGGCGACCAGGTGAGACCGCCGGCCGCGGATGTGGCGTCGACGGCGATCAGCGACGTCTCGGCGGAGGTGTCGGCCGGTCGCCGCAGGTCCATCGCGACGCCGGTCGAGGTCTCGTTGTGGGTCAGCGTGTACACGTCGATCCCGTCCTCCGCGCGGAGCGCCGGGTGGGTGCCGACGTCGCTCGCGACGACCGTCGGGTCGCCGAGGTGCGGCGCGGCGGCGCAGGCTTCCGCGAACTTCGACGAGAACTCGCCGAACACGGCGTGCTGGCTCCGGTCGCGCACGAGCCCGAACGTCGCGACGTCCCAGAATACGGTGGACCCACCGTTGCCGAGCACGATCTCCCAGCCCTCCGGAAGCTCGAACAGGTCGCTCAACTTGGACCGAACGGCGCCGACGAGGTTCTTGACGGGCGGCTTGCGATGCGACGTGCCGAGCAACGAGTCGCGGGCGGCGACGACGGCATCGACCTGCTCGTGACGGACCTTCGACGGACCGCAGCAGAATCGGCCGTCGCCGGGTAGCAGGTCGGCGGGGATGATGATCTGGTCGGGCATTGCGCTCACGGGGCCAGCATGGCGGCGTCGTGGGGCCGTCGAAACCCGCAATCGGGGGCGAACGGCACGCGGGTATCGTCAACGAGCGTGAACCGCGCATCGCAACGCCTCTCCGCCATCCAACCCTCGGCCACCCTCGCCGTCGACGCCAAGGCGAAGGCGCTCAAGGCAGCGGGAGAGAACGTCATCGGCTTCGGGGCCGGCGAGCCCGACTTCCCGACCCCGGCGCACATCGTCGAAGCGGCCCAGGCGGCCTGCGCCGATCCGAAGAACCACAAGTACACGCCGGCCGGCGGCCTCCCCGAGCTCAGGGAGGCGATCGCTGCAAAGACGCTGCGCGACTCGGGCTTCGCATGCGATCCCGCCCAGGTCCTGGTCACCAACGGTGGCAAGCACGCCGTGTACACGGCCTTCGCCGTCCTGTGCGACCCGGGCGACGAGGTCATCTGCCCTGCGCCCTACTGGACGACCTACCCCGAGGCCATCGCACTGGCCGGCGGCGTCCCCGTCGTGATCGACACCGATGTCGAGTCGGGCTTCAAGGTCACGATCGAGCAGCTCGATGCCGCGAAGACCGACCGCACGAAGGTCCTCCTGTTCGTCAGCCCCGACAACCCGTCCGGCGCGGTGTACACGCCTGCCGAGGTGAAGGCCATCGGTGAGTGGGCCGTGACGAACGGTGTGTGGGTGATCACCGACGAGATCTACGAGCACCTCACCTACGGCGCCAACGAGTTCTCGTCGATGCCGACGCTGGTTCCCGACCTCGCGGACCAGTGCCTGATCGTCAACGGCGTGGCCAAGACCTATGCGATGACCGGATGGCGGGTGGGCTGGATGATCGGCCCGCTCGACATCATCAAGCCGTCCACCAGCTTCCAGTCGCATGCCACGTCGAACGTGGCGAACGTCTGTCAGCGCGCGGCGATCGCCGCTGTGGCGGGGCCGCTCGACGACGTCGAGATGATGCGCGAGGCGTTCGCCCGACGGGCGCAGCTGATCCACGGCATGCTCAACGACATCGACGGTGTCGTGTGTCCCGAGCCGCAGGGTGCGTTCTACGCGTTCCCCGACCTGCGGGCTCTGCTGGGTCGCGACTACGGCGGGGTGACCGCCGACACCACGCTCCAGCTGGCCGACATCGTGCTCGATCAGGCGAAGGTCGCCTGGGTGCCCGGTGAGGCGTTCGGGACCCCTGGCTACGGCCGGTTCAGCTTCGCACTCGGCGACGCCGACATCGAGACGGGGATCGCCCGCTTCGCTGCCCTCGTGGGCTGACCTGCGGTGGTCGACGAGGATCTTGCCGAGTCGACGATCGCCGAGCTCCAGTCGGCGATGGCCGACGGAACCCTCGATTCGCAGCGTCTGACCGCCGCCTGCCTGCGGAGGATCGAGCTCATCGACCGCAGCGGGCCGATGCTCAACTCGGTCATCGAGGTCAACCCGGACGGGCGTGCGATCGCCGCCGAACTCGACCGCGAACGGCGTTCGAGCGGGCCGCGCTCGGCGCTCCACGGCATCCCGGTGCTGTTGAAGGACAACATCGCCACCGGCGACCGGATGATGACCACCGCCGGTTCGCTCGCGCTCGTCGGCGCACCGGCAGCACGTGACGCCGTCATCGCCGCACGACTCCGCGACGCCGGCGCGGTGATCCTCGGCAAGACCAATCTCAGCGAGTGGGCCAACATCCGCTCGACGCGGTCGACGAGCGGATGGAGCGGGCGTGGTGGGCTGACCCGCAACCCCTACGACCTCGATCGCAACACCAGCGGGTCGAGCTCGGGCTCGGCCGCTGCGGTCGCCGCGGGCCTGTGCCCGGTCGCGGTCGGTACCGAGACCGACGGATCGATCGTGTCGCCGTCCGCGATCAACGGCCTGGTCGGGTTCAAGCCGACCGTCGGGCTCGTCAGTCGCGACGGCATCATCCCGATCTCGCACTCCCAGGACACGGCAGGTCCGATGGCGCGCACGGTCGCCGATTCAGCGGTGCTGCTCGGCGTGCTCGCCGAGCGGCCGGTCGACATCGACGCCGTGCTCGACCCGCACGCGCTCGCAGGGGCACGCCTCGGTGTGCTCCGGAGCCACCCTGCCGCACACCCGGACGTCAACGCGATGTTCGAAGGACACCTCCGCACGCTGAGTCGCTCCGGCGCCGTCCTCGTCGACCCCGTCGAGCTGGGGCATGCCGAGGAGATCGCACGTGCCGAGTTCCCCGTCCTCCTCCACGAGCTCAAGGCCGGCCTCGCCGACTGGCTCTCCGAGTTCGCTCCCACCTCGTCGATCACCTCGCTCGCCGATGTCGTCGACTGGAATCGTGAACACGCCGACGTCGAACTGCGGTGGTTCGGCCAGGAGCTGTTCGAGACCGCGATCGAACTCCCCGGGCTCGACGACCCCGGTTACCGGGATCTGCTCGACGTGTGTCGGCGAGCGGCCCGCACCGAGGGCATCGACGCCGTGGTCGCCGAGCACGATCTCGATGCGCTCGTCGCGCCGACGGGTGGTCCGGCCTGGATGACCGATCTCGTCAACGGCGACAACGACACCGGGAGTTGTTCGACCCCGGCGGCGGTCGCCGGTTACCCGCACATCACCGTGCCGATGGGGCTCGTGGGTGGGCTGCCGGTCGGCTGGTCGTTCTTCGGACCGGCCGACAGTGACCAGCGAATGCTCGCCTTCGGCTACGCGTTCGAACAACTGGTCCGCGGTCGCCGCCCTCCGGCGTTCACTCGAGCGACGCGGGCATCGTCCCGACCCGTGCGCTGAAGTGCTCGACGGCGATCACGGCCGTCGCACCGATCAGTGCGAGGACGATCGGCAGCAGTACCTCACCGGAGGGTGCACCGAGCTCGGTCGTGAAGGTCCCGTTCGGCCACGGCCACAACACCCGCATCGAACCGACCATGAGGCCGATCATCGCTGCGATCACCTGATTGCGGTAGTTCTCGAGCAGGTGGTTGAGCAGCGTCGAGAACAGCGCGAGCCCCACGACACAGCCGACGACGAACGCACCGAGCGACGCGAAGTCGCGGTCGTTGACCGCTCCGAGCACCTCGGTGTACATGCCGAGCATCACGAGAAGGAATGAGCCCGAGATGCCGGGCAGGATCATCGCGCAGATCGCGATCGCACCGGCGAGGGTGAACACCCAGAACGGTCGAGTGACGATCTCCTCGGCGCCCTCGGCGACGTCGGTGGCTTCACGGAGGCCGAGCAGGAGGAACATGACGACGCCCACGCCGGCGATGAGCCCGATCGCGGTCGCGTCGACCCGCTCGAGGAGGTGCCATGCGATCCAGATCGTCCCGACGACCAGTCCGAAGAACAGCCCGGCCATCGCGATCGTCTCTTCCTCCAGCAGCCGTTCGAGCACGGACGACAGCGATGCCACCGCCGCGAGGATGCCGACCAGAAGGGCGATCAACCACAGCCATTCGATGTCACGAAGCGTCTGCTTGAAGCCGGCGACGTTGCCCGTGAGCAGCTGCTTCAGGCCGCGAGCGCCGACGCGGATGTTCCGGATCAGGCGGTCGTAGATCCCGAGTACCAAGGCGACGGTTCCGCCGGAGACACCCGGCACGATGTCGGCGGTTCCCATCGCGAAGCCACGGGCGACCTGTGCGAGGTGGTCGAACGGAGAGCTTCGGGTGTCGGGCACGGCTGGTGAGGCTACCGAGCCCACCAGAGGGAGTGACGGAGCGCCAATCCCGACACGGCGACGAGCACCAGGCACTCTGCGACCTGTTCGACCGCGCCGAGGATGTCGCCACTCACCCCACCGAACGCACGGTGGGCGATCAGGGCGATGACGAAGGCGCCGACACCGGCCGCCAGTGACAGCGGCAACACCCACCACCCGGTGGCGAGCGTTCCGAAGGCGAGCGCCGCGGCGACGCCCAGCGTGACGCGCCGCGCCGACAACGACCGTGTGTAGTCGGCGCCGAGACCGACGGTCGAAACGGGTCGAGCGAGACCCATCACCGCCACGGCGGCGCCGCGACCGAGCGTGTGCGCGGCAACGAGGCCGCCGAACGCCACCGCCGGGCCGAGCGAGGCGACGCAGAGCACGCGAACGAGAATCGACCCGACCAACGCTGCCACGCCGTAGCTGCCGTGCCGCGAGTCCTTCAGGATCTCACGGCGGCGCTCCGGCGTCCGGCCGCCCATCGCGTCGGCGGTGTCAGCCAAGCCGTCCTCGTGGAACGCGCCCGTGATCATGACGCCGACCATGACGGCGACCGCAGCAGAGACAGTTGCCGGGACCACGTGCCAGAGACCGGCGGCCAGGCCGCCGACCGCAGCGCCGATCCCCGCGCCGACGACCGGGAACCAAGGCACCGACGCAGCGAGGTCCGGCGCGGCGCGGAGGCGGACCGGGATGCGGGTGAGGAATTGCAGCGCTCCGAGCACACCGAGCGGTGGCATCAGTCGGGCGTCCCGAACCATTCGTCGAAGGTGGCGACCTCGACCACCCCGGCGCACGCCATCTTCACGAGCGGTACGGCGGCCATGGCACCCGACCCCTCACCCAGGCGCATGTCGAGATCGAGCAGCGGACGCTTGTCGAGCCGTTCGAGGAGCAGTCGGTGTCCGGGTTCGGCCGAGCAGTGCCCGACGATGCAGTGGTCGAGCGCGTCGGGTCGTGCAGCGTGGAGCGGGAGCATCGAGGCTGTGCAGATGTAGCCGTCGAGCACCACGGGAATCGAGCGGTGCCGCGCCGCGATGGCGGCGGCAGCCATTCCGACGAGTTCGGCGCCACCCACCTCACGCAGGATCTCGAGTGGATCGACCACGCCGGCGATCCGCCGCACCGACTCCCGGACGGCGGCCTGTTTGCGCTCGAGCCCGGCGTCGTCCACGCCGGTTCCACGACCGACCCAGGTGGCGGCCCCACCGCCGGCGATCGCGGCCGCGATCGCCGCCGCCGCTGTGGTGTTGCCGATCCCGAGTTCGCCGAGCACCAACAGGTCGGTGTCGAGGGCGTCGACCGCCGCAAACGCTGCTTCCGTGACCTCATCGAAACGTTCAGGGGTGAGGGCCGGCCCGTGGCGCATGTCGGCGGTGGGCCGACCGACGCCGACGTCGACGGCGTCGACCGTCGCTCCGGCCGCTCCTGCGAAGGCGTTGATCGTGGCTCGGCCACGTTGCGTAGCGTCGAGCATCGCGGCCGTCACCTCGCTCGGGTAGCTGCTCACGCCGGCCGCCGCGACACCGTGGTCGGCGGCGAAGACGAGCACGGCAGGACGCTCGACTGCGGGCGAGGCATCGCGTTGCCAGCCCGCCTTCCAGACGGCGACGTCGTCGAGCGGGGCGAGCGCCCCCGCGGGCCGGAGCACGCTGTGCACTCGAGCCCGCGTGCCCGCGCGTGCGGTCTCGTCCGGTTGAGGCAGGTCGGCGAGCCGGTCGCGAAGGAGGCTCATGTCAGATGGTCCCACGGGTCGTCGAGACGGATCGCCCGGCCGGCGATCAGCAGCAGCGCGGGGTCCGCAACCTCGGCCCACGTCTGGTTGACCCAGCCGAGCACGTCGCGGTATCGCCGTCCGAGCTCGGTCTCCGGATGGACGCCGAGTCCGACCTCGTTGGTGATCACCACCGTCGGCTCGGAGCGCGCCGCTGCGGCTCGGGCCGCCTCGGCCGCGCGCGACCTGACGGTGTCGTCGTCGAGTTGACGCCACATCAGGTTCGACGTCCAGAGCGTGAGGCAATCGACGATCGCGAGTCCCTCGGCGGCGTGGAGCGCCCCGACGAGATCGACCCCCTCCTCGACGGTCACCCAGGTGGCGGGTCTTTCGTTGCGATGGCGGTCGATGCGCTGCGTCATGTCGGCGTCCAGCGCGGGAGCGGTGGCGATGTAGGTGACCGGGATCCCGGCGGCGTGATGCCGATGACCGATGTCGACGGCCAGCGAACTCTTTCCGCTGCGCGAACCGCCGATCAGGAGTGTGAGGGTCACGGTGGTGTCAGTAGTCGATGCCGCGCATCGCTCTGATGCCCCGCTGATACGCGTGCTTGATCTCGGTCATCTCGGTGACCGTGTCGGCGAGTTCGATCAGTTCCGGTGCGGCGTCGCGGCCGGTGACGATCACGTTGACGTGTGAGGGGCGGTCGCGGATCGGTCCGACGATCTGCTCGATCGGGATCCATCCGAACGAACTGAGATACGTCAACTCGTCGAAGATCAGCAGTTGGTGCTCGCCGGCGGCCATCAGCGAACACGCGGTGGCCCACCCCTCGGCCGCATGGGCGATGTCGTTCGACAGGTCGTCGGAGTTCCAGGTGAACCCGTCGCCGAACGCATGCCAGTCGACGCCCAGCTGTCGTCCGACCTTCTCCTCGCCGACGTTCCAGTTGCCCGACTTGATGAACTGCACGACGGCAACGTTCCAGTCGCGGGCGACCGCCCGGATCATCATGCCGAACGCCGACGACGACTTGCCCTTGCCGTTTCCGGTGTTGACGACGACGAGCGACTCGGCGCGGCGGAGCCCGTCGGGGCGTGGATCTTCCGTCGGTGCAGTCATGAGATGGGGCAGGCTACGCACCACCGGCTACGGTGTCGAACTGTCGTCGACAGAGCGAAGTCCGGTGAGATTCCGGCGCTGTCCCGCAACGGTGATGACGAGCACGCTCGTCGAGTCCGGTCGCCTCTGTCGCTGACGCGAAACATCATCCCTCGAGGCAAGGGAAGGTTCGCACGCCCCGGTCCGCCGCGGCGACGTACCCCAGCTTGTCCTCCACGTTCACTGGAGGAACACATGAACACCCGCACCCTGGTCGCCGCTCTGGCCGGCCTCTCGTTGATCGCAGCGGCCTGCGGCAGTGATTCGAACAGCGAGCCCGTCGGCACGGCGTCGTCGAGCGCCGAGCCCGAAGCCACCGCGTCGGCGATCACCGAACCGTCCGCGAGCCCTGACGTCGGGTTCGATGGGCCCGAACGGGTCGTCTCGCTCAGCCCGACCCACACCGAGATCATGTTCGCGATCGGTGCCGGGGACCTGCTCGTGGCCGTCGACGAATTCTCGAACCATCCGGCCGAGGCGCTCGAGTTGCCGAACGAGCTGTCCGGCTTCGAACCCAACGTCGAGGCGATCGCCGCGTTCGAACCAGACCTCGTCCTGATCGGTGGAGACTTCACCGGGCTCGGTGATCAACTCGCCGAACTCGACATCGAGTCCTGGGACGGTCCGGCGGCAGTCACGGTCTCCGACACCTACGCCCAGATCGAGCAGCTCGGCGCCGCAACCGGTCACGTCGCCGAGGCGGCCGAGCTCGTCACGTCGATGCAGGCCCGGATCGACGAGATCGTCGCCGCCGCTGCGCAGCCCGAGGTGCCGTTGACCTACTACCACGAACTCGATCCCACATACTTCTCAGCCGACTCCTCGACGTTCATCGGTGAGCTCTACAGCCTGCTCGGGCTCGTCAACATCGCCGACGCCGACGAGTCGGAGAGCTTCGGATTCCCGCAGCTCAACGCCGAGGTGATCATCGCGGCGAACCCCGACCTGATCTTCCTGGCCGACACGAAGTGCTGCGCGGAGACCGCCGAAACCGTTGGCGCCCGCCCTGGCTGGGACGCGATCGCCGCGGTGCAGAACGGCAACGTGGTGGAGATGGACGACGACATCGCCTCGCGCTGGGGGCCGCGCATCGTCGACTACCTCGAAGCGGTCTCGGCCGCCGTCGAGCAGACCGCCGTCCCGGACTGATCGTGAACTCGACCACCGTCGCCGCCGATGTGGCCGCACGCGATCGCGTGTGGTTCGTCGGCGGCGCGGTGTTCGTCCTCGTCGCCGTCGTGATCGCCGTGTCGATCGGCCCCGCAGGGCCGGAGTGGTGGCGAGTGCCGCTCGCCCTGCTCGACCACCTGCCGGTGATCTCGCTCGACTCGGGCGTCAGTGACAACGAGTGGGCGATCGTGTGGAAGGTGCGGATGCCGCGCGTCGTGCTGGGCTGCCTGGTCGGCGGCATGCTCTCGATCGCCGGCGCCGGCTACCAGGGCGTGTTCCGCAACCCGCTCGTCGACCCCTACCTGCTGGGAGCTGCAGCCGGTGCCGGCCTCGGCGCGACGATCGCTCTGACCATCGGACGCTCGGCAACCGCCGGGTGGGTCGTCGACCCCGTCCCCGTCGTCGCTTTCGGCTTCGCGGTCGCGACGGTCATGGTCACGTACTCGGTCGGGGCGGCGTTCGGTGGCTCCAGGAGTGGTGTCACCCTGGTCCTGGCCGGAGTGGCGGTCGTGTCGTTCACGTCCGCAGCGCAGACGTTCGTGCTGCAGCGGAATCTCGACGCGGTGCGCGAGGTGTTCCGGTGGATCCTCGGGAGCCTGTCGAACGCGTCGTGGGGCGACGTCCGCCTCGTGGCGCCCTATGTGGTCGTCAGCTCGATCGTGCTGCTGTTGCACCGACGCCACCTCGACGTGTTCCGAGTCGGCGACGACGAGGCGGCAACACTCGGAGTCTCGGTCGGGCGGACCCGGTTGGTGATCGTCGTCGCGGCCACGCTCGGGACCGCGGCCGTCGTGTCGGTGAGTGGTTTGATCGGTTTCGTCGGGCTGATCGTCCCGCACGTGGTGCGCCTCGTCGCTGGTGCCCGCAACCGGCGGGTCCTGCCGCTGTCGTTGATGGGCGGCGCCGGCTTCCTCGTCCTCGCCGACGTACCGGGCCGCATGCTGTCGAACCCGGCCGAGACCCCCATCGGCGTCGTCACAGCGTTCATCGGCGCGCCGTTCTTCATCTACCTGCTCCGCACACGGAGGATCGGCGCATGACCGTGCTCGAGCTGCGCGCCGTTGCCGTCGACTACCGCAAGCGGCAAGCGCTCCAACCGTTCACCGAGACGTTTGAGCCGGGGGAGTGGATCGGCTTGATCGGCCCGAACGGCGCCGGGAAGTCGTCGCTGCTGCGCGCTGTGGCCGGCCTCGTGGACCACGCGGGGATCGTTGCCCTGGATGGCCGGAGTTTCGACGGGCTGTCGCCTCGCGCGCGCGCCCGTTCGGTCGCCTACGTCCCGCAGGAGCCGCTGATCCCGGACGACATGACCGTGTCGGATTACGTCCTGCTCGGCCGAACGCCGTACATCGGCTACTGGTCGACCGAGTCGAACGCGGATCGCGACGTCGTCGATCGGATGCTCACGCTGCTGCACCTCGACGGTTTCGCAGATCGCCTGCTCGGATCGATGAGTGGCGGTGAGCGCCAGCGGGCGGTTCTGGCCCGGGCCCTCGCCCAGGAGGCGCCGGTGCTGCTGCTCGACGAGCCGACGTCGGCACTCGACATCGGTCACCAGCAGCAAGCGCTCGAGCTCGTCACCGAACTCCGCAGAGACCGGCAGCTCACGATCATCTCGGCACTGCACGACCTGACGCTCGCCGGCACCTACACCGACCGTCTCGTGATGCTCCACGAAGGTCGGCGGGTGGCGTCCGGGTCGGCCATCGAGGTGCTCACCGCCGAACGGCTCGGTGAGGTGTACCGGGTGTGCGTGACGGTCGACGTCGACGCCGAGGACGGCACCGTGATCGTCGTTCCGCGACGCGGGTTCCCGGCATCATGAAGCCGCTGATGGTCCTCGGCTGCACGTCGGACGCGGGCAAGTCGTGGCTGGTCACGGCGCTGTGTCGATGGTTCGCCCGCGAGGGTGTCCGGGTCGCTCCGTTCAAGGCGCAGAACATGTCGAACAACGCCAGGGTCGTCGCCGGCGGCGAAATCGGCGTTGCCCAATGGCTGCAGGCCCGGGCCGCCGGTGTCGAACCCGACGTTCGGATGAACCCCGTGCTGCTCAAACCCGAAGCCGACACGCAGAGCCAGGTCGTCGTGCGGGGCGTTGTCGACCGGGGGCTGAGCGCCACGCCGTGGAACGAACGCCACGACGCATTGTGGACGGCGATGTCAGCGTCGTACGACGAACTGGCGGCCGAGTACGACCTCGTCATCCTGGAGGGAGCGGGGAGCCCCGCGGAGATCAACCTGCGCGACCAGGTCAACAACCGAATGATCGAGCACGCCGACGCCTCCGGCCTGCTCGTTTCCGACATCGATCGGGGCGGCTCGTTCGCCCACCTGTACGGCACCTGGTCGCTCGTGCCCGGGTCCACCCGTGAGCGACTCGCCGGGTACGTCCTCAACCGGTTCCGTGGCGACGCGGCGCTGCTGGCGCCCGGCCCGGCGCGGTTGACGCAGATGACCGGCATGGCGTGTGCCGGCGTGGTCCCGATGATCGACCACCATCTACCGCGAGAGGAGGGGGCGTCCGAGTGGTCCGGCGCGCCGAGCGGGGCGCCCCGTGTCGTGATCCCACGCTTCCCGTTCGGCTCGAACCTCGATGAGTTCCATCTCCTGGCGACCGCGGCATCGATCCGTTGGACCACGTCGGTCGACGGGTTCGCGGACCTCGATCCCGAACGCGATCTGATCGTGCTGCCCGGGTCGAAGCACGTGATCGCCGATCTCGACTGGATGACGCACAGCGGTCTCTCCGCTGCGTTACTCGATGCGATCGATCGAGGGGTTCGCTGCGTCGGCGTCTGCGGCGGGGCGATGATGCTCGGTGCGTGGATCGACGATCCGCACGGCGTCGAGGGGGGTTCACCGACGAGACGGGCGGGCCTCGGGGTGCTCGACATCGAGACGGTGATGAGCGAGACGAAGACGACGACGTACGCCGAGGTGGAGGCATTCGGCGGGACGTACACGGGCTATGAGATCCGGTACGGCGAAGTCACCGGGGACCCGCTCGTCGCAAACGGTCGGGTGATGGCGACGACCGTCCACGGCCTGTTCGAACACCCGGAAGTGGTCGAGCGGTTGCTCGGCGTCGAGGTCGAGCCGGTGCTCGAGCCGACGTTCGAGCTGCTCGCCGACACGGTCGGTCGGCATCTCGACACCGGGTGGCTGCGCTCGCTGCTCTAGATCTTCTCCATCGGTATCGGCTCGCCCGCCGGGACGCCGACGAGGATCTCGTCGCCGGTCGACACGGTCCCTCCGCGGAGCACGACCGACATCACTCCGGTCTTTCGGACCAACGTGCCGTCCGCGTCGCGGCCGAGCATCTGCCCCTGGAGACCCTCCGCGAACGCGTCGATCTGGACGCACGGATTCCGCAGTCCGGTCAGTGCGAGCAGGGCATCGCCGATCCGCAACGTCGTGCCGACCGGAAGCCTGATCAGGTCGAGCCCCACCGTCGTGATGTTCTCGCCGAGGTCACCGGGCGCGACCTCGAACCCGGCTTCGTTGGCTTCGGTGAGCGTCTCCGATGCGATGAGGTGCACCTGTCGCAGGTTCGGCTGCGTCGGGTCCAGCTTCACCCGTGAGCGGTGCTTGACCCGGGCGCCCATGTGTGCATCCCCGCGCACGCCGAGCCCCGCGACCAACTCGATCGATTCGGCTGTCTCCTTCGAGAACGTGTGATCGGCGGAGCGGTGCAGCGCCGCGACGTGAGCCATGCGGAGAAGCTAGTGCCGTGTCGATGAATGTTCGACCTGTTGTGGGGTGCCTGCGACTTCGGGTCGCTTGCATCGGAACTCATCGCAGCCGAGTTCGTTCGTCACGATCTCGCAGACCTCTGGGTCGGTGTCGAGGGACAAGGTGGTGTTCAGGACTTCCTGGCCATGTTGACGGTCGCAGCGCCCGACCTGCATCTCGAGATCGAGGATCTCATCGAGGACGGAGATCGCGTCGTGGTTCGGTTCACGATGGAGGGGACGCACACCGGCGGCCCGTTGCTCGGGGTCGATCCCAGCGGCGCCCGATTCCAGCTCAACGCCGTCAACGTGTACCGCGTGCACGCGGGCCGCATCGCCGAGACCTGGCAGCTCGCCGACGGCCTTGGTCTGCACCGAGCACTCGGACTCGTCTGAGCCCCGTCGCCGCCACACCACAATGGTGCGGGCGCCGAGGTCGAACCGTGTCACCCTCCCGGCGGTCCGGGACGCGAGGTCACGCTCGGAGCATCGACCGGGTGGATCGACAATGGTGCCATCATGCGCGATGGCCTTCTCCCAAGGATCTGCATCAGACCCTCTCGACGCGCCCGGCGTAGGCCGAGCGCTCTTCAACGTCCACGAGGCAGAACGGAAGCGCCTCGCCGAGTGGTACGCGGAGGCGAGAGGAGTCCTGGAATCCGTCGGAGCGTCGTGGACAATTGCGAGATCGGCACGCCCGGTCACCTGAACGGTCGGTCGGGGCCCAGCCTGCACACTCTCCGAGTCTCAGGGCGTCGACAATGACCTGAATAATATTCTTGTACCCTTTGACAGCGATCCAGGATTCATCCGGTGCAACCACCATTTCGCTCAACCATGCGGACAACCTGTGTTCCCTTGATTCCAAATGAGTGGACCGCCACCAGTAGTACCACTCCCCAACCGCGAAGATCGCGACTTTCATCGGTGGGTATGTACTGACTCAGCAGTTTTCGCGCTTGGCCAAGGTTCCCGTCTTGATAGATGACTCGCATCTGCTGCATATCATGTTTGTAAAGTTCTTGTTTGAGTTGCACTTGTGCTTCAATGGCCAGTTCTCGGGACGCAACTGCATCGTTGCGATCTTTTTCAGCAATGTTCTTTGCTTCCGTCAAAGCATTTTTGGTCACATTTAAGTCGGTATTCAGCCGCCATAACCGCAAGGTAATCGCCGGACCCGCGATGTTGATCAGCAGCATGAGTACTGCGACAACAGACAGTGAAGCCGCCAGAGCTTTGTTGCGACGACTCCAGCGGGTGAAGCGTTCGACCAGAGAAACCCGCCGGGCCTTGATCGGTTCGTCGTTGATGAATCGCTGCAGATCTTCTTCCATCTCGTCCGCCGACTGGTAGCGGCGCCGCGGATCCTTGTCGATCGCTTTCAAGACGATCGTTTCCAAATCGCGGGGAATCCGCGGATCGATGCTGCGAGGTGTGGCGGGTTCGGTCCTGTTGATGATTCCGATCAGACTCCCTTGATCGGAGGCGGAATATGCCGGCTTGAGCGTCAGCAACTCATAAAGCGTCAGCCCGACGCGTAGATATCGGCCCGGACGTCGCATCGCCCACAAAATCGCTCGGGCGACATGTAGCGAATCGTCCCCAAGATATCGCCGGTATGGGTCAACGCTTCGTCACCAGTCTTGGCCAAACCAAAATCGGTTACCCAAACAATGCCCGCCGAGTCTAGCAGCAGATTCGAGGGTTTGATGTCACGGTGGATGATGCCACGAGCATGAGCGTAGGCCAAAGCGCTGGCCGCTTGCTGGCCGATCTCCGCGACGCTGTTGTGATAGGCGCGGAAGTCTTCGTCGGCGGTTGAAACATCTGACTTACCAGGCAGCGATGCCGAGACGCTCGATCCCGTTTTCACGGCAATCGTCGCGGTGAGTTCGGAACATTTTGATCGGCCGCTGGATCGGCATCGGCTGGCTGCCCGCCGTCCAATCTCACTTGCTCAAAATGGCCGGAAACCAGCGACTGTGCGATCCCCGGCAGAGTGCCACGTGGCGAATCCATCGATGCGCTGGTCGCCGCCGGCTCGGTTGACGCCCTCATGGGAACTCAATTGCCTCATGCGTTGCAGATCGTCGATCACCAGGTCGAGTCCCTGGCCCTGAATCAGCTGCATGGCATAATAAACATGCTCATTGGCCGTTCCGACATCGAAGACGGGCACAATGTTCGTATGGTGCATGCGTGCGGCCGCCTTGGCCTCGCGCTGGAACCGGGCGAGTGCTTTCCCGCTACCGGCAACCTGTTGCGGCAGGACCTTGACCGCGACGCGACGACCGAGCGACAGCTGCTCGGCTTCGTAAACGATCCCCATGCCGCCTCGACCGATCTCATTCAAAATGCGGTAGTCGCCAACTTGGTCGAGCCGCTGACCGACGGGGACACTCTTTCCGAACGTTCCGCTCTCGTCCTGAGAGTCCGGCTTGAGATCCTCGACCATCATCAACGCTTCGAACACCTCGCGTATCTCTTCAGCCACTTCGGGATGGCGCTCGCAGTACTCGTCAATCGAAGGTGCCTCGCCCTTCTGTTGACGGTCCATGAACTCCTCGACAAGCCTGTCCACGAGATGTTGTTGATCGCTGCTGATCATTGCGATTGATATCCAGTTTCTATTTCTTGTCGAAAAAGCCGGGCGTTTTACTAAGCGTTTCTCGCAACTTCTTTAGCGCGCGAACGTGGCGGCTGCTCGAAGCAGAGGGCTGAATGCCGAGCACCTCGGCGGTTTCGGCGTTGGACAGCTCTTCGAAGTGTCGCAACGCGAGGATCTCACGATCGATCGGTTCCATCGAGTTGATCGCTTCCTGCAGCATGACTTGCATTTCGGCTCGTTGAACTGCTTGCGTGACCGACGTGAATCGTCCCATCAGCCGAGCGGCCAGCGAAACGCTGGTCGCTTGAGGCATGGCCCCGCGATGCAGCGATACTTCGCGACCGGCATCTCGCTTTTGGGCCCCCAAATGGTATCGGTGCAGTAACTGTAGACGCTGTCCGGTGATCAACCGCAGCCAAAGATAAAGCGGCATCTCAGGCTTCTGGGCATATTCAGGAGCACGTTCGGCGAAATCGAGATACGCCTCCTGAAGCACGTCGGTCGGATCAATCCGCCCCTGCAAACGTCGATCGAGCCTCAATTTGACCAATTTCTTCAGCCGTTCCTGATGATGACTCCAGACCTCGCTCAACGGCGCTGCATCGCCATCGACTCCTCGGCGCAAGAGTTCGAGCATGTTTTCCTCAGGATTTGAACCATTCATCATGCAATCACCATAAAGAAGGGACTACATTTTGCGGCGGCGCGAGCACGAAGATTTACAAATTTTTCCCAAGAATCATCTGAGGATCGCTAAACAGGGGCAGGGCCTTCTCGATCTCGGGACACAGGATTGATATCGCCGGACCAGTGCCATCGCCTCTGCTGCATAAGCGTTGGATCCGAAACGTACCAAGACAACTCACTGTCCTGCCACAATCTCTTTGATTTTGCGAAACCGAAGTTCGTGAAATACGTCGACCTAAGCCACAGCTCCATCGGGGTGCGCAATCAGGAGCTTCCCTGAGGTGACTTGGCCAAGTGAATGCAAAGTCTAACGGCTTGCGGGTCGCCCTAAAGCGACGCCGGCTACCTACTCAAAACTCGCGGCGGTTGGACCAGCGAATGGCACTAGCTTAAGCGACTATTCGCGCAACCGCCCGGATTCTTGAAGGCGAGTGACCAGACGTGTCAGTGTCCGCGCAAGTATTGCAATAACAGTTGGTCTCCACGAAGCATTGGCTTCGGAGCACGCAAATACACTCAGGCGTTTCCGCCTAAGAACGGGACCCGTCTGCATCGCATTCTAATCAGGCGGCTGGAATCGCTGCCTATTTGAAGGCGATTCCGATGACAGGATTGGATGCGGTGCGCGCCCGCTTTGCGAACAATCAGGGGCTTCCATTTGCAGATACCTTGACTGAAGCAAACATTCTGGACGTTCTCGACGAACATGGAGTCGTTTTTCGGGACCGAGTGTTCAGTCCAGCCACGACCATCTGGGGATTTCTGAGTCAGGTACTCAGCGAAGACCATAGCTGCCGCGATACCGTCTCGCGAATCATCGCACATCGCGTTGCCAATGGTGATACAGCCTGCTCGCCGAATACTGCCAGCTATTGCAACGCGCGAAGTCGGATTCTCACAAAAGTTCTGTGCACGTTGGCAACACGAACGGCGGAAGAGCTAGAAGCAAGCATTGCCGAGCAATGGAAGTGGAACGGACGGTCTGTGTTTATCTTCGATGGCTCCACTGTTTCGATGCCGGATACACCATTGAATCAAGCAATGTACCCACAGCCGCCAAAGCAAAAGCCAGGGTTGGGCTTTCCGCTGGCCCGGATCGGCGAGCTGCTCTCGCTCGCTACTGGCGCTTGTCACGATTTGGGCATCGCCTCCTACAGTGGTAAAGGCAGCGGCGAAATAAGTCTCTTCCGACGCATGTACGATAACCTCAAACCCGGTGATGTGGTCGTTGCCGACGCCTTATTCGATAATTACTTCATCGCTTGTGAATTGTGCCAGCGCGGTATCGATATCGTTACGCGCGTTCAGCACGACCGCGTGGGGAGTTGGACAAAAGAAAGCAGACCCGATGGCGACATCCTCGTTTGGCAACGCCCCGGCAAGCCGCGTGGAATGACCGGAGCACAGCATCGAAGCTATCCAGAGCAGTTGACGATGCGGCAGGTGACCGTTGACGCTCGCGACAAGAACAATCGCGCGAAGCAGTTCGATGTCGTTACCGCGATTCTCGCTGTGTCGATCGATGGCCAGGAGATTGGAATTCTATATGAACGGCGGTGGGATG
>CAWGNY010000004.1:0-244348 GCA_963824025.1 Ilumatobacteraceae bacterium
CGGACTCTGGCTGGGTGGCTCGTGCCGATCTCGCCGGATGCGTCCGTCGACGACCGGCGGCCGTCGAACTCGTTCGTGCTCGCAGGTCCGCACGGCGAGGTGCATCGGTACCGCAAGATCCACCCGTTCTCGCATGCGCACGAAGAGCAGTTCGTGCGTGCCAGCGAGTTCGTCACCGTCGAGGTCGAGGGGGTCCGGTTGAGCCTGTTCGTCTGCTACGACCTCCGTTTCGCCGACGAGTTCTGGGCGCTGGCCGACCGGACGGACGCCGTACCCTTCGTCGTGGCCAATTGGCCCGCCAAGCGCCGGTTGCACTGGTCGACGCTGCTCCGGGCCCGAGCGATCGAGAACCAGGCGTACGTGGTCGGGGTCAATCGGGTCGGTTCCGGCGGTGGGCTGGACTACAGCGGCGACAGCGCGGTGATCGATCCGCTCGGCGAGGTACTCGCCTCCGGTGCCGGTGGTGAGACGGTGCTGTTCGCCGACATCGACCCCGCTCACGTCGCGCACGCGCCGTCACTTCCGCTTCCTGCAGGACCGACGCTGAGTTCGTTCCGATCAGTCGATGAGCGGGCGTCGCATCAGTGACACCTCGATGCCGTGCGACATCTGGCGGCCCACTTCGGTGAAGCCGAGGCGCTCGTGGAATCGCAGCGACGGCTCGTTCGGCGGGTCGACGTTGACCTCGAGCGTCAGCCCGGTCGCGTCGGGGAAATCGCTTCGAATTCGCCGATCGACCTGCCCGCGTACAACTCGGTGCCCCAGCCCCGTCCGCGAGAAGCTCTCGACGAAGGCCACCCGGTCGAGGGTGCCGCGCGCGTCGGGGTATCGGTCCATGCACCAGCGGTAGTTCACGGAGTCGTACGTCGAGCCGCCGGCGAGGACCAGGCAGAAGCCGACGATCTCGTCCTCGTGGTCGACACAGAGCACGATCGCCGCTTCGTCGGCGAGATACGTCAGGCCTCCGTGATCGAGTGGTCCCACCTCGGGCACGTTCGAACGGTTGATCTCGAGCACACGTTCGAGGTCGGCGGACACGAGCGGTCGAATCAGCGGCAATCGAGACATCGCCCGCAACGTAGCGAACCGGACGATGAACGATCACGAACCAATCGGCCGCGTCGGCCGTGCCCGTCGAGAACCTCGTATCCTCGGATCATGTTGTTCCGCAAGAACGTCACCATGGTCGAGCCCGCCGATGCCCTCCCCGGCCGGACCGATCAGACGATGCCGGTCCCCGATGCGCACTACGTCAACGGCAACCCGCTCGTGGGGCCGTGGCCGGAGGGGATGGAGATCGCCGTCGTCGGGATGGGGTGCTTCTGGGGAGCCGAGCGGATCTTCTGGCAACTCGACGGCGTCTACTCCACGTTCGTCGGCTACGCCGGGGGATACACCCCGAATTGTACGTACGAGGAGAACTGCACCGGCCTGACCGGTCACGCCGAGGACGGTGCTCGTCGTGTTCGATCCCCGCGGGTGTCAGCTGGCGCGCGGTTCATGCGGCGTTCTGGAGCGGCCACGACCCGACCCGCAGGGCATGCGTCAGGGCAACGACGTCGGGCACCCAGGTCGCCGCTCGGCGTTCCACTGGCCGACCAAGTCCCACGTGATGCCGCCGAGGCGACTCGGTGACACGCTACCAGGCGCTACTCGAGGCGAACGGACTTCGGGCGATCACGACCGAGGTCAAGCAGATCGACTCAAGCACGCGGCACTTCTACTACACCGAGCCGTATCACCAGCAGTACCTCACGAAGAATCCCAACGGGTACTGCGGGATCGCCGGCACGGGTGTCAGTTGCCCGATCGGGCTGGGTGCCTGAGGGGACCACCGAGAACCATCCGAACACCTCGACGAGGCGGGTGGACGACGTCCGGAGGGCCGTCCCGGGCGACACGACCGCCGGCTGGTCGCGTGTGGGATCGGCCGGATCACCAGCCGCTTCGCGGATCTCGTCGCCATCCGCGTCGAGGCCACGGCCGGCCCATCGCAGTGCTCCGGGCGTGGCCGACAGCCGTGCGATCAGACTCTGCATCGGGGTGTCATGGAGGACTTCGATGGCACCCCGATGTGCGTAGTGGGCGTCGCTCACGATGTCCGCCATGTCGAGGACGGGGCCGATCACGGCTTCGGCGGCCGTGAACCGGTCGAGCACCTGGCTCGTGTCCGCGCTGCGCACCACGCGGCCATCGCCGCTTCCAACTCGTCGCGATGTGCGGCTCGGCCCCCGAACGTCGTGAAACGCTCGTCGTCACCCCGGCCGATCAGGTCGAGCACCCGGGCGGCCACCGAATCGCTGCTCGTCGACACCACGACCCAGCCGCCGTCGCTGCAGCGGTAGGTCCCACACAGGCACGGTGTAGGGCAATCCGGCACCGAGGCGTTGCTGCTGCTGGCCGGTGACGGCATACAGCGAGGCGAGCGGACCCATGAGGTGGAACATCGTCTCCAGCAGGTTGGTGTCGACCACCTGGCCGACTCCGGAGTGGAGGGCGACCATAGCGAACGCGGCCGCCAATCCGGTCACCTCGTCGGTCAGTGCGATCGGTGGCAGCAGCGGCGCACCATCGGGTTCGCCGTTGAGTGCTGCGAACCCCGACATCGCCTCGGCAATCGTCGCGAAGCCGGGCCGCAGGGCGTAGGGGCCGGTCTGGCCGAACCCGGAGACCCTCGTGATCACCAACGAGGGTCGGCGTTCGAGCAATGTGTCCGGGCCCAGCCCGATTCGTTCCATCGTGCCCGGTCGTGAGTTCTCGACGAGCACGTCGGCGTCGTCGACGAGCCGGAGGAAGACGTCCCGGCCTGCCGGTCCTTCACGTCGATCACGATCGTGCGCTTGTTCCGGTTGACGAGCTTCCACCACAACCCGATCCCGTCGCGGGGGTCCTTCCATGCCATGTCGCGCAACCCGTCGCCACCCGGCCGTTCGACCTTGATCACGTCGGCGCCGAAGTCGGCGAGATATCGGGCGCAGTTGGGGCCGGCGAGCACCGTCGACATGTCGAGCACCCGCAAGCCGTCCAGTGGACCGGCACGGGCGGGTTCGTCGCTCACCGATCGATCATCGCAGACAGGGACGCAGCCGGGCGAGTCATCTAGCTGGGCTTTCTCAAGAAGCCTTGACTTTGCAGTCACCTGACCCGCGCTGGCATGACCGCTGACAGTGCCGGTCTTACCGTGCTGAGTGCTGACTCGAGGGAATGGCCCTGGGGTCCGAGAAGAGAACCGCATGGATACTTCGAACGTTCAACCCGCCGACGAGCAGCCACCGATCATCCGGGGCCGGGATCGCGGGTTCACGCTGTCCGAGGTGATCGTGGCGATCGCCCTGACCGGTGTCCTCGTCCTCACGATCATCGCCGCCGGCTGGACCCTGATCCGGGTGTCTACGCGTCTCGGACGAACAGGCGGCCGTCGAAGCCGTTCTGGGGGCGGCGGCCGACGAACTGTCGCAGTTCGGCTGGCAGAGCTGCCCGAGGAGACGCTCAACTACGACGTCCGCGTCGGTGAGGCGGCCTCGCGCATCGACTGGCCCTCATCGTCGGTGACGGTCAGCAGGATCGAATACTGGGACATCACCACCGGATCGTGGTCGGGTGTCAACCCGTTCGTCAACACCGACACCGGGCTGTGCGGCCCCGTCCCCACGACCGCTGCGGCGTCACGCATGCAGCAGGTAGCCGTCCGAGCCTCCGCCCCCGGCGGCACCCACGCACACGAACTCCAAGTCGTCGTCGCCGAAATCCGATTCCTCGATGAACAGGACAACGCCTGATGATCTTCCACCACCGCCCGAGGACCGTGCATCGTGACCGGGGCTTCTCGCTGCCCGAACTGCTGATCGCAATGACCGTTTCGGGCATCTTGGTGTCCGCCTAGCGATGGCGTTCTCGGTGATCGTTCGCAGCCAGTCCGGTTCGCAGCAGCGGATCGCCGAATCGAAGGACGTCACGTTCGTCCAGACGTGGTTGCCGACCGACCTCAGCTCGGCGACCCAGACGTGGATCGAACCCGTTCTCCCGTTCCCGTTCAACACCGCCCTCCCGGGCACGAACGTGCTCACGATGGCACAAGCACCAACTCCAGACCGGTGGGGCCTACCTCATCATGTACCGCTACGAGGAGTTGCCGGGACAGCGGCTGGATCATCGCACGGTGTCGCGTCGACAATCCCGGTTGTCCCACGCCCTACCCGGTCGTCGGGAACTGTGACGGTGGTGCCGAGACCGTGAAGCGCATCGGCGTCGCTTACGAACTCACCCCGCCGGCCCAGGGCTCGGACCCCCGATCAGGCGCCGACGCACGCCATCGAGGTCACGCGGCGCAACGGTGGCAGCACCTACGGAGCCGGCTCGGATGCACGTCCCGTCGGTGAAGACGTCAAGGTGCACTTCAAGAGCGGCACCATCTACATCGCCGGCGGCTCCGGATTGTCGGCCGGTCAGACGATCGACCCGAATCCCCAGGAGATCCCCGACCCCGTCGCCCCGCCGAGCCGATGTGGTCGCCGCATCCTGATCGTGGTCGACCAGTCCGGCTCGATCTCGTCCGCCGGCGCGACCGGGACCGTGAAGAACGCCGTGACGAGCTTCGTCCAGGGCTTCCAGGGCACACCCGGGCAGATGAGCGTCGTCGGCTTCAACGAGAACATCCGCCAGATCTCCGGCCCGTACGGAACGTACTACGACACCCTCAACGACAGCAGCGGCAAGATGGCGCAGCTCGTCAACACGACGATTCCGGGACTGTCGTTCTCCGGGAGCACCAACTGGCACGCCGCGATCCAGTCGGCCTATGCGGTTCCGGCGGCGGGCGGCGACCTCGAGTACCACGACTACGTGCCGGACATGGTGGTGTTCGTCACCGACGGTGACCCCACCCGCCACCTCAACCCGGACGGCAGCGTTTCGAGTTCGGGCGACGCGAACGCTCACGCCACGTACGCAGCGAACGCGGCGAACCTGGCCCGTGAGCTCGGCGTCCAGGACGTGATCGGCGTGCTCGTGAACAACGCGAACGACTCGGCGTCCGTCAACCGCCTCGCTTCGGTGGTGGGCGGCACGAAGTGGGACGGGCAGTTCCCCGGCAATGCCGAGGTCGCCGACTACTTCGCCGGCAGCTTCAGCCAGCTCGGCGGCATCATCCAGTCGATCACGGCACGCGAGTGCGGCGGCGCCCTGACCATCCAGAAGCGCTTCGACGACTCCTCGATCGATCCGTCGGACTCGGGCGTGTGGGAGTACCAGAGCGAGCAGGGCAGCAAGGTGCTCGACTACGGCTCGGACTCGTCGGTCACCTTCCAGCACGAGTTCCAGGTCGGCGAGACCTCCAAGGAGTTCTGGATCGAGGAGCAGCCGCGGGCCGGTTGGGTGGTCGACCGGATGACGTGCAAGAGCCGTGGCACCGACGTCGACCCGTCCCGGATCGTGCGGACCGATCCGGCGACGCCCCGGCGATCCCGTCCGCTTCACCGTCGACCTGCGCCCCGACGAGGCGCTCTCGTGCTTCGTCTGGTCGGACCGGGCGTGAGTCGGGCCATGAACCAGCGACAGGACATTCCCATGGACACACTTCCCACCACGAACCGCCACGGCCGGCAACCGTCGAGCGCGGGCTCGGCGTGACCGTGGAACCGTGCTCGGTTTCGTCCTCATCTTCTTCGTGTTCGTCGGCCTCACGGTCGTCGCGACGCTGTCGTTCGCCTCGACGTTGATGCGCAATCGGCCGCCGATCAACGAACGCAACGCTCGCGTCGAAGCGGTGCGGTCCGGTATGCGGATGGCGATCCAGTTCCAGCGCGACCACGGTGTCGGCGACTGCTTCCAGGACACTCAGACGTTCACGTTCAACGCCGGCAAGCCCGAGGAGGCGGCGGCGACGGTCACCTGTTCGATCGGACCTGTGGAGGAGCTGAGCAACAACTACTTCCGTGAGGGCTGGCGACGCGTTCGCACTCGTGACCACGATGCGCGACGGGTCGCTCCCGTCGATCTCCGGCTCGGAGGACCTGGCGCGCCAGCCCCTGAAGGTCATCGAAGGCAACGTCTTCGTCGGCGGTGGCGATGTCAACAGCGCGCCGGTGCCTCCTCGTGCCACGGGTGTCGACGTGCTCGTCGGCAATGAAACGGGCGGGACCCCGGGAATGATCGTCGGCACGCGGTTGACCGGGCCGCGCTACGCGAACGGCGTCGGTCCGGTCACCTGTGACGATCCGCTCGTCCAGGCGTATCTCCCGTCGAGCGGCAACGTCAACGGTGTCGACCACTCGAACTCGTTCCAGTGCACGGATCTCGAATGGACCGAGCGAGTCGGCACCCGTGTCGCCCCGGCGACCACGTGGTCGTACCCGATGCTGCCCGGCATCCCCGCGAACAACCGGCCGGTGTTCAACCCCCGCCGGTTCCCGATCGGATCGACGGCGTGTCAGGTGATCTTTCCCGGGCGCTACGACATGCCGATCAACCTCGACTCGGGCGGCGAGTACTACCTTCCGTCCGGGCTGTACTACTTCACGAAGCCGGTCACGATCTCGAACGGGTCGACCGTCGTGGCCGGACAGGGCCGCAACGGCGGTTGCGAAGTCGACTCGACGGTGCTGCTCGACCCCCGCACGATCGACCTCGAAGCGACCAGCATCACCGGTCCGCGGCGCGACCTTCCTGCTCGACGAGGACGCCTCGATCAACATCGACGACGGTCGGCTCTTCATGAACCGCCGCATCTCGACACCCTCGACGCGTGGCAGCGAGGGCGTGTCGATCCGTTCGGTGCAGACCTCCACGATCAACACGGCGAGCCTCTACGTGCCCGAGGACCAGGTCGTCACCGGCCTCGACAGCAACGGCAATCGCATTCTCGAGCCGGCCGGCACCTACACGATCGACGGCGGATCGTTGCAGTTCTCGGGCCTGACCGCACCGGACGTGAACGTTCCCCTCGTGACAGCCGACTTCCGTGGACACAGCGGAAGCGCTTTCGTGGTCGACGGGAACATCTTCGTGCCGCAGGGCAAGTTCGAGATCCACACCGACAACCCGGACTACGAGCTGTCGCTGGACGGCGGGGTCGTCGCATCCCGAGTGGAACTCGACATCCGGGCGATGCCCGGCGACCCGAACGACTGGTACTTCGGCGTCGACGCCTCCCCGCTGCTGCGCCGTGTCGAGCTCGTCTCGACCGCCACGGTCAACGGTAAGACGGCCCGCTCGGTTGCGGTCTTCCAGGTGAACTCGGTCGGGAGCTACGCGATCAACTCCTGGATCGTCGACCCCGACCACTCATCGACCGGTGGTTCGACCGGAGGTGGCTCGACGACGGGCGGCTCGACGACCGGTGGTTCGACCGGAGGTGGCTCGACGACGGGTGGTTCGACGACGGGTGGTTCGACCGGAGGTGGCTCGACGACGGGTGGTTCGACCGGAGGTGGCTCGACGACGGGGGCGACGGGTGGTTCGACGACGGGTGGTTCGACGACGGGTGGTTCGACGACGGGTGGTCCCAGCCCGACGGCGTGCGCGGACCCGACGAAGTGGGCCGTGAGCTACTGGGACAACACCTCGCTCACCGGTACCCCGGCCGCCGAGGTCTGCGAAGACGCCGTCGACCAGAACTGGGGTTTCGGCGGCCCATCGGTCACCGATGTGGACCTCTTCTCCGGACGGTGGACCAAGACCGTCAACCTGCCGGCAGGGAACTACGAGTTCACGATCGGCGCCGATGACGGTGTGCGGATGCGCATCGACGGGGCCATGGTGTACGACAGGTGGATCAACAAGTCGTTCAGCAGCGAGACGATCGTCGTGCCGCTCAGCAACGGTGATCACCTCATCGAGGTCGACTACTACGAGTGGGGCGGCGAGGCTCGGCTCCTGATGCAGTGGGCCACGGCCCCCGTGTGTGCTCCCGACCAGCCAGACTGGTACGGCAGGTACTACAACGGCACCAGCCTCCAGGAATCGAACTTCAGGTTCGATCGGAACGACGCCAGCCCCAACTTCGACTGGGGTGGCGGTCGGCCGAGCAACGGCTCGACCAGCGTCGGTGGCAACGACACGTTCTCCGTGAAATGGATCCGGACCCAGAACTTCGCCGAGCCCGGTGTCTATCGGTTCACGGTCGGCAGTGACGACGGGACGCGTCTCTACGTCAACGGCACCCGGGTGATCAACAACTGGAACAACCAGCCCTACGTCCAGGGCATCCGCACCGCCGACGTCGAGATCCAGGACAACTGCCAGGTCCAACTCGAACTGCGCTACTACGAGAATTCGGGCGACGCTCGGGTGTCCTACGCGGTGGAACGGATCAGCTGAACCTCTCGTCGCACCGGGGAGTCACCCCGGTGCGACGAGTTCACCCGCCGCGAGTTGTTGGGCGTAGCGACCCCCGGCTGCGACGAGTTCGTCGTGCGTCCCGAGTTCGACGATGCGGCCCGCCTCGAGGAATGCGATGCGATCGGCTGACCGGATCGTCGACAGCCGGTGGGCGATCACCAGCGCGGTACGCCCCTCCAGCGCATGCTCGAGAGCCTCCTGGATGTGCGCCTCGTTGTCGTTGTCGAGGTGACTGGTCGCCTCGTCGAGGATCATGATCGCCGGGTTCTTCAACAGCAGCCGCGCGATCGCGAGTCGCTGCTTCTCCCCTCCGGAGAGGCGATAGCCGCGCTCGCCGACGACGGTCGCGTAGCCGTCGGGCAGGGCTGCGATCGTCTCGTGGATGCGTGCGGCCCGTGCGGCGTCGATCAGTCGGTCGTCGGAGGCGTCGGGGTCGGCGTAGCGGAGGTTGTCGGCGATCGACTCGTGGAACAGGTGCGGGTCCTGCGAGACCACGCCGATCGAGGTCCGCAACGAATCGAGTGTGAGATCCCGAACGTCGATGCCGTCGATGCGCACCGCGCCGCTCGTCACGTCGTACAGGCGCGGAACGAGCGAGATCGTCGTCGACTTTCCGGCGCCCGACGCCCCGACGAGGGCGACAGTCTCGCCGGCAGCGACCGAGAGCGACAGGCCGTTCAGCACGTCGACGTCGGGGTCGGTCTCCACGCCGAGCCCGGCGTTCTGCTCCATCGACGGAATCGCCGTTGCCGAGGCCGGTGGATATCGGAACGTCACCTTGTCGAACTCGACGGTCCCGGTGGGATCGACGAGATCGACGGCACCCGGCTTCTCCCGGATCGCCTCGGGTGCGTCGAGGACCTCGAACACCCGCTCGAAACTGACCATCGACGTCATCAGATCGACGCGGGCGTTCGTCAGACCGGTCAGCGGTTGGTACACACGGGTCACCAGCGCCGCGAGAGCGACGAGGGTGCCGGGGGAGATGTCGCCGTCGACGACGAGAATTGCACCCGCGCCGTAGATGGCGGCGGTGCCGATGGCGGCGACCAGCCCGAGGGCGACGAAGAAGACCCGCCCGTACATCGCCGCTTGGACACCGGTGTCCCGAACGCCCGCTGCCCGGCGCTCGAAGGCAGCCTGCTCGCGCTTGCCCGAGCCGAACAGCTTGACGAGCATCGCACCCGACACGTTGAAACGTTCGGTCATCTGGGTGTTCATGCCCGCGTTGTACCCCATCTGTTCGCGCGAGATCGACTGCAGACGCTTCCCCACGCGCCGCGCCGGCACGATGAAGAGGGGGAGAACGACCAGGGTCAGCAGGGTGATCCGCCACTCGAGGGCGATCATCGCGGCGAGAGTCGTGACGAGCACGACGACATTGCTCACGATGCTGCCGAGCGTGCTCGTCACCGCGGTCTGGGCGCCGATGACGTCGGTGTTCAGCCGTGACGTGATCGAACCCGTCGGGGTCCGGGTGAAGAACGCGATCGGAAGTCGCTGGACCTTCGCGAACAACGCGCTCCGCAGGTCGTAGATGAGACCCTCGCCGACCCGCGCGGAGCACCAGCGCTGAAGGATGGCGAGTCCGGCGTCGGCCAGCGCCGCGACGACCGCGATCGACGCGAGCAGATAGATGCGACCGCGATCGGCATCCGGAATGGCCTGGTCGAGGATGGCGCGCACGACGAAGGGTGGGACCAGCGCGAGGAGCGCAGCGGCGAGGATCGCGACGAGGAAGATGATGATCGTGCCGCGATAGGGGCGCGCGAAGCTCCACACCCGTTTCGCGGTCCCCTCGGCGATGTGGACGTCCTTGATGGCGTCGGAGTCGCCGGGCATCATGTGGTGGGGAGACATCCGCATGGGGCGAGGCTATGCCTCGTCGCTCGGACCTGCCTCGCCGTGACGGGTGCCGGGTCGGGGTGGCCCTCAGCTCGTACGCTGAAGCAGTGCGTGTCCACCGGCTTGCTGCCCTCGCCATCGCCGGGACGCTCGTGGCGTGCGCCGGATCGGCCGCCGACAGCGAACCGCCTCCTGCGACCCGCGCGACGGTCGCCCCCCCGGCAACGTCTGACACGACCACCGATCCGGTGACGAGTGAGCTGGGCACGAGCGCCGTCGAGGTCGGAGCCACCACGACGATCCCCGAGCCACTCGAGTACTCGATCGAGTTCGAGGACCTCGGCGCCGGTGTCGACGGGGGCTGGATCACGGTCCCGCTCGACTACGGCGATCCGCGGGGGGAGACGATCGACCTCTGGGTCACCCGCCACCGGACGACCGCCGACGGGAGAGTCGGCGTGTTGCTGGCGAACAACGGCGGTCCCGGCGTTCCGGCGAGTGCGATCGCGGCCGGTGTCCGCGGCTGGTTCGAGGACCCACTGATCGAGCGCTTCGACATCGTGTCGTGGGACCCCCGAGGAACCGGGGAAAGCGGTGGTTCGGTCGACTGCATCGCCGACAGTGAGTACGACCGGTATTTCGCATCCAGCGACATCACGCCCGACGACGAGGAGGAGCGGCAGGCGCTCGTCGAGCTGTCGAGCGAGTTCGCCGAGAGCTGTGTCGACGCGGTCGGTGCCGACGTGCTCCAGCACCTCGGGACGAACAACTCCGCACGTGACATGGACGCCATCCGTCAGGCTCTCGGCGAGGAGCAGGTGAGCTACCTCGGCTACAGCTACGGCAGCGAACTCGGCGCCGTCTGGGCCACGCTGTTCCCGGACACGGTGCGCGCGGCCGTGCTCGACGGCGCTGCTCACCCCGATTCGGAGGGCCTCGAGCCGGTGAAGCAACAGCAACTCGGGTTCGAGGCGGCGTTCAACACCTTCCTCGCCGAATGCAGCGCCAACTCGTCGTGCGTCTTCCACAACGGTGGAAATGCAGAGGCGGCATACGACGCGCTGCTCCGAGCGGCCGACGAGACACCGATCCCCGGACCGGAGGGGCGGGCGTCGGTCAACCAGGAGGTCCTCGTCGGGGCGGTCATCCAGGCGATGTACACCGATCGGCGGTGGCCGGCCCTGGAGCGGGCGCTCGCGGACGCCGTGGCGGGTGACGGCTCCGGGCTGCTCGCCCTGTACGACAGCTATTTCCAACGCGATCCCGCGGACGGGTCCTACTCCGACCTGATCGAGTCGTTCCAGGCGATCACGTGCGCGGACGAGCCCGAACGCCTGTCGGTCGAGGAGGCCGACGAGCGGGCGGCCGAACTCGTCGGCGTCGCACCGCGATTGTTCCCGTACACCACGGCGTCGTACACGTGCGACTTCTTCCCGCCGTCGGCCGATCCGCGGGCCGAGATCACGGGCGAACGCGCCGGTCCGATCGTGGTCATCGGGACGACGGGAGATCCGAGCACGCCGCTCGCGAGCAGCGCGGCGATGGCCGACGCACTCGAGGAAGGTGTGCTGGTGACGGTCGAGGCAAATCGGCACACGGCCTATCGATCGGGCAACTGCATCAACGACGTCGTGCACCGGTACCTGATCTGGCTCGAAACGCCGGAGCCCGACACCCGCTGCCCGTGACGGGGTGGGTCTGACCCACCCCGTCACGTCGTGGTGGGTCAGACCCACCCCGCGACGTGACGGGACCAACCCCGTCGCGTGGGTATCGCGCAGCGCGACGTTGGTCTAATCTCTCGGAGTCTGAACCGCTTCTCGTGACACGCACGTCACGACCATCCCTGAGTGAGGCACCCATGGGAACAGGCCCAGCGCACAAGGGCCGGATGCGGCTGCCCGAGGTCGAACCGCTGCCGCCCATGAGCGTCCGCGAGCGCATCGCCCGTGGTCTGGCCGCGCGAGACCGCGTCCCGCTTGACTCTCACGGACGGTGGGCCCCCGAAGCCGGACGCATGGACCCGGTGTCGGTGCTCGAACGTCAGGCGTCCGCTCGAGACTCTGCCCTGGTCCCACTGCGCCATGGTCGCATGGCCGGATCGGCGTTCGCGTTCTACCGCGGCGGCGCGGCGATCATGGCGGCTGATCTGGCGACGACCCGCTCGAGCGGGCTGCGGGCCCAGCTCTGCGGCGACGCACATCTCGTCAACTTCGGGATCTTCGACACGCCCGAGCGGGCGCACGTGTTCGACATCAACGACTTCGACGAGACACTGGAGGGTCCGTGGGAATGGGATGTCAAGCGGTTGGCGGCAAGTGTCGAGGTCGCGGCCCGAGATCTGGGGCTGCGCAAGCCAGAGCGGAATGCGGCGGTCAGGGCCTGCGTTGGTGGGTATCGGGAGCGGATGGCCGAGCTGGCCGAGATGAGCAACCTCGAGGTGTGGCACGCTCGGCTCGAGGTGGGCGACCTGCTGCGCGCCGTCGAGAAGAAGGGCGACAAGAATCTGTCGGCAGCCCTCGAACACGACGTTCGCAAGGGGATGAGGCGGAACCACCTGACGGCATTCGGCAAGCTGATCGACACGACCGGCGGCGAAGCCCGTTTCGCCAGTCATCCGCCGCTGCTGGTGCCCATCGACGAGCTGCTCGACGATCGCGCACGTCGGCGCTACGTCGGCGTGATTCGCGAGTTCCTGCGGCAGTACCGCGCCAGTCTCTCGACCGAGCACCAACACCTGCTGGACGGCTATCGATACGTGCACCTGGCGAGAAAGGTCGTCGGTGTCGGCAGCGTCGGGACCCGGGCGATGGTCGTGCTGATGACGGGACTCAACGAAGCCGACCCCCTGATGCTCCAGCTGAAGGAGGCCAAGCGGTCCGTTCTCGAGCCCTACTGCGGGCCGTCGCCGCACCGGAATCGCGGTCAGCGGGTCGTCGATGGTCAAAGGCTCATGCAGACTGCCAGTGATCCTCTTCTCGGCTGGTACCGACTTCGCGCGCTCGACAACAAGGTGCACGACTTCTACGTGCGGCAACTGTGGGACGGTAAGGCATCGATCGACGTGACACACCTCACGCCCGATGCGCTCTCGTCCTATGCGAGGGTCTGCGGCGTCACGCTCGCTCGAGCCCACGCGCGGTCGGGATTTCGCGTGTCGATCTCGGCGTATCTCGGCGACACCGACGAGTTCGACCTCGCCGTCGCTGAATTCGCGAGCGCGTACGCCGACACCAACGAGCAGGACTACGCGGCGCTCCTCGAGGCGATCGAGTCCGAACGGATCGCCGCCGACTTCGAGGACGTCGAACCGGCCTCCCAGCGACACCGGTAGGCGGACTGTCGGCAGGACCTGCCGCAGTTCACCGAACGACTCGACGCCCCGGCGGGGCCGGGGCGTCGAATGGACGTACTGGCGGAAGGCGTGGGATTCCGACCTCGAACGCGTTTCACCTGGTCAGAGCTTCGGAGTTGCCGAATTGACTCCGTTTGAGAGCAACCCTGAGACCAACCGGCGAGGCGAAAGTCCGAGGTTGTGGTCAACCGGTTTGCTGCAGTCGGTATTCGCGCAGAAGGTTCGGCTGCATCGCGGCGGGCGCTTCATGGTCTCCGTGCAGCACGTCAGGATCGAGGTCGACGCCGTTCGGCCAGGCGACGGTTCCGGCAACCGGGTCGACCGCGACTGCAGCGAAAATCGCGTCGTCGTCGATCGAGGCGAGCACTCCCGGCAGGGCGTCGGCGAAGTCGAGTTCGCGCACGAGGCCGTCGGAGAACGTGATCCGCAACGAGCGCCCGCCGATGTGCTCGACGGCGCTGACACGGGCGAGATCCGACATGGTCACAGGTTACGGGAGCGGGTCGATGCCCGAGAGCGCAGCCGGTTCTTGCGCGAGGGTCCTCACGGAGTTGGATGCGACCTTCGGCCCTACCGCCCACAGTCCGAGCGTGATCGGCTTGGGTGTCGGCATCCGCAGGGGTTGTCGATCTTCGCAAAGGAGGATGTCATGACCAAGACGCTTCGTGTGATCGCGCTCGCTTTGTTGATGGTGGTCCTCGGTGCTTCCACCGCCTCGGCAACTCGTGGCCAGCCTGACCATGCGGTTCCCTTCCGGGGCTCCATCGTCGGGCTCGATCCGGGCCCGGACTTCGAGAACCCCGGGTGCCCTGCCCAGCCGCCGCCGGCGGTGCCCTGGCGTTTCGAGAGCTCTGGAACCGGAAATCTCGCGCACCTCGGCAAGGTTGACTTCGAGCTCGCCAACTGCACCACGTGGTATCCGGAAGACGATCTCCGGCTCGAAATCGCCGGCACGATGACCTTCACCGCGGCCAACGGTGACGAGCTGGTCATCGCTCACCAGGCCACCGGTCTGTTCGTCCCAGGTTCTGCGACTGCGCCCTGGACGATCACCGAGTGGGTCGTCGACTCGGGAACCGGTCGGTTCGAGGGCGCTACCGGGTCGGGGGTCGGGAACGCGGTGACACACATCCCCCAGACTGAGACGGAGACGCCCTACACCGAGATCAACCTCAGCGGAGAGATCGCCTACGACGCCTCGAACCGGTCCGAGCGGCCGTAGACGACTTGAGGGACCGCCAATCCTCACGGAGGAGGTCCCGTTGGCTGTTCATGTCGCGGCGGGTGTTGGTCATCCACCGCATCCAAGCACCGTGTCAGTGGCAACACCGCTTCGGGACGTCGGCGATCGCCGTGAAGGCTTCGCACATGTCGCGCTCTCCTGCGGTCGCAGGATCGGAGGTGCCGATCGGGTTTGCCGAACGCCTCACGCTGCTGCAGCAGGCGCTGGACGAACCCGGACTGTGATCCACCCTGCTGACAACCGGTCGCTCCAAGAACTCTGACACAGAGTGCCGGTGTCGGCTGGGCAAGCGCTGCTCGAGCGACGCGGCAGGTCGGACGCCGGCATCGGGGAACTCCTGCTACGGTCCCGCCTTCCCGGCCGACCAACACGGTGAAGGAGTCGAAATTGGCCAAGTGCGCAAAGTGCGGCAGTGAGGACCTGCGGACGAAGCAGGACAACGGCGGCGCCTACGGGATGAACCAGCTGCCACTGGGCAGAGGGCGGAACGCCTCGGTCGCGATGGACAGCACGGTCTGCCTCTCGTGCGGCAACGTCGAGTTCACCATCACCTCCGACGAAGCCCTGGCAAAGATCGCCGAAACCTGGGACCACGCATAGTGGTCCACTAGTCACAACGTCCAGAATCGGGTCGTACCGTGAGCGGACCCTGATGAGGCCGCTCATGCGCAGATCCCCGAACTGCCGGTAGAGGCGCCGGAGGACGGTCCAGACCGCACCTCGACATCCCATCCGCCGGCCCACGCATTCAGCCGCCGCCAGTGACCGGGATTGCGTGACGGCCACTCCGGCGCCAGATCTTCGCAGTTCGCCGGTCGTCGGGTGGTGCTCGTGTCGACGTCGCGGTCAGGCGCGCCGTCGTCGAATCCGGCTGGCGATCAGCACGCCGAGGACTGCGGCGGCAGCAAGAAGCACAACCATGAACCAGTCGATCTCACCATCGTTGAACAGCCGGTACACAATGATCACGGCGATCGGCGAGGCAACCGCCGTGTCCAGAAGGAACAAGGGCGATTCGTGGTCGATCTTCGCGGAGCCGGACGATAGTTGCCGGCGCGCTCGCACGTCGTCGTTGATGTGCTCGAGCGGTGGTGTCTCAGCCGTTGGTTTCGAAGTACCGATCCGACTCGTCGTTGCCGTAGAGCGCCCACAGGACGAAGACTCCGACGAACAGCGAGAACACGGCGCGGTACACGTAGCCGCCGGTGTGATGGGCAATGAGGATGTAGATGGCCATGCCCATCGCGATGCACTGAGCGATGGCGACGAACAACCGGTAGCCACTGCTGCCTCGCATCAGACCGTTGGCAACGAGGATCAGCAGGACGGCGAGGATCGCTTCGGCGATGATCGTGCCGGTGAATGCGCCGTCGGCGAGCGGTGACCCTTCCTTCTCGAGGTAGTCCAGGATGTCGTTGCGCCAGATCAGCATGGAGACCGCTGCGACTGCGGCAAGGAAGCCCTGGATGTACAGGATGATGCCGATGAAGGTGACGACGCCTGGGCGCCGGGTGGGTACCGCAGCAGTCATGTGATGAGTCCTTTCGGGATGTCCTACTGGACGAAGCATAGTGATGTACCCGACCTGGATTCGTGGTCATCGTGCGACGCGGCTTCGGCGCCGCCTTGGGAGCTTCGACCTTGCGCGCGACGTTCTGCGTGGCCAACCCGAACCCGACGCCTTGCTCAATGATCTGAACGAGCGGCGTCCGAACGTTCTTCGCCCGTGATGCGGACCCCTCATCCAGCAGATCCGAGACGAAGGTCGTCACCTGCTCGGCGCGCAGTTCGCAGACAGGAACCGGCCCGAGCTTGCCGTCGATACCGATGCATGCTTGCGGTAGGTGGCGAGCGAAGTCGGCCGGACCCGATGTCGGGCGACGTGGTCCAACCACCAGGCGGACACGATGCACCTTGACCGCGGCCACGACTACCCCAAGATCCGGCGGAAACTGAACGCTGCGGGTCTCGACGATCTCATCATCCAACGCCGCCGACGACCAGGCGAAGAGGACAAGCCGATGCCGATGCGGCTCGGTCTGCGATGGACCGTCGAGGCCACCAACAGCTGGCTGTCGAACTTCGGCCAACTCCGCCGCAACACCGACCGACGGACTCACCACCGCCACGCCGCGCTCTGCCTCGCCACGACGATTCTCATCGTCGTGAAACTCTTCGCCTGACGCGACCGCTACTCGACCGATTGACCGCCTATCCGCTCAGGTCCTCAACCGTGAGACCAACGCACCGAAGACGACGACGGGCGTCCGTGGATCTCGAATCACGTTTCACCTGCTCAGGAGGTTTTTCGTGGATCTCCATGGACGCCCGTGGACGTACTGGCGGAAGGCGTGGGATTCGAACCCACGGAAGCCCGAAGACTTCAACGGCTTTCGAGGCCGTCCCATTCGTCCGCTCTGGCAGCCTTCCTCGATCGAGGCTAGCGAGAAATCGGCCGTCCCACGCCCGCGCCCGCAGCCGAGGGTGTTCGCTCAAGGAGCGTCGGTCCGTGACCGATGAACCGGGTATGGAAGTGGTCGAGACCCAACCGGCAGCACGCCGAGGGCCGGAACACGCTTCCCGGCACGACATGACCACCGATCGCATCAGCACCCCGACATCGCACGGCACCGGTGCCGCCTCGACGTGGACCGCGCCCCCGGCCGCCGTCGGCAGGCCGTTCGCTCCGCCCCCGCCCCCGCCCCCGCCGATCGGCGTCGAGCGGCCCGCCCCGACCACCGCCGCCGAAGCTCTCGACGAGATGACCGAGGTCATCGTCGGCGCGCGAGGCGCACTGCTCGCCTCCGTCGACGGGTTCGCACTCGCACAGAGCGAGTCGATGCCGAACGAGGCGGCACATGCCGCGATGCTCGCGGCGGCCATCGGCCTCGCCCACCAACTCGTCCGTATGGGCGGCGGCGAACAGCTCCGACAGCTCGTCGTCGACCACGACGGGGGCCTGCTGCTGCTGTGGCCGATCGGCGATGCCCGCGTCCTGGCGATGCTGACGGAGTCGACCGTGGATCAGACGCGACTGCGGCGCTTCGTCCGGTCCCGCGCGTCGTTGCTCGCGGAGCAACGATGAAGACGGTCCACGACCCCGATCCGTCGGTGGAGTCGGGGTTCGCCGCTCGGGGGTCCGCCACGTGTCCACTCGTCGAACCGTCCGAACCGCACGCGGACCCGCCAACGTCTCGGCATCACGGCGATCGGCACGAGGCCGGGCCTGCGGGCCCTTCGATCCACCACACGTTCAAGATCCTCGTCACCGGACCGTTCGCGGCAGGCAAGACCTCACTGATCCAGTCGGTGTCGCAGACCGATGTCGTGTCGACCGACGTGGTCACCAGCGGGGACGAGTCCGACGTCAAGTCGCACACCACGGTGGCCATGGACTTCGGGACCTATCAGCTCCCCGACGAGGGGATCAGTCTGCTGCTGTTCGGAACGCCCGGCCAGCCGCGGTTCCGGTTCATGACGAACATCTTGAAGGGCGACGTCGATGTCGTCGCGTTCGTCGTCGACGCCGAAGCCCGCCAGACCCACGCCGCGGCCGGTGTCGAGCTCCGCTCGTTGCTCTCCGATCTCCGCGTCCCCGCCGTGATCGCCGTGAATCGCTGCAGCGACCAGCACGTCGCCGAGCGCGTCGCGCGGTCGCTCGGAGCGCTCGCCGGCGAGCCGGTGATCCCGTGTCAGCTCATCAGCCCCGCGTCCGGGCGCGACGTGATCGTCGAGATCCTGCTCACGATGCTCGACGCGCTCGACTCCGTCGGAGCACCGATGAGGGAGCAGGCGGGACATGTCGCGTGATCCGCTGAGCACCGGGCTTCCCGCGAGCCCCCCTGCCGTCTCGGTGGCGGAACAGTACGGTTCCTTCGCGGAGTACGCACTGTCGACCGAGGCCGTGCCGCGACCGGCGTCGACGTCGCTCGACGTGGCCCGCTTCCATGCCTACACCGGAGAGATCTCCTTCTCCACCGACCCGCGTGTGCGCCTCTACCTCGACGGCGGAACCGTGTATCACGCGGAACGCGACGGCGACCCGTCGATCAGCCAGGTGCTGCGCGACCTCGGTGTCGTGCGGGCCGATCAACTCGAGCGCGGCATGGTGCGCGTCGGAGACGTCGACCACCTCGGTCGACTGTTCGATCGCGAGCCTTCGATCGACCGCGATGCGGTGATGGTCGTGATGGAGTCGCGGAGCGAGGCGATCGTCCGGGAGCTCGCGAATCGTGCGACCGCCAGCGTCAGCATCAGCGCGTATCGGCACCACCCGACCGGAATCCATCGCTGGTTCGTCAGCCTGACCGACCCGGCCGGCAGCCATCGCCCCGTCAGCGCGGTCGCCCAAGTGGACCGTTCGGTCGTCGACGAGCTTCCCGCACTTCACGCGGTCACCCCGGTCGGGATCGAGCGGTCGGAGCCCGATCCGACAGGTGCGATCCGGGCGGTCGACGCCACGCCCGACCGCGACGACACGGGAAGATCGACGGACGAGGGCGGCGACGACATCGCATCGGTCAGCGAATTCCAGATCCGCTGGCCGGACGGAACCGCCGAGGAGACGATCGCCGCGGACGACTCGCTGCCGCCACCGACCATTCCTGCGTCGCTCCCAGCGCCTGGCCCCGCAGCGCCGTCGTTCTCGATTGCCCCGCTCGAGGTCGACTCGCTGCCCGATCCCGACGCGGCCGTGCCCGACGACGTGGCCGCTGCAGTCAAGCGGGCCCTCGAGGCGATCGAGAACGCATCCGCGGGCCCGGCGAGCGTTCCGGAGTTGGCGGTCGCTCCGGTCACCCTGCCCGAGCTGCACCTCCCGGAGCCTTCTGCATCGAGGCCCACCGTCATGGGCGCCCCGACGGCGGTCCCCGCTCCCCGGGGCTTCGCCCCTCCGACGCCCGACATGCGTGCCGAAGCTGTCTACGCGCGAGCCGCGATGGCGGCACGGACCGCGGGCGAGTCGACACCCGACGGGTCGCGACCCGTCCCGGGCCAGGCCCCGGCAGAGTCCGTCGAGGACCGGCCGGCACCGGAGGCAGAACGTCGCGGCGCGCTCCGCCGTCTGATCGCCAGCCTGCGCCACAAGGACGATTGAGCCGTCAGCGACGGGCGCGGAAGAAGTTGCGGAGCAGCTCGCCGCATTCCTCGGCGCGCACGTCGGCGGTGACGGCCACCTCGTGATTGAGCGGTGCGCCGTCGAGCAGTCCGAAGTGGCTCGTCACCGCTCCGGCCTTCGGATCCGTTGCGCCGAACACCACCGCGCCGAGTCGAGCGTTCACCATCGCGCCGGCGCACATCGCGCACGGTTCGAGTGTCACGTACAGCGTGCACTCGTCGAGGCGCCACGTTCCGAGGCGCGCCGCCGCGTCGCGGAGCGCGAGCACCTCGGCATGGGCCACGGGGTCGCCGGTCAGCTCGCGCTCGTTGTGCCGAGCAGCGATCACCTCGCCCTCGTGCAGGATGACGGCACCGACGGGGACGTCATCGTGGTCGATCGCAGCGAGCGCCTCGACGAGCGCGCGACCCATCCACCGTTCGTGCTCGTCGGCCATGTCCGAGTCTCCCACCTCGCTCCCGAAACACGACATCGCGGCGGATCGTGACGCTCACCGTCACGATCCGCCGCGATGTCGGGAGCCTGGCGGAGAGGGTGGGATTCGAACCCACGGAATGTTGCCATTCACACGCTTTCCAAGCGTGCCGATTCGGCCGCTCTCGCACCCCTCCAGGTGTTCTGCCCACACGTTACCGGCGTGTGAAAGTGGTGGTGACCAGGCGATCTGCGGCACACAGGCGATGCCGATGAAGGCTGCTACCTTCCGGTCCTGACCTGGTTCACGGGCGCCCGTTGCACAGGACCCGGTCACCACCGGCGCTCATGATACAGCGCTCGCGAGGGTTCGGGCCTGATCGGCGAGCTCAGGCGACCCGAGCCGTTCGGCGGTCTCGGCGAATCGATCGGTCGGTCCGCTCCATCGCCAGTCGTCCACCGTCCCGACCTCGATCGCGGTGTCGACCGTGGCGATGCGACGGAACAGGTACGCCTCGGACAGGTGCGCCTGCAGTGTCGCCGAGAGCTTCGCCGCCCCGCGCAGCCCGGCGACGTCCCACTGGCCGGCTGCGGCAGGGATGTCCTCGATGTGGCCGTAGCGGGCGAGCACCGCCGATGCGCTCTTCGCACCCCACCCGGGGAGGCCGGGAAAGCCATCCGCGGAATCTCCCACCAGCCCGAGGTAGTCGGGGATCGAACTCGGACCGATCCCGAACTTCTCGACGATCGCCGCCTCGTCGAGGATCTCTCGCTTGCGCCGGTCGAACTGCACGACCCTCTCGCCCCGAACGCACTGGCCGAGATCCTTGTCGGGCGTCACGATCAGGACCTGGTCCACGCGACCATCGGCGTCCGCCACCGCGGCGGCCGCGCCGAGAGCGTCATCGGCCTCGTGGGTGATCATCGGCCAGACGGTGAATCCGGCGGCGGACAACGCGTCCTCCATCTCGGGGATCTGGCGCAGGATCGCCTCGTCCATCCCCGCGCTGTCCTTGTACCCGGCGTACAGGTCGTTGCGGAAGCTCTCGATCGTGTGGTCCGACGCGATCCCCACGTGCGTGGCGCCGTCCGCGACGAGTGCCAGCGTCGAGGCGACGACTCCGGCGGCGGCAGCGAGCGGATGGCTGTCGGCATGGCGGCTGACCTGTCCGAAGTGCTGCCGGAACAGCTCATAGGTGCCATCGACGAGGTGGACGCGCATGACGGCACGGTAGTGCCGATCGGCCGGTCGGTCCGGCACGCCGAATGACATGAATGTCATTTCGCCCTTGTGCTGATTGGGTCAGCGCTGATCCGGGTGTGTCCGCTGAATGTCACGTGACTCTCAGCAATCCCTCAAGACGCGGCGACAGCCGGTCGATACACCCGTGACGACCGAACGACAGTCGGATGGAACCGGGGGCACGACCCGTCCGCCTGGTTGCTTCCGAGGAGAGAGCGATGAGCGAAGAAATTCAAGAGATGCAGCGCCAGATCGTGAACGCGGTACAGCAGGAGCTGACCCGGTTCAGCGGTGATGTCGCAACGAACATCGCCCAGCTCCGCGAGGAGATCAGCGCCGGTTCCGCGGCTCGCGCCGAACTCGAACAACAGGTGCAGGCACTCGCCGGGGCGCTGGAGCGTTCGCAAGCGGCGAACGCGACCTACCGGACCGAACTGCAGCAGCTCCTCGAGGCGCGACTGACCGAGTTCAGCGCAGCGACCAAGAAACGCCACGACGAGATGAACGTCCGGCTCGGACGCGTCGTCGACGAGGCGAACGTCGGGATCACCGCGGCTGTCGAATCGGCCGCTCGTCCCATCCTCAAGCAGATCGAGCACCGTCAGGACGCCGTCGAGACCGATGTGCGGGCGCTCGACAACAGCATCCGCAAGTTCGACGAGCAGGCCGGCCAGATGGTGAATCACATCAACTCCGTCACGACGGCGATCGATGCGCGCCTCGAACGGATCACCGCGGACGTCAACGGCAGCTTCGACGAACGCTTCGCGACCGTCGTGATGCGGATCGACGAGGTCTCCGCGACCGCTGCCCGTCAGCAGGCCGAGGTGTCGAACATCGTCGGCACTCGCGTGGACGCCAGCGAGGAACGGATCACCGAGCGGATGCTCGGGCTCGAGACCCGCCTCGGCGACGAGATCGGCCAACGCGTTGCCGACATCGATGCACACGTCGGCCGGATCGGCGCTGGACTGGACGATGCCGTCATCACCCTCAACGACCGCATCGCGAAGGCAGACGCCCGCTTCACCGAGGTCGAGGCGGAATTCGCAGCGATCCGCGAGGATCTCGCGAACGTCGATGCCGACGCCATCGACGAGATCAAGGAGAAGGTGTCGTCCGCCCTGGGACAGGCCGAGCTGGTCCGCATCGAGATGGACCGGTTCCAGGAGACCATCAAGGAGAACCTCGACCAGACCGCGGTGCGCCTCACCGAGATCGAGACGACCGTGCAGGACCAGCACATGGACGTCGAGACCGCCGTTCAGCTCGAACGTCTCGAAGAGGTCGAGCGGGCCGTCCTGATGCTCGATCCCGACATCATCGCCGAGCGCAACCGCACGAATTCCGACGAGCGGACGGTCGCGATGACCCGCCCGACCGAGGAGGCGACGACGCCGATCGTCCCCATGATCGACCGCCTCGAGACGCCGGCGAACACCCCGCTCGCCCCGCCGACGGCCGAACCGACGATCAACGGCACTCCCGCAGGGGTCCCTTCCCTGCGGCCACCGGTCTCGCACTGACCGCCGACCCGCACCTGTTTGACACGACTGGAACAACCATCACATGGCACTTGGACGCAAGAAGACCGACGACGGCATCGAAGAGAGCGGTGGCGGTGTTGCCCTCGCGGAAGCACCCACCGTGGGTGCGGACCCCGAGGAATGCATGGCCGCGGGCCAATCCCTCGTCCAGGCCGGTTACCTGACGGCCGAGCAGCTCGCTCAGCTGCTGCAGGACGCGAATGGTGACCTGTTCAAGTTCGCCGAGTACGCCATCACCCGTAACGGTGTCGGACGCAACGAGGTCGCCCACGCGGTCGGTGCGGCATGCCAGGTCCCCGTCGCCGACTCCAACGTGGGTCAGCTCGAGGACGAGGTCGTCCAGAAGCTGCCCGAGCAACTGTGCCGCGAGAACAAGGTCATCGCGATCTCCGAGAGCCCCGAGGGTCTGCTCGTCTACGCGGTGGCGCCCACGGCCGGCGTTCGGCAGGCCGTCGAGGCCGGTGCAGGCGGACAGCGCATCGTCTGGCGTGCATCGGACCACAACTCCGTCACGTCGTTCATCGAGCAGATGTTCCGCACGTCGTCGAACCTCGACGACATCGTCGCCACGTTCGCCGGCGAGGACGAGCAGCGTCAGCAGGCAGAGAAGACGGTCGCCGAGGTCAACCTCAACGATCAGGCTCCCGTCGTCCAGCTCGTCGCGAAGATCGTCGGCCAGGCGCTGCGCGACCGCACATCGGACATTCACATCGAACCGCTCGACGACCGACTCCGGATCCGTTTCCGTGTGGACGGCCAGTTGGTCGAGGCGTTCAGCCTGCCGCTGTCGGCGCACAACGCGCTGACGTCCCGACTCAAGATCATGTCGGAGATGAACATCGTCGAGAAGCGGGCGCCGCAGGACGGCCAGTTCTCGACGAAGGTCGACGGCAAGGAACTCGACGTGCGCGTCGCGTCGGTGGCAACGGTCTTCGGCGAGAAGATCGTCATGCGTCTCCTCGACAAGTCCAAGTCGATGGTCGGTCTCAACGAGTTGGGTATGCCGAAGGAGACGTACAGCACCTACGCGAAACTCGTCCACGCACCGTTCGGCATGGTCATCTGCGCCGGACCCACCGGTGCCGGCAAGACCACCACGCTCTACGCGACGCTGCTCGAGATCAATTCGGGGGGCAAGAACGTCACGACGGTCGAGGACCCCGTCGAGTACGTCTTCCCCGGCATCAACCAGGTGCAGACGAACGAGAAGGCTGGCCTCACCTTCGCCACCGGCCTCAAGGCCCTCCTCCGGCAGGACCCCGACGTCATCCTCGTCGGTGAGATCCGCGACGCCGACACGGCTCGGATCGCGATCCAGTCGGCGCTCACCGGTCACTTCGTGCTGTCGTCGCTGCACGGCACCGACGCCGTCGCCGCCCTGCACCGCCTGCTCGACATGGGCATCGAAGCGTTCCTCGTCGCGTCGGCCATCGTCGGCGTGGTCAGCCAGCGACTGATCCGCAAGATGTGCGACAACTGCAAGGAGCCCTACGAGCTGGGCGCCGAGGAACTCGCCGTGTTCCGTCAGCACTCCGGCGGGAGCGAGAAGACGCAGTTCTGGCAGGGCGCGGGGTGCACCTACTGCTCGGGCACCGGCTACCGCGACCGCATCGGCATCTACGAACTGCTCCGCATCACGCCCGAGATCCGCCGGCTCATCGTCGGCTGGGCGACGACCGAGGAACTCCGCCGGCTGGCCGTCGCGCAGGGCATGCGCACCATGCTCCGCGAGGCGATGCAGCTCGTCGAGGACGACGTGACCACCGTGCCAGAAGTCGTCCGCACGCTCTTCGCCCACTGACAACTAATCCTCACGTTCGTCGTCGGCGCCGCCGATGAACACACAGAACCCCACCGCTCTTCAACACGAGTACAGGAACCACCGAGATGCCCAAGTTCGCTTACGCCGCAATCGATCCGACCGGTTCCCCCGTCGAAGGGGTGACCAAGGCCGAGACCATCGGCGCGGCTCGCGCGCTGTTGGTGGAGCAGAACCTGTTCCCGACCAAGATCGAAGAGTCGCGTGGCATGCTCGACTTCGAGCTCACCAAGGAGAAGGTGAAGAAGAAGGAGCTGATGCACTTCACGCGTCAGCTGGCGGTGTTCGTCAAGGCCGGTATCCCGCTCACCGACGCGCTGGTCACGATCGGCGACGAGACCGAGGACGTCGCATTGCGTCGTGCGATCAGCAACCTGATCGACGACCTCCGCAACGGCGGCCTGCTCTCCGTGGCCGCCGCCGGGCACCCCGAGGTGTTCCCCAACTACTACATCGGCATCCTGCAGTCCGCCGAGCTGACCGGTCAGCTCGACACCGCACTCGAGAGCCTGGCGGAATACCTGGAACGTGAGCTCGACACCCGGTCGAAGGTCGTCGGCGCCCTCTCGTACCCGATGGTCGTCATGGTGATGGCGTTCGGCACCGTGCTCCTGCTCGCGGGATACGTGCTGCCGCAGTTCAAGCCGCTGTTCGAAGAACTCGGCGCCGACCTCCCGCTGCCGACGCGGATGATGCTGTTCTTCTCCCGGTTCTTCACCGACCTGTGGTTCGTGACCGCCGGATTCTTCGGCGTTCTTGTCGCCGCCCTGCTGTTCCTGACCAAGCACCCGACCGGCGTCATCTGGAAACAGCGCCTCCTGCTCAAGCTGCCGATCGTCGGCGGCATCATCGACTACGCGATCCTCGAGCGCTTCTGCCGGATCCTCGGCGCGATGGTCAAGGCCGGCGTACCGCTGCCCGAGGGTCTCAAGACGACGACCGATGCCACGTCGAACGTGGTGTACGTCGAGCGCCTCGAAGTGGCTCGGGAACAGATGCTCGAAGGGCGCGGCTTCTCGGGGCCGCTGATCGAGACCGAGCTGTTTCCCGGCGCTGCCAAGCAGATGTTCAAGGTCGGTGAGGAGACCGGTACGTTGGACGCGCAGCTCGAGATCGCGGCCATCTACTTCGACCGCGAGCTCGAGAGCCGGATCAAGAAGTTCACGACGCTGTTCGAGCCGATCATGATCGTCTTCGTCGGCGTGATCGTCGGCTTCGTCGCCATCGCCCTCGTCTCCGCGATGTACGGCGTGCTCGGCGGCATCAAGGAGGAAACGGCTCTGGTCGAGCCGCCCGCACCGGTCGTCCAGGTGGTCGACGTGGAAGGGTCCGGTCTCGTCTGACCCCCGGTCAGCGTCCGAGCACGAGGTCGACGAAATGTTGTCCCACGAACACCGCGATCACGGCACCCATCGCGAGGAACGGCCCGAACGGGATCATCGTCTTCCCGTCGGCCTTGCCGCCGATCATCGCCGGAATCGCCCCGAGCGTGCCGAGGATGAAGCCGAAGAAGATGCCGGGCGCGACGATGCCCGGGTTCAGCCAACCCAGGAACATCCCCAGGAGCGGCGCGAGGATCACGTCGCCGAACCCGAACGCGACGTCCTGGCCGTAGTACGCGTTGCTCCCGGCATAGATCCCGCCGATGATCGCCAGTGCGATGGCGGCGCCGAGTGCGGCCATCCAGATCCGCTCGGGTTCGCCGAGCAGGATCGCCGCGATCGTCAGTGCGATGCCGCCGAGCACGATGCCGGTGTAGGTGATCTCGCGGGGCAGTCGTTGTTCCTCGATGTCGATCCAGCTCTGCGCGACGAGCACCGAACCGAAGATCAGGTAGGCCGGCAGTACCTCGATCATGTCGTCGTGGAACCGGAGAGCGAACAGTACCCAGATGGCGACGTTCGCCAACTCGATCACGATCGGCTCCACGCCGATCGGGTTGCGACATCGACGGCACTTGCCGCCGAGCGCCAGCCAACTCACCACGGGAACCAGGTCGAGTGGCCCCAGCCGCAGCCCGCAGTTCCCACACGTGCTCGGCGGATGGTTGATGTTGCCGCCTCGCGGAACCCGATCGACCACCACGGTCAGGAACGAGCCGATCAACAGGCCGAACACGACCACCAGCGGAATCAACAGCGAAAGACTCATCAGTACCAGTACGCCGGTCTCGTTCCGGCCCGTGCGGGAGGTTAGACCACCATGTCCACTCAAGAACCCGATCCCATGCTCCTCTCGCTGGCAACAGCGACCGTTCAATCAGGGGCGTCCGACCTCCACCTCACCGTGGGTCGACCGGCAACCGTTCGGCGCGACGGCACGCTCGTCGCCTTCGAGAACGTTCCGGTGCTCACGTCGGTCGAGATCGACCGGATCATCTTCTCCCTGCTCGACGATCAGCAGCAGGAAGAACTCGAAGCGCAGAGTCAGGTCGACTTCTCGTTCGGACTGCCGGGCGTCGGTCGCTTCCGTGCCAACGCGTTCAGGCAGCGCAACTCGTATGCGTTGGCCCTTCGCGTCGTGCCCTTCCGGGTCCGTTCGCTCGAAGAGCTCGGTGCTCCGTCGGCCTGCACGACGCTGCTCAACCGTCCGTACGGAATCGTGCTCGTCGTGGGTCCGACCGGTTCGGGCAAGTCGACGACGCTCGCCGCGATGATCGACCGGATCAACGAGACCAAGCCGGTCCACATCCTGACCATCGAGGACCCGGTCGAGTACCTGCACCACCACAAGCTCGCGATGGTGAACCAGCGCGAGGTCGGCACCGACGTCCGCTCGTTCCAGACGGGACTGAAGAGCGCGCTGCGTGAAGACCCCGACGTGGTGCTGCTCGGCGAGATGCGCGACCTCGAGTCGATGGAGATCTCGCTCTCACTGGCCGAGACCGGTCACCTCGTGTTCGCAACGCTGCACACCAACGACGCCGCCCAGGCACTCGACCGCATCATCGACGTGTTCCCGGCCGAGCGCCGGGACCAGATCCAGATCATGCTCGCCGGAGCTCTCCAGGGAGTCATCTCCCAGCGCCTCCTGCCTGCGATCGGCGGCGGTCGTGTCGCCGGCTACGAGATCATGATCGCCAACGAGGCGATCAGGAACCTCGTGCGTGAGGGAAAGTCGCGCCAGATGCGCAACATGATCGCGACCGGTGGGGGCGAAGGCATGCAGACCATCGAGATGGACCTTGCCCGCCTCGTTGCCGCCGGACTCATCTCGCTGGAGACGGCGATGGAGTCGAGCGCCTACCCGAAGGAGATCCAGGCCCAGCTCGCCACCGCTCGATCGCAGTTGCAGGCGCAGGCCACGATGGCGCAGGGCCAGGCCGGTTCGTCCGGCAGCGGCGAGTTCGCCGACCCGCTCGCGGCAGCGCAGCGCTGATCGCACCGCTCGGAACGGAGGCGAACGTCGATGCCGGTCAAGAAACTGCCGTACAAGAACCTGGCCGGGGTCACGATGTGCCCCGGCGGGTGGCTCGTGCTTCCCGCCCGGATGGCGGGGGTGACCGTCGCCGCAGAGGAAGCTTTCGTCGTCAAGCGGCTCTTCGACGTTCTCGACTACCGGCCGGTCTTCGACGCCGCGGCGATCAACGCCCCGATGGGCCTGAAGGACTTTCCCGACGGTCCGTGGCGCCCATGCGACGTCGACGCCCGCCAGTACGTGGGCTGGCCGCGCGCCGCCGCGATCTACGGTGTCCCCAGCCGGCAGGCGTTCGAGGAACGCACCGGGATGGGGGCAGCGCGGCTCGAGTCGTGGATGAATGCCGCCGACAAGCGTCGTTTCCGTTGGCTGCGCGAAGCCGCGCACGAACTCCAGCCCTACCATTCCCGTCGGTTCGTCCCCGCCCATCCAGACGTCTCGTTCACCGCGATGAACGCCGACGAGAAGCTCAAGACCTCACCGTGGCACGAAGACGGGCGGCGAGAACGGCTCGAGCTGATCCGTCAGCAGTTGCCCGGCGTGGACGACGTGGTGACCCGTACCCCCCCACCGGGAGCGCACCCGAAGATGATGCTCGACGCAGCGGCCATGCTGTGGACCGCCCGCCGCCAGTCCGGCCGCGCTGTCGGCCGCTTCCCGCTCGATCCCACCTGGGACACCGAAGGCATGCGCACCGAACTCGTCAGGTAGCACCCTGATCGGCACCCGCGTCGCGGAGTGGGTCAGACCCACTCCGCTACGCGACACTGATGGGATGGCGAATTGGACGCGAGCGTTGGTGACGGGCGCTTCGTCGGGGATCGGCAAGGAGATCGCCCGTCGGCTGGCAGCCGAGGGAACGGAACTGGTGCTCGTCGCACGCGACGAACAGCGTCTCGACGCGCTCGCTGCGGAGGTTGACGTCGCGTGCGAAGTCCTGGTTGCCGACCTCGCCGATCCGACCGAATTGTCCTACGTCGAGGACCGACTGCGTGACGTATCGGTGCCGATCGATCTACTCGTCAACAATGCAGGGGTCGGTCACCAGGGTCTGTTCCACGAACTCGACCTCGAGCGCGAAGCGGCGATGGTGGATGTGAACGTCGTGGCGTTGCATCGCCTCGCCCAGGTCGCCGCGGTCGAGATGGCGGCCGCCGGAAGGGGTGGCATCTTGAACGTCTCGTCGATGGCAGGCTTCGCGGGCGCTCCGGGGACCGCCACCTACGCGGCGACGAAGGCCTTCGTCACGTCGCTGAGCGAGGCGATCCACGCGGAACTCGCGCCGTTCGGGGTGCACGTGACCGCTCTGTGCCCCGGGTTCACCCGCACCGAGTTCCAGGATCGGGCCGACTACGACACGTCCAAGCTCCCCGACTTCGTCTGGCAGACCGCCGAGCAGGTGGCGGAGGCCGGGTTGCGGGGGATCGCCGCGAATCGCACCGTCGTGGTGCCGGGGGCGAAGAACAAGATCGGCGCGGGTGTGATCAACGTGCTGCCGGGATCGGTCCGGCGGTTCGCGCTCGACAAGCTGCCGCGCTGACGGACGGCGCGTCGACGCTCGGACGTCAGTCGAGCGAGAGGCCCGGGATCGGTCCGTCGAGCCGGCAGGCGTCGGGGTGTCCCAGTTGTTCGGTACTCCCCGACGCGTTCAGCGGTGGGGGCAGGACCCCGGGTGTCGATGCATCGTCGGAGATGCCGACCGGCCGGGCGTCTTCGCAGGCCGACCCGGAGGCGCCGATGCTCGACATCGCAGGACCGGTCCCGACCCGGGGGTCGACAGAGGGTGCGGTGTCAACGGCCGGCGGGCTCGGCGTGTCGTTCGCCGGCTGGAAGAGATCGGTGATCGCGTCGGCGAGTGCCTTCTGGTTCGACAGGCACAGTTGGAGTCCCTGACGGATCTCCTCGATCTGGGCGTCGAGCGCGTCGAGGCGGGTTGTCACGTCGACGACGCCGGTCGCATCGGCGAGCCGGTCGTTGCGTTCACGTTCGATGAGTGCGATCACCTTCTGTTCGCTGCGTTCGTTGGCGTGCAGTGCCTCCGAACGAACCATCTCCACCTGCTCCTGGGCGATCTGTGCGTAGGCCGCCAGCGAGGTGAACTGGCTGTTGATCTGCTGCTCGACCTGCATGACGCGCTGCTGGAGGTGGTCGACGCGGACGGTCTCGGCGACCGCTGCCTCGTCACCGAAGAAGTCGTCGACCGTGAGGTCGCCCTCGGAGGTTCCGTCGTGATCAATTGTGTCTTTTGTCTTGCCGAACATCTGGTCCGCTCTCGATGAATTTGATCCGTTCCACATCCACGCCGATGCGTGCATGTATGAGGCATCGGCTCGCGTTGACAGCATCTTGAGCGCGTCCTGCTACTTCCCCGAACATCACGAATTCATCAAGCATCCGAGCGCGGCCGAACCATCCCGTCAAGGGCGATGACCTGGTGTTTCGCGGGATCGTCGAATTTCTTCCAGATTCCGCTCAAGCTCTGCCCGGAGTCGACCGAAACCTCTTCTGCGCTACGGGAGAGCTTCTCACGGAGGGCATCAACGTGAGAAACAATCAACTCGATTCAACAGCGGAAGGAAACGCAGAATCATGAACAAGAACCAGGACAAGGGATTCACCCTCGTCGAACTCCTCATCGTCATCGTCATCCTCGGCATCCTCGCCACCGTCACGGTGTTCGCGGTGTCCGGCATCACCGATCGCGGCCAGCAGAACGCCTGCGCCGTCGAGAAGCGTGCCCTCGAGACCGCCACCGAGGCGTACTTCGTCGAGAACAGCCAGACCTTCCCGACGACGCTCGCTCAGCTCGAGACCGGCGGCTTCATCAAGGATCCGGTGCGGGCCGGCGTGTGGAGCAACCCCGACGCCAGCGGCAACATCACCGCTGTCTCCGGCGGCGACTGCGCCTGACCTGATCATCTGATCATCTGATGAAGGGCGTCCCGCTTCGGCGGGGCGCCCTTTGTCGTTCCCGCCTTCCCCTCGAGCATCCGCTCCGTGACCCGCCAAGAGGACCAAGATGACCTCGATTCCGATGACCAGCCATTCGGTGGAACCTTCCGAGGACCGGCCCGAACCAGCGGAGCCGGGCACCCCCTCCACCCTCGTCGAGTCCGACACGCCGAACCCGGGTCGCACGTCGTTCTTCGCCCGGCACGGGCTGACCAACCTCGACGTCCTGGTGATGTTCGTGGTCGTGCTGATCACGTGTGCGTACACACCGTTCTTCTTCACCTGGTTCTGGGCGCCCCGTGCGATTCTCCTCGTCGGTCTGCTCCCCGTGGGTCTCGTCGCCGTCGGCGATCTCGTCCGACGTCGCGACCCTGTCGCGATCGCCGCGTCAGCGGTCCTGGTCTGGGCGACGGTTTCGGCGATCACCTCCGGCGGCTTCCTCGCCGCTTTTCGGGGGTTCATCGGCCAGGACGTCAGCGTCGTGTTCTGGGCGGCGGCGTTCGGTCTCTACGCCCTCGCGCGGCGGCTGTCCGGGTCCGGGAAGCGGATCTTCCCGACGCTGCTGCTCTGGGTGTTCGGGCTCCATGCACTGGTCGGTCTGCTGCAGATGCTCTTCCAGGTCCAGGACGGCAACCTCGGTCTGCTCTACGGCCGCTCGATCGGGCTGACCGTCAACCCCGTGTTCTTCGGCGGATACATGGCGATGGCGTCGGTGTTGAGCTTCGAGCGTGCCGACCGCGCCGACACCGGGGAGTTGCCACGCTCGGCCGTCGCATTGGCCGGATGTTTCGGGCTTGCCCTCTCGTTGTCCGGATCGCGAGCGGCGCTCGCGGCGGTCGTGCTCGTCGCCGCGTTCCTGCTCGCCACCCGGCACAGCCGGCGCATCGCAGTCGCTGCGGCGGTCTGGGTGGGTGGCTTCCTGGCCGGCTCGCTGCTCGCCCGGGCGATCGGGGCCGACACCGATTCGGCTTCGCGGCTCGGCCAGACGAACTCGGGTGGCCGTGTGACGATGTGGCGGGCCGGTATCGATGCGTTCCTCGACCGCCCGATCCTCGGTTGGGGCCTCGGGCGCTTCCGGACCGCCATCCAGGGCGAGCTGTCGTTCGACTACGTCGCCGGCCTCGAACGTCAGAACGCGGGCTGGGATGCCCACAACCTGATCGTGGGGATCGTCGTCGCGCTCGGCCTCCCGGGCCTCATGCTGTGCGGGCTGTTGTTCGCAAGGCTGATCCAGACCTCGCGCGGGCCGCTCGCAACCGCGGTCGTCGCGGTCGCGATCACCTGGTTGCTGCAGCCCGCGGCCCTGATGACCTTCCCGCTGGCGCTCGGGTTGCTCGGTGCCGCGTGGCGGAGCGGCTCCGGTCCCGCAGCCGGTTCGCGCCGTGTGCACTCCGGCGTGTGGGCGACCGCAGCCGTCGTCGGGCTCATCGCCGGAGGCTGGTTGGCCACGGCCGAGATCCGGATGTCCAGGGCATCGCTCGCCGGCGACCCCGCAGCCGTCGATGCAGCGGCGGACATGTACTGGCGTGATCCCATCGCGGCCAACGTCGCCGCCACCAGCCTGTCGACGTTCGCCCGCTTCGATTCGACGTACGCCACACGCGCTGCCGAGCGGGCCCGCGACAGCGTCGAGTTCGAACCCACACGCCCGCTGTGGTGGACCGAGTTGGCGAAGGTGCAGGGTGCCGAGGGCGATCTCGACGCCGCCCTGACGAGTGCACGGCGAGCGCTCGCGTTGCAGCCGACCGACCCAGCGGCGTGGGAGATCGTCCGCCAGGTCGGCATCGACCGGGGCGACCGGGTGCTCGTCGAGGAATCCGAGATCGCGCTCTGTCGCCTCGGCTTCGAACAGGTCTGTGCCGTGGGTGATTCGCTCGACTCCTGACCCGGCGCGACTCACCTCCAATGGAGGCGCCGGTGTGCGGACTCGATCGCCGACACGAAGAGCGGTGTGACCCGGTCCAGGCCGTGTGCGTCGGTCACCTCGGCGGCGGTCGCGACGATCCTGTGTCGTCGGTCCCGGTCGCTCCACAGTTCCTCGATCGCCGCGGCCAGGGCTGCGCCGTCCGCCGCGGTGACCACCACCCCCGCACCGCGGCCGATCAGGTCGGTCACACCGCGGGCGTCGAGACCGACGACGGGTACGCCGACCGCCATCGCCTCGAGCACGGATCGCGCGAGTCCCTCCTGCTGGCTCGTCGACACGAAGATGTCGGCGCGTCGCAGTGTTCCGATCGGGTCGGTGGTGTGGCCGATGAAGTCGACGCGACCGGTGATGCCGAGTTCATCGGCGCGTCGACGCAATGCACGTTCTTCGGGACCGCCGCCGGCGACGCACAGCTGGTACCGGTCGGGGAGCGCGGCCAGGGCCTCGAGCGCGAGGTGGATCCGTTTCCGCGCCGTCAGCTCCGCCATCGTGAGCAGCACGACGGGGTCGCCCGGCGTGCGATCCGGAGGGCGTTCCCCGCGCTGTTCCGGCAGATCGAACCCCACGCTCGGGACGCGGACGACGCGGAGACCGCGCCGCCGCCGCACCCACTCCTCGTCCTCGTCGTTCATCACGATCACGACGTCGGTGTATCGGGCCAGGATCGCCTCGACCAGGCGGGGCGGGGTGCGGCGCCACCACGGACGGGCGGCGGCACCCGCGAACCCGTGGGCGCAGTACACGACGATCGGACGATCCCGCCGGGTCGCGAGCGCCAGCCGGGTCGTCGTCGCAGCGATCGCGGTGTGCACGTAGACGAGGTCGGCGTCGCACAGCGCCGGGAGCGACCGGGTCGTGCGCAAGACCCCCGGCAGGGAACGTGTCCTGAGGGGCCGAGTCCACGGTGCCTCGGCGACCTCCACGCGAAGGCGCTCGGGGAGCGCGGCCAACTCGTCGGTTGCGGAACACAGGAGGGTGACGCGATGTCCGCGGTCGACGAGTTCGGCGATCTGGTCCTCGAGGAAGGCCGCGATCGTCCGACCGACGGTCGTGACCACGGTGATCCTCATCGCGCCGTGCTCACCGTCCGCACGAACTCGACGGTGTCGACGGCCAGCGCGGTCCATGAGAACCGTTGCGCTCCCTCGAACGCCCGCTGTGAATGCGCGGCTCGGAGTTCCGGGTCGGCGGCGTACGCGGCGACGGCTCCCGCCAGCGCAGGCGCGTCGTCGACCGGGATGACCGTGCCGCCCCCCGAGTCGGTGACCAGTTCGTTCTGCGTCGGCACGTCGGTCACAATGCACGGTGTGGCGCATCCCATCGCTTCGAACACCTTGAGCGGTGCCTGCCCGGTTTGTGCGCCGCGTCCACCGCGATACGTCTTGGGAGACAGGGCGACCATCGCGTCGGCGACGTGCGCGGCCACCTCCTGCGGGGTGAGCCGCCCGGTCATCACGACGCGTGGGTGCGGCGTCACGCCGGCGAATGTCCCGACGAGCACGAGGCGGACGGTCGCGGGCCAGTCGTCGTGGTCGACGGCTTCCAACATCACGTCGAGCCCTTGCCAGCTCGTGTCGGCGCCGACGAACACCGCCATGGGCGGCCTGGCGTCGGTCGACTCGCCGGCGCCGGGGTGGAAGACCGATTCGTCGTATCCGGCGGGGATCACGGCGATGGGCGCGTGCGACCACTGCGACGCGTAGCGCTCGAGGCCCTCGGTCGGCACGACGATCCCGTCGGACAAGCGGACAGTCGCCGCCATGCTCCAGCGCAGCGGACGGGCGAGCAGGGACAATCCGGGGCGTGCACCGGCGATGTCGTCGGGGGGTCCGTTGACCTCGAGGACGACGGTTCGCCGGAGCAACCGCGAGAGCGCCACCGGAACCACCGCCATCGGGTGGTTGCGGACGTAGACGAGTCGGCGCCTCCACACCTGGCGGCCGAATCCGGACAGCGCGATCAGCCAACGCGCGAACGAGCCGGATCGGTCGTCGCCGGCGACCTGCACGTCGATCCCGGCACCGTCGAACGCCCGGCGAACGGCCTCGACGTGGTTGCCGGCCGCCGTCGAGCGCGACGTCGACTCGAACGTGACGATCAGCGCCGCGTCGCTCATCGGAGTTCGGTGGCAGGGACACCGGCGACCACGGTTCCGGGGGCGACGTCGCGCACCACGACCGCACCGGCACCGACGAAGGCGTCCGCGCCGATGACGACACCGGGAAGGACGTTCGCTCCGGTTCCGATCGTCGAACGCGCACCGACCGTCACGTTGCCGCTCACCGTCGCTCCCGGGAAGACGGACACGAAGTCGTCCAGCCGGACGTCGTGCCCGATCGAGGTGTTGATGTGGAGATCAACGTGTCGGCCGAGCCGGACGTTCGTCGTCATCCGGGCGCCGGCACACATGATCAAACCGCCGTCGTGCGTCACGCCGAAGCCACGTGACGAGAGCGGGTGCTCGAGGGCGTCGACCACGACGCCGGCGTCTTCGACGGCGGCACCGAGTTCGGCACGGAGGGCACCACTGCCGATGGCGATCACGACCCCGACATCGTCCTCGAGGGTCTCGAGTGCGTGTCGGTCCCCGAGGAACCGAACGCCGCGAGACGACAGGAGCTCCAGGTGCGGTGTGCCGTCGTCGAACACGCCGACCAACTCGACGCCCTCCAGTGCATCGACGATGTCGAGCACCTCGCGACCGAAGCCACCGGCACCGATCACCGCGATCCGGCGACGTGAACCTCGGGCTCCCACCCCGTGGAACCTACAGTCGGCGGCGTGACGTTTGGTCGATCCACCACGCCGCTGCCCGTCGACGCGGTCCCCCGTCCCTCGGGCCGGCCGCGCATCGTGCTCATCGGCGTCGGCACGTGGTGTCGACATCTGCAGGTCGAGCTGGAGTCGGTGTCGGACCTGGATGTCGCCGTCCGCGCACCACGGTCGGTCACCACACTCGCTCGCGAGCGCGCCGACCTGGTGGTGCGCGTCGGTATGCGACCCGACGCCCGCACGGTTCGAGGTCGGGCGTTCGATCTGGCGTGGAACCGATCGGTGCCCGTGGAGCGCAGCGTGACGTACTGGATCGGGACCGACGTGTACGACACGGTCCACGATGTCGAGCGTCACGGCGTCGTCGTCGACCGACGGGCAGGGACGCACCTGGCGGGGGCCCCGTGGATGACCGACGAACTCCGGCGGATCGGTTTCCCGGCCGAGACGGCGGTGTTCCCGACGACCCACCCCGAGCGGAGACCGGTGGCTCCGTTGCCCGACGAGTTCGTCGTCCACGCGTACGTCCCGCAGCTGAAGCCCGACTTCTACGGGCGGCGCGTCGTCGAGGAGCTCGCTCGGCGGCGGCCGGACATGCGGTTCGAGGTCTGGGGGTCCGAGCGGGACGCGCCGACCGCCAACCTGACGTACCGGGGTCGAACCGACGACATGCTCGCCACGCTCGACCGGACGGTCGTCCACCTGCGGCTCACGCGGCACGACGCCTTCCCGGCGACCGTGCGCGAAGCGCTGGGGCGGGGACGCTGGGTGCTGTTCCCGTACGAGTTCCCGGGGGTCGTGTCGGTTCCGCCGTGGGACATCGATCGGATCGAGACGGAGCTCGACCGGCTCGCCGCCGCCTTCGCGCGTCGCGAACTCGGCCTCAACGAGGTCGGTCGTGCCGCGGTGGAGCCGTATCTCGACGACTCGGCGGCGCGTCAGCTCGCGGCACGATTGGCCGTGTTGGCTGGTGCATCACGTTGACGTGCCGCAGCGGCGAATGCGAACGCCGCGGCGACCGCACCGAAGCCGTACGCACCCACGCCGAAGGTCAGCGACCCGGCGACGACCCCGAGAGCGATCCCCGCGCAGGTCAACACCGTGTCGACGAGCGTCATGCGCAGACTCCAGGAGAACCACCGCCGTGCGACGAACAGCGCCGCGGTCACCTGGGCGACACCGATCGCGAACAGCCACGGTGCGACGGCGAACGCAGCCGTCGCGTAGGAGCGCCACGGAGTGAACGACAGGCCGATGCCGGCGAGACACATCGCAAGCGCCGTGACCGCACCGCGCGTGATCCCCGCCCGGTACTCCCGATCGATCGCCGCACCCCGTTCGGCAGCCATCGTGACCGGACTGATGAGCGACACCGCCCGTCCGATCGCGCCGGTCAGTGAACTCGCGATGCGGTACACCACGAGGAGCGCCGCCAGGCGTTCGGGTCGGAAAAGAGCGGGACCCACGAGCGGGATCAACGCGATCGACACGACGCTGACGGCAGCGGCCGGGAGGAACGAACGCCGGAACTCGCCGATGTCGAGCGCCGTGCGCGTTCCGGGGTCGCCGCCGTCCAGCGGCTCGCGTCGGGTCAGTGGCACCAGAGCGGTCGTCCGGGCGACGAGGTCGGCGACCAGCAGCGCGACGCCCGTGGTGGAAACGACCGAGGAGATCGGGATCGCGATCACGAGAGCGACGGCGAAGACCATCCGGTTCGCCGCGAGAGCGCCGAAGGAACGCCGGGCTGCCCGATCCGCCGACAGGACCTCGGTGAGACCGTGGACCGCGACGACCGCCGGGATAACCAGGAGTACGGCCGCGCGGACCGACGGCCCGACGACGAGGAAGGCGACGATGCAGCTCGCGGTGATCGTGGCGAGGGCAGGGAACGCCACTCGGCGCAGCACGGTGAGCACGCGCTCGCGTTGCTCGGCGCCGCTGCTGAGCAGCAGGACCTCGAGTCGTTGGGTGACGATGAGGTGTCCGATCGACGTCGCGGCCAACGCCTGCGCGTAGTGGGTGAACGCCACGGCACCGCTCAAGCGGACGGCGAGGATCCCGGCGATCGACGTGAGCAGCAGTGCCACGAGATTCGCGCCGCTCTGACGCAGGATCGTCGAGTCGGTGTCGAGGCGCTGCACGATGCCGGTCCGGGCGGAACTCACGGGTCGGCCGACGTCACGCCGGGTGCGAATCGATCGACCGCGTCCTGCGCGCCTGGGTGCGGCGGCGGGCGAGGTGGACGCCGCGGCCGACGATGGCAAGGCTGCCGAAGAGCGGCATGCCGGGCACGGGCGCAACTTACACTTGCCGCTGTGCCGAGGCGACGACCCATGGGGCTGACCGCCAAGCGCGTCGTCGACGTGGGACTCGCCGGGTTCGTGCTGGCCGTGACGGCGCCGATCTGGCTGGTTCTGGGATGTGCCGTCCTGCTCACGATGGGTCGTCCCGTCCTGTTCCGCCAGCAACGCGCGGGGCGTGACGCACGCCCGATCCGGGTCGTCAAGTTCCGGACGATGTCGGCCGAGGTCGATGCCACGGGAGCGTTGCTCCCCGACGGCGACCGCCTCACACGGGTCGGACGGTGGCTGCGTCGCACCAGCCTCGACGAACTCCCGCAGTTCCTCTCCGTGCTGTCGGGCGACATGAGCCTGGTCGGCCCTCGCCCGCTCCCGATGGCGTACGTCGATCGGTACAGTCCCCGCCAGCGGCGCCGCCTCGAGGTCGACCCCGGGTTGACCGGGTGGGCGCAGGTGAACGGACGGAACTCGGTGTCGTGGCCCGAACGACTCGAACTCGACGTCTGGTACGTCGAGCACCGATCGCTGTGGCTCGATCTGTGCATCATGGTCCGTACGGTCGGCGTCGTGGTGAGCGGGTCCGGGGTGAGTGCCGACGGCGAGGCGACGATGGCCGAGTTCACCGGCATCGAGTGACGACGACTCCCTGCGAACCCTCGGGGGATCGTCGCGCTGGTCGTCAGGACGTGCCGGCATGTCGGGACGCTCGGGGGCCTGCACCCGTCAACGATCGACCGCGTGCTGGAGCGACGCACCGGTTCGCGCCGTGCGCGAGATCGAGACGAGCTGTGAGATCCGGTGGACGTCGCCGTCGTTCAGTCCTGCTCCGCTCGGGAGGCAGAGGCCACGGTCGAACAGGTCGTCGCTCGTGCCGTCGACGTAGGCGTCGCGTCCGGCGAAGAGCGGCTGGCGATGCATCGGCTTCCACAGCGGGCGCGATTCGATCTCGTTCGCGGTGAGCGTGCTCATCGCCCGGTCGCGCGATTCGCGGTCGGGGAACAGCACGCACGTGAGCCATCCGTTCCACGCGCTCCAGTCGGGCACCGGCATGAACTCGAGGTCGCTGTCGGCGAAGGCCCAGCGGTAGGCGGCGTTGATCGCGAGCTTGCGCTCGATGATCGCGTCGAGACGCTGGAGCTGCGCACTCCCGAGACCGGCGAGGAGATTGCTCATCCGGTAGTTGAATCCGGTCTCCTCGTGCTCGTAGTGCACGACGGGCCGACGGGCCTGGGTCGAGAGTGATCGGACCCGGTCGGAGGTGGCTTCGTCCGGTGTGAGCAGCATGCCGCCGCTGCTCGTGGTGATGATCTTGTTGCCGTTGAACGAGAACACGCCGACCTCGCCGAGGGTGCCTGCCGGGCGACCCCGGTACGCGGCCCCGAGCGCTTCGGCCGAGTCCTCGACGATCGGGACGCCGTAGCGCTCGCACAGCGGCCGCAGAGCGCCGTAGTCGGCACACTGCCCGTAGAGGTCGACCACGACGACGGCCGTCGGCAGCTTCCCACGGGCATCGGCGTCCTGGAGCGCACGGTGGAGGAGTGCCGGCGACATGTTCCACGACGAGCGGTCGCTGTCGACGAAGACCGGTTCGGCCCCGCAGTAGGTGACCGCATTGGCCGTGGCGACGAACGTGAAGCTCGAGACGAACACCGTGTCGCCCGGCTGCACGCCCACGGCGAGGAGCGCGAGGTGCAGCGCTGCGGTTCCGCTGCTCAGTGCGACCGTCGTCCACCCGGTGCGTTCGGTGACCTGGCGTTCGAACGCCGCGAGCTCGGGCCCGACCGGAGCGATCCAACCGCCGTCGAACGCCGCGAGCAACGCGGCCCGTTCTGCCTCGCCCACGTCGGGTGGCGACAGGTGGATCACGACGCGGCCGCCGTCGAGTGCGTCGGCGAATCCCCGACCTGGGTGACGTCGGCGAGCGCGAGGCGCAGGCGGTCGCCGGTGAGTCCTTCGAGCCCGTCGATCTCGGTCGCCGACAGCGGCGGTGCCGTGACGTGGGTGATGAGCGGGTGGAAGGGGCGTCCACCGGTCTCGTCGACGGCGATCAGGTCTTCGTGCAGTTTCTCGCCGGGCCGCAACCCGGTGAACACGATCTCGAGCGGCGGCTTGTGCGTGTCGGCGAAGCGTTGCGCGACGTCGGCGATCTTGACCGGTTCGCCCATGTCGAGCACGAGGACCTCACCGTCGCGTCCGATCGCGCCGGCGTTGATCGTCAGGAGCGCCGCCTCCTCGACCAACATGAAGTAGCGCGTGATGTCCGGGTGCGTCACGGTGATCGGTCCACCCCGCTCGGCCTGCATGCGAAACGCCGGGAGGACCGACCCGCGGGAGCCGAGCACGTTGCCGAAGCGCACCGACACGTACGTGCCCGTCGTGCGCCCCGCGGTGTCGGCGGTGAGCCGTTCGGTCAGTCGCTTCGTGTACCCGAGGACGCTCGTGGGATTCGCCGCCTTGTCGGTGCTGACGTTGACGAACCGTTCGACGCCGACCGCTTCGGCCGCGTCGAGCAGATTCTGCGTGCCGCGCACGTTGGTCTTCCATCCTTCGGCGGGCGCGGCTTCCAGGAGCGGCAGATGCTTCAGCGCCGCCGCATGGAACACCACGTGCGGTCGGTGCTCCTCGAAGACCTGGAAGACGCGTTCGCGGTCGCGGATGTCGGCGAGCACGAGGTTGGGATCGTCGAGCAGCGCACGGCCGTGGATCGAGAGCATCACCGAATGCAGGGCGCTCTCGTCGCGCTCGAGGAAGATCAGTTCGTCGGGATCGAAACGCATCAGCTGGCGGCACAACTCGCTGCCGATCGAGCCGCCCGCACCGGTCACGAGCACTCGCTTGCCGGTGACGTAGGAAGCTACGGCTTCGCTGTCGATGTCGGCCGGCTGGCGTCCGAGCAGGTCGCCCTCACTCACCGGACGGATGTCGCGGACGCCCAGCCCGTCGATGATGGCGTGCACACTCGGGAGCACGAGCAACCGGAGTCCCTGGTCGCTGGTGATCGCATCCACCGACCGGATGACGCCGCGGTCCGCACTCGGAATCGCGAGCAGGACGTCGCGTGCGCCGTAGCGCCCGGCCACCTCGGCCAGATCTGCGATCGTCCCTCGGACGCGGACGCCGGACACCGAGAACCTCGAACGGGACTCGTCGTCGTCCAGGAATGCGACGGGGATGTAGGCGGACGCAGGATCGGACAGCAACGCCTTCACGATCTGTTCGCCGCCGGCTCCGGCGCCGATCACGATCAGCGGGGCAGCGTCACCGAGCGAGCGGCGGGTCAGCTGCTGCTGGTAGAGCCGCCACGTGGAGCGGACGGCGACGGTTCCGGCGATCGCCACGGCGGCGCTGAGCAGTGGCACGGACCGCGGTGCTCCTTCGATGAACCATGCGACGTTCACGATCGACATCGTGAGTCCCGTGAGGGCGACCGACGCGGCGAGCGCTCGCACTTCGTCGAAGCTGCCGTAACGCCACCGCCTGGTGTAGAGGCCACAGGCGATGCCGAACGTCGCCTGCGCGAGCGCGGCAACGATGATCGCCCGGACGAGCGCGTTGGCCGTCAGTGGGCCGAACTGGAAGTCGTAGCGACTGAACGTCGTCAGCGGAAGGGCAACGGCCCACACCGCCACGTCGACGAGGTAGTGGATCAGTGGGAGATGACGCGTCCGCCACCGCTGGGCCGTACCGCTGCCTGCGCTGTTCGATTCGTGCATCGAGACTCCTCACTGACGGACGGGAGCGGGACGGCCACCTGCCGTCGTCGCCGATGTTGTCCCTGTTGTGTCGGCACGTCTTGTGAGGATCTTGAGCTTGTCGCACCCGTCCGACGAGGGTTCAAGGTCTCGGGGTGGTCACCCGAAGAAACGGACACGGGACGACACCGCGTCCCGTTCGACGACGTCGGGCAGTGAAGGAGCGGGGCATGATGCTCGCCAGATCCGGAAATTCGAACGGGGCGGAACGGTCGACGGGTTCCGTGCGCGCTCGGGTCGCACGGGGATTCACACTCGTGGAGGTGCTCATCGTCATCGTGGTCATCGGGATCCTCGCGACGGTGACGGTCATGGCGGTCCGCGGGACGACCGATCGGGCATCAGAGAACGCCTGCGTGAACGAACGCAAGTCCCTCCAGACCGCGCACGAGGCCTATCTCGTCAAGGAGAAGGCGAGCGCTGTGCCGGCGACGGGAAGCGGAGTCGATCGCTTCGAACAGTCATTGATCGACGTGGGCATCCTCCGCGCCGTGTCGTCGAACTGGGAGATGGACGGCGCAGGGAACCTGACGCCTCAGGCGGGCGGCGTCTGTTCCTGACGGCGGCCGGCGCACGCTGATCAACCGGCTTGCGACTCGGCCGCGAGACGGAGCACCTCGTCCGGCGGGAACGGACCGATCCACCCGGTGATCGGGGTCCCGTCGGCAGCGAGCAGAACAGCGGATGGCTGCGACGTGATCCCGATCTCCTGCCAGGTCCGGAACGATTCGTCCCACAGCATGGTGAACGACCGTGCGCCGAAGTCGTCCAGGAAGTCGTTGGCGTCGCCGAGGGTGTCCTGCGTTCCCAGGCCCACCACGAAGAGGGCATCGGCGTTGTCGCGAGCGAACTGCTCGACGTCGGGAGCTTCCCGGCGACAGGTGGGTCAATGCGGCGCCCACATCCACAACAGGACGGGCCGGTCCTGTGGCACGAGATTGCGGAAGTTCACCTTGCGGTCGTTGTTGAGATCGTCGACGACGACATTCGGGAGCCTGTTCGTGTCGACCTCGGAGGCGGGAGCCACGTCGGGTCCGACGAGATCCACGTACGTGGCGCCAACAGCGGTCGGCGTCGCAGGGAGCGCGGTCGAGGACCCTCCGTCGGCGGAGTTCACCTCGGGAAGCGGCTCGCTGGACCGGGCGCCGCCGGCGGGCGAGTCGGAACCACCGCAGGCGGCGAGCGTGACACCGACGGCCACCGCACCCGCAGCGAGGCGGCCGCGAGAACGTGTGAGAACATCCGGCGACCACATCGCGGCATTCTCGCGTCCGCACCGCTTCGCCGTGCGGCTCTCGCCCGTGTTCCCCGAACGTTCACGAGGGGTCGGAGACCCGGGGCACCTCCACCGGGGTCAGTTGGAGGTGAGCAGCTCGCGGCGCAGGGCGAGGAGTTTCGGAGCCGGCTCACCGTCCGACCATGCATCCGCCGTGATCACGCGCTCGTAGCTCTCCCACTCCTGTCGAACACCCGCGAGATCACCGGCACGGGCATGTGCACGCATCCGGAGTCCGATCAGTTCCTCGTGGGCCGGGAGGACTTTCATGCCCTGACCCGTGGCCCAGAACACCAGCTCGGTGTCACCGATCGACAACGCATGACCGGCCAGTTCGGCGGCCGCCGTCGTCGCGAGCAGGACCAGACGCGACGTGATCCCGTCGGCGTCCGGCCACAGGTAGCTGGTCCCGGCGAACGGAAGGTCGCGGATCATCTCGACGGCCGGTCGGAGGACGTCGATGGCATGTGCGGGTGGTGCGAGGCGGGCATGTTCGACTCGCTCTTCGATCAGATCGGCGTCGGTGACGACCCGCTGGTGGAGGGGGAGGGACTCGTTGAGCGTGCGAGCGAGCCACTCCTCGCCTGCGGGGGGTTCGACGAGTCGGCCGAGCGCGCGCCGTGCCTCGGACACGACGTTCGCGAACGTCGCGTCACGCACGTCCATCTCCCACAGCGCGGTTCGCGCTGCCGCCCGGGTTGCACGGTCCCGGTGGGTCGCGAGCCATGCGATCAGTTCGACCGTCTTGGAGCGTTCGAACTCGCCGGGCGTGCCGTCGGTCGAGTGCACCGTCACCGCCCCCATCAGACCGACCACGATGTCGTGGGGACGTGGTCGGAGCGGATCGGCCACGGCCGCCGTCAGCTCGGCACGCACGACCGGTCGCTCCGCCTCGATCGGACGGGCGGCGTCCGTCAGCATCTCGCTGACGTCGGCGACGTCCGCGGCGCTGACGCCGATCGGCATCAGTTCGATCCGCTCGCCGAACGCCTCGAGGACCCACCGGTCGGCGTGACCGATCACGCGTGCCCCCGCTCCCGTCGGTGCAACGGCAGTCCCTCGGGGCGAACACGCGGCGACCACCGCCAGACCGTGGCCCGGTTGCGGAGGTTCGATCGTCTCGATCGCCCGGTCGGCGCTCGAGAACAGCGCCACGGCGGGTTCCCACATCTCGCCCCCGGTCCGTCGGGCGCGGAGGTCGAACGACGAGCGCTCCTGGTCGACCGTCGTCCCGACCAGGGACGCCGCCGCGTGCATGACCGCATCGACCGACGGCAGCCGGCGGGCATTGGGATGATCGAAGAGACACGCGGCACCGAGTGAGGCAACCAGGAGGTGGACGACCTCGGAGTCGAGCGACGTGGCGAGTCCGGACCCGATGGCTCGAACGATCTCGTCGGCCTGGTCGGCACCGGCCTCCACGGTCGTCACACCTGCCGCCTCGAGATCGACGAGCACATCGCGACCCTCGGTGTCGATGCCGATCGTGACCAGTGCGAGGCACGGCTGTCCGACCCGGCGGGCATCGTCGCTCAACAGTTCGACCGGAATCGACGCCGGAAGCGTCCAGTTCGCGCCGCCGCCCGTCCACGGCGCGTCGAGTGGTGCTTCGGCGGTGAGTCGGAGTGTGAGTCGGCCGTCCGGCGCGACACGCACCGATCCGATCTGCACGCCGGTGTCGACGAGGTGGCGGGCGGCGGCGCGAACGGCGACGTCGATCCGTGCGCCGCGTTCACCGGGGTCGATCGTGCGCAGTCGGCGCTCGATGGCAGCGACTTCGGGGGGCGGTGTGGGGAGCCGGGCGTGTGGGAGTGCCGATCGCAGCGTTCGCCTGCGTCGCACACCGACGAGCGTCAGCACACCTCCCGCGAGGAGTGCGGCGTGTTCGAGTCGGATCGGTGAGGGCGCCCGGGGCGCCGCCGACCGTGGATCGGTGTCGCCACCGACATCACCTGCGTCGGCGACACCCGCGACGGTGGTCGGAGGTGTGTTGACCGGGTCGGTCGGCCGGGGAGCCCCCGGAGCGCCGGCTGGACCGGACGCGGAGTCCTCGGCGGTGCCGGTCGGGCGGCGACCGTCGCGGATCTCGTCGATGCTGCGCGAAACCGACGGTGCGTCCACCGACTCGGGATCCGCCGTGGGCTCCACGACGGGTGGGGCATCTGTCGCACCGGCCGGCGTCTCGATCGCGACGTCGCCGTCGGCGAGCGGGATGTCGATCTCCCAACCCGGAAGGATCAGGTTCGGGTCGTCGAAGGTTCGTCCGTCGCCCATGTCCTCGCCGCGGTTCGCCTCCCAGATCTCCGGCCAGTCCCGCTCACGGCCGAGGTACTCGTCGGCGATGTCGGACAGGGTGTCTCCCCGCGCGACCACGTGCGTGAGATGTCCGTCATCCGTGGAGTGACCGGCGTTCGCCGATTCGTCGACCCCGTCGCGTGGGATCCCGTACACCGGGGTCGTGTCGTCGTCGATCACGTCGTCGGTCGTGTCGTCGACGGACACGGCCGGTGACCTCGGCGTCCTCACGCCGTCGGGCAGGGTCAACGTCCAGCCGGGTTGGACCAGTGCGGGGTTGGTGAACCGCCGGCCGTCGTCCATCACGTCGCCCAGGTTCAGGTCGAGGATCTCGTTCGCGATCTCGATCGTGCGACTCTCGTCGCCGGCCGCGTAGGCGGCGGCGATCGCGTAGATCGATTCCCCACGCTCCACGACGTGCACGGCCGGTGCCGCGGGCGGAGTAGGAGCGTCGGCTCGTCCGCCGTCGGAGGTGGGTTCGACCTGGGCCGCGAGCGCGACGTGTCGATTCCCGGGGGCCCGGGCAGCGTCGGGTCCGAACGTCGCATCCGGGCCGGTTCCGGCGATTCCGAGCCCAGAGTCGCTCGGTTCGGCCGTCCCGCCGAGCCGCTGCGCCGTCGCCGCCGGGCCGGCGCCGCCGAGCGCCGTCGCCGTGGCCGTCGCCGAGAAGGAGTCGACCGGGAGCAGGGCGAGCAGACCGATCGCGACCCATCGCCCGATGCGCTGCGCCCAGCCGGCCCCGCGCACGTGCGGTGCCGGCAGGCCCTGGTGGCGAACCATGTGGAACGACTCGATGACGATCGTGATCGCGATCACCGCCAGTGCCAGCCAGACGACGGTGAGACTCGATCGGATCAGCAGGTCGACCACGGTGTCGTCACGCAGCGGCCGGGAGACGGCGTCGCCGACCCGATCGAGGTCCCATCGCCACGGGGGGTCGATCCCGGTCAACGGACTCGCCGCGTCGAACCGCGAGCGCGCCGCGGTGACGAGGACGACGGGGACCACGAGGAACAGGCCGACGATCGCAGCGAGCGAGGCGAGCCCGCGACTGATGCGGTTCAGCGGCGCGATCATGACGGGTCCCTTCTCTTCGCGATCCGAATCCGGGTTCGACTCCACCCGTCCAGGGGGTGCTGAGGTCCCACGAGGGGAAAGGCGGTCCCGCACGCGAGGTGGCTCATGAGACCTCGACCGCCTCGGCTGCGCCCACGCCGGTGACCGTCTTCGATCCATCGGTGATCATGACCGTGACGATCACCTTGCTCGCAGCCAGGTCGATCTCGATCGACGCGACGGAACCGGCGACGCCGTAGCTCGCGAACAGCTGCGATGCGGCGGAGTCGGCAGCGGCGCGCGCCGCAACGGGATCGAGACCCTCGAAGTCGCCGGTTCGCACGTCGTCGATGCGGGCAGCCTGGGCTCCCGACCGAGCAGCCTGGAACGCGATCGACGTCGCAGCCGACTGGTTCGAGATCCCGCGGTCGACGTCCCGTGCGACCCACACCAGCCCGACGAACGTGAACGCGAACAGGAACGCGATTCCGGCGACGAGGCCCGACCCACGGTCGTCGCGAACGTCGAGGTGGCCGCAGCGATCGTGGCGTCCCCCGGTCACGGGTCGATCCCCCGGAACGGGTCGATGACCGCGAACGCCGTGTACAGCTGCGGGCCCGAGGGCGTCGACGGCACGAGTTCGAGACCGGCAGTCGACGTCGAACAGCTGACGGTGACAGAGATCGTCCCACCCGGGGCGAACGCGCCCGCGAGGCGGACGGTCGGCGAGGCGCACGTGGTCGAGTCCGTCAACATCGCGGCTCCGACCCGCTCCGCTGCCGCCTGGGCGGCGCCACGGTCTCGTTGCTGGGCAGCCGCTTGCGCAGCGGCCTCGGCGGCGCTCTGGGCCGTGGCTCGGCTGTCGACACCCCGGCTGATCAGCAGAACGGCGATCGCCATCGCCAGCGCGGCGGGGGCGATCAGCGCCACGCCGAGTGCATCCGCCGAGCCGCCGTCACCGAGACCGCGCCGTCGTGTCGTCACGGGACGATCCGTTCGACGGGGACGGCCTCGGTCACGCTGATCGGACGTGATGTGCCGACGATGATGCCGGGTGCAGTCGCCGTGATCGTCACGACGACCACCTCGGCGCCGGTCGTGATCGACACCTCCACTCCCGTCATCGGTGAGCCGGCCAGGCGCGCCTGCGCCGACGCCCGCGCGTCGCTCGGGCCGGCATCGAATCGTGCCACCTGGGCGGCGGCGTCGCGAGCAGCGACGCGCGCCTCGGTGCGGGCGTGGCCCCACAGCGTGGCCTGGACCGCGGCGAAGAGCAGCACGACGAACACCGGCGTGAGCAACGCGACGGCCAGCGACGTCGCGCCGCGGTCGTCGTCGAAGCGCGCCGACCCCCGAGGCTGCGGCGACATCCCGGGCTCCGTCGTCATCGCTCGTGTCCGCCGAGCCGCCGGGCTCAGAGCCCGCCGGGAACGACGGGCTTGTCGGCTTCGCTCTTGATCTTGGTCCAGATCACGGTCGCAACGATGCCGACCGCGGTCGCGGCCGCCGCGTACCAGAGCGCTTGTTCGAGCGACACTGCCCCGCGATCGCGGTTGTCGGCGTCGAGGAGCGCATCGGGGGTGACCGAACGGAGCCCCGCGTAGATCACGTGGGTGATCGCGGTGAGGGTCGAGGAGATGTCGTGCATCGGTTTTCCTTTGCTTGGGTTGGGCCTGTCGAGGCGTGACAGGACGTCGAGTGGAGGTCAGAAGCTGAGAGCGGGGTAGATGAGGAGAGCCATGAACAGCACCGCCATTCCGACGAGGGGTGGCGTGACCTTGTCGTTGCGGACACGTGCCCGCGCCTCGTCGTCGGCGGCGAGCGTCGAGCGCAGCGTCGAGCACTTGGCGGCAAGGGTCTTCGCGACCGGTGACCCCTCGGCGGAGGAGAGGGCGGCAGCCGAGGCGACCTGATCCAACTCGGGGAGATCGAAGTCGTTTGCGACGATTGCGAGCGCCGCGACGAGGCTCTGGCCGGTGGTCGCGACTTCGCGCATTCGGCGTCGGAGCTCGTGGAAGAGGAGCCCATCCCCCGCTTGGGCAGCCTGCTGCAACGCTGCTTCGTGTCCGGTGTTGCCGGCGAGCAGCATCGTGATCACGTCGAGGTAGGCCGAGAGCTGGTGACGCAGGTCGAGACGCCGCTCGTCGGCCTCGGCGAGGGCAGCCGAGTGGACGACGATCGGGGTGACCGCCGCCGCGAGCACGGACACTCCGATCGGTACGAACACCGCGAGGTCGACGACCCCGAGTGCCTGGAGTACTCCCAGGACCAGCGACGGCACAACCAGTCCGGCGACCGCCGCCACCACGAGATAGCCCACATGGGTGACGACGGGTCGGCCGATGATGCGCAGTGCCGCGGACGACCCGAACCGGCGGCGGACGAATGCCGAGCGCATGGCGTACCCGCCGAGCCGCGTGACCAGGTCGGTGTCGGACACGCCGTCGGCACGGTCGACGGGTGGGCGTCGGAGGCGCTGCACCGCAACGGTCAAGGTCGGGCGCGGTTGGCGCCAGCCGGTCACGACCAGCCACCCTGCGACGGTGAGCAGCAGGCTCATGAGCACGACGGCTCCGGTCCCTCTCATCGGACCGCTCCCTCGCCGGTGCGCGTCGATGAGCGGGCGCCGGCGGATGTCAAGAAGCGGTTCGGCGTGGGGAACCTCGACAACCGCTGCACCCGGAGGAGGAGGATTGCGTACACGGAGAGGACGGATCCCAGGAACAGTTGGCCCTCGTTCGTGTCGTACGCGTCGAGGTACGACGAACGACCGAAAACGAGCAGCACCATCACCAGCGCCCCCATGATCGACGAGAGCATGAGCACCTCGCGCCGGATCGGAGCCCGCTCGGCCTCGACGATGCGTCGCCGGTCGGCCGCCGTGCGTGCCTGTTCGGCGAGCGACGTCAGTACCGCGACGGTTCGAGCGCCGCGCTGCACCGCGATCGACAGGCCCGCCGAGATGAGGTCGCCGAGAGGGTCGTCGAGGTCGTCGGCGAAGCGACGGAACGCGGTGTCGGGGTCCTGATGTCCGAGTGCGGCGGACAACCGACGCACCGCTGGGCGGATGACCGGTGGTGCCGAGGGGACGGTCGAGGCGATCGCACCGATCGGCTGGTCGCCGGCGAGCAGGACGTCGCGGAGGTTCTCGATCCACGAGGCAAGCGCATCGGTCCGCTCGATGTCGTTCGCACGATCCGAGTCGCGTCGCTGGAATGCAGCGACCCAGTACCACGCCGCGGCGGCGATGACCAGTGACGGGATGACCCAGCCGGACACGGAGAGTACGACGATGCCGAAACCGGCCGCCCACGCGCCGCGTACGGCGCGGGTGCCGTCGAGCCGTCTCGTCGGGGTCGGCGCGGTCCCGGTGTTCGCATCCGCCACCGGCAAGACGACCACGACGACGGAGAGGACGAGCAGTGCCGTCGAGAGGACGAGCAACGTGGTGTCGGAGGTCATGAGACGCCCCGCATCGCGAACAGATCGGTGGTGTACCCCGATCGGTGGAGCCGGTCGAGGTGACGTGGGGACAACGGTGCGAGCTGGGTGAGTTCGGCGGTTTCGTCGAGTCCCCACACCTCGGTGCTGGCGATGCCACCGCGTTCGCCCAAGCCGCCGACTTCGATGATCGAGGTGACCCGACGTGTCGTTGCCTGGTCCGCAGCTGCGTTGCGGACGAGGTCGATGTGGACGACGAAATCGACGGTCTGCGCGATCAGGCTCCAGACGGCGAACTCGGGCAGATTCGTGTTCGACTTCGACACGTAGTATGCGAGCCGCTGCAGCACGATGTCGGCTGTGTGGGCGTGGATCGTCGCGAGCGAACCGCGCTTGCACATCGAGGCGACGTCGAGCATGTCGAGGGCCTCGTCCTCGACCAGTTCACCGACCACGACGCGGTCGGGGTTGAGGCGGCGGGTCAACTCGACGAGCTGCCGTGTCGTGATCTCGCCCTCGCCTTCGGCGTTCGAGTGTCGGGTGAACAGCGCCGGCGCGTCGGGATGACGTGGATCGTCCTCGAGGCGCAGCTCGAGCAGGTTCTTCTCGACGGTGATGATCCGTTCGAGCGGTGAGACCTCGCCGAGCAGTTCGGTGAGCAGCGTTGTCTTGCCCGCTCCGGGCGGACCCGACACCAACATCGTGAATCCGCACCGCACGAGCGCGCGCAACTGCGCCACCAGTTCGATCGGGAACAGGCCGAGCCGGGACAGGCCGTCGAGGCCGACCTGATGCACCACGAAACGTCGAATCGCGATTCTGGGATGCGTCGAGATGCCGTGCTCCGTGTTCCCGCCCAGCACCATGACGACGCGCGATCCGTCGCTGGACTGCATCGTCAACATCGGCGACGATGTGTCGAGGCGCCCCTCGCCGGTCCCGCGCATGCGCAGCGCCAGCCGTTTCTGGAACGCCGTGAGCTCGGCGGTCGAGTTCCACAACGCTCCGACGTCCGTCTTGCGCCCGTCGGCGTAGGTGATCCAGGTGGAGGTGGCCGAGTTGACGTCGATCTCCTCGACCGACGTGTCGTTGAGGTAGGGCTCGAGGGGGCCGGCGCCGGTGAGCTCTGCCACGACGCGGCTGCGCAGCGTGTGCTCGGCCTCGACGTCGAGCGGCCGTCGACCCGATCGGAGCCGATCCTCGTTGACCACGGTGATCTCGTCGTTGATCCATGCACCGACCAACAGCTGCTGGCGACGCTCGTCGACAGCGAGGGGTGTGCTGCCCGCAGGACGCTCGACGAGTCCGGCATCGCGTTCGACGGCGTCGATGAGGCGGTCCGCAACGCGACCGATCACCTCGCGGACCGGCTCGTCGAGTTCGTCGGTCGACCGACGAACCGAGGTGATCCGGGTCATGCCGCGCCCCCGTTCGCGACCGCGCCGATCTCGTGGACCGGGCCGACACGCCGCGCGAGATCGGACGCGGCGCGTGCCGCGGATCTCATCAGCGGGAGCCGGGTGAGTCGGCGGGACGACACACCGGTCCGCCCGGCGAGCACGGCAGCGCTGAGTGGATCGACGGCGAGCGAGTACACAGGTCCGTTCGGCGATGCGAAGTCGACGACCTCCCCGAGAGCGAAGGGGATCTCGCCGACGAGCGCGAGCCCGACGGTCGCGCCGGCGTCGCGCAGCGCCTCGGTCGTCTCGGCGAGCCGCTCGAGACGGACGGTCGCTGCCGGCGCCGAGGACGCGTCCTGACGGTGGACGATGAGGGTCACGTCCGCGTGTTCGACCACCGGCGGAAGTCCGAGCGAGTCGAGACGCCCGACATCGACCAGTGCGAGAGTGTGGTCGAGCCCGGCGAGCAGTGGGAACAGCGAGAGGTCCGCCTCACCGATGGCGCGCCGCGCCTCGCGGGTCCGGAACGGAGCGGGAACGAAGCGCACGCCTGCCGGCGAGCGTCGGACCATCGCATCGATCGTGGACCACTGGGTCGGTCGGGTCGCACCGATCGATGAACTCCGGTGGAGCGAGGTGACCACCGCCGAGAGCGACGGGCTGAGCGGCATGTCGAGCCATGCCGCCAGCGAGCCGCCGGAGGGATCGGCCTCGACGACCACGACATCGAGGCCGGCGGCCCCGGTGTCGGCGGGTGGCGTATCGGGCCAGCCGGCCGCGAGCGCGAGGGCCGCGGTGGTGGCTCCGTCCCCGCCGACGACGATCAGCGCCACGTCATCCCTCCTCGTCCGCGGGTGTCGCGCCCGCAGCCGGTTCGGTGTCGACGACGGCGGTCGGATCGGCGACCGGAGGATCACCCGCCTCGACATCGGGGCCGGGAGGGAGCAGGGCCACGCGGACGATGTCGGCCGTCGCGACGGTGGGCGTTTGCGCGAGGTCGACCTCCACCGACAGCGACACCGACCCGACGCCCGACACCGACTCGACCGGTACTTCCACGGCCCGAGCAGGGATCGTCAGTGGCACCCCCTCGTCGTCGAGGACCACGAGCTGGAGGTTCGAGCGGTCGCGGACGTTCGTGGGCATCAGGTCGGCGTCGACCTCGATGGCGACGATCGCCTTGCCCGGGTCGACCAACGGTTCGGGTTGGAAGGCAACCCCCACCACCAATTGACCCGACACGATGCGGACGCGCGCGTACTGGCCGACGAGCGCGGGGAGCTGGTCGTCGGCGACGGTGGGCACACTCTCGTCGACATCGACGTCGACGGTGCGGAACATGTCGGCGGTGACCTGGGTACCGGCCGGGATGTTGTCGACGGCTTGCACCACGCGGGTGGTGTCGTCGAGCGATGAGTAGACCAGGACGTTGCCGCCGATCGCCAGAGCGCCGAGCGCGACTCCGGCAGCGATCCGATTGCGGCGTCGAGCGTTCGGACGAAATCCCCGTGCCGCCGGCTCGGATCGACGACTCACGGCTGCCCCGTCCCCGAGCCCGGCACGTCGTTCGACGTCGCGTCGAGGATCGCGACACTCGCTCGGCCGCGGTCGAGCGGCGCGAGCGGTGACGCGACGAGGGCGACAGCGATGACCGCACCGCCGAGCAGCCCGGGTCCGAACGCGACGGTATGGCGGCGACGGATCATGCCGACGACGGCCGTCCCAGCGGAGCCGATGGTCAGCGCGGCGAGGCCGACGACCGGAGCGACGAGGCCCAGCGCGGCGCCGATCACCACGGCGACCTTGACGTCACCGAATCCGAGAGCCGCCGGCCGCGCCAGGTGAGTCAGCAACAACGGGCCCGCCATCGCCAGAGCGCCCACCAGGAGGTCGACGGGATCGACCGGGATCTCCGTCACGAACACCTCGCCGGTCAACGTCGCAACGCCGACCAGGGCGGCGCCGGCGACGAGGCGGTTCGGCAGGCGACGCTCGATGACGTCGACGAGGATCGCCGGCACGAGCGCGGTCATCACCACGCCCGTTGCGAGTGGGACACGTACGTCGAGCGTGCTCGTCAGCGCGACGACCGCGGCGACGACCGCAGCGATACGAGACGATGGCGCGCTCGACGCGATCGCGGATCGGGGGCTCCACTGCGCGGCGGATGACGTCGGTGCCGAACGACTGCTCGTGTGCATTGTCATCACGACGGCCAGGACCCCCAACCAGTTCGCACGGAACGTTAGTCGGATGCGACCGGCGGCGCGACGGACGACCGGTCCCCGTCGGGACGGGCGCGGCGGTGGGCGGGTGTTCGGTGTCGCGGTCGGTCCGGTCACGTCCGATCAGTGGGTCGTGGGACCGGTGAACGGGAAATCAGGTGTTCTGGAGCGAGCGAACGATCCAGTCGAGCAACCAGGAGAGGAAGCCGTAGAGCTGGCGCTCGGCTTCGAACTCGTCGCCGACCTGGCCGGCACCGACCTCGTCGTCCTCACCGACGTCGAGCATGGTGCCGAGCACCACACGGATCGCGTTGACCGACTGCATCAGTGCGACGACCTGGCCCTCGTCGAGGGTCGCATCGTCGTCGGCGAGGTACTCCGCGACCGCGTCGATCTGGAACACGCGGCTCGCGACCAGGTCCTCGCGCATCAGCCGTTGGTACTCGGCCTCCTTCTCCGCGTCGTCCGGGTACGCCATCGGGAACAGCCGTTGGAGCAGCGGCGACGCATCGCCGGCGTCGCCGGTGAGCATCGAGCGGAGTTCGGTGAGCAGGCGGCCGATGATCGTCCGCTCGTCGGACCCGATGTTCAACACCCAGTGCCGGGCGCCCCGTTTCGTCGTTGCATAGATCGGCGGTTTGAAGCGACGGGTCACGTGTCGTGTTCCATGGTCGCCCAGAGGCTGTGCTCGTGGAGTCGGAAGACGTGCATCTCGGCTTCCTCCCGCGTTCCCGAGGCGACGACGGCCCGCCCCTTCTCGTGAACGTCGAGCATCAGCGCCGTGGCCTTCTCCAGGGAATATCCGAACAGCTTCTGGAACACGTGCGTGACGTAGCTCATCAGGTTGATCGGGTCGTTCCAGACGAGCACGATCCACGGGCGGTCGGCGGCGGTGTCCTCATCCAGGTCGGGCTCGTCGACCTGCACCGGTTCGAGCGTCGTGGGCACGGTGTCGATCGTACCGACCCGGACGGGTTGGTCCCGCGGCGCGGCGACCATGCCGCCGATCGAATTCACGCGGATCGCCAGAGCTCGGTGGCCGCGAACTGCCGCGGCGTCGTACGATGAGGTGGTCATGGCTGTCGGCTCCCGTCCTCTCGTCCCGTCGCGGCTGGCACCCGGCGGAGTCGCAGCGCACGCACCACGCCGCAGGCCGACGACCGTGGTCGGGGCGTACGTCGCGCTGACCAAGCCGCGCATCATCGAGCTGCTGCTGATCACGACGATTCCCACGATGGTGCTCGCCCAGCAGGGCTGGCCCCCGGCCCGACTCGTCATCGTGACCCTCATCGGGGGCACCCTCGCCGCCGGCGGGGCGAACGCGATCAACATGTACGTCGACCGGGACATCGACGCGTTGATGGAACGCACGCGGAACCGGCCGTTGGTGGTCGGGATCATCGAGCCGCTCCACGCGCTGGTCTTCGCCATCGTGCTCGAAGTGGCGGCGTTCGGTGTCCTGTGGGCCGGCGCGAACCTGCTGTCGGCGGTCCTCGCGTTCTCCGCGGCCGCCTTCTACGTGGGGATCTACACCCTGTGGCTCAAGCGGACGAGTCGCCAGAACATCGTGATCGGCGGTGCCGCCGGCGCCGTCCCCGTGCTCGTCGGTTGGTCGGCGGTGCAGAACTCGTTGGGCTGGGAGCCGCTCGTCCTGTTCGTGGTGATGTTCCTGTGGACCCCGCCGCACTTCTGGGCGCTCGCCGTCAAGTACGCCGACGACTACAGCGCCGCCGACGTCCCGATGCTGCCTTCGGTGGCGCCGATGGCCGACGTGGTCAAGCAGATGAGGCTGTACACGATGGCGCTCGTCGCCGCGACGCTCGTACTGTGGCCGGTCGCCGGCCTCGGGCCGATCTACGGCGTGTCGGCCATGGTGCTCGGCGCGATCTTCGTCTGGGGCACGATCGCGCTCGGTCGGAATCCGACGCCCGCTGCGTCGATGCGACTGTTCGGCTACTCCATCACCTACGTCACCCTGCTGTTCGGTGCGATGATGCTCGACGTGTTCGTCGAGCACGGCGTTTCCTGACGTCGCCGATTCCGACTCCGATTCGATGGGCCGGCCCGGATGCCGGGCCGTGGTTCCACGGCCGGGGAGCTTGCGCGCTCGTGAGGTGTCGCGCGGCACGCGGCCTCCGTGAAATCGTGAGGGAATTCTGGCGAAACAGTCGCGTGCAAGTAGTCTCGGGCCGTCATGCCGGGACGCGTCTCGGCAGACGATGACAGACGTCGGCACCATCGCGCCGGCCCAGGACGATCCAGCCAAGTGAGTCTCGACACCACATGACCACCATCGATTCCAGCCCCGACGCCGCGAGTGAGTCGACCATCGGGCGGCTGCTCGCTGCCGACGTCGATTGGCTCACTACGACGGACCACAAGAAGATCGGCCGGATGTTCGTCGGCGCCGGCCTTCTCGGCCTGCTCGCGACCATCGTCGCCAACCTGATCATCGGCATCGAGCGTGTCGACGGTGGCGCGGCCGCCTTCGACAGCGATTCGTGGGCGCAGTTGCTCGGGAGTCAGCGGGTGGGTCTCGTGTTCGGCACGGCGCTGCCGCTCGCCGCCGGCCTCGCCGTCTCGATCGTGCCGCTGCAGTTGGGCGCTCGTGCGATCGCCTTCCCACGACTCGTCGCCGCCGGCATGTACATGTGGCTCGGCGGTTTCATCCTGTCGATCATCTCGTTGGTCAACAACGGTGGTTTCGGCGGCGGCAACAGCGACATGGTCGACCTGTTCCTGGCGGCGCTCGGACTGATGGCACTCGGCTTGGCGGCCGTCGGCGTGAGCATCGCCACGAGCGTCCTGACGACCCGGGCGCCGGGTATGACCATGCGGCGTGTGCCCTTCTTCTCGTTCTCGGCGCTGGTGTTCGCAATCGGGCTCGTGCTCGTGATGCCGGTCCTGCTCGGCTCGGTCATCTACCTCTTCGTGGACCACCGCAGCGGCGCTCGTGAGGCGTTCGGCGGCAATCGCGGCATCGTCACCTGGGCGGGATGGATCTTCACGCAACCGACGACGTTCCTGTTCGCGATCCCCGTGCTGGGGCTGTTCGCCGAGATGCTCCCGGTCACCTTCCGCAAGCGGGCCAAGATGCGCGGCCTCGTGTTCACCGGCCTGGGGCTCGTCGGTGTCTCCGCTCTGGCCGCCGTGACCCAGCAGCTGCGCTTCGACGTCCCGTGGCAGGGGTCGCAGTTGTCGATCGCCGACGGTGAGGACCTCTCCACCAAGCTCGGCGACGTGGCGCCCTGGGCGATGTTCCATCTCCTGCCGTTGCTCGGCGCCGGGATCCTCTTCCTGATGATGCTGTTCCTCGCGAAGCCCTCCCGGAACGCCGACGGCGAGACCATTCGGCCGAACGTCGTCCCCGGGTTCCTGTTCGCCTTCTTCGGGTTCGCGATGATCTTCGTCGGAATGGTCGGCGCAGCGATCGAGCCGATCGTCGATCTGGATCTCGTCGACACCGTGTTCGGCGAAGCCTCGCTCGTGTACGTGGCGTACGGCATCGCTCTCGGCGCGATGGGCGGGCTGACCTACTGGGCGCCCAAGCTCTGGGGACACACGCTCGGGATGAAGAAGGTCGCGCCGCTCGCGCTGGTCGGCCTCGCCGGCACCGTCCTGGCGAGCTTCCCGCACTACATCGCCGGCTTCCTCGATCAGCCCGCCGGACTCGTCTACGACGACGGGGACCTGCAGATCTGGAACGTCCTCGTGCTGATCGGCCACGGACTGATGGCGCTGGCGGTGCTCGCATTCATCGCTCTGTTGACCGCGACGGTGCTCGGCTCCGAGCCCGACGCGACCGACGATCCGTACGACGGCCAGACGATCGAGTGGGCCACCACGTCGCCCGCTCCGGCATCGAACTTCGTCGATGTCCCGATGATCACCTCGGCGGAGCCACTGCTCGACCTCAAGACCGCGAACGACCCGAACACAGGGAGTGCGAGCTGATGGAAGCTCTTCCCGCCGGCGCCGCGCCGGCACCGCGCAACCAGATCATCGTGGGGGCCACCCTCGCTGCCGTCGCCATGGCGATGCTCACCGGTGGGATGTTGGGGATCTGGGCGGTCAAACGCTCCGCCGCCATCGACGTCGGGCAGAGTTGGCTGCCGAGTGGCATCGTCGTTCCCGAGGTGCCGACGAACGTGATGCTCATCGCGTTTCCCGCGCTCTGCTCGTTCGCCCAGTGGGCGGTGTGGGCCTCGAAGCGAAACGATCGTGGGAACACGGTCTTCGCGCTCGGCGTGACGGCGTTCGTCGCCCTCCTGATCCTCAACGCGCAGGCGTTCGTCTGGAACCAGATGGGCGTCGCCGTCGCGGACGGCGAGTACGGCTCGATGTTCTACGCGATCACGGGCATGTTTTTCGCCCTGATGGTGGCGGGCCTGCTGTTCAGCTTCGTCACCACCTTCCGCTATCTCGCCGGTCGCACCCGCGAGCGGGGGATTCTCATTGCCCACGCCATCTACTGGTACGCCATGACGGCCGTGTACACGGCCATCTGGTTCCTCGTCTACGTCACCAAGTGAGATTCATCGACTGATGTTCACCACCGGATCGAAATTCCTCATCGGCGCCTCCCTCGTCGCTCTGTTGGCCACCGTCGTCTACGGAGTCGGCCAGGACGGTGTGCTCGGCACCGTCGGGCTCGCCTCGGCCACGGTCGGCTTGATCTGCCTGGCCGTCCTCGACGTCATCCTGCGTGACTCGAACGTGTTCGTCGACGACGAGGCGCCCGTCGAGACCACCGCCGCAGCGCAGCCCGCGCCCGGTGGGAGCGTCTGGCCGCTCGGCTTCGCATTCGGTGCGATCGTCGTCGCCGTCGGACTGGTCAGCTACCAGCCGATCGTCGTGATCGGCCTGGTCGCGCTCCTCGCAACCGGCGCCGAGTGGACGGTTCAGGCGTGGGCCGAACGCGCGTCGCGTGACGGCGTCCACAACGCCGCTGTCCGCAGCCGCCTGTCGAACCCGCTCGAATACCCGATCGGTGGCACCATCGCGGTCGGCATCATCATCTACGCCATCAGCCGCGTCATGCTCTGGCTGTCCAAGACGAACACCGTGGTCGCCTTCGCCGTGGCGGCAGCGGTGGTCGTCGCCGTCGGTTTCATCATCGCCAATCGTCCGAGTATCAGGACCGGCACCGTCGGTGGCGTCATGGCGGTCGGTGCGATCGCCGTCGTGGCCGCGGGTGCGGTCACGGGCGTCGACGGCCAGCGGGACATCCCGGAGTTCGAGACGACGTCGATCTGGCAGGAGGAGGCGGTCCTGCATCCCGAGGAGTACGCCGAGGGTGCCGCCGAGGGTGAGCATCCGGCCGAACCGATCTGTGAGAGCCCGGAGGAGTTCCCCGAGGCCGACGAGGGGGCGAGCGAGACCGTCGCCAACAAGTCCAGCACCTATCAGGTCCTGGTCGATGCCGCGGGCAACCTCGACTACGACGTGCCGGGCCCGAAGGAGGCGGGGACGACCGCGATGGTCATTCCCCGCTCGAACCCGACCAACGTCATCTTCCGGAACGATTCCGACGAGCGCCGCCGGCTCTCACTCGACCTCGGTACGCAGACCGTCGAGATCGAGAAGGGCGGCGAGACCGTCGAGGTCGAGGTCCGTCAGCAGATCTGCACCACGCTGATCGAACCGGGGAGTGCCCAGTTGCTGACGGTCGAGGCGCACGAGCCGAGCTTCGCGTTCGAGGGACAGGAGAACCCGAACGGCCCGGATGGTGCCGGCGGCTTCTGGTTCTTCGTGCCGGGCGTCGAGTCCGCCAAGCTCGAGGTGATCGTGCCGTGAGCGATCAGATCGAGCCCGGAAATCACGATCGAACGAAACGGCGCGACTCGGAGACGGCAACTAGCGTGGCATCCGTGATCTCGAACATGTCCCGTGCACGAGCCGTGAGGTACGCCGCGATCGCCGGTGCCGGCGTGCTCGTCGCCGGGTGCGCGGAGAACGCCCCGCAGGACACGTTCCAGCCCGACGGCACCAATGCCCAGAAGATCGACGACCTCGCCCGGCCCGTTTTCTACGTCGCCGCCGCCGTGGGCATGATCGTGATCGGCGTCGTCGCATGGGTCGTCTTCCGCTATCGCGACCGCGGCCAGCCGATCCCCGAGCAGACCCACGGCAAGCCGGCGCTCGAGATCGCTCTGACGATCCTTCCGGCACTGATCCTCATCGGCGTGGCCATCCCCACCGTCGGCACGATCATGGCCCTCAACGAGACCGACGACACCGAGTGCATCGTCAACGTGACCGGCCAGCAGTGGTGGTGGGAGTTCGACTACCCGGTCCAGGACGGCTGCATGCCGGGCGGCATCGCGGCACCGATCGTCACGTCGGGGCAGATGGTCATCCCCGCCGACATGAACGTCCTGATTCGTGGCACCAGTCGTGACGTCATCCACTCGTTCTGGATCCCGCGACTGAACGGTAAACGGGACATGGTTCCCGGCCGAGTCCACAACCTCCGGATGCAGGCCAACGAACCGGGCATCTACGCCGGCCAGTGCGCCGAGTTCTGTGGGCTGAGCCACGCGAACATGCGCATGGAGGTCGTCGCGCTCACCACCGACGGCTTCGCGGAGTGGGTCGACAACCAACTCGAGGAGTACACCCCACCCGAGGAGGGCACGCTCGCGGCCGAAGGCGAGGCGACCTTCATCGCCAACTGTTCGCGTTGCCATCAGGTCGACGGTCTCGAGGACGACACCGGCAACCCGATCGTCGCTCGCCCCGATCTCCAGGTGTACTCGGGTGCCGCCCCGAACCTCACCAACTTGATGACCCGCAACACCTTCGCCGGCGCCACCTTCGACATGCTCCGCAACGGGTGTCGGGATCTCGTCTGGGACGCTCCATCGGACGAGTTCACCGATCGATACCTCGAAGGTGTCACCGACGATTGCTTTGCCGAGGTCGACATGCGTGAGTGGTTGCGCAATGCGCCGGCGAAGAAGCCGATGTACGCGGACCCCGAGAAGTTGGGCGAGACCGACGGTCTCTACCGCGGCATGCCCTACCTCGCGCTGAGCGAAGATCAGATCGATCAGCTCCTGGCCTACCTGCTGGAGCGCAAGTGATGACGACGCCGAACGACCCGAATGTGATGGGAGAGCGATAGCCAATGGCCATCATCGAACGCCCGGCGACCGAATCGCCGGCAACCGTCGACACCGACGAGCTGGTCACGGCGACCTCGTCGTACGGCTACCTGCGCCGACCGGTCGAGACCACGGGCTGGCGCTCGTGGGTGTTCACGGTCGACCACAAGCGGATCGGGATCATGTACGGCGTGGTCGCGATGTTCTTCTTCGCGGTCGGGGGCATCGAGGCCGGCCTGATCCGACTGCAGCTCGCCGGACCCGACGGGACGATCCTGTCGGCCGACAAGTACAACCAGATGTTCACGATGCACGCCACGACGATGGTGTTCCTCTTCGTGATGCCGATGGCGGCAGCGTTCGCCAACTACATGATCCCGTTGCAGATCGGCGCCCGCGACGTCGCCTTTCCACGGCTCAATGCGCTCAGCCTGTGGTTGTTCGTCGCCGGCGGCCTGTTCCTCAACACGTCGTGGTTCCTCGGCGGGGCTGCCGACGGCGGCTGGTTCATGTACGCCCCGAACTCCGACACCCCGTTCTCGCCGACGAACGGTGTCGACTTCTGGGCGCTCGGCCTGCAGATCACCGGAATCGCCTCTCTGGTCGGTGCGATCAACCTGATCGTCACGGTGCTCAACATGCGTGCACCGGGAATGTCGATGATGAAGATGCCGATCTTCACGTGGATGGCGATGGTGACGCAGTTCCTGCTCCTGTTCGCCATGCCGGTCATCACGGTGGCGCTGTTCCTGCTGATGTTCCAGCGGTCCTTCGGTGCAACGTTCTTCACCGTGGAGGAGGGCGCCGACCCGCTGCTGTGGCAGCACCTGTTCTGGATCTTCGGTCATCCCGAGGTGTACATCATCGTGCTGCCGGCGTTCGGCATCGTCTCCGAGGTCCTCCCGGTCTTCTCGAAGAAGCCACTCTTCGGCTACCCCTTCGTCGTGTTCTCCGGCGCGGCCATCGGTTTCGTCGGCTGGGGTGTGTGGGCGCACCACATGTTCGCCTCCGGTCTCGGACCGGTCTCGGTCGCTGTCTTCTCCGTCGCCACCATGGCGATCGCGGTGCCCACGGGCGTGAAGATCATCAACTGGACGCTCACGATGTGGGGCGGCAAGCTGCAGTTCACCACTGCGATGCTCTTCGCCTGCGGCCTGATCGTGCAGTTCACGCTCGGCGGTCTGTCCGGCGTCACCCACTCGGTGGCCCCGTCCGACACGCAGCAGACCGACACCTACTACATCGTCGCCCACTTCCACTACGTGATCTTCGGGGGAGGCGTGCTCGGTCTGTTCGCCGGCGTCTACTACTGGTGGCCCAAGATCTTCGGCAAGCAGCTCAACGAGACCTGGGGCAAGTGGAACTTCTGGCTGATGATCGTCGGAATGAACCTGACGTTCGGTCCGATGCACATCATCGGCCTGCAGGGTCAGCCCCGTCGTATGTACCGGTGGACCGAGAACCGGGCCGGTGAGGGTTTCTTCAACCTCGGCATGTGGAACCTCGTCGCGACGATCGGCACGTTCGTGCTCGGCATCGGCATCCTCCTGTTCTTCATCAACGCGCTCGTCATCCACCGACGCCAACCTGCGGCGCCGCTCGATCCGTGGGATGCGCGATCGCTCGAATGGCTGACCACGAGTCCGCCGAAGCCGCACAACTTCGACCGGACCCCGACCGTGCACGCGCTCGACGAGGTGTTCCACCGCAAGTACGAGGACGTCGGCGACGGTGACGAGCACCAGTACGTGCAGCGCGCGACGCTCGACGAACTGGTGGCCGAGGAGGAGCGCAACGCCGACGCGCACATCCACCTGCCGGCGCCGTCCTACTGGCCCCTCGTGCTGGCCGTGTCGGTGCCGATCATGGCGTACGGCGTGATCTACACGACGTGGCTGATCGTGCTCGGGGCCGCCGTTGCGATCGCCGCGCTGTTCGGCTGGGCTCTCGAGCCGGCCGACGCCGAGGATTCGGATTTCGATCCGCCCGCGGCGGGCGAGCAGTCCAGCAAGGAGTTGGTCAATGTCTGACATCGTCAAGGAGACCGTGTCCGACGCTGCCGACATCGTCGCGGACCATGCCGCCGACGTCCACGAACACGACGTGCACGCGGGCGATCACGCCGACGGCGGCCACGGCGAGGCACATCACACGTCGCTCGGGCTCTCCAACACGAAGCTCGCGATGTGGCTGTTCCTCGGGTCGGAGTGCCTGCTGTTCGGCGGCCTCATCTCGACCTACATGCTGTACCGCAACCGGCACAGCGCCGATGTCGGTCCCGATCAGCTGTGGGACATCCCGTTCACATCGGCATCGAGCTTCGTGCTCCTCATGTCGTCGCTCACGATGGTCCTCGCGGTCTCGGCGGCCAACCGCAAGGATGACCGCAACACCAAGAGTTGGCTGATCGTCACCGCACTGCTCGGCAGCCTCTTCGTGGCCGGTCAGGTCTACGAGTTCACCGCGTTCTACCGCGAGGGCCTCGGCTACACCGACAGCCTGTTCGCGTCGAGCTTCTACACGCTCACCGGATTCCACGGTGTGCACGTGTCGGTCGGCATCATCATGCTGCTCGCAACGATGGCGATGATCGCGAAGAACAAGATCTCCGGCGACAAGGCCGAGACGGTCGAGATGATCGGCCTGTACTGGCACTTCGTCGACGTGATCTGGATCGTCATCTTCACGCTCGTCTATCTCATCCCGGCCTGATCGGAGCGCCATGACCGACGTCGACGAAACTTCCGCAACCGAGCACGAGGAGCACCATCTCCTCCACGACCACCATGCGGCTCCCGGCCACGACGGTGAGCACGGGGCGCACGACCAGGTCACCGACAACCGGTACATCGTGATCGCCGCGATCCTCGCGGTGATCACGGCGGCGGAGGTTGCGGCGAGCTACATCGATCTCGGCCCTGTCTTCATCCCGCTCCTGTTGTTCATGATGGCGGTGAAGTTCTTCATCGTGGCCAGCTTCTTCATGCACCTGCGCTTCGACAACAAGATCTTCACGTGGATGTTCTACTCGGGGCTCCTCCTGGCGGTCGGCGTGTACTCCGTCGCGTTGCTGACGTTCCGCTTCTTCGACAACTAGGCAACCCGGCGCTGATGACGTGGCACTCATCACGTCACCCCACGGCGACAGCGCCCGGTGGGCGTCGTAGGCTGAACCCGTGATCGCGCAGGCGTCGTCGGACGTTCAGCCGTGGGCGTTTCAGTGGCACCCCGAGGTGTGGATTCTCGTGGCGTTCCTCGTCGGCGCCTACGTCTACATGGTGCGGGTGATCGGCCCGAAGGCCGTGCCCGAGGGCAACCCGGCCGTGACGCGGAAGAACAAGCTGGCGTTCGGCGGCGCGATGTTGATGCTGTGGGCGGCCTCCGACTGGCCGATCCACGACATCGGCGAGGAGTACCTGTACTCGGCTCACATGTTGCAGCACATGATGTTGAGCTACTTCCTGCCGCCGCTGGCGCTGCTCGCGACCCCCACATGGCTGATGCGGGTCCTGGTCGGCGACGGTCGGTTGTATCGAGTCGTCGCGTTCATGGCGCGGCCGGTGATCGCCGGTGTGCTGTTCAACCTGATCATCATGGTCACGCACGTTCCGCAGGTCGTCACCGCCTCGGTCGACTCCGGCCCGCTGCACTACTCACTGCACTTCCTCGTGGTGATGCTGTCGCTGCTGATGTGGATGCCCGTCGTCGGGCCGCTGCCCGAACTCCAGATCGGGCCGCTGGGCAAGTGCATCTACCTGTTCCTGATGTCGGTCGTACCCACCGTGCCCGCTGCCTGGCTGACGTTCGCAGAGGGCGCCGTCTACAAGACCTATGACATACCGGTGCGGGTGTTCGGCTGGAGTGTGCAGGTCGACCAGCAGCTCGCGGGGGCGATCATGAAGACCGCGGGTGGCATCTTCCTGTGGACGATCGTCGTGTTCATCTTCTTCAGACGGTTCGCTGTCGAATACGAGAGCCAGCACGACTACCGCCGCCGGCCCGGCACCGTGATTCCCGACTCCGAGATCGTCGAGGCGACCGAAGCGCCGATGACGACCGCTGACGTCGAGAAGGCCTTCGCCGGGACTCGCCCGCCGGTCGAGGACTGAGGGCGTTCGCGCTGCCGCGAAGGGCAGCGGTTCGCTGTGTACAGTCGCACGTCGTGATGGCCCGCCGGATCCTGACGCTGCTGGTCGCCGCAACGTCGATCGTCCTCGGCGCATCCGCCGCGAGTGGTGCGGCCCCGGACCTCGCCGAGTTGAGCACCGGTGGCTCGGCGCGACGCCCGGCCGTACGCGACCAGCTTCCGCGACGAGCAACGATCATCGGTGACTCGGCGATGGCCGGAGTGCGCTGGAACGGTGCGCTCGGCGGGTTGCGCGGTTTCGAAGCAGACGACCGGCTGGAGTCGTGTCGACGCCTGGTGGACACCTCGTGCCGCGGTCGCGAGGGTCGGCGCCCGCTGACGGCGCTCGTCGAGATCGGCACGCTTGCGACTCCCGTGCCGTCCGACGTGTTGATCATCGCCGTGGGTTACAACGACTACGACTACAAGTTCCCGATCCATTCGCGGATGGTGCTCGATGCGGCTGTTGCGAAGGGGTACCGGACGGTCGCGTGGATCACCTACCGCGAGGACGTGCGCTACACACTGCCGAGGGACACCAACCGGGCGGTGTCGAACTATCGGACCATGAACGCCGAGCTGCGCAACATCGTGGCGTCGGGCCGGTACCCCCAGCTGCAGCTGTGGGACCTGAACGACTACACCAGATTCGCCGCGGGTTCGTGGTTCACCTCGGATGGCGTGCACCAGCTCCGGCGTGGATCGTGGGGTGTCGCCGACTGGATCTCGCGCAAGATGGCACACATCAGCGCGATGCCGTGCCCGATGCCGTGGACACGTGACTTCGGCCAGGAGCAGCCCTGCTCCGACCCGAACCTCGTGCGGCCCTTCCGCGGGTACCCGCAGCTCGACGCTCTCTACGTCTTCTGACGGCGTGAAGCGGGGCCACGCCGCCGCCGGCGTCGCAGTAGCCTCGCGATCCGTGATCGACCAACGGCTGCTGCGCAACGACCTCGACGGCGTCAAGGACGCTCTGTCCAAGCGCGCCCGCCCCGCGATCATCGACGACGTCGACCGAGCGGCCGGCCTCGACGCTCGCCTGCTCGACATCGCCCGCCGGCGAGATGCGATCCGGGCGAAGGTCAACACCTTGTCGAAGCGGGTCGGTGAGCTACGCCGGGACGGTGCAACCGACGAGGCCGAGTCGCTCCAGACGGAGAGCCGGGAGTTGGGCGCCGAGGAGAAGGCGTTGGCGGCGGAACACGACGAGGTCTCGGGGGTACTCGACCGGTTGCTCCTCGGCATCCCGAACCTTCCGCACCCCTCGGCACCGGTGGGTTCGAGCGAGGACGACAACCCGGTGGTCATCGGACCGATCGGTGTGCCCGAGGAGTATCGCGAGTGTCAGCGAACCCCTCACTGGGAGGCCGCCGAGGAGCTCGGAATCCTCGACAACGAGCGTGCGGCCAAGATCGCCGGCGCCATGTTCACCATGCAGCGTGGCGCGGGCGCGACATTGGCTCGGGCTCTGTGCCAGTACGGCCTCGACCTCAATGCCGACGTGCACGAGGAGATCCGGGCGCCGTCGCTCGTCAGCACCGCAACGCTCACCGCGACGGGCCAGTTGCCGAAGTTCGCCGACGATGCATATGCGATCGAGCGTGACGACCTGTGGGCGAGCCCGACGGCGGAGGCCCCTCTGACCTCGATCTACGCCCAGGAGACGCTCGACGACACCGACCTCCCGATCCGTTTGATGGCGTACAGCCCTTCGTACCGACGGGAAGCCGGTTCGGCCGGTCGTGACACCCGTGGGATGTTGCGGGCCCACGAGTTCGACAAGGTCGAGATGATGGCGTACACGACTCCCGAGCAGGCACCCGACCTGCTCGACGACATGGTGGCCCGAGCCGAACGCGCCATCGCCGAACTCGGCCTGCCCTACCGCGTGATCGAAATCTGCACCGGTGACATGGGTCAGAGCCACCACCGCAGCTTCGACGTCGAGGTGTACGCGCCCGGTGCCGACGCGTGGCTCGAGGTGTCGTCGGTCAGCTGGCTCGGCGACTACCAGGCCCGGCGCGCGGGAATCCGATTCCGCCGCCACGGCGACGACGGCCGACCGCTCAAGGGGACCGAGTTCGCGCACACGTTGAACGGCTCGGCGCTGGCCGTGCCGAGGGTGTGGGCGGCGATCATCGAGAACTTCCGGAACGAGGACGGTTCGGTCACCGTCCCCGAGGTGCTTCTTCCGTACATGCGTGGCATCGACGTGATCGGTGTGCCGTCATGAGCGATTCGATCCGGGATCGGCGGGTGCAGTACGAGACGGCGGGGTTGGACATCGACGATGTCGATGGCGACCCGGTGGTGCAGTGGCAGCGCTGGTACGACGAAGCGCTCGGCGCCGGCGTGGTGGAACCGAACGCGATGACGCTCGGGACGATCGGACTCGATCGGGTTCCCGATGCGCGGGTGATGCTCGTGCGCGGCGCCGACGAGCAGGGGCTGTCCTTCTTCACGAACTACAGCGGTGCGAAGAGCCGCCAACTCGAGGCGCACCCGCGAGCGTCGGGCGTGTTCGCGTGGCTCGATCTCCACCGTCAGGTCAGAGTGCGTGGGTCGGTCGAGCGACTCCCGGCGGAATCGTCCGACGAGTACTTCGCCACCCGACCGAGGGGCAGTCAGCTGGGCGCCTGGGCGTCGCCGCAGAGCGAGGTGATCGCCGACCGAGCCGAACTCGAGCGACGTGTGGCGGCGGTCGAGGAGGAGTTCGCGGGCCGCGACGTGGCCCGGCCGGGATTCTGGGGTGGCTGGCTCCTGGTCCCGTCCGAGTGGGAGTTCTGGCAGGGCCGCCCCAGCCGCCTCCACGACCGACTGCGCTACCGACGTGGTGACGACGACGGTTGGGTCATCGAGCGTCTCGCTCCCTGACGCGGACGGTCCCCACGTCCCACCCCCGCATCACCCGGGGATCGTGACGCCTGCCGTCACCCTCTGCCGGGATTCGTCGCGATGACGGACCGGAACCCCGATGAAACCAAAGCGGAAACAGAAATCGCCGAAGGTTGAATGCGCCCCCGCGACCGGCGAGGCTGGTCGACATGACGGGAACCCGAGTCCTGGTGGTCGACGATGAGCCGACCGTACGCGAAGTCGTCGTCGGCTATCTGCGACGTGACGGCCACGAGGTCGCCGAGGCCGCCGACGGGACACGCGCACTCGAACTGCTCGAGGCCGAGCCGCCCGACCTCGTCGTCCTCGACATGATGCTTCCGGGTGTCAACGGGCTCGACATCCTCCGCCGGGTCCGCTCGACGAGCAACATCCCGGTCATCATGTTGACCGCGCGGGCCGACGAATCCGACCGGGTCGCCGGGCTCGAGCTCGGCGCCGACGACTACGTCGTCAAGCCGTTCTCACCGCGTGAGCTGGCGGCACGTGTGAACGGCGTGCTTCGCCGTGCCGGCAACCGGGAGACGACGTCGCCGCAGCCGATCGAGTTCGACGGCCTGTCGATCGACCCGCTCGCGCGTGAGGTCCGCCTCGACGGCGAGATCGTCGAGATGACGCCGAAGGAGTTCGACGTCCTCGCATTCCTCGCGAACTCGCCGCGCCAGGTGTTCTCCCGGGCCCAGCTGCTCGAGCAGGTGTGGCAGTCGTCGCCGGACTGGCAGGACCCGGCCACGGTGACCGTCCACGTCCGCCGTATCCGCAACAAGATCGAGACCGACCCCGAGAAGCCGCGATGGATCACCACGGTCTGGGGAGTCGGGTACCGGTTCGAGGGATGAGCCACTGATGGCCAGGTCCGACCCTCACCACCAGGCCGAGCTCGAGCATCGGGCGCACGGGATGAACCGTCTCGGTCGCCGGTTCCTCGGTGCGAACCTCGCGGTCCTCGGCGTGGCGATTCTGATGATCGCGATCGCGGCGCAGACGATGTTCATCAGCGCGCACGACCAGACGTTCCTGATGTGGGCTCTGGTTCCCGCGGTGCTCGGGGCGGCGATGGTCGCGATGTTGCTGGCCCGTCCGGTCGCGCGCGACGCGAAGCGGATCTGCTCGGCAGCGATGCGTGTCGCGGACGGCGATCTGACCGCGCGGACCGGGGTTCAGCGCAACGATGAACTCGGCGAGGCCGCCGAGATGTTCGACGTGATGGTGGACCGGCTCGACACGGTCGAGAAGGAACGATCACTGATGCTGTCGTCGATCTCGCACGACCTGCGGACGCCGCTCGCCGCCCTCCGTGCCGCGGTCGAGGCGATCCGCGACGGCGTCGCACCCGATCCCGACATGTACCTCGTCGGGATGGAGCGCCAGGTCCGTGCGCTGTCGGCGCTGGTCGATGATCTGCAGCTCCACAGCCGCATCGTGAGCGGGACGTTCGAACTGAATCGGACCCGTCTCGATCTGACCGAGCTCGCCGACGAGGCGATGGAGACCGTGCGACCGCTCGCCGAACAGCGTCGGGTGAAGCTGCTCCTCGAAGCCGATCATCGCGTGATCCTCGACGCCGACGGTTCACAGCTCGGGCGCGTGGTGCGGAACCTGCTCGACAACGCGATTCGTCACGCCCCGGCGGATTCGGTCGTGCTCGTCCAGATCGCGCAGTCCGACGGCGCGGCCACCCTCCGGGTGATCGACGAGGGAGCCGGGTTCCCACCCGAGTTCCGCGAGCGCGCGTTCGAGCCGTTCACCCGTGCCGACGAGGCCCGCGATCTGCGCACCGGCACGGCCGGGCTGGGTTTGTCGATCGCGAAGGGCATCATCGCAGCCCACCGGGGCACGGTCGGCCTCGGCGACGGGCCGGGCGGCATCGTCGAGATCCGCCTTCCGCTCTGACGCCGGCTCAGGTCTCCCAGGAGACGGCCGCCCGGGCGAGACCGTCGATCAGACTCTGGGTGTGGGGCGTGAGATCGGGGCCCTCCCAGTCCCACCACAGTGGGCTGCTCGAGCCCCGCACCCGGGGCGGCAGCTCGATCTGCACCCCCTGTTGTCGAGGCACGTTCACCGGATTCCGGTCGTGCATGCCCCGCAGCTGCTTCGGGATCGCGTCGACATCGGTGACGACCTGGTACGCGGGAAGATGGCCGCGCAGTGTCGCTCCCACGTGCTCCGCGAAGGCCCGGTTCTGACCGCCGAGCAGGAGTGACCCGAACATCCCGCGACGCCCGAACCCGTGGACGGTGATCACGATGTCGACGTGGTCGAGGAACCCGGCGAGCGCCTCGGAGTGAGCGCTGTCGACGGTCGTGGAGGGAAAGTGTTCGCGCATCCCCTCCGGCTGGATCACGGCGTAGACGGAGGCATCGGCGGCGGCCGCGGCGCGCCGGGCGATGACATCGGTCATCCATTCGAGGTGGCCACCGTGGTAGGCCATGAACCCGACCCGCCCCCGCAGTTCGCAGACCTCCTCGACCCCCGGCGTGTCGAGGATCGTCGCGAACTCTGCCATCACCGCCATCATGCACGGTCGAGGGGTGCGCTGTCGTCTCGGGAACGGAACCGTCCCGGTGTTCGACCACGGCGGGTCCTACCATGTGCTCCGATGCTGGTGTGGATGGACCTCGAAATGACCGGACTCGATCACACGTCGGACGTGATCGTGGAGATCGCCACCTTGATCACCGACGACGAGCTGAACATCGTGGCGGAGGGTCCTGACCTGGTGGTCCACGCCGGCGACGAGGCCCTTGCGGCCATGGATCCGTTCGTGGTGAACATGCACACCAAGTCGGGACTGCTCGAGCAGATCAAGGCATCGACGGTCTCGCTCGCCGACGCCGGTGAGCAGACGCTCGCATTCATCCGCGAGCACGTGCCCGAACCCCGGACGGTTCCGCTGTGTGGCAATTCGATCGGCACCGACCGGCGCTTCCTCGCCGCGGCACTGCCCGAGATCGAGGACTATCTCCACTATCGGTCGATCGACGTGTCGAGCGTGAAAGAGCTGGTCAAACGGTGGTACCCGGCGCTCGACGCCAACCGGCCCCGCGGTCAGGGAAGCCATCGCGCACTCGACGACATCCGTGAGTCCGTACGCGAACTCGCGTACTACCGCGATCATGTCTTCGTCCGGCCGGAGGATGCGCTGATCCCGGACGCACCGGTGAACGGGAGTCCGAGTCCCGACCCGGCTGCGGACGGCGCGTGATTTGAGGCGTCGCGAAGGGGAGCACGATCGGAGTACCTTGCGCACATGCGTGCAGTCGTACTCAGAGACCATGGGGGCCCCGAGGTCCTGGCGATCGAGGAGGTCGAGGAACCGGCACCGGGCCCCGATCAGATCCTCGTCGACGTCGCGCACACCGCCCTGAACCGGGCCGACACCCTGCAGCGCCAGGGTGGCTATCCCGATCCGCGCAACCGTGACGTGGAGATCCCCGGTCTGGAGTACGCCGGGACGGTCGCCGCCGTCGGCGCGGACGTCGTCGAGTGGGTGGTCGGTGACCGGGTGATGGGGATCGAGGCCGGGGGGTGCTACGCCCAGAAGGTGGTCACGCACGCTCGTCAGGCACTCCCGATCCCCGATCGCGTCGAACTTGCCGATGCTGCGGCGATCCCCGAAGTGTTCCTCACCGCCTGGGACGCGCTCGTCGTCCAGGGCGGACTCACCTCCGGCCGCTGGGCACTGGTCCACGCCGGTGCGTCGGGGGTCGGCACCGCGGGCATCCAGATCGCCAAGGCGATCGGCGCTCGGGTCGCGGTCACCTGTTCAGCGGGCAAGGCCGAACGGTGCCGGGCGTTGGGCGCCGATCTGGTGCTCGAGCGGACTCCCGCCGACTGGCTCGACACATTGCGGTCGGAGATCCCCGACGGAGTCGACACGATCCTCGACGTGATCGGTGGCGACGAAGCCGATCGGAACTTCAGAGCGGTCGCCGCCGACGGGACGATCGTCCAGGTCGGGCTGATGGGTGGCGCTCAGGCCCCGGTCAACATGGGGCTGTTGCTCGTCAAACGGATCACGTGGATCGGTACGACGCTTCGCGCCCGGCCACTGGAGCGCAAGCTCGATCTCTGCCAGCGTTTCGTCCGCGAGATGTTGCCGCTCTTCGAATCGGGCGCGCTGGTTCCGGTGATCGACTCACGATTCGCGTTCGACGACATCGCCGATGCCCACCGGTACATGGAATCGAACGCCAACGTCGGCAAGATCATGGTCGATCTCTGACCGCCCTCCGACCAGCCCCGGTCACGGGGTGGTGGCGGCGTCGGATTCGTCGACGGCGTCGTCGACGGGTGCGAGCATCCGGCGGTAGCTGAACCAGCCGCCGATCGCGAGGACGACGATCGCGCCCGCCACGAACGGGACGACCGGGAAGCCACCCGACCCGCCCGCGCTCGGTGAGCCGTACGTGAAGGAGATCGCTCCGGCGATCACGTGGCCGTCGCTGGGCACCGGGGCGAGATACTGCACGAAGTAGGTGCCCTCCCGCTCGACCTCGTCGAAGTCGAGTCGCGCGGTCGTGTCGCCGGTCCGTACGGTTTCGCCGCCGATGTCCTCGAACTCGTTGTCGCCCAGATCGTAGGTGAGGAACATCGCGACGTCGTCGCTGATCACCTCGCCGAAGTCGATCTCGACCGAGGAGATCGGCTCCTGCAGCGTGCTCCGGGACGGCGGGTTCGAGCTCGCGATGTCGTCGTGTGCGGCAACCGGTGCTGCGCCGACCCCGAGGGCGCCGGCGAACGTGAGCGCGCCGACGAGCGCCAACCTGCGTCCCCACCCGGCTCTGATGACGGTGCCGTCCATGACGCCATTCAATCAGCCGCCACGTGCGTCGACGGCGCGACCCTTCCACGTCACGTCCCGCCGGAGTACCACGGCGACGGCGCTGCGGACGAAGATGACCGCGAGGACGATCACCAGGAGCGGGAACAGCGCAGCTGCCCGTGGGTCGATGGTGCCGGCCCGGCGGCCGAGCACCCAGACCTGTGCAGCGATCAGCGGATAGGTGAGTGGTGCGGCGATCCATCCTCCGGCGATCGAGCACACCCACGCCACCGTGGCGACGGCGAGCCACCAGCGGGTGTACCTCGCGCCGGTGGCGAGACTGCGAGTCCAGCCCTGGACCAGCGCCCCGATTCCGTCGGGGTACATCCGGAACGTCGTCGTCGACGGCGACCCCACGAACAGCTTCGAGCGCCCGACCGCACGTGCGAGGCCGATGTCCTCGGTGTGCATCGACCGCACGCTGGGCGCGGCGTGACCTCCGGCGGCGTCGTATGTCGCCCTGTCGACGGCGATCACCGGACCGAACGCGACGTCGGCCGCGGTGCGGTCGCCGAACACGGTGAATGCGCCACACGCCATCAGGGCCGTCACGTTGCACAGGATGCTCGGCTGCTCGCCGACGGTCGCCATCCGGTGCCAAGGCTGCAATGAGACGAGAGTGGCCCGATCCGCGGCGACCTGAGCGGCGAGATCGTCGAGCAGCGTCGGGCCGGGTCGCACGTCGGCGTCGAGGAAGACGAGGATCTCCTCACTGGTCGACCGAGCGCCGTGCCAGCACGCGTTCGGCTTGCCGAGCCACCCGGGCGGTGGCGGCGGGGGGTGAGCACGTCCGCTCCGAACGCGTGCGCGACCCGCGCGGTCCCGTCGGTCGAGTGATCGTCGACGACGACGATGCGATCGCGCGACCGACGCTGTTCGACGAGAGGGCGGAGCAGATGCGGGAGCGCGTGCGCCTCGTCGCGTGCCGGAATGATCACCGCGACCGGGGAGCGTTCGCCGACGCCTGCCGACGGGAGCCGTCGCGGTCTCCAGAGCAACAACCAGCCGAGGGACCAACCGATCGCGAACACGACGAGATCGACGGCGTCGTGACGGACGCCGAGCAGCTCGAACCCCGTCATCGCCGTGCGGTCACCGCTCGGAACAGCGAGACACGCAACGGCACGTATCCGTCCGGCATCGACATCGCCCAACTCTGTCACGCTCCGAGCCGCGGGAGACTCCTTTGATGAAGTGTGCACGGGGATCGCCGCTCGTGCGCGACGGCGTGGCGGTCGAGGCCGAGCGCAGGCGCGGGCGTCCCCGGAAGCAGCCGAGCCCGGTGCCGGTGGTCGACGGGGTGCCCATCGCGTCGCCTGACACCGTCCGGTGCCGACATCCCGGGCGTCCTCGTGGGCAGGAAACGCTCGAATCGCGCGAAACTCCCTTGACCAGGGTGGTGCCGACGTGTTTGCCTGGGAGGAACGAATCACCCCGGCGCGCCGCGAGCAACCCGACCGAGATCTCCGAAGGAGGCCGAACGATGACGACGACACGGATCGACCGCCCGACCTTCGGCCGCGCCCGTACGGAGTCCGTCCGGTCCGCCGCGTCGCAGGTCTGCGCGTCGACACACGCCCCGACCGCGGTCGGGACCATGTCCCACGCCGCGACCGCCTTCGCCACCACCGCGACGAATCCGTGGCTTGGTGGCGACGTGCACGTGTCGGGCTTCGGCTCGACGTACGCCACCAAGCGAATCGCACCCGGCCGCCTCGAAGGCATGACGTAGCAGACGCATCGTCATCACCTCCTCCGAGGCCGCCGGGTTCATCCGAACCCGGCGGTTTCGTCGTTTTCGGCCCCGCGTTCATCTCCGCTCCACCCGCTCCGACAGATTCCGTTTCGACGACAGAAGGCACGCCATGCACACCATCACCCACACCGTCACCCCGAACGGCGATGAGACGCCGACCGGGCAGCCCGCCGGGACCCCATCGGTCGTCCCACGCAACCTCTCCACCGATTTCAAGGACACCACTGTGAACACCATCGACATCTCCAGCCTCGACCTGATCGCACGCGAGGCCGAGCTCACCGGACGTGAGCCGCTCGCGCCGGACAGTCCGCGGCCGCCGGGCGGCGACGAATCGACCGACGAGTCGTTGGCGGCCCGCGCCCCCGTCGCCCGGTGCGCCGACGGCAACGGCACCCTGACCGGTTTGTTCTTCTCCGACGACGTGGTCGACATCGCCCGTGCCAAGGCGATGTGCGCCCTGTGCCCGCTCCGCTTCGAGTGCCTCTCGGGTGCGCTCGAACGTGAGGAGCCATGGGGCGTCTGGGGCGGAGAGTTGCTGTCGGGCGGCCGTGTGGTCACCAACAAGCGGCCGTGCGGCCGTCCGCCGAAGAACCCGCGGCCCGAGATCGTCTACGACGAGATGGGCCCGGTCGGCGTGGTCGCCTGACGCGCCGCCCCGTCCGGTGAGATGTGAGACGACCCCCCGGTCTCACATCTCACCGGAGAAGGCCCGACTCCGAGTCGCGCGAGTCGGTGAACAGGCGTTTCTCGGCGTTCCCGGAACGTTCAGGTGGGATGCGGGCCATCGCGGGTGATCTCGTCATTACCCTGCGGGGTGTGAAGATCAACCGACCACGGCTGCTCGCGGCGTCGCTCGTCGTCGCGGTGGTCGTGAGTCTCGGCGGCGGGTACGTCTGGAGCCGGACCGTCGCCGATTCGAGCGACGGCGTCGACGCGGTGCTCGACGATCCCCAGGATCGGACCCTCGAGGGTGGTCCGGCCCAGATCGAGCCGATTCCCGAGGGCGACGTCCTCCCGGAGGCGATGCTGGTCGATGGCGACGGCAACGAGGTGTCGAGTCGTTCGCTGCTCGGCGACCGGCCGCTCGTGATCAACTTCTGGTTCAGTACCTGCATCCCGTGCGAGCGGGAACTGGCCGACTTCGCGGAAGTCGACGCCGAGGTGTCCGACCGTGTCCGTTTCGTCGGCGTGAACCCGCTCGACGCCGTCCCGACGATGGAGCGCTTCGCCGGCGAACGCGGCGTGGAGTACGAACTCCTCCGCGACGAAGCGGCGGAGTTGCAGGCGGCGCTCGGCGTCACCTTCTTCCCGTACACCGTCTTCGTCAGCTCGAGTGGCGAGATCGTGGATCAGACCGGTGTCCTCGACGCCGACGATCTCCGCTCGCGGGTTTCCACACTCCTGGAGAGAGAAGCATGAGTCTCTGGTTCGTCGCCGGGATGCTCGCCGCGGTCAATCCGTGCGGGTTCGTCCTGCTCCCCACCTATCTCATGTACTTCCTGGGAATCCAGGGCTCCGATCGAACGCTCACCCAGCGTGAGACGCTCCGCAAGGCACTCAAGGTGTCGGCTTCCCTGAGCCTCGGATTCATGGCGGTCTTCGTCGTGGCGGCGGGGCTGGCCAACTACTTCACGAACTGGCTCACGGCGAACGCCAAGTACGCAACGGGGTTCTTCGGCATCGCGCTGCTCGTCCTCGGAGCGGCGATGTTGTTCGGGTTCAAGCTTCCGTTCATGAACCCCCAGCGCCTGCAGGGGGAGAAGGATCAGACCGTCGCGTCGATGTTCGTCTACGGCGTTGCCTACGCGATCGCCTCGCTCGGCTGCACGATCGGCTTCTTCATCTCGGCGGTCTTCGCCACGAGCCGCAACAGTGGGCCGCTCACGGGCCTCCGCAACGGCATCGCCTACGGCGCCGGAATGGCGGTGCTGGTGGGCGGCTTGACCGTGGCGCTCGCGTTCGCGAACACCGGGCTGCTCACGGTGTTGCGCCGCGGCCTGCAGTACATGGACCGCATCGCCGCGGCATTCGTCCTGATCTCGGGTCTCTACCTGCTGTGGTACTTCTACTGGGTGGATCTCAAGGAGGAGGGCGATGCGATCACCGACTGGGTGACCGTTCGCCAGGCCGACATCAGCGCGTTCCTCAACGACCATCAGTGGGGCGTGGCCGTGATCATGTTCTCGCTGCTGAGTGCGACGATCGCGTACGTGTACGCGAAACGCGCCGACGTGCTCGCCGGCATCGTGGGGGTGGGTGTCGTCGTCGGCGGGCTGTTGTCGAACGACTGGCTCGCGGTCGGGATCATCGGTGGCTGCGCGGCGATCGCTGGCGCCCTCGGGTTCCTCCAGGACCGCCGTGACGCCACGGTGCTCGGTCGGAGCGACGAGGTGTCGGTCGACGAGCCGCCGTCGACCGTCTCGGCCGGCTGACTCTCTCGATCGCCGTCGTGCATCGCGACCGGCGGTCACGCGCCGCCCGGGTGCCTCGCTACAGGTAGTGCATCGCCTCGGCCCGGGCCGTGAGGTCCGCCCGGTGATCGGGGTGCGCGATGTCGATCAGGCGACGGGTGCGCTCGCGCACTGTCGCATAGCGCAACTCGGCCACGCCGTATTCCGTCACGACCTTGTCGACGGTGTTCTTGGGTGTGGTGACGACGTCGCCGGCCGCGAGTCGCGGCACGATCTTCGACGCGCCCGAACCGGTCGTCGAATGGAGCACGACGAAGCCCTGTCCACCGCTGGAGTACATGGCGCCGCGCGCGAAGTCGTTCTGCCCACCCGAGGAGGAGTAGTACCGACCGTCGATCGTCTCGGATGCACACTGGCCGAGGAAGTCGACCGACAGCGTCGCATTGATCGACACGAAGTCGGTCTCCCGGGCGATGACCCGCGGGTCGTTGACGTAGCGCACCGCGTGCAACTCGACGGCGGTGTTCTCGTGGAGGAACTCGTTCAACCGCCTCGTCCCGAGCGCGAACGTTCCGACCGTCTTCGTGCGATTGAGGCGCTTGCGGATTCCGTTGACGACGCCCGATTCCATCAGGTCGACGACTCCGTCGGAGAGCAACTCGGTGTGGACGCCGAGATCGCGATGGTCGCCGAGCGACGCCATGATCGCATTCGGGATCGCGCCGATCCCGGTTTGGATCGTCGCTCCGTTCGGGATCCGCTCGGCGACGAAGCCTGCGATCCGGTGGTCGATCTCGTCCGGCTGGACCGGCTCGACCTCGACCAGTGGCCGATCGGTGCGGCACCAACCCGTCAGCTGGGACACGTGCAGCTGGTTGCGTCCGAACGTGCGCGGCATGTGCTCGGTGACCTCGAGGAAGAATCGGGCCCGCCCGATGAAGCTCGCGACGTAATCCGCCGAGACCCCGAGGCTGAAGTAGCCGTGACGGTCGGGAGGCGACGCCGCTGCGATCACGATCGGGTCGTGTGTCCGATGTTGCATCATCTCGTACACCTCGGAGAAGTGCGCGGGGACGAGGCCGATGGCACCGCTGCGGAAGTGTGGCCGCGTGACGTGACTCAGGAAGTACGAGATGTGGTGCAGTCGCCGACCGAAGTCCCCGTGCAGGTATCGACGATCGTGGATCGCGTGCATCTGGTGCACGCGCAACGCCGTGAATCGTTCGCCGCCCGACGCGATGTCCGCGGCGACGGCGTCTTCGATCGCGTCGAGCACCGCGGTGGGCTCCCCATTGGCCAACGGGACGATGATGCGGGTGTCGGACTCGAGCAGATCGACGATGTCCGTGGCCTGATTCGGTGCTTCGAGCATGGCCCCGACGGTATGCGATCGGGCAGCGGCAACCCATTCTCTGTGTGGGCTGCTCGGCACCGACGCACTTCGCGTACGGTGCGGAGATGGCCGACGACGACCCCTCCACCGTTCCGATTCGAACGGCGGCGACCGTGATGCTGGTCCGCGATGTGGCCGATGGCGACCCGGGCATCGAGGTGTTCATGCTCCGACGGACCGGCAACGCCAGCTTCGCAGCGGGAATGTACGTGTTCCCCGGTGGCAAGGTCGACGACGCCGATCACGCGGCCGAACTGGAGCCCTTCTGCCGGGGACTCGACGACGCGGCCGCCTCGACGCAGCTCGGGATCGAGTCGGGGGGGCTCGCGTACTGGGTGGCGTCGATCAGGGAGTGTTTCGAGGAGGCGGGGATCCTGCTCGCCGAGCGGCGTGACGGGTCGGCTCTCGAGATCGGCGACGACGATCGCCACTCCGTGCACGACGGATCGCTGTCGATGGTCGAGTTGTGTCGACGCGACGACCTGATCCTCGACCTGTCCACGACGCAGTACGTCGACCACTGGATCACGCCCGTGGGAGAGCAGCGACGGTTCGACACCCGCTTCTTCGTGACCGAGGCGCCGGCCAATCAGGAGGGCCTGCACGACGACAAGGAGACCGTCGAGAGCAGCTGGATACGCCCCCGACGGGCGCTCGACATGCTCGAGGCCGGAGAGCTGATGATGATGCCGCCGACGGTCAAGAACCTCCGCTGGTTGGACGGTTTCTCGTCGGCCGATGACGTCGTGGCCGCCGGTGCGGCGATCGTCGACCCGCCGACGACGTTGCCGAAGGTCCGGACCGACGCCGACGGCAACATCGTGGGGGTTTCGCTCCCCGGCGACGACGACTACGACGGGCTCTGACCCCCCGACGTTGTCGGACGGGTGATTTCTCCGGGAAATCCCGTGTAATCTCGGGCTGTGACCGAACCGACCGTGAATCTCGACGTGCTCAAGGCACTCGGTGACAACACGCGGTACGCGATCTACCTCGAACTGGCCCGATCGCCGCATCCGCTCGCCACCGCCGACATCGCGGAATCGCTCAAGTTGCACGCCAACACCGTGCGGCCGCACCTGGAACGGATGCGCGATGCAGGGCTGTTGGCCGTCGAGGTCGGTGGCCGCGGTGATGTCGGCCGGCCCCAGCACCGATACTCCATTGCTGCCGATGCGCCGTCGCTCGGCCTCGAACCGCCGTCGATCCCGGTGCTCGCTCGCATGGTGCTGTCGATGGCCAAGCGGCTGCACGCGAGCGGAGACGACGCCGAAGCGGTGGGAGCCGAGGAGGGCCGCCGCCGAGCGCGCCCCTACACGAACGCCCCGTCGACCCTCGAAGCGCTCGTGTCCGATCTGGACCAACTGGGTTTCGACCCGCTCGTGACCGATCCGCAGTATCCGCCGTCCGATTCGCACCACTCGGCGCTCGACGACGACGCCGATGCGGTGGTGGCGTTCGCCCACTGCCCGTTCGCCGAACTCGCCCAGGAGCACCCCGAACTGGTCTGTGGGCTGCATCGCGGGCTCGTCGCGGGGTTCGTCGCGGAGATGGGCGACGCCGAGATCCGCGACTTCTGCACGCTCACGAACCGCACGCCGTGCCAGGTCACGGTCGCGGCCCGCTAAAATCGCAAGGTACTGGATCCGATATCTCAGGAGGAACCGACATGATCACACTCACCGACCCCGCCGCCGTCAAGGTCCGCCAGCTGCTCGACGCCGAGGGCGCCGAGGATCTGGCGCTGCGCGTCGCCGTTCGTCCCGGCGGCTGCTCCGGTTTCTCGTACGAGATGTTCTTCGACGGTGACATCGCCGCCGACGACACGACCGCCGAATACAGCGACAACGTCCGTGTCGTGGTCGATCCGGCCTCCGCTCAGCTGCTGGAAGGCGCGACGCTCGATTACAAGGACGGCCTCGAGGAGTCGGGTTTCGCGATCACGAACCCGAACGCGAGCCGCACCTGCGGCTGCGGGCAGAGCTTCTCCTGAACCCCGGGGGTTGACGCCGAACCCGGTGTCGCGGCCGGTTCAGGCCGTCGCTGCGTCGAGCCGCTCACGCAGCTCGGTCGCGTCCCACAGTCCGTCGAGGCGTTCGACGACCACACCGTCGGCGTCGGTGATGAACAGCGCAGGTTCGAAATCGATGCCGAGGGCATCGACCGCCGGCGCGACCGTGGTGGCGGTGAGATCGCTCCACACCTCTGCGTGAACGAACGCGAAGTCGTCGGTGTATTCCGACTCGACGCCGACCAGCGTCTCGAGCGCCGGGGTGCACGAGCCCGTCTGGCAGAACGCGGGGGTCCCGACGAAGTAGGCCACGGCCTTGCCACTCGACAGGGCCTCGGTGAGGGTGATCGTGTGGAACGGGCACACGGGCTCGCGGGTGCAGATCGGATCGACGCCGGCGGGAGCGGCCAGGGTCGGCGTGTCGAAACCCTCCAATGTGTCGCCCGGGCGCGGAATCGTCACCTGCTCGCGCTCCATCACCTGGAAGTTGGCACCTTCCTCGGGGCCTCCGTCGATCTCGATGCCGTACACGCCGGGCGTGTCGATGGTTGTTCGGAACGCGTAGTACGGGGCGGGGGTGATGTCACGTCGGACCGCCGTGATGCGGTCGCCGACGGGCCGGCCGTCCAGGTCGACGATCTGTGCGGTGAGTTCATCGGGTCCGTCGGTGATGAACTCGGCGGCGTCGGCGAGGCTGAACGGGAGCCGGACCTCGCCGGGCACGAACACGTCGGAGGGGAACCGCTGGACGACCGAGTAGCCCGTCGGGTCGCTGCTGCCGCCGTCGCTGCTTCCGCCGCCGCACGCGGCGGCAACGCCGGCCGTGGCAACGCCCAGCAGGAAGGTTCGTCGGTCGAGGCCGTATCGGGGGGAGGACGATGACGTCATGGGACTCGCTTCGAGATGGAAAGACGACAATTCGGTGACGCCGTTGAATCGCTGGGCTTCGACGTGCGAACGTACCAGGGCATGAGCGTGGCCTCACCGGTTTCACCGCGACGATACCGCCGCCGAATCCTCGCTCTCGGAGGGCTCGTGTTCCTGATCGTGTTCGCCGTCGGTGCTGCCATCTTCGTCCCGATCGTGCAGAACGATCTCGAGGATCGCGTCGAGGCCGAGCTGATCGAGCACGACATCATCGGTGTCACCGCGTCCTTCTCCGGCCAGGACGGCACGCTGGTGTGCGCCGAGCCGCTCGACGATGCCGACCGCGCACTGCAACTGGCCGCCGGATCGTGGGGGGTCCGCACGGTGTCGCTCGATCGCACCTGTCGGGCCGACGACGGCGACGCCAACGACTCCGGGGTGCCGGTCGATTCGGTCGCATCCACCGGGGAGTCCACATCCACGATCGAGGCGTCGGCCGACACCATGCCGGGAACCGACTCGCTCGCCGACCTCATCGCAGGCGACGCGTTGTTCAGCCAGCTCGCCGGCCTGATCGACGTCGCCGGGCTTGCCGGCGACGACGACCTCGGAGGGAGCGGCCCGCTCACCGTGCTCGCCCCGACCGACGCCGCGTTCGATGCTGCATTCGACGAGCTCGGCGCCGACGCATTCGGCGCGCTCACCTCTGATCCGGAGTTCGTCCGCAGGCTCCTCCTGCACCACGTGACCGAGGGCCGGATCGCCTCGGACGACCTCGTGTCCGGGCCGTTGCCGATGCTCGACGGAACCGACGTCGACGTCGCCGTCGACGAACTCACCTTCACGAGTGGCTCCTCCGTCGCGGGCGTGGCCGACCCCGCGACTCAGCTCGACATGCAGGCCTCGAACGGTGTCGTCCACGCGATCGACCGGATCCTCGTTCCACCCGGTCTCGACCTGTCGCCGCCGCCGGCCACTCCGGCATCGACCGCGACCCTTGCCGACGGCGTCCTCGTGCTGTCGGGTGCGATCGGGAGCGAGGGCCAACGGGCGCAGCTCCTCGCCGCCGCCGGAACGATCGACTCGGCCAACGTCGTCGACGAGCTCACGATCGACCCCTCGTCCGCCCCGACCGCGGCCGACGTCGATCGGTTCGCGGCCGTGGTCGAGGCGATGCCGGCAAGCCTCGTCTCCGGGATGGCGACCCTGTACGGCGGCGAGCTGCGCCTCGAGGGGACGGTTCGCAGCCCGGAGGACCGTGCTGCGCTCGATCAGCTCGCCGCCGGGTCCGGAGTGGTCGTCGACCTGGCCGATCGGCCGGTCGCGGACGACTCGACCGCCCTGGCGTTGGAGGACGAACTGAACGAGTTCGTCGCGGTCATGCCGATCACGTTCGAGCCGGGATCGACCGAACTCACCGCCGAGGCGGACGCCGTGATCCAGCAGGTCGCGGCGCGGGCGCTGCGCCTCGATGCGATCGACATCGTCGTCGTCGGCCACACCGACACCGACGGTTCGCCCGAGAACAACCAACTGCTGAGCGAAGGGCGGGCCACGATCGTCCGCGACACGCTCGTGGCGCTCGGACTCGACGATGATGCGGTCACCGCCGAAGGTCGCGGCGAGGCCGAACCGCTTCTCGACGACAACGGCATCGAAGACAAGGTGGCGAGTCGGCGCGTCGCGTTCGTCGTCACCGCCCGATGAGGTGACGGTCCCCTGCCTCACGACTGCAACTGACCCACCGACGCGAAGGAAGACAATCACGTGCTGTACACACTGCTCAAGTTCCTCGGATGGGGAGTGCTCCTCGGCGTCATCGGCGGGTGCATCGGGTGGGCGCTGCGCGCGTTGAAGTGCCGCGCCGATCTCGCGGCCGCCCGTCCGGCGACCCTTGACGACGACGAGGTCGAACGGATGCGGGACCGCCTCGCGGATCTCGAGCAGGTCGTGGCCGAGCGCGATCGACTCCGGATGCAGATCGCCGACATGCGCCACTCCGATTCTCCGGGCGTGGTGGGTGCATCGGCCGCGTCCGCGCCCGAACCCGAGCCGGAGGCGGAGGCGGAGGCAGCACCCTCCGGCCTGGATCTCCAGGCGGCGAAGGCAGCGATCGGACGACCGATCCGGCTCGATGATCTCACCGTGGTCGAAGGCATCGGCCCGAAGATCGGGGAGCTCTGCAGCGGAATCGGGATCACCACCTGGCGCGCGCTGGCCGACGCCGACGTGGCGGAGCTCAGGTCGATGCTCACCGATGCCGGTTCCCGCTATCGGAGGCACGATCCCACGACGTGGCCCGAGCAGGCGGCATGTCTCGCCGACGGGCGCTGGGCGGATTTCGTGGAGTTGACCGACGGGCTCGCCGGCGATCGCTGACGGCGGCGGGCACTGCGATCGAATACCCTGCGGGGCATGAGCAAGCCCCTCGGTCCTTACGTCCCCGTCCGTCGTGCCGGCGACTTCATCTTCGTCTCGGGCCAGGGCGGGCTCGACGACGGCGTCAAGGTCGACGGCGGGGTGATCGCCGAGACCATCCAGACGATGAGGAACATCCGTGCTCAACTCGAATCGGTGGGCGCGACGATGGACGACGTGGTCAAGACCACGTGTTTCCTCACCGACATGGACGACTACGCCAAGTTCAACGCCGAGTATTCCGCCGCGTTCGGTGATCATCGCCCGGCCCGGTCGTGCGTGGCCGTGAAGGCGTTACCCGCGGGTTTCCTCGTCGAGGTCGAGGTCATCGCGCACAAGCCGGTCGACTGAGTCGAGGTTCCGGACTCCGGATGCCTGCCGTCGAGCCACTCGCATCGCCGGCCGGGTACCCGCACTTGGCCGACCGAATCGGTCGGCGTACACTGAGCGCATGGCCGGCGCGATCGCTCTCATCATCGCGATGATCGCGATTCCCGTTGCGGTGCTCATGAGCGGCGCCGTCGCCTCCGCCATCCTCGGCGAGTCGCTCCGGCGTGACGGGATCGCCCGCAACGAGGGCAGCGAACTCCTCGAACTCGAAGACTGACCGCGTGTCGGTCGGGGATTCCGCAGCCACCGCCGATCTCGCCATCGTCAATGCCCGCTGCGTCGCCACCGTCGACGACGAGCGCCGTGAAATCGCAGGCGGATGGGTGTCGATCACCGACGGGCTGATCTCCGGCGTCGGCGTCGGCACCCCGCCCGCCGCCGCCACCACGATCGACGCCGACGGATGTCTCGTCACCCCGGGTCTCGTCAACGCCCATCATCACCTCTACCAGAATCTGACGCGCGCATTCCCACCGATGACCGGTCGGCCGCTGTTCGCATGGTTGCAGTCGCTGTATCCCCTGTGGCGGGCCATCGACACCGAGTCCGTGTACGTGTCGGCATGGGTCGGGCTGGCCGAACTCGCCCTCTCCGGATGCACGACGTCGTCCGACCACCTGTACCTGCACCCGCACGGCGCCGGCGACCTGCTGACCGCCGAGATCGAGGCCGCTCGTGACATCGGCATGCGGTTCCACCCGACCCGCGGTTCGATGTCGCTGTCGAAGAAGGACGGCGGTCTTCCCCCCGACGACGTGGTGGCGGATGACGACGAGATCCTCGCGGCTTGCGAGCAAGCCGTGGTCCGACACCACGATCGCGCGTTCGGCGCGATGACCAGAGTGGCGCTGGCACCCTGCTCACCGTTCTCCGTGACCGAGGAACTGATGGTGCGCACCGCCGCACTGGCGGATCGGCTCGACGTCCGTCTCCACACGCACTTCGCGGAGAACGCGGAGGACGACGAATTCAGCCTCGCGACCTTCGGCTGTCGACCGATGGAGTACCTCGAGCGCACCGGCTGGTGCACCGACCGCACGTGGGTCGCTCACTGCGTGATGCCCAACGCCGACGAGATCGTCCGGCTCGGTGCGGCCGGCGTGGGTGCCGCTCACTGTCCGTCCAGCAACCTGATCCTGGCGTCGGGCATCGCCCCGGTCGTCGATCTCCGTGCTGCCGGTGTCAAGGTCGGTCTGGGCGTCGACGGTTCCTCGTCGGCCGACAGCGCCTCGCTCTGGCTCGAGGCCCGTCAGGCGATGCTCCTCGCGAAGCTCCGCAACGGTCCAGCTGCCGGGACCGCACGCATGGCGCTGGAGGTCGCCACCGTCGGCGGTGCCGGCTGCCTCGGGCGCGAGGGCGAGCTCGGCACGCTCACGGTCGGAGCGGTCGCCGACGTCGCCGTCTGGTCGCTCACCGGGCCGGCGTTCGCCGGAGCGGTCGCCGATCCGATCGAGGCGTGGCTGCGCTGCGGTCCGACGGGAGCCCGTGACACGATCGTCCACGGCCGTCCGGTCGTGCGCAACGGCGCTCTGGTGTCGGACCGACTCGACGAGATGCTGGGTGCCCACGACACTCTCGCCCGCCGCATCCAGCGCCTGCACGCATGACGGAGTGGGTCAGACCCACCCCGCAACGTCGCGGAGTGGGTCTGACCCACTCCGCGACGTGTGACGGGGATCGCCATGGCATGACGCCGTGAGCGGCCATCTATTCGCCAGACTGTGCAGTGTGGCACCATCACCCATGACGAACTCGCGCCGTGTGGCGTTGCTCGGGCTCGGCATGCTCGCGCTCGCGGCATGTACGTCGGCGTCGTCGGAGGCGTCCAACGGCGGCGCCCAGGCGCCGTTGCCCACGATCGGGCTCGGCTCCGACATCGGACAGCTCACCGGAGGTGCAGACGTTCGGGCGATCGACGCGGGTGCCGTCGAGTCGATCGTGATGATCGGCGACTCGATCACGGTGGGCGCGACGCCGGCGCTCGAGGAGCAATTCCAACAGCTCGGGTTCGGCGACGTCACGATCGTGGCGCAGCAGGACAAGCGGATCGGCCAGACGTTCGGTGGCAACTCCAGCGGCGCCGACATCGCCACGTTCCTCTCGACCCAGACGGACGGCGAGCCCGAGGAGCAACTGTGGATCGTTGCGCTCGGGACGAACGACATCAGCCAATACAACGGTGTCGACGAGATCGTGCCGGTGATCGAATCGGTGCTGGCGCCGATTCCCGACGACGCACCGGTGATCTGGGTCAACACGTACTTCGAGGATCGTCCCGAGGACACCGCCGACGTGAATGCCGCGATCGAGCAGGTCATCGTGCAGCGCGGCAACGCGACGATCGGCCCGTGGAGCGCGTATGCGCCGACCGACGGTGTGTTGCGCGGCGACGGCGTACATCCGAACAGCGAGGGAGCCGTGGTCTTCGCGAGCGTCGTCACCTCGACGGTCGCGAACTTCCTGCAGCGCTGACGGCCGACCCGGTCGACGCGGCCCGACCGGCTGGGGCATCATGGCCCGGTGATCACCCCAGACGGACCGGCGACCCCTCCCGATCGAGTGGCCACGGCGTACCGACTGGCCCAACTCGATGCGCCGACGCTGAAGCGGAGCGACGTCGCACAGCTGACCGGCGTGGACCCTGCGCAATCGCTCCGATGGTGGCGCGCGCTCGGATTCGCGGAGGTCGACGACGAGGAGATGGCGTTTCGCCAGGCCGACATCGAGGTGGTCCGCGAACTCCACGTCCTCGTCGAATCAGGCGTCGTCGACGACTCCGACGTGCTTCGTCTCGCGCGGCTGATGAGCGCGCTGTTCTCACGGTTGGTGGATGCGCAGCTCGACGTGCTCGACGTCGTCGCCGATGTCGACGACGCGCGGTCGCCTGACCGGGGGCACCGACTCTCCGAACTGGCTGCGGCGGATGTCGACATCTTCGCCTTCATGGAGAAGACGATGCGCTACGTCTGGCGTCGTCACCTGCTTGCGGCGATCGGTCATCGCCTGTCCGTCGACCACGGCGAGCAGGGCCGAGCAGTGGCGTTCGCCGACCTCTCGGGCTTCGCGAGGTTCACGAAGCAGGCCAACGCCGACGAGCTCGCACGGGTGATCGAGACCTTCGAGGCGGAGGCCTTCGACGTCGTCTCGAGTCACGGAGGCCGGGTGGTGAAGCTGATCGGCGACGAGGTGCTGTTCGTCGTCGACACGTTCGACGAGGCGGTTGCGGCGGCACTGGATCTGATCCGGCGACTCGCTGAGGTCGACGGCATTCCGCCGGTGCACTGCGGAATCGCGTTCGGGCCGACGGTCACCCTCGGCGGCGACGTGTTCGGGCCGACCGTCAACCTGGCCAGCCGGTTGACGTCGGTGGCCCGTAAGGGGAGCATCGCCGTGCCGCGCGCCGACGCGGAACACCTCCTCGAACGGGACGACATCGACGTCCGCAAGGTGCGCCGGTCGTACGATCTCAAGGGAATCGGGCGCACCACGGTCCTCGCCGTGCGGCCACTCCCGCGCGACCGGTCCGAGCCGGTCGGCGTCGATTCCTGAGTCCGAGGCGCTTCAGGAGTCCCAGCGGGACTGGCCGAAGCGGTAGCCCACGGAACGAACCGTCTGGATCAGGTTCGCGTGCTCCTCGCCGAGCTTCGCGCGGAGCCTTCGGACGTGGACGTCGACGGTCCGGGCTCCCCCGTAGTACTCGTAGCCCCACACGCGGCTGAGCAGGATTTCGCGGGTGAACACCTTGCCGGGGTTCTGCGCGAGGAACTTCAGGAGCTCGTACTCCATGTAGGTCATGTCGAGCGGCCGGCCACCGATCGAGGCCTGGTACGTCTCGAGGTTGAGCGCGAGGTCGCCGTACTCGACCACGTCGGCCGACTGGACCTCGATCTCGGCGCTGAGCAGGTGCCGCAGGCGGGCTTCGAGTTCGGAGGGGTGGAACGGCGCGAGACAGAAATCGTCGAAGAGGTCGTCTCGGTGCTCCAACTCGGCGAGCTGACCGCCGCTGACGAGCACGATCGCTGGGGTGGGGACCGAGTGCTGCTTGCGCGCCGTACGGAGGAACGACCAGGCACCGTCGAGGTCGTCGGTCGCATCGACGATGAGGCCCGCCCAGCCACCGTCCGGTTCGGCGTCGCCGGCGGCCGACGTCGAGCTGACGGCCTTCCACGAGTAGCCCGCGAGATCGAGCGTGCGTGCCAATTCCGGTGTGGCCGGGTCGGGCACGACGGCGAGAAGACGGGACGGGTCGCTCACGGGGTTCTCCAGATGATCGTCACAGGGACCTCAGGTAGCGGTCCCGCTCGAACGGCGTGACCTGGGTCTTGTAGGCCCGCCATTCGTGCCGCTTGTTGCGCACGAACCACTCGAAGATGTGCTCGCCGAGCGCTTCGCGGACGAGTTCGGACTTCTCCATGATCACGAGGGCATCGTTGAGGGACTGGGGGAGCTGGTTGATCCCGAGTTTCGCCAACACGTCGTCGTCGATCTCGAACAGGTTCGCGTCGGCCTCGTCGGGCAGCTCGTAGCCCTCCTCGACACCACGCATGCCGGCGGCCAGGATCAGGCTGAAGGCCAGGTAGGGATTGCATGCCGGGTCGGGTGAGCGGTACTCGATGCGTGTGGCGAGCGGATTGCTCTTCTTCGCGATCGGCACGCGGATCAGGCCGCTGCGATTGTTGCGCGCCCAGCTGATGTGGACCGGCGCCTCGAAGTTCGGCACCAAGCGCTTGTAGCTGTTGACGGTCTGATTCGTGACCGCGGTGATCTCGCTCGCGTGGCGCAACAGGCCCGCCATGAAGGCCTTGGCCGTCTCGCTCAGGTCGTAGTCGTCGGTTTCGTCGTAGAACGCGTTCTCGTCGCCCCGGAAGAGCGACATGTGCAAGTGCATCCCCGATCCCTGGAGTCCCTCCACCGGCTTGGGCATGAACGTGGCGTGGACGCCGTTGCGAGCCGCGATCTCGCGGACCGCCAGCCGGAACGTCATCACCGAGTCGGCCATCGTGAGTGCGTCGGTGTGGCGCAGGTCGATCTCCTGCTGGCCGGGCGCGTCCTCGTGGAAGCTGTACTCGACCGGGATGCCCATCGTCTCGAGCGTGCGGATGGTCTTCTTGCGCAACTCGCCGGTGACGTCGTTCATCGTGTGGTCGAAGAAGCCCCCCTGATCGAACGGCACGGGGTCGGCGCCCGGGGAGAGCGGTTCGAAGTAGAAGTACTCGATGTCGGGCGCCAGGTAGAAGGTCAGCCCGGCGTCGTGCGCAGCCTGCACATGCCGGCGCAGCACCTGGCGTGGGTCGCCCGCGAACGGGTCGCCGTCGAGGTGGTGGATGTCGCAGAAGATGCGCGCTTCGGGGGCGGCCGGGTCGGCCCACGGCAGGAGCTCGTACGTGTCGGGATCGGGGATCGCGAGGACGTCGGCTTCCTGGACGCGGCTGAAACCGTCGATCGACGATCCGTCGAAGGTGAGCCCGTCGCTCAGCGCGTTGTCGAGTTCGGGCGGCGAGATCGCCATGCTCTTGAGCGTGCCCAGGACGTCGGTGAACCACAGCCGGATCAGCCGAACGCCGCGTTCCTCGACCGACCGGAGGACGTAGGCCCGCTGCTGCTCGTTCATGTTCACCTCGTGAGTCTTTCAGCTGGAACGGCAAATGTCACCAGGAGCGCTCGCGGCGCACCGAGGCTCCTCGTCGAGTCTCGGTGCGCCGCTGGCGGGTCAAGCGGGAGCGACGTCTCCGTGTCGCTCAGGGCCCGGGCGTCACATCGCGGAGCAGACGGTGTCGGTCATCAGTCGGGCGACCACGTAGGGGTCCATGTTGCCGTTGGGGCGACGATCCTCGAGGTAGCCCTTCTTGTCGACCGAGACCTGCCACGGGATGCGGATCGACGCGCCGCGGTCGGACACGCCGTAACTGAACTGGTCGTAGCGCTGCGTCTCGTGGGCGCCGGTGAGGCGGTCCTCGACGCCGGCTCCGTAGTTCTTGATGTGCAGGTCGGCCTTCGCGCCGATCGCCTTGCAGGCGGCTTCGATGTACTTGTAGCCGCCGTCCTCACGCATCTCCTTGGTGGAGAAGTTGGTGTGGGCGCCGGCACCGTTCCAGTCGCCCTTGACCGGCTTGGGGTCCATGCTGATCCAGACGTCGTAGTCCTCGGCGATGCGGTGGAGCAGCCAGCGGGCCACCCACAACTCGTCGGACACTTCGAGCAGGCCTCGTGGGCCGACCTGGAACTCCCACTGCCCGGGCATGACCTCGGCATTGATGCCCGAGATGCCGATCCCGGCCGCGAGGCACGCATCCATGTGATCCTCGGCGATCTGCCGGCCGGTGATGGCGTACTCGCCGACGCCGCAGTAGTAGGGACCCTGGGGGGCGGGGTAACCATCGTCGGGGAAGCCGAGCGGATTGCCGTTGGGGCGGAGCATCGTGTACTCCTGCTCGATTCCGAACAACGGTTCGTGCTTCTTGTACTTCTTCGCGGTGCGGGCAGCTGCGGCGCGGGTGTTGGTGGGGTGGGCCTTGCCGTCGACCAGCATCACCTCACACATCACGAGCACGTGGTCGCCGCCGCGGATCGGGTCGTGGAACGCGCGGACCGGCTTGAGGACGCAGTCGCTCTTGTCGCCCGTGGCCTGGTTGGTCGACGACCCGTCGAAGCCCCAGATCGGGTAGTCGTCGGTCGGCTCGTCGAGAATCTTGGTCTTCGAGCGGAGCTGTGGGGTTGGCTCGGTGCCGTCGATCCAGATGTATTCAGCCTTGATTGCCACGTGGTTGTCCTCAATCTCTCGTGATGCTGTTCGGTTGTTCGAGCACGGCCGACCCTAGCGGGGGCCGATTTTCGATGCCGCAGACTGCCACCGGGCAGTTGCCGACCTGTTGCTCCATTGTGAACGGCGCGTGAACTGGTGAATCGACCGGCGGGTACCGAGCGCGAGTCCGCCGCGGCCGTGTCGACGGCTACGTTTCGGTGATGCGCCGCATGTTGCTCGCCCTGTCGACGTCACTGACCGCCCTGGTCGGTGTCCAGGCCGCAGGGTCGGGGCCGGTGGCGAATGCACTCCCCCCGGGATTCAGCGATCAGGTCGTCACGACACTCGGGCCACTGACCGCGGTCGAGGCGTTGCCCGACGGACGGGTGGTCGCGCTCGAGCAGCGCGGTCGGCTGGCGCTCGTCGACGATCGCGACGGCTCGGCAGAGGTACGGACCCTCGCCCGCTTCGCGGTCTGCTCCGACACGGAACGCGGCCTGCTCGGGTTCGCGATCGACCCGGCGTACGTCACGAGTGGCTTCGTCTACGTGTACCGCACGATTCCCTCGGGCGCCCCGGGCGGTTGTTCGAATCGCGTCAGCCGGTTCTTCATGTCGGGAGCTGGCCTCGACCTGGCCTCGGAACGGATCCTGATCGACGGAATCTCGTCGGTGAACGGCAACCACAACGGCGGTGACATCGAGATCGGCAACGACGGATTCCTGTACGTCGCGGTCGGCGATGCCGGGCGGGACCCGCGCGGCGGGTCCGGCGCCAACGATGCCGCCCAGGACCTGTCGCTCCTCAACGGCAAGATCCTGCGCGTCGACCGGTCGACGGGGCGCGCCGCTCCCGGCAACCCGTTCGACGGACCCGGGACCGCCGACTGTCGAATTCGCGGCAACGCGCCGAGCACACCGACCACGACGTGTCGGGAGATCTTCGCCTACGGGTTGCGCAACCCGTACCGCTTCGCGTTCGATCCCAACACGAGCGCGACCCGCTTCTTCATCAACGACGTCGGCCAGAACACTCGCGAGGAGGTGAACGAGGGAGCGCGCGGCGCCAACTACGGGTGGCCGATTCGCGAGGGGCGGTGCCCGCAGGGGCAGAACCCGCCGTGTGCCGGACCGACGGGTGGGCTCGTCGACCCGATCACCGACTACGGCCACGACACCGGGTTGTTCGTGACCGGCGGCGCATTCGTCCCGAACGGTGTCTGGCCGGCGTCCTACGACGACACGTACCTCGTCTCCGACGGCGCGTTCGGGACGACGTGGGCGTGGGATCGAGAGATCGATCTGAGCTCGTCGTTCGTGTTCCTCGTGGCGTCCCGACCCACGGACATGGCGTTCGTCACGGGGCCGACCGGGACGGCACTCTGGTACGTCCAACAGAACGGCCAGGTCCGCAAGGTCACCTACACCGCCCCGGCCGCCCCCACCGACAGCGGCCCGCAACGGTACGAGCCGTTGCCGACACCGGATCGCCGGTTCGACTCCCGCGAGCTGTCGCCGCCGGCGCCGCTCCGTGCGGGCCAGACCAGGTTGATCGACCTCGACGCCCCGCCCGGTGCGACCGCGGCGCTGGTGAACCTGGCACTGGTTCGTCCGTTGTCGAACGGCGCGAATGCCACCGCGTGGCAGCCGCGCACGCTGCGGCCGGCGACCTCCAACGTCAACGCACCGAGCGGTGCGAACGTGGCCAATTCGTCCATCGTTCCTCTCGACGCACGGGGCCGGATGGTGCTCTTCTCGCAGGCCACCGCACACGTGCTGATCGACGTCGCCGGCTTCTTCGTCGACCAGACGGGAGCGACCACCGCCGGACGCTTCGTCCCCACCGATCCGGAGCGGATCGTCGACACGCGCGAGCCGGCCGATGTCGGCAACGCCTACGAGCGTGGGGCGGACGGCACCGGCGAGCGGGTCGGGGTGACCGTCGCCGGCAGCGTCGAGATCCCCGTCGTCGCGGACGAGGTGAGTGCTGTCGCCGTCGTCGTGACGGGGATCACCAGCACCGGCTCGTCGAAGGGCTTCGTGACGGCGTACCCGAGGGGCGCGACCCGCCCGTCGACGTCGAACGTGAACGTGAATCCAGCGCCGGACGTCAGGGCGAACCTCGTCGTCGTCCCGCTGAACGACGGGGGGATCGACGTCTATCTCGACGACGTCGACGACGTGGCCGTCGACGTCGTCGGGTACTTCACCGGCAGCGGCTCGGAGTCGTCGAACGCGGGGCGGTTCCATCTGATCGCACCGAAGCGCGAGGTCGACACCAGGGTGGGTCTGGGATTCGGTCGCCTCGGCGTCGATCGGAGTGAAGTCCTGAACGCGACCAGCGTGCCGAACTCGGCGTCGGCGATCGCGCAGAATCTCACGATCGTCCGTACCGCAGGACGCGGTTTCGTGACCGCGTACCCGGGCGGCACCCTGCCGACCGTGTCGAACATCAACGCGAGCGGCCCCAACCAGGTCCGGGCTGCGCTCGGCTTTACGCGACTGTCGGGGTCGGGTGCCGAGACGTTCTTCAACGGCGTCTCCGCCAAGGACCTCGTCGTCGACGCGTTCGGCTACTTCGAGTAGGTCCGGTGGTTCCCACCCACCGCCGGTGCCTCTCGGTCAGGCTTCGACGATGACGAGGACGTCGGACAGGTCGGGATCGGCGGCGATCTGCTCTTCCGTGAACGCGACCGTGCGCCAGTTCTTTTCGCTGAACCGGGTGGTCTGCGACGAGAACACGTCGGAGTCGCGCAAGCCGGTGTCACCGTAGGTGAGGATCGCCGATGCCTCCGGTGCCCCCGACGAGTAGTCGACGACCATGACGAAGCTGGTGCCGAAGTTGACGGGATAGCCGTTGCCGCGAAGGTCGCCGTTCGGCGTGATCAGGTCGCCGCGTGTCGGCGTCTCCTCGCTCGACGAGCCGCTCTCCGACCAGGTCACGATGTTGGTGACACCGTCGGCGTTGGTTCCGCCGTGCAGAGGGATTCGCTCGCCCGACCGCTCCGTGAACTGTGCGGCACCCATCGTGGCACCGATGTCGAAGCCCGCCTTCGTGATCGTCTGGACGGCGCGGCCGAGGGCTTGGGCCACGAGGGCACTGTTGCCGGAGAAGCCGGCGGGCGTTTCGGTCGGTCGTTCGGGGTCGAACGGTTCGGAGAACAGAGGTCCGGCCTCGGCGAACGCCTCGGCGGGGAACCGGGTCATCGTCTCGCGCCACAGCACAGCGCCCGCGCTGTCGAGGTCGAACCGACCGTCCCACTCGTCGAGCACGTCGCAGGCACCGCCGAGATCGACGGTCTCGGCCGGGAGCGCGACGGTGCCGTCGTCGAACAGCACCTCGGACACATCGACGAGCCGGTTCGCCCGGCAGGCGGCGACGACCGGCTCGCGCAGCAGGACGGCGGTCTGAGCGGTGTTGTCGAACGTCGCCGTACGGAGTTCGTCGGCCGAGAAGTTGTCGTCGTCTCCCGCGAGGTCGAGCGGGTCACCGTCGGCGAGCACCAGCGCGTTCTGTCGGGTGCGCATCGACAGCGGGACGTTCTGCTGCCCGTGCAGCACCGAGTAGTCGCCGTCGAGGGTGAACTCGTTGCTGGGGACCCAGTAGCTGTCGTTGGCGTTGAAGACGTAGTCGCGTCGGTCCACCTGCGGCTGCTCGGTGAACGGCACCAGCCCGGGGTCTCGCGCTCCGGGCACCTCCTCCCATCGGAAGCGACTGTCCGAGCCGTCGAGGAGGACGACCCCCTGGTCGAACGCGGCCGCGGCCAGTCCTTCACCGGTCGCCAGTTCGGATCGGAAGAGCAACTCCGCCTCCGCAGACAGGTTCGGGGTGGCCGAGGTGTCGGCGTACCACACGTTTCCGCCTGCTCCGACGGCGACCGTGTTGAACAGCGGGATGCCCTGGTGACGGGCCTGGGTGGCCTTGAAATCGGCGAGACTCTCGACGTCGATCAGGTCCGTGTAGTACTCGATGAGCTCGTTGTCGTCGATGTTCGCGTCGCGGTAGGTCAGGACGGTCCGGTCGGTCCAGCCGACGCCCGGGAAGTCGATGATCGGTCCGTACTCGCTGCGATAGAGCGTCCGGGTCTCGCTGTCGATCGTGCCGTCGGGTCGGAGGATCTCGACGGTGTACTCGCCCGAGGTCATCGGCGTCGGCTGTCCGTCGACCAGGTACGTGGTCGGCGACGTGGGGTCCAGGTCGAGCGTGTACGCGGTGAATCGGTGCCCAGCGGACACCGTGTGTGACCAGGCGACGTCGTCGGTGAAGCCGATGCCGATGCCGGGCACCCCGGCGAGTTGGGCACCGTAGATGTCGATCTCGCCGGGGACCGTGAGGTGCATCTCGGCGAATCGGAGCTCGCCTTCCCACGGGAAGTGGGGGTTGGCGACGAGCGCGGCGCCGGTGCCGCCCTCGATCCGGTTCGCACCGATCGCCCAGGCATTGGATCCGACGTCCCGGGCGACGAGGACCGAGAAGTCCGGTGTCCGCGCGGCCGATGACGGGGTCGCCTGTTCTGCCGTTGGAGCCGGCGGTTGGGCGCTCGCGATGAACTCCGTGAAGTTCGCCCCGCTCGCCAGGAGTGCGAGGCTGCGCGCGTACGCATAGACCTCGACGGCCTCGATCGGGCGGATCCAGTCCGCCGTGGCGCACCAGCCGGCGAGGCCGGCATCGGCGAGCTGCCGGTTCCAGCCGGCGGCGAAGGCGTCGAACTGCTCGACGACCTCCGCGGATGCCTCGGGGAAATCGTTCGCGGCGATGCCCACGATGTCGATGGCGCGCCATGCGAAGTCGCTCTCGATGTTCTCGCCGTTGCCGCCGGGGCCGAGGAACATCGAGCGCTCGCCACGCACCTTGAGGATCTGGTCGAGCAGCGTGCAGCCGTAGTCCTGGCCACTCACGTAGCCCTGACCGAACGCGAGGTCCGACCGGTCCCGGCCCGAGATGTGGGGGACGCCGTCGGTGGTTCGGCGGATCGACGCCTCGAACGTCGGCGGCACGAGTGTCGTCGTGGTGGTCGTCGTGGTCGGTGGCGGGATCGTGGTCGTCGTGGTGGTCGTGGTGGTGTCCGGAGAAGTCGGCAGCGGGATCGACTCGGGACCTTCACCGGGGCTGCACGCCACGGCCGCGAGGCACACGACGAGGGCTGCACCGAGCCGTTTCGTCGTCGCCTTGCGCCTGTCGTACACGATGGCCCATCGTGCCAGATGGTGACACTCGGAGTTGAGCGAGAACGCCCCGTTCCGGCCGATTTGTCGGAATTCGCGTCGATTCCTCCGGCAATCCGTGCGAACGGCCGGATCCGAGGTCGGACCGGAAGGGTAGTCTCGGCGCCGTGACGGTGCTCCGAGTCGCTCTGGCCCAGCTCAACCCCACCGTGGGCGGCCTCGAGGGCAACCTCCGGAAGCTGACCGACGCCTACGACGCGGCCGAGGCGGCGGGGTGCGACATCGTCGCCTTCCCCGAGCTGTCGCTGACCGGTTACCCACCGGAGGACCTCGTCCTCAAACCCGGGTTCGTCGGGGACAACATCGAGGCGCTGGCGAAGTTCGCCGCCCGGACGCGCCGGTGCGCGGCCGTCGTCGGGTTCGTCGATCAGGACCGTGACCTGTACAACGCGGCGGCGGTGTGCGCTGGTGGTGAGATCGTCGGGAGATACCACAAGCGGCTGCTGCCCAACACCACCGTGTTCGACGAGCAGCGGTACTTCACGGCCGGGCACGATTCCGATCCGCTCGAGCTGTATCGGATCGGGGGCGTGAAGGTCGGCGTGTCGATCTGCGAGGACATCTGGAGCCCTGCCGGACCGGTGGCGGAGCAGGCCGCGGCCGGGGCCGAACTGAACATCAACATCAACGGCTCGCCGTTCGCTGTCGGCAAGGGAGCACGACGCGAGCGGATGCTCGCCACGCGCGCTGCCGATGCACACTGTGCAATCGTCTACGTCAATCAGGTCGGGGGGCAGGACGAGCTGGTCTTCGACGGCGGCTCACTCGCCTTCGATCACGAGGGCACGCTGCTGGCCCGCGCGCCACAGTTCGCCGAGTCGCTCACGATCGTCGACGTGCCGGTCCCACCGGTCTATCGCAAGCGGTTGCTCGACCCGCGGGGGCGGGCGACCCAGGCGATGCTTCCCGTGGTCGAGGTGTCCGACACCCCCGTCGCGCAGTCCGAGCCGGTGGCCGCGCCGATCACCGAGCCGTTCGACGCCGACCGCGAACTGTACGACGCGCTGGTGCTGGGCACGCGCGACTACTGCCTCAAGAACGGGTTCGGTGACGTCGTGATCGGGCTGTCGGGGGGCATCGACTCATCGATCATCGCGGCGATCGCGGTCGATGCGCTCGGCGCCGAGCACGTCCACGGCGTGTCGATGCCGTCGCGGTACTCGTCGGACCATTCGAGGTCCGACGCCGAACTCCTCGCCGAAGCGCTCGGCATCGACTTCCGGACGATCTCGATCGAACCGGCGTTCAGCGCATACATCGACATGCTGGGTCCGTCGTTCGACGGGCGCGAGCCTGGCCTCACGTACGAGAACATCCAGTCGCGGTGCCGCGGACAGCTCCTGATGGCGTTGTCGAACGAGTTCGGCTGGATGGTGCTCACCACCGGCAACAAGAGCGAGGTCGCGGTCGGCTACTTCACGATCTACGGTGACTCCGTCGGTGGCTACGCCGCGATCAAGGACGTCCTCAAGACGCGTGTGTACGACCTGTGCCGCTACGTGAACGAACGGGAGGGCCGCGAACTGATTCCCGAGAACGTGATCACCAAGCCACCGTCGGCCGAACTCCGCCCCGACCAGCGCGACGACGACAGCCTCCCGCCCTACGACGTGCTCGACCCGATCCTCGAGTTGTACATCGAGGACGACCGGACGGCCGGCGAGATCGTCGAACTCGGCCACGACGAGGAGCTGGTGCGGCGCGTGACCCGACTGGTCGACGTCGCCGAGTACAAGCGCCGGCAGTGTCCGCCCGGTGTTCGCGTCACGCGCAAGGCGTTCGGCAAGGACCGGCGGATGCCGATCACCAGTCGGTACCGCGGCTGACGACATCGACGTGAGCGACACTGCTGACATGGCGCCGAGCGATCCGATCGTCTTCGACGACGATCTCCGAGACCGGATGGCAGATCGGCTCGCGAGCCACGACCGGCTCGAGCTTCCGCTCGAGGGTCGCCGCCACGCCGCCGTCGCGATCGTGGTCGTCGACTCGGCCGTCGGCGACGACGTCGACGACCCCTACGAGTTCTCCGACGAGGACATGGGGGTGATCCCCGGGTACACGGGTGGGCTGGACGGCCGGATGGCGGGCGTGGCGGGCGGAGCGTCGTTCGTCCTGTGTCGGCGGAGTGCCGGACTCAACACCCACGCGTCGCAGTGGGCGCTCCCCGGCGGGAGGCTCGATGCCGGCGAATCGGTGGTCGATGCGGCGCTGCGGGAGACGTGGGAGGAGGTCGGCGTCCGGCTCGACCCGTCGGCGGTGCTCGGCGTGCTCGACGACTATCCGACGCGCTCCGGATACGTGATGACGCCCGTCGTCGTCTGGGGCGGGGGTGAGGTCGAGCTCGAGCCGAATCCCGACGAGGTGTTGGCGACGTACCGCGTCGGCCTGCACGAGCTGGCGCGACCCGATTCGCCCCGGTTCGTCGACATCCCCGAGAGCGACCGGCCGGTGGTGCAGGTCCCCCTCGGTGGTGACCTGATCCACGCGCCGACCGGTGCGGTGATCGTCAACTTCCGTTGGGTGTGCGTCGACGGCCGGCCATCGTCGCAGTCCCGCGTCGTCGACTTCGAGCAGCCCGTCTTCGCCTGGGGCTGACCGCACCGGTCGATTCCGGCAGCCGAGGTCGTCAGCGGCCGGAGTGACCGAATCCGCCGCCGCGATCCTGGCCGTCGAGATCGTCGGTGACGTGCCACTCGACCGTTTCGACCGCCTGGATCACGAGCTGGGCGACGCGGTGGCCCCGTTCGACGACGTAGTCCTCCGCGGGGTCGGTGTTGACGAGGATCACCTTGATCTCGCCGCGGTAGGCGGCGTCGATGAGGCCGGGCCCGTTGACGACGCTGATCCCGTGCCTGAGGGCCATGCCGCTGCGCGGAAGGACGAACCCGCCGTAGCCCATCGGAATCGCGATCGAGATCCCGGTCGGCACGAGGCCGCGGCCCCCACCCGCCGCAAGGGTGACGTCCTCGCGCGCGTACAGGTCGAGGCCGGCGTCACCGTGGTGCGCGTAGGCGGGAAGCGGAAGCTCGGCGTCGAGTTGGACGATCGGGATCTGCAGACTCACGCCGGGGACCATACCCACCCTGCCGCCTCGCCCCGGCCCCCAGTCCCCATCACCCCGAGATCCCGGCGGATCATCACGGTCAGCGTCACCATCCGCCGAGATTTCGGATGGGGGGTGGGGGCGTAGAGTGTCGGGCGTGTCCGAGCGACGGCGACTGATCTGCAGGGGGTGTCCATGACTGCCCCGACACGTCCGCCGTCGGTGGACGCCCTCGCCCGCTCGCTGAGCTCGTCCGGGCTGCCGCACCCGATCTGCGTCGACCTCGCGCGAGAAGCGATCGAGGCCGGCGACGTCGAGAGTGCGCCGGCGCGCGCCGAGGCGTTTCGGCGCAGCCTGCTCACCGGGGTGATCAACGCAACCGGTGTGCTGCTCCACACGAATCTCGGTCGGGCACCGCTCGCGCACGAGCAGTCGGCGCAGGCGCAGACGGTGGAGTTCGACCTCGCGACCGGAGAACGCGGCTCTCGCCAGACGGCTGTCGGCCGTCTCTTCGCGCGCCTCACCGGTGCCCAGGATGCGATGGTCGTCAACAACAATGCCGCGGCGGTACTGCTCGTCCTCGCAGCGTTGGCGAGCGGCCGGGACGTCCCGGTCAGCCGTGGGGAGAGCGTCGAGATCGGCGGCTCGTTCCGGGTACCGGAAGTGATGGAGCAGTCCGGGTGCCGGCTGCTCGATGTCGGCACCACCAACCGGACCCGCCTGTCCGACTACCAGCGTGCAATCGCCGGGCCCGGCACGGACGTGGCGATGGTGATGAAGGTGCACCCGAGCAACTACCGCGTGGAGGGCTTCATCGAGGAGACGTCGATCGCGGACCTCGCCACGCTCGACGTGCCGGTCGTGGCCGACATCGGGAGCGGTCTGCTCGACGCCAACGTGCCGTGGTTGAAGGGCGCGCCACCCGCATGGCTCGCGGGCGAACCAGCGGCCGTCCAGGCGATCGCCGCGGGCGCCGACCTCATCACCTTCTCGGGTGACAAGCTGCTCGGTGGCCCGCAGGCCGGAATCATCGCCGGACGCGCCGACCTCGTCGAACGATGCAAACGACATCCTCTCGCCCGCGCCCTTCGGCCGGGCGGGTTGGTGCTGCGGTCCCTGCAGGACACAGCGCTCGTCTACCTCGACAAGCGCGCGGGGACCGACATCGCGTTCTGGCGCATGGTCGCCCGATCGCTCGCCGACCTCGAGGCCGCGGCGGAACGGATTCGGTCCGCCGTGATCCACGACGCCGGCATCGATCCGACCCGGCTGTCGGTCGAGGCGTCCGAGGCGTTGCCCGGAGCGGGGTCCGCGCCCGGGATCACGATGCCGTCGCGTGCGCTCGTCGTCGATGGCGACCACCTCGCGGCTCTCCGCAGCGCACCGACCCCGGTGATCGCTCGGACCCGGGACGGGCGCACCACCCTCGATCTCCGTGCGATCGATCCCGACCACGAGCGGGTGGTCGCGGCAGCCCTCGGCGCAGCGTTGGCCGGTCCATGACGGTCGTTGCGACCGCCGGCCACGTCGACCACGGCAAGTCATCGCTGGTCCTCGCGCTCACGGGCACCGACCCCGACCGGTTCGAGGAAGAGAAGCGCCGTGGCCTCACGATCGACCTCGGCTTCGCGCACACGGTGCTGCCGTCGGGGGCCGAGCTGAGCTTCATCGACGTCCCGGGGCACGTGAAGTTCCTGCGCAACATGCTCGCCGGGGTCGGCGGTGTGAACGCGTGCGTCTTCGTGGTCGCCGCCACGGAGGGCTGGAAGCCGCAGTCGGAGGAGCACCTGCGGATCCTCGAACTGCTCGGTGTGCGATTCGGGCTGGTGGCGCTGACGAAGATCGACCTCGTCGACGACGATCTGCTCGAACTCGCGAAGATGGACATCGCCGATCACATCGTGGGCACCTTCCTCGACGGTGCACCGGTCGTGACCGTCGCGGCGACCGAAGGCGTCGGGCTCGACGAGATGCGCGCCGAGATCGACGCACTGATCGCGCGCAGCGGGAACGCTGCGGACCGTGCTCGTCCGCGCCTGTGGATCGATCGGGTCTTCGCCGCGAAGGGGAGCGGCACGGTGGTGACGGGAACGCTCGTCGGCGGAGAACTGGCGGCCGACGACACCGTCCACGTCGCGCCGAAGGACCGGATGGCACGGATTCGCTCGATCCAGACCGCCGGCGCGAGCGTCGAGCGAATCGGTCCGGGCAACCGCGTGGCACTCAACCTCAGCGGGGTCGACCATCACGAACTGTCGCGCGGTGATGCAGTGGTCGAACCCGACCGCTGGCACCTCACCGACCGCATCGACGCCTCGCTCGACGTCCTCGCGTCGCTCGATCACGACGTGTCGAGACGCGGCGCCTACATGGCGTATCTCGGGGCGGGCGAACACGCGGTCAAGATGCGCGTCCTCGGGTCCGAGGCCCTCGCCCCCGGCTCGACCGGCGCCATCCGGCTGTTCCTCCCGGCCGCACTCCCGCTGTTGCCGGGCGACCGCTTCATCCTGCGCGAGTCGGGTCGTGACGAGACGGTGGGCGGCGGTGAGATCCTCGACATCGCACCGGTGCTGCGCGCCTCGCGTGCCGCTCCCGACCGCTCGATCGAGCGGGTCGTGCGCGAGCGGGGCTGGGTACGCGTCGACGAACTGGAGCGGCTCACCGGTGAGGTCGTGGAGGCGACGCTGGGCGACTGGGTGACGACGCCCGAGGCGCTGGCCGCAACGGTCGACGCGGTGGTCGCACGGGTCGACGAGGCGGGCGTCGCCGGTGTCGACCTGGCCGCGTTCGACGAGCGCGAGCGGGCGGCGATCGAATCGAGCGACGACGTGGTGGTCGAGACCGGGCTCGTGCTGCCGGCCGACGCCGTCGATCCGTACGTCGATCATCCGTTCCTCGCCGAACTCCTCGAGGGTGGCTTCGCGCCACCGTCGCCCGACGGTGTCGATCGCAACGACATCCGTGAGCTGACGCGCCGGGGCCACATCGTGCAGCGCGACGGTGTCGTCTTCCACGCGGCGACGATCGATGCTGCGGCGCGTGTGGCCGCCGATCTGCTCGCGGCCACTCCCGGGGGCTTCACCGTCGCGGCTTTCCGCGACGCGACGGGAGCGAGTCGCAAGTTCGTGCTCCCGCTCGTGTCCGAACTCGACAGCCGGGGCATCACCCGTCGGCGTGACGACGTGCGGATCGCCGGTCCGCGGCTACCGGTCGGCTGAGGCGAGCGAGAGTCGGTCGCGGTCGGTCATCCCACCCCAGATGCCGTAGCGCTCGTCATGGTCGATGGCGTGTTGCAGGCACTCGCCGCGGACCGGGCAGGAGGAACAGATCGCGCACGCCCGAGCTTCGCGACGCAGCCGTGTCGCCCGGCGCTCCGGGCGAGACGGTGGGTAGAACAGCACCCCCGACTCGCCGGTGCAGGCGGCGGCGTCGTGCCACGGCGCCCGCGTGAAACGTTCCAGACTGCTCATCTCGGTGCCTTGCCCCGTTCGACGCGCCCGCGCCGATCACGCTAAGTGGTCGACCGGCCGTCGGTCAAGGTCGAGCGCGGGAACCGGCCCGGAGGCGACCCGCGGTGATCAGTCCGAGTTGTCGTCGACGTCGGACGTCGCGTCGACGTCGGTCGTGTCGCTGCTCGGCGTGCGCCGCTCGCGGTAATCGCGTGCCGCGCCCTCGAGCGGTTCGACCTCGAGCGTGATGCCGTCGATCGCCGCAACGCGGATCGGCTCGCCCGCCATCACCGGCGTCGCCCGGTTGGTGAGCGCCCGCCAGCGCCCCTGTCCGACCTCGACGATGCCTTCGGGGTTGACGTCGGCGATCACGATGCCCTTCTCGCCGATCATCCACTCGCGGCCGATGGTCGGTGTCGCGAAGCGGGTTCGGACCATGTTGGGCATGCCGACGATGAACGTCAGCGTGACACCACCGATTCCGGTGAGCAGGGCGATCCACGACGGCCGAAGCGATGTGCCGGGAAGGCTCTCGAAGAGGAACAGGCTCGCGACGATCGTGCCGGCGATGCCGACGCCGGTCCAGAATCTGGGGATACCGACCTGGACATCGACCGCGAAGGCCAACATCGACAGCAGGATCAGCGCCACCGCCCACGGGCGCGTGGGGAGGACGGCGAGGCCCGTGCAGGCCAGGATCAGGCAGACCGCACCGACGACGGCCGCCACGCCGACGCCGGCGGTGAAGAACTCGAACACCATCAACGCGAGACCCGTGAGGAGCAGCAGGTAGGCGACCGGCGGGCTTGCCACGGTGTGGAAGAGCTGGTCGATCAGCGAGAGCTTGGCGAAGCGGACGGTCGAGGTGGTGTCGCGACGGACCTGGCCGCTGTCGGTGATCGCTTCCTCGGTCGTCTCGAGCGTCCGCCCGTCGACCTCGCGACCGTCGAGGACCTCGACCATGCTCGTGATCGTCGGGACGCCGACGTCCTGGATCTCGGTGAACACGGCGAAGGCCCGTGCCTCGGTGAGCCCGAGCGAGCCGTTGCGCAGGGCGTCCTGCGCGGCCCCTTCGAAGCCGACCTGGCCCGATGACGTCGACAGGGGCCGGCCGACGTAGCCGACGCGGGCGCCGGGGGCCATACCGGTGATGTCGGCGACGGTGAGCATCTGCGCGGCCGGTCCGTAGAACCGGGCGCCGTTCGGACCGACCCAGATCGCGATCGGGACAGCGGCGTTCTCGACGTCGTCGAGCAGATCCTCGACGGCGGAGTCGTCGATCACGGTGCCGCGCGAGTTCACCTGGAGGATCAGGGCCTGGGAGCCTTCGTCCTCGGCTCGCTGGATGGCGCCCCGGATCGAGTCGACGAGGATCGGGTCGATCAGGCCGCTGACCTGCAGGACGTCGACCCGGCCGATCTCCTCGGCGCCGGTCGGTTCGGTGGTGTCGTCGGTGTCCGGGTCGGTGTCGGGACCGGACCGGGCGGACGACGGGGTGCCGAGCAACATGAGCCCGGCCAAGGTGACGAGCAGGCCGATCGCTAGTCTGCGCACGAGTGCCTCCGGTGAGCGAGAACCCCTTGCGGTCGGTGACCGCCGCGAACGTCGTGGTGGTCGCCGGGAAGGGGGGTGTGGGGAAGACAACGGTAACGGCAGTCGTCGCCCGTGCGGCAGCTCGATCCGGTCGGCGGGTGCTTGTGGTCGAACTCGACGGCAAGCCGGCACTCGACGAGTTGCTGCCCCGGCGTGACGGTGAGGACCTCACGGTCGTCCACCTGTCGGCGCCGGACGCGCTCGAGGAGTACCTGAACGACCACGGGTTCCGCCGAATCGCGAAGCGCCTCAACCGGACCGGCGTGATCGACATGGTCGGCACGGCGGCGCCGGGCATCGACGACATCGTCGTGCTCGGCAAGATCAAGCGGTACGAGCGGTCGGGCGAGTACGACCTCGTCGTGGTCGACGGTCCGGCGGCCGGGCATGCCGTGACGTTCCTGATGTCCGCGACGGGACTCGCCGACGCCGTGCGCGGCGGACCGGTCCGGTCACAGGCCGAGGACGTGCTCGAGTTGCTCGCCGACCCCGAGCGGTGCATGGCGGTGCTGGTCACGCTGCCGGAGACGACCCCGGTGAACGAGACGATCGAGACCGCCTACGCGTTGGAGGAGGACGTCGGGATCCGGCTCGGGCCGATCGTCGTCAACGGTGTCGACCAGGGCACCGACCTGCCGGACGCGGACGATGTCGACGTTGCTCTGGCTGCCGCAGGTCTCGACGACGAGGTGGCCGCGGTGCTGCGGGAGGCGGCGGCGTTCCGGCGCTCGCGACGGTCGATGGAGCGCGAGGCGCTGGATCGTCTCTCCGAACGGTTGCCACTCGGCCAGGTCCGGATCCGCGCCCTGCCGGTCGCCGGCCTCGACGCGGGCGACGTCGACAGGTTGGCCGAGGAACTCGCCGCGGAGTCGGGATCATGACGGTCACCAGGCCCCGCGCCGCGGCGGCCTCGATGCGCGAGGTGGTCGAGAACTCGGACGTCATCGTGTGCTGCGGCTCGGGTGGTGTCGGCAAGACGACGGCAGCGGCGGTGATCGGGATCGACGCGGCTCGCCTGGGTCGTCGGGTCGTCGTCGTGACGATCGACCCCGCGAAGCGTCTCGCCGATGCTCTGGGTCTGGCCTCGGGGTTGTCGTCATCGCCGCAGCGCATCGACGGCCTCGCCGGTCGAGGGGTGGACGGGAACGGCGACGTCGGGACGCAGGGCGAGATGTGGGCGATGATGCTCGACACGGCTGCCACGTTCGACGGGCTGGTGCGCACGTACGCCGACGACGACGAGCAGATCGAACGGATCCTGTCGAACCGCTTCTACCGCAACATGGCCGGGGCGATGAGCGGCACCCAGGAGTACATGGCCGCGGAGACGCTCCACGCCCTGCACTACGACGACCGGTTCGACCTGGTGGTGGTCGACACGCCACCGAGCCGCAACGCCCTCGACTTCCTCGATGCGCCGGGCGTGCTGTCGAGGTTTCTCGATCACCGGATCTTCAAGTTGGCGATGCTGCCCACGCGGAGCGGGCTGAAGGTGTTCGGTGCGGCCGCCCAACCGATCTTCAAGGCGATCGGCAGGGTGGTCGGCTCCGACGTGCTGGCCGATTCGTTGGCGTTCTTCCAGGCCTTCTCCGGGATGGAGACGGGATTTCGCGAACGCGCGGACGACGTGGTCGCACTGTTGCGAGCCGAAGCGACGTCGTTCGTGGTCGTCGCCTCGCCGCGTCACGACACGATCACCGAGGCGCTGTGGTTCGCCCGTCAACTCGACGAGCAGGGCGTCGGCGTCGCCGCGGCAATCGTCAACCGGGTGCAGCCGGCGTTCGGCGACATCGAGGTGCCGACCGACTTCGCGTCGAGGACCGCTGCGTCGGAGGCCGCCGGGAGCGACGACCTCGCCGAGCTGTGGACGAATCTGGCGGAACTCCAGCAGATCCGCGCCGCCGAGTTGGCGGCTCTCGACCCGCTCGTGCGGTTGACCGAACCCGCCCCGGTTGCGCTCCTGCCACTGCTCGACGGCGACATCCACGACCTCGAGACGCTCGACCAGGTCGCCCGGCACCTGTTTCCGTGAGCAATCCTCGTCGTGGAGGGGTGGCGGGTAGGTTTTCTGCGTGCACATTCTGCTTGCCACGGACGCCGACTGGATCGTTGACGAGGTCACCAGCGCGCTCGGCGGGCCCGACGACACGTTCACCGTGTGCCGCGACGGACGCGTCGTCACCGAACAGATCGAGGAGCGGACGCCCGACCTCGCGATCTTCGACCTGCAGATCGGTTCGATGGGAGGGATGGCGGTGACGATGTCGCTGCGTCTCGACGAGTCGGCGGGACGCGCCCCGCACGTCCCGGTGCTGATGCTGCTCGACCGCGTCGCCGACGTGCATCTGGGCCGTCGGTGTGGCGCCGAGGGCTGGTTGATCAAGCCTCTCGACTCGCTCCGGCTCAGGCGGGCCGCCACGGCGATCCTCGACGGCGGTTCCTACACCGAGGGCGTTCCGGTGGACGCGGAGCCGGTCGACCCGATGGTCGAACTCGGCGAGGACGCGGAATCGTCCGAGGAAGAACCCGTCGACGCCGGGTAGCATCCTCGTTCGCTACGGGGTGTAGCGCAGCTTGGTAGCGCGCCACGTTCGGGACGTGGAGGCCGGGAGTTCAAATCTCCCCACCCCGACCACGAAACCCCTGGTTACAGGATTGCGACAGCAGCCTGGGCCAGGGGTTCGGTCGTTTTCGGGTACCTTGGGAGCCATCTTGGGAGCCATTCGAGGCACAGAGTGGGGTGGACCGACGGAAAGGGTTCCGCATGGCCAGCACACCGAGTCGTTCGCACGGGGAAGGGTCGATCTACCGGAGCGACTCACGCGGCCCGGGAGCGGCGTCACGGTCGAACGCTGGATCGCCTCGGTCGACCTCGGCGTCGGTCCGAACGGCAAGCGCCGCCGGAAGAGGATCACGGGTCCGACCCGCAAGGCGGTGGCCGACAATCTGCGCCAGCTCCAACGTGAGCAGGACGCCGGCATCGATGTGCGCAAGTAGTCGATCACGGTGGCCGATCTCGCCGACGAGTGGTTGACGCACCCGGAGCAGAACGAGGGCACGAAGGAGGAGAGCACGATCCTCCGGCTGCGCCCGCGGGTCGAATGCCGGGACTACAAGCAGATGCTGGGCGAGATGCTCGAGTGGGCCGTCTCCCGTCGATATCTCACGTGGAACCCCGCGCGACTCGCAGAGCTGCCGAAGGACCGCTCGGCGACCAACCCGGACGCACCGTCGGCCTACAGCACGTCGCGAGCCAAGCGATCGTTCACGCCTGACCAGTACGCGGCGGTGAACCTCGAGCTGACCAAGATCGGCGCGGACGCGTTCACCGCCGCGACTCCGAATGCCTACTTCGTCGCCTTGCTGAGTGTCGGGGCGCGGCCGGGCGAGATCGATGCGCTGCGCTGGTCGCAGGTCGACCTCGACAAACGGACGATCACGATCGACCGTGCGATCAAACGAGGAGATGGTGGACGCCCGCTGAGCATCGGGCCGACCAAGATGGGGAACCGTCGCGACGTCGAGATGACCGACGTGCTGCTGGCAACCCTGCGCCGGCACCGCAAACACCAAGCCGAGGCTCGCCTCGCTGCGGGGAACCAGTGGACGGGCGACCCTCGTTGGGACGATCTCGTGTTCACCTCGGAGGTCGGCACACCGATCGACCCGTCGCACGCCCGCCGCGACTTCAAGAAGATCTGCGCGCACGCCGGCGTGCCGGCGCTGTCGCTGTACGAGATCCGCCACACGGTTGCGTCACTCATGGTGGACGCCGACGTCCCCCTCCGCGAGGTCGCCGACCTGCTCGGCCACAAGGACCTGGAGATGGTCGTCAAGCGTTACCGCCACCGCAGCGACGGGGTGGTCACGTCCCACGTGTCGGTGCTCGGGTCGTTGACCGCGGAGTAGCCCGGCGAGCCTCCCCGTCCTCACGCAGTATTCGGAGAGGGTCTGGCCCATTGCTGTTGGCGCACGATGCGACTCTCGCCGGAAGCGTGAGGAGCCGAACGGTGCCAGATGTCATCGACGAACACCGCAGTGAGATCGAAGGACTCTGTCAACGGTTCGGCGTGGCGCGGCTCGACGTCTTCGGTTCGGCGCTCGGTGAGACCTTCGACCTGGAGACCAGCGACATCGACCTCCTCGTCGAGTTCACCGACCCGACATCGCCGTCGTATGCCGACGACTACTTCGGACTCAGAGGGGCACTCGAAGCAGTGTTCGACCGCCGGGTCGATCTCATCACCCGCGCGAGCGTGCGCAACCCGTACCTCCTCGCACGAATCGAGGCGGCGGGGGAGCTCGTGTATGCACGCTGATTCCCCGGCCGTGCCGTGGGACGCACTCCACGCTGGCCGCCTGGTGCAACGCTTCGTCGGCGAAACGACCTTTGGCGCGTACGACACCGATGACCTGTTGCGATCAGCCGTCGAGCGGCAGCTCGAATCGTCGGCGAAGCCCTCGACAGGCTCGCGAAGGTCGATCGGGCAACCGCCTCGGCGATGCCGAGCTTCCACGCATCGTCGGCTTCGGAAACGTTCTCGCTCACGGCTACGCCATGGTCGACAATCGCCTCGTCTGGCGGATCGTCGAAGACCACCTGCCGGCGTTGCTCGATCGGCTCGAGGAGTTGCCGCCGTCAGAGAACGAGCGCTGACCGCCGAGGACCTGCGCCTGACCGAGCGCGCGGCCTCGCCTCCTCCCCAACCAGTACGGCGCTTGCGGGCGGGGCGGCCCGCTCGGATGTCCTCTGTCTCACAGCTCGATCTCGGGTTCGAACGATGGTCCTTGGCGACCGGCCCGCAGCTGACGGAGCTGCCGTCGGAGTTCCTCGTTGGGGCCGCTGACACCTTCCGTATCGACCCGGTCGGGAGGCGACGGGACGGTCTCGGGCCCGGCTCGAAGTTGCTCGGTGGCACGGTGGTCGTCGACCGTCCGCTGAAGGTCGCGGCCTTTCCAATCTCAAACCCGTTCGGGATCCGGCAGGAACGGGGTCTATCGATGGGGTCGCGATCCGTCGCTGCCTCGAGCGCGCCGGGTCGGGGGCGCTCGGATCAACAGCGTCGCCCCGGTCTGAGCGACGGCTGTCTCTCGTCGTTCTGGAGTGGGTTCGAGATCGGCACCGGCTGGAACGGGGCGCGCTCGGAGAACTCGCCGCGTCTTGGAGTGCGTGGGTGTGTGTCAGGTGCGGTCGTGGGCCGACGCCCGGTAGTCGATGATGTTCTGTTTGGATTCGAGTGCGGTTCGGCGCTGGCTCGAATGCAGGTATTGCGGCCAGTCCACCTCGGAGCGTTCGATCACGTTGGTGATCGTCTTGACGCGGGCACCGACGGTTGCTGGTGTCAGACCGACTGCTTCAGCGAACGGCGACACCGACGTCGCGGTCCAACCGAATGATTCGCGTTCGGTGCGATTGAAGCGTTCGGTGAGTCGGCGGATCTGGTAGCCGAGGATCGCGGCGGCGAGCACGTCGGTGCGCGCCGATCGTTTGAACACGGACCGGTCGTTGACGACGACGGCGGCGAGGGTGACCCGGGCGATCGATCGGACCTCGGTGTCGAAGTGCTCGATGGACCACTGGTCGAGCAGCGCGAGGGTGTCAGCGGTCAAGTCGGCCATGTCGGCAGGCACGACGGACCAGTCGAACGCGACGTCACCGAGTGGTTCGTCGTCGAGGGCGTCGTACGCGTCGCGTCCGCCAACGAGATCGATCACCCGCTGCTCTAGTTCGTTGGTGACGCGGTCCATGTAGTCGTCGTTGGTCTGATCGCCGAGAACCGCTCGCAACAGCGCATTGTCATCCCGGTCGTCATCGTGGTCGTCGTCGGCCGGCTCGAGGCCGATGGCGATTTGCGCCAGGGTTGCGGCGAACGATCCCTGCGGTGCCTGATCGGTCATCGCGTCGAAGAAGTCGTCCTCGAAGACCACGATTGCTGACAGCGTCTCATCTGTGGCTCGGGCATCGATGCCCCGCCGCCGATGGGCGTAGGTCACGAACTGTTCGAGAATCGCTGGGACGGCATCGACCTCGGCTTGGGTCAGGCCGTAGATCTTGCGTGGGAACCAGTCGGCGAGAACGAGTTCCACCACGACCGGGCTCCAACGGAGTGGGTCGCCGGAGCCGAAATCGCATCCGTGCCAGATGAAGTGATCGACAATCGATGCGACCCGATCGGTCGGCAACGGACACCGCTTTGCGAACGGCGACGCCATGAAGTCATCGATGAGTTCTTCGCGTTCGGCCTGGGTCCATTCCGGGAACTCCCAGCCGCGACCGCCGTTCGGGAGATGAGCGACGATCCATTCGACGAGTGGGCGACACATCGGCCACGTCTCGGTCTCGATCACCGGGAGTACGTGATCGCCACGCTCGATCGACCACGTCACGCGGGCCCGGAGATCCGCCGGGTCGATCGGCGCCAGGTCGATCACGTCATCGGACACGTCGCGCATCGTTGCCATCACGTCCCCGGAGCCCGCCGGGATCAGGAACGCATCCTTCAGCACGGTTCCCATGTTGTGGTCGACGAACAGGACAGCGGTTGCCTCGGAGCCGTGCGGCCAGCGCAGGCACACCCACATGTTCTCGCCGTCGCCGAGCGGCTCGGTCTGCACGAAGGCCCCGACGATCTCGATCGTGTCCATGGTGGATGCCCACTCCGGTGCATCTGACGGCAACGGCTGGGCGCGGAGTCGTCGCACCACTGCACTGTCCGGCAGGAACGTTGCCATTGCCTTGCCGAGCACGATCAACTCCGGCCAGCCAGAATCGACGAGCGATCCGACGAACTCCGGGCCGTCGACCTGTCCCATCCGCTCCGGGCCGAGTCCGTCCATCGGCCGCTCCGTCGCGATCTCGACGAAACCCGATGCCTGCACCATCAACTCGAACGGCGTCCGCGCCGCGAGCAACGAGCGGACCCCTGCAACGAGTTCGGGGACGGGGCCGAAATCGTCGTCACCATGCCGCCGATGCCGCGAGTCGACAGGACGAGTCCCTTTCGGTGTCGTGCGCCCACCCATGCGCTTGCGGTGCCGTCGCTTCGCCACGAAATCGAAACTATCGAACGAGCCGAGACGCCGCACCGATCACCTCCCACCCCGTACCGCCTCGCACCAACAAGTTCTCGCTGAAGGCACACGCTCATGCCGAGGCTCCCGAGCACGAAGGGCACCCTGCACCACGAATCCTTGCCGTCCGACATCCGCCCCGGGGACCGTCCGGGATCCGGCACCGGGGAGCGCGCGAGGTGCTCGATATCGCCGGGTACGGTCAGCCTCGACCGGCACGCCACCTACATCATCGCCACCTTCGTCGCCGGCGCCAGCCCGTTCAACGCCAGCAGACACGCGAGCGCATGGTCTCGTCCGCCGCAGAGGCCGGCTTGGACGAGGAACCCGCCGAGCTCGTTGCGGTCCAGGCCGAGGGTGCTCGATTCGTAGTTCTGCTTCGGGCATGTACGTGCGGGGCGGGGTTGCGCTCGAGGAGGCGTTCTTCGGCGCAGTAGGTGTAGAACCCGCAGATCGTCGACAGGCGTCGACCGATGGTGGCCGGTGCGAGACCTTGGGTTTCGGACCAGCGGGCGTAGAGCTCGATGTGGTCTCATTCGGCGTCGAACGCGGCGACGCTCTTGCTGTCGAGCCAGTCGATGAACTTGGTGAGGTCGATCCGATAGGCGGTCATGGTCTGGCCGGAGTAGCCAGCCAGGAATCCTGCGACTGCTCGGTTCAACTGCTGACGTGCCGGGTCGACGTCGACGTGGACGAGCTGGCCGAACGAGTCGGCCGCGCTGACCTTGGCGCGGATGATGGTGGTCGTGTGCACGACGGTGTCCTTTCGGAGATGGATGAGGTGACCCAGCCGACCACCACGCGTACGCCTCATCAAGGTAAGTTGATGTCGTGGATCCCGTGATCTTGGCGAGCGCACGCAAGCACGGGATCACCGATGACGACATGCTCCACGCCTACCGACACCCGATCCGAGTGTTCGACCTCGACGACCTCATCGGCGCAGACCACTCCGGCCGCATGCTCGAGATCGGCGTCGCCACCGCGGACGGCATCGAGTTCATCGTTCACGCCATGCCCGCTCGACCCAAGCTCCTGGAGACCTGATGCCTCGTTCGATCCAAGAGATCCTCGACCACGCCGACGAACTCGCGAAGCGGTTCGAGGACTACGAACCCGACCCCGCCGATGAACGTCCCGTCGAGGAATACCTCCTCGAACGGGCAGCGCTCGCCCGGGCACGCAGCGAGCGACAGATCGTCGACGCCATCACTGCCGCCCGATCGAAGAGCGTTTCGTGGCAGCGGATCGGCGAACTCCTCGGCACATCAGCACAGGCAGCGCAGCAGCGCTACGGCGCGGTCGTCGAAGCCGGCTGATACCGAGCGGGTTCACCCGAGCGGCAGGTGCCGTACCTGAGCGGGGTCGGCTGGGCTCGCGTGACGGGAGATATGGGCGGCCCTGGCTGCGGGACAACGCGGAGAATCGCGCAGACGGGCTGAGGCGCGGCATGTTGTCGAGCAAGGCGGGAAGCGCCGCTAACGTTCGTCCCGGGTCACCCGGCATGGGGCCTCGTTCGTCTGTAGGGGGTGAAGGGAGTTGGCGTGACCGATCTCGCTGACCTTGACCGTGGTGCTTCGACACCGTTCGCAGCTCGCCTGCGGCGTGACTGGTGGATGTTGACGGGCGTCCTCTTCGCCGTACTGTTCGTTGCGGGAATCCTGGCCGCAGGCGGGGATCCCAACAACGAAGCCCCGGTCGCCGAGTGGATCGAGTGGGTCACCGATGGCACTCGCGGCAGCCTGGCGCTGCTTTCGTCGTACCTGTTCGTCGGGGCCGCGCTCAGCCTCGTCGTCTTCTCCGATGCATTGGCCGGTCGGGTCGCGGCTGTCGCTGATGGGTCACACCGGGTCCGCTCGTTCGGGCTCCTGGCCGCGGCTCAGCTCGCGCTGGGTGGTGTCTTGCTCAACGCCGGCCCGGTCGCGTACGTCCTCGACGACGGCGAGTTCGGCGAGCCCCCATTGCCCACCGACAACTTCGTGTATTTCCAGATCAGCACGGTCGCCTACATGCTGATCTTCGTCGGGATGGCGCTTGCTCTTTCGGCGATGATCGTCCTGACGGCGTCGGGTCTGCGCTTCGTGCGTGGTCGATGGTTCACCGGGTTCGGGTACGCCGTGGCGGTTGCGCTGCTCGCCGGTATCGCCTTCGTGCCGATCCTCCTTGCACCGGTCTGGGCCGTTGTCGCAGCGGTCGCGCTCTTCCGGGTCCCTCGACGTCACCCACCAGACTCCTCGACTCCGGGCGGCGGAGGCAGTCATCAGCCCCGCGAATGGTCTTGAGACGCGGGACCGGAATCACAGACAGCCAAGCAAGGGGCCGCCCGCGAAACCGCCCGGCACCGGCCCACCCGTGGCGCTCGGAAATCGCGCTGCCGCGACAGGACCGGACCCACTGGTGAACAGGCAACTGGCGAGCGCTGCGGTGGGTTCGGTGTCGGCGAGCGCAACGTGCCGGTCTCGGACTGGTCCCACGTGCATCGGGGAGCGTGATTACCGAGCTGCCTGCATGGTGTTCGAGGGCTTGCGACTTCCCCGGCGACGCGGCGCGAGTGCTGGCGATCCAGCCCGCAATCATCGAGCGCTCGCGTTCTGCCGGCGCACTGCGGGGTGGGTCCAGGCTGACAGATACTGCACCCGCCACCAGTCCGGGCTCCACGACTGCTTCGACGTACTCGCTGATGCTCGTGACGGCTGCATCTTCCTCGTTGAGGAGCCGTACCAGCCGACGGAGTTAGGCGTTGAAGCGTTCTACCCAAGCGGCGTTCACCGAAGTTGCCAACTTCGCAGTTCCAGCGGTCGGTATGTCGACAGATCTCACTCCGACCTGGTCAAGCACGACTCTTGTCGTCTCTGCCGGGTCAGCCCAGGCGCTTCGTAGGTAGGGACCAACGGCGCGATCGATTGTTCGGAGAACCATCTGGCCCAACCTCGCTGCTCCGTCTCGAGCATGCTGGCGGGAGTTGACCAGGTGTGTGAGCAGGGGCCTAGGTCGTTGACCTCGGAGCCCTCCACGCGAGGTTCAGCCCGCCTGGCTGTTGACCCCGCACCAAGTTGGCATCCCGATCGTCAACGCTCCGAACTGGTGTTGGAATCTCTGGTGTCGGGAGCTTGTGAGTAGAACTCGATGAGCCCAAGAAGTACGAACGCTCTGGTCAACAACACGAAGAACCCGGAGTAGAGCGCCATCAATGGGATCTCGACCAGCATGTGCCGTGTGTCATCACTTTCCCATCCCCACGACGAGTAGGCCTGGTCGAGTTTCAGCTCGTACAGACCGAGATAGGCCGCGAGTAGTACGAGGCCGAGCGCGAACGAGATGAGCGCACCTTTGCGGATGCTCTTCACATCGTTGCTGTCGGCGATGTCTTGTCGTGTGCCGAAGAGCCACAAGATGCTGAACAGCACCGAGATGGTTGATACGGCGGTTACTACGGCCGGGGAGATTCGCACGAACGCGCCATCGGCGTTGACCGACGAAAGCGGTATGACATCTGCGAGCACATTCGAGAGCGGGAAGACCACGGACAGCCCCGCGAGCGCACCCCACATCGAGCCTAGGAACACCAGGAACGATTGAAGCTCCGAGACAGGGTCTGTCGTGTGCGTTTGGCGTCCCATCGTTGGCGGTCCTCACCACATCGGCCTGCGGGGCACTTTGTCTTCAGTGTCTGCCAAAAAGGCTGATTGCGACTGGTCGACGCGTCCAGAGGCAAACGGCCTGAGGCTTCCTCGCATAGGGCATGCAGTAGTGCGCCACGCGCGATTCGAGCGGCAGTTCACACGCTGTTGTCGAGTGACCGTCCGTTGCAGCCGGCGCACGTTCTCGAGCGCTCGGCCGCTCGCGGACGTGCCTGATTGAGACTTGAGGGTGCGTTGCGGCGGTTGTCGTAGCGTCGATGGGCGCCGGTCGGTGGGCCCTCTATGTGCCTGCCGCCCTGCCGGGTTGGCTTGGTACGAACTGCTCGCCGGCCGGTGTTCATTGCCGGGGTGTGGCTCGAAAGAGGCGCGAACACGATCGACTCGAGTCAGGAGTGCCCGCCTCGGTTTCATCACCCAGAGAAAGGCACATGGCTATGTTCATCATGATCGGGATCGACCCTCACACGGCGTCCCACACCGCCGTCGCGATCGACGGCAACGAACACCTCCTCGACGAGACTCGAGTGCGAACGTCAGCGACCCAGGCCGACCAGCTCCGAGGCTGGGCGGACAGGTTCGAGAACCGAACGGTGGGCGGTCGAGTCCGCGCAGGGCCTCGGCTATCTGCTTGCCCAACAGCTCGGCGCTGCGGGCGAAGTCGTGCTCGACGTGCCCGCGGTGCGGGCATCGCGGATCCGCACATTGAGTTCGGGCCGGCCACAGAAGAACGACCCCAACGATGCCCGATCGGTCGCGATTGCGGCGCTACGCGCCGACGACCTCGCACAGGTCCGTGCCGATGACCATGCACGCATCTTGCGGCTGCTGGCGAAACGACACCGCGATCTGGGTCGAGCGAAGAATCAGTCGTGCGGTCGCCTCCATGCGCTGCTGTTGGAGATGATCCCGGGCAGCGCCGGGTTCCGAATGTCGTCGATCACCAGGGCGAACACGCTTCTCGGCACCTTCGAACCGGCAGATGCGATGGGTCGTCAGCGACTCGAGATCGCTTGCGAACTGGCGGTCGAGATCGCCCGCTTCGACGAACAACTGAAGACCTCTGAGCAGCGGATCCGTACCGCGGTTGCTGCGTCGAACATGTCGCTCACCTCGATCCGCGGGCTGGGCCCGGTCACCGCAGCGATCATCATTGGTCACACCGGCAACATCGACCGCTTCCCAACCAAGGCGCGCCTCGCCAGCTACAACGCGACCGCACCAATCGAGGCGTCGTCGGGGGCTCGGGTCCGTCACCGGCTCAACCCACGCGGCAACCGACAACTGAACTGGGCAATACAAGTCGTCGCAATCTCTCAGCTCCGACACGACTCGGTGGGTCGCGAGTTCTACGACCGCAAGATCGCCGAGGCAAAGTCGTCCAAAGAAGCGATCCGTGCTCTGAAGCGGCGGCTCTCCGACGTCATCTACCGACACCTCGTCAACGACGCCCGCCAGCAGCGCTGACAGTCCAAGTGGGCCCGGGAGGACACCCAGGAACGACACGAAATCCAGCGTGACCGGCCTCGCATCCTGAACAGCCGGCTCTTCGGATCAGTCACTCCCGGACCCGACAACCAACGCTACGGCCCACCGCCCAGCCGGGCAAGACGGTCTCCTTCGACGCGCCCGAACCGCCGCAAGAATCACCCCTTGACACAAAGAGGCTTCGTACCCGGACGGGTCGTCGGACCCGAGGCCCGGAGCGATATGAGCGTCCCCGATCGGCACTTTCGGGACGGTGCCGAATGCGAACGGATCGCCTTGCTGACCGGCAGCTGTGCCGAAGGCGAGAAGATCGCCGCCGGTTGCTCGTGGTCCGACACGGCGCTCGGTGATCAGCCGCGGCGGATCGGGCGGGCGGAGGCGACGGGTCGCGCGAGGGCGCGCTCTCGGGCGAATACCGCGAGGCCGGCGCCGGCGATGAGGGCGATCCCGACCCACACGATCGGACCGGGAACCTCGCCGAACACCACCCAGCCCCAGAAGATCGCGAGCGGCAACGCGACGTACTCGTAGGAGGCGACGACCGCGGCCGTGCCGAGGCGGTAGGCCTGGCTCAGCGAATAGCCGATGAAGGCCGACATGAGGCCGAGCAGGGCGAAGACCCACAGATCGCCCGCCGCCGGCCACACCCAGGCCCGCAGCAGGAACTCGAGTGCCTCGCTCCGGCCATCACCGGCGAAGCGCCCGCCACCGGCAACCAGGAAGAACCCGACGCTCACGACGATGAACATGCCTTGGATATAGATCGCCATCGCCGATGCCGCAGATTGCCCACCGAGCTTGCGGGTGAGCACCTGCATGCCCGCGTAGCAGGCGGCTGCGGCGACCGGCAGGAGCAGGTTCCACCGCGGGATGCCGCCCCAGTCGACGCCCGGGCCCATCATCACGCCGACGCCGATCAGCCCGACGACTGTGGCGGCGATTCGAAGCGGGCCGATGCGCTCGCCGAGCACCGGGATCGCGAGCAGGGTGATGAACAGCGGCGACACGAAGAAGAGAGCTGTCGCGGCGCCGAGGGGCATCACGGCCAGGGCGGCGAAGAAGGTCATGTTGGCGACGACGATCAGCACGGCGCGCAGCACATGGAGAGCCGGCCGGTCGGTGCGCAGCAGTGACACACCCCCCTCCATCCGAAGGAAGACGAAGCTCGCCGTCAGACCGATCGCGGAGCGAACGAACACCATCTGATGCAGCGGGTAGCCGTCGGACAAGAACTTGATCAGGGTGTCGTTGACGGTGATGCAGAACATCCCGACCAGGATGAAGGCGATGGCGCGCGTCTCGGCGTTCAAGCGGCACAACGTATCCACGAGATACACGGACAGGGCTGCTCGCGGATGCCCGGCATGACAGCTGACCAACCCGAACCTCTGCTTGAATGGGCGCAGCCCGACAGCTGCCGTTCCTTGCGTGCGGCCACCCGGATCTCCGGCCCCGGCCCTGTCCCCCATCTCCGGCTGGGGGAGCCCACCCGGCCACCGCGACGACGCCACGACCCCGGTGAGATCCTGCGCTCGCGACGACTCGACGCCCGGCATGCTCAGCCCGATCGAGTACGAGCTTCGTCATGCCGACAACCTGGCCCGCGATCAAGCAAGCTGACCGCGCGAAACCCGGGGCACACGAGAGCAGTCATCAAACCCGGGGCGATTCAACACGACACCATCCTTGCGTGTGGCCAGGGTTTGGGTGATCGAACGACGGTTCCGAACAAGGGACGTCCGGATCGATGGTGGCCCGCGGTGGTGGCGGTCAGGTTCGGTTCTCGGTCTCCGATGGTGCATGGTGGGAGGTGATGGTTGCCCAAGGTCGACCGTCGCGTTCGATAGTGATCGTTCGGCCGGTGTCGATCAGGTTGCCGATGTGTTCCCACTGTTCGATCAGATCGCCTTCGTCGACCGTGTCGTGTCTCGGTGCGCCGATGTCGGCGAGCACAGTGTCGATGGTGTTGTTTCGTGTGGATTGCTCGGCGGCGGCGTCGTCGGTGGTGACGCAGCGTTCGGCGAGCAGCCAGTCGATGGCTCGGCATTCGCTGGCGGCGTTGCTGTACGTGAACCACTGGGCGCGTAGCTCGTCGAACTCATCGAGGGTGTCGCGGAAACGACGGAATGCGCCGCGTCCTTGCAGCGCTCGCAGCAGCAGCTCCGACGCTCGGGGGTCCGCGACGGATCCGGCGAAGGCGACCATGTCGCGGTACGCGTCGCGCGATCCCATCGGCTCGATCGGGATCAGACCCCGCTCGTAGGTGTCGTCGTTCTCGTCGTCATCGATCAGGTACGCGTCTGGGACGGAAAGCTCCGTCTGGCCACCGGTGGGGTCGTACCACCAGCTGGTCTCGCCGCTGTTGTCGCTGAGCGCTTCGGCCACCGCAGCGATGTCGATGTCGGCGATCGGCCGGATCGAACGGTCGCCGTTGGACGCGGTCGTGGCCATCTCTCCATGATGCACCAGCCGAGCGCAAGACTGTCGGTCCGATTCTTGGTGCACGCACCCTCTGGCAGGTGAGTCTGGCACGGACGCGGGCGCACATTTCCGATCACCCGACCGAGCCCCGAGGTGCCGGTCTGAGCGGGGTGGGCGCACGCGGTCTGCGAGCGATATGCGTCGGTATGACCCGCCCGCGACGTTGCCGCCCCGCTTGGCGTCGTGGCCAGCGGCGCACGAGTCACGAGTCGGACCGCTCTGGGACGACTTGATAGTAGATCAGGCCGCCGTCCTCGCCATCGGCGGCACCCTCCATGAACAAGTACATCGTCACCAGGAGGCTTGGTTTGCCCTTGATGTCGACGATGTCGACTGCGGGATTGGAGAACGCCCGACTTCCGCCGTCGGTGCGGATATCGAGTGGCTCGACGGCCCCTCTCAGCGGGTCGTATGGGAAGAGCCGCCACGAGGCCCAGTCGCCCGGGACCGTTTCACCCTCGATGAGCATGAACGGTCGTCCACGGAAGGTGAACGTGGAACGGTCACCGATATGACCGACGACTCCGGCGTCGCCCATCGCGGAGTCCAACCCGGGGTTGGGCGTCGCGTGCCACTCGGTCCAGTCGGTCCAACCGCTTGCCTGGAGGTCGCGCTCGCATCCAGCGTGATAGTGGAACGTGAGATCGACCCGGTCGTCGGTCGCGCTCGTGATGTCAGGTGTTCCCTCACCGCAGGCACCGGCCATCGCCACAGGGAGGTCAATGAAGCGCGGCGTTCCATCCTCGGCGGCGAGGTCGTCCCAGGTCCGAAACTCGACCAGCGAGAGATGAATCGGGTCCGGCTCCTGCTCCCAAGCCAAGACGTAGCGACCGCTCGGCGTACGTGCGATGGACGCCTGCGAACCGCCGACAGAGTATGTCCTGCGCTCATCCCACGTGAACAGGTCGTCCGACGTTGCGAGATGCACCACGAACGCGCCCACCGACTCGTCCCACGGTGAGTACACCCCGACGAACTGCTGTGCCTCCGGGGACCAGATCACCTTCGTCGGTCCCATGTCACGACTATCGGTGTCTCGCAGCTGGTACTGGTGCGCTGTCGACTGTGCGACGTTCTCGATCAGTTGTCGAAGTTCGTCTCGGACCGGATCGGCGTCGGCATCGGCTGCATTGGACGAACCTCTGCAACCGCTGCCGGCGAAGAGCAGAACCCCGATCGCTGCCCATGCGCAGAACCCAGACCCACGCTGAACGCTCAGCGGCGTGATCGTGCTGGGGGCGAGTTCCCGCTCGTCGCCGAACCGGTGCGGCGCACAGTTCGTCGCTCGGAACCCCGCCGCGGCTGGCTGGGATGGCTGACTGCCGGTCGGATCTTGGGAGCCATCTTGGGAGCCAACCTGCCTGACACACCCCGACACTGAGCGGGAAAACGTCGACAGGTCGAATCGCGAAACCCCAGCTAGATCAACACGCGCTGACATCAGTTGGCACACGATGTCATTGCAGGACGTCATCCGGGACGTGGAGGCCGGGAGTTCAAATCTCCCCACCCCGACCACCGAGTTGCCCATGCCGTCGGCCCGGGAACTCGTCGATTCTCGACCGTTCCGGGGCTGCCCGTTGTGGGGCGCAACCGCGTCGAACGCCTAGCTTTGGCGAGATGAGCGGCTCACGAGCATCGACGGCGCACAACGAGCCATTGGATGGCGACGCCACCTGGTTCGGAGATTCAGAGATCGACGAACGGTTTCCGGCGTGGACCCGCGGCAACGCCGCCGACGTGTTCCCCGAACCGTTGAGCCCGCTGGGCCAGACCCTGGTGATGCGTGAGGGCATGGCCCCCGGCCTGCGCGATGGATACATCCGGATCGGAGCGCTCGACTTCGACGAGTTCGAGAACCCGCACCGGCCCGAGCTGTGGAAGTTGTTCGGCGGATATCCGTACAACCCGCTGTCGCTCACCAGGGTGCTCGGTGCCCGGATGCCCGGTGCGACACCCGAGTTGATCGACGAGGCGTTCTTCGACGACCGCGCCGAGGTTCCGCCGTACGACGCTCAGGACTGGCACGAATCGGCGAAGCACGAGGCCAAGCTCGGCGAGTCCATGGCCTGGGCGATGTCGACCGATGCGCTCCCCTTTCTCGACGACGACAGGGAGTTGGCGCGCCAGCTGCGCGAGAGCCGACCAGACCTCTCCCGATCGAGTGATGCTGCTCTCCACGCGCGCGCCCGGGCGATGATGCCGTACCTGCACCAGATGTTCGAGAACGCGATGGTCGTGTCGTCGTTGTCGGCGCTCGGTACCGGAGCGCTCGGAGCGATCTGCGACGAGCTCGGGGACCCGACGATGGCCATCCGGCTGCTCGCCGGCATCGAGGTCGATTCCGGCGAACCTTCCCGCGCGATGTGGGAGCTGAGCCGTTTCGCACGGTCCTCCGCGGTGGTCGATGCAGCGTTCGAGGCCGACCCCCGCTCGGTCGTCGAGCTCCTCGAGGCCGACGGCGGCGAGGATGCCCGAGCGTTCCTCGCGCGGTTCGAGCAGTTCCTTCGCGACCACGGCTCACGGGCTCAGAACGAGTACGACCCGCGTGCCCCCTCGTGGGAGCTGCGCCCGGCCGTTGCGCTCGTTGCGATCGACCTGATGCGCCGGTCCGACGAAGCTCAGGCTCCGGCGGTCCGCACGGCGGCTTCGGTCGAGGAGTGCGAGCGTGTCGCGGCCGAGATCCGGTCCAAGATCGCCGACGACGCCGAAACCACGGCACTCTTCGAGTCGGCTCTGAGGTCGGCGCGGCTCTTCCTGGCGGGGCGCGAGCGAGGCAAGACGAACGCCGTTCGCGTCATCAACGAGGCACGGGTCGCGCTGTACGAATACGGGCGGCGTCTCGTCGAGCGAGGCGTCGTCGAGGACGTCGAGCACCTCTTCATGGTCACCGACGCAGAACTCGACGCACTGCGTGCCGAGCCCGAGTCGTTCACCGACGTCATCGCCGATCGGTGGACCCAGTACCGCCGACTGTTCGACTACGAGCCGGTGTTCGCCGTGAACGGCCGGGCGCCTTCGCTCGACGAGATGATCCGTCGCGGCGACAAGCAGGTGGTCTCGGTCTCGGTGGGTGACGTGCTCGGGGGTGCAGCCGGCTCCGGCGGCGTCGCCAGTGGTCGAGCCCGAGTCGTGACGGATGCCGGTGACCCTGACGGTCTCGAGCCCGGCGATGTGCTGATCGCGCCGCAGACCGACCCGGCGTGGGTCCCGCTGATGGTCCCGGCAGCGGCTGTCGTCGTCAACGTCGGCGCGGCGGGCAGCCACGCGATGATCGTGTCGCGGCGAACTCGGGATCCCGTGCGTGGTCTCCGTCGAGGATGCCAGTGAGATCATTCCCGACGGGGCCATGGTCACCGTCGACGGCAACGGTGGCACGGTCACGATCGACGCGTTGCCGGATTGACCCGGCGAGACGGCCCCACCCCGCCTTCGCGCTCAGTCGTCGATCGGCGCGCGATTCCGGTATTCGGCCCACTCCCACCGGCTGCCGTAGTCGTTGAGCAGGTCGAGGAAGGGCCGCGCCGGGAGTGCCTCGGGCCCGACGATTCCGGTGGCCGACCAGGCGCCCGACCCGATCAGCTCGATCGCGACGGCCGGCATCACCGCGGTCTGCCAGACGACGGCCTGATGCCCGAACTCCTCCATCGTCCAGGCGTTGTCGACGAGGTGGTAGACGTACACCTCACGCGGGTTGCCGTCGACCCCGGTGCCGGTGACCCACGTGCCGGCACACGTCCGGCCGGTCATCTTGTCGCCGAGCGTCGCCGGGTCGGGCAGGGCCGCGGCCACGAGGTCGCGGGGTGACACGTCGACTCCCTTGACCGACACGTGATCGGTGGAGTCGAGCTGCAGCCGGCGCAGGGTTTCGAGGACGCTGATGAAGTCGTCGCCGAGCCCGTACTTGAACGTGACCCGATCGACGTCGATCCACCGCGGCATCAGGATCACCTCCTCGTGCTCGACATTCACACACCTCACCTCGCCGATGCCCTCGGGAAACGTGAACGTTTCCGGCTCGCTGAACGGTTCGGTCGTGAACCAGCCGCGTTCACGCTCGTAGATCACCGGCGGGTTGAGGCACTCCTCGATCGTGGTCCAGATCGAGAAGGTGGGGGCGAAGTCGTGGCCCTCCACGATCAGGTCGGCGCCGTCACGGACACCGATCTCGTCGATCTTCGAGAACAGCTCGTCCGCTGCGAAACGAGCAGCGACGTCGGAGAAGCCGGGTTCGACGCCCATCCCGAGCAGCGCCATCATCCCGCGGTTGCGCCACGTCGGATGCTCCGCGAACTGCCCGTCGCCGAGACGCGTCCCGGTCCGCGCGTACGGTTCGGTCGGGTGCGGCGTCGAGAGGTTCATCGCCATGTCGACGTAGGTGCATCCCGCATCGAACGCCCCGAAGAAGATCGGCGGGTTGAGGCGCGGATCGCAGGCGTTGAGGATGACGTCGGCGCGCATCTCGACGGCGAGCTGGGCGATCGACTCGCGGCGGCTGGCGTCGATGTAGGCCGCAACGACTCGCTCGCCGTCGGCGAGCTGCCCGACCCCCGCAACCGCCGCCTCGGCCTTGGGCAGCTCGACATCGGCGATCGTGATGTGGTGGTACGCCTCGCGTGTCGCCGCGATCGCGACGAACGCCGAACCGACTCCACCAGCACCGACCACGAGCACACGCACGGGCTCAAGTTAGCGACCCGGGCCGGTTCCCGGTGCGACGGGGAGAGCGACGTGGTCCGAGCCCGACGTTCGATGGGCCCCGCCACCTACGATCCGATGATGACCGAGCGGATCGACCCGTCGACGGAAGCGGACGCCTCCCTGTGGGCGAGCCAGTCACCGCGGTCGATCCACCGCCCGCCACCGGGTGGTGATCGTCGCGTCGACGTCGCGATCGTGGGAGCCGGGTACACGGGATTGTGGACTGCGCACTCGATCCTGCGCCGGGATCCGACCGTGTCGGTGTGCCTGATCGACGCCGAACACGTCGGATTCGGAGCGTCCGGACGAAACGGGGGCTGGTGTGTCGGGGAGATGGCCGGTGGGCTCGAGGCAGCCATCGAGCTGTCGAGACGCGGCGGAGGCGGTGTCGACGGCGGCATCAGACTCGCCCGTGCGGTGATGGACGCCGTGGACGAGGTCGGTCGTGTCGTCGACGCGGCGGGCATCGACTGCGGCTTCGTGAAGGGCGGCGTGATCCGCGTCGCGCGGACCGCGCCGCAGCTCGCGCGTCAGCGTGCCGACGTCGAGGAGCATCATCGCCTGGGGTTCACCGGCGACGATCTGCGCATGCTCGACGCCGACGAGGCGCGCGGCGCGTTCGCTGCGACCGACGTGATCGGCGGGCTCCGCTTCGCCGCAGGCGCCAGGATCCAGCCGCTGCGCCTCGTGTCCGGGCTGGCTCGTGAGGTCGAGCGGTTGGGTGGCGTGATCCACGAGTCGACGCGCGCGTCGGAGATCGTCCCCGGAGGCCGTGTGATCGTCACGCCGCACGGTCGGATCACCGCCGACGTGATCGTGCGCGCCACCGAGGGGTACACCCGCGACCTGCCCGGCGAGCGGCGCACGTTGATCCCGTTCTCGTCGTCGATGATCGCAACCGAGCCGCTACCCGCCGAGACGTGGGACGAGATCGGCCTCGCGGACTTCCAGACGTTCGCCGACGACCGACGAATGGTGGTGTACGGACAGCGCACGACCGACGATCGGATCGCCTTCGGGGGGCGCGGCGCGCCGTATCTCTTCGGCTCGGCCGTGCGCACCGACCATTCCGACCCGGCCGTGTCCGACCGGGTCGTCCGTTCACTGCACGAGTTGCTCCCCGTCGTCCGTGACGTCCCCATCACCCATCGGTGGGGCGGGGTCCTGGGGATTCCTCGCGACTGGCGCCCGTCGGTCGGTCTCGACCGGGGGTCGGGGATCGCCTGGGCGGGCGGCTACGTGGGCGAGGGTGTCGCGGCCGCGAACCTGGCCGGTCGCACACTCGCCGACCTGATCCTCGAGCGCGACTCGGACCTCGTGTCGCTGCCGTGGGTCGACCACCGGTCACGACGGTGGGAGCCCGAGCCGCTGCGGTGGATCGGGATCTCGTCGATGCTGCGGCTGACGGCCCTCGCCGACCGGGCCGAGGAGCGAAACGGCCGACCGTCGCGGCTCGGGGCGATCGCCGACCGCCTGCGCTGACGAGCGCCGCCGGTCGTCGGCCACGGTCACCGAGTGACGCCGAGCGGCACCTGTTGGGTGATGCAGTGGATCCCACCGCCCCCGTATGCGAGCACCCGGCTCGGCACCCCGACGACCTCGCGCTCGGGGAATGCAGCGGCGATGATCGCCAGCCCGTCGGCGTCGTTGGGATGGTCCGCCGTGGGAACGACCACGCCACCGTTCGCGATGTAGAAGTTGAGATAGCTGGTGCGGTACGGCGCGTCGTCGATGTCGAAGTACGACATCTGGGGAAGCTCGATCACGTCGAGTGCGGCACCGGTCGCGTCGGTCGCCGCCCGCAACACGGCGAGGTTGTCGCGCATCAGGCCGTCGTTCGGGTTGGTCGGGTCGTCGCACGACTGCGTGATGACCACGCCCGGCCGGACGAAGGCGCAGACGTTGTCGACGTGACCGTCGGTGTGGATGTCCTCGACGAGTCCCCAGGGCATCCAGATGACGGTGTCGACTCCGAGGGTCCGCCGCCACTCCGCCTCGATGTCGGCACGGGTCATCCCGGGGTTGCGGCTCGGATGCAGCACGCACTGCTCGGTGGTGATCAGCGTGCCGGCCCCGTCGACCGTGATCGACCCGCCTTCGAGGACCATCGGCGACGGACGCCGCTCCTCGCCGAGGTGAGTGAGCAGTGCTGCCGCGATGGCCGCGTCGAGATCCCACGGTGCGAACTTCTCACCCCACGAGTTGAACACGAAGTCGACGCCGGCACGTCGACCGTCGGCGTCGATCGTGAAGATCGGCCCCGAGTCACGCATCCACGAGTCGTCGATCGGGAGTTCGATGACGGTGACCGCCGACGGGAGCATCGCCCGAGCCGCAACGGCCTCGCCGGGTGCCGCGACCATCGTGACCGGTTCGAACGCCGAGATCGCCGCCGCCGTTGCGGCGTACTCGCGAGCCGCCTCCTCGAAGTGGTGTCTCCACAGTTCGCGGCGCGTCGGCCACGCCATCAGGCAGCCTTCGTGCGGCTCCCATTCGGCCGGCATCCGCCACGCCGCCGAGTTCGTCGGGGTCACGGCGCGGACCTCGGCGCGTCGGCGGTCGGTGATGAGTCGGTCAGGCGCCGGTACGCGTCCGGGCGTCGGGTGGAGAGCAGCCCGAATTCGAGCCAATCCTCGCGTTGGCCGAGGTCGAGCTGGGCGACGAGCACGGCTGGACGGTCACGGGGCGCCTCGACGACGACGCGACCGTACGGGTCGGACACGAACGACGACCCGTAGAACGTCAGCGGCCCCTCCGTCCCGATGCGGTTCACCGCGACCATGAAGGTCGCGTTGGCCAGACCGTTCGCGGTGATCATGTGTCGCCACATCGGTTGCGAGTCGAAACCGGGGCGGTGGGGCTCGTTGCCGATCGCGGTCGGATACACGATCACGTCGGCACCGTCGAGCGACATCACCCGCGCCAGCTCGGGGAACCACTGGTCCCAGCAGGTCGGGAACGCGAACGAGGCCCCCGCTACGTCGACGATCGGGCAGCCGGTGTCGCCGGGCTCGAAGTAGTGGTGCTCGTGGTAGTAGAGGAACGCCGGGATGTGGGTCTTGCGCGTGCGCGTGACGATGTCACCGGTCGCGTCGACGCACACGGCGGTGTTGAACCCGATCGGGCCCGCGCGCTCGTACAGCGACGCGTGCACGAAGATCCCGTGTTCGGTCGCCAGCGACCGGGCGAGCGCAACCGTCGGGCCGCGCTCGAGGTCTTCGGCGAATCGGCCGAGCGCGTCGGGAACATCGGGTTCCACGCAGAAGTACGGTGACAGGGTCAGTTCTTGGAGGAGGACGACCTGCGCTCCCTCGGCGGCGGCGCGGCCGACTCCGGCACGAAGCATGGCCTCGTGCGCCGCGGCGTCGGGGTCCCACGCGCACTGCACGGCGCCGAGCCGCAGCGGCCGGTTCTGGGATCGGTCGCCACGAAACGGTGAGTCGAGTGCCTCGTCGGCGACGATGACGTCGAAGGTGGCCGTCATGAATCGAATCCCAGTCCGAGTCGGTCGAGCGTCCGGAGCCATGCGTTGCGGCGCCCGGTCTGGTCCTCGCGGTTCAACGACCACCGGGTCGCCTGGATCCCGACGAACCGGAACGGCTCGGGCGGGAACGGCAACGGCTTGGATCGGACGAAGTCGGTCTTGGACGCGATCGATTGCCGACCGTCCAGCAGGTCGAGCATGGTCGTGGCGGCGAAGCGCGTGGCGGCGACGCCCAGGCCGGTGTAGCCGACCGCGTAGGCGACGCGATTCTGCATCGCCGTCCCGAAGAACACCGAGAAGCGGGTGCTGGTGTCGATCGCGCCTCCCCATGCATTGCTGAAGTCGAGGTCCTCGAGCTGCGGGAACGTCTGGAAGAAGTGCTCCGCCAGGACGGCCCAGGTCTCGGGTCGCGACTCGAGTTCGACCGACGTCTTGGACCTCCAGTAGTAGATGGCGTCGTACCCGCCCCAGAGGATCCGGTTGTCGGCGGTCAGCCGGTAGTAGTGGAACTGGTTGGTGATGTCGGTCAAACCCTGCCGACGCGCCCAACCGATGCTCGCCAGCTGCGCCGGCGAGAGCGGCTCGGTGACGAGGCAGTAGTCGTACACCGGGATCATGAACTGCCGGACCCGCTTGAGCAGGGGCTTGTCGGCGTTCGTGCCGAGCACGACCCGGGCGCAGCGGACCCGCCCGAGTGGAGTGGTGACGATCATCCCGACGCCGTCGCGGTCGAGTGCGGTGGCTCTCGAGTGTTCGTAGATCCGCACGCCGAGTTCTTCGGCGACCCGCTTCAGACCCCAGGCCAATCGCGCCGGGTCCACGAGCGCGGCGCGGGCGGAGCGGAACAGCCCGGCGGTGTACGTCGGCGAGTGGACCTCGGCGCGCATCTCCTCGGCGTCGAGCCAGCTCACCTCCTGGCCCATCGAACGCAGGATGTCGTGCTCGGCGCGCAGCTCGTCCACGTAGGACGCCGGGTGTCCGGTGTGCGCGACGTCGATGACCCCGGTGCGCTCGTAGCCGCAGTCGATCCCGTAGCGATCGATCGTCGCCTCGATCTGGTTCAGGTTCTGCAGCCCGAGTTCTTCGAGGATCTCGAGTTCGTCGGCGTGGCGGGCGAGCCCGTTGGCCACGCCGTGGGTGAGCGACGACTCCATGAACCCGCCGTTGCGACCGCTGGCCGCGCCACCGACCTCGCCCTTGTCGATCAACACGACGTCGCGCGACGGGTCGCGTTCCTTCGCGACCACCGCGGTCCACAGCCCGGTGTACCCCCCGCCGACCACGCACAGGTCGCAGTGTTCGTCGCGGACGAGCGTCGGGTTCGACTCCGGGATCTCGACGCTCTCCGTCCAGAACGGCTGAGGTTCGGCGTCGGAGATCGCGTCGAGTGCCCGGCGGGTGGCTGCCGGGGTCTCGTCGCGGTTGCGATCGGATGCCAGGAATCTGGCCATGAGAGGTCCTTTGTCGGGTGCGCCGGCGACCGAGGTCGGGCGGTGTCTGCTCAACGGGTGTTCTTGCGGTTCCGGAAGAGGCCGAAGACCGTCCCCGACGCCATCAACGTGACCGACACGAGCAGCACGATCGTGGCCAGCACGTTGATCTGCGGTGAGAACGAGTTCTTGAAGCTGGCGTTGACGAACAGCGGGAACGTGCTGACGGAGCCCGCGTTGAACAGCGTGATGATGAAGTCGTCGACCGACAGGGCGAACGACAGCAGTGCGGCTGCGAGGATTCCGGGAAGGATCAGTGGGAACGTGACCTTCCAGAAGGTGCGCACCGGCGTCGCACCGAGATCCTGGGCGGCCTGTTCGAGCGTCCAGTCGAACCCCCGGACGCGGGCGCGTACCGTGAGGGCGACGAAGCTGATCTGGAACATCACGTGGGCGATGACGATCGTCGTGAAGCCCCGGGTGATGTCCTGGTCGAGGAACAGCGTGGCGAGCGACGAGCCGATCACGATCTCGGGTGTGGTGAGCGGGAGGATCAGGACGAAGTCGAGCAGGGCGTTGCCCTTGAACGAGTAGCGGGAGAGCCCGATCGCGATGAGCGACCCGAGCACCGTGGCGATCACCGTCGAGATGGCGGCGATCTTCAAGCTCTCGAACAGTGCATCGGTGAGTGCCTCGTCCTTGAGGGGCTCGCGCCAGTTGTCCAACGTCGCGTTCTGCCACACGAAGTTGAACTTGCCCTTGGGCTCGTTGAACGAGAACACGACGATCCAGAAGAATCGGCAGGAAGAGGTACACGAGGACACCGACCGCGAAGAGATTGAGCGACCAGCGGGCCACCGACCCGAGGGGTGTGGAGGGTGCGCTCATGCGAGTTCCTCCGTTCCGAAGAAGCGGCTGTAGATGACGACGAACACGGTGATGATCGCCATCAGGACGAACGACATCGCCGACGCGACCGGCAGGTTGTTCTGCACGAGGAACTGGTTCTGGATCGACTGACCGATGACGGACGTGTTCGGGTTTCCGAGGTACTGCTGGTTGACGAAATCGCCCGACGCAGGGATGAACGTCAGCAGGGTTCCCGCGAAGACGCCGGGCAGCGACAGCGGGAAGACGACCTTGAAGAACGCACGGGTCGAACCGGAGTAGAGGTCCTTGGCGGCGTCGACCAGGTCGAGGTCGATCTTCTCCAGGCTGACGTAGATCGGCAGGGTCATGAACGGCAGGAAGTTGTAGGTGAGTCCGCCGATCACGGCGGCGGGCGTGTTGAGGATCTTGTCGCCGTCCATGATCCCGACCGCATCGAGAATCGGCTGGAGCCCCATCGCATCGAGCAGGTTCGGGATCGGTCCGGTGTCGGCGAGGAGGCTCTGCCACGCGATCGTGCGGATCAGAAACGACGTGAAGAACGGAATGATGATCAGGCCGAGCAGAAGCCCGCGGTACCTGCCGCCACGGAAGGCGATGACGTACGCGAGGGGGTAACCGAGCAGGATCGTGAGCATGGTGGCGATCGCGGCGTACCCGAAGCCGCGCATGAACTGAGGGCCGAAGTCCGTGAACGCCGTCGTGTAGTTGCTGAAGTTCCAGTCGAATTCGGCCTTGACCGCGAAGCGGCTGGGCAGCGTCGACAGCGAGTTGCGCAGCAGCGTCACCAACGGCGCGAGGTAGAACAGCGCGAGCCACAGCATGCCCGGTTCGAGCAGGCCGTACGGAGCGATCTTCCGCCGAGCCTCGGGCCCACCGAGTACCGCGGTCATGATCAGCACGACGATCGTCCCGAGCGTGAGGGTGAGTGCCACGACCGCGGGCACCCCGGTGACCAGTCCGGTGCCGACGAGCACGAGCAGACCACCGGCGAGGAGCAGCGCGCCGAGACCGATGATCTGCGGATCGATCGAGCGGCGCGCTGCTCCGGGGTCGTCGTCGGGACTGACGCCCGAGTCGAGTGCCGGATCGGAGATGGTCACGCGGGATGCCTCGGGGTGGTGACGATCAGGCGCCGGTGATCTCGGCGAAGCGGGCGTCGTACTGCGCCTCGACGTCCTCGCTCAGATTCGCGAACGCGTACGTGCGGGCGAGGGTTTCGTCGTCGGGGAACAGCAGCGGGTTCTCCGCGAGTTCCGGGTCGATCTTGGCGAGTTCCTCCTGCACGCCGGCCACGGGGGACACGTACTGCACCCAGGCCGTGATCTGCGCGGCCTGGACCGGGTCGTAGCAGAAGTCCATCCACTTCGCGGCCGCGTCACGATTCTCGGCTCCCTTCGGCATCACCATCGCGTCGGCCCAACTCGTGCCCCCCTCCTCCGGGATCACGAAGCGCACGTTCGGGTTCTCGACGGCGAGTTGGACGACGTCACCGGACCAGCCGACGCACGCCGCGAAGTTGCCCGTGCTGAGGTCGTTGAGGTAGTCGTTGCCCGTGAACCGGCGGATCTGACCGTCGTTCTTGGCCGCCTCGAGCCGATCGAACGCCGCGGAGGCCTCGTCGAAGCTCGACACGGTCGAGATGTCGACGCCGTCGGCGAGCATCAGGAGACCCATCGTGTCGCGCATCTCGGTGAGCATCCCGATCTTGCCGTTGAACGCCGGGTCGAACAGGTCGGCGGTGCTCGTCAGCTCACGCCCTGTCGCCTCGATGTTGTAGGCGATGCCCGCGAAGCCGGTCTGCCACGGGAGCGAATACTCGCCGGTGGGGTCCCACGACGGGTTCTGCAGGTCGGCGCGCAGGTTGGCGGCGTTCGGAACCTGGTCGAGCGGGAGTGTGTCGAGCCATCCGAGGGTGATCAGCCGTCCGACCAGCCAGGACGTCGGAGCGATGATGTCGGGGTCGATGGTCTTGCCGGTGCCGAGCAGCGGCTGGATCTTCGCGAAGTACTCGACGTTGTCGTTGTAGGTCTCGGCGTAGGTCATGTCGACGCCGCTCGCCTCGATGAACCGGTCGACGGTCCCGACGAGCCCGTCCTCGCTCGGGTCGATGTACTCCGGCCAGTTCTCGAAGTACAGCGAGTTGCCGCCACCGCCGGCCGGGGCGCCCGAACCGGAGGTCTCGGTCTCGGCACCGCCCGCCACCGTGTCGTCGGAGGCGCTGTCGCTCCCGCCGCACGCTGCGAGGATCGCGGGCAGCGACAAGCCCGCCGCACCCAGGGCGCCGGCGCGGGCGAGGAGCCGACGGCGGCTCATTGCGATGCGTTGGAACGATGGGTTCTGGTTCGGTGAAGTCATGAACGAGGTTCCTTTCGGATTCCGACGATCCGCTGGTCGTCGGAGCTGGGTGTGCGGAGATTCATTCGCTCGCGGCCTGCGCTTCGAGCGTGTCGATGTCGGTGGAGGTCGCGCCCGGCCGCATCGGCCAACCGGAGAGCACGAATGCCGCGCCGGGGTCCCACTCGAGGTGAACGGTCGATCCGGGAAGCAGGAACGGCAGGTCGGTCCCGGTGGCGACGTTGGCGATGACTTCGCTGTCGTCGGCGAGGCGGAGGCCGAGGCGGGCGGTGGCGCCCTGGAACACGAGGTCGGTCACGGTTCCGGCGAGTGACCTTCCGTTCGTGCTGTTCTCGACCGACGCGCGCAACCGCTCGGGACGCAGCATCAACGACACCGGTGCGCCGACCTGATGCGGGTGGGAGGTGCGGGCGCGGACGGTCGCACCGCTCTCCAGTTCGACGACCGTGTCGTCTCCGTCGCGGTCGACGACCTCGCCGGGCAGGAGGTTGGCCGACCCGATGAAGCCGGCCACGAACAGGCTCGCGGGACTGTTGTAGATCTCCTCGGGCGAGCCGATCTGCTCGACCCGACCTTCGCTCATCACCGCGATCCGGTCGCTCATCGTCAGCGCCTCGCCCTGGTCGTGGGTGACGAACACGAACGTGATGCCGACGTCGCGTTGGATGCGCTTGAGCTCGAACTGCATCGCCTCGCGCAACTTCAGATCGAGTGCCGCGAGTGGCTCGTCGAGGAGGAGGGCGCTCGGATAGTTGACCAGCGCGCGGGCGAGAGCGACGCGTTGCTGCTGTCCCCCGAGAGCTGGCTCGGCTTGCGATGGGCGAAGTCGTTGAGCCGGACGACGTCGAGCATCTCGGTGACACTGGACTCGTACTCCGCCTTCGACTTCTTCTTCGACCGCGGTCCGAACCGCACGTTGTCGGCCACCGTCATGTGCGGGAAGAGCGCGTACTGCTGGAAGACGGTGTTGACGTTGCGTTTGTACGGAGGAACGCGGCTGACGTCGACGCCGTTGAGGATCACCTGGCCGGTCGTCGGCTGCTCGAAGCCGGCGATCATCTTGAGGGTCGTGGTCTTGCCGCAGCCCGATGGTCCGAGCATCGCGAAGAACTCGCCTTCGCGAATCGCGAAGTTGGCGCGCTCGACCGCGACGAAGTCGCCGAACGACTTGCGAACGTTGCGCAACTCGATGACGTGTTCGGGCTCGGTCATGGCCGACCTCCCAGCGCGACATGCGTCCTGCATGCGACGACGTCGTGATGCACCCCCGGACCTCCACTGTTCGAAGAGTTGACTCGGCGCAGAGTAGACGAGCGAGTCCACCGTGTTCGACAGATCGAGCGCGAGTTCACGCGGTCGACATGAAACGCGATCGGTGCCGACATCAGCGCGGTCACCCGGTTCCCCAGTTGTAGGTCTGCTTGACCAGCTTCAGGTAGGTCAGGATCTCGGTGGCGCGGACCCCCGGAACGACGCGAACGTGATCGTTCACGACTCGGAGCAGGTCGTCGGTGTCGGAGCACACGACCTCGGCGAGGATGTCGTAGCGACCGGCGGCGACGACCACGTACTCGAACTGTTCGATCCCCGCGAGCTTCTCGGCGATGACGTCGATGTTGCCCTCGACGTTGATCCCGATCATCGCCTGGACCGGAAGCCCGATCTTGGCCGGATCGGTCACCGCGACGATCTGCATCACGCCGCGTTCTGTCAGCCGGTTGACCCGCTGGCGCGACGCGGCCTCGCTCAAGCCGACCAGCGCGCCGAGGTGGGAGTACGCGAGCCGCCCGTCTCTCTGCAGCGCGCGGACGATCGCCTTGTCGGTGTCGTCGAGGTCGGAGGTGCTCATCGCTCGACCGTCATATCCCGAGTTCTGCCATCCCCTTGAGCAGGACCGCGCGCAGCGCCGCGACGATCTCCTCGAACTGTTCCGGGCCGGCGATCAGGGGCGGCGAGAGCTGGATGACCGGATCGCCGCGATCGTCGGCCCGACAGATCAGGCCGTTCTCGAGGAGTGATTCCGACAGGACGCGTCGGATGAGCAGTTCGGATTCGTCGGCGTCGAAGCTCTGCCTGGTCTCGCGGTCCTTCACCATCTCGATGCCGTAGAAGTACCCCGCCCCGCGGACGTCGCCGACGATCGGGAGGTCCTCGAGGGTTTCCAGCTGGCGGCGGAATTCGGGTTCGTTGTCGAGGACGTGCTGCAAGATGCCCTCGTTCTCGAAGATGTCGAGGTTGGCCATCGCGACGGCGCAGCTCACGGGGTGTCCACCGAAGGTGAACCCGTGGAGGAACCGATTGGTCGAGTTGATGAACGGCTCGACGAGACGGTCGCTCACGATCATCGCGCCGAGCGGCGAGTAGCCGGAGGTGAGTCCCTTGGCGCAGGTGATGATGTCGGGGACGTAGCCGAAGCGATCGGCGCCGAACATGTGGCCGAGCCGCCCGAACGCGCAGATCACCTCGTCGGAGACCATGAGCACGTCGTACTTGTCGCAGATCTCGCGGACCCGCTGCATGTAGCCGTCGGCGGGGACGAAGCAGCCGCCCGAGTTCTGGACCGGTTCGACGAACACCGCGGCCACGGTGCCGGGTCCTTCGCGCAGGATCACCTGTTCGATGTCGTTCGCGCAGCTCAGGTTGCAGCTTCCGGCGAGGGCACACATCGAGCAGCGGTACTCGTTGGCGTTGGCCGCCTTGAACGCACCGGGTACGAGCGGTTCGAAGGTGTTGCGCAGCCCGGGAACGCCGGTGATCGAGAGCGCGCCCATCGTCGTTCCGTGGTACCCGAGGTAGCGACTGATCACCTTGCGCTTCTGTGGCCGGTCGGTCGACTGGAAGTACTGGATGGCGAGCTTCCATGCCGATTCGACGGCCTCGCCGCCGCCGGTCGTGAAGAACACACGGTTGAGGTCGCCCGGCGCGTGTGATGCGAGGCGGGCGGCCAGTTCGATCGCCGTCGGGTGCGAGTAGGTCCAGATCGGGAAGTACGCCATCTTCTCGGCCTGTTCCCGCGCCGCTTCGGCGAGTTCGGCGCGGCCGTGGCCGACCTGCACCGTGAACAGTCCTGCGAGGCCGTCGAGGTACCGGTTGCCCTGGTCGTCCCAGATGTAGCAGCCGTCGCCGCGCTCCATGATCCGCACGGTGTCGATCCCGCCTCCAACGGTCGAGAAGTGCCCCCAGAGGTGGCGGTTGCCGAGTTCGGCGAGCTGTTCGTGGTTCATGTGAGGTCCTTGCCAGAGAGGTGGGCGGCGTCGCATCGGTCGACGCGAGACACCGGTGAGGCAACTCGATCGGTGACACACCACTGGATTCACGACGGGATTCGTGTCACGATGACGGTATCACGACGAAATCAGTCGTGTCGAGCCTGCACCCCGATCTCGAGAGGATCCCCATGGCCCTGCCGACCGCGAACTTCATCAACGGCGACTGGCACCCGGCTGCCGACGGAGCGACCGACACCGTGCTCAACCCCGCCACCGGTGAGGCGCTCGGCGAGGTGCCGGCATCATCGGCAGCCGACGTCGATGCGGCGGTCCGTGCCGCCACCGATGCGTTCGGAGGCTGGGCCGTGCTGACCCCACGTGAGCGGAGCGAGACCCTGCACCGGGTCGCCGACATCGTCGACGAGCACATCGACGAACTGTCCGAACTCGAGTGCCTGAACGTCGGCAAGCCGGTCGGCGTCGTCGACTTCGAGATGGATCTCACCAAGGACAACTGGCGCTTCTTCGCCTCGGCGTGTCGCTTCCTCGAGGGCAAGGCCGCGGGGGAGTACCTGGAGGGCTACACCTCGATGATCCGGCGTGATCCGATCGGCGTGATCGGGTCGATCACGCCGTGGAACTATCCGCTCAACATGGCGACGTGGAAGCTCGGCCCAGCACTCGCCGCCGGCAACACCGTCGTGCTCAAGCCGTCCGAGCTCACCCCGTACACCGCGCTCCGCTTCGCGGAGCTCACCGCCGACGTGTTGCCGCCCGGCGTGGTCAACGTCGTGTGCGGGCAGGGGGGTACGGCGGGTGTCGCGCTCACCGAGCATCCGGGCATCGCGATGGTGTCGATCACGGGCAGCGTCGGCGCGGGCAAGTCGGTCGCCCGATCGTCGGCCGACACACTCAAGCGGGTGCACCTCGAACTCGGCGGCAAGGCGCCGGTGATCGTCTTCGACGACGCCGACATCGACGCAGCCGTCGAGATGCTCCAGGGCATGGCCTTCTACAACTCGGGTCAGGACTGCACGGCGCCCTGTCGGGTGATCGCCGGAGCGAAGGTGCACGACGACTTCGTCGACAAGCTGACCGACGCGGTCGGCCGTGTGAAGATGGGCGATCCGATGTCGGCCGACACCGAGATGGGCCCCGTCATCTCGGCGGCCCACCTCGACCGTGTGGCCGGCTACGTCGATCGTGCCCGCGATGCCGGTGCCGAGGTGACCGTCGGCGGCAACCGTGGCGAGGGGAGTGGATTCTTCTACGAGCCCTCGGTCGTGATCGGGGCAGGGCAGACCGCCGAGATCATCCAGCAGGAGGTGTTCGGACCGGTCGTGACGGTGCAGCCGGCCGCCGATGAAGCGGCTGCGCTCGAGATGGCCAACGACGTCGCGTACGGGCTCGCCGCGAGTGTCTGGACCAGCGACGTCGGCCGGGCCATGCGGATGAGCAAGGCGCTCCAGTTCGGGTGCGTGTGGGTCAACGACCACATCCCGATCGTTTCGGAGATGCCGCACGGCGGGTACAAGAATTCCGGCTACGGCAAGGACATGTCGATGTACGCCGTCGAGGCGTACACCGAAGTCAAGCACGTGATGATCAAGCACTGAGGAACCCTGACATGGCAATCGAAACATCCAACCCGTCGACCTCCGGCCCCGACACCTCCAACCTGTCCAACGTGTGGTTCAAGGTCACCGATCTCGAGGTGGCCTCCGGATCGGGATCCTGGGTCACCACCACGTCGGGCGACCGCTACCTCGACTTCTCCGGTGGCATCGCGGTCACGTCGACCGGGCACTCACATCCCCACGTGGTCAAGGCGATCGCCGACCAGGCGCAACGCTTCGTGCACGCCCAGGCGAACGTCTACACCCACGATCTGATGCAACCGCTCGCCGCCCGGCTGGCCGAGCTCGCGCCGGAGGGCATCGACACGTTCTTCTTCGCGAACTCGGGCGCGGAGATCACCGAGGCCGCTGTGAAGCTGGCGAAACAGGCGACCAAGCGGCCCAACATCGTCGTGTTCCAGGGCAGCTTCCACGGTCGCACGCACCAGGCGATGGCGATGACCACGTCGAAGACCGGGCTATCGCGCCGGCCACGCGCCGCTGCCGTCGGGCATCTTCATCGCCCCGTACCCCGACCCGCTCGCGGACGACCGGCAGGCGGCCGTCGCCGCGGCGCTGCGCGGCTTCGATCGATTGCTCACCGAGGTGACCGCGCCGAGCGAGACCGCCGCGGTGATCATCGAGCCGGTGCTCGGTGAGGGTGGATACATCCCGGCACCGCGTGGATTCCTCGAGGGCCTCGACGCCCGCTGCAAGGAGCACGGGATGCTGTTCATCGCCGACGAGGTGCAGTCGGGGTTCGCCCGCACCGGGACGATGTTCGCCATCGAGCAGTACGACGTCCGACCCGACATCGTGTGCATGGCGAAAGGCATCGCGTCCGGGTTTCCGTTCTCCGCACTCGGGACGAGGCGCGAACTCGACGACCTGTGGCCGACCGGCTCCCACGGGGGCACCTACGGCGGCAATGCCATCGGGTGCGCCGCGGCGCTCGCCACGATCGAAGTGCTCACCGCCGACGGGTTCATGGACGGCGTGCGGGATCGCGGCCGGCAGTTGTGGTCGGGGTTGCGCGAGCTGCAGGATCGCCACGACGGGATCGTCGACGTGCGCGGCCCCGGCCTCATGGTGGCCGCCCAGTTCGACACCGCGGCGCGGACGTCGGCGATCGTGGCCCACTGCCTGCGCGAGGGCAAGCTGATCACGATGACGGCGGGGTCGGCCGGGACGACGATGCGGTTCATGCCGCCGCTGACGGTGTCGCAGGAGGAGATCGACCTGGCGCTGGCCGCGCTCGACAAGGCACTCGTCGACGCGGTGTGAGCATCTCGTCGTGACGGAGGAAATTCTCGACCCGCGGCAACTGCGGTTCGATCCGCCGAGCGTGTCGCTCGACGTCGTGGCCGGCGTGCTGGCCGACCGGTACGGCGTGTCGGGCACGTTGCAGCCGCTCCAGGGTGAGCGTGACCAGAACACCAAGGTGACGACCGCCGACGGGCGCGAGTTCGTCCTCAAGATCGCCTCACCCAGCGAGGATCCCGCCGTCGCCGATCTGCAGTGCGCGGCGCTGCGACACATCGCCGACGTCGACCCCGGGGTCGGGGTGCCGAAGGTCGTGCCGGCGCGCGACGGCGCCGACATCGTCACGGTCGACGTGGACGCCACACCCGCCGCGACGCGCCTGCTGACCTTTCTGCGCGGCGTCACGTTCGACGATCCCGGCCGGCTGTCGCTCGGTGAGCTGGAGGGGGTCGGCGCCGCCCAGGGACGGTTGGCCCGAGCGTTCGTCGGTTTCGAGCACCCCGCCGCGTCGAACTTCATGGCGTGGTCGCTCGACTCCGGCATGATCCGCCACCCGGCACTGTGGGACGGGCTCAGCGCCGAGGGCCACCGGACCGCCGACGGTTTTCGCGATCGCGTCGAGGCGGCAGGGGCGGCGCTGACCTCGGGTCTCGATGGGGTCCGCCGCCAGGTACTCCACAACGACGGCCATCGCGGGAATCTCCTGCGTGCCGATGACGCCGACGCGACCGTCACCGGGACGATCGACTTCGGCGACATCGCCCGGACCTGCGTGGTGGCCGACCTCGCCATCTGTGTGGCGAGCTTCGTCGACGGTCGCGACGACCAGCCGGCGGCGGCCGCGGCGCTCGCGGCGGGATACGACAGCTGGATGGATCTCACCGACCCCGAGATCGAACTGCTCCCCGACCTCGTGCTCACCCGGATCGTGCTCGGGCAGTTGCTCGTCGAGTTCCAGGCGCGCCACGGCGCCCCGAACGGTTGGACGAGGTGGTCGAGGACCTGTCGGCGTACCGTACGAACATGACGGCCTGGGGAACACTCGACGTGGCGCGGACCGTCGACGCGATCCGCCGTCGCGTCGGTGAGCGACGGACGGCGGTCGACGGTGAGCGGTGAGGGTCCGGAGCGCGACGAGCTGATCAGGCGGCGCCGTGCGGCGCTCGCCCCCGCATATCAACTGTTCTACGACGAACCTGTCCATCTCGTGAGCGGTTCGGGTGTCCGGGTCCACGACGCCGGGGGCCGGGGGTATCTCGACTGCTACAACAACGTGCCGTCGGTCGGGCACTGCCATCCGCGGGTCGTGGCCGCGCTCGCCGACCAGGCCGGTCGGCTGAACACGCACACGCGGTACCTCCACGAGGCCGTCGTCGCACTCGCCGAACGGCTCGGTGCATCGCTGGCCGGCGACCTGTCGACCTGCTTCTTCGTCTGCAGCGGCACCGAAGCGGTCGATCTCGCGGTGGAGATCGCGCGGGTCGTCACCGGAGAGGACGGTGTCGTCGTGACCGAGTCGTCGTACCACGGGAACTCCTCGCTCGTGTCGAAGCTGTCGACCGACAGCTACCCGGCCGAGGAACGCCCCGACTGGCTCGGAGTGATCGAACCGCCGAACACCTATCGCGGGCCGTTCCGGACGTCCGACGGGTCGGCCGGGGAATCCGCGACGCTCGGAGAGCGCTACGCGTCGTTGGTCACGGCCGAGGTGGACGCGCTCGCCGGCCGTGGGCATCGACCCGCAGCGATGCTGATCGACACGAGTTGGGATTCGAACGGGGTCCTGATCGCCCCCGACACCTACGTGCCGCGGTGTGCCGAGATCATCCGTTCGGCCGGCGGCCTGGTGATCGCCGACGAGGTTCAGGCGGGCTACTGCCGGCTCGGGCAGCACTTCTGGGGGCACGAGAACTACGGGCTCGTCCCCGACATCGTCACGCTCGGCAAGCCGATGGGGGCGGGGCACCCGGTTGCGGCCGTGGTCACCACGCCGACGATCGCAGCGACGTTTGCCGAGCGACGCTCGTACTTCAACACGTTCGGCGGCAACCCGGTGTCGGCAACTGTCGCGCTCGCCGTGCTCGACGTGATCGACGACGAGGCGCTGTTGGACAACAGCGCGGACGTCGGTGCCTACCTCGGCGGGCGACTCTCCGACCTCGCGGATCGCCACGACGTGATCGGCAACGTCGCCGGATCCGGACTGTTCTGGGGACTCGACCTCGTCGCCGACGACGTGACGCGTGAGCCGATCGCCTACGACGACGGTCGACGTCTCGCGACCGATCTGCGGCGCGACGGGATCCTGATCGGGCTCACGGGTCGCTTCAACAACGTGCTCAAGATCCGCCCGCCGCTGGTCTTCGGTCGGGACCACGTCGACGAGTTGATCGCTGCCCTCGATCGACGTCTCGCGTCGTTCGAGTTGCATGGTGGCGACTCCGTCCGGAGACCCGGCGCCGAATGGTGACGGGAGTCGCGCTACCCGAGCGCGACTCCCGATGTCTCAGGCCAGCCGCTGCAGCAGGCTCTGGTGCGCGGAGCCGTCGACGAAGAGGCCCGCCGAGGCGCCGATCTTCGCGATGTAGTCGGCGTCGGCCCGCAGGGCCTCCGCCGATGCGTCGGCGACCCCCATGTCGGCGACGGTCGAGATGAACGCCATGCCGCCGAAGTCGCCGTAGGCGTTGACGAGCAGCGAGACGTTCGTTCCGGTGACACTCGTTGCATGCTGGGCCATGTCGACGGCCCAGGCCACTGCATCGGGCATCTTGCCCGTTGCGGCGACTGCCTGGGTGACCGACGCGACGGCACCGACGCCCGGCGGCTCGTCGCCCGGGCCGCCGTGGACCACACTGCGGAAGATGTCCTGGGCGGGCCCGGTGACCCATCCTTGGGCCTTCGACGCGAGGTCGAGGTAGGTGTTGTCAGCGGACAGTTTCGCCATCTCGGCGCCGAGTTGCGCCCGTCCCTCGACGATCGTGCTCCAGGCGAGCGTGCCGGTGGGATAGCCGAAGACCGTTCCCCACAGCGCGATGTCCATGTCGGTGAGCGAATTGGCGTGGGCGGTGATCTCCGATGCCCACGGCATCGTCTCCCGGACGTCGCCCTGCAGTGTCAGTAGCCGTGCGAATTGAAACATGATGTTCTCTCCCTTGTGATGACGAGACCTCATGTTCGCGCACTTTCGGGAGTGCCCATGACACAACGTCGTCGACGCCTGCTCGCAGCGGCGGACCTACGCTGCGCTGATGGACTTCGCCGAGTTGCAGGACGTCATCGACCGAACCTACGGCGACCGGGACCGCGAGCGGGGCACGGCGCCCACGGTCGCATGGCTGTGCGAGGAGGTCGGCGAGCTCGCGCAGGCGGTGCGCAAGGGCTCACGTGAACAGCAGCTCCACGAGTTCGGCGACGTGGTCGCCTGGGTGGCGACACTGGCGAATCAGGTCGGCATCGACCTCGACGAGGCGGTGGCCCGCTACGCCGAGGGGTGCCCCAAGTGCGACGCCGTCCCGTGCACCTGCATCGAACCCGCCCGGTGACCCGGCGCCTGTCCGACGCTCCTATCGCCGCTTCTGGACCAACTCGGCGATCTGAAGGGCGTTGAGGGCGGCCCCCTTGCGGAGGTTGTCGTTGCTGAGGAACAGCGCGAGGCCGCGACCTTCGGGGGCTCCTTCGTCGGCGCGGATCCGCCCGACGTAGGTCGGGTCCTGACCGGCGGCCTGCAGCGGCGTCGGGATGTCGCTCAGCTCGACGCCCGGTGCCCCGGCGAGGATCTCGGTGGCCCGCTCGACGGACAGGGGCTCGGCGAACTCGGCGTTGATCGCGAGCGAGTGTCCGGTGAACACCGGCACGCGCACGCAGAGACCCGAGACGAGCAGCATGGGGATGTCGAGGATCTTGCGGCTCTCGTTGCGGAGCTTGTGCTCCTCGTCGGTCTCGAACCGGCCGTCGTCGACGATCGCGCCGCACAGCGGGACCGCGTTGAACGCGATCGGGCGAGCGAACTTGTGCGGCTCACCGAAGTCGAGGGCCGCGCCGTCGTGGGTGAGCTGGTCGGCCTGGTCGATCACCTTGCGCGCCTGCTCGTGCAGCTCCTCGACGCCGGCGAGCCCGGCGCCCGACGTGGCCTGGTAGGTCGACGCGATCATCCGCACGAGGCCGGCCTCGTCGTGAAGCGGCTTGAGGACGGGCATGGCCGCCATGGTCGTGCAGTTCGGGTTGGCGATGATCCCCTTCGGGAGGTCGTGCACCAGGTGCCCGTTGACCTCGGCGACGATCAGCGGCACGTCGGGATCCATGCGGAACGCCGACGAGTTGTCGATCACCACCGCACCGGCATCGGCGAACTTCGCGGCGTAGGCACGTGACGACGTCGCCCCGGCAGAGAAGAGAGCGATGTCGAGGCCGGAGGGGTCGGCGGTCTCGGCGTCTTCGACGGTGACCTGCTCGTCGCCCCACGGCAGCGTGGTGCCCGCCGAGCGGGCCGACGCGAAGTAGCGCATCTCGGCGACCGGGAAACTGCGCTCGGCGAGGAGCCGGCGCATCACGCCACCGACCTGGCCGGTGGCGCCGACGACTCCGACGCGGAGGCCGTTCGGTGAGGAGCTGGGTGCGTGCGACATGGCGAAAAGCCTAGGCGCCGGTTGGCCCCGCGCCCCGTCTGGTTTCTGCCCGCGACGTGGTCCGGTGCCGCCGTTGGGTCAACGCTCACGAGAGCTGGCACAATCGACGCCGTGAGTCGCCGCGTTCAGTTCGTCCCCTGGAGGACCGCCGGTCGCGTGACCGAACAGGGCAGCAGCGCCGACGAGGTGGTCCGGGAAACCGGTTGGGTGTTCAACAACGAGACCGGCGACGGCCTCACTCTCGAACAGTTCGTGCACACCGGCGACCAGGAGGTGCCCGCCTACCTGACCGTGTTCGGGTTGCGCGACCCGGCGAACGACGGGCAGACGTTCGTCGAGATCGGCTGCGGCATCGGCCGCATGACGTGTGCATTCACCCGCGAGTTCGGTCAGGTCATCGCCTGCGACCTCGACGCCGGGTTCCTCGAACGATGTCACGAGACCGTCGGTCGGTTCGGGAGACCCGACCGCTTGAAGACCGTCCACGTGACGGATGGCAAGTCGCTCGACCTGCCGCCGAACACGGCCGATGTCGCGTTCAGCTACATCACGTTCCAGCACTGTGATGCCGATGACGCCCTCGATCTCACCTCGGAGGCCGTCCGGGTCGTGAAGCCGGGCGGCAAGATCGCGTTGAACTACCGCAGCCGGAGTTCCTACGACGTCCTGTTGCTGCCGCTCGGCGGGCTCGTCCGGCTGCTGTTCCGGGTGCCGGGTCTCGGCGGCTGGTTGTCCGGCAAGCGGATGTTCGCACGCCTCGGATGGCAGGCGAACCGCCTCGAGCCCGACGAGATCATCGGCCCACTGTCCCCGTTGCTCCGCGACGTCGAGGTGTGGCGCAACCCGAAGAGTCGTACGACCGGCCACCGGGCCGCGATCAAGGAATTCGACGGCATCAACAAGCACCACTACTGGATCGTCGCCACCACCCGCTGAAGTCCGCCGGCATCTGGCGTTCGTCGGTGCCAGGCACCGACGAACGCCCGCGGACGTCCTGGATCGTCACGTGACGGCGTCGAGTTCGGCCACGTATCGTTCGAGTTTGGCCAGTGCGGGCTCCGCGTGCTCGAGAGCGCTCATCATCACGGCGATCAGCTCGTCGGTCGGCGGTTCGCTGCTGCGGAACCCGTCGAGGCGGGCCGCACCGAGCCACGCGGTCAGTTCGGCGTCGGCGTTCCAGTGCGCGGAGTTGACCGAGTTGCCGTGTGCGGTGCGGATCCAATCGGTCGCCGCGTCGGGATGGGGAACCACACCGCACAGCGTGTTCTGGTGGTCCTCGTCGTCGTAGGCGGCCTCGACGTGCGCGATGAATGCCGCACTGAACACCTGCTGACAGTGACGGACGGTCTGCAGGGTCAGTCGATCGCCGTCGAACACGGGGACGGCGGGTCGCCGCGCGAGACCGTCGGCGGTGCAGTCGACGTGAAACGTGTTCGGGGTGGTCGGGAGCGTGCCCGCGTCGAGGACGATCTCGTCGGTGTCGATGCTGCGGACCCGTCCGAGGCGCACGATGTCGTCGATCCGACGGAGTTGATCGAGTTCGGGGACGGTGATCGTCGAGCAGCGGTACATCGTCGGTTCGACGTTGTCGTGGAGGCGCATGAGCAGCCCCGCCTGTTCGAGCCGGACGAAGAGATCGGAGATCGACGTCGACTCGGCGACGCATCGGAACTGGTCGACGAGCGCGGCCGCCGTCGTCGCGAGGAACTCCCCCGGCTGGATCTTCGCGCGGTCGAGGAACCACGAGTCGCGCGGCGTGATCCAGGAGATGTCGTCGGGGTCGACGCCGTTGCGGAGGAGGAACAGGCAGGCATCGGCGCCGGTCTTGCCGGCACCGACGATCGTGTAGTGGTCGGCGGGTTCGGAAATCGACGCGAGCGCGTTGACCGGGCCGTGGTGGACGCCGTCGGCAACGTCGTAGACGGGCCGACGCTGGGAGGGGACGGTCACGTTCATGTAGGTGGCGTCGACGATCTTGCGGCGCACGAGCACCTCGGTGTTCTCACCGCTCAGCGTCGAGGTGAAGTCGACCACGCGACCGCCGCCGGAACCGGCCGGGACACGGGCACCGGCGCGGTCGGACTCGCCCTCGTCGTCGAGCGTGTGCCTGTCGAACACGTGCATCGGGAAGTAGGTGACCCGGCCGCTCGGGATGAACTGCTGGTGCATCACCTGGTCGAAGTAGGCGACGACCTCCGCACCCGACGCGAGTTCGTAGAGCCCGGCGTTCCAGCCGTCCGTGTCGATCCGATCGCTGCCGAGTGGCCGCGAGTTGACCCCGTAGAACGCGGAGGGCTGGTGCAGGCGGACGAACGGGTAGGCGTCGTTCCAATGGCCGCCCGGGTTGCCTGCGCGGTCGACGATCACGACGGTTGCGTCGGTCTCGTCGAGGATGACATCGGCGAAGGCCATCCCCATCGCTCCGGCTCCGATGACGAGGTAGTCGGTTTCCAGCATGCACCGACGGTATTCGAGGCGACGGAGCACTCGTTCGTCCGAATCGGGAATTGTGCCCGGTGGTGTCGGGTTGGAGGGAGCATGTCCGTCATTCCCGAATCACACGCCGACCTCCTCGACAAGAAGACCTTCTGGCACATCGCCACGATGGGTCCCGACGAAGAGATCCAGTCCAGTCCGGTCTGGGGGGGTTGGGACGGCGAGCACTTCCTGTTCTCGCTCACCCGCGGCCGCCAGAAGTACGAGAACCTGGTGCGCAATCCGACGGTCGCCGTGTCGGGCATCGACCCGGACAATCCGTACCGCTACCTCGAGATCCGCGGGACGGTCGTGCGAGTCGACGACGACTCGTCGAACGCGTTCATCGACTCGATGGCGAAGAAGTACATGGGTGTCGACGAGTACCCGATGCACCAGCCCGGTGACCATCGTGTGGTGATGGTCGTGATGCCCACGCACACGACCAGCATGGGCTGAGACGAGACGTCACGGACCCCGCCGGGCCCGGTCGACGAGGTCGGCAGGGCGGCGTCACCGGGCGTTGGGACGAGCGGTGGTCGCGCTTCAGTCGATCGGTGACCGCTGCGACGGGTCCGGCGGTGGCGGCGTGCCGGCGAGTCCCTGACCGATCACGCCGTTGTCCTCGTGGCCGGGGTCCTTCCTGCCGCCGCCCGGCAGTACCCGCCGCGCCGCCCCACCTCCACGCTTGACCCGGTCGTATGCCCACCGGCCGCCATCGCGCGTCCTGCCCGCGACGTACGACGTGCTGGCGCGGAAGCCCGGGAGGGCCGCGTTGGCCATCTCGGGCAGGTCGAGATCGCGCTGGCGGGCGAAAGTGGCGGTTGCCGCGTGGATCTCCTCGACGTGGCGGATCAGCCTTCGACGGTTGACCATCTCGAGCCCTTCGAGCCCGGTCGGCTCCATCAGGCCGTCGATCATCCGGATCAGGTCGTCGACCAGCGCTTGATCTTCGGCGCGGTGCAGGGCGAGGCTCGACTCCATGTCGACGAGTACCGACTCGAGGTGGGCGGGTTCGTTGCGCACGACCCGGTCGAGACGGAGCCGCTGCCAGCCCGCGAGATTGTGTTCGCACGTGCCGAGCAGGCCGAGGGCGTCGGCGAGGTTCGCGTCGATCAGCCGCTCTGCGGCGTCGACGCGACTACGCACCATCCGGCCCGGTTCGGTGAGGCCCATCCGGGAGCGGATGAAGAAGCGGGTGCGCTCCAGCCCGCTGACGATGTGCGGATGAAGGTGGGCCACGGCAGCCCAATCGGTTTCGCCGAGGCCACGCGAGTCCGTGCCGTCGATCATCCGGAGGCGTTCGGTGATCACCCGGTGATGGCCGAGGACCTCGCCGACCTGGCCCGAGCGGACGAGATCGCGGAGTTCGTCGACGCGGTTCTCGACGCGTTCGACGGCGTCGGCGAGACCCTTGATCGAGGCATGGAGTGCGAGGCCGACCGCAGCGGTCTGCAGTTGGATCACGTCGGCACCCGATGGCAGCGGCAGCCAGTCGGGGATCCCGCCGGATGCGGAGTTGGTGACCGCGTCGGCCGCGGCACCGAAGACGCCGTCCTGGCCGCTGATGATCCCGTTCCGACGGAGGAGGTCCATCGCCCGCTGGGAGAACTGGTACACCTGCGGTTCGTTCTCGCCGACTCCGGGGAGGGCGTCGACCCCGGCGCCGAGCATCGATGCGTACTGGGTCGCCTGGGCGAGCTTGGGTGAGCCGAGGACCCGCTCGATCCGTTCGGTGAACTTCTCCACGGCGGTCGGCGGCCCCTGCAGAGCGATGACGCCGTCAGGCCTGGTGGCGATCATCAACATGTCGTGCGCCGGTCGTGCGAGTTCGGCCACCAGTGAGGCCGGGACCCCGCTCACCGGGTCGGTCACGGCGCGGATCGACGGGTCCGACTGCACCTCGGGGTCGGGGTCCACGTCGGGGTGGGGCGGTGGCGAGGCATCCGGTGGTGCGGACGGTGGCCGACTCGTCGTTGCGGAGCGGGCGTCGGGGCCACCGGCTCGCTCGACCACGGATTGCTCGGGCGCCCGCGGGTGTTCGCTCGCGTCGGCGTCGTCGCCGGCTGCGGTCGAACTGTCAGGGCGGTCGGTCATCGCGTTCGACGGTAGCGGTGTGTGCCGTCTCCCCGTCGCGTCGTGGCCGCCCGTGGAGGGCCGTTGCCGGGTGCTGTCAGATGTCGGTCCCGTACTGGTCGTGGCGGCGGAGCCAGGCCATCGGCCACGGCAGGTCGCCTTCGTCGCGACCGTTCGGCGTGAGGTCGAGGATCGCGTAGGTCGAGTTGAGGGGTTCCAGGCCCCGGGCGAAGGTCTGGTAGGTCAGACCGATCCGTCCGGTCTCGTCCCTGCCGAACACGCTGATGCCGGGCATCTCGTCGGCGATGACGGGCTGACCGTTGTACAGCCACTCCTCGCCGGGCTCCGATCCGGCGGGTGGGTTGACGCCGAGGTCACCGCCGAATGTCGTGCCGCCGCAGGAGTACCAGGGGAACGACCAGCCCATCCGCCGCTGGTACGAGACGAGTTCGGCGAGCGGAGCGTTCGACACGACCACGTAGGCCGTGTTGCGGGCGGCGAGGTGTTCCGTCGTGCCGTCGTAGGTGTCGGCCCAGAACGAGCAGCTCGGGCACCCTTCGTCCCAGTCGGCGCCGTACATGAAGTGCATCACCACCAGCTGGTCGGCATCACCGAACAGATCGGCGAGGGTCACCGACCCGTCGGGCCCGTCGAAGGTGTAGTCGGTCGTCACCTCGCGCCACGGCATCTCCCGGCGCCGTGCCGTGAGTGCATCGCGCTCGGCGGTCAGCTGCTTCTCGGCAGCCAGGAGTGCGGCGCGGGCGGCGGCCCACGTGTCGGGATCGACGAAGTTCGCAGCGCTCATCGGTGGATGCACCTCTCCTCTGTGCCGGGGTCTCTGCGCCCGGCCCGCGAGCGCGTCGAGTCTTGCATCCTTTCGCGGGCGGTGGCAACGGGCGGAGCGGGCATCCCCTGCGCCGCCGCCGAGCCCAGCCGCGTCGTCACTCCACCGTCCGCGGCGCGAGGATGAACGCACGTCAACGGGAGGTCCGCCATGAAGTCGGTCGAAGAGATGATCGCCGAAGCCAGGGAGACGATCGTCGGGCACACGCCCGCCGAGGCGCAGCGCCGCGTCGCGGAGGAGGGCGCGCTCCTCGTCGACATCCGCGACGTGCGCGAGCTCGAGCGGGACGGCGTGCTTCCCGAGGCCCACCATGCGCCGCGCGGAATGCTCGAGTTCTGGGTCGACCCGCAGTCGCCGTATCACAAGCCGGTGTTTGCCGAGGATCGTGAGTTCGTCTTCTATTGAGCGTCGGGGATGCGGTCAAGTTTGACCGTGAAGACGCTGACGGACATGGGCCTCGAGAACGCGTCGCACATCGAGACCGGGTTCAAGGGGTGGGTGGCCGATGGTCTGCCCGTCGTCACCCACGCCGACTGGAAGGCGAGTCGCGGCTGACCCGTCCGCCGGGAGGTCGGCACCTGCCGACTCGTCGGCGGTCTACGGTCTGTCGACGGACGACACCTGTGGAGGAACCACGATGATCACGCGACACCTCACCGCCCTCGCCGCGCTCGGCTTGATCCTGGGAGCGTGCGGAAGCGACAGCGGAAGTGGAAGTGACAGCGGAGATGGCGACGCGGTCGCGGAGGACAGCGCCGCCGACACGGCACCCGACGTCGAAGATCTCGAGGAGTCGGTGGAGGGGCTGCCCGACGCGGACGATCCCGAGGCCGCGGTCGACAGCATCGTCGATGGTCTCGAGGCTGTTCAGGAGTCGGCCGGAGGCGGTGGAGCGACCTTCACGGCGAACGGACAGACGTGGGAGTTCCCGAGTGTGCTCTGTGCGTTCGGCGAGGACCAGATCGGCCAACCCGGCGCGGTGTTCAACCTCTCGGCGATCGCCGACGGCCTGCAGCTGTACGCCTCGATCGACGAGTCCGGCGCGAGCCACAGCCTGAGCTTGAACGACATCGAGGACTTCGAGAACCCGTCGGTGTCGCTCTCCGTCAACGGCCTCGTCGCCGGTGCGGTCGGTGCACCGGCGGAGTTCATCCTCCTGGACGACAAGCAGGTGAGCGCCGAGGTGGTGATGCTCGACGACATCGCCGGCCAGCCGACTGCCGAGCCGGCACGGTTGTCGGCGACGTGTCCCTGACGACGTCGACTCCGTCGGGTGGTACCGACGGGAACGCGGTTCGAGGCCCGCGGCGATCGGCGCCGAGGTGGGCACGGCAGGTTGACCTGCCGGTGCCCGACCTCAGTCGCCGAGCCGACGCCCCGTCGACGCGTCGATCATGGTGAACGAGGCGGTCGCCTGCCGCTCACGCCGTTCCACTCGGGCCTGCGCCGTGACGTCCGGGCGTTCGAAGCGTGCCGAGAGCTGCGCGAACCGGTCGAGCAGCACCCGGTGCCAACGACGCTCCTGAGGAGTGACGACCCTGCCCTGCGTTCGCCGTTGGTGTGCGACGTGCATGTCGGCGGCGTGCATCTGGCGCATGGAGTGGGAATCGGAGGGGAACATGGCGGAACCTCGAAGTGCTCGGTGGCGGTCTGGTGCGTGTCACTGTCGTCCGGTCCGGCCGCTCCGTCTGTGCGCCGCATCACACAACTCGCATGACCTGGGTCACGGGTGTCGGGTGGCACGTCCCTGTCGCCCGCGCGGGGCCGGGTCAGCCGATCTTGATCGACTGGCCGCCGTCGACGGGGAGAACGACGCCGGTGATCCAGCCGCCGTCATCGGACGCGAGGAACAGCGCCGCGTTCGCGACGTCCCACGCGGTCCCCTGCCTTCCGAGCGGCACCATCGCCGCTCGACTGGCTGCGTAGTCGTCGCGGTCGATCCCCATCGCCTCGGCGGCGGCGTCGACTCCCATCGGCGTGTCCACGAAGCCCGGCATGATCGCGTTGGCCCGAACGCCGTACTTCGCGTTGGAGAGCGCGAGGTTCTGCGTGAGCGCGTTCACGCCCGCCTTCGAGATCTTGTACGCGGTGAGGTTGGTGGCCGATGCGATCGCGGCGAGCGACGACACGTTGACGATCGCCGCATGGTCGGACCGACGCAACGTCGGGATCGCCGCCCTGCACATCCGCCAGAGTGACCGGAGGTTGACGTCCATGATCCGGTCGTACGCGTCGTCGGTCAGCCGATGGGGTGGCCCGTCGCCGACGCCGACGCCGACGTTGTTGTGGAGGATGTCGATCCCGCCGAAGGCCTCGACGGCCGCGGCGACGACGGCGTCGGGCCCGTCGTCGGACGAGATGTCGGCCACGACCACCACGGTGCCGCCGTCGATGTCCGCCGCGGTCGCCTCGGCCCGCTCGCGGTCGCGGTCGACGAGCACGAGCCGCGCCCCCTCCCGGGCGAAGGTGATCGCGGTCGCCCGCCCGTTTCCGATGTTCGCACCCGGTGTCTGGCCCGCGCCGACGACGACGGCCACCCGGCCATCGAGCTTTCCCGTCATGTGATGTCGCCTTTCATCGAGTTGGCACCAGTGTGGCGCTCGGTGGTCTGCGACGACTGCAGGCTCATCCCACGACGCGGAACGGTCCTTCGCCGGCCACCGGTTCGTCGATCACCCGGACACCGGTGACGATCGCCCGTGGCGGACCCTCGCGACACCAGGCGAGGAGCTCGCCGACGTCGTCCCGGTCACCTTCGATGACGGCCTCGACCGTGCCGTCACTCCGGTTCCGCACCCACCCGCACACCCCGAGTCGGTCCGCGAGACGCCGACACGTGTCTCGGTAGAACACGCCTTGGACGCGCCCCGACACGATCACCCGGCAGCGGACGATGCCCGTGTCGTCGGTGTCGGCACTCATCGGCGAGGCGACCCTTCAGCCACGGCGTCTGGCAGCGCGGACGGCGGCGCCTCCGATGCGGAGGAGCCGGGTGTCGCCGAACGGGGTCCCTGCGACCTGGTTGAGCACCATCGCCACGGCGAGGCCCGAGTCGGGGTCGCCCCAGGCCCCCGACCCGCCGAACCCGAAGTGTCCGAACCCGCGCGGCAGGACACCGGCGGTCGTTCCGGCGAGGTGATACCCGAGGCGCCAGCGCATCGGCCATTGCACGACCACGTCGCGCCCGCTCGTCTGGATGGTGGTCACCTCCCGCATGGTCGCCGCCGAGACGAGGGGAGGCCGGTCGAAGTCGTCGGGGGTGGCGAGCGCGGCGTACATCCGAGCGAGGTCGCGGGCGGTGAAGACGCCGTTGGCGGCCGGGATCTCGCCGTCGTGGATGCGGTGGGTACGGGTCATCTGGAGGAAGTCGTCGACGACGAGTGCCTCGACGAGCGGCTTGTAGCGGTCGAAACGTTCGAGCCGGTCGAACGTCTTGAGGAGCCGTTCGTCGGACTTGTCGTCGAAGAGGAGATCGGCGACGCGTCCCCGCTCCTCCGGCGCGAGTCCGATGAACAGGCTGTCGAGGCCGAGCGGTTCGACGATCTCGCGCTGGACCGCCTCGTTGACGGTGAGACCGGTGATCCGACGGATGACCTCGCCGACGAGCCAGCCGTAGGTGAGCGCGTGGTAACCCGGCCGGATGCCGGGCTCCCACGCGGGTTCGGCGTCCGCGAGGATGGACACCATCGCGTCCCAGTCGAGGAGGGTCTGCGCGGTCGTCACGAGCGGGCGGATCCGGTGCATCGCCGCCTGGTGGGTGAGGAGGTCGCGGATGGTGATGTGGTCCTTGCCCGCGCTGCCGAACTCCGGCCAGTACTCGACGACCCGGTCGTCGTAGGCGAGCTCGCCACGGTCGACGAGGCGGTGCACGACGGTGGCGACGACGCCCTTCGTCGTCGAGAAGCTGGTTGCCATCGTGTCGCGTTCCCAGGGCGTGCCGGCCGCGTCGCGGCTGCCGGTCCAGGCGTCGACGACGAGTTCCCCGTGGTGGTACACGGCGACGGCCGCGCCGCCCGTGGCCGATCTCCTCGTCGTCAGCTGGTGGAGCTTCTCGGTGACGGGGGCGAAGTCGGGATGGACGAAACCTTCCATCCGTCCAGTCTCACCGGGACGGGTCCGGGCACGGAAATCTCGGTCGGCTCGGCGGACCACGGCCGACACCGGGAGGCACCATCTCAGGTCGGCTCGGCGAGGGCGGGTCGGGAGCCGTGCGGAATCGGTGCGTAGGTGTCGACGTAGTGCTCGGAGCAGAGCCGACCGATCTCGGCCATGAAGCGATCGGTGAGTTCCCGCCGTGCTCGCTTCGTGCTCTTCGTGTAGCCGGACTCCCTCGTCCCGATCGGCCGACCGACGGTGATGGAGGCGTGCCGGAACGGCCGGACGAAGCGGGCTCCGGTGGGCAGGACGCGGTCGGTCCCGACGATCCCCACGGGGACGATCGGCGCGCCGGTCGTGATCGCGAGATGCGCGGCGCCGGCGTGGCCCCGGTGGAGCAGCCCGTCACGGGAGCGGGTGCCCTCGGGGAACACGCCGATCACCTCCCCGCGATGGAGCACGTCGGCCACCTCCTCGAACACGTGCGACAGGTCACCCGGGTTCTCGCGTCGCACCGGGATCATGCCGGCGCCGCAGAACAGCCACTTCGTGATCGGATTGTCGGTGTACTCGGCCTTGCCGATGAACGCGACGGGTCGCGGCAGGCTGAACATCAACAGGATCGAGTCGAAGAACGACACGTGGTTCGCGACGAGGATCGCAGGACCGTCGACGGGCAGGTGCTGGGCGCCGTCGATCCGCAGGCGGACGAGTCCGCGCCGAGCCGGTGCCGTGAGCACCCGGACGAGTTCGTAGGCCGTCCCGTGGGCCCGCCAGTCGGCCTCGGCGCGGGAGGCCCACTGACGCGCGGCGTCGAACATGCGCCCACCGTAAGCCGGTTCGGTCGACAGCGCCAGGGCCGGACGGCCCGGCTCGGCGTCCCATCGCACGGCCCACCGCGAACGCATGAGTCGCGCGGGTCTACGGTGCTCGGATGGCGCAGGATCGGATCGTGGAGTACCCGTCGGACGCACCGTTCCCGGGTGTGATCGGGCGGACGCTCGACGAGTCGTCACCGGCGTGGCCTGCCCCGAAGCGCGCCCGCGACGGCGCGCCGAACGTGGTGGTGGTGCTGTGGGACGACGTCGGCTTCGGCCAACTCTCCCCGTTCGGGGGGCTGTGCGAGACGCCGACACTCGACCGGATCGCCGCTCGTGGCCTGCGGTACTCGAACTTCCACACGACCGCGTTGTGCACGCCGACCCGCGGCTGCCTGATGACGGGCCGCAACCACCACACGCTCGGCTTGTCGGCGATCACCGAGACCTCGCTCGGGTTCCCGGCGCACAACAGCTTCATCGGCTTCGAGCACGGGTTCCTGCCCGAGGTGCTACTGGAGCACGGGTACAACACGTTCGCCATCGGCAAGTGGCATCTGACCGCGCCGACCGAGTCGACGACGGCCGGGCCGTTCAACCGCTGGCCGCTCGGCCGGGGCTTCGAGCGGTTCTACGGGTTCCTCGCCGGCTCGACCGACCACTGGTTCCCCGATCTCGTCTACGACAACCATCCGATCCCGGCCCCGGCGACGCCCGAGGACGGCTACCACCTCAACATCGATCTCGCCGACCACGCGATCCAGTTCGTCAAGGACGCCCACGTCCACGCGCCCGACAAGCCGTTCCTCCTCTACTACGCGCTCGGCGCCGGCCACTCGCCGCACCACGTGGAACCGGAGTGGATCGAGAAGTACAGGGGCCGCTTCGACGGCGGATGGGACGAGTACCGCCGGGTCGTGTTCGAGCGGCAGTTGGCCGAGGGGATCGTGCCGCCCGACACGGTGCTGTCCGAGCGCGACCCCGACGTGCCGGCGTGGGACGACCTGGACGACGAGGAGCGGCGGATGTACGCCCGTGAGATGGAGGTGTACGCGGGGTTCATCGAGCAGTCGGACCATCACCTCGGCCGGGTCGTCGACTTCATCGACGAACTCGGAGAACTCGACAACACGATCATCGTCGTGATGTCCGACAACGGCGCGAGTGCCGAGGGCGGCGTGCACGGCACCTTCAACGAGGTGCAGTTCTTCAACGGGGTGCCCGAAACGCTCGAGAAGAACCTCGAGTTCTTCGACCGCTGGGGCGGTCCCGACACGTATCCGCACTACTCGTGGGGGTGGGCGTGGGCGGGCAACACGCCGTTCCGCCGGTGGAAACGTGAGACCTACCGCGGTGGGGTGACCGATCCGTGCATCGTGTCGTGGCCGGCGGGTATCGCCGGGCACGGCGAGGTGCGCACGCAGTACACGCACGTCACCGACGTCCTGCCGACGCTGCTCGACACGCTCGGGATCGCTGCCCCCGAGGTGATCCACGGCGTCGAGCAGTCGCCGATCCACGGCACGAGCTTCGCCCACAGCTTCGACGCGCCCGACGCGCCGTCGAACCACACCACGCAGTACTTCGAGATGTTCGGCAGCCGCTCGATCCACCACGACGGCTGGAAGGCGAACTGCCCCGTGCCGGGCCCGAGCTTCGCCGAGGCGGCGGAGCACGGTCGCCGGTTCGGCCAGGCGCTGACGGCGGAGATGCTCGAGCAACTCGACGCCGACGGGTGGGAGCTGTACCACGTGGCCGCCGACCCCGCGGAGACCCGCAACCTCGCCGTCGACATGCCCGAGAAGCTCGCCGACATGAAGGCGCTCTGGTACGAGCAGGCCGAGAAGTACGGCGTGTTCCCGCTCGCCTCGGCGGGCATCTCACGATTGCTCACCCTGCGCCCGACCATCGCCGCGCCCCGCGATCGACTCGTCTGGTACCCCGACGCGGCGCCCGTCTACTTCGGAGCCTCGCCGCGGATCTACAACCGCCCGTACAGCATCACCGCCGACGTCACGATCCCCGACGTCGACATCGCCGGTGGCGCGTCGGACGGCATCCTGGCCACGCACGGCGGGCGTCACGGCGGCTACGCGTTCATGGTGCTCGGTGGCACGCTGCGTCACGTCTACAACTGGGTCGGATCGCAGCGGTTCACCACGTCGAGCGACGAGGTGCTGACGCCGGGCGACCACGAGTTGCGTTTCGAGTTCGCGCCGACCGGCGCCCCCGATCTGGCGGCGGGGACGGGGTCGCCCGGCAACGGCCTGCTGTCCATCGACGGTCGTCTGGTCGGCGCCACCGCGTTCCCGTTCACCACGACGAACCGGATGGGCCCGGTCGGCTTCAGCTGCGGGTATGCCGCGTTCGACTCGGTCGACCCCGGCCTGTACACCACACCGTTCCGATTCGCCGGAACGATCCGGCGCGTCGTCGTCGACATCTCGGGCGAGCTGCTCCGCCACGACGAAGCCGAACTCCGCGGCTTGATGGCTCAGCAGTAGCGGCTCGTCGCCCGGTGGCCTCGGCCGGCGGTTCCCGTGTCGGCGGCCCGGTTCAGCGCGACCGGGCGAGGACCACCAGCGTGACGCACACGGCGATGATGCCGCCGAGCACCTGGCCGCCCTTGAGGAGGCGGTTGACGTCGATCGTCGGCTTCCACACGACAGAATCGGCGTGGACCTCGTAGACACCGATCGGATTGACGCGCAGCCCGAATCCGGCACCGAAACCCTCGCCGCCGGCCTCGTTCTCATCGGTCCCCTCGCCGCCACCGCCACCTGCACCGCCGGACACCCGCGCCACGGGGATCACCGTCACACCATCGAGCTCGATGGGATCACCGAAGGAACGTCTCACCGACAACGAGTCGTGCGTTCCCTTGATCGACTTGAGTACTTCCTGCTTCGACGTCTTGTCGGGCATCACAACCTCCTCGTCGCGGCTTCTCCGTTCGAGAGTACGGGACCATGCCGGCTGGCCCAAGGGCCGATCGGCCCGTCGTGCCGGAACAGGGCGCATCGGGCGGCGAGATGGCGTGATGATCTCCGCCGCCACCGACGGAGCAGCCGTCGCGGTCAGCGCAGCGTGGCGGAGCGACCCTCAGCGACGAAGCCCTCATGAACAAGATCCGGCCAACGCTCGCCGACGTCCTGGGACGGGCTCCGGCACCCACCCGATGACTCCGAGCAGGGCCCGGCAGAGAAGGCGTCGGTTGACGAGCAGGCCGGTCGATCGGTCGGTGGTCAGCCGGTCGATCGGCCGGCGACGCAGATCGGGCTGTCGCACGTGACGGACCGGCAGGGTCTGCCCGCTCGGTGCCGGCGGGCCCGCTCCGCCGCGAAGCCGTCGACGCACACCTGGAGTGCGCAGTCCTCCGACCCACACGGCAATCCGGCCCGGTGCCGCTCGGCCTGCATGCGTCGTCGCCGGTCGGAATCGACGGTCGCCTGAATCGAACGCTGGTCGTCGGCTCGGTTCGTGGCAGGAGTGGAGGACGGCGCGGCGGTGGTCCGCCGCGCTTCGACGCAGATCGCGACGGAGCACGTGCCGCGGCCGCACGGCTCGCCCTTCGCATGCTGTTTCGCTTGGGCTTCGGCCTTGCGTCGGGTCTTCTTCAGGTGGCGACGCTCACGGAGCGGCGCGCAGACCTCGCAGCGGCGCTGCCTGCAGATCCGCCCACGCGCGTGCGCGATCTCCTGCTGTTGCTTCTTCGAGAGCGGTGGGGTGGCACCGGCAGCGTGGGCGGAGACGCGCGGCTCCCCACCGGCTGGTGGTCGGGGACCCGGATACTCGCCCATCGTGGACCGAGTATCGCCGCGTTCGCACGCAGACCCTCGCTCGGCGAGTTCGCCGGTCGCGACGAGTGTGCCGCCGATGACCTCGGTCAGCGTTGCAGGCTGCGTTCGCCTGACCGCTCGGGGCTTGCCGGGACTCGCCCGCCCAGCTCGGTGGCCAGAGCTCTCCGAAGGTCGGCGGGCACCGGCCCGTCCTGGCTGATCTCGTCGGCGAGTGCCTCGGGCCAGGCGACCAGGACGCCACGGATCGTGAAGGGCCGACCTGTCGTCTCCCACGTCGCGTCGGTGAAGCACAGGGCTCGGTGGAACGGTGTCTCACCGAAACCCATTCGAGCGACGTACTGGCGGACGGTCTGAACCTGCCAGTTCACGTCGGTGACCAGCCGAGTCTGGTTGCGGTCGTCCACGTACAACCGAACGTCGGATTGGAACCAACCTCCGTAGTCGCGCTCCTCGACCTTGCCCGTGTCGTCGTCGGCGCCGATGATCCACACTCCCGAGGCGGCGACGACGATGTGGTCGATGACGCCCCGCGTGCCTGGCACCTTGCGGCCGTGCAGCACGTATGCGTCTGCGCCGGCCCGGCAATCGAGGTACTCGCCGAGTGTCTCCGTGCAGGTCGCGCCGGTGGGCCACACCCTGGCGTGCCGTGGCAGTCGGGCGTGAGCCGCGGCGCGGCAGCCCCCGCAGGTGGTCTGCCCGGCAACGGCGTCGTACCAGGCGGAAGTCCCCGCCGCGACCGGCGCGGAGCAGACTCGACACGTCCCGTCCTCGCGGAGCCGGATGAGTTCGTCGCCCACGGCTCTTCATCGACGAGTGGAGAAGGTGACTTGAGCAGTACCGCGACGGGTGCACGCCGGCCCGGGCGACGGGACCCGAACGGGCTGCGGGCAGCCTGTCAGTTGCGTCGGTCGGGGGCACCGTCGCCGACGCCGGCGAGTTCGGCGACCCGGTTCCACAGGCGTTCACGCCGTTCGGCTGTGTCGGTCCGCTTGGTCGTCGGGAGCCTGTGGATCGGGCGGGCCACGCGGTCGAGCCAGAAGCGACCGTTCGACTCCAGCGGAGCATCGTCGGCGGCGAGCCAGACGAGGGTGTCGGCGCCCTGCTCGGGGGTCCGCAGGAACGGCCCCATCACCTTGGCGAACGTGGGAAGGCCGGCGTCGACGCCGGGTGTGGCGGCCCAGCCGGGGTGCAGCGCGTGGAAGGTGATGCCGCGGTCGCCGCATCGTTCGGCCCACATCTCGTTGAGGGTGACCTGGGCGCGCTTGGCCCGTGCGTACTGCTCGGTGCCGTCGTAACGGTCGGCGGGCATCTCGAGTCCGGACACCGTCAGCCCCGTGGCGTACATCCCGCCCGACGACATCGTGAGGACGCGTGCCGGGGCCGACTCGGCGAGGCGGTCCAGCAGCAGGGTCGTCAGCAGGAACGGCCCGACGACCTGGCTGGCGACGGTGGCCTCGGTGCCGTCGGGAGCGACTCGGCGCTCGGGGTCGAGCGCGCCGGCATTGTGGATCAGGACATCGAGCCGGTCGTGATCGGCGAGCACGCGTTCGGCGAGGGCGCGGACCTGGCCGTCGTCGCCCATGTCGGCGACGACGTGGGCGATCGACTCGTTGCCCGTGGTCGCGGTCAGTTCGGTGACCGCCCGCTCGTTGCGCTCGGTGGTGCGGCCGACGAGAACCAGGGTCGCACCGCACCGGGCCAACTGCCCGGCCGCGGCGTATCCGAGCCCCGACGTGGCGCCGGTGACGACGACGACCCGACCGCTGAGGTCGTGGTCCTCGAGTGGCGTCCAGCCGCCCAGCCGGCGGCGGGCCTCGTACCCCAGGCGGGTGAAGCTCGTGACGATCGGCGCCTCGATCAGCGCGTCGGCGATCCCGCGAACGTTCACGCGGGGAGTGTCGTCACGACAGGTGGCGGCCGCACGAGGGCCAGGGGCCGGCCCCGGCTTCGCGGTAGAGCGCCGATGCCATCGCGTCCTGTTCAGCCGGCGAGGCCGTCGCCGGGTCGACGCCGACGAGTGACGGGTCGTGACGGTCGGCGACGTTGTCCCAGGTCGTCTGGGCGAACTGGTAGGCACCCCGGTAGCGGCCGCCGCTGCTGACGATCGAGTAGTCGCCGCCCGACTCGCAGTCGCGCAGCGCTGCCCACTCCTCGGCGCTGGGGCCCGGCGGTGCCACATCGGGAATTCCGTCGGTGACGAGGCCGACGAACTCCAGGAACTGCAGATGGACGAGGCGCGTGTCGGCGTCGTACCGGCCGTCCACGTCGACGTTCAGCAGCTGCTGGAGCGCCGCGACCCGCAGGCTCCCCTCGTCCCACGTGTACGGGTCGGTGAGGAGCGCATGGATGTCGAGCGGCGGGGCGGAGTCGGCCGCGGGCAGCTCCTCGGCCGCCACGGCGCCCGCCATGGACGGTGCGGCGATGATCATCGCGAGCGCGGCCACGACGATCGTCGAACGACGGGCAGCGCGGGGGCGGCCGGATGCGGCGGCGTGGTGACGGGGAAGGAAGGTCATGGCGGTTCGGGCGGAGGTCCGGCTGGTCCAGCCGCTCCTGTGGGCCGTGTGCGGATCTGCGCCGCAGACGACCGAGATGGTCGTCGTCGAGGATATTACGGAATGATGACGAAACCCACCTCGCTGTTCGTCAGGCGCCGAAGACGTGAAACAGCGCAGCGGGGCGACCGCCGAAACGTTCGCCCGCGGCCTCGGCCATCCCCGTGAGGAAGGCCCGGGCATCGGCCATGTCGCCGCTGAGCGCATCGAGATACGCCGCGTGCGCTTCGAGCGACGCGATGGCGGGCTCGAGCCCGTTCCCGATCGCCACGGCGTGCGTCGGCGTCGACGACCCCGACACCGCGACCATCCGCACGCCACCCCACGGTTCGACGCCGTCGGTGATCTGATCGCGGAAGATCCATCGGTTCCCCGCGTCACCGATCGCATCGAGCACCGCCCGACCGGTGTTGCGGTGGTCGGGCGAGTTCCAGTTCCGGCCGTGCCACGTGTCCTCGTAGTTGATGATCACGACCACGTCGGGGCGATGGCGACGGATCGCGCCCGCGATGTCGCGGCGCAACTCGACCGTGTGCTCGATCACCCCGTCGCGATGATCGAGGAACTCGACGACGTCGACGCCGACGCACCCGGCGGCCGCGACCTGCTCCGCCTCCCGCAACGGCCCACAGACCAACGGGTCCAGCCCGTCGATTCCCGCTTCGCCGCGGCTGACGAGGAGGTACGACACCGTCTTGCCCGCATCGGTCCACACGGCGATCGCCCCCGACGCGCCGTACTCGAGGTCGTCCGGATGGGCGACCACCGCCAACACGCGATCGAAGTCGTCGGGCATCTCGGGCAACTGAGGGGCCATGCGCGCGACCGTAGCGCCGCAGCCGTCAGGTCGTGAGCGGCCACCGTCGGCTCGGGCATCGGCAGCAGCTGCTCCCGCAGCGTCGCACGGTCGGCGTCCGGCGACCTCATCCCTCCCACCGTCCGAGGGGATCTCCGGTCAGTGCTACTGTCGCAAGCGGGGGAACACGAGCAAAGGGGAATACCAATGGGAGTCATTGCACTCACACGCTACGAAAGCATGCCCGGTCATGCGGGCAAGCACCTCGAGATCCACATGGAGGCACTCGAACGCCTCCGGGCGTTGGGGATGCAGGCGGTTGCCCTGCAGCCACTGGCCGGATCCGACGTCGGATCGTTGGCGATGTCGATGAACTTCGCCAGCTACGCCGACTACGCCACGAGCATGCAGAAGGTCCAGGGCGACGAGGGCTGGCAGAAGTTCTTCGCCGGCGCGTCGGCCAGCGGGGCGGCTCGACAGGTGGAGTCGTCGTTGATGAACGACCTCGACCCGGCGTTCCAGCCGGCTGCCGACCGCCCGCTCGGCGTCGTCCTCGCGACGCAGTGGCGTGCGATCCACGGGAAGATGGAAGCGTTCGTCGGCAAGGTCCTCGAGTCGATGCCGCTCTCCGAAGCGATGGGCGGGCTCTCCCGGCCGATGCAGTCGATCGTCGGAGCCCATCCGATGTCGATGATGGTCGCCACGACCTTCGCCGACCTGGACGCCTACGGTGCCTACGCCGACAAGGCCAACACCGACGCGGACTGGCAGGCCTTCTGGGCGGGCGCGATGTCCGACCCGACCGCGGACCTGATCCGCAGCGGCTTGTACGTCAACATGAGCGACTGAGTCGGGCGTCGGCCGCCGGCTTCCCGGTCTGCAACGCTGTGCTCGATGACGTACTCGTTCACGGCACGGGTGTGGGAGTGGTCGGGCAAGGCGTCGTGGTTCTTCGTCAGCGTGCCCGAGGAGCAGGCCGATGACATCGAGGAGCGCTACGGCCGCCGTGCCGCCGGGTTCGGGTCGATCCGCGTCGAGGTCACGATCGGCGCGTCGACCTGGCGCACGTCGCTCTTCCCCTCCAACGAGGAGAAGACCTACGTGCTCCCGCTGAAGAAGGCCGTCCGCACGGCCGAAGGGCTCGGCGCCGGATCGACCGCCACGGTCGAACTCGTCGTCGTCGCCGACTGAGCGGATCCACCTGTGGTGACCATCTGCTCTGGTGGCGTTCTCTCGCGTCGTCCACGATGACGGGGTGGAATCCATGGCTCGTGGGGCGTCGTTGCGCCGCATGCTGCTGCCGTTCGTGATCGGCGCGGTCGTGGTGGGTGCGGTCGCGTCGCTGGCCGGCGCACCGGAGATCGGTGAACTGGTGTGGTCGGTGGCGACCGGCGTGGTCGTGGTCGACCTGGTCGTGGTCACGACGGTACGCCTGCGCGAGGGCCGGGTCGCGGTCGACGTCGTCGCGTTGGTGGCACTCGTCGGGACCATCGTGCTCGGCGAAGTGCTCGCCGGTGTCATCCTGGCGTTGATGGTGGCGTCGGGCGATGCGCTCGAGCAGTATGCGCATCGCCGAGCGCAGCGGTCGCTGTCGGAGTTGCTCTCGCTGGCCCCGAAGGTCGCCCACCGATTCGTCGACGGAGTGGTCGAGACCGTCCCCGTCGATGCGGTCGTCGCCGGGGAGGTCCTGCTCGTCAAGCCGGGCGAGGTGCTCCCCGTGGACGGAATCGCACTCGAGCCGACGGTCCTGGACGAATCGGTGCTGACCGGTGAATCGAGATCGGTCGAGCGCGACGCAGGGGAGTCGGTGCGGAGCGGATCGCTCAGCGCCGGTGGAGCCTTCCGCATGCGAGCCGGAGCGACAGCAGCGAACAGTTCGTACTCCGCGATCGTCTCGCTCGTGCGCTCCGCCGGTGTGGGCCGTGCCCCGCTCGTTCGGTTGGCCGACCGATACGCACTGGTGTTCGTCCCGGTCGTGTTCGCGATGGCCGCCGGAGCATGGCTGCTGACCGGCGACTCCGTGCGGGCGCTCGCGGTCCTGGTCGTCGCCACGCCCTGCCCACTCGTCCTGGCGGCTCCGGTCGCCATCGTGTCGGGGATCGCCAGCGCCGCCCGCAGCGGTGTCGTGGTCAAGGACGGCGCCGCGCTCGAGGCCCTGGGGCAGACCCGCACCGTGCTGTTCGACAAGACCGGCACGCTGACCGCCGGGCGCGCCCACGTTGTTTCGGTGGTCACGGCACCGGGATGGGACGCAGGCGAGGTGCTCGGCCTGGCGGCGTCGGTGGAACAGGCGTCCCCACACGTCCTCGCCGGGACCTTGGTCCGTGAGGCGCACCAACGCGGATTGGATCTCGTCGAACCGAGCGGGGTGGTCGAGCAACCAGGCGCCGGTGTCAGCGGGACCGCCCGCGGGCGACAGGTCTGGGTCGGAGCACTGTCGGGAGTCGGCGGCGCGGCCACCCGGCCCTGGCTGGCCGCAGCCGAGCGGCAGGCCCGCCGTGAGGGCTGCAGCACGACGGCGGTGGTGATCGATGGCGAGCCGGTCGGACTGATCCTGTTCGTCGACGAGTTGCGTCCTGATTCCTCCCGCGCGCTGCGGGCGCTCCGGCGGGCCGGTGTCGACCGGGTGGCGATGGTCACCGGCGATCGGATCGAGATCGCCGAACCGATCGGACAGTCTCTCGACATCGACCAGGTCTTCGCCGACCGCACACCCGCCGAGAAGCTCGACGTCGTGCGTGCCGAGGCGTCGACCCGACCGGGCATCACGGTGATGGTCGGCGACGGAGTGAACGACGCCCCCGCCCTCGCCGCTGCCGATCTCGGTGTGGCGATGGGAGCGCGTGGGGCGACAGCGTCCTCGGAGGCAGCCGACGTCGTGTTGATCGTGGATCGACTCGACCGGCTCGCCGCCGGCGTCGTGATCGCCAAGCGGGCACGCGCCATCGCCCGCCAGAGCGTGATGGTCGGGATGGGCCTGTCGTTCCTCGGGATGGCGTTCGCCGCCGTCGGCGTCCTCACCGTGGTCGGCGGCGCCCTGGCCCAGGAGGTGATCGACGTGCTCGCCGTCGGCAACGCGCTGCGCGCGCTGCGCCATCCGCGATCGCTGCGCCATCCCACGGCGGTCCCCGAGTCCTGGAACCAGCAGTTGGCCGAGGGACACGGACCGCTCCGGCTCGTGCTCGAGGAGGTCCGCTCGGTCGCGCTCCTCCTCGATCACGCGGACGAGGCCACAGCGCTCGCCGCGCTGGAGGGCGTTGCCCGTCGGATCTCCGACGAGGTCGTCCCCCACGAGCGCACCGACGAATCCCAGATCTATCCGGGGGTCGCCGAACACCTCGGCGGCGACGACCCGTTGGCCGCGATGAGCCGCACCCACCAGGAGATCTTCCACCTGTCGTCACTGCTCACCCGGCTCGTCGACGACGCCACGGTGCACGGGTTCGTCCCCGCCGATCGCGGCGAGGCGAGGCGCATCCTCTACGCCCTCGACGCCATCCTCCGGTTGCATTTCGCCCAGGAGGAGGAGTTGCTGACCAGCATCGCCCTCGCGGACGGGGCGAGCCCGGACCGGCGCTCACCTTCCGCGTGACGGCACGACCGGGCGACCGGAACTACCGTTGCCGCATGGGGATCGAATTCGAACGACTCACCGCCGCCGTCGGAGCGACCGTGCACGGCGTCGACATGGCCGACGTGTCCGACAGCGACATCGACGACATCCGCAAGGGATGGATGGACCACAAGGTCCTGTTCTTCCGTGACCAGCACATCACAATCGAGGAACACATCGCGTTCGGCGCGCGCTTCGGCGAACTCGAGGTGCACCCCTTCGCCACCGGACGCGAGGGCTATCCCGAGATCGTCCGCATCGAGTCGAATGCCGAGAACCAGTACGCGGCCGACAAATGGCACAGCGACGTGACCTGGCGACAGGAGCCCTCGCTCGGCTCCGTTCTCCGCGGCGTCGTCATCCCGCCCGCCGGTGGCGACACCTGCTTCGCGAACACCGCCAAGGCGTACGACAATCTCAGCGACGAGTGGAAGGAGCGGATCGACGGGATGGTCGCCGTCCACGACTTCAGCCACGTCTTCGGCCGGCGCCTCAGCCCCGAGAAGCTGAAGGAGCAGCAGGCGAAGTACCCGCCGGCCCATCACCCCGTGGTTCGTACCCATCCCGAGACCGGGGAGAAGAACATCTACACCAACCGCGGGTTCGTCACGCACATCGAGGGCATGACCCGTGAGGAGTCGATGCCGATCATCGACCACCTCGAACGCGCGGTGATGGACCCGTCGGTCCAGTGCCGGTTCAAGTGGGAGGTCGACTCGTTCGCGATGTGGGACAACCGCGCCGTGCAGCACTGCGCCACCAACGACTTCTGGCCCGAGACTCGCATCGTCGAACGCGTCACCGTCATCGGCGACAAGCCCTACTGACGGCGGCAACGACGCGAGCCCGGCCGGCGATCGTCAGACCGATGACGAGGCGATCTCCCGGCGACGGGGCAGATCGAGGAACTCGTCGACGATCGCCTTGATCAGGGCCGAGGCGATCTCGGACCGTTCCCCCGGTTGGGTCCGGATGATGTGGCAGGCGGCCGGGAGTGGGTCGAGTTCGGCCGCCCGTGACCACTCGACGACGTTCCCGGTCAGGAACCGCTCGGCGAGGATCGCCACGCCCAGCCCGGCCTCGACGGCCGCCTTCACGCTGTCCGAGGACGGCGCGGTGATCGTGTACCGATAACGCACGCCGTGACGTTCGAGGATCGGCTCGCTCACCGGCCGGTAGAACCCGTTCGTCCCATAGGTGATGAGCGGTACCGTGCCGACGTCGTAGGGCGTGTCGCTCCGGGTCGCCCAACGGAGTTCCTCGGTCCAGAGCATCACGTCGTCGGGGAGCACCTCGTCCTCGGTCACCTGCAGGAGTGCGACGTCGAGGCGACCCCTGTCGAGTTCACGGGCGAGCACTCGGCTCTGGTTGACGATGAATTCGATGGTCGCCCCGGGGTGGATCAGCCGGAAGCGGCCGAGGATCGCAGCGAGCCGGGCCGCGCCGACCTCCTCGTTGGAGCCGACTCGGATCCTCCCCGTGAACTCGGAGCTCGAGAGGCGTTGGACGGCACGGTCGTGGATCTGCACGATGGTCCGCGCGTCGTCGAGGAGTGAGAGCCCCTCGCGTGAGGGTCGCAGGTCGTGTCCGTCGCGGATCAGCAGTGGTCGACCGACACGCTGTTCGAGGCGTTTGATCTTCCAGCTCACGGCCGATTGGGAGACGCCCAGGTGGGCGGCGGCCCGCGTCATGCTGCCCCAGTCGAGCACCGCGATGAAGGTGCGCAGGGATTCGACGTCGAGTTGCACGGTCACAGTGTGCCCGAACACATGACAGAATGTCATGAATCATTCGAAAAGCTGTCGTTTGGGTCATGACCGTTTCGACCCGACACTGGATGTATGGCACTCGCATCCATCCATCTCCCCACCGCTCCCGACAGCACGGTCGTCGGTCGCACCGGTGCCGCCTCCCGCCCCCGTCGGTTGTTGCCGACCCGTCGCCGTCGGTTCGAGCGGCTCGACCGACGCGGTGCGCCCGCCGGCCCGAGTGACATCGCACTGCGGTCGGTCGGCCACATCCCCGGCCTCCATCGCTGAGCGTCGGGCCACGCGATCGCGGACCTCTCCGAGGTACCCCCGTGCGACACTGGGGGCATGCTGATCGAGGCGCCACCGCTGCTCGGGGCCTATGCCGCCAAGCAGTGCCCGTATCGCCTGTTCCGCGAGTACGACCCGACCGAGCCGGCGATACCGGCTCCTCCCGACGACTCGCTCCAGCAACTCTTCGACGACGGCATCGCGTTCGAGGCCGACATCGTCGCGGAGATCCTCGCCCTCCATCCCGGCGATGCGGTCGCGATCCCCGGTCGTGACCGGGCCGACCACGACCACCGGCGGTCGCTCACCGATGCGGCACTCGCTGCGGGCACCCCGATCATCCTGGGTGCGCTGATGCAGCCCGATGTCGCCGGCCGGCGGATGGCCGAGATCGACCTGCTCGTCGGCACCGGCCGGACGACGGTGGCCGGCCGGGCCGAGTACCGGGCGGTCGACGTGAAGTCGCACCGCTGCACGGTCGACGACGCCGGGGCCCGGACCGACGAGGTCCACGACCTCCGTCTGCGGGGCGAGCGCGTCGTGGTCCCCGGGGTGTCTCCGAAGTACCGGGAGGACGATTGCCTCCAGCTCGCCCACTACCACCGGGTCCTGCAGGCGCACGGACATGCCGACGGCGACGAGCCCGGGCGTGCGGTGTGGGGCGGCATCATCGGGTCGGAGCGCGTCGTCGCCTGGCACGATCTCACCCGCCCTGCCTTCGCCACGCTCACCCCGCAGGAGCACGCCGAGGCCGACGGCGCGGCATCGATGACGTTCCATCGACGGCACCGAAGCGCCAAGCGCACGGCGCTCGACCGGTACGACTTCGAGTTCGGCTTCCGCCTCCGTGTCGTCGACACCGCGATCCGACGTGCCTCGCGTGAGGAGGTGCCGACGGTCTTCCCGGTGTCGGTGGGGGAGTGCAGGCGCTGCCCGTGGAACGAGCCCTGCCACGACGACCTGACGGCGATCGACGACGTGAGCCTGGTGGCCGGTGTCGGCTACGCCGAGTGGCGCGTCCACCGGTTCATGGGCACCGAGACGGTTCGCCGGCTCGCCGCCCTCGACCCCGAGGTCGCCGTCGCGACATACGCCGACACGCCGCTGACCGCCACCGCGCTGACCGCGCAGATCCACTGCGCCCGGGCCGCGGTGGCCGGAAGGCCGATCGTCGCCCCCGACTGGGACGACGCCGCCATCCCGCGTGGCGACCTCGAGATCGATCTCGACCTCGAGAACGCCGAGCACGTCTACCTCTGGGGCGCCCGACTCAGCGAGGTGCCCGACCACTGGCCCGAGGAGCGGGGCAGCTACGTCCACTTCTCCTCGTTCGACCCGCTCGACACCGACGGCGAGGTGCAGCTCGCGGTCGACCTGTGGAGCTGGCTGACCGCCCTGCGCGGGCGCGCTCACGCGGAGGGGATCACGATCCGGGTCTACGGGTACAACGCGGGTCCGGTCGAAGGTGCAGCGCTGCGCCGCCTGGTTCCGTCAGCCGAACTCGACGCGTTGCTCGCCTCCGAGGAGTGGGTCGATCTGCTCCCGCACATGCGCAACAAGTACTGGAGCAACGACGGTCACGGCCTCAAGGTGATGGCCGTCGCCTCGGGCTTCGCATGGCGTGACGACGACCCCGGCGGCTTCGCGAGCATGCAGTGGTACCGCAACGCCCTCGCCGGCATCGACCGTGACGCCAACATCGCCCGCATCCTCGCCTACAACGAGGACGACTGCGCGGCCACGGCCGCTCTGCGTGCTTCCGTGCAGGAGGTGTGAGCGTCGCGGCGCGCCCGCTTCAGCGAACGGAGAGTTCGAGGCGCTCGATGCCGCGCAGGTTGATCCGCCCGTTCCACTTCGCCTCCCCGACGATCCTCGCGTCGGGGAATCGGCGGAGGAACCGGCCGATCGCCGCCTGCGCCTCGAGGCGGGCGAGCGAGGAGCCGAGGCAGTAGTGGGAGCCCGACCCGAACGACACGTGCTGTGCGGTGCCGGCGCGGCGGACGTCGATCCGCTCGGCGTCGTCGCCCCACTTCGCGGGGTCGTGGTTGGCCGAGGCCAGCCCGGTCATCACGATCGACCCCTTCTCGATCGGGCATCCGCCGATCTCGATGTCGTCCATCGTGATCCGCCGCGAGAACTGCACCGGCGACACGAATCGCAGCAACTCGTCGATCGCATTGACGTCGAGTGACGGATCGTCGCGCAGGATCGCCGCCTGCTCCGGGTCCCGGAGCAGCTCGTAGATCCCGGTGCCGATGAGGTTCACGGTCGTCTCGTGGCCGGCCACGAACAGCAGGCTGACCTGGTCACGCAGTTCCCTCGACGAGAGACGGTCGCCGTCCTCCTCGGCCTGGATGAGCGCGGTGAGCAGATCGTCGGCCGGGTTGGCCCGCTTCCACGCGATGACCTCGTCGAGCAGCGCGTTCATCTTCTTGTCGCCGTCGGCCGCCGCGAAGATCTCCTCGTCGGTGATGATCGGGTCGAGCGTCTTGACGATGGCCGACGACCACTCGGCGATCTGATCCTTGTCGGCCTCGGGCATGCCGAGCATCACCGAGATCACGTCGAACGGAAGTGGAAATGCGAGGTCGTGCACGATCTCGGTCGTCCCCCGCTCGTCCATCCCGTCGAGCGCTTCGTCGACCAACTCCTCGATCACGGGGCGCAGCGCGGCGATCGCCGCCGGTGTGAACGCCTTGCTGACCAACCGACGCAGGCGCGTGTGGTCGGGGGCATCACGGCCCAGCATCGACGTGGACCGCTCCGCGTCCTCACCGAACGCCTTCTCGAACTGCGCGAGGCGGTCCTCGTTGTGGTGGGCGATGTTCGCGTCGTCGACGCTCTGGTTGGGATCGCGCAGCAACGCACTGACGTCGTCGTAGCCGAACAGGAACCACTGCCCGATCGGCGAGTGGTGCACGGGCTCGTGTCGCCGCATCTCGTCGAAGTGGGCCCACGGGCTCTCGACGTAGCCCTCGGCGAGCGGGTTGAAGAAGATCGGCTGGACGTCCGTCATACCGCGACTGTAGGCGCGCCGACGCGATGGATTGGAACGCCGTTCCGGTTACCTGCGTTCGGGTAGCGGTGCGCTGTAGTCGCTGCCGGAATCGAGACCGAACGCGGTGTGCAGCGCACGCGCCGCGCGCTCCATGTCGCCGGCCGGGATGATGATCGACACCCGGATCGTCGAGGTCGAGATCATCTGGATGTTCACGCCCTCGTCCGCGAGGACACGGAACATCTTCGCAGCGATGCCCGGTGAGGACTTCATGCCGGCTCCCACCAGCGACACCTTCGCGATGTCGTCGTCATGGGTGACCTTGGTGGCGCCGATCTCCTCGGCCACCCGCTGCACGATCGACTCGGACTGCGACATGTCGGCCATCGGCATCGTGAAGCTGATGTCGGTCGTGCCGTCGGTCGAGGTGTTCTGCACGATCATGTCGACGTTGACATTCGCCGCGGCGAGAGGCTCGAACAGCGCAGCCGACACACCGGGGCGGTCGGGGACGCCGAGCACGGTCACCTTGGCCTCGGTCATGTCGGTCACGACGCCGGAGATGATCGGATCTTCCACGGAGGGCTCCTCGTTGCTGACCCACGTGCCCTGTTCCCAAGTGAAAGCGGAGCGGACGTGGAGGGGGACATCATGGTTGCGGGCGAACTCGACCGAGCGCATCGCGAGGACCTTCGAGCCGGCCCCGGCCATCTCGAGCATCTCGTCGAAGTGGACCTTCTGCAGCTTGCGGGCCCGCGGGACGATGCGCGGGTCGGCGGTGAACACGCCGGTCACGTCGGTGTAGATCTCGCACGCATCGGCGTCCATCGCCTGTGCGAGCGCCGACGCCGTCAGATCGGAGGCGCCACGGCCCATCGTCGTGATCTCCTTGTCCGTGCTCACGCCCTGGAACCCGGCGATGACGGCGACCTTGCCGGACGACAGAGCGTCACGAACCCGGTCGCCCTTGACCTCGACGATCTTGGCCTTGCGGTGAGCGGTGTCGGTGATGATCCCGACCTGGCTCCCGGTGAAACTGATCGCCTCGATGCCGCGATCGTGGAGCGCCATCGTGACGAGGGCCGCGGTCTGGCGCTCGCCGGTCGTGAGCAGCATGTCCATCTCGCGCCCCGACTGGTTCTTCGACACCGACTCGGCGAGCGCGATCAGGTTGTCCGTCGCCCTGCCCATCGCCGAGACGACGACGATGACGTCGTCGCCGCGGCGCCGTGTGATCGCGACGTTGTCGGCGACGGCCTTGATCCGATCGGGATCGGCGACGGAGGTGCCGCCGTACTTCTGAACGATCAGTGCCACGGGAATCGCAGGTTAGCGTCGTGGCCGGCGCCAACGCAGTGACCTTGTCCCCTGCTGCGCAGGGGCGACGCCCGCGATCGTGGACGGTAGGTCGAGCGACGCCGAGGAGGTCCGCCATGAACCACGTCTCCACACCAACCGACCAGCCGTACCTGGTCGTCGATTCGCCCTACGAGTTGGCGCGATGGCGCCCCCTCGTCAACTGGGTGCTGTTCGTCCCGCACGGCATCATCCTCTACGCGCTGCAGCTGCTGTCGCAGATGGTGTTCCTCGTCTACTGGGTGATGCTGATCTTCACCGGCAAGCTGCACCCCGGCCTGTACGGCGTGATGGTGATGTACGAGCGTTACAACGCTCGCGCCAACGGCTTCCTGTTCGGCTACTCCGAGAAGTACGCGCCGTTCGACTTCGACACGACGAGCGACGGCAACGACGCCTACCCGCCGGTCCGACTGTCACTCCCCGTACCGCCCGAGTCGGTGTCGCGGAAGGCGGCGTGGAACGTGCTGTTGGCCATTCCCCATTACGTGGTGTTCCTGGTGTACGCGATCGGCGCGGCAGCGGTGGCCATCGTCGGCTGGTTCGCCGTGCTGTTCACGGGCGCATGGCCGGTGGGGATGCGGGGCTTCCTGGTACGGGTCGGCAACTACTACTACCGGATCTGGACCTACGTCACGATGGTCGACAACGAGTACCCGAGGTTCGGTCTGCCGACGGCCTGATCGGCGACGCTTTCGGGAGCAAATCATTTCCGTAGCTATGGAAATGATTTGCTAGCCTCACGGTCATGGTTGCCGCACCGTCGCTGTCCTCCGTCGACGAGGTCAACCGGCTGCGGCTGGTGCTGCTGCGGATCGCGCGCAACATCCGGACCCACTCGATCGGCGACGTCACCCAGTCCCAGGTCGCTGTGCTCGCCACACTGTCGCGCCACGGTGACTCGACGATCGGGCAGATCGCCGAGCACGAGCACGTCCAGCCGCCGTCGGCCAGCCGGATCGTGTCGAACCTCGAACGCAAGGGTCTCGTCGTGCGACGCGCCGATGGGGCCGACCGGCGTCGCGTCCTCATCGGGCTGAGCCCGCAGGGTGAGGCGTACCTCGCCGAGGTCCGCCGGGCGGGAACGAGCTGGCTCGGCTCCCGACTCGCCGAACTCGACGACGACGAGCTGGATCGGCTCGGCGCGGCGCTCCCGGTGCTCGAACGACTCCTGGCCGGCGAGTCGTGAACGCCCGCGTCGCCGCTGCGGGCAAGCGCACGTTCGCTGCGCTGCGATTCAGGAACTACCGCCTCTACTTCTTCAGTCAGATCGTCTCGTTCTCCGGGACGTGGATGGCGATGCTGGCCCAGTCCTGGCTCGTCCTCGAGCTCACCGGAAGCGGAACCGCGCTCGGCACGGTCGTCGCGATGCAGTTCCTCCCCACGATGCTCCTCGCGCCGATCGGCGGCGTGATCGCGGATCGCTTCGACAAGCGCCGGCTGATCACCATCACGCAGACGACCGCAGCTGTTCTCGCACTCACGCTGGGCATCCTCACGGTCACCGACACGATCCAACTGTGGATGCTCTACGTCATCGCTGCGATGTTCGGTGCCGTCACCGCCCTCGACAACCCGAGCCGTCAGACGTTCGTGATGGAGATGGTCGGTCCCGACGACCTTTCGAACGCCGTGACGTTGAACAGCGTCGTGGTGAACGGAGCCCGCGTCATCGGTCCGGCGATCGGCGGCGTGCTGATCGCCACGGTGGGGATCGGCGAGTGCTTCCTGATCAACGCGGCGAGCTTCGTCGCCGTCATCATCGCACTGCGGATGATGTCGGCCGACGAGCTCCACCCGACCGAGCGCACGGTGCGCGGCCGCGGTCAGCTGCGCGAGGGTTTGCGATATGCGTGGTCGGTGCCGCACCTGCGGACCACGCTGATCATGCTCGTCGTGATCGGCACGATCACCTACGAGTTCACCGTCACCCTGCCGCTGTTGTCGGAGTTCACGTTCGGCGCGGGGTCGACGGGGCTCGCCGCGATGACCGCGCTGATGGGTGGCGGAGCGGTCATCGGTGGCCTCGTCGTCGCGTCGGCCGGAAATCCCTCACCGCGCCGCCTCGTGATGATCGCTGCGGCGTTCGGCATCGTGACCGGTGCCCTGGCACTCATGCCGACGCTGTGGGCCGCCCTCGCACTGATGCCGCTGCTCGGAGCGTGCAGCGTCGCGGTGATCGCGGTGTCGAACGCAACCCTGCAACTCAACTCGGCCCCGATGTTCCGGGGTCGGGTGATGGCACTCTTCTCGGTCGCACTGCTCGGCTCCACGCCGATCGGGGGCCCGATCGTCGGATTCATCGGCGAGCACGTCAGCCCACGCGCGGCGCTGGGACTCGGGGGCGTCGCGTCGATCGGAGCCGCCTGCTTCGGGTGGTACGCGTTCAGACGCACCGGCGACATGGCCGCAGTCGAACGCCCACAGCGTGACCTCGTCGCTGTCAGCCGCCCTTGACGACGTGCTCGACCACCTCGAACGACATCAAGTCGGCGCCCTGCGCGACGGGTTTGCGCTGCTCGGCGTTGCCGTCGGCCTGACCGGAGCCGTGACCGTGTTCGAAGTTCTGGCTGTTCATCCAGGCCTGGAAGTGCTCCTCTGACGCCCAGCGGGTGTACACGAAGTAGCGGTCCTCGCCCTCGGTGGGGCGCAGCAGCTGGAAGTCCTCGAACCCGTCGAACTGCTCGACCATCTTCGCCCGCCCGGCGAAGCGACCTTCGAGCTGCGGGCCCATGCCCTCGGGGATCGTGATGGCGTTGATCTTGACGACACTCATGCTACCCAGCATGCCAGCGAGTGCCGCCAAGCCGTCGTACACGTCGACGAATCGGGTGGTCAGCGGCGACAGTCCGAAGCGGAGCACGTCGGGATCGCGCTTGTCGACGAGCACCCTGCGCTCCGCGAGCTCCGCCTGGAGCGCCGTTGCATCCGGGTGGATGATCGAGACGTGACCACCACTGGAGGCCGGCGGGCGATCGGTCGTGCACCGCAGTCCGAGATCGTCGGCGACGTCGATCGCGAAGGTGGCGAGGAGGCGGGCCTTGGCGGCGATGTTCGCGATGCCCGCCTCCGCGCTCACCGCGATCCCACACCGGGCGCCGACGAGGCCGAGGATGCCCGGTGTCCCGTTCAGCATCTTGCCGATCCCGGGTCGGGCGTCGAAGGGGTTGTCCATCGCGAACTGGTCGCGCTGGGCGAACCAGCCCCAGATCGGCTGGACGAGGGCGTCCTGGATGTCGGAGCGGACGTACGTGAACGCCGGCGCGCCCGGACCTCCGTTGAGGAACTTGTAGGTGCAACCGGTGGCGAGCGCGACACCGGCGCCGGTGAGGTCGACGTCGACGACGCCGGCCGCGTGCGACAGATCCCACACCGTGACCGCGCCTGCGGCGCGGGCGCGCTCGGTCTCGACTGCGAGATCGTGGAGTTCGGCGGTCCGGTAGTCGACGAGGGAGCGCACCACCACGTCGACGTCATCGAGATCGTCGAGCCCGCGGCGAACGGTCACCCCCGGCCGCATCCGGGCGATGCCTGCGGTGACGTACCGGTCGGTCGGGAACTCGGTGTCGGCGACCGCGATCACCGAGCCGTCGGTCAGGTCGAGCGCCGCGTTGACCAGCTGGAACAGACACACGGTCGTCGAGTCGTGCACCGCGACGTCGCCGGGCTTCGCGCCGAGCAGGGGCGCGAGCTCGTCGCCCACCGTGAGCGGCATGTCGAGCCAGCCGTTCTCCCACCACGACGTGATCAGGTCGCCGGCCCACTGCTCCTCGACGACGGTCCGGATGGCCTCGACCGTGCGTCTCGGTGTGCGGCCGAGCGAGTTCCCGTCGAGGTAGATCAACGCGGGGTCGGGCAGCACGAACTCGTCGCGCCACCCGGCCAACGGATCGTCGCGGTCGAGGGTCTCGGCGCGATCCCTCATGGCGCGAGCTCCACGAAGCTGGCGTGACGGACGAGCCCATCGTTGGTGAACTCCGCGATGTCGACGACAGCGATGAGTTCTGGTCGCACCCAGGTCGCGGTCCGCCGGGTCGGCGCCGGGGGAGGTGGGTCGAACGGACACGTCTCGGTGACGAGCGGACGGAACTGCTCGATCAGAGCTTCGAGCATGCCCTGCGTGAATCCTGTGCCGACGCCACCTGCGAATCGCAGGCGGCCCTGCTCGGGCACGCCGACCAGCAGCGCCCCGAACGTCGGCGAGCGCGCCCCGGTGCCCGCGGTGTACCCGCCGATCACGACCTCGCTGCGGGTCCGGTTCTTGATCTTCAACCAGTTCTTCGACCTCGTTCCCGGCCGATACGTGGAGTCGACGCGCTTCGCGATCAGGCCTTCGAGTCGTTGGTCGACGGTGGCGGCGAGCAACTCGGCGCCACCCCCGAGGTGGTGTGGGGGGATCGCCCAGTGGTCGCCGGGGTCGAGGACCTGGCCGAGCAGTCGTCGACGATCGAGGTACGGAAGCTCGATCGTGTCGGTGCCGTCGATCGACAACACGTCGAACGCGTGGTACATCGCCGGATGCCGAGCCGGGTCCCGCCGCTGGACGAGATCGAAGCTCGGCCGACCGTCCTCACCGATCACGAGCATCTCGCCGTCGAGGATCGCAGAGGACGCGTTGACCGAGTCACCGAGCGCAACGACCTCCGGCCACCGTTCGGAGCTGTCGTGGCCCGACGTGGTCTGCAGGCGCGTTCCGTCGGCGGTGACGTGCACGAGCGTGCGGTGCCCGTCCCACTTGATCTCGTATGCCCAGCCGTCGTCCGACTCCGGGAGCGAGCCGAGCGTCGCCTTCATCGGCGCAACGGGAAACGACAGGCCCACGCCACACGCCTACTTCGGCACACGGCTCGAGAGCACGCCGTCGGCCTCGAGCGCGTCGATGCGCTCGTCGTCGTAGCCGAGGAGGTCGGAGAGCAGTTGCCGGTTGTCCTCGCCGCGGTACTTGGCGACCCCCCCGACGCCGACGTCGGGTGCGTCGGAGAAGTGCCACGGCGAGTTCGGCACCGTGATCGTGCCGCCCATGCGGTCGTCGATGTCGACGGTCGCGTGGCGCGCCTCGGCCCACTCGGTCCCGGCCAACTCGCCCGGCTGACGGACGCGGCCGACGGCGAGGCCGTGTGCCGCGAAGATCCGCTCGAACTCGTCTGGATCGGGAACGGTGGCCGCGAAGTCGACGATGATTCGGCGGAGATCCTCGTAGTTCTCCATCCGTGTGGCGACGTCGGCGAAGCGCGGGTCGTCGGCGAGGTCGGTGCGGCCCATCGCGGCGATGAAGAAGTCGAACGTGCCGCGCTCGGCAGGATGGCCGCTCACGATCAGCGACTCGCCGTTCGCGACCTGCATGACGACGTAGTCGCCCGGTCGGAACGAGCGGATCCACTGCGGGTCGACGTCGCCCGTCCACAGCGCGTCGTGGAGGTGTTCGTTGACGTAGAGCATCGTCTCGGCCATCGACACGTCGATCAACTGCCCACGTCCGGTCCGCTCACGCTGGAACAGCGCCGCGACGATCGCCGTGCTGGTCTCCATCCCGGTGTAGACGTCGGCATGGCTGTGCGGATCCTTCGCCAGGTCACCGCTGCGCGCGGATCCCTGCGACGCGATGATGCCGGACTCCGCCTCGACGACCGGAGCGTACGCCCGGCGCTTCACCCACGGTCCCGTCTGGCCGTATCCGGAGATCGACGCGACGATCAGCCGCGGGTTGCGTTCGAGGAGCGCGGCGGGTCCGAGACCGAGGCGATCGAGCACGCCCGGCCGGTAGTTCTCGACGACGACGTCGACGTGCTCGCACAACTCGCGGATGATCTCCGCGCCCGCCTCGGTGGCGAGGTCGATGCTCAGATTCGACTTGCCCACGTTCTGCTGGACGTAGTAGCTGGCGAGCCCGTTGCGGCGCGGTGCCGAGAACCTGGTCAGGTCGCCGGACGGTGGCTCCACCTTGATCACGTCGGCACCGAGGTCGGAGAGCATGCGTGTCGCGTGCGGACCCGACAGGACCCGCGAGAAGTCGAGAACCCGGACGCCGGCGAGCGGAGCAGAGATGGCCACGACTCCATCGTGGCCCGTGTCCCCGCACGGCGACGAAACGCACCACACTCGTGTCATGGAAACCACACTCTCCGGACAGGTCGCGCTCGTGACCGGCGGCGGCTCCGGTATCGGACTCGCCAGCGCCCGCCACCTCGCAGCGGACGGTGCGACCGTCGTGATCGCGGGACGAAACCTCGAACGCCTCGAGAGCGCGGCCTCCGACCTGCGCGCCGGCGGGGCCAAGGTGCTGACGGAACGCTGCGACGTCACGAATCAGTCCGAGGTCGCAGCGACGTGCGCGGCCGCTGCCGACGCCGGGCGACTCACGATGGTGGTGGTCAACGCCGGCTACGGCACCGCGGCTCCCTTCCACCGCACGTCGCTCGATGACTGGAACGGCGTGATCGGCACCAACCTCACCGGCGCGTTCCTGACGATGCGTGAGTCGGCGCCGTATCTCGTCGAGGCCGGCGGTGGATCGATCGTCGCGATCTCGTCGATCGCCGGGATCGCCACGCACCGCTTCATGACCCCGTACACCGTGTCCAAAGCAGGGCTCGAGATGCTCGTCAGGCAGGTCGCCGACGAGCTCGGCCCGGTGGGGGTGCGGGCAAACGCAGTGCGACCCGGCCTGGTGCCGACCGAGGCGACCGAGGCGATGATGTCGGTCCCGGCGATCGTCGGCGACTACCTCGCGCAGATGCCCCTGGGCCGGGTGGGGACGACCGACGACATCGCCGGGCTGGTCAGGTTCCTCGCCGGGCCCGAGAGTTCCTGGATCACCGGTGCGTGCATCAGCGCCGACGGTGGCCATCACCTGCGCCGCGGCCCGAACCTCGACCCGGTCATGCAGATGCTCCACGGCGACGACACCACGCTGTAGCGAGCCGGGGTGACGGGGGCGACACACGGTTCGGTGCACGGCTCGCTAGCCTGGAGTCTTCGCCGGTCGATCCGACCGGTGGGCGCTGATCGGGATCTCTGCTCCGGCCGTAGCGCTGTGTGAAGCAGAAACCGAAAGCAGTCCCCCATGACCACCCTCCTGGACGCGTCCGCGTCCGACGTCACCGTCGACGTCACCTTTGCCGACCTCGGGCTCCCGCGCGAGATCGTCGACCAACTCGAACGCTCCGGGATGTCGACTCCGTTCGCCATCCAGGCGGCGGTCATCCCCGACACGCTCGCCGGCCGTGACATCGCCGGCCGCGCTCCCACAGGCTCGGGGAAGACCCTCGGCTTCGGCCTCCCGGTCGTCGCCGGGCTCACCAAGGCGAAGCCGAAGCGCCCGGTCGCACTCGTTCTCGCGCCGACACGCGAACTCGCCGAACAGATCATGGCCGAGCTCACGCCGTTCACGAAGGTGATGCGGAAGTACGCCACGTCGATCTACGGCGGCGTCGGGTACGGCAATCAGAAGAATGCTCTCGACAAGGGCACCGAACTCGTCGTCGCCTGCCCGGGTCGCCTCGAGGACCTGATGCAGATGGGCGCGATCGACCTGCGCGACGTCGCGACCGTCGTCGTCGACGAAGCAGACCAGATGGCCGACATGGGGTTCCTCCCCGCGGTGCGCCGGATCGTCGGCCAGACCCGTGAGGATCGTCAGGTGCTGCTCTTCTCGGCGACGCTCGACGGGCCGGTCGCGAAGCTGATCAAGGACTTCCAGCACGACCCCGCCTTCCACGAGGTCGGCCCGAAGGGCCCCGACATCCATGCTGCGCACCACGTGTTCTGGCAGATGGACCGCACCGACCGCAACGAGCACGCAGCCGGCGTGATCGACCGCACGGGCTCGACGATCGTGTTCACCCGCACCCGCCACGGAGCCGATCGCCTCGCCAAGCAACTCGGCAAGCTCGGCGTGTCGGCGCAACCGATCCACGGTGGTCGCAGCCAGAGCCAACGGGACCGCGCGCTCGACGCCTTCAAGCAGGGCAAGGCCGATGCGTTGATCGCCACCGACGTCGCCGCCCGCGGCATCCACGTCCACGGCGTGTCCACCGTCATCCACTACGACCCGCCGGCCGACGGGGCGACGTACCACCACCGCTCCGGCCGCACCGCGCGTGCGGGGGCCACCGGCATCGTGGTGTCGTTCGTCGAGCCGGGCACGGCCAAGGACGTCAAGAAGCTCCAGCGCGACGTCGGCATCCAGGTCGACGTGACCGATCCCGACCTCGACGATCTCGAAGCGACGATCCTGCTCGACGGCCCGTCCGAGCCCGTCGTCGATGCGCCGGTTCGCCGCGCACCGGTCGACAAGGCGCCCGCTGCGTCGGCACCCGCGCCGCGCCGTGACAGCGATGTCCCGGTTGCCGCCGGCCACGAACTCGGGACGGTCAAGTTCTTCAACGCCGGCCGCGGCTACGGCTTCATCGTCCCCGACTCGGGTGGGGACGAGCTGTTCGTCCACTTCTCGAACATCGAGACCGACGGTTTCAGGACACTCGACGAGAAGGCTCGCGTGTCGTACGAGGTCGGCGCCGGCAAGAAGGGCCCCGAGGCCCGCACGGTCCGCGTCCGCTGACGCTCAACCGACTCCGCACACGTCGAAGCCGTTACGGACGGGGGTGAGCCCGGCCGCTTCGGCCCGCGCGCGGAACTCGACGAGACCCGGCTGGTCGGCCATCCAGTCGATCCGCTCCTGCTGCTCGGGGGTTGCGGCCTCGACGTCGAACACATAGGCACTGAACGACTCGGCAAAATCCTCCTCGGGTGTGCTCGCCGCGTACGACCCGAGGAAGCCGGCGTCCTGTGCGCACCGTTCCTCGCCTTCGGCGCCCGATGCCTCGACCATCGGATCGAAGTCGTCGATGTAGTCGACCCAGAACGTTTCGACCCACCGGGACATGAGCGAGTCCTCGAGGAAGCAGCCCTCGCCGTTGTCGTAGGTCGTGCAGTTCTCGGCGGCCTCGACCGTGCGGTCGATCTGCAACGGGGTCGCGGTGAACACGTGGCTGAACTCGTGAGCCATCGTCAGCAGCGCCTCCTCGGGGTCGAACTCGTATTCGTCGAGGCTGACCGACATCTGGAACAGCGTCCCGTCGGCGTCGAGTGGCTGGACGAATGCCAAAGTGACCTCGTCGCCTGCGTCGGCCTCTTCGAACGCGGAGAACACGCCGAGGTCGCCGAGCTGACCCTGTGGTGCGATGGTCGCAAGGGCGTCCCAGGCTTGGAAGAGCCGCTCGTCCTCGTCACCGCTGCAGAGCGCTCCCAGGACCCCGTCGACGACGTAGTGGGCGGCGGTGAAGGAGATCACGTCATCGGCGCCGAGCTCGTCGTCGCTGCAGTCGACGTCGTCTCTGGTCGCTGCGAGATCGACCGTCTCGGCGTCTGAACCGGCGTCGCCGTCGTCGGTCGCTTCCATCGGGGGAGCGGCGGTGTCCTCATCGGTCATCGTGTCGACGATCGTGACGTCGGCAGCGTCGTCCTGTGCGCCGTCAGAGTCGGAGCCGCACGCCACTGTGAGGAGTCCGAAGGCGGCCACCGTTGCGGTGATCCTGGTTGACGTGCGCATCATCCCTCCTCGGTCCGACCTGCCGTTGTGCCAGGTTTCGAGTCGATAGCCGTATCAGGTGACGTCGCGGCGGTGCCAAACCGGGAGCGCCGTATCCGGGCGGATCGACCGGTGACCGATGCTGCTCGCTGGGATACGGTCGACACGTGCACGACGACCGCGAGCTCGCCGAACGTCGAATCGAACGCGAGCTCTGGGAGCGTGTGCTCCCGCACGTGCACGTCGATCGGATTGCGCTCGACATGACCGCGGGACCGTCGTTCGTCGAGCAGACATCGTTCACCGTTGGCTCCGAGTGGGGCGCTCCGTGGGGGACGACATGGTTCCGGCTCACGGGCGATGTCCCCGACTCCTGGCGCAGTCGGCAGCGGGCGACGCGGATCGAGGCGGTGGTCGATCTCGGCTTCAACCGCAGCCCGGCCGGGTTCCAAGCCGAAGGCCTCGTCGTCGAGCCGCGCCCCGACGGGTCGTTCCGGCCGCTCCAGGGCATTCATCCTCGTCGCACCAACTACGTGATCGACGACGAGTCGACGACGGTCGAACTCCTCGTCCAAGCGGCGTCGAATCCGACGTTCCCTCAGTTTGTGCCGTCACGCCAGGGGCTCCCGGAGACCGCGTCGACCGATCCGATCTATCGGTTCCGTACCGCCGATCTCGTGCTCGTCGACGTCGAGACCGACGCGCTCGTCCATGACCTCGACGTGCTCGACGGGGTGATGCGCTCCCGTGCGATCGGCGATCCGCGCCGCGCCAAACTGCGCCGGGCGATCATCGCCGCGCTCGACGCGTTCCCCGACGTCGATGCCGCTCGGCGCATGCTTGCCCCGCACCTCGCCTCGACCGAGGGCGGCGCGCGACGGCACCGGATCATCGCCACGGGGCACGCCCACATCGACACCGCGTGGCTCTGGCCGATCAGAGAGACCATCCGCAAGTGCACCCGCACGTTCGCGTCGGCGGTTGCCCTGATGGACGACGATCCGGCGTATCGCTTCAGCTGCTCACAGGCGCAGCAGTACGCGTGGATCGAGGAGCGCCATCCCGAGCTGTTCGCGCGGATCACCGACAAGGTGGCCGCCGGCCAGTGGATCCCGGTCGGTGGCATGTGGGTCGAGGCCGACATGAACCTGCCGTCGGGCGAAAGCCTCGCCCGCCAGATCGTGTACGGGCAGCGCTACTTCACCGAGAAGTTCGGCGAGCCGTGCCGCGAGGTGTGGATTCCCGACGTGTTCGGCTATCCGGCCGGGCTCCCGCAGCTCTTCGCGGCGGGCGGCATGCATCGCTTCGTGACGCAGAAGCTCTCGTGGAACAAGCAGAATCGGTTCCCTCACCACACGTTCTGGTGGGAAGGCCTCGATGGCACGCGGGTGCTCACCCACTTCCCGCCGGTCGACACCTACAACGCGGAGATCACGCCGGAGGAGGTCGCCCACTCCGTCGCCAACTTCAAGGAACACGCGTGGAGCGACGTCTCGCTGATGCCGTTCGGGCACGGCGACGGAGGCGGCGGCCCGACGCGCGAGATGCTCGAACGTGCCCACCGCCTCGCGCGAGTCGACCCCGACACCACGCTCGAGATCGGATCGCCCGGCGACTACTTCGCCGCCGTCGAACGCGAGGCGACGTACGGTGCGCCCGTCCCGGTCTGGCGAGGCGAGCTGTACTTCGAGATGCATCGCGGCACGTTGACCAGCCAGCTCCGCACGAAACTCGGCAACCGCCGCTGCGAGCAGGCGCTCTTCGCCGCCGAGCTGTGGGAGGCGGCGGCCGGTGAGCGTCTGGACCTCACCGATCTCGACGTTCGGCCGATCGCCGAGATCTGGCCCGACGTCCTCACACAGCAGTTCCACGACATCCTCCCCGGATCATCGATCGCGTGGGTGCACCGCGACGCCGAGCAGACCTTCCGGCAGGCGCATGCCGAGCTCACCAGCCGGATCGAGCTCACGGTCGCACCGATCGCTCCGGGACCCGTCGCGGTCGGGAACACGGCCGGCGTCCATTTCAGCGGCGTGCACGTGTTCGACGTGGGACACGAGTCGTTCGCGTCGGGCGTCCACCAGCGGATCGGTCCCTCGCAGTGCGCCGTCGCAGTCGACGTTCCCGCATTCGGGATCGCCGCCGTACGGCCGCGGGCGGTCGTCGACCACGTCGTCGTCACCGACTGCTCGATGACCAACGGCCACCTCGCCGTTCGGTGGAACAAGGAGGGCGATGTCACGTCGATCATCGACGTCGCGTCCCGCCGCGAGCTGATTCCGGCGGGGGAGCGCGCCGCAGTGCTCGAACTCGGGCGGGACCAACCGGTCGAATACGACGCGTGGGACCTCGAGTCGTGGACCCGGGAGCACTCCCGACCCCTCGGTGGAGGGAGCGTCACGATCGAGGCCGACGGCCCGCTGCTGGGTCGTGTGCGCGTGACCCGCGAGTTCGGACCGTCACTCGTCGCGACGACCTACGGGTTGCGTGCCGAGTCGCGTCAGCTCGACATCGACCTCGACATCGACTGGCACCATGACGAGCACCTCCTGTCGATGGCGTTCCCGTTCGACGTTCGCGCCGACACGGCGGCCTGCGACGTGCAGTTCGGCGTGGCCCATCGCCCGACCCACCCGTCGTCACCGTGGGACGCAGCGAAGTTCGAAGTGTGCGCGCACCGCTACGTCAGCCTGGCCGAGCCGTCCTTCGGCGTCGCCGTGCTCAACGACGGGCGCTACGGGCACGCGATCTTCGACGGGGCGATCCGGGTCAGCCTCGCGCGGGCCGCGAAGTATCCCGACCCCGACGCGGACCAGGGGCATCACCAGGTGCGCCTGGTCGTGCGACCGCACGACGGTGACCTCGGCGACGTGCGTGCCGCCGCCGAGCTGTTGAACCGCCCCTTGGAGGTCACGGTGGGCGCAGGGCCGGGCGCCGGCGTCGAGCCGGTCGTCACGATCGCGCAACCGGATGGTCGACCCGCACTCGGTGTGGAGGTCGACGCGATCAAGCTGGCCGACGACGACAGCGGCGATCTCGTCGTTCGCCTTCACGAGGCGGTCGGCGACCGCACGCGGATCGTGCTGAGCGCGAGGACCCGCGTCGGTTCGGCCTGGTACTGCGACTTGATGGAGCAACCTCAACGGGGTGAGGAGGTCAGCGACGGAGTCCTCGCCGTCGCGCTCCGCCCCTTCCAGCTGGTGACCCTCCGCCTTCGCGCCGCCCCCGACTTCGACGGCCGCACCGTCGCGTGACGGTCACGCCGGGGCGAGTCGGCGGAGGGCGGTCGAGGTGTAGAGGGCGATGCCTGTGGCCATGGCGGACTCCTCGAAGAACACACGGTTGGAGTGGTTGGGTGCCGCCTCGGACAGGTCGGTGCCGTGTGGAGTGCCACCCAAGAACACCATCGCACCAGGGACCTCGTTGAGGACGTAGCTGAAATCCTCCGCGCCCATCACCGGATGTGGCAACTCGACGGTCGCCTTCGGCCCGGCCACCTCGCGCGCCATCCCGAGTGAGAAGTCGGCGAAGCGATCGTCGTTGGTCGTGACCGGGTAGCCGTACTCGATCACCACGTCCGCGCCACAACCGTGGGCTGCTGCCACGCCCTCGGCCACCCTCTTCACACCGTCGTGCACCTTCGATCGCGTGCGCTCGCTCACGGCCCGGATCGTTCCCTCGATCATCGCGGTTTCGGGGATGACGTTGTTCGTCGTGCCCGCAACCAGGCGGGCGACGGTGAGCACTGCGGGGTCGAAGGGGTCGATCGACCGGGTGATCATCGAGTTGAGTGCCGTCACGATCTCGCACGCGACCGGCACGGGATCGATCGCACGAAAGGGCTCGCTCGCGTGGCCGCCCCTGCCGGTGACCGTCACGCGGAGCACGTCGGCCGATGCCATGACCGCACCCGGGCGCGTCGACACCCATCCGGTCGGCAGCGCCGACGTCATGTGAATCGCGAACGCAGCACTCACCGGGGACTCCGAGCCGTCGCTCATCGGAGGGACGTCGAGCAGTCCTTCGTCGAGCATGTACCGCGCGCCGTGATGACCCTCCTCGCCTGGCTGGAACATGAACATCACTCGGCCCGCGATCTCGTCGCGACGCTCCGAGAGGACGCGTGCGGCCGTCGCGAGCATCGCCGTGTGTGTGTCGTGGCCGCACGCGTGCATGCAGCCGTCGACCCGCGACGCGAAGTCGAGGCCCGTGTCCTCGGGCATCGGGAGTGCGTCCATGTCGCCGCGCAGCAGCATCGTCGGTCCCGGTCGCGTGCCCTCGAGCAACGCCGTCACCCCACTGGTCGACTCGTGCAGGGTGATGTCCAGTTGCAGGTCCTCGATGTCGGCCAACACCTCCTCGCGGGTTCGTGGCAGGTGGTTGCCGATCTCCGGCCACTCGTGGAGTCGACGGCGCAATGCGGTCGCCCGGTCGAGGTACTCCTCCGCGTGTTCTCGCACGGCGGCGATCTGGGTGTCGGGGTCGTCCCGGTGGTCGGCGGTGCGGCTCATGGATCGAAGGTAGCGAAAACCGTTTCCCCCGCGTGACCGTGGCGACCCATTGGAGGGGTGGCGGACACCCGGACGTGCCCGCCACCGGACCCGCCCACCCGACATCACCTCGAGGAGCACCCCATGACCCACGCAGCGAATCCCGACGAACTCGAAGGCCTCGGCAGCACACTGGAGGCCCAGATCGCGATCGTCGACAAGATCGTCGCCGACGTCGACTCGCCGCTCAACTCGATCGTCTGGACGGGTCCGGCCAAGGACGCGTTCAAGACCGAATGGGACACCAACTTCAAAGGAGCCCTCGCCAAGCTCAACGAGGCATTCGGCGCGGCCGGGAAGGACTGCAGGGATCGGGCGGTCGGGGTCCGGGCGGTGCTCGGTACAGGTGGGTGACCCCGTGGCGGCCGAGCCGGTCACGGCCACCGCCGCCTAACCTGCCACCGTGGCCAGTTCGTCCCCGCGCATCGAGCAGTTCGACATCCTTGCCTTCGATGCCGACGACACCCTGTGGAAGAGCGAGGACTCGTTCCAGGAGGCCGAGGCGCGCTTCGCGGAACTCGTCGGTCCGTTCGCCCCCGCCGGGATCGACGTGCTCGATGCGCTGCATGCGGTCGAACGCCTCGACATCGCGAGCCAGGGATACGGCGTCAAGGCGTTCACGCTGTCGATGGTCCGCGCCGCGATCGACATGACGGAGGGCGCGGTGTCGACCGCGGTGATTCGCCAGATCGTCGAGATCGGGGCAGCGATGCTGGTCGAGCCGGTCCACCTGCTGCCGCACGTCCCCGAGGTGCTCGATCGGGTCGGGCGCCGCACGCGCCTCGTCCTGATCACGAAGGGTGATCTCGTCCATCAAACGCGCAAGGTCACGACCTCGGGAATCGAGCACCACTTCAGTGACATCGAGATCGTGCTCGAGAAGGACGCCGCGGCGTACACGAAGCTCCTCGTCCGCTTCGGTGTCGAGCCGGAACGGTTCTGCATGGTCGGCAACTCGGTACGCAGCGACGTCCTCCCGGTGATGGCGATCGGGGGCCACGCCGTCCACGTGCCGTACCACCTCACGTGGGACCTCGAACGTGTGGACGATCACGACGAGGACGTCGTCGAACTCTCGTCGCTCGCCGACCTCCCGTCCTGGCTCGGCGTGGACTGATCCTCGGGCGGGCGGTTCGCGTCCCGCGTGTGCGCCCGATCGGCTACAGGCGGCGCAACTGCACCCGGTCGACGCGATGGTCCTTGCGCTTGCGAAGGATCAGCGAGGCACGATCGCGGGTCGGGGCGATGTTGTCGCGCAGGTTCCGACCGTTGATCTCACGCCAGATGCCGCGAGCGGTGTCGATCGCCTGCTCGTCGGTCAGGTCCGCGTAATTGCGGAAGAAGCTGTCGGGATCCTGGAAGACCGACTCGCGCAGCGTCAGGAACCGCTCGACGTACCACTGTTCGATGTCACTCTCCGCGGCGTCGACGTAGATCGAGAAGTCGAAGTAGTCGCTCACGAACTCGGTCGACGACTGGCCGGTCTGCAACACGTTGAGCCCTTCGAGGATCACGATGTCCGGCTGCTCGATCACGACCCTCTCGTCGTCGACGATGTCGTACACGACGTGGCTGTACACCGGCGCCTCGACGCGCTCGTGTCCGCTCTTGATCTCGCGGAGAACCCGCAGCAGTTCACGCGTGTCGTAGGACTCCGGGAAGCCCTTGCGGTGCATGATCCCGCGTTCCTCGAGTACGTGGTTCGGGTACAGGAAGCCGTCGGTCGTGATCAGGTCGACCTTCGGGTGATCCGGCCACTGCGCCAGCAGCGCCTGGAGGATGCGCGAGAACGTGCTCTTGCCGACGGCGACGGAGCCGGCCACGCCGATGATGTACGGCACCTTCGGGGCACCCGCGCCCAGAAATGTCGCGGTCACCTTGTGCAGACTCTGCGTGGCACTGACGTAGAGGTTCAGGAGGCGGCTGAGGGGCAGGTACACCGCGGCGACCTCGTCGAGGTCGATGCGTTCGTTGATGCCGCGCAGTCGTTCGAGTTCCGGTTCTCGCAGCGTGAGCGGCGTGGCCGCACGGAGGTCGGCCCAGGCGTCACGGTCGAACGACAGGTGTCGTGATGCGACGTCGTACTCGACGTGGGGGAACACGGACGGCGAGGCTTCGGCCACGACCAGGACTGTAGACGGCCCTCGACGCGTCGTAGCCTTTCGACCATGGTGGCCGCGGGGACCGAACGCAAGCGACGCGGCGCCTGGTTCACCCCCGAGCACCTCGTCGACACCGTGGTCCGGGCCGTCGTCGACCAGCCGTTCGTCGGTGCCAGGCACGGACGAACACTGCGAATCCTCGACCCGGCGTGTGGCGACGGTCGGTTCCTCACCGCTGCCGTCGATGCGGTCCGGCGCCTCGGCGGCGACGCGCAGGCGGTCGGTGTGGACATCGACGCGCACACCGTTCGACTCGTGGCCGACTCGACCGCGGCCGAAGTGATCTGCGACGACGCCCTGACCTCGGACTGGCTGGCGGAGCAGGCCGGAACGTTCGACCTCGTGATCGGCAACCCGCCGTTCCTGTCGCAGCTCGCATCGGCGACGACGCGGGGAGGAGCGTCGAGCCGCGGGGGTGGGCCGTACGCCGACGCCGCCGTCGAGTTCCTCGCGCTCGCTGCCGATCTCGTCGATCCGGCGGGCGGTCGCGTCGCCTACGTGCTGCCACAGTCGATCCTGTCCGCGCGCGACGCGGGCGGTGTACGCCGGCGATTCGACGACAGTTCGACGATGTTCTGGTCCGCGTGGACGGGTGAGCGCGACTTCGACGCCCAGGTGGTGACATGCGCGCTCGCGTTCGAGTTCGGTCGGACCTCGCACGTCGACGGTCGCCACGCGGCCACCACGTGGTCGCACGTGGTGACCGATCGCTCGGGCGTCCCGCCCGTGCCCGGAGCCCTCGACGGCGGCGAGCCGCCCGCCGGCCGTCTGGGTGATCGAGCGCGACTCAACGCGAACTTCCGTGACGAGTACTACGGCATGGTCGCCGCGGTCGGCGACCACGACGTCGGCCCACCGTTGGTCACGAGTGGACTGATCGATCCGGGTCGCTGTCGATGGGGTGAGCGGCCGGTCCGGTTCGCGAAGCGTCGCTTCGTCGCCCCACGGATCGACGTGGCGGCGCTCGACGACAGGATGGTCGCGTGGGCCGAACAGCGCCTCGTGCCGAAGGTCCTGATCGCGAATCAGACCCCGATCATCGAGGCCGTCTGTGACCCCGGAGGCGACTGGCTCCCGGGGGTTCCCGTCGTCGCCGCGTATCCCCTCGCCACGGCGGACCCGACCGAGGCGGTGTGGGAGATCGCAGCGGTCCTCAGCGCGCCCGCGGTGTCGGCATGGGCCTGGCATCAACGGGGCGGGACCGGTCTGTCGTCCACGACGATCCGGATCGGGCCGACGATGCTCGCCGAACTGCCGTGGCCGACGGGTTCGGTGGCGGCTGCCGTCGACGCGCTCCGCAGGGGGGACGTCGTGACGTGCGGCGACCTGGTCGACGCGGCGTACGGCATCGACGCCGAGGAACGTTCGGTGCTCCGCGAGTGGTGGCGGCCGATCTACGAGCGGGTGACGGTCACTCGAACAGAGCGCTGAGCTCCGCGCGCAATTCGGCCTTCTGCACCTTGGACATCGCGTTGCGTGGCAGTGCATCGACGGCGATGAACGCCTTCGGGTGCTTGAAGCGGGCGAGGACGCCGTCCAACGATCGGGCCAGCACCTCGTCGGCGACGTCCCCGTCGCGCACGACCACGGCCACCACCGCTTCCCCGAAGTCGGGGTGCGGGACGCCGACGACCGCGGTCTCGGCCACGCCCGGCACCTCGTCGAGCACCATCTCGATCTCCTTGGGGTAGACGTTGTACCCACCGCTGATGATCATGTCGCTCGACCGACCCTCCAACCTCAGCCGCCCGTCGGCGTCGACCGACCCGACGTCCCCGGTGACGAACCAGCCATCGGAGCGGTACGCGGCGGCGGTCGTGTCCGGAAGTCGCCAGTAGCCGGCGAACAGTCCGGGCGAACGGATCTCGACCACCCCCGTCTCGCCGGTCGCCACCTCGTTGCCGTCGTCGTCCGCGACGCGGAGATCCACACCCGGCAGCGGGAAGCCGACGGTTCCGGGGATCCGCGCTCCGACGTACGGGTTCGACGTGATCATCCCCGCCTCGGTCATCCCGTAGCGCTCGAGGATCTGCAGGCCGGTCCGACCGGTGAACTCGGCGTGGACCGCCTCGGTCATCGGCGCCGACCCCGACGTGAACAGCCGCACGTTCGCGCAGATGTCGGCGGTGAAGTCGTCGTGGCCGAGCAACCGGGCGTACTGGGTCGGGACACCCATCATCACGGTGACCTCGGGCAGATGCTCGATCACGGGTGAGGGGTCGAAACGCGGCAGGAAGACGACTTCGTTCGCGCCGAGCATCGCGCAGTGGAGCGCGACGAACAGACCGTGCACGTGGAAGATCGGAAGGGTGTGCAACAGCACGTCGTCGGGCCCGAACCCCCAGAGGTCGTGCAGTGCGAGAGCGTTCGACTCGAGGTTGGCGTGCGTCAGCATGGCGCCCTTCGACCGGCCTGTTGTGCCGGAGGTGTAGAGCATCGCCGCGAGGTCGTCGGGGCTCCGCTCGACGATCTCGTCGAACGGGTCGGCGCGTGCGGCTCGGTCGGCGAAGGAGCCGTCGCCGTCGACGCCGAGGTGGACCACACGGGCAGCGAGGTCGTCGAGGTCGCCCGGTCGGGCGATCACGACGGCGGGCTCGGCATCGCCCACGAAGAAGGCGACCTCGCTCGCCGTGTACGCCGTGTTCAGCGGCAGGAACACCGCTCCGATGCGCAGGCACGCGAGGTACAGCGCGACGTTGTCGGTCGACTTGTCGATCTGCACAACGACGCGATCGCCGACCCGAACGCCGAGCTCGCGGAGCGCTCCCGCCATCAGCGCCGAACGGTCGTCGACGTCACCGTACGTCAGCGACGGTCCGGCGGGCACCCGGAGGAACACGTGGTCGCGTCGATCCGTGAACGCGGCGCTCAAGGTGGCGTACAGGTTCGCGTTCACCTGCGCGAGCATCGCACAGCGGCATCGTCGGACGGCACGTCGGGCATACTGGGCCGGTGCTGATCATCGCGTCGGACGCCCATCGCGGCCACTCGGCACTCGAACTCGACGACGGTGTGATGGCGCCGTCGGTCGAGAGCCCGCGCCGGGCGGACCTCATCGCCACCGCGTTACGCGATGCCGGTCACGAGTTCGCAGCCCCCGACGCGGTCGACCTCGACCTCTTGCGACGGGTGCACGACCCCGACTACGTCGAGTTCCTGGCGACCGCATGGGAGCGTTGGGTCGCGGAGGGCAAGTCGGCGCCTGCTGCGATGGCCCTGATGTGGCCGACTCGCGGGTTCCGGGTGCAACGGCCCGACGACATCGTCGGGCTGCTGGGTCACCACAGCTTCACCGCCGACACGTCGATCGTCGGCGGCACCCACGCCGCAGCGACCGGCGCGGTGGCGATCGCAACAACGGCTGCCGATCGGGCGCTCGAAACGAACGCCCCGACGTACGGGCTGTGTCGCCCGCCGGGGCACCACGCGATGTCCGACCAGTACGGCGGCTATTGCTTCTTCAACAACGCTGCCGTCGCGGCGCAGCGGTTGCGTGACCGGGGCGCGGCCCGGGTGGGGGTCATCGATGTCGACTACCACCACGGCAACGGCACCGAGTCGATCTTCCTCGACCGCGCCGACGTCGTGTTCGTGTCGATCCATGCCGATCCGCGCGAGGAGTTCCCGTGGTTCGCAGGGTTCGCCGACGAGCGTGGAGCCGGGGCCGGCGTCGGCGCCAACCTCAACCTCCCGTTGCCGAAGGGGGCGACTCGCGGCGCGTGGTTCGCGGCGCTCGACGTCGCGCTCGGCTTCCTCGCCGACGCCCGACTCGATGCGCTCGTGGTGTCGCTCGGCGTCGATGCCTACGAGCACGATCCGCTCGGGACGTTCGCGTTGACGACCGCCGATTTCACGAGGGCGGGCGAGCGGATCCGGTCACTCGGGTTGCCGAGCGTGATCGTCCAGGAGGGTGGCTACGCCGTCGAGGCGCTTGGCGCGAACGTCGCGGCGTTCCTCTCGTCGTGGGCGTGAAATGGTGGCGCACGCTGCGACACTGGAGACGTGAGAACACTGCGTTCGACCCTCTCCACACCACCGATGGCCGCAATGGCGGCCGTGCTGCTGTCCGTCGGCGTCGCGTCGTGCGGGGGTGACGACACCGAGCTCTCGGAGCTCGGACAGCTCGGCAAGACCACGGCGAACGCGAATGGGTGTGCGTCCTGCCACGGTGTGAACGGGCAGGGAGGTGTCGGCCCGACGTGGATCGACCTCGCCGGGAGGGAGGTCGAGTTGGCCGACGGCACGACGGTCATCGCCGACGACGAGTACCTGCTCCGCGCGATCCTCGAGCCGGACGCCGAGGAGGTCGCCGGCTACACCATCAAGATGCCGGCGAACGGCCTCAGCGAGGCCGAGGCCGCGAACATCGTCACGTACATCAAGGAGTTGTCGAGCGGCGAGACGTGACCCTCGTCGGGCGGTGCCCGGCGATGTCGTTCACCGTTTCCAGGGGGCGTACGGGCTGACGGCGCCCGCGCCACCGGTCAGCACCTCGGGCTCACCGTCGGTGATGAGGATGGTGTGCTCGAACTGTGCCGTTCGCTTGCCGTCGGACGTGACCGCGGTCCAATCGTCGTCCCAGATGCGGTAGTTGATCGTCCCCAGCGTGATCATCGGCTCGATCGTGAACGTCATCCCGGGTCGCATGATCACGGTCGCGCGGCTGTCGTAGTAGTGCAGGACCTGGATGTCGGTGTGGAACTGCTCGCCGATGCCGTGTCCGACGAACGCCCGCACGACGCCGTACTTGTACTTCTTCGCGTGGTCTTCGATCGCCCGACCGATGTCGGACAGCGGCTGGCCGGCCCGTGCAGCCTCGATGCCGAGCCACATGCACTCCTCGGTCACCCGCACCAGCTGTCGGCTCTCCGGGTCGACGTCGCCGACGAAGAACGTGGCATTGGTGTCGCCGTGGACGCCGCGGGTCCAGCCGGTGACGTCGATGTTGCAGATGTCGCCGTCACGCAGCGGGCGCGAGTCGGGAATCCCATGGCAGATGACCTCGTTGATCGAGGTGCAGCACGCCTTGGGGTAGCCGTGATAGTTGACCGTCGACGGGTACGCGCCGAGTTCGATGAACCGCTCGTGGACGAAGATGTCGATCTCCTCGGTCGTCACGCCGGGCTCCACCATTGCGCCCGCCTCTGCGAGGACCATGGCGGCGATCTTGCCGCTGTGACGCATCGCCTCGATGATCTCGGGTGACTTCACGCGGCCCTCGTCCCATGGCTCGTACTCGCCGGTGTCGGCGTACGGCGGACGAGCGATGTGGTCGGGGACCGAGCGCATCGGGGTGACCTCGCCCGGCAGGACGCGGCCCTCGAACTTCTTGTGGCACCGCTTGTACTTGCGTCCGCTCCCACACCAGCAGGGCTCGTTGGCCTGAGGAAGCGTGGTCGGAGCCGTCGCAATGCTCATGGGTCCGAGGATAGGCCGACATTCGGTTGACCGGATCGCCCTGCCCGCGTTGCGTGACGGGTCGGACCCGCCACGCGACGCGGTGGGGGTCAGGCCGGGGGGAGCGACCAGAGCAGGTTCTCGAGGAGCAGTCGCTCGTTGGGGTTTCGCTCCAATGACTCGAGGGCACCGTGGATCCGCCGAACCGCTCCCGCCGCATCGTCGATGTTCGGCGCGGTCCCGCCGACGACAGCGTCCCGATACGTGGCCGCCATCGTCGCGAGTCCTGCTCGGAGCTCGTCGGTGCGATGCCGCCGCAGCTCGCGTTTGTGCCGATCCTCCAGTTGCTTCTTGCCACTGCCGCGCTCGCCGAACTGTTTGATCCGCGCGTTCAACTCCTCGACCTCGGCCTCGTGACGGGCCGCGAGCGGCTCCGCCGCCTGATCGATCATCGCCAGGAGTCCGGCGGCCAGACGCATCGCGACCGCTCCCGATCCGTCGACCGTTGCGGGTGCGGCGATGAATGCCTTGCGTCGCTCGGCCAGGCCCGGGTCGGTCGCGAGCAGGCGGGCCCGGTCGAGATCTCCGAGGGCGGCCCTGGATGCGGCCTGCGCCTCGACGGGACCGACTCCTTCGGTGAGCAGACGGGCTGCGATCACCCCGTCGGCGATCGCACGGAAGTGGATTCGGGCGCAGCGCGACGAGATCGTGACCAGATCGTGGGGGACGAAGTCGGCGCAGATGATGAACATCGTCGACTCCGGCGGCTCCTCGATCGTCTTCAGCATCAACGCCGCTCCGTCCGGGCGGAGCAGATGGAATTCGTCGAGGATGAGCACCTTGCGGGCACTCTCCGTCGGAGCGATCGACGAGACCCGGACGATCTCGCGGGCCTGGTCCGCTGAGATCGCCGGACCCGAACGCTGGACTTCGTGAACGTCGGGATGTCCGCCGGCGAGCGCGAGCCGGGCATCGCGTTGTGTCGGGTCGTCCCCGCCGCTGATGACCCGCGCGGCGAAGGCACGGGCCGCCTGGTACTTGGTCGAACCCGGGGGGCCGACGAACAGGTAGGCATGGACCGGCCCGATGTCGGCGGCCGCCTTCAGCTGTTCGATGGCGTGCGCCTGGCCGACCACGTCGTCCCAGAGCGAACTCATCGACCGGCTCGCTCGGCGAGGGCGGCGTCGATCTGGCTCGCCACGTTGTCGATCGAGCCGACGGCGGCCACGGTGACCCACCGCGACGGGTCGGCCGCGGCCATCGTGCGGAAGCCGTCGATGACCCGTTCGTGGAACGCGTCGCCCGCCGCTTCGAATCGGTCGAGATTGCGCCGCGACATCCGCTCGGCGATGACGTCGTCGGGCGTGTCGATGAACACGACAACATCCGGCCAGAGCCCACCGGTCGCCCACTCGTTGATCGTGCGCACCATGTCGACGTCGAGCTCACGCCCGTAGCCCTGATAGGCGAGGGTCGAGTACACCGATCGGTCGCTGACGACGGTTCGACCGCCGGCGAGCGCAGGGCGGACGACCTGGTCGATGTGCTGCGCCCGATCGGCGGCGGCGATCAAGGCTTCGGCACGCGGCGACATGTCGTCGATCGAGGTGTCGTGGAGGATCGTGCGCAGCAGTTGTCCGATCTCGGTCCCGCCGGTTTCGCGGGTGAGGACGGCGCCGACCGACCGGGCGTAGCGGGCGGCCTGCGTCGACTTGCCACACCCCTCGGCTCCTTCGAACGCGATGTATCGCGGCGCACTCACGGTCGTCGAGGGTACTGACGAACGGCCGGTGCAGCGCGACTCCCGGCAGCGGTCGTGGAATGCGGCCGGATCAGTCGTTGAGATCGGTGATCTCGATGGCGGGCTTCGTCGTGGTGGCCCGCTCGGTCGGCAACTTCTTCTTGGCCGCCTTCTTCTTCGTCGCCGCCTTCTTCTTCGTCGCCGCCTTCTTCTTCGTGGCCGCCGCCTTCTTGCCCGGGGTGCCGCCCTTCGCGATGATCGCCTCACGACGGATCGCCAGCAGCTCGAACGCACGCTCCGGCGTGATCTCCTCGATCCGGTCGCCCTTGCCGAGCGACGCATTGGTCTCGCCGTCGGTGACGTAGATCCCGAAGCGTCCTTCCTTCGCGGTGACGTTCTTCTCGCTGACCGGGTCGACGCCGAACTCCTTGAGCGGACCCTTGGCAGCCAGGTTGCGTCCACCCCGCTTGTAGACCTTCGGCTCGCTGTAGATCTTCAACGCCTCGTCGAGCGTGATCTCGAAGATCCGGTCCTCGGAGTCGATGTTGCGGTAGTCCTTGTCCTTCTGCACGTACGGGCCGTAGCGACCGTTGTTCGCGTAGATGGCCGTGCCGTCCTCGGGGTCGTCGCCGACGTGGCGAGGCAGCGACAGCAGCTTCTCGGCCTCCTCCATCGTGATCTTCTCGAGGACCATCGTCTGGAACAGGCTCGCCATCTTCGGCTTCTCCAGCCCCGGCGGGGGGTTGTCGTGGTCGCCCCACTGGACGTAGGGGCCGTAGCGACCGTTCTTCGCGTACACGGGGAGCCCGTCGAGTTCGCCGATCGGCTCGTCGCCCTTCGGGGCGGCGAGCAGTTCGAGAGCCTTGGCGACGTCGAGTTCGTCCGGGCACAGGTCGTCGGGCAACCCGGCGGTGTCGTCACCGCGCTTCACGTAGGGTCCGTAGCGACCCGGCTTCACGACGATCAGCTCGCCGTTCTCGTCGTGACCGAGCGGAAACGTGTTGATCTCGGCGGCGTCGATCTCGTCGAGGTTCTCCTCCACGAGCCGTTTGAGGCCGAGGAGCGCATCGTCGCCCGCACCGGCCTCGGCGGTGATCGACGGGACGTCCTCGTCGGTCTGGCCGAAGTAGAAGCGGCTGAGCCACTCGGCCTTCTGCCGCTCGCCGCGCTCGATCGCGTCGAGATCCTCGTCGATCGAGGCCGTGAACTCGTAGTCCACGAGGGCGTCGAAGTGCTCCTCGAGCAGACGGATCACGGCGAAGGCGGTCCAGGTGGGAACGAGGGCCTGGCCCTTCTTCCACACGTAGCCCCGGTCCTGCACCGTCTGGATGATCGACGCCCAGGTCGACGGCCGACCGATCTCGAGTTCCTCGAGCTTCTTGACGAGCGAGGCTTCGGTGTAGCGGGCGGGTGGAGTGGTCGAGTGCCCGACGGGTTCGATCGAATCGATCGGAACCACGTCGCCGACCGTGAGGAGAGGCAGCAGGGCCTCGGAATCCGCAGCGTCGTCGCCGCGCTCCTCCTTCGATGCCACGTAGACGGCGCGATAGCCCGGAAAGGTGATCGTGGTGCCCGAGGCCGCGAACTCGCAGTCGACGATCTCGCCGGTCGTGCGGTCGGTGGCCGGGGCACCGAGGCGGACGCTGACGGTCACACCGACGGCATCGGCCATCTGCGAGGCCAGGGTCCGCTGCCAGATCAGGCGGTACAGCGCCATCTCCTGGCTGTTCAGCTCGGAGGCCACCGAGTCGGGCGCGCGGTACGGCGTGGTCGGGCGGATCGCCTCGTGCGCCTCCTGCCGCGCTCTTCGACTTCGTCTTGTACTGCTTCGGCGCGGCGTTCAGGTACTTCGATCCGTACTCGCTGGTGATCGCTGCACGCGTCGCGTTCATCGCCTCGTCGGAGAGAACCACGTTGTCGGTTCGCATGTACGTGATGAAGCCACGCTCGTAGAGCCCCTGTGCGACGCGCATCACCTGCGACGACGACAGCCGGAGCTTGCGGCCGCCCTCCTGTTGGAGGGTCGAGGTCATGAAAGGAGCCTTCGGCGACGACTTGTAGGGCTTCTCCTCGACCGATCGGACGGTGAACGTCGAGTCGCCCAGGCTCTCCGCGAGACCGCGGGTGCGGGGCTCGTCGAGTGCCACGACCCCTTCCTTGACGCGGCCGGCACTGTCGAAATCCTTGCCGTTCGCGATGCGTTCGCCGGCAAGCGAGATCAGCTTCGCATCGAAGGCCGGGTCGCTGGCGGTGACGACGTCGATGTCCCAGTAGTCCGCGGTGACGTACGCGATGCGCTCGCGTTCCCGCTCCACGATCAGGCGGACCGTGGGGGACTGGACGCGTCCCGCCGAGAGGCCGCGATTGACGCGGCGCCACAGCACCGGCGAGACCTCGTAGCCGTACAGGCGGTCGAGGATCCTCCGCGTCTCGGCCGCGTCGACCATTCCGTAGTCGATGCCGCGCGGGTTGGCCACCGCATGGTCGATCGCCGACTTGGTGATCTCGTGGAAGACCATGCGTTTCACGGGCACCTTCGGCTTCAGGTACTCCAGCAGATGCCACGAGATCGCTTCACCCTCGCGGTCCTCGTCCGTCGCGAGGTAGAGCTCGGAGGCGTTCTTGAGGGCGGCCTTCAGCTCCTTGACCACGGTCTTTCCGCGCTCGGTCAGCTCGTAGGTCGGCTTGAAACCGTTCTCGGTGTCGATGTTGAGACCCTTCGACGGCAAGTCGGAGACATGACCGACCGAGGCGCGCACGTCGTAGTCGCTGCCGAGCAGTTTCGAGAGCGTCTTCGCCTTCGCTGGGGATTCGACGACGACGAGTGGCTTCGACATCTGTTCCTTTCGTGGGTGACCAGGAGACCGCTGACGATACGTGAGTGTGCCGGAATCGCACCCTTCCGCCAAGCACGTGTGCGATCGACGACGTGCGCGGTCCGATCGCGTCCGTGCTCGGGGCGGCCTGCGATGATGACTCCGTGGTCGGTGTGCTCGGAGCGCGAGGTGTCGTCGCGGCAGGCCACCGGTTGACCGCGGGGGCCGGTGCTGCTGCGCTCCGGCGGGGTGGCAACGCCTTCGACGCGACCATCGCGGCGCTCGCGATGGCGTGCGTCTGCGAACCGGTGCTCTGCGCGCCGGGAGCCGGTGGGTTCGCGATGGTCCGCGACGGCGGTAGCGGTGAGGTCTCGCTCCTCGACTTCTTCGCCCACACCCCGATCGAGCGTCGGACCGACGACGTCGCCGTGCGTGAAGTGGACGCCGACTTCGGAACTGCCACACAGGCGTTCCACATCGGGCCGGCGGCGGCGGCGACGCCGGGCTTCTTCGACGGCATCGAGGCGATCCACGCAAAGGGCGCGACGCTGGCACTCGACGGACTCGTCGCAGACGCGGCCGCCGCAGCGCGTGCGGGGATCGAGGTCACGCCGTTCCAGCACCACCTCTCCACCGTCGTCGCCGCGATCCTCACCGCCACCGAGGGCACGTCGGCCCTCTTCGCGCCCGATGGTCATGTCGTCGCTGCCGGCGATGTGTTCCGCAACCCCGGTCTCGCCGACGCGCTGGAGATCCTCGCCGCGGAGGGATTTCGCGGGAGCGACGTCGGACGAGCCTGGTGCGCTGCGCAACTCGGTCGGGGGCACGTCACCGCGGCCGACCTCGACGCCTACCAGACGATCGAGCGTGCACCGTTGACGGTTCGCGTCGGCGGGTCCACCGTCCATCTCAACCCGCTGCCGGCCGCCGGCGGCACCTTGGTCGCACACACGCTCGATCGAATCCAGTCCTCCGAGCCGGTCGCGGTCGCCCGTGCGATCGCTGCGACGGGCGACGCGCGACGGCGTGTCGATGGTCGTCTCGCCGATCTCGCGACGCTCACGCTCCGCCGCCGTGGCACCACACACGTGTCGGTCGTCGACGCCGAAGGGACCGCCTGCGCGGTCACGGTGTCGAACGGCGAGGGCAACGGCGAACTCGTCGACGGCTTCGGATTCATGCTGAACAACATCCTCGGCGAGGAGGATGTCAACCCTGCCGGTTCGACGAATTGGCCGACGAACACCCGGCTCTCGTCGATGATGTGTCCGACGGTGATCGAGCATCCCGACGGGAGCGTCACCACGCTCGGTTCGGGAGGCTCCAATCGCATCCGGTCGGCGGTCGCGCAGGTCGTTCACCTGCTGTGCGTCGACGGGGTCGACCTCGATGCAGCGGTCGAGGCGCCCCGCGTCCACGTCGAGGGCGCGCACCTCGACTTCGAGGATCGATTCGATGTCCCGACTCGTGCGCAACTGTGTGCGGCGTACCCGGACCACCGCGCGTGGTCGCGGCCGGACCTCTTCTTCGGAGGTGTCCACGCCGCGCGTCGTGCAGCCGACGGCACGTTCCTTGGTGTCGGCGACACGCGCCGTGACGGCGTCGCGATCGTGGTCTGAACCGCCGCTCGGTGGTCACGCGTCGATTCGGAGCACGCGGCGACCGGCGCCGGGGGCGCTCGTACACTCGCCGCGTGACCACCGACACCGACGCGACCCGCCGTCGATGGGGGCTGATGGCGGTGGCCGGGGTGGCTGGTGCGGCCGTGATCACCGTCGGGATCCGAGCCTCGGTGACCGCGCCCGAGATCGCGGGTGGCGTCACCGTTGCCGCCGGGTCGAGCGCCGCGCGACCGGGCGACCCGATGGCGCCACTCGTGGTCGAACCGTTCGCCGGAGCCGACCCGGCCCGGCTTCCCGTCGACGCGGGGCAGCGGTGGTCGCTCGAACTCGCCGACCTGGTGGTGACGGACCGCACCCGGCTCTACGTGGACGGCGCGCGCACCGTGCTGGCGCTGCTCGACCGTTCGTCGCCGGCCGACGAGGGCGCAGCCGTGGTCGTCGCCGTCGACGCCGCCACCGGGTCGGAACGGTGGCGGGCACCGTTCGAGCGCGACACCGGCTCGCTGCGCGTCCTGGGCGTGCTCGACGACGTTGCGATGATCGAGCGACTGCACCCGGACGACCGCGCGATCGTCGGGATCGACGTGGAGACGGGTCGCGAGCTGTGGGACCGCCCGGTGACCGAGCCCGGTCTCAATCGGGTGCTCGACAGGACCCCTCTCGTCACCCGCATCGGCGTGTCCGGTGATGGCGGGCTGGTGTTCATCGAGCCACGTTCGGGCGACGAGGTCGGGCGGGTCGACGGTGTGCTGTTCTCCAGCGATCTGCTCGGTCGCTGGTACGTGCGCGACGGCGACTCGCTCGCCGAACTCGATCTGCGTGAGGGATGGTCGCCGCCCAGGGACTTCGTCCGTCTCGCCGTCCCGGATGCCACCGCGTCCACCGTCGTCGACCGGCGATTGCTCGAAGCCGACGGCACGAGGCTGAAGGTCTCGGAGGCGGGCGACGCGGTCCCGACGGTGTTCGAGTTGCGCGAGCTGGGTCCCCTCGCGTCGATCCGCGGCCTGTTCCCGATGGTCGGATCGACGTTCGTGCTCACCACCGACACCGAGACCTACGGTGCCGTCCTCGAGGACCGGGGGGTCGAGCTCCGCTGGCAGGCCGACGGCCGTGTGGTCAACACGTTCGCCACCGATCGTGGGCTCGCGCTGCTCACCGCGTCCGCGGCAGGGACGAACCTGCGCGTGATCGACGCGTCCACGGGTGCCACGATCACGCCCGTGGACCTGGAGCCGGCGGTCATCGACAGCCTGCGCGTCGTCGCGAACGGTGTCGTGGTCGAACGGCCGGGGGCGATCGGCGTCGAACGCGTCGGCCTCGACCTCGACGGCGACACGCAGTGGACGCTGATCGGTTCCGGTCCCGTTGCCGTCGGTGACGAACTCGTCGCGGTGTTCGCACCGAGCGCCGACGGAGTCCGGATCGTCGGGTACGGCACCGGTCGCCCCACACCCGGGGAGTGATGCGAAGAACCCCCGAGCTCCGCCGCGCCCGGATCCGGAGACGGTCGTACAGTGACGCGGGTGATCGACGACGGCCTCGGCCCGGGTGACGCCCCTGACGACAGCCCCTGGCGTCCCGGTGCCGATGTCCGATTCGATCACCCCCCGATTCGGCCGTTCGTCGAGCAACCGGGCAGGTCGGCGGCTGATTTTCGAACGCGGACCGCGCAGCGCTCCGGTGCCGATCCTGCGTCCGCGGAGTCGTCTGCCGCGCCGGACCGCCGCCGGGGGTCGGCCCTGGCGTTCGTGGCGGTGCTGGCTCTCGTGGGCGTCGCGACGGTCCTGCGCAGCGGAGACCGGCCGCCGAGCGGCGACCTCGACACTTCCGTCGGGTCGGCGATCGAGGAGGCGGCCGGTGCCCGGTCGGCGGCGTTTCGCGACCTCGGCGGCGATGTGATCCTCAGCCCCGGCGACGTGCCGCTGGCGACCGCGGAGCCGTGCCCGACACCGCGGCTGCCGACCGCGGTCGATCCGCTGTGGAGTGCCGAGATCCCCGGTGTGCGCGAGATCGTCGAGCCGGTGACGGTCGGCGGGGACTCGGTCGTCGCCGTCGCGGGCTTCGACGACGACACTGCCAACGGGCTCGGCTCGGCTGCCGTCGTGGCTTTCGATCTCGACGACGGCCGGGAGCGTTGGCGAGCGGTGCTGCAGCCGGCGACGGGCCGTCACGAGATCGTCGGCGTCGTCGATCGTGCCGTGATCGTGCGCAGCGCCGCCGGTCCCGACATGGCCTACCGTCGTCTGTTCGCGTTCGACGAGGTCTCGGGGGCCGTCCTCTGGGACCGCGGCTTCAGAGGCGAGTGGTCGGCGAACGTGCAGCCGGCCACGGGTCTCGTGTACGTCGGAGTGCGACGACCTGCGGTGTCGGCGACGGAGGAGAGCGAGGTCGAAGTCCTCGACCCTCGCACCGGCGACCGTCTGCACATCGCGGCGGGCGCCTTCATCGGTCTCGATCCCGATGGCCGGCTGATCACGCGGATCGGCGACAAGGTGCTCGCCACCTCGATCGAGGATCGGGACCTGCTCGGAGTCGTGGTCCCTTCCGACTCGCCGTTCGCCGTGGTGGGTTCCCGCGTGGTCGTGGCGGATCGTGTCGCAACCGAACTCGACGTGTTCTCCGGATCCGGTGACGGCCGACCGGTTCCACTGGTCGGAAGGTCCGGGCTCGATGCACCGGGCTTCGTCGTGTCGCTCGACTCGATCGGTGGATCGTCGCTGCTCGTCCACGGCGACGGCGCCGTGCACGGTGCGGTTGTCGGCAACGACACCGTCGAGATTCGATGGCGTCTCACGGGCGTCGTGCTCGAGAGCGCCGCCACCGATCGAGGGCGGTCGCTCCTGGTGGCGACCGAGGGCGGAGCACGGCAGCGGGTGGTCGACAGTTCGACCGGACGCACCATCGTCGATCTGGAGTTCCGACCCGGGACCTTCGCCACGCTGGCGCTCGTTGCCAACGGCGTCGTCGTTCAGGACTCCGTCGAGGGTGAACCCGCTCGTGTCGCGCTCGATCTCGACGGGCGGGAGCTCTGGTCGCTGCCGGGGAGTGGAGCTTTCGCCGTCGGGAATGGAGTGGTCGTGGATGTCGACGACGCCGACGCCGTCGTCGGGGTGTACGCCTGGGGTGAGCCGGACGATTCGCGGGTCGACGCCGTGGGTTGTCGCAGCGTGATGACGGAGTGGATCCCTCGCTGATGGGTACCGTCGCCACCGTGGACCACGAGAACTCCCGAGATCGGCTCGGCTGGTCGACCGCGTTCGAGACGGCGTGGGAAGACCTGGGTCGACCGGGAGATCCGGCGCGGGTCACCCGACTCGACCGAGGGTGGAGCACGGCGGCACGAACACTCGACCAGGCGCTCGGCGCCGCCGATCCCGTGCGGCTGCGCAACATCGGTGCCGACGTGGCGGTCGGGGACTGGATCGTGCCGAGCGACGACGGTGAACGGGTCGAGCACGTGCTCACCCGGACGTCGGCATTCACGCGGCGAGCCTCGTTCGACGGGATGCGTGCGGTGTCGCACACGCTCGCGGCGAACATCGATGTCGTGTACCTCGTCCACGCGCTCGGGGCCGCGCCGAGCCCGCGGCGCCTCGAACGCGAGTTGGTGTTGGCCTTCGACTCCGGCGCCGCCCCCGTCGTCGTGCTCACCAAGACCGACCTCGTCGACGACCCGGAGCCGGACCGCAAGGCACTCGCCGACGTCGCGCTCGGAGTCCCGGTGCTGCTCGCGAGCGGGATCACCGGCGACGGTGTGGAGGCGATCCGCGACTCAGCGTCGGGCAATCGCACACTCGCCTTCCTGGGCGCGAGCGGTGTCGGAAAGTCGACGCTCGTCAACGCGCTCGTGGGTGATGTCATCCAGGCCACTTCGGAGGTGCGCCAGGCCGACCAGCGCGGTCGCCACACGACCGTCGCAGCCGAGTTGGTGCCGATGCCGGGGGAGGGATGGTTGATCGACACGCCCGGCGTCCGTGCCGTCAGCCTGTGGCTCTCGGGTGACGGGATCGAGCGGGCGTTCGCCGATGTCTTCGACCTGATGGACCATTGTCGCTTCCGGGACTGCAAGCACGACCGGGAGCCGGGGTGCGCGGTCCAGCAGGCGATCGTCGACGGCGAGCTGGACCCCGTGCGTCTGACGGCGCTCGAAGCATTGATCCAGGAGGAGGAAGCGTTGGAGAAGGAACAGAAGGCCCGCGAGAAGGTGGCTGACCGCCGGTCGAAGAACGAGCGGCGACCCGAAGTGGCCGAGTTCGACGGAATGCGCGACTGATGCGACGCGGACGCGACGAACTCGAGGCGGCGGGTGGTGCAGGCGCGATCGCCGCGAACGGCAAGCCGGTCGAATCGGTCTGGGACTTCCCGCGGCCGCCGATCGTCGAACGGGTCGACTGGCGAATCCGGGTCGTGCACGGTGGCGTCACCATCGTCGACGCATCCCACGCGATGCGTGTACTGGAGACGAGCCAGGCGCCGGCCTACTACGTCGCGCCCGAGTTCGTCGATCTCGGCCGCCTGATCGACGTGCCGCGCCGCTCGATGTGTGAGTGGAAGGGGTCGGCCGGCTACGCCGACGTCGTGGTGGGTGAGCGGCGAGCTCCCGAGGCGGCCTGGACCTATCGCTCGCCAACGCCCCGGTTCGGAAGTATCCGTGATCACTGGGCGTTCTACGCCCAGACCCTCGACGAGTGCTGGGTCGACGATGAGCGAGTCGACGGCAACGAAGGGAACTTCTACGGTGGATGGATCACTGCGAACGTGACGGGCCCGTTCAAGGGTGCCGCCGGCACCATGTTCTGGTAGCTACAGATCGCCGAGATTCCAGCCGGCGCCCGATGCGTCGATCGCGTGGATCCAGAAGTCGTTGCGGACGACCGCCCCGATCGGTAGTGGTCCGTAGATGTGCGGGAACAGCTCGTCGACTCCGGGGGCGGGGGGTTCCCACCTGATCTCGTGAGGTACTCGGGACGGGTCGATCGTCAGCAGCACGAGTTCGGTGACGTCGGCGTAGAAGCGGTTTGCAGTCGCCTCGATCTGCTCCCGCGTCGACGCGTGGATGAAGCCCTCCTCCTCGAGGGTCCGGCCGCGCGTCGACATCGTGTACTCCCCCGTCCGGAACGCGGCGGCCCAGTCGTCCGGCATCGCGAGGTGGTGGATCGTCGTGTCGTTCGCAGGCATCGTCAGAGGTTGCCGTCGTCGAGCAGCCTTCGCACCTCGACGGCGCGTTCGCGTACAGCGGGGAGATCGGACAGCCGTTCCGCGGCACGGACCTGGCGGGCGATCCTCGGGTTCTTGACCAGCCGATCGTGGTGCCGGGCAAGGAAGTCCCAGTAGAGCGTGGTGAACGGGCAGGCATCGTCGCCGATGCGTTGCTTGCGGTCGTAGCGGCAGTCGGTGCAGTAGTCGCTCATCGTGCCGATGTAGTTGCCGCCGGCCGCGTAGGGCTTGGTGGCCATCCTTCCGCCGTCGGCCCACTGGCTCATGCCGATGACGTTCGGCAACATCACCCATTCGGCGCCGTCGATGAAGTTCGACCACATCCAGTCGGTCATTTCCCACGGATCGACGCCGTGCAGCATCGCGAGGTTGCCGAGCACCATCAGCCGCTGGATGTGGTGGTTGTACGCCTTGTCGTGCAGTGTCGCGACACAGGTCGACACGCACCTCATCTCCGTCTCGGCGGCGCCGGTGTACGCCGGTGGTACCGGCCGGTCGGCTCCGAGGACGTTGCTCGACCGGTAGTCGGGCATCCACAGCCAGTAGACGCCCCACACGTACTCCCGCCAGCCGATCACCTGGCGGATGAACCCCTCTGCCGAATTGATCGGGACGTCGCCGGCGTCGTACGCGTCCTGCACCGCATCGCACACCTCGCCGGGAAGCAGCAGCCCGACGTTCATGTAGGGCGACAGCACCGAGTGGGCAAGATGCCATGACCGGCGGACCATCGCGTCCTCGTGCGGGCCGAACCGGGGGAGGACCGCGTCGACGAAGTGGCGCAGCCTGCCGAGCGCCGCGCGTCGCGACGTCGCCCACGTTCCGTCCGGGTCGGCGCCCCACGTGTCGACGCCCCAGCGGTCGAGATCGGCGAGCACCTCCCGATCGACGTCGTCGAGCCGCGACGTCTGCGGGTCGGGCCACGGGTCGGCATCGCCCTTCGGCGGTGGCTCACGGTTCTCGTCGTCGAAGTTCCAGCGGCCACCGGTCGGCTCTCCATCGTCGTCGACGAGATAACCCAGGCGCGCGCGCTGCCAGCGGTAGAAGTCCTCCATCTTGAACGCCTTCCGACCGTCGGCCCATTCGGCGAATTCATCGTGGTGACACAGGAACTGGTTCGAGCGGACGACCGTGACATCGAGCGCGTGCAACATCTCGAGGCCGTCCCAGCTCGCCGGTTCCGTGGCGAGGACCTCGTCGGGCTGGTACTGCTCGGCGTGTCGGCGCAAGCCGTCGCGCAGCGATTCCGCGTGCCGGTAGTCGACCGTGAAGCCCGCATCGGTCAGCTCGCCGGCGAAGCGACGCATCGCGGTGACCACGAAATGGGCGCGCTGGCGGTGCCACCGCTTGGAGGCGAGTTTGCCCAGCGACTCGACCATCAGGACGCGGTGCCTGCCGGGATCGGCGTCGGCGAGCGCACCGATCCGGCGATTCAGCTGATCGCCGAGGACCCAGACCGTCTGCACCCCGTGATCCTCGCCCGCCGATCGACGCGACGCCAACCGTGCGTCGACTCCATGGAAGACTGCCGCCCGTGAGCGAGCTTCCGGACGTGATGGACGCGGCCGTGACAGTCGGGCACGGTGGGCCCGAGATGATCGAGTTCCGCACCGACCAACCGACACCCCGAGCGGGCCCGGGCCGTGCTGTCGTCCGCGTGGCCGCAGCCGGCGTCAACAACACCGACCTCTGGTCACGCGAGGGGCGGTACGGCACCGCGGGCGATCCGGACGCGATCGCCGGGTGGAAGGGGACGCCACTGCGGTTCCCGCTGATCCAGGGCATCGACGTGGCCGGGATCGTCGTGGAGGTCGGCGACGTCGACGACGACGCGTGGGTCGGTCGACGCGTCGTCGTGGACCCGGCGGCCGAGTATCACAACGGTGCGCCGAGTCGGATCATCGGCAGCGAGGTGAACGGTGGGTTCGCACAGTTCTTCGCCGGCTCCGTCTCCCAACTCCACGACGTCACCGGCTCACCGTTGAGCGATGCGCAGCTCGCGTGCCTGCCCACCGCGTACGGGACGGCGCTCGGCATGCTCAATCGCGCGACCTGCGTGGAGGGCGAGCGGGTGCTGGTGACCGGCGCGTCGGGCGGGGTCGGCATGGCGGCGGTACAACTCGCGCTGGCCCGCGGGTGCGTTGTGATCGCGAGGACCAGCGAGCCGAAGGCGGCGCTGCTCCGCGACGTGGGAGCGTCCGAGGTGTCGGTGCGCGGTGTCGACGACCTGACCGACACCGCGGAGGTCGACGCGGTCGTCGACGTGGTGGGCGGCGAGGAGTTCGGCCGGGTCTTCGATCGTCTGCGTGATGCGGGACGCCTGGTGACGGCGGGCGCGATAGCGGGGCCGGTGGTCGAACTCGACCTGCGCCGGCTGTATCTCCGCTGGCGCACGTTGATCGGCTCGACGATGCACACCCGGTCCGACTTCGTCGAGCTCGCGACGATCGCGCGGGCGGGTTCGCTGTCGCCGCTCGTGGCCGAGGTGTTCCCACTCCGTCGGATCGCGGCGGCCCAGGAGCGCTTCGTCGCCAAGGACTTCGTGGGCAAGCTCGTCCTCGATCCGTGGGACGTCGAAGTGCCGTAGGTCGTCACCGTCACGGCGGCTCGATCGCCATCGTGGCCGAGGCGCGATGAGTGACCGGGCCGATCGCCGCGCCGATGATCGCGATGTCGGTCGGATCGACGTAGGTGACCGTGACCGTCACGGTCGTCGCGTCGACACTGACAGCGACGTCCATCGGCAACTCGACGGCGCGTCGAGCCGCCGCTCCGGCAGCGGCCGGATCCGCTGACACCGCGGCCGCGCGGGCGCCCTCGCGGGCTGCGAGTTCGACAGCGACCTCGTTGCGGACCGCCACGCCGACCTGGGCGATCGCCAGCATCGCGATCACGACGATCGGGAGCGCGACGGCGAATTCGACGGCCGCCTGGCCCCGGTCACCGAGTCGCGGTCCCGGTCGGCGTGTGGCCCGCACGGTCAGACCTTGTCGATCACCGAGTCGATGACACGGTTGAAGAGACGGCTGACCCGTGCCGCTCCGCCGCCCGCCGTCGCCCACGCGACGACGAGGAGCGCCACGAGCGCGGCGGCGAGCAGCACCAACGCGTACTCGGTCGTCGCCTGACCGCGATCCTCGTCGCGATGTTCGATCACGTCGAACACGGCGTCGGTGAGCCGCTGTCCGAGGGTCCGGCAGGCGTGGTGGACGGTGACGGCGAGCATCAGGAATGGTGTCGTGTCGATCATGGGATCTCCCGGGGGTGTGGCTGTGGATGGTGAGGACGCTGTGGTCGAGGGAGGACCGAGGTGGCCGATGCGGGATCTCAGGAGCCCGCGTCGCCGAGCGAGGCCATCGCGGCGAGGACCGCGGGCACGATGGCGACGAGCACGAACGACGGCAACGTGCACACGACGAGTGGGAACGACATGCGAATCGGCAGCTTGCGCGCGTCCGTCTCGGCCTGCCGCCTTCGCCGCTCGCGAACATCGAGGCCGAGCTGCTCCAGGGTGTGCACGATCGGTGTGCCGTGGCGCTCGGCCATCGCCAGCGTGTCGGCGGGCGCGTTGGCACCGGGGCCCAGGATGTCGGGCAGCGCCTGCAGCGCGTCGGCGAGTGGGGCGCCCCGTTCGACGCGATGTCGGACCTCGGCGAAGCCTGGCCGTACGGGTGCCGGAGCCCGTCGGGCGAGGACCTCGACCGCCTGGTGCGGCGTCATGCCCGCCTGCATCACGAGCACCATCAGCTCGATGGCATCGGGCAGTGCGGCGTCGATCGCCCGTTGCGCCGCGCGTGCGGCCGCGAGGCGACGCAGGCGCGGGACGGCGCCGGTCGCCACGACGGCCGCTGCGGTCGGCACGAATCCGAGAACGAGGATGGCCGCGAGCGCGGCGGCGGGGAGCAGAAGTCGTCGTTGCGGGCGACGTCGAACGCCGACACCTCCCGGATCGTCGTCGACCACGAGATCGACCGGGTCGGGTGCTCGCCGGGGCGGACCGCCGACCGGGCCCAGGAACGCGCCGACGGCGAGGAACGTGAGGATCGCGGCGGACATCATCGAGATCGCCTCGCGCCGGCGCCGACGATGCGGCGCATCCACCATCCACCGACGGAATTGAGGGTGAGGCCGATGCCGACGAGCAACGCCCCGCCGGGTTGGCCGAGTACCCGACGGACGTCGGCGTCGGTGAGGAGCAGGATCACGAGCATCGCCAGCGGCACCAGCGTCAGGACGCGAGCCGACAGCATGGCCTGGGCACTCTGGGCGCGGCGTTCCAGGTCGTCCGAGACGTGCTGGCGCATCGTGACGGCGAAGCGTTCGAGCGGAGTCGAGGCCGACCCACCGAGCTGGGCGGTCGCCCCGATCACGGCGGCGAAGCCCACGATCAGCTCGGCTCCATCGCCGGCTCGTGCGGCGACCTCGTCGGCCCATTCGTCCGCAGCGCCGGTCACGGTGGCGCCGCGATCGAGCCGGTGCCGCAGCGGAGCGGTCCGGTCACGGAGCACGTGGTCGTCGGGGACCACGTCGACCAGAGCGGCGCGCACCGTCGCTCCGTGGCGAAGGTTGCGAGCGATCTCGTCGGCCCACCGGCCGAACGCGGCCGGCTCGAGCGTCGATCGCCGACGGCGGAGCGATCGCGCCCACGACAGCCATCGACGTCGAGTCGTGGGCGAAGCGCCCGGTTCGACGCCGTCGATTCGACGGCCTCCGTCGGGCTCGAGCACCGCAGCGACGACGATCGCCGCCAGCATCGTGCTCGCGACGACCGGGATCACGATCATCGTCGGCCCCGGCCGAGTGACGCGGCGTGAACGAAACGGTCGTCGCGGAGTGAGCCGAGCGTGCGTACGGCGGGAGCGTCGATGCGACCGTCCGGAGCCGGCGGTACCACCTCGCAGATCGCCGAGATCCGTCGCCGGCCGGCGATGCGATCGACGTGGACGATGATGTCGATCGATCGGGCCAACTGCTGACGGACCGCGGCGAGCGGCCACTGGGGAGCGGCCTGCAGGACCAGCGACTCGAGACGGAGCAACGCGTCGAGCGGGCCGTTGGCGTGGCACGTCGACAGTGACCCGTCGTGGCCGGTGTTCATCGCCTGGACCAGGGCGAGGCATTCGTCCGAGCGGACCTCGCCCACGATCAGGCGGTCCGGCCGGAGGCGGAGTGCGGTGCGTACGAGGTCGCTCAGCGACACCGGGGCCACACCCTCGGCCGTCGCCGGTCGTGCCTCGAGGCGCACCACGTGGGGCGCCCGACAGGGCAACTCGGTCGTGTCCTCGAGCACGATCAGGCGTTCATCGCCCACGACCGAGTCGATCATCGACGCCAGCAGTGAGGTCTTGCCCGATGACGTCGCGCCGCAGACGATCAGGTTGCAGCGAGCTGTGACGACCTGTTCGACGAGCGCGACGCCTCCGGGGTCGGTGAAGTCGCGGAGCGGTCGAATCGCGGTGGAGAACCGTCGGATGGACAGCGAGGACCCGTTCACGGCGACGGGAGCGACGACGGCGCACACCCGTGCGCCGTCGGCCATGCGGGCGTCGACGATCGGGCTGGTCCGATCCACCCGCCGGCCGGTGGGCGCCAGGATCCGTTCGATCACCTGCTCGACCGTCGTGCCGGCGAGACGACCGCGCCGTTCGAGAAGGCCGTGACGGTCGACCCACACCTCGTCGCCGTTGACCAACACCTCGTCGACCTCGGGGTCGGACACGAGATGGTCCAGAGCACCGAGCCCGGCCATCTGTGCGAATGCTGCGTGGCCGAGCCGCGTCCGTTCGTCGGCCGTTGCGAGCGGTGCGAGGCTCCGGACGGCCGTGTCGATCAACTCGGCGAGGTCGCCGGGCTGATCACGCACCGTGGCGCAGACTGCGTCGACGAGCTCGGCGGAGGTCGTCATGTCGCGATCCGGGCGAGGGCGCGGTGCAGAGAGCGCGGCAGGCGGCCCCCGAGCAGCAGCCCGGCGTCGACCGAGCGGGTCACCCGGATGTCCCAGTCGACGGTGGCGACGATCGGAGCGCAGAGCGACCTCTCGATGTCACGCGGGCCGAGGGGGTGTCCGGGTTCGTCGACGAGCACCAGGCCCGTCGGCGCGACCGGCAGCCGACCCGCGCGCCGCAGTGACAGGTAGCAGGCGCGGGTGACGAGCCACCGCTGCGGACATCGTTCGACGAAGGCCGAGGGCAGGCGGTGCGTGCCGGCGTCGACGACGACCGAACCGCCGCTGTCCACGCTCCACTCGCCGAGCCAGTCGATCAGGGCGTCCCATCGCGCAGGGCTCGCGTCCGGGGCGAGCGTCGAGGTCGGCGCCACGTCGGTGCGACCGGTCGGAAGCAGCGAGCAGTTCGGCGTGACGGCGACGAGCAGGTCGTCGAGGTGGGCGCTCGGGGCTTTGCTCGCGAGCCAGTCGACGGCGCCGGGTCGATCGGGCTCGGCGAGTCCGAGCATCGCGGGGACGTCGCCGTCGAGATCGACGAGCAGCACCGGACCGAGCGAGCCGATGGCGCGGCTGCACGCGACGACCGTCGTGCCGCTGCCGCCCTTGGCGGCGTAGCAGAGCGTGATCATGGAATCTCCCAAGGCGGGCGTGCCGGCGGACCGGACGTTGACTCGGGAGGGAGTCGGTCGATGTCAAGGTAGCGCGGAAAGCGCACTCTGCCATGCGCGACGCGACCCACCGGGGGTGGTCGACACCGGAGACGACGACGTCGTGGCCTATCGCGCCTGCGAGGCGGCGTCGAGGGCGCGGCCCAGGACCTCGGCGAGTTCTGCGGTTTCGGGTTCGAGGAGCAGTCGTGCGTGCGTCGACGCGATGTCGGTGACGACCACCTCGTTGCCGCCGGCTCCGAGCCCCTCGTACCAGGAGATCTCGTCCATCAGCGACGCCAGCTCGGTGCTCCTGATGAGATGCACGGGCGTGCGCGGGTCGTGACGGATCTCGTACCTGTCGAACGCGTCCCGGTGTGCCAGTCTCACCTCGCGCACCCGGCGAGCGGCCGAGCCACCGAATCGAAGGAGGAACATGTTCTCCGCCCGCTCCTTCAGTTTCCACGCGAGCGCGTGGCGCAATCGACCGTCGCGTCGGTAGTAGTTCACGCGGTCGAGGATCCGTCGGAAGGTACCGAGCCGCGGTTGTTCCTGTGCCGGCGGAGAGAGGTCGGTGAGCGCGAGGTAGTCGACCCGCTCGCCACGATCGGCGAGCTGAATCGCCATCTCATGGGCAACCCACGACCCGTCGCAGTGTCCGCCGATCAGGTACGGCCCGTTGGGCTGATAGGCCTTGATCGCGTCGATGCAGTGAGCTGCGATCTCTTCGACCGTCCGGTGGACCACCTCCCCGGCTTCCAGACCGGACGGCTGGATCCCGAAGAACGGGCGGTCGGGATCGAAGTACTTGCCGATCCTGCCGAGTTCGAGCACGCTCACCTGGTACGGCGCGACGTAGAAGAACGCCTGCTTGTCACCATCGGGCTTGATGGGTACCAGGGCGCTGTTGGTGGGCACCCCGGGAGGGTCCCGGAGGAGAGCGGCGAGCCCGGCCACGGTCGGCGCCTCGAACAGTGAGGAGAGCGGAAGCTCTCGTCCGGTGGCTCGTGTGATCCTCGCGAAGAGTCGCATCGCGTCGAGCGAGTTGCCACCCAGGTCGAAGAAGTCGTCGTGTACTCCGATCCGATCCTGCCCGAGCACGTCCAGCCAGATGTCGTGCAGCATCTCCTCGAACTCGTCGCCGGGTTCGGTCGGCTGGACCGTCGAAGCGTCGACCGTCGGCGGTGTCAACCCGTTCCGGTCGATCTTGCCCGTTGCCGTTCGAGGCATCTCGTCGACGCGGACGTATGTCGCAGGGAGCATGTAGGTGGGAAGGCGGCGTCCGAGAGCTGCCTTCCATTCCTGCTCGTCGAGAGCATCGTCGGCTGTGAACCAGGCGACCAACCGGCGGCGTGCCGGGTCGCCGTCCGGCGCGTCGACGACTCGGGCGGCCGCCTCTCGGACTCGGTCCTCGGCGACGAGCGCTCGTTCGACCTCGTCCAGTTCGATCCGGTGGCCACGCAATTTGACCTGGCCGTCGCGGCGCCCGAGGAACTCGAGGCGGCCATCGTCTCGCCAGCGGACCAGGTCGCCCGTTCGGTAGTGCGCCTCGTTCGGTGCCACCCCGAGCCGATCGGGGAGCGTCACGAACGACGTGGCAGTGAGGTCCGGTCGGCCGAGGTACCCGGCCGCGATGCCGGGCCCGCCGAGTACCAACTCACCCGGGACACCGATCGGCGCGAGGTGGTCGAAGCGGTCGAGCACTCGGCAGTAGGAGTTCGGGATGGGCGTACCGATCGGAACACGACCGGCAACATCGATGTCGTCGATTCGGACCGCGTGGCTCCAGACGGCCCCCTCGGTGGGGCCGTACTCGTTGAAGAGGGCGGCATCGGGGCGACGGGTGCGATGCAGATCGACGACGCTCGGCGGGCAGGACTCGCCGGCGACGATCACCGTGTCCAGTGAGTCGAGCTGTGCCCTCGGCGCCTCGTCGATGAGCACGGCGTACAGCGACGGAAGTGCGAGCAGGTGGGTGACGCGGTGCCGCTCGATGAGTTCAGCGAGGTACCGGACGTCATGGCGACGGTCGCTCGGAGTCGTGACCAGGGTGCCACCCGAGCACAGGGTCCAGAACAGTCCGACCATCGAGCTGTCGAACGCCATCGAGCTGAGGAGCAGGAAGACATCGACCGGCCGGTCGTAGAAGGTGAAACGCGCGCTGGTCGAGGCGGCGATGTTCCGATGCGTGATCATCACGCCCTTGGGCGCCCCGGTCGACCCCGAGGTGTAGACCACGTAGGCGATGTCGTCGGGCGTCGGTGGGTCGAGTGGTGGCCCGGGGTCGTGACCGTCATCGGTGGGCGCAGTGAGGTCGAGCATGTCGGCATCGATCCCCGCCGGAGGGTCGAAGGGCGCGGTGGTGAGGATCACGTCGGCGCCGGACTGCTCGAGGATGTGCCGGAGCCGCTCGTCCGGGAGTTCGGGGTCGAGTGGGAGGTAGGTGCCGCCCGCCTTCAGGATCGCCACGACGCCGACGATCAGCGCCTCGTCGCCGCCGACGACGAGGCCCACGCGTCGCCCACGTGAGACGCCGCGCCCGCGCAGCTCGTGGGCGAGTTGGTTCGCTCGCCGGTCGAGGTCGGCGTAGGTGAGCGTCGTTGCCGGTCCCTTGACCGCAGCGGCGTCGGGTTCGGCGGCCGCCCGATCAGCGATCGACTCGTGGACGAGGCGTTCGGCGGGAGCGATGCTGCGACCGTGGCTCCAGCCGAGGATCTCGGTCCTCTCGCCGTCGGGAACCACCACCACGTCGGTGATGCGGCCGTCCGCAACCTCGATCATGGAAGTGAGCGTCTGTTCGACATGGGCACCGAGTCGTTCGACGTCGGCGTCGACGACCTTTGCGCTGTCGTAGACCAGCTCGATGGCTGCGGGTTCGCCCGGGTGGTAGACGAGCGCCAGCGGGTAGTTGCTGGGCGCGACGATGGTGAACGCCGAAGGCCGAAGCTGCCCGCGGGGGTCGAATTCGATCGAAGGGTAGTTCTCGACGACCACGATGCTGTCGAAGAACGAGCGGGTCGGCGCGATGTCGGTGACGCGCTGGATGTCGGCCAGGCCGACGTGACCGTGTCGGCGTGCATCGAGCGCGTCCCGCTGGGTCGACCGGAGCCACTCGCCGACGGTTTCCGTCGTGTCGGTCCGGATGCGGGTGGGGAGCGTGGCGATGAGCATGCCGATCATGTCGTCGGCTCCGGCGATTCCGTCTTCGCGACCGGAGACCGTGGTGCCGAAGACGACATCGGCGGCCCCGGAGTAGTGACTCAGCAGAAGTCCCCAAGCGCCCGTGACGACCGTGCTCAGCGTGATCCGCTGAGTCTGGGCGAAGGCGACGAGGCGTCGGCTCAGATCGGATTCGAGCGGTCGAACGACACGACGGTGTTCGCCGTTGTCCCCGTCCTCGACGATCGGGATGTGGGTTGCCGCGTCAACGCCGGCGAGTCGGTCACCCCACCAGCCGAGGGCCGCGTCGTCGTCCTGATCCCCGATCCACTCGACGTAGGAACGGAACGGAACCCGCTCGACGGGAGTCGTCGACCGCCCGGACACGATGGACTCGTACCGGTCGAGGACGTCGCGGTACAGGGCGTGCGCCGCCCATCCGTCGAGAAGTGCGTGATGGCTGTTCCACACGAACCGGGTCGGTCCGTCGGTGAGCACCAACGCGAAATTCATCAACGTTCGGCCGGCCATGTCGAAGCCGCGGGACCGATGGTCGGCGAGCAGCGCATCGAAGTCGCGTTCGACGTCGTCGTTCGGCTTCGTTCTCCAGTCGAGGATCTCCCACGGGAACTCGACGTCGCGCTGCACGACCTGGAGGGGCGTGTCGAGGCCACTCCAGACGAAACGGACGCGGGTGGCGGGATTCCGGTCGCACACGTCGGTCCATGCCCGACGGAACGCGTCGATGTCCAGGTTGCCCTCGAGCCTGCACGTTCCCTGACCGAAGTACGTCGACTCCTCGTCGCTCCGGAGGCTGTGGTACAGCATCCCCAGCTGGGTCGGCGTGAGTGGGTACACGTCCTCGACGCCGTCCCATCCGCCGATGTCGTCGATCAGCGGCGCGACAGCGTCGTACAGATCGTCCCCGAGCGTCTCGCGGGGGCCGCGGGAAGTGAACGTCGTCCGCACGTCGGGCTCGGTCTCGGCGTTGTCGGGACCGCCGCCGGGTCCGACGAGGCCCGCGACCCCGGCGATCGTCTGCCCGGTGAAGATTTCGCGGGCGGTCAAGGCGATCCCGCGCCGGCGCGCCTCGGCAACGATGCGGATGCTGGTGATGGAGTCACCACCGAGATCGAAGAAGTTGTCGTGTACTCCGATCCGTGGCGACTTGAGCGCGTCGCCCCAGATCGTGGCCAGCGTGCGCTCGAGGTCCGTCGACGGAGCGACGTAGGACCCCGGCGAGCCGCGACGAGACCGATCAGGATCGGGGAGTGCCGTTCGATCGACCTTGCCGTTGACGGTGAGCGGAAGCTGGTCGAGTGGCTCGAAGAAGCTCGGCAACATGTAGTCGGGAAGCAGCGACGCGAGGTGATCGCGCAACTCCCCTGCCGTCAGTTCCTCCCCGGCGACGTAGTACGCGGCGAGTCGTGCCTCGGAGCGAGTATCGATGATCGGGTCGGAGTAGCCGATCTCGTCGAGAATCTGCTCGACGCGATCGAGATCGATGTCATCGTCGAGTTCGTCCATCGCAGCGTCGCGGCGCTTGTGCCCGAGTCGGACGTCCCAGCTGTAGGGGAGGGCGTAGTTGTGGTACCCGCGGGTGGTCGTGTGAACATGAATGCCGACGTCGTTGATCAGGCAGTTGGTCGACCGTCCGGTGTCGGGTGGGCGAACCCAGACCGTGTCGTTCGTGAGGTACCGGTAGACCTCGTCGAGGTCGACATCGACGTACCGATAGAAGTCGACGAACCCGATGTCGTCGAAGATCGACTCGTCGTCGAAGAGGTCGGTTTCGAGGAGTTCGTAGACCGCGTCGTCGATGTGGTGGTACGCCGTTCGCGCTTCGCGGATCCAGGCGTCGATCACGTCCGGATCGAACTCCCGCACGGCGAACGAATCGGCCAAGCGGGTCTCGAACAGCTGTCCGCGCGCCAGGCCGGTGACGATGGTGTCGATTCCACGTTCGCGGGCGAGGCTCATGCTGAGCGTGTAGATCGTCTTGTAGCAGCCGTCGCAGACGTTCGCGTGACGCCGCAGACTGTCGACGAAGATCGCGTTCATGTGCGGTGTCGACGCGATGTGCAGGTCGACTCCGAGGTCGGCGCATGCCGAGCGGACGTTGTCCAGTGCGTCGTCGGCGATGTAGCCGTTGTCCAGTGTGAACACCAGCGGCCTGACGCCGTGTTGGCGAACCAGCTGGTACAGCATGTAGGTGCTGTCCTTGCCGCCGCTCACCAGGACCAGGCAGTCGTACTCCTTCTCGGCTCGGCGTCGTGACAGGACGCTCAGCAGCGCCTGCAACTCGTCGGGTGTGCGGAAGTACCGGGCAACGTCGTCACGGTGCCTCGCGAACGCACGACAGTCAGCGCACTCGCCTGCTTCGTCGAAGTCGCTCCCCGGATAGTTCGACGGGAGACCGCAGGTGACGCAGTGGGTGGTCGGTCCGGTCGCCCGGTCCTCGAGAGCGACGACATCGACGACGACCGCATCGACCGCGGGGTGGGACAGCATCGCCGTCTCGATCTCCCCGAGCTCGATCCGTGCTCCCCTGATCTTCACCTGGTGGTCGATGCGGCCGAGGAACTCGAGTCGACCGTCCGCTCCCCACCGTGCTCGGTCCCCGGTGCGATACCACCGTGCGCCGGCGCGCGTCGGGTCGTCGCCGAAGCGCTCTGCGGTCAGGTCGGGTCGGTTGTGATAGCCGACGGCGACGCCGTCGCTGCTGATCACGATCTCGCCGATCACACCTGGCGGGACCGGTTGGTCGAATCGATCGAGAACGTGGATGCGTGCGTTTGCAGCGGGACGTCCGATCGGGACCGACGGACCATCGTCGGCCGCCTTGTCGAAGCGATGCAGCATGCAGCCGACGACTGCCTCGGTCGGGCCGTACTCGTTGAAGATCGTCACGCCGTGGGAGAACTGGGCGTCGATCCGGAGCGCCAGGTCGGTGCGAAAGTTCTCGCCGCCCACGATCAGTTTCCGAATGCGATGACAGTCGATCCCGTTCTCGGCGAGCATCACGAGATGGGCGGGCGTGAGCTTGACGATGTCGACGAGGTCGTCCGCGAACACGTCGAGGATCTCGAGTCCGTCGCCTCGCTCGGAGCTCTCGTAGACCACGACGCGCCCACCCGAGATCAACGGAACGAACAACGACGTGATCGTGAGGTCGAACGACAACGAGGAATAGAGCGGGAAGTCGAGCGCCTCGCCGTCCTGGTACTCGTGCTTGGCCCACCAGAGATAGTTGACCAATCCCCGATGGGTCAACATCGTGCCCTTCGGTCGGCCGGTCGTGCCCGACGTGTAGATCATGTAGGCGGTTCCGTCGGGCCGGGCCAACGCCGTCGGTGGCTCGCCGTCGCAGTCATCGAGAGTCGTGACGTCGAGGTCGATCACCGGAACGGTCGGGTCGCCATCGGCGACCATGCCGGACGTGATCAACACCGTGGGTGCGGCGTCGTCGATCATGAGCTGCCGTCGCTGTGCCGGGTACGACGGGTCGATCGGGACGTACGCGGCGCCCGTCTTGAGGACGGCGAGGATCGCCGTCAGCACGTCGAGCGAGCGTCCGATGCAGAGCGCGACGTTGGAGCCGGCCACGGCACCGCGGCCGATGAGCAGTCTCGCCAGCCGATCGGAATCGGCGTCGAGCTCGGCGTAGGTCAGTTGGCGCTGCCGGTCGTCGACGGCCACGGCGTCCGGGGTGGCCGCCGCCTGGTGCCTGAACAGCTCGACGACGGTGATGTCGTCGGGGTAGGTGGCATCGGTCGCATTGAAGTCGTCGATGTGGGTCTGCCGTTCCGCAGCACTCAGCAGAGCGAAACTTCCGAGTGATCGTGACGGGTCGGCGACGAAGTGGTCGAGCAACCTTTCGAACTGGTCGATGAACCACGTCCGCTCCGTCGGGCCGAAGACCTCGGCGTTGAGATCGAAGTGCAGCCGGAACTGCCCGCTGTCGTCGAAGTCCGAGACCTGGAGGCGGATCGCGTGATCGCGGTCGCCGTAGCCGGTGTGGATCCAGTCCGTTCTCACGGCGAGTCCGGCGAAGGGCTCGAAGCGGCTCGTGACGCTGTTGAAGAGGACGTCGTACGAGCGGTTCAATTCGGCACTGCTCACGCCGGGTCTCGCCCGCTTCATCCCGTCGATCAACTCCCGCTCGACGCGTCGGGCAAGTGTGGGGAAGGTGTCGTCGGTGCCGACCGTGATGTCGAGCGCGCCCAACTCGATGAACAGGCCGATCGTCTCACGGAACACGGTCGTCGGCCGACCGAGGAAGGGCGTTCCGATTCGGAGGTCGGGCTGCCCGCTGATCCGGTTGAGGGCGGCGAAGAGCAACGTCGACCACACGACGTAGTGCGAGATCTCGTCGCTCAGGGAGACGAAATCAGGACCGGCCGCGATCTCTCGCAGCCGCCGGCTGCGCTCGGGTCCGACATCGACGACGACTCGGTTCGTGCGCGCGGACCCGCCGGAAGGACGTCGGCCGTACAGGTCGGTCGGGCGCTTTCCGGATCGGGCGCGTGCGGTCCAGTACTCCGACGCCCTCGCCCAGCCACGGGTCTCACGGATCTCGTCCGCATATCGGAGATAATCGGCGTATGCCGGGAGGACCGGCGCCTCGTCCAGTCGTCCTTCGACAGCGAGTTCGTAGGTGTCGGCCATGTTTTCGTACACGACCGCGAACGACTGGCCATCGGTGATGAGATGGTGCTGGCACAGGTACCAGGTCGAGACGTCGTCGGCGAGGAGAACCAGCGCCGTGTCCCAGAGCTGTGCGGACATGTCGAGGCACCGGAGTTTGCGTTCGTCGACCCAGCGCTGGTACTCCCGGTCGACGTCGGTCGCGTGCCGCAGGTCGACGATCTCGAGTTCTCCGGCCGGAGACTCGTCAACCGTGCGCATGGGGATGCCGTCGACGACCGACACCCGGGTCCTCAACGAATCGCTGCGGGCGACCACCGATCGCCACGAGGCTCGGAAGGCGTCGACGTCGATGCGCCCCGCGAATCGGAACGTCTGGATCATGTTGTACAGCGGAACGTCGGGATCGATCTCCTGCCCGAGCCACATCAACAACTGCGACCGGCTGAGATCGGAACGGCGCTGGAGATCTTCGATCGACGGCACCGTCGGCCGTGCGGGTGTCACCTCGACGGACGTCACGAACCCAAGAACTCGTACGGGTCGTACGGATCACGTGGCGTCGGCTGCAGATCGAACTCGAATCCTTCGTCGAGCCGCTCGGCATGATCGAGCATCATCTCCGCCACGACGAGGTCCTCGAGCGACCAGCCGGTCGAGTCGAAGACGGTGAGCACGCCGCGCCAGTGCTCGTGGCGCGATCGATGACGGACCAGTTCGGGCATCGTGGGTCCCAGCTCGTTCCGGTCGATCTGTTGCGACTCGCCTTCTTGGAGACACTGCTCGAGCAGATCCGGGATCACGACCGCACGACGGAGCAGCGGCCCGGGCAACTCGAGCTTGCCCGGATGGTCCGCTCCCACAGCGTTGATGTGGAGCCATGGTCGATGGTCGATGTCGGGCACCACGGGGTCGGAGCCGGGTTCGACCGAGGTCGCGCAGCACAGCACGTCGACACCTTCGATCACCTCTGCGGCCGTGTCGACGACCTCGACCCGTGCAGGCACACCGGCCCGTTCGAGACGCTCCGCGAGCGTCGCCGCGACGGTCGCGTCGGCGTCGAACGCGGTGACGGTTCGGATCGGTCGGATCCGCGAGATCGCGTGGATCTGAGTGATCGCTTGCGAACCACATCCGATCATGCCGAGCGCAGTCGCGTTCTCGATCGCGAGCACGTCGGTCACGATGGCCGATGCTGCACCCGTCCGCATCGCCGTGAGAAAGGTCGATTCGCACACGGCCAGGAGCCGCCCGTCGTTGGTGTCGTGGATCGAGGTCGTCGACAGGACGCTCGGGGCCCCACGTTCGACCGGATTGTTCGGGTGGTATCCGACCGTCTTGATCGCAACTCGTCGTCCGGTCTCCATGCTGGGCATCCACTCGATCAACCCGAAGTCCGGCTTGGTGTAGCGGAACCCGTCGCGCATGATCGTCTCGATCACCTCGGGGTCGTGTGCAGCGAACGCGTTGCCGAGTCGTTCGATCAGGTCGTCGAGCATCGCGTCGAGGCCGACGTCACGGACGATCGCTGCGATGCAACTCGGGGTCAGCACTCTGGTCGACATCTCGGTCCGCCTCAGGACAGCCGCTCGACGAGTGCAAGCATGCGATCGACCGTCTGGAAGTTGTCCAGCACGACGTGCGTGGGATCGATCTCGACGTCCGTCGTGTCCTCGAGCCAGCCCACGATCTCGATGACGCCGACGGAATCGACGAGACCGGTCAACAACAAATCCGTCTCGGCCTCGATGCGTATCGTCGGATCGAGACTCACCTCGCCGTTGATGTACTCCAACAATTCGTCACGCATCCCGGCGCCGCTCCCCTCTGTTCGTTTCACGTCCGGACATCATGTTCGACCGCCGTCGCCACCGGCAATGGTCCCACAATGTGTCCAGGAGCGCTTCATGCGGCTCATGACTGCCCGTCTTCCCGGGCGTCGCCCGACCGGAGCTTCGCGCGCACGGCCTTGCGATCGAGTTTGCCGCTGGCCGTGGTGGGCATGTCGGTCCACGCCGAGATCTCTCGTGGCACGGCAACCGACGGGAGGCGTTCTCGACACCAGTGGCGGAGGGCGGCCGGATCGGGCGCGGCGTCGTCCCGGTACACGACGGCGGCAACGATGTGCGACGCGTTGCCCGACGGGCCGTAGGGGCCGACCACCGCATGCGCGACCGATGGTGCTTCGTCGAGGATCCGCTCGATCGCCTCCAATTCGAGTCGTACTCCGCGGACCTTCACCTGGTGGTCGGACCGACCCTCGAACCAGAGGATGCCGTCGTCGTCGAGTTTGACGATGTCACCGGTGGCATACCACGGCGGTCCGTCCGTGCGGGGTCGGAGCTTCTCGCTCGTCAGCTCGTCGAGACCCCAGTACCTGGTCATCACGGTGGGCGCCGCGACCCACAGTTCGCCGGGCTGCCCGCGCGGGACCTCCTGGCCGTCCTCGTCGACGACTGCCACCTCGACACCGTCCCACGGACGTCCGATGGGGACGTCGGTGCCGATCTCGCTCGAGTCGTCGATGTGATGGTGGCTGCACGCATTGACCTCGGCGGGCCCGTAGACGTTCGTGACCGTCACCGCGGGAAGCGCTGCCATCAACTCGCGGAGGGCGCCCGGCGGATACGGCTCTCCGCCATAGAGCACGGAGCGCAGTGCCGGGAGCGGCCGTCGATCGAGCCCGCCTCGTGCGACCACCCCACGAAGGAGAAACGGGACCGAGTACCACATGCTGACATCGTGCTCGGCCGATCTCTGGGTCAGTCCCGCAGGGAACTGCAGGTCCGACTCGGACATGACGACGGTCGTGCACCCGGCGAGGGGCGCGGCGTAGAGCTCGAGCGTCGACATGTCGAAGTGGAGCGGGTTCATCCCGGCGAGGCGTTCGTCGGGTCCGAGTCGATACTCGGCGACGGCCCGCCGGGCGTATTCCAGGCCACTGCGGTGTGTGTGCACGATTCCCTTGGGACGCCCGGTCGACCCCGATGTGTAGATGATGTACGCGACGTCGTCGCTGCCGACCGCCGGGAGCCCGGCTGAGGCTCCGCAGGTGTCGAGTGACCCGTCGCCGAGGAGGGCCATCGCGACGATGCGCTCATCGCCTTCCGCCGCTGCGGTGGCGGCCGAGGACGGATCCGACTCGGTTGCGAGCACGACGACCAATTCGTGGCTGACGGCCGTCCATGGATCGAGTGCGCCGATCACGGATCGGTCACCGACCACGGCTCGCACACCGGCGTCGTGCAGGACCTGACGGGAGATCAGCGGAGGAGCGAGCGGATCGACGGGCACCATCGTCGCTCCGGCCCGCAGGATGCCGTGGACGGCGATGAACGATTCATGGGTCTTGCGTCGCGCCACGGCGACGCGATCGCCGCGCCCGATTCCCGCGTCGAGCAGGGCGCGCGCGAGACGACGCGTGCTGACCTCGATCTGCTGCCAGGTCATCTCGACACCGTCGCCGACCAGACCCACGTCGCTCGGCCAGTTTCGAGCCGCCCGCGGCACGAGCCCTGCGAGGCTGGCGTCGGCGCTCGGCGTCGGCGCTCCCGTACCCCGTCTGGACCCGCCCATCGCCCGAGGATATTGCCGTCTGCGAGACGGTGCCAACTACGCGCCATGTGGACGTCGCTCGCCGGACGCGCCAGACTCTCCTGGTGGGCGGTGCACCGGAGCGGGAGTCTCTCGACGATTCGGCCATCGACGCGCTGCTGCGACTCGATCACCCGCGCAAGATCGCTGCGTCGGTCTGGGCGGCCGAGCATCTCGGCGACGTCATCGACGAGTTCGATCGAGACCGCTGGAACGCAGCAGCAGAATTCGGCGTCCAGGGTCTGACCGCCCCGGTCGAGCTCGGCGGTTCCGGTGTGAGCACGGTCGAAGCGCTGTTGACGTTCGAGGGCCTCGGCCTCGGCGCTCGGGACAACGGAACGGTGTTCGCGCTGTCAGCGCAGGTGTTCTCGATGCAGAGTGCGCTGTTGAGTGTCGGCTCCGACGAACAGAAGCGGAGGTGGGTCCCCGAACTCTGTACGGGCCGGGCGATCGGGGCGTTCGCGATGTCGGAACCCGATGTCGGCTCGGACACGTCAGCGATCACGACGCGGGCGACTCCGTTGGAGCAGGGAGGTTTTCGTCTCGACGGATGCAAGACCTGGGTCACGCTCGGTAGCGAGTGCGACGTGCTCATCGTCTTCGCGACGACCGATCCAGCGCTCGGACGGTGGGGATTGACCGCATTCCTGATCGACACCGACCGCCCCGGAATCCATCGCAGCGAGGTGATCCCGAAGATCGGGTTGCAGAGTTGCCCGTTCACGTCGATCACGTTCGACAACTGCATCGTCGGAGACCACGAGATCCTCGGAACTCCCGGGGCCGGGGGAGCCGTCTTCTCCGAGGCGGTGAACGCCGAGCGCGCATTCCTCTACGCGGCCCAGCTCGGGGCCACCGAGCGAATGATCGACGCCGGCGTCCGGCGCGCCCAGGAACGTACTCAGTTCGGACGGTCGATCGGGTCCTTCCAGGCCGTTGCGCACCGCATCGTCGACATGAAGTTGCGGCACGAGGCGTCGCGCCTGTTGATCTACAAGACGGCGATCCTCAGCGACCTCGACCGGGACGTCACGATGGCGGCGGCGCTCGCAAAGCTCCAGACGTCCGAGACAGCGGTGGGCTCGGTGATCGACGTCCTGCAGGTGTTCGGCGCCGAGGGGTACACCCAGTCGGCCGGGATCGGCGTGGAACTCCTCGATTCCGTCGGGGGCCTGTCGTACTCCGGCACCTCGGACATCCAGCGCAACATCGTCGCGAGCCTGCTCGGTGTCGATCGTCCCGCTCGACAGAAACGGAGAGCACCATGAGTTCTGACCGAGCGTGTCCCGCTGTGTCGGCGGAGGACCCCGTGCCTCCAGCACGGCGCCGCCCCAGGGTCCGGACATGGCTGTGGATCGCGCTGGGGGCGTGCATCACGGTGCTGGCTGCGGTGCCCGCTTCCGTCGAAGCGCACTCCGGCGTCGAGTCGTACCTGTATCTCGACCTGACCGACGACGAGCTGGGCGGCCGTGTCGAGATGCCGTTCGGGGACGTTCGAACGGTGTTCGGCTACGCACTCGATCTGTCCGATCCGGCCGGTGCGCAGCGAGAACTGGAAGCGAACGTCGCCGAGATCGAGGCGTACGTGCGCGAGCACATGTCGGTGGGTGCCGCCGGTCAGCGTTGGGACTACGAGGCCACCGGAGTCCGGCTGCTCCAGGCGGAGGGTGGCTATGTCGTCCTCGACTTCCTGGCCGATGTCCCCGGCGCAGTTCCGCGTGACCTCGAGGTGTCCTTCGATCCGTTCTTCGACGAGATCGAGGAACGCACGGCGCTCCTCCTCATCGGCAACGACTGGGCCGGCGGCGTGATCGACAACGGTGAAGAAGTGCTCATCGGGTTCGACGCATCGGTACGAGAACGACAGATCGATCTGGGCGATGCGAGTCAGTGGAAGAACTTCGACACCAGTGTGGGCCTCGGGGTCGATCACATCAGGACCGGCCCCGATCACATCCTGTTCGTTCTCGTGCTCCTACTCCCGTCGGTACTGGTGTTCGCCGCAGGAAGCTGGCACCCGGTCACCACGTTCGGGGCGTCGCTCTGGCGCATCCTGAAGATCGTCTCGATGTTCACGATCGCCCACTCGATCACGTTCGTTCTCGCCGGACTCGAGGTGTTGCCCCTCCCCCCGTCTCGTCTCGTCGAGAGCGTGATCGCGGCATCGATCATCGCGACTGCACTCCACAACCTCCACCCCGTCGTCGTCAATCGGGAGTGGGTCATCGCGTTCGTGTTCGGGCTGTTCCACGGAATGGGCTTCGCCAGTCTCGTCTCCGGTCTCGATGTCAGTCAGACGACGAAGATGGTGTCGCTCCTGGGTCGCAACGTGGGCATCGAGATCGGTCAGGCGGTCGTCGTCCTGCTGTTGTTCCCCGGCCTCTTCCTCCTGCGGAGGACGCGGTGGTATCGGCCCGTGTTCGTCCTCGCGTCGCTCGGCCTCGCGCTGGTCGCCTTCGGGTGGATGCTCGAGCGGATCTTCGAGGTCGACCTGAAGGTGGGACGGATCGTCGAACCGATCATCGAGTTCCCGCGATCGCTGGTGCTCGTGGCCGTCTTCACGTCGGTCGCCTTGATCGTGAACCGCATCGAGACCCGGGCCAACCGCCTGCTGCCGACCTACGACATGATCGGGGCTCACGGAGTCGAGCACGAGGACCGAGTGCCGGTGGGCACGAGCGCCGGCGCACCCTGACCTGGGGTGGTCATTCGGCGGTGTCGTCAGCGCTCCGGTCGATGCGGGCGGCCCCGTCGACCCACTCGACGGTGAAGACGGTCTGGCGGTCGAAGCGCTGTTCGGGCTCGTGGATCGATCGCACCCGGATCACCTCCACCGAGGTCAGTTGCTCGTCTCCGTCGTAGGCCGGTGCCGGGACACTGGTCCAGAAGCGCGAGATCGGGGGGATCAAGAACCAGATCGAGCGACGATCGTCGTTGGCATGTTCGAGCCAGCGAACGATCAGCTGCTCCGACGCCGACCGGACGTACTCGGGGGTGTCGGCGAATGACGACTCCAGCTCGTCGAGGTCCTCGAACGTCGACGATTCACTCAGCCGGTCGAGAAGCCAGGTCGAATTCACTCCTCCGTAGCCGTTGACTGCGTCGCGTTCGGGCACGAAACCGACGAAGCCGAAGAGGACGTCCTCGGCGAGGGGTTCGAACTCGGCGAGCTCCACGTGATAGCGGGTACCGCTGGTCCCGGTGGCCTCGATCTGGTACCCGTACGAAACCGGGGCGTCCAACCAGGCCAGCTTCGGTGGGTGGAAGATCACTCCACCGATCGCGACGAGCCCGACCGCGAGCAGGGTACGTGCCGGTGTGTCGTTCTCCTTGAGCGAGTCACGGAGATCAGGTCGCCACAGCAGTACGAGGAGCAGCAGCTCGACCACCACCCACTCGAAGAGCCAGAATCCGGACATTGCGAAGATCACCGTGTGCAGGAGTATCCAACCCGCCAGCCACCATCGAAGCAGGCGGTGGTTGGCCACGGCGACCAGCGCGCCGACCTCCAGCAGGAGTGTCCCGACGATGATCGGGACCTGCAGCGTGTCGACGATCGACGCGAGCGAATCCGACCAGGTGCCGTCGCCGGCTCCGCGCCATCCGGCCGTGTAGGAGGCTCGGGCGAACTCGCCCGGATCGGACTCGGTCGCCCACCTCAGAGCGATCTTGCCCAGGCCAGGTTCGAAGAAGTGGGATGCCACGACGGCGCTCGTCACCAGCACGACTCCCGAGAGCCGACGGTCTCCGTGGATGGCATGGCCGATGACCGAAGCGGCGACGACCAGCAGGCACATCAACGGCAACTCCCCGATGTGCGAGGCGGGTGTCTGAACGAGCGGCACGAGGTACTGGGCGTCCACGATCCGTGCGACGAGCACGAGTGGCAGCAGGAAGATGGGACGCCACCAGGCCGCGACCGCGAAGCCGATGATCAGGAGTCGATCGATGTGGTGCCACTCCTGGAGGAAGAAGTTGTACGAGTAGAACGCGTGGTACCAGACGGACAGCACAACGAGCGGCATGGCGAACAGGCGCAGTGCGTGACCGTGTTCGAGCTGATCCCAGCCCGCCAGCGTCCGGCTCCGCCGCTGCCCGACCAGCAGGACGACCAAACCGGTCGTCAGCGCCAGCCAGGCCGCTGGATTGGACCGGAGCGCCCACCACGTCAGGCTCGAGCCCGCTGCATCGGGTGCTCCGTCGGCGGCGCCGCGGGTCACGACGTCGAGCACCCAGAGGAGTGCGACGATGCCGAGCACCCGTGCGAACGTGCCGGTGTCGTCGGTGGCGAGGAACCTCCGCCGGAGCGAAGGTTGATCGACCGCCTCAGAAACGGGCACGAGTCAGCGCCCTCCGTCCGGTCCCCACGGTTCGACCGTAGTGCTCATGAGATGGGTCGTCGGGGTCCGACGATAGTGTCGGCGTCCTACCGGGAGGTGTCTGGGTACCTGGTGGGCTCCGCCGCCTTCAAAGCGGTTGGGACGGGCGATCCCCGTCCGGCGGGTTCGATTCCCGTCCACCTCCGCCACGACGTCCCTGGGCGTCCACCGAAGGCCATGGGAATGGCTCCTGAGCTGGGAGAATGTCCATCGGCGTTCAGGGACGTTCATGGAGTGCAACTCTCAGTGTAACTCTCAGGAATGGTCCCATCTGGGGTACCGTCGGGTGGGGTACAGCAGTGGGAGGTTCCGACGTGGCCCGTGCTCCTCGCGGCAAGAGAGTCCACGATCCGTCAGACGGATCGTTCGTGGTGGTCAACCGCGCTCCGCGGGGTCAACCCGACCCCCGGACAGAAGGCCCCTTCGTGGCCGAACCCGGGGTCACCACCGAGCGCGTGTTCGTCCGCAACGACGGACGCGTCGACGTCAAGGTGAACGACAAGGGTCAACCGATCTATTTGTACGAGTCGATCGGTGAGGCGCCGGACCTGATCGTCGAAACTTGCGAGGCGCTGTTCGACGGGGACCCGACGACCACGGCGGTCGAGCCGTTCGCCAGCGGTACCGCCAAGTTGAAGGTACGTGTCAGTGTGATCACCGACGACCTCGTCGACGTGTTCAACTCGGTCAACGGGACCGCAACCGGGAGCGACGGCACCGAGTACAAGGTGCGTGCATCGGCCGACCTGATCGTTGAGAACGGCGTCCCGCAAGGCGATCCAGCCGAGTTCGTCAGCTTCACCTTGACCGAGATCGGCAGAGGGTAGCCACGGCTCCGCCCGTGCCGCCGTTTGGTCAACGCACGGAACACCGCTGATCGGAATCGCAGCTGTCGATGGCGCCATCGTCGTTTGCGAACGCCGCTGACCATCCGGCTCGTCCGGGGCCTACGGGTCGCCGGGTCACCCGTTGGCGCCCGGGGTTCGAGAGGAGCCCGCACCGCTCGGGCTTCTCACCGAGTTCGGTATAGACCGCGCCGACCGACTCCTCGGAAATGTTCAGATCGAACCGCGCTCTACCCCGCTCGGTATCGGCACGTCGGCGCTCGGCCAGGTGCGCGAGAACGCGCGTCGGCTGCAAGGGATGGCACCCACAGCCGAGAGCCGATCATCGTGCCGGTTCCCGCGCGGGTCCGGTCGCGTTGCGGCGTTGCGCTATCGGGCGCTCGGTATGGGCCGTTCCCGAGTGGTTGCCCGAGCATCGTCGGCGTGATCCTGTGTTTCGAAGTGTGCGGCTGTCAGAGGACACGGTCGCCAGCCCCTTCTTCAGCGCATGTGCTGCATCACGTTCACGTTGTCATTGACCCAGGCCCTGCCCAACGCCATCAAGCAGGAACTCCGGACACCACAGCTGCGCCGGCACTACGCTGCCGCCATGGTGCTGCGCCTCGTCCTCGCCGAGGACAGCTTCTTGATGCGCGACGGCATCAACGCCCTGCTCGAACTGGACGATGAGGTGGAAGTCGTCGCATCGTGCGAGGACTACGACACGCTGCTCGCTGCGGTCGAGGAACACCGTCCCGATGTTGTCCTGACCGACATCCGAATGCCACCGAGCCAGACCGACGAGGGCATCCGGGCAGCCGACGTCATCCGGTCTGCGCATCCCGAGATCGGTGTCGTCGTGCTCAGCCAGTACGTCGAGCCCGAGTACGCGCGGCGCCTGTTCGAGCACGGCTCGGACGGTCGGGCGTACCTGCTCAAGGAGCGCGTCGCCGACCTCGACGAACTGGGAGGTGCGATTCGCCGGGTGGCCGATGGTGGATCGGTCGTCGACCCCAAAGTGGTCGAAGCGCTGATCGGCGTCGAGTCGAACCGCGAATCGGTCGCGCTCGATCGACTGACCGATCGCGAGCGAGACGTGCTTGCCGAGATGGCGGCGGGAAAAAGCAACTCGTCGATCGGTGAGGCGCTGTTCATCTCGGCCCGGTCGGTCGAGAAGCACATCAACGCGATCTTCACCAAGCTCGATCTCGTGCAGACCGACGACGTGCACCGACGGGTTCAGGCGGTGTTGGTGTTCCTCGGCCTGGGCGCGGCCAGTACGGGTTGACCCCACCCCGGCGAGCGGGCCACCCCGGTGGCCTGCCGACTCCGCGGATGCGATCATCGAGGGGTGACCGATGTCCGCGTTCTCATCGTCGACGATCAGCTGCCCTTCCGTGAGGCCTCGCGCATGGTCGTCGAGATGACCGACGGGTTCGAGGTGGTGGGTGAGGCGGTCAACGGTGAGGAAGCCGTCGACCTGGTGTCGACGCTGCGACCTGATCTCGTGCTGATGGACGTCCAGATGCCGGGCATCGACGGCATCGAGGCCACCCGGCGGATCATGCTCCTCGACGATCCGCCGCACGTGCTGGTGATGTCGACGCACGAGTCGGGGAGCTACGAGGCGCCGGCGCTCGCGGCCGGCGCGATCGGGTTCCTCCCCAAGTCGATGTTCGGCATGGACACCCTCGAGGAAACCTGGGCGGGTCTCCACCCGCTCGGCTGATCAGACGCCGGCACGCATCGTCGTCGGCACCCGGCCGGCGATCGTCGTACCGCCCCCGGGCACCGAGATGACGGTGAAGGATCCGCCCACGGTGTCGAGACGGTCGGCCATGCCGTTCAGCCCGGTGCCCGGGGCGACGGCAGTGGTATCGAAACCCTGGCCGTCGTCGGCGATCTCGAACTCCAACGTGCCGTTCACCGCTGCGATGCTGACGGTCGCCGAATTCGCGTTGGCGTACTTCGCCGTGTTCTGCAGCGCCTCCAGCACGGTGAAGTACACCGCGGACTCGACCTCCCGCGGGTAGCGATCGATGCCGTCGCCACGCACCGAGACCGCGAGCGCCGACGACCGAGTCTGCTGCCCGATTGCGACGGCGAGCCCCTCAGCCTCCAGCAGTGGCGGGTAGATCCCTCGCGCGAACTCGCGGACCGCCGTGATCGCTTCACCGGCTTGGAGTTCGAGTTGGCCGAGGAGCGCTGCGGTCTTGGTGGCGCCGAGCTGCTCGGCGCGCTTGCGCGTCGGGCCCAGCTTCACCTTCAGGGCGACGAGCTGTTGTTGGGGACCGCTGTCGAGCGTGATCTCCAGGTCGCGGCGGGCGGCATCGGCTGCGAGGAGCACCCGCTCGCGGGATGCTTCGAGTTCGGCCACCTGCCGGCGCAGTTCGGCCGTCAGGCGGGTGTTGCGCAACGCCAGACCCAAACCGCCGGCGAGATCGGCCAGCAGCGCTGCCTCGGCGGTGGTGACCGTCTCACCCGGCTCCTTCGTCAGAGAGATGCCACCGAGCAACTCGCCGTCGTGCAGCACCGGCCACGACCGATCCGCCTCCGGATCGACGAAGCCCTCGACGCCGTCGACGAACCGAGGCGTGCCGCCGGTCGGCCAGGTCGACGCGGTCCGGAATCCCTCGCCGGAGCGCACCCACAGCGCTGCCGTCGCGGCCCCCGTGCCGTCGACGATCAGCTTCGGGGTCTGTTCGATCAACTCGTCGCCGGACAGCTCCGACGAGCGATGCGAGAACCGAACGAGGATCTCGTGCGGCGTCGCCCGTTCGCCATAGACGATTCGATTCGCCCACTGCGCGACCCGGCGTCGGACCGGTTGGAAGACGATCGCAACGAGAGCCGTCGCCGCGATCGACAGGCCGAATCCGGTGTCTCCCCCCAGCAGAGCCCCGAGACCGACGACGATCGCGACGTACACGCCACCGATGAAGACCGCCAGCAGGCCGTAGGTCACCGAGCGGCTGATGATCCGGTCGATCTCGTACAGCCGGTACCGCATGATCGCGATGCCCACGGCGAGCGGGATCAACACGACCGCGACGGAGTCGATCAGCAGGAACGAGTTGTCGTCGGTTCCGAGTGGTGCAATGGCGGCGTTCGCCAGGAGGATCATCACGTTCCCGATCACCGCCACGGCGACCCAGCCCACCTGTTGGCGCTCGATCGGATCGCCATCCCGCATCCGGACGACCAGACGGGCCGCGACGAAGATCGCGAAAAGAAGAACAACGCGAAGACGACATTGGTGACGAGGTAGAAGAACTGTGCGACGTCCTCGCCGACGAACGGGTGCGGATACGCGTCGGACTCGGGGAGCACCTGCGGGGTGGCGAACACACTGACGAGCGTCGACAGCCCGGCGACCACACCACTGCCGAGCAGCAACCGCCGATCCGTGTTCGTGCGGGGCCGTCCGTCCGGGAACACCAGCCACGTGGCGGCGATCAACCAGGACCCCGGCCCCGTGATGGCCACCATCCCGATCAGTGCCGCCCACCCGGCCGCTCCGGAGCGGCCCGCCTCGTCCAGCGACTCGGCCGTGACCAGACCGGCCTTCCCCACACTCCACAGCGAGCCGTACGCCACGAGCAGCAGTCCGACGGCGTTCCCACGACGCATCACGATCAGGCCACCGACCAGCATGTAGGTGCCGAATGCGGCCAGGGTGACCAGCTCGACGAAGTTGGCGAACTCGAGGCTTCGCGACTGGACGATCACGACGGCGACGGCCGCGGCGTACACCACGACGCCGATGACCAGGAGGCGCACGGACCGCGTGGACGAGCGGTTCTCGCTCATGCCGGCTCCATCGCGATCTCGTTGGCCGGCAGGACGGTCGTGATCGCGGTCCGACCCACGGGTCCCCGCTCGACGGTGGTCGACCCGCCGTACGCGTCGATCCGGTCGATGACCGTCGTCAGGTCGAGGTCGGGAACGCCACCAGCGATGTCGAACTGCACAACGAGCTCCCCACCCGAACCCTCGACGACCACACGCACTCCCGACGCACCCGCCATCCGGGCCCGTTCGAGCGTCTCCAACACACAGAAGTACACCGTCTCCTCGGCCTCACGCCCGTATCTGCCGACTCCGTCGGCGGAGATCTCCACGCTGGTCGACGCCCGGTCGACCGGCCGCAACGCCGACGCCAACCCCTCGGTCTCGAGCAACGGTGGGTAGATCCCGTGTGCGACCGCCCGGAGCGCGTCCACGGCCTGCTGGGTCTCGTCGGCCAATGACGTGACCCGGTCGGCGATCTCGTCGGCGCCTTCGCGCTGAGCGATCGTGCGGGCGATTCCGAGCTTGACCTTGAGGGCCACGACTTGCTGCTGGGCCCCGTCGTGCAGATCCCGCTCGAGGCGGCGGCGTTCGGCGTCCTGTACGGCGATCAGTCGCCGTCGCGACGCCCGGACGTCATCGGCGCGCTGCTCGAGTTGGCGATTGAGTCCGATGTTGCGCAGCAGGAGACCCGATCCGGCTGCCACGTCGGCCAACAACTCGCGGTCGGCCGGCGTGATCGGGTCGTTGCGTGGCTTGACGATCGTCAGGGCCCCGAGCAGCTCTCCGCGATGGAGCACCCCCCGGGACTCGGTGATCTCGTCGTCGACCAAGCCGTCGACCGCTACCGGATCGACGGCGGACTCGCCGGTGTCGGGGTACACGCCGCCTGCCCGGAGCTGGTCGCCGCTCGTCACCCACACCACGGCACGTTCAGCACCGGTCCCGCGTGCGAGCGCCTCGGCGAGGTCGCCGATGCCGTCGCCCGCCGCCGCCTCGGGAAGGCTGGCGGTGACCTTGGAGAGCACTTCCTGCGGGCTCACCCGGTCGCCGTAGACCAGTCGGTTGGCCGCACGCTGCAGGCGAGAACGGATCGGCTCGAACAGCACCGCCACCATCGCCGAGGCCACGATCGGCAGGAGCAGCCCAGGGCCCTCGCCATCCGACGCACCGATGATCACGAGCGGGCCCACCACGACCGCCGCGTAGAGCGCGACGATCACGGCGGCAAGACCGAGGTAGGTCACCGACTTCGAGATGAGCGCGTCGATCTCGTACAACCGATACCTCGTGATCGCCACCCAGAACGCTGCGATCAACAGCAGGAGCGGTCCGAGGTTGAACAGGATCTGGATGGTCGGGCCCACCTCGCCAGAATCCCCGCCCGCGGCCAGCCGCAAGGCGAGCTCGCCGACCACGACGCATGCACCACCGGCCGCGATCCAACGGATCTGGTGCCGGATGACCCCGTCACCGTGTCGATACCGAACGACCAGCGAGGCGATGCCGAGCAACGAGCTGAGCAGCGCAAGGAGGATGAAGACCTCCGCGAGGTCACCGAGTGTTCCGCCGGGGGTCGGGATGGGTCGGGTGCTGCGAGGGTTGTTCGCAGCGCATGCCAACAGGAACGCGAGCCCCAACGTCGAGCTCTGGAACCGGAGCGCCCAACGCCAACGAGGCGAGGGGACCTGCCCGTCGGGAAACAGCAACAGGCCGAGTGTCAGGGGAAGCAGGAACGACGGGATCCAGCCGGCCGCCAGGATCGTGGCCGCGATCGCCGCCGGCCACGAGAGTTCAGCAGGGATCAGTGCATCGGCGCTGGCTTCGACATCGGGCGGGATAGCGAGCACGAGGGGCACCGAGCGCGGCCGAGTACAAGCCTCCGAAGAAGGCGGCCACGTTGTAGGCCCACACCGATCGGTTCCGAGGCTGCTTCGGCAGGACCGTCCACGCCAGTGCGCCGAAGCCGACGGCGACTGACGCGTTGATCGGGGTGACGGTGTTCACGGCGCTCTGCCACCGGCCCAACGAGATGGCAGCGATGAGGCCACCCACGGCCAAGAGCACGGCAACCGCCGCGATCGTGCGACCAATGCGGATCAGTTGTGCATCGGTCAGTGTCACGCCGCTCTCCGCGGGAACCGATAGGCGGCGACGGGGGTGTCTCGACCTTTCACGATCGCCGGCGCGAGCTTGTCGGCCTCGGGCATGCGCTCCATGGCAGCCCAGGTCGGCTCGCTCACCACGGTCTCACCCGGCTCGGCCCACTGCTGGAGTCGTTGGGTGAGGTTCACCGTGTCGCCGACGAGGGTGTACTCGAGACGCTCCTCCGATCCGAGCAGCGCAGCGGCGACCGGGCCCGTCGAGAGCCCGATCCCGAGTCCGAACACCGGCTGGCCACTCTGCTTCCACCGTTCGTTCAACTCGTGCTGTCCCTGCTGCATCGCGATGGCGGCGGCCACCGCGCGGTCGGCGTGATCCTCGCTGGCGACCGGCGCACCGAAGACGGCCATCACGGCGTCGCCGACGAACTGCATGACGGTGCCCGCCTCGCCGAGGATCGCACGGTTCATGACGGCGCGGTGTTCGTGCAGCTGGCCGGCCAGGACGCTCGGATCGGCGTGCTCGGCGATCGTCGTGTACCCGCGAATGTCCGACATCAGCACCGTCACGGTCAGCTCCTCGGTTTCACCGGGCTGACGGCCCCCGTCGAGGATCTGCGCGGCCACACCGCCCGGGAGCAGCCGGCTGAGTGCTTCCCCCTGCTCCTTGCGATCGACGATCGCCCGCTGCAGCATCTTGAGCCGGTCGAGGCTGTCGGTCCTGCCCTCCGCCAGACCTTGGGCGAGCGTCCCGAAGAGCGCTTCGATCGCTGCGTTGACGTCGGCGGGTGTCGTCTTGCGCTGCAGAGCGATCGCCTTCACCGAACGGCCTTGCGCCACCTGCTGCAGCAGGTCCTCGTCGGAGTCGGACAGCGATGTCTCGGCCCGCACCGGGCTGGTGAGGGCTTCCACGATCTTGGGGTCGAGCATCGAGCCCCCGGCTGCCACCTCGCGAACCGCTCGAACGAGCTGGTTCCCCTCACCGACGCGGTCCTTGAGGAGATAGGCGTAACCGGCGGCGCCCTCCGACAGGAGCGACACCGCATAGTCCGGGTCGTCGAATTGCGACAGGATCACGACGCCGGTGCCCGGATGGCGCTTCCGGATCTCCTTCGCGGCTTCGATGCCCTCGCGGGAGAAGTTGGGGGGCATCCGGATGTCGGTCACGACCACCTGGGGCGCCACGGCGTCGGCGCCGGAGACGAGTTCGTCGTAGTCGGCTCCCTGGCCGACGACGTCGAGATCGTCCTCGAGTTCGAGGAGCGCCTTGACGCCTTCTCGCACGATGAGGTTGTCGTCTGCGAGAAAAACCGTGATCGCCATCGACGCCTCCTGGGTGGTTGAGTGTACGCAACGCAGTCTGAGGGACCGGGCCCTCGTCCACCAGCGTGCGAGCGCGCTGGTTCCGGTAGTGCTGGCACGTACCGATCCTGCGGGTCGCCACGCTGGCCGGCCTGGCGCCGTTGGTGCACGCTGGCGGTCACTCGTCGCCAGGAGGCAGAACATGCGAATCGAACGCAGCGTCACCACCATCTCGTGGATCCCCTCGGACCTGTTGGAGGGGATGGGCAAGGTGGCCACCCGGATGAAGATGGCGCACCACGACCCGCCGCCGCCCGATTCCCTCGGAACGGACGTCCACGCCGCGGTCGAGGACCTCCGCGTGGTCGATCGCTTCCGCTTCGCGAACGAACTGCGCGCCTTCATCGACGTCGAGGACGGCCGGATCACCGGGTTCGGATACTGCGGTGGCGGGATGATCGGCGCCACGACCGTCGGGCTCGGCGTCACGTCGATCACGGTCCCTGCGACCCCGCTCCCCGACCTGCAGGGTGAACCAGAAGTGACGTCGACCTCCGTCCGATTCACCCAGACCGTCGGCGGCCGCACGGGAGCACCGATGCCGCGAGCGGTGAAGCGACCGCCGTTCATCCAGTACTCGGCTCCGATCGTCTGGACGACCCTCGAGCTGACGATCCACGCCGACGGTACGCACGAGAGCGCGATGACGGGTGCTTCGGGGTTCCCGAGGCACTGGGTGTTCGACGACACCGGCGCGCTGATGGCGAAGAGCAGCCTCGCCGAATACAAGCGGTGGATGAACGAGTCGTTCGGACGCCGAACGCCGTGGGGCGACGAGGATGCACCGGCGCTCGTGACCGAGGTCGAGAGCGCGCTCGAACGACAACTCCAGGACGTGATCATGCGCGGCGGTCCGAAGCCGACGATCCGCGAGGTCAGGACGGGCAGCGTGCTCGCTGAACAGGGCACCCGAGGCGACGAGCTGTACCTCGTGTTGAACGGTGTGCTCGTCGTCGAAGTAGACGGGCAACCGCTCGCCGAACTGGGGCCCGGAGCGGTGCTCGGGGAGCGCGCCGCCGTCGAAGGAGGAACCAGGACGGCGACCCTGCGCGCCGTCACCGACTGCAAGGTTGCGGCGGTGCCGGCCGTCGCCGTCGATCAGAAGGCGCTGGTGGAACTCGCCGACGGTCGTCGGCGCGAGGAGTCGCTCGCGTGAGACGCCGGGGTCATGCTCGACCGCGGCGCTGCATCGACGACTCGGCGGTCCGGATCGTCGATGCCGCCGTGGGCGCTCGGCTCGCGGACGGGTGCTGGCACGCAGAGCAAAGCGCACTGACACGCTGGGCGGCGCAGCTCTCGACGTGGACGATGGCATCGACCATCCACACGAGTGCGCTGTGACGCAGTGCTGATGAGCTTCGTTCTTGGTTCACCGACAACGAAGCTCCCGTTGCGCTCTGGGACACTACGCGGCGGCCCCGTTCGCTCGGTCGGCGTCGATCCGTTCGTTCGCTGGATATCTGTGTTCGCAGTCATCGGAGTAATCCTCTCCAGCCCACGACCCTCGGTCGTGGACCCTCAGATCACCCCGGTTACACACGAAATCGGACGGTCCCGTATCTGATCGTCGGTGATGGCAGACCGTCGCAATATGTCGACCCCTCGTGGTTGTCGATCGACGATCTTGACAATGGTCCAAGACTACGAGAACGCTCAATCACCTACTATCACCTACTATCGGCTTCACAGATGACCGATGCTGGAGGGACCGCTATGGAGGTTAGTCGATCAAAGCACATGACGCTGTGACGAGAGACCCAATGAATGGTCCCGGCGAGGTTACGGGTAGTCGTTCGCCTGCGTGGCGGTCGCGGTGGGCTGCGGTGGGTGCTGCGATGGCAGTCACGCTGGGTGCCGGTGGGTTGGCGGCGGTCGACGCCGAATCGAGTGATCCCTCGTCGTTTGTTGCGGTGACACCGACTCGCGTTCTGGACACACGCGATGGTGATGTCAACGTCGGGCTCGGCGGCGCATTCGCATCCGGGACATCACGGAAGTTGTTGGTGACCGGGACGATTGATACCAGTAGCGGCCCGGAACAAGTGGTGCCGCCAGGTGCGACCGGCATTGTTTTCAACCTCACCCTGGTGCGGCCATCAACCCGAGGGTACGCGTCGGTGCGCCCAGGTGATGCGTCCGGAATCCCATCGACGTCCACCCTGAACTTCGCAGCGGGGGCCAAGGCTGCGAACGGTGGCACGGTCAGCCTGCCGGTGTCGGGAGCGAATGCCGGGCAAATCGACATCTTCTTCAACGGTTCAAGTGCTTCAGCGTCGACCGACATCTTGTTGGACATAACCGGCTACTACACGCGTGGATCTGGCCTACCGGGCCCGGCCGGTCCGATCGGTCCTACGGGTCCTCCCGGTGCGCCCGGGTCGGCGAACCGAATCAGCGACGAACAGATCGCCCTATTGCAGTGGTACGAGGATCCCGGCGCACCCGGCCAATACCGCACCGGAAGCCGCCCGGAGGGACTGGCGTTCGACGGCACCAGCATCTGGATCGCCAACAACGGCTCAGACTCCATTTCGAGGATGAACCCTGCCGATGGCACCAAAGTCACCTACGCCACCGGGCGGAGCCCCAGGCGTGTGGCGTTCGACGGCACCAACATCTGGATCACCAACAGCGGCGACGACACCGTGTCGAGAATGAACCCGTCCAACGGCGCCAAAGTCGACTACCCCACCGGCGACTACCCACTCGATGTGGCGTTCGACGGCACCAACATCTGGATCACCAACAGCGGCGACGACACCGTGTCGAGAATGAACCCGTCCAACGGCGCCAAAGTCGACTACCCCACCGGCAGCAGCCCGGCGGGACTGGCGTTCGACGGCACCAACATCTGGATCACCAACCGCGGCAACAACACGGTGTCGAAAATGAAGCCGTCTGATGGAACCAGAGTCGACTACCCCACCGGCGACTATCCATCGGGGGTGGCGTTCGACGGCACCAGCATCTGGGTCGTCAACAGCGGCTATCCCAGCACCGTGCAGAAGATCAACCCCGAATGGGGCGGCGGTGTCAGCTACCCCGCCGCAGAGGGCTCCTCTGAGGTGGCCTACGATGGCACCAACATCTGGATCACCAGCGCCTACTACACGGCCACCGGATTGGTCTCAAAGATGGATCCCGATGACGGCACCAGAATCGATTACGCCGGCGGGAATGGCGGCGATATTGTGTTCGACGGCACCAACGTCTGGGTCACCAACCAGGACTCGGCCACGGTGTCGAAGATCCTTCCACGGTGATCAGCAACCAGCTCGAAACGGCGTGAAGCAACCCAGGTTTGATGACTGCTCTGAGGTGCCCTCGGTTTGGTGGCTCTACGCACCCCAGCGATCACCGCGAAGAGCCTGGAAAGTCGGGCCACCGAGTCTGCTGGCGCGTGGCCGAAGTGCCGATCGGGGGCACGCAATTTGCTCGTCCGCCGGTTCCGGTTGGCTCGATCGGAACGGCACGTACCGATCGGTCGCGACGAGCCGAGACCCGCTCGTAATCGCGAGCAGGAGGGCTCCGTCCCGCGCCGCATCGCCGGCGAAGTCGAGCGATTCCACTGCGGCGAGGACCCGCTCGTAATCCCGCCGCCCGCCGCCATCGGACACCGTCCGAGATCGGCGCTGGTGTGCTCGGTCACCAGCGCTGAAACGCGCGACGAGGCGACCCTCCGTCGATGCTGGTGGTGTGACAGTGCGCGTATCAGCCGACGAGCACGTCGGGCTCGACAGATCAGTTGACCGAGCCGCGCTCGACGATCCACTCGGTGGGCTGACCGGTCACGGCTGCGATGTGGTCGAAGTCGGCGTCATAGTGAAGCACCGTGAGCGATGCCGACTCGGCGACCGCAGCGATGAGAAGGTCGGGCACCTTGCGTCCCCGCAGGCCTTCTTGGGCGAGCGCTCGCTGGATCTGTCCTGCTCGGTCGAAGTGGTGAGCCTCGACGTCGACACGACGGAATGCATCGAGAGCGTTGGAGAGTCGATCCCACTCGTCACCGTTCCGTGCCGAGAAGCCGACCTCGAGGTCGGTCATCGCCGCTCTGGCCAGCCCGTTGCGGTCGAGTTCTTCGATTCGTCCAACGATCGACGGCTCACCCAGGCGAGTGATCACGCTCGTGTCGAGCAGGTACATCAACGCCACGCCGCAGAGCGGTCATCCAGATCGGCCGCTGCCAGCGTCGAAAGCGCGTTTGCGAGCTGAGCGCTGCGTTCACGTGCAGCGACTCGCAGCGCCTCGTTGACGGTGTCCTTGATCGTGATGGTGCCGAGCTTCGCTCGCGCGGCGTCGAGTGCGTCGTCGTCAACGTCGATCAGTCGCTTCGTCATGAGCTGAGTATATACGCTCTGAGCGCCTGGATATACGATCCAACCCGCTCGGTACCGCCGCTCCAAACGACATGCGACACCCGTCCGGGTTCGGCACATCGGCGCTCGGGTGACCGCTCGAGATCGTGCGTCACGAACCTGGGTCAGGCGTTGGGATCTTGCAGGCTGGCTGGGATGTCTCGGCTGGTGTGAAGGAGTCGCCAGACGTCGACTGAAGTTTCGCACTCCAAGTAGAACAACAGGTACGGAAATCTGCCGGCTGCCACGACCCGCAGGTCCGGAACAGCGAGTTCGTACGCGAAGCGGAGTGATTCGAGCCGAGGATTTCGACCGATGCGTCTTGCTGCGGCTTCGACAGCGTCTACGAAACGGATGGCTGTTGCGACGTCGGCTTCGGCGGCGTAGTAGCCGCTGGCTGATTCGAGATCGAACGCTGCGAGTTCTCGAAACTGGACCGGCTTCGCCGCCAAGAGTTCAGGCCTCTGTCGAGATGCGCTGACGCAGTGCGTCGAAGTAGGCGGCATCGGCAACAACACCGGGGCCGGAGTTCGCGCCTGCGAGGACGAGGTCGCGGAGGTGGCCTCGTTCGCGATCGCGTCGGATCAGATCGCGGACGTACTCGCTGGTCGACCCGTAGCCGTCGTGAGAGACCCGCTCATCGACGAAGATCTTCAGCTCGTCGGGCAGCGACACGTTCATCGTGGTCATGGACGAGACACTGGCTGACTTGGCAAAATTTGTCATCTGGCGATCACCGTAGTAGCGCATGTCTCCACGTCGACAGCCAGCGGCAGACCGCTCACGATCGGCACGACTGCGAGCGGCGGTGTGCGCTCCTGATCGTGCGACGAAGGGCGACTTCGTGAGTGCGATCTCCACTGCCGGATCCCGGGCGGGTCTGGGGCCGATGCGGCGACGCGATTATCGGGCACCGCATCGACGGTGTGCGGCGCTATCGGAGCGGGTGGATGCCGGGGATTTCGTACGCCCCGTTGAGGACTTCCATGGATGGTAGGTAGAGGCGCATCAGGAGGTAGAAGGGGGCGGCGGGCGCTGGGAGCCAGTTGGCTCGGGCGTCACCGTCGGGGGCGTTGTGTCCGATGGTGATGGTGAGTGCGCCGTCGTCGCCGTGAACGAGGCCGGGGGTGCGGTCGCCGATCGAGTAGCGCTCGATGTCGTTGGCGACCATCAGTCGTCTTTCGAGGTCGTAGAGGGTTATCGACCAGAACGCGTCGACCGGGGGCAGGTGTCCGGCCGGGAAGCGGATCTCGTAGGAGCCGGCGGATCCGTCGAGTTGTGCGCCGTCGAGGTCGGTGTAGATCGGCGGGTAGTAGGCCTCGATCGGGTCGTTGACGTACATCGACTGCCAGCCGACCGCCACGCGGTAGAAGTAGTCGGTGCCGAAGTACTCGGTCGCAACCGGCGGGAGCTGCCAGCCGTTCATTTCGCTGCCGAGGCCCTGTGCGGCGCCGGCGATCATGTCCTCGCCGTCGGCCACGACGCGTTCCAGCGCCCGACGCGTCGGTTCATCGAGGGTCGTCGGGTCGAAGCCGTGGTCGACGGTGAGTCCGATCTGGGCGAACAGCCCGAGGAGACCGGCGTCGTGCGGCGGTGGCGGGTTGTCGGCGATCAGGTCGCCGAGGTCCTCGAAGAAGGCGAGTGGGCCTGTGTGACCGCTGGGCTGGGCAACCCGGGGCGCTGCCACACGCCGCTCGGCCCAGCCACTCAGTGGACCGAGGAACATCTCGTCCTGCAGTGCATGCACGGCGGGAACATCGTCGGGCCCGTCCACGCCAAGCCGCCCGATGATGAACACCGTCGGCGTCGGCACGTCGATGCGCTCGAGTCCCGACGGCAACGCACCGGAGTGGCCGGGGCCACAGATGGCGATGTCCATCTCCTTGAATCCACGGGTGCGCTGGCTGACGTAGGTGAAGTTGTTCGTGTACACGTCGAGGAACTGGTACGTGTAGTAGCGACCGTTCATGTTCGGGACGTGCATCACCATCGGCTCGTCGCGCAGGTCGAGCCAGGCGGTGGTGTAGAGGGTGTCGTTGTTGGGTGATTGGACGTCTTCGAAGTCCGGCGTCAACAACTCCTTTGCGTGCACGAACGTGTTCAGCGGAGCAGCGCAGCATGTGCGGGATGATCTCGGTGCCGCCGGCCATCCCGACGCGACTCCGATTCTCGTTGATCACGACCGGGTAGCCCCAGATGTAGGCCTGCACGCCGATCGCGTACGCCAGTTCTTCACGTTGTTGCTCGGACATCGTTGTCTCCTTGTTCAGTCGTCGATCGGTTCGAAGTCGTCGGGTCGCCAGGTCTGGTCGAAGAAGGCTTCGGTGGGGCTGTACAGCCGGAACAGCATGAACCAGCCCTTGCCCGGCACCGTGCGCAGCCAGTTCGATTCGGGCGCACCGGCAGGCAGCTCGGGGCCGAAGTACAAGTCGACCGAGCCGTCATCGTTGTACGCGAGGTCGTCGAGTGAGCCGATCGACGGGAACGGTTGACCATTGTCGAGCCCCGACGCGTTGGCCGCGTCGTACAGCGTCCCCGACCAGAAGTTGGCGGCCGGGACATCGGCGGGAAGATGCAGCCGGTAGCTGCGGCCACCCGACAAGTAGTTGCCGTCTTGGTCGCGGTAGGCGAACGGGTACTTGGAGCCTTTCCCGACCATGTTCAACACCATCGCCGGGCTGATCGAGTAGCCGATCGTGAACATCCCGACCCGAGCGTCGAGATTCAGGAACGTGTCCTCGTTGAACTCCACGTCGAGGACGTTCAACACGTTGTGCCACTGACGGTCGTCGTAGTACGCGGTGCCGGGCAGATAGTCGCCGAACCGGATCGCCTTGGCCATCTTCACGCCGACCTCGGCGGCCGCACTGAGGATGCCGCGCATGCGATCGTCGGGCTCGAACGGTTCGCCCTTGACGATTCCGAGTGACGCCATCATCCCCCGCATGGCCATGTCCTCGGGAGCGACGAACTCCGCCTCGACGAACTCGGCCAGCATCTCGAAATACTTGTAGTCCTCGGGGAACACCATCTGCGCCGGGGTGGTCGACCCGTTCGGGAACACCATCTCCGGTGGGGCAGCTCGGTCGGCAAGCGGATAGATGCGGGTCTGCTCGATCAGCTCGACCGGCGTCGCGGTGTCACCATCTTCGATGAACGCCCGCCAGAACACGAAGACGCTGTTCGTCCGCGACTCGAACGTGTGGTACCCGTCGGGCACCTCGCCGGAGTACCCCGGCGGGAGAATGAGGTAGTCGCCACCCTCCCCCTCGTCGGGGCCCACGTAGCCCACGTCGGTGATCGGCCGCTGCCAGAAGTCGTCGAGAATCCCTTGCTGGCGTGGCGGCACCTCCACCACGGTGGGACCGTCGACGGCGAGATCGATGTAGCCGAGCGCATAGATCACGTCGCTGTTCGGCGTGCTGATCATCGTCCGCGCGTTCAGGCGATCCTTCCACACGACCAGCACATTGCTGCCGGACCCGAACACCGCCTCAGAGCCTTTCTTCATCGCCCACATGCTGATCGCGGGCAGTGACCACAACACGACCTGACAGGCGCGCTGGAACAACATCTCGTCGACCAGCCGCGCAGACGCCTCTGCACTCGGGTAGCTCTCGGAGAACTCGAGCCCCCGCAATTCATCCCAGCGATCGCTCATCACACGTCACTCCCTCACTCACCCAGCAGCGCCTTGCGGTGTCAACGTAACCCCCTCGAAAGCCCGGCTGGATCACCCCACGTGGGTGAGACCGGTGCCTGCCTTCGACCGGTCAGACGACCGACCGCCGGGCAGCGGCGAACGACCCACCTCCCGGAATCCCGTGCCTGCGATCCCCGCCCGGTATCGGCATCGATGCGTTCGTCAAGGTGCGCGGAAACACCCGTCGACCGTCGGACGGGAGCAACCGAACTGCGTCAGTCGACGTGTTGATCGAGTGACGCCGGCGGATCGAAGAGCGCGAGTTCTTCGGCGTCCGGACGTTCGAGACGGTCGTTCCAGAACGCAACGAGCCCCGGCTCGATGCGCGGACCGTCATCGGGAAGCGACCGGTTGCGTTCTTCGACGCGTGCCGTCAACACGTCGAGTGGTGCGTCCAGAAAACGCAGTTCGACTGCGTGTCCGCGACCTTGCGCCCACGTAGGTCTGTCGTCGCGGTCTTCGCGTCGCCAGAAGCCGGATTCGTCCACGACGGTGAGACCGCGTTCGAGGAGCGCCTGAGTGAACTCCCATTGGAGCGCCTCGATGGAAACCCGGGCGTCTCTGTCGTAGATGTCGAAACCGAGTGAGACAATCCACTCGTCGGGGCACATGCGAATCGCGCCGTGCTTCTCGAGCTCCTTGGCGGTTGTGGTCTTGCCCGAACCGGCGATTCCGCACAGGAGGATCAGTCGGCCCGTCACGCCAGCCGCGCTCTTGGAGATCACCACGTCAGTGTGTCACGACGATGGAACTCGACGAGCGAAGCTCCAAGTGCGTAGCGCCTCAGGCGCTCAGAACAACGCGTCTGGCCAAGCCGTGGCACCGGTCGTGATCGGCACGACGGCGGAGCGCTACGGCCGCCTCGGTCCGCTCCGTATCGCGATCACCGGCGGTGTTCGCCGGGATCGCGGATGTCACACCGGCCATCTACCGTAATCGCGATGGGCACTCCGTTCACAGTCGTCTGCGACCGACTCACCCCTGATTCGCGACAGCTGCTCAAGGACATGGTCGAGATCCACCGGGGCCTCGCCGGCGGCTCAGCCAGCGATCGCGTCTTCACGGGTACCTCGACGATGGCAGGAACATCGATCACCTTCGCAGGGGGTGACCGCGGCACCGAACTCGAGCTCGACCGTCGGTTCGCCTCGGCGTCGGCGCTCCGTCATCTCATCGACGAGCGGGCGGGACGGCTATCGTTCAGCCGCCTGATGCGTGCAGGAATGCGTCGAGAAGATGGGAGACGAGATGGCTGACGACGAAATCGGGCCGTTGATGCGCAGCGTGGGCGAACGTCGGGGCCGCGGGCGAGCGGTGCGTGAGGCGGTGCCGCTGGAGTCGCACGCCGAGCTGCGCCTCGACGATCGACCTGACCCGATCGAGTTGCTGGTCGCCCAGGACGCGACCCGACTCCCGGGCCTGGTCCCGATCCGTCACGGGCGGATGCGGGTCACCCCGTTCACCTTCTACCGGGGCGCGGCGGCGATCATGGCGTCGGACCTGTCGCGGACCCCGACGACCGATCTGCGCGTCCAGCTGTGCGGCGATGCCCACCTGTCGAATTTCGGGGTGTTCAAGGGGCCCGATCGTCGGCTCGTCTTCGACGTGAACGACTTCGACGAGACCGCGCCAGGTTCTTTCGAGTGGGACCTCAAGCGCCTCGCTGCGAGCATCACGATCGCCGCCCGCAACAACGGGCTGACCGACAAGCAGGTCCGGTCAGCGACCCGACGCGCCGTGCGCGGCTACCGAGAGTTGCTCGCCGAGACGACCCGGTCGAGTCCGCTCGACGTGCACTACTTCCGCATCGACGTCGAGGCGCTCCTCCAAGAGGACGAGCAGCTCAGGAGGCGCTCCCGCAAGGCGATAGCCAAGGCCACCCACAAGGACAGCATGCGCGCCCTCGACAAGCTCACCGAGGTCGTCGACGGTCGGCGCCGGATCATCGCCGAGCCACCGCTCATCGTCCCCCTCGAGGGTCACCTCCCCGAGGATCACATCGCCGCGGTCGAGGCACTCTTCGACGAGTACCGTGCATCGCTCCCGCCGCACCGGGCGGCTGTCCTCGACCGGTATCGCCTCGTCGACGTCGCCCACAAGGTCGTCGGCGTCGGCAGCGTCGGAACCCGGTGTCTGATCGTGCTGCTGCAGTCGGGCGAGGGCGCCCCGCTGTTCCTCCAGTTCAAGGAGGCGGTGCAGTCGGTGCTCGAACCGTATGCCGGTGCAAGCGGGTACGACCAGGCCGGCGAGCGCGTCGTGCGCGGTCAGCGGGCGATGCAGGCGACCGGCGACGTCTTCTTGGGCTTTGCCCGGTACCAGCCGCCCGACCGGCGTTCGGTCGACTTCTACTTCCGCCAGCTGTGGGACGGCAAAGGCTCGGCCGAGGTCGAGCAGATGGGTCGGGGGGGGCGCGGCCGCGCTCGCCTGGCGCACGCTACCGGCGACGGTGTGGCGATCGCGGGGTATCTCGGTGACGACGATTCGGTCGACGACATCTTCGCCGAGTTCGCGAGCGCTATCGCACCTCAACGAGCCGACGGCCGAAGCGGCTCAAGAAGTACGCCTGGTTCTGCGGCGGCGCGCTCGCCCTGGCGCACGCGCGTACCGGCGACGGTGTGGCGATCGCGGGGTATCTCGGTGACGACGATTCGGTCGACGACATCTTCGCCGAGTTCGCCGAGCGCTATTCCTACCTCAACGATGCCGACCACGCCGCCCACGAAGCGGCGATCGCGACCGGGCGGGTCGAAGCGGCCGGGGAACCCTGAACCTTCCCGATGGCTCCTCGCCTCGTCGGTGGGGTGGTCAGGTGGTGATGACCCTTCCGTCGGGAAGGTGATGCCAAAGTTCACCGAGGGGCGGCTCGACCTATCGAGGCGGTCCCTCTTGGCATCCAACGGGGCGAGAACCGGCACCACGACATGACGGCGAGTGACCCGCCCAATCAGAACATCGGCACCCACCATCGGCGGACCGTCCGATATCGGCACCACTGCGCTCCTCGAGGTGCGCGGAATGCGCGACGGTTGACCGGGCGTCGATACCGCCCGGGTGCAACCGATTGGCCGCGCCGGATCCAGGACGGGTCTGAAGACGTCGCGGCG
>CAWGNY010000005.1:0-102292 GCA_963824025.1 Ilumatobacteraceae bacterium
CTCGGATCGACGACGATGCCATGTGGACTGCGAACCCCATTGTCGGATGGCTGCTCGGGTGCCGTCTGGAGGGTTTCGCCGCAGTTGCGTTCGCCACCCCTCCCGATGACGCCGACAACATGGCCATCCTCGGCCGTCTGATGGAGTCCGGTCCCGCCGCCTTGGCAAACCTCCAAATACTGGTGGCCTGAACCAGGTCGATCACGATCACCGGCTTCGTGCGACGAACCACACCCGAACAGGCTGCTTCTTTCCGTCATCCGACGCTTCAGGGGCAGCGTCGCCGGTCCACGAGTTGATGGCTGTCGAACGCCGACGCGAGGTTGCGTCGCGGTCACGCGCTCGCGGTACGCTGCCATGCGAAGGGGAGTAGCCCCCAATCGCTTCATCGACACGCTGGGACCCACCGGTCCCCGGTGAGCGGGCCTGGCCTGGCCAGGCGGGCAAGACCTTCGGCTCAGGCACATCTCTGCCAGGTCGAAGGCAGCCATCCCGGCGTCCCTCGGTCCCGCAGACCGAAAGGACCCGATGACGATTGCGCAGGCAGACCACGACCGCTTGCAGCGACGGGGCATCCGCCTCGAATGGGCGACCACCGGCTGGAACCTCATGGAGGTGTTCGTCACCATCGGTCTCGGCGTTGCCGCAGGGTCGCTCGCCTTGGTGGCCTTCGGGCTGAGTTCGATGATCGAGGTCTTCGCCTCGACCGTGGTCATCTGGCATCTGAGCGAGGGTCGAGACCCCGCACCACACCGCACCCGACTCGCGTTCAGACTGATCGCGATCGCCTTCTTCGCGCTCGCCCTGTTCCTGTCCATCACCTCCGTGCGGAGCCTCGTCCTCGGCCTGCACCCCAGCGAGTCACCCCTCGGCATCGCGTATCTCGCACTGACCGCGACCGTGATGTTCACCCTCGCCGGGGTCAAGCGGCGAACAGCTCGCGCGATGGACAGCGGTCCGCTCGAAGCAGAGGCCTCGATGACCTTTCTCGACGGGTGCCTCTGCATCGGCATCCTCACCGCCCTGGGCGTCAACATCGTGTTCGGTTGGTGGTGGGCCGACGCCGTCGCTGCGCTCGGAATCGGCGTGTTCGCAGCCAGGGAGGGTCGCGAATCGCTCCAAGAGTCCCGGCGCGAGGGCTGACCCACATTCACCGGTTGACCAGACCGTGAGCCCGAGCAGCCGATCGCACCGGACGCGCGGTCACCGCGCGCGATCCTACGGTTGTCGATGGGACCACGCCGAACGAGGTGTGAGGGGCACCTGGCGAGCGTCAGGCGCAGATGCCACCACCGAGGACGCGTCGGTCGTCGGTGTCGTAGAAGACGATGCTCTGGCCCGGCGCGACCCGGCGCTGCGGCTCGTGCCATGCAACGCGGAGGGCCTCGCCGTCGTGCGCGACCTCTGCGAGCCTGGTCGCTCCGTGGGCGCTGCACTGCACGCGCAGCGTGCCGGACACGGGCTCGGCGACCCAGGTCGGCGACACGACGTCGAGCGACGGGCGGAGCAGGTCGGCGTCGTCGCCGACGGTGACGATCCGGTTGTCCACATCGACGTCGACGACGTAGCGCTTGGGTCCACCGCCCGGCAGTCCGAGACCCTTGCGCTGCCCGACCGTCACCATCTCGACCGCCTCGACGTCGCCGAGCCGAGCGCCGGCGGTGTCGACGACCGAACCCGTTCGGAACGTGATGCGATCGCCGAGGAACGCCGTCCTCCCGCCGGTCGAGGTGATGAAGCACACGTCCTGGCTGTCGGGCTTGTCGGCGGTACGCAGGTCGATCTCGGCGGCGCGGGCGCGGACGGCGGACTTGTCCATCCCGCCGACGGGGAACATGGTGCGTGCCAGTTGCGCCTGGTCGAGCATGTGGACGACGTAGCTCTGGTCCTTCTTCGCATCGTGTCCGCGCTCGAGCGTGAGGGTTCCGTCGTCGAGCCGGCCGATCGACGCGTGGTGGCCGGTCGCCACGGCGTCGAATCCGAGGAGGTCGGCGCGGTCGGCCAGTCGGGCGAACTTGACCGACCGGTTGCACTCGATACACGGGTTCGGCGTGACGCCCGAGGCGTGCGAGCGGACGTACGGCTCGACGACGTGTCGGTCGAAATCCTCGCCGAAATTGAACACGAGATGGTCGATTTCGAGCTGTTGCGCCACGCGCCGGGCATCGTCGACGTCGGACACCGAGCAGCAGCCGGTGTCGGAGTCTCCGCCCCACAGCTTCATGGTGACGCCCACGACATCGTGGCCCTGCTCCTTGAGCAGGAGCGCGGCAACCGATGAGTCGACCCCACCGCTCATCGCGCACATCACCTTCACCGGGATCAGGCTAGGGGGAGCCGGTACAGTCGCCCCGTGGGCTCGTCTCCGGCGCCGAACGTCGAACTCGTGTCGCACCATCTCCCGAAGACCGCCGGGACGTCGCTGTTCCGTGCGCTCGAAGCCGCTTACGGTCCCGACCGCGTGCTCGGCATCTACGACCCCGTTTCGTCCGCCACGCTGACGAAGGGCGAGCCACTCGTGACCGACCCGGCGGTTCGCGTCGTGCACGGGCACTTCCGACCGCACACGAACCATCGCGCCCAGTTCCCCGTTGCGCGCCGGATCATCTGGGTCCGCGACCCGATCGAACGGTGCTGGTCACTGCTGCGTCAGTGGATGACGTATCGCCACGGTGCGGCGTACGACCGCTTCGCGGCGCGCCATCTGCACGACGGTGCCGATCTGGCCACGCTGTTCGACCGGCTGGTCCGCGACCCCGAGTTCGACGGCGTCGTCAACGTCTACCGCGCGTATCTGTCCGCCTGTGATCCGGCCGACCTCGACTTCGTCGGACGCGCCGAGGATCTCGGCAGCGAGCTCCCCCGTCTCGGCGCGTTGCTCGGTGTCGAGCTCGGCGAGTTCCGTGAGAACATCAACACCGATCAGCGTGAGCTTCCGTTCGAGCGATCGGCGTACGCGCGATTCTTCGAAGCCGACTATGCCTTCCTCGCGGACCGACTCGGCCAGGTCTACGAAGCGGCCTGAGTCGTCCCGGGGTCCCCGGCGTGGCTCGCGACCGGCCAGCAACCGAGATGACCGTCCCGGCAGTGCCCGGAGGGGCGCTCTCGCCGTGTCCCGCCACCGCCTCGACCGCGTTCGGTCGCGCCCCCGCTCGTCACCGACGAGCCGCACGCGTACAGTCCGGCCGATGGCGATCTCCGACTATCTCCGTGGATTGCGCGAGCGGATCGGGCACGACCTGGTGCACCTGCCCGCCGTGTGCGTTCTCATCTGGGACGACGACGGACGCCTGTTGCTGATGCGCGAGGCGGAGACCGGTCGCTGGCAGACCGTCGGCGGAATGATCGACCCCGACGAGTCACCGTGGGACGCGGCCGCCCGGGAGGCCGCCGAGGAGACCGGCCTGACGGTGCGGATCGAGCGGCTCCGCGCCGCTCTCGGCGGGCCGGGTTACCGGGTCCACTACCCGAACGGGGACCTGTGTTCGTACGTCTCGATCGTCTTCGACGCGGTGGCCGTGTCCGGCGACCTGGTCGGCGATGACGAGGTCGCCGAACTGCGCTGGTTCCGAGCGGACGAGATCGCGGCACTCGACCTCGATCCCCTCAACCAGCACCTGCTGCGCGACGCCGAGGTGCTGGCATCGCCCCGGAGCTTCCCGTGACCGGGCACGGCGGATCTGCCGTCCGAGACCGGTTCGATCCGTCGCTCGTCGCCCGGCACTCGCTACGACGCGGCATCGTGGCGGCGCAGCCGTTCGACGGCCGCCACGATCGCGTCGATGCCCGCGTCGACATCGGCGTCGGTCGTCGCATGCCCGAGGCTGAGCCGGAGCGCTCCGAGCGCCACCTCGCGATCGACGCCCATCGCGGCGAGCACGTGGGATGGCTCCATCGCACCACTCGCGCACGCTGAAGCTGCCGATGCACACACGCCTGCCTCGTCGAGGAGGAACAGCAGTGCCTCCGACTCGACACCGCCGATGCAGACATGGGCCGACCCGGCGACCTTCTCGACGTCATCCGATCGAGGAATGGTCTCCACCACCGCGTCGAGCCGACCGACGAGGGCATCGACGAGATGGTCGCGCAACGCGGTGAGCCGCGGTATCTCGGTCACCCGCTCAGCGTCGGTCAGGCGCAACGCTGTCGCCGCCGCCGCGATTCCGGCCACGTTGTGGGTCCCGCTGCGTCGCTCGCGCTCCTGACCGCCGCCGATGATCAGCGGTTCGATGCGGGGCCCGCCGCGTTCGACCAGCACACCGACACCCTTCGGCCCTCCGAACTTGTGCGCGCTCAGGGCGAGAAGGTCGACGTGGGGCGTGAGGACGCGCAGGTCGAGCCAGCTCGGCGCCTGAACGGCATCGGTATGCACGAGTGCGCCGGGGGCATGTCGCCGGACGACGTCGGCCGCCGCGGAGACGTCGGTGATCGACCCGACCTCGTTGTTGACCGCCATCACGCTGACCACCGCGACCTCCTGCCCCGCGTCCCGACACCGATCGAGGACATCCGCGAGCGCGTCCAGGTCGATCCGAGCGAAACGGTCGACGGGCACGATCTCGCCGCCGAGCGACTCGACGACGTGCAGCACGGCGTGGTGCTCCGCAGCAGAACACACCGCAACCCCGCCGGTTCGACGGACCGCACCGAGGATGGCGGTGTTGTCGCTCTCTGTCCCGCACCCGGTGAACACGACCTCGTTCGGACGAACGCCCAGCACCTCGGCCACCTCGTCGCGAGCTTCGTCGATCGCCCGACGCGCCTGGCGCGCGAAGCGATGCGACCCGGAAGGGTTGGCATACACGTCGGCGAGGTACGGGAGCATCGCCTCGACGGCTTCGGGTCGCATCGGCGTCGAAGCCGCGTGATCGAGATAGACGATCGAGTCGCTCATCCACTCAGGCTACGCACGGGCCCAGCCCCCATCGGTCCGGGAACACGGCGATCCGGCCGCGACCGAGGCGTACGTCGAGCGAGGACAACGACTCGGGTCGGCCCGCGCAAACGCTCGTCCACGACGACGCGCCGACACCATCCTCGCCGCGGAAGCGGAACGAGAAGGAGGGTCACAGCCGACGGCACCGTAGGGTGCAGGTGCGGACACCTCACAACGGGGTGCCCGAAGCGAAAGAGAACCATGCAAGGCACAGTCAAATTTTTCAACAACGAGAAGGGCTTCGGCTTCATCTCACGCGAGGGTGGAGAGGACGTTTTCGTCCACCACTCCAACATCGCGGGAGACGGCTACAAGTCCCTCGACGAGGGCCAGAACGTCGAATTCGACATCGGTCAAGGTCGCAAGGGCGACGAGGCCCAGAACGTCCGAGCCATCTGAGTCTCCGAATCCCAGCAACGCCGCCGACCGATCCGGTCGGCGGCGTTCGCCGTTTTCGGGTGAGGACGCGGCCTTCTCGTCCGTACGATCGACGGCATGCGAGTGTTCTTCACCGGCGGTGCCGGCAAAGCAGGTCGGCACGCGGTCGCGTATCTCGTCGAACGAGGTCACCGGGTGGTCAACGGCGATCTCCTCCCTCTCCGCCACCCGGGCGTCGCCGACCTCCGCATCGACCTGACCGACGCCGGGCAGGTCTTCGATGCCCTCTGCGCCTACGCGGGCTTCGACGAACTCGAGCCGGGAACCGGCGTCCCGGCGTATGACGCGGTCGTGCACTTCGCCGCGATTCCGGCGATTCTCGTTCGACCGGACAACGAGACCTTTCGGGTCAACGCCCTCAGCACGTACAACGTGATCGACGCTGCGGTCAAGCTGGGAATCCCGAAGGTCGTCTTCGCGAGTTCCGAGACCACCTACGGGATCTGCTTCGCGGACGGCGAGGTCCGGCCCGAGTACGTACCGGTCGACGAAGAGCATCCGACGGTCCCACAGGACAGCTACGCGATGTCGAAGGTCGTCAACGAGGCGACGGCACGGTCGTTCCAGGCGCGGTCCGGCATCGACATCTACGGCCTGCGGATCAACAACGTCATCGAGCCCCATGAGTACGCGACCACGTTCCCTGCGTTCGTCGCCGATCCCGGCCTGCGGCGACGCAACATCTTCGCCTACATCGACGCGCGCGATCTCGGCCACATGGTGGACTGCTGCCTGCGGACCGACGGCCTCGGCTACGAGGTGTTCAACGTCTCGAACGACGACACCTCGGTCGGCATCACCAGCGAGGAGGTCTACGCACGGTTCTACGAGGGTGTGCCGCGCCGGCGCGACCTGGGCGGCCACGAGACCTTCTACGCGAACGACAAGGCCAAGCGGCTCGTCGGTTTCGCGCCACGTCACGGCTGGCGCGACGCGACGTTGACGTGATCGGGGCCGGCTGACAGAGTCGTGGCATGACCATCGAGGTGCGCCCGGCGACGGACTTCGACGACGTGGCGACGATGCTCGGACCCAGGCGACCCGACGCCACCGTGTGTTGGTGTCTCAGCTATCGCCTCATGTCGTCGACGGAGAACCGGGCACTCCTCGGCCCGGCTCGCGGTGCCCGCGTCGAGCAACTCGTCCGGCAGAACCCTCCACCCGGCGTGCTCGCCTACGACGGCGACGACGTCGTCGGCTGGGCCGCCGTACACCGCCGCGCCGACACCAGCTTCGCCCGCAACCGCAAGATCCCACACGTCGACGACCTCGACGTGTGGACGGTGTGGTGCATCCGGGTGCGGCCGGGTCATCGCCGGCGTGGCATCTCCCACCATCTGCTGGCCGGGGCCGTCGAGTTCGCCCGCTCGAACGGTGCTCGCGCGATCGAGGGCTACCCGCTCGACAACGACGGCGCGACGATCGACACGACCATGGCCTACGTCGGGACGATGCGTCTGTTCGAACAGGCCGGGTTCGTGAAGGCGGCCGACACCGACTCGGTCCTCAACGGCTTCCCTCGCGTCCTCATGCGCCTCGCCCTCGCCTGAGCGCCCAACGTGTTCGTCGGTGCCTGGCACCGACGAACACGTTCGGGTTTCCGGGCGGGCGGATACGCAGTCGTCTCGTCCACCATGCGCCATCGGTAGTGTGCCGACGGTGCGCGGTTACGACTCGACGACCTACGGCGACGGCTTCGCCGACGTGTACGACGAGTGGTACGCCGACGTGACCGATGTCGGGGCAACCGTGCGGTGCATGGTCGAGCTCGCCGGCGTCGGCGGTCGCGTGCTCGAACTCGGAGTCGGGACGGGGCGCCTCGCCGCGCCGATGGCCGCAGCCGGACTGACCGTCGTCGGCGTCGATTCGAGCGCGGCGATGCTCGCCCGGATTCCCTCGCAGCCGGGTGGCGACGGCGTCACCGCGATCCGCGGTGACATGGTGCACGACGTGCCGGACGGTCCGTTCGACGCCTGCCTGATCGCATACAACACTCTCTTCAACCTGCTCGACGCCCGTGATCAGCAGCGTTGCTTCGAGGTGGTGGCGGACCGCCTCCGACCCGGCGGCGCGTTCGTGGTCGAGGCGATCGTCCCGGATCCCTCGGCGCCCGCCGGTGGCGACGTGAGCGTGCGATCGATGACCGCGGACCGGGTCGTGCTGTCGGTGTCGGACCATCGACCCGACGAACAGCGCACGTCCGGGCAGTTCGTCGAACTCACCGAGGCGGGCGGGGTCAGGCTGCGGCCCTGGTCGATTCGATGGGCGCCGCCGGCCGAACTCGACGCAATGGCGGCAGCCGCCGGTTTCGAACTCGCAGATCGGCGCGCCGACATGGCCGGCACGCCGTTCGACGAGCATGCCGATCATCACGTGTCGATCTACCGGCGATGACCGCGTCGAGATAGCGTGACGGTCGCATGTACCTCGAGCGAATCCGCGAGCCGCGCGATCTGAGAGACCTCGATTACGACCAGCTTCGTGACCTGGCCGGCGAGATCCGGGACTTCATCGTGTCGGCGGTCTCCGAGGTCGGTGGCCATCTGGGCTCGAATCTCGGTGCCGTCGAACTCACGCTCGCACTGCACCGCGTGTTCGAGTCGCCCACCGACGCGATCATGTGGGACACCGGGCACCAGGCGTACGTCCACAAGATCGTCACCGGTCGCCAGGCCGGCTTCGAGACCCTCCGTCAGGCCGGTGGCCTGTCGGGGTATCCGAGCCGCGAGGAGTCACCTCACGATCTGATCGAGAACAGCCACGCCTCGACCGTGCTCTCCTATGCCGACGGCCTGGCCTCCGCCCGTGACCTCGGCACGAACGACCAGCGCCACATCGTCGCCGTGGTGGGTGACGGCGCGATGACGGGCGGGATGGCCTACGAGGCGCTGAACAACATGGGGCACCACAACCGCGGGGTGATCGTGGTGCTCAACGACAACGGTCGATCGTATGCGCCGACGATCTCGAACCTGTCCGCCAACTCGCAGGGCTACGACATCCAGGCGAACCACCCGTCGATCCCCGACCGCGTCACCGGGCGCCTGTCGCACGCGCTCACCGACATCCGTCAGAATCCCGTGTACGTCCGCCGGCAACGCCGGCTCGAGGAGTTCCTCCAGGGGCTCCCCCTCGTCGGAAACCAGGCGGGATCCGCCATGGAGGCGTTCAAGGCCGGCGTGCGCGAGTTCCTCCAGCCGCCGTCGTTCTTCGAGGCGTTGGGCGCCCGCTACATCGGCCCGTTCGACGGACACGACGTCGAACAGATGGAGCACGCCTTCCACAACGCGATCGAGCTGTCGGCCGAAGGTCCGATCGTCGTCCACGTGCTCACGCAGAAGGGTCGGGGGTACTCGCCCGCCGAGGACGACGACGAGAAGAACCTCCACGACGCACCGGTCTTCGACCCGTTGGTCGGACCGCCGAAGGCGGTGGCGACCGGCTACACCCAGGCGTTTGCCGAAGCGATCATCAAGGAGGCCGAGAACGACCCGCGGCTCGTGGCGATCACCGCCGCGATGCCCGGCCCGACCGGCCTGCTTCCGTTCGAGGCACGGTTTCCGGATCGGTTCTTCGACGTCGGGATCGCCGAACAACACGCGGTCACGAGCGCTGCCGGGATGGCGATGGGCGGACTCCGCCCGGTCGTCGCCATCTACTCCACCTTCCTCAACCGGGCCTGGGACCAGGTCGTCTACGACGTGGCGATGCATCGCCTGCCGGTGATCTTCTGCCTCGACCGGGCCGGGGTCACCGGGCCCGACGGTGCCAGCCACCACGGGGTGTACGACATGGCGCTGCTGTCGAAGGTACCGGGAATGCGCGTCCTCGTTCCGTCGAGCGCGCAGGAGCTCGCGCAGATGCTCCACGATGCGACGTCGCTCGCCGACGAGGGCCCCGTCGTGATCCGCTACCCGCGCGGCGCGGCGCGGCAGGTGACCGAACACGAGGTCGGCATCGGCCTCCGCGGCCGCAAGGTCGTTGCCGCCGCAGACCCCCGATCGTCGGTCTGCGTGATCGCGATCGGCAAGATGCTCGAGACCGCCGAGAAGGCCGCCGCCGTGCTCGCCGACGTCGGCGTCGACGTGACGGTGTGGGATGCCCGTTGCTGCGCACCACTCGACCCGGAGATGATCGCCGACGCGGCCGCCCATCGGCACGTGGTCACGATCGAGGACGGCATCCGCGACGGTGGCATCGGAATGTCGGTTGCGACCGACGTGTGCGAGATCGACGGATCGGTGCCGGTCACCCCGCTGGGACTGCCGACGAAGTTCATGCCCCACGACCCGAAGTCGAGCAACATCCACGCCCGCTACGGCCTCGACGTCGACGGGCTCGTCGCCGCCGTCCGCAACGCCTGATCCGGGCCGCGGCGTTCGCGTGCGCCGACGTGACGTGTGCGACATGTCGCGGAACGGGGTCTCGATTCACGTACGGTGCGTGAGCTGCCGATGAAGATGGCAGAGGCGCCCCCATGTTCGGCGCTGCGATGCGCGGCCCACCCGGGTCCGGAACGTCCGAGACCGAGAAGTGGTGGAGTCCCCATGTCAGCAACCGAAACCTTCGTGCCCGGGCGCGCCGACAACGGTCCGAGCGCCGCGAACGTCCGCAACTTCAGGACGGCCTGGCTCTCGAACCCGAAGGCCGACATCCTCTCGGGTCTCGTTGTCGCCCTCGCACTGATCCCCGAGGCGATCTCGTTCTCGATCATCGCCGGCGTCGATCCGAAGGTCGGCCTCTACGCCTCGTTCTCGATCGCGATCATCATCTCGATGACCGGCGGCCGAATGGGGATGATCTCGGCGGCGACCGGCGCCATGGCGCTCGTCGTCGTCCCACTCGTCGCGGACTACGGCATCGGCCATCTGTTCGCTGCCACGATCCTGGCCGGCGCGCTCCAGATCGCACTGGGGGCGCTCGGCGTCGGGGGGCTGATGCGGTTCATTCCGCGCACGGTGATGCTCGGCTTCGTCAACGCGTTGGCGATCCTGATCTTCCTCGCGCAGGTACCGCTCATCCTCCTGTCCGACGAGCCGGCATCGGTGCGCAACAGCGAGTTGGCACTGAACCTCGCATTCATCGCCGTCGGCCTCGCGATCATCTACGGGCTGCCCCGCATCCCCAGCAGGCTCGCCCGCGCCGTCCCGTCGCCGCTCGTCGCGATCGCCGTCCTGGCGACCGCTGCGATCACGATGGGCTGGCAGCTGCCGACCGTCGGCGACATGGGTGAGCTGCCCGACACGCTGCCGTTCTTCGCCCTCCCGGACGTGCCGTTCACGTTCGAGACGCTCCGGATCATCCTGCCCTTCTCGATCACCCTCGCGTTCGTCGGCCTGCTCGAATCGCTGCTGACCGCACAGTTGCTCGACGACATGACCGACTCCGATTCCGACAAGAACCTCGAGTCCCGTGGCCAGGGCATCGCCAACATCGCCACCGGCTTCCTCGGCGGGATGGCCGGCTGCGCGATGATCGGCCAGTCGATGATCAACCACCGCTCCGGTGGTCGGACCCGCCTGTCGACGCTGATGTCGGGCGTGTTCCTGCTGATCCTGATCCTCGTACTCGGCGGCATCGTCGCCCAGATCCCGATGGCCGCACTCGTCGCCGTGATGATCATGGTCGCGATCGGCACCTTCAACTGGAAGAGCATCGCTCCCGAGACGCTGAAGTGGATGCCGAAGACCGAGACCGCCGTGATGGTCGTCACCGTGGCGATCGTCGTGCTCACCCACAACCTCGCCTACGGCGTCGCGGCGGGCGTGCTGCTGTCGGCGATCTTCTTCGTCCGTCACGTGTCGCACCTCGTCAACGTCACCAGCGTCGTCGACCCCGACAACCACGAGCGGATCTACGCCGTCACCGGCCAGCTCTTCTTCGCCTCGACGAACGACCTCGTCCACTCGTTCGACTACGACGCGGTCAAGGTCAAGAACGTCGAGATCGACCTGACCGACGCCCGCGTGTGGGACACCAGTGCGATCGTCGCCCTCGACGCGGTCGTCGCGAAGTTCGCCGAACGCGGCATCGAGGCCGAGATCGTCGGCCTCAACCGGCACGCCGCCGACCTCCACGGACGATCCTCCGGCAAGGTCAGCCACCACTGACCTGACGGGTCACGCTTCAGCGACGACCCACTCAGCCGTGGGACCGTGCTCGCTGGTGGCCGAGCCCGACGCTTCCGAGGGCTTTGCGGCTCGCCTCGCGGCCGCGTTCGGTGATCACCATTGCGGCGCCTCCGCCAGTTCGGTGATGACGAGTGCCCCCGCCTCGTCGTACGAGACCACGAGCCAGAACGTCCCCTACCTGAGTCTGTCTCGTGGCGAAGTCGACGAAGCGTCCATCGGGGCCGAGATCATCGGCCTCGACCACGCCCCGCCGACCACCGCTGACGTACGCACCTCCCCCGGGCTCCGGTTGCCGGGGAGCGACCGGGTTGCCGCAGATGCCGCAGATGCCGCACAACCGAGCCAGCCGGGGCGTGGACCGTGCGACCCGACGACGTGATCACACGGGGAGCGACGAACGTGTCGACGGCCGCCGCCACGCCGCGGGTCAGGTCACGCGGTGGACCCGGTACTCGACGCCGGTCTCGTGCATCCGGCCCTCCCCGACGAAGAGGGTGCTGTTGACCCAGGCGTAGCGCTCGTCGCCGGTCTCCAGACGTGGAGTGGTCCGGAAGTACTGGTCGTCGAAACCCGTCGAGCCGCCCGGCGCCATCGCGCCCATCACCGCCTCGTTGAGTTCGAGCAACCCGCCGTACTGGACGTAGATCAACGCGCCGTCGTCGGTGCGGATCTGCGCGCGCACGTCGAGGCGGCCCCAACCGTCGGCGCCGAGCAGGATCCAGTCGGCGCCGGCGCCGACCAACGTCCCGTTGAGCCGGTGGCCCGTGACGGAGCCGCCCACGACGTTCGCCACCAATCGCCCGCCGTACGGCCCCGCACCGACGTCCAACGGCTCGGCCCCGAGTTCGGCGTACATGACGCATTCCTCGACGAGTTCCATGGCTGCTCTCCTCTTGTTGTTGCTCCGGCGGCCCTCGACCGTACTTCACGAACTGGTGTTTGCGTTTCATGTCCATCTGTGGTACGATCTTCACATGGGTCCGGTTCGGCTGGTCGAACGCTTGGAGGCGTGCGATGTCGATGCTGCGAGCGCGTCCGAGCTCCCGGGGCTGTTCCACACACTGCGCCAACTCACTGGCTGGGCGGCGACCGTCGAAGCGCGGCTCGCGCGCCGGGCCGTCGAGCTCGAAGCGACCGGTGAGGGCGCACCGGCCGCTGACGTGATCAGCCGCGGGACGAAGACCTCGCCCCGCCAGGCACACCGCGCCGAACGGCGTGGCGCCACGCTGGCCGATGCTCCCGAACTGGAACGGCAGCTGGCCGCCGGGCGAATCTCCACCGAGCACGCCGACGCGCTCGCGAACGCCGCAGCCAAGCTCGACGACGACGATCAGCGCGCCGCGCTGTTCGAGCGTCAGGTCGAGCTCGCCCGACATGCTGCCTCCGAGACACCTGCACAGTTCTCACGAACCGTGCGCCGGGTGGTCGACCGGCTGTCGGTCGCAGGCGGGCTCGAGCGCTCCGAGCGTCAACGCATGGCGGCCGGTCTCACCTATGGCATGAACGATGAGACCGGCATGGGCTGGATCCGCGCCGAACTCCACCCCGACGACTTCCAGAGGGTCGCCCGCCGCCTCGACGCCGAAGTCGCGACGCTGCGTCAGCGCCCGGAGCACGAGGGTATGCGCCACGACCAACTCGCCGCGCGGGCCGGTGTCGATCTCATCTGCGGCGGCCGGGCCACCAGCACGCCGCCGGCCGAGGTCCTGGTGTTGATCGACCACGAGACGATCACGACGGGGCTGCACGAGCGCTCGATCATCGAATACGCCGACGGCACGCCGATGCCGGTCGCCACCGCTCGACGCCACGCGTGCAACGCCAACATCATCCCCGTCGTGCTCGACTCACACGGCATGCCGCTCGACGTCGGGCGCGGGGCCCGCCACGCAACACCCGCCCAACGACGAGCACTGCGCTCGATGTATCGCACGTGCGCCGTGGGCGACTGCGACCGCGGCTTCGACCGCTGCGAGATCCACCACCTGCTCGAATGGGACCGGCGCGGCGGCCCGACGGACATGGAGAATCTGGTCCCGGTCTGCAGCTACCACCACCACCGAGCCCACGAAGGCCGATGGCGACTGCAACTCGACTCGAGCACCCGACAACTCAGCGTGTTCCTCCCCGACGGGTCGCTGCACTCCCGATCGCTCCCCGACCTGCTCGCCGAGCGATCAGCCGCCTGAGAACGAGCGGACGGGTCGAATCCACGGCCCGGCTGCAACAGCCCTCTGCGCCTGCGACTACCTTTGGCGACACGGATCGATCGGGTCCGTACGCGGTACGCACATCGCGACACACACAAGGGGTACACGTGGCTGGTGGCAGCATCCTGGGCACTCGAGTCCAGCGCAAGGAAGATCCGAAGTTCCTCACGACGGGCGGGGTCTACGCCGACGACGTCGACGATCCACGCCTCGCCGGCGCCGCGCAGGCCGTCTACGTCCGATCGACGGTCGCCCACGGCACGATCGAATCGATCGACATCGACTCCGCACTGGAGATGCCCGGCGTGCTGGCGATCCACACCGCCGAGTCGCTCGGTCTGGAGCCGATCCCGTCCCCGTTCAATCCCGGCCTCCGCGCGCACGCTGCTCGCGAGCGACAAGGTCCGCCACGTCGGCGAACCCGTCGCGGTCGTCGTCGCCGAGACGCAACAGCAGGCCACCGACGCCGCCGAGATGGTGTTCGTCGAGTACGAGTTCCTCCCCGCGTTGATCGACCTCGAGGAGTCGCTCGGCGTCCGAGACGCTGATCTACGAGGCCGCCGGCAGCAACGCCGTGTTCGACACGACGGCGCTCGGGACTCCCCGAGAACACCCCGGCCGAGGAGTTCTTCGCCGACTGCGAGGTCACCGTCACCGGTCGCTTCCTGAACCAGCGGGTCGCCCCCTGCCCGCTCGAAGTACGTGCGTCGGCGGCCACCTGGGACGGCGGACGTCTCGTGCAGTGGATCTCCAGCCAGGGCGCGCAGGGCGCCAAGGACGCCTTCACGGCCGCCAACGGCGGCGACGCCGAGGCGATCCACCTCATCACGCCCGACGTCGGCGGCGGCTTCGGCGCCAAGATCGACACCTACGCCGAAGAGCTCCTGCTCGGCCCGCTCGTCCAAGCAGCTCGGCCGCCCGGTGCGCTGGCGCGAGACGCGCAGCGAGTCGATGATGAACCTCGGCCACGGCCGTGCCCAGCTGCAGTACGTCACGATCGGCGGCACACGGGACGGCAAGGTCACCCACTACCAGCTGCACGCGATCCAGGACGCCGGTTCGTTCGTCGGGATGGGCACGATCCTCGCGCCCGTTCATGACCCGCCCCATGTCCTCGGGCGTGTACGACATCCCGAACATGGAGGTCCGCACCACCTCGGTGGTCACGAACACGACCCCGACCACCGCGTATCGCGGCGCGGGCCGCCCCGAGGCGACGGCGGCGATCGAGCGAGCGATGGATCTCTTCGCACGCGAGATCGGGATGGACCCGGTCGATGTCCGCCGCAAGAACCTGATCGCCAAGTTCCTCGAGCCCCACACCACGGCGGTCGGCCAGATGTACGACGTCGGCGACTTCGAAGGAGCGCTCGACATGGCGCTCGACGCGGCCGGCTACGCCGACCTGCGTTCCGAGCAGCGGACGCGCCGCGAGGCCGGCGCCGACAAGCAGCTCGGGATCGGCGTGAGCGTCTACGTCGAGATCACCGGCGGCGTCGATCCCAAGCAGGAGGCCGCGAAGCTCGAGGTGCACGACGACGGCTCCGCCACCGTGTACACCGGCACGTCGCCCCACGGCCAGGGCCACGAGACCGCGTGGGCGATGCTCGCCTCCGACGAGACGGGGATCCCGATGGACAAGATCACGCTGATCTGGGGCGACACCGACCTCGTTCCGAGCGGCGGCGGCACCATGGGCTCGCGTTCGCTGCAGCAGGGTGGTGCGGCCGTCCACCAGGGGGCGATCGAACTCGTCGAGAAGGCGAAGCAGCTCGCGGCCCAACTCCTCGAAGCGGACGAGGCCGACATCGTCCTCGACAAGGACAACGGTGCGTTCCACGTCACCGGGACCCCGGCCGTGTCCAAGAGCTGGGCCGAGCTGGCGGTCGCCTCGAAGGGCCAGGGCGACGAGTTGATGATCGACACGCTGTTCGTCGCCGACATGGCAACGTTCCCGTTCGGCGCCCACGTCGCCGTGGTCGAGGTCGACACCGGAACCGGCCAGGTCAAGCACCTCCGCCAAGTCGCGTGCGACGACGCCGGACGCGTGATCAACCCGCTGCTGCTCGACGGTCAGATCCACGGCGGCATCGCACAGGGCACTGCGCAGGCCCTGCTCGAAGAGGTCCGCTACGACGAGGACGGCAACCCGGTGACCTCGAACCTCGCGGACTACGGGATGATCTCCGCGACCGAGCTCCCGAGCTTCGAGGTGATCCACATGGAGACCCCGACGTTCGTCAACCCGCTCGGCGCGAAGGGCATCGGCGAGTCGGGCACGATCGGATCGACCCCCGCCGTCCAGTCCGCGGTGTGCGACGCGCTGAGCCACCTCGGCGTGACCCACATCGACATGCCGGCCACCAGCGAACGCGTCTGGCAGGCCATCCAGGCCGCTCAGCAGTGAGGACCGATCGATGACCGACACCGCACCCGCGCAGCAGGCCAGGCGCGCCACCTTCACGAGTTTCGAGGAATCGACGGCGGAGGACTGGGCGATGATCATCCCCCAGTTGGAGGTCACGCAGTCGCACGTCGCCGATCGGGTGATCGGGCTGCTCCGAGAACTCGAATCCGACCACGGCGGGTTCCCCGTCGACCGCCTCGAACACAGTCTGCAGACCGCGACGCGAGCGGAGCGGGCCGGCAAGGACGACGAGTACGTGTTCTGCGCACTGATCCACGACATCGGCGACACGCTCAGCCCGTACAACCACCCCGACATCGCGGCGGCGATCGTCAAGCCGTTCGTCTCCGAGGCGAACCACTTCATGGTCAAACACCACGGCGAGTTCCAGGGGTACTACTTCTGGGACTACATCGGTCTCGACGGCCAGGCCCGCGAGCAGTACCGCGACAGTCCCCACTTCGATCGCACCGTCGAGTTCTGCGGCGAGTACGACCAGACCGCTTTCGACGCGAACTACACGAGCAATCCGCTCGAACACTACGAGCCGCTGATCCGCCAGATCCTCCGCGGCGCCTGACAGCAGAGCAGCCCCGTCCGCCCGCCCCGGGGTCAACTGGTGCCGTCGGCGAGACGACGGGCGTACTCGTCGACGTCGATCTCACCGCCCTCCTCGGCAGCGCGTCCCTGCTGGGACTCGGGGAGGAACGGCTGGATGAGGTCGATCCGCTTCCACGCCGGATAGGGCTGGGTGCCCTGCTCGTCGGGCACGTAGTCGGACGACCGGACGCGTCGGTGCGGGTGGATGTAGCGCGCGCAGTTCACGAACGTGTTCTCGACCCTGCCGCGCACGATCAACTCGGCGCCGGGGAAACGTTCCATCGCCGGATCGTCGCGATGCACGGTGGCCGTCGCGTGGAGCCGCAGCCGATTCGGCGTCTCGAAGTCGATGAACAGCAGGCCGACCTTCGCTCCCTCACCGGCACCCGCGGCGATGTTGCCCATCGACAGGAACATCCCGTTGCCGTCGTAACTCGGGAACACGATCGTGTGCTCGTCCTCCACCCGGACGACGCCGGTGGGCCCACCCTTGTAGGACACGGTCGGCCACCCGTCGGCGCCGACCGTCGAGAGGAAGAAGAAGTCGCGCGACTCGATGAACGCCCGGCGGTCGTCGTCGATGCCGTCCGCGACGATCGACACCTGGTGGACATCGGCGAGCCGACGGGTGTCGAAATCGTCCTGCAGGGCGCGCTGCGACGGGCCGTAGAAATCACTCATCGGACCATCCTCGCGCGCCCGTGACCCATACCTGTGACCTGCGTCGACGCCGCAAGTCGCCCGATCCTGCCCGACGTTTGGCACGATGGTGAAATGTCACCGACCACTCTCCCGATCGAGGCCGTCGGCCTCCAGCGCTACTTCGGCTCGGGCGACGACGTGGTCAAGGCGGTCGACGGGGTCGACCTCCAGATCCAGCCGGGCGAGATCTTCGGGTTCCTCGGCCCGAACGGCGCCGGCAAGTCCACCACCGTCCGGATGCTCACGACGCTGCTCACCCCGACCGGCGGGACCGGTCGCGTCGCCGGGTTCGACGTGGTCAGCCAGGCGAACGACGTACGCCGGAACATCGGCGTCGCCCTCCAGGACGCCGCCATCGATCCGTTGATGACCGGGAGCGAACTGCTCCACCTCCAGGCGGTGCTCTACGGCCTGCCCAAGTCACAGCACACCACCAGGGCGGGCGAGCTGCTCGAACGCGTCGGGTTGACCGCCGCCGGCGACCGGCGGGTCGGCACCTACTCGGGTGGCATGCGGCGCCGCCTCGACCTCGCGCTCTCCCTGATCCACGAGCCGAGCGTGCTGTTCCTCGACGAGCCGACCACCGGCCTCGACCCGATGAGTCGCATCTCCCTCTGGGAGGAGATCCGGCGACTCAACAACGACGGGACGACCGTCCTGCTCACCACCCAGTACCTCGAAGAGGCCGACCAACTCGCCGAACGCATCGCGATCATCGACAACGGCGTCATCGTCCGCAAGGGTCGCCCCGCCGAACTCAAGGCCGAGGTGGGCAGCCCCACGCTGTTCGTCGACGTCGACAGCGGCGCCATGGAACAGGCCGCCCCACTGCTCGAGACCTTCGGCGATCTCCGGCCGAGCCCCGAGGGCACGCTCGGCGTCGGCCTGACCGCCGGTCCGAGTGCGGTGTCGAACGTGATCCGCACCCTCGACGAGGCAGGGATCGCCGTTCGCAACCTCGAACTCCACGAGCCGAGCCTCGACGACGTGTTCGCCGAGGCGACCGGCTATCGCCTCGAAGGCGCCGACACGTGAACGTCACCACCGCCGCACAACCGGCGCGGACGAGGCCCGTGCTCCACCAGTCGGCGCTTGCGCAGACCCTCGCCCTCTCCAAGCGGTCGATCCACTCCCTCTGGCGCCAGCCGTCGCTGGTCGTGCCGTCACTGATCTTCCCGTTGTTCTTCGCCGCGCTCGGCACATCCTCGTTCGCCCGAGCCACGTCGATCCCCGGTTTCCCGGCCGTCGACTCCTACCTCGACTTCGCGCTCGCCGGCGCCGTCGTACAGGGGATCCTGTTCGGCTCGACCGTCGGGGCGACCGCGCTCGCCACCGACATCGAGAACGGCTTCTTCGACCGCCTGCTCAGTTCACCGTCCACGCGGTCGGGGATCATCGTCGGACGCATGGCCGGCGGCATGGTCTACGGGTTCTTCCAGACGATCTTCTTCATCGCCGTCATGCTCCCGTTCGGGCTGTCGATCAAGGGCGGCGTGGCCGGAATACTCACGATGGCGCTGGGCGGCACGATCCTCGCCCTCGCCGTCGGCGCGCTGATGTCGGCGATGGCCATCAAGACCGGCTCCTCCGAGGCGGTGCAGGGAGCGTTCCCGCTGCTGTTCATCGCGATGTTCTTCTCCTCTGCGTTCTTCCCACGCGAGACGATGAGTGGCGTCTACGGGCACCTGGCCGACATCAACCCGATCTCCCACCTCGTCGAAGGCTTTCGGGATCTCACGATCGAGGGGTTCTCGGTGTCGGCCGCACTGCGCTCGTTGGTGATCCCGGCGATCCTCGCCGTTCTGGCCGTCACGCTGGCTCTGCGGACACTCAAGCGGAGGCTGGGGGCGCGATGACCACACTCGACGACCCCACCACCGGCCACGCGCGATCGGTGGCGAACACCAGGGTCTGGCCGGCATCGGTCGGTCTGATGAAGCGCAGCCTGGTCAACATCACCCGGTTGCCGTCGGCGTTCGTGCCCTCGATCATGATGCCGATCTTCCAGGCGATCGCCTTCTCGGGCACGTTCTTCGCGATCATCCAGATCCCCGGCTTCCCCACCGACCGATCGATCAACTGGTTCCTCCCGCTGGGTGTGGTGATGGGATGTGGGTTCGCCGGGATCGGCATCGGCTTCGCGACCATCCGCGACCTCGAAGGTGGCTTCTACGATCGCCTGCGGTTGACCCCGGCGCCGCGCACGTCGCTGGTGACCGGCCCCCTCCTCGCTGCGCTCGTCCGCGCCGCGCTCGTCACGACGATCGTGCTGATCGTCGGCACGCTGTTCGGCGCACGGCTCACCCACGGTGCGCTCGGCCTGCTCCCGCTCTACGTGGCCGGACTCGGTGTCGCAACGATCGGCACCGGGTGGGGGCTCGGCCTGGCCTACCGATTCCGTGACATGCGCGCGGCCGCGATCATGCAGCTGACGTTCTTCCTGCTGATCTTCCTGACCGAGGCACAGACCCCGTTGTTCATCATGGAGGGATGGCTGGAGAACGTCGCACGGGTGAACCCGTTCAACAACATCATCCGGCTGTCCCGGCTCGGTTTCGTCGACCCCCCGATGACCTGGGACAACACGTGGGGCGGCCTGCTCGCAATCGCGGTGTTCTCCGCGCTGACCCTGGTCTTCGCCCGCCGCGGCCTGGCGCGACTCAGCAACACCTGATCGGCACCGCGTCGGCGTGTTCAGCGCGCCGACAGCTGCTTGGCGAGACCCTTCATCCCCTGCTTGAACCCGATCGCACCGATCTTGCCGGCGACAGGCGCCAGGAACTGTGGGACGCGACGCACCTCGACGTCCTCGATCCAGTCGAGGACCGAACCCGTCTCGTCACCCCCACCCCTGCCCTCTCCCCTGTCGTCGGCGACCGTGAAGCCGGCACGGCCGTACAGGACGGGACCGAGCTTCTCGACCTCGCACTCGCCGGACGACGCCTCCTCGTCCCAGTCGCAGGAGACCACCCGCATCCGGTCGACGAGCACCACCGGGCCGAAACCCGTTCGGGCGGTGAACTCGCGACCGACCTCGGTGGGGTCACCCGGCTCGACCTCCATCTTCGTCGCGGGGATCCAGTCGGCGTGCCGTTCCCAGTCGACGAGTTCGTCCCAGACGACCTTCGCCGACTGGTCGAACCGGTGGTGCACTTCGAAACGGATCTTCGCCATTCATCCACTGTCTCACGACTCCTCCGGGTTCGCACTAGCGTGCCCATCCGATGAGACCGACCGCGCACCGTCTTCGCGTCGCGCTCGGGATGGTCGCGGCCGTCACGGTCTTCGGAACGGCCGGGTACGTCGGCTTCGGGTTCACGCCACTCGATGCGCTCTACCAGACCGTCACGACCATCACGACCGTCGGTTTCCGGGAGTTGAGCGAGTTCGGGACCGGCGAGAAGGTCTTCACCATCATCCTCATCGTCGTCGGCGTGTCGACGGTGCTGTACACGTTCACCCTCGTCGTCCAACTGGTCGTCGAGGGTCAGCTCAGCGAGTTCGTCGGGAGGCGGCGCATGGACCGACAGATCAACCAGTTGCGGAACCACACCATCGTCTGCGGCTGGGGCCGCGTGGGTGCTGCCGTGGCGCACGACCTGCACATGGAGGGCCACGACGTCGTGGTGGTCGACGCCAACGCCGAACGCGTACGCGACCTTCCCTTTCCCACCGTCGTCGGCGATGCCACGCGTGACGAGGTGTTGCGCTCGGCCGGGATCGAGCGCGCGCGTGCGCTGATCGCGGCGCTCGAAGGGGACGCCGCCAACCTGTTCGTGACGCTGTCGGGCCGCGACCTGCGTCCCGACCTGTTCATCGTGGCTCGCGCCCGCGCGGAGGAGAGCGTCGGCAAACTCGAACACGCCGGCGCCGATCGCGTCGTCAACCCGCAGGAGCTCGGTGCCGGGCGCATGGCCTCGTTCGTCTCGAGCCCGCACGTCGCGGAGTTCCTCGATGTGGTGATGCACGAGCGTTCGCTCGAGTTCCGCATGCGTGAATTCGACATTCCCGCCGACTCGCCGATCGCCGGCAAGACCTTGCGCGACGCCAACCTGCGCGAAGCCAGCGGAGCGTTGGTCCTCGCGCTGCGGTCCCCTGACGGAACGTTCACGACCAACCCCACCGGCGACACCGTGCTCGGACCTCACCACGTGATCATCGGGATCGGCACGACGGAAGACTTCGCGCGGCTCGCCGAAGCGGTGCAGCCCGCGCCCTGAACGGACGAGGATCCACGCAATGTTCGCCCCCTCCACCCACGTCCTGCTCGACCTCGACGGAACGATCTCCGACTCGTCGCCCGGGATCGGCCGCTCGCTGACCCATGCCTTCACGGAGTGCGGCTACGCGCCGCCGGACGAGACGAGCATCCGCGACATGATCGGCCCGCCGTTCGAATTGACCCTTCCGAAGCACGGCGTCCACGTCGACGACGTCGAGCAGGTGATCAATGTGTATCGCGATCGCTACGAGGACGTCGGCCTGTTCGAGAACGAGGTCTACGACGGCGTCCACGAGATGCTCGACGCGCTCCGGAGCGCCGGCCACACGATCTCGCTCGCCACCGCCAAACCGCAGGGCACCGCGGTGAGGATCATCGAGTACTTCGGTCTCACGGAGTACTTCGCGCGCCAGGTCGGCGCCACCCACGAGATCGGCGTCGGCCGGCGCACCAAGGGCGAGGTGATCACCCACGCGCTCGGCCTCCTCGGTGTCGGCCCGCACGATCGGATCGCACTCGACCACGTGGTCATGATCGGTGACCGGGACCACGACGTCGAGGGTGCCCACCTGAACGCAATCGACTGCATCGGGGTGGCCTGGGGGTTCGGATCGCACCAGGAACTGGCGGACGCCGGCGCGCTGAAGATCGTCGAACACCCCCGCGACGTTGCTGCGGCCGTCGCTGCCGCGTACCGTTCACACGAGTCATGAGCACCGCGGCCGAACACACCACCTCCGACCTGTCCGTCGCCACTCCCGCGGCACCGCGATCCGACGCCGACCGGTTCATGCGTGGCCTCCTGCGACTTCCCGAGGGCACGACCTCCACTGCGGCCGAGGCCCGGTCAGCGTTCCAGAAATCACTCGCGTTCACCACGTGCCGCTGTCTGCTGATGTACATCGTGCTGCCGTTCGTGCTCCCTGCCGTCGGGATCGCCCGTGGCGTCGGCCCGGTCGTCGGCATCGTGATCGGCCTCCTCGCGATCGTGTCGATCGTCTACTCGATCCGTCGCTTCTGGCGCGCTGACCATTCGAAACGCTGGCACTACACGATCTTCGGCACGGCGATCATCGGATTCCTGGTCTGGGCCACCATCGCCGACACGATCCGCCTCTTCGACTGAGCCCGGTGGTCGTTGTCTCCGCCGACGGCGCACCGTCTGGCGACATGCGAATCGTCTCACTGCTCCCGTCTGCCACCGAGATCGTCTTCGCGCTCGGGCTCGGCGACGAACTCGTCGGCGTCACCTTCGAGTGCGACCACCCACCCGACCCGCGTGCCGAGCGCGCGGTGGTGGTCGGGGGCCTCGACACGGACGGACTCGCTCCGGAGGCGATCGATGCGATCGTCCGGGCGAAGGTCGCCGCGGGAGCGGATCTCTACCGTCTCGACGACTCACGGTTCCGAGCCTGCGACCCCACCCACGTGTTGACCCAGGACCTCTGTCGGGTCTGCGCACTCCCCGCCGGCGATGCCGACGCCGCGCTCGCCCGACTCGGCTGTACGGCCGAGGTGACGACGCTCGACCCGCACACGCTCGACGACGTCCTCGCGACCATCACCGAGGTCGGCGACGTCCTCGCGGTACCCGAGCGCGCCGCGGCGCTGGTCGAGGTCCTGCGTCGACGGACCACCGCCGTGGCGGAGCGGATCGTCGGGCGCGAGCGGCCGGGGGTCTTCGTCCTCGAATGGCAGGAGCCGCCGTTCCTCTCCGGTCATTGGGTGCCCGACCTCGTCGTCGCCGCCGGGGGTGAGCCGATGCTCTCCGAGCCGGGCGGACGATCCGTGCCGACCGACTGGGAGACGATTCGCGGGCACGACCCGGACATCGTCGTCGTCGCACCGTGCGGGTTCGGCCTCGACGACGCGACAACGCAGGCCCGCGAGGTGCTCGACCGACTTCCGAGTCGTGCCCAGGTCTGGGCGATCGACGCGGACGGACTCGTGGTCCGGCCGGGCCCACGCCTGGTCGACGGGATCGAGGCGCTGTCCACGATCTTCCACCCCGACGGAACCACACCGCACCCCTCCACGCAGCGGATCCGCTGACCCGTCGGACCGGCCGGATGGACCAGGCGGCACAGATCGATCGACTCCGACACGAGCTGGAACGTGTTGCGGTGGAGGCCGACGCCGCCCCCATGGCCGCCTACATGAAGGACCGGTTCCGCTTTCTGGGCGTGAAGACCCCCGCCCGACGTCGGGCATCGAAACAGCTGATCACGGCGTCGACACACGAGCCGGTCGACGAGGTGGTCGCGTGCGCCCACGAGCTCAGGGCGCAGCCCGAGCGCGAGTTCCACTACGTCGCCGGCGACCTGCTGCGTGCGAACCGACAACGACTGCGAGCCGACCACCTCGCCGACATCGAGCACTTCGTCACCACCGACTCGTGGTGGGACACCGTCGACGCGCTCGCCTCGCCGACCGTGGGCACCATGGTGCGCGCCCATCCCGAACTCCTGGCCACGCTGGACCGCTGGATCGATGCCGACGACTTCTGGCTCGCCCGCGTCGCAATCCTGCACCAGTTGCGATTCGGCGCCGACACCGACGCGGACCGGCTCTTCCGCTATTCGACACACCGTGCGGGCGACGCGGAGTTCTTCATCCGCAAGGCGATCGGGTGGGCGCTGCGCGAGTACTCCCGGACGGACCCGGATGCGGTGCGCACCTACGTCGAGACGCACCGCGAGGTCCTCGCCCCGCTCACCGCGCGCGAGGCGACGAGACGGTTGTAGACGGCTGCACCCCGGGACCGGCCGGGCAAACGAGACCGAAAGTGTGCGATATCTCCGGTTGCGTGGCGCCCGACCGAGGGTCCTCGTCTGTGGCAATCGTGCGGGGCGGTGAACGAGGCGATCGAGCGACGGACTCCGAGATACCGTGCGAGGCGGTACTCCGATGAGAGGTTATGTCTTGCGTCGACTCGCGATGGCTGTACCGGTCTTCCTCGGCGCGACGTTCCTGGTATGGGCATTCGTGTTCGCGATGCCCGGTGACCCAATTCGCGCTCTCACCGGCTTCCGACCACAACCACCAGAAGTCAACCGGGCACTGCGCGAGCAGTACAACCTGAACGACCCGCTGCTCATCCAGTACGTCAAGTACCTCATCGACGTGTTGAGGTTCGACTTCGGTTCGAGCTTCACCGGTGTCGAGACATCCGATCTGCTGAAGGCATCGCTCCCACACACGATTCGAATCGTCGGAATCGCGGTGGGCCTCGAGGTCGTGGTCGGCGGCATCGCAGGCTTTCTCGCGGCCATGTGGCATCGCCGGTTCGCCGATTGCTTCATCATGGTTGCGACGCTGGTGCTGATCTCGGTTCCTGCGGTCGTGATCGCACCGCTGGCGTGGTGGTACCTCAGCGTCGATTGGGGCTGGTTTCCTCGTCGTGGCACCTACGACGGGTGGAGGTCCTATGTGCTCCCCGGCCTGATTCTCGGTCTGTTGTCACTCGCCAGCCTCACCCGCCTGCTCCGCGCAACGCTCATCGAAAGCCTGCAGGAGCCCTACGTGCGCATGGCGACAGCCAAGGGGTTGCGCCGGCGCCGAGTCGTCGGGATCCATGCCATGCGGAACTCGCTCGTGCCCGTCGTGAGCTACTTCGGTTCCGACATCGCAGTGCTCCTCGCCGGCACCGCGGTCGTCGAGACCGTGTTCTCGATCCCCGGTGCCGGCCAACTACTCGTACAAGCCGCGCGGGATCAGGAAACACCCGTCGTGCTCGGCGTCGTCACCTTCCTCGTCGTGATCGTCATCGTCGTCAATCTGATCGTCGACATCGCCTACGGCATCATCGATCCGCGAGTCCGCTCGCGTTGAGCAGACCCGAACCCGTTCGCTCGGAACACAACTACTGTGCTCAGGTGCCGATCGTTGACGTCGAGATGGTCACCGACGACGAGGTGTCCGACGAACTCGCCTCCCGACTCGCCGACGCGATCGGAGAGGCGCTCGGCGCCGATCCCGGCCGCACGTGGGTCCGCCTTCGACTGCTGGGGCGACATCGCTACGCCGAGTCGGGTGGATCCGTCCCCGACGATGTCGCGCCCGTGTTCGTCACGATCTCAGCTCGGCGCCACCCGCGGCCAGACGACTTCGCTGCCGTCGCCCCGAGGGTGTGCGCCGCTGTGGCTGCGGTGACCGGGGTGCGATCGGAGAACACCCATGTCATCTTCGGCGCGGACGCCCGGGGTCGAGTGGCCTTCGGGGGAACACCCGTTTCGGAGTAGACGCCGGATTCCCGCCCGTCCGCAGAGCCGGACACCTCGTCGTGCTTCGCTGCCGAGAGGCGAGCGCGCCGGACGTGCGACGTCGCCGGGTATCAGCCCGCTCAGGTCTGGTCCTGCTGTTCGCGTGCGCGTTCCTCCGCGAGGTACTTCTGATAACGAGGGTTCTCGGGCCCGTCGTCACCGATGAAGTAATACGCAACGTGGAACGCCAATCCGATGCCCCATCCGATCGTGACCCAGAACGCGGCCTGGGGGACGATCAACCACAGGAAGACGTTGACGATCACGTACGTGGCAACGTGCCACATCACGTCGGTCCTGTCCTTCACGCGCTTGGCGGCGCGCTCTTCTGGCGTGCTGTGCATTTCCGTCGTCATTCCGGCTGTCCTCCGATCTCGCGGCGTGGGCTCGACTCTCGGAACCCTCGCGTCTCGATTTTCGGTCGGGCACTCCGAACCCGGTAGGGGCAAATGCCCCATCGTCAGGTGTGCACCGACGACCGGGTGGCGTCACCAGACGTTCCGCGCCTGTCGTCGGCCGCTCGGGCGCGTGACGGCACCTCCGAACGGAACGAGTCCGAAGTGAGACGTCGTCGCCGCCGCAGGTCGCATTGCGAAGCCACTACCTTCACGACATGGATGCGATGGCACGCAACTGGAGTGTCTCGATCGGCGATGGACTCTCACTCGACGCCGACGAGCTCGGGGCCCTGTTGCGGGCACACCATCAGCGTCTCCTCGACAACTGGCAGGGCTTCGCTCCGGCGCAGTGGGAGAGCCCGTCACGCAACAAGGAATGGACCGTGCATCACACCGTGCGGCACGTGGCCGACGTCGTGGAACGAGGGGCGGCAGCGATGAACCGTGAGCCGGCACTGGGCAAGGACGCGTTCGATCCACGATCGACGCCCGACGCATGGTTGGCCGCCTCCGACGGCGAGTCGCCGGTGGACACGATGGACCGGTTCACAGCAGCATCGACGGTATTTCGGGCAGGTGTCGCTGATCGCCTCGCGGCCGGGGACAACTCTCGCGACAGAACGGTCTATGGCACCGCTCACTGGACCGTCAACGTGGCGCACGTGCTGTGGGATTCGTGGCTCCACGAACGCGACGTGTTGCTTCCTCTCGGGCTGCCGGCACCGTCCACCGAAGAGGAGGAACGTCTCGTCGGCCTGTACGGACTCCTGATGGCGTTGGTGCCGTCGATGACGTTCGAGCAGTCGATCTCTGCAACGGTTCAGCTCCGTGGTGTCGGCCTGCGCACCATCGAAGTGAGTTGTGACGCAGGCTTTCTCGGCAGCGCCGAGGTGCCGGTCGGTGCGGCTCCGATTTCGGGCGCGATGCCGGCCGCAATCGACGCTCTGGCCGGGCGAGGTGACGCCGTGGCAGATGCCCTTCCGGGGGCGCCCGAAGAACTGGGTTTCCTCGCGGCGTTCTTCAACAGCTGAGCCACCCCGAGATCCAGACCGGATCGGTTCGTCGTTCTTGCGGTGTGCCGCCGGGTGTCCCAGAATCGGGGCTGCGAACTGTCCGACGAGAGCGGCGGCACGACCTCTCCACATCGGGGGGCAACATCACAGAGGCCAGGAGACCAGGACATGAGTGACATGAATGACGTCAGTGCGCAGATCCCCGACAACGTGGAGGAATGGACGTTCGACGGTACGCAGGGCGAGATCGCGGCACGCTCGTGGTTGAGCGCCACCGATGATCCGCGATACGTCGCGGTGCTCGTCCACGGCTATGGCGAGCACATCGGGCGCTACGATCACGTTGCCGCCGCGCTCATCGCCGACGGTGCCGTGGTCTACGGCCTCGATCACCTGGGTCACGGCAAGAGCGACGGGGAACGGGTCCTCGTGTCGAACTTCGACGACGTGGTCACCGACCTCGACCGTCTCGTCGAACAGGCACAGGACGTGTGGCCCGATCTCCCGCTCGTGATGATCGGCCATTCGATGGGCGGCATGATCGCTGCCCGCTACGCCCAGGTGTACGGCGAGAAGTTGACGGCACTGGTTCTGTCGGCCGCCGTGATCGGCGCGTTCGAACTGATCCCCCAGTTGCTCGCGCTCGACGAGATGCCGGATGATCCGCTCCCACCGGAGGTGCTGTCGCGCGACCCGGCCGTCTGCGAGGCGTACGCGGCGGATCCGCTGGTCTGGCACGGCCCCTTCAAGCGGCCAACGGTCGTGGCGATGGCAGCCATGATCGCGGCAATCGACGCCGACGCTTCCGTGGGCGCCTTACCGCTGATGTGGGTGCACGGCGAGGAGGATCAACTCGTCCCCATGGAAGGAACGCGCGTGGGTATCGAGAAGCTGCGCGGCGATTCGTTCCGGCAGCACACGTACCCCGGTGCCCGACACGAGGTGTTCAACGAGACGAACTCGGACGAGGTGCTCGCCGACGTGACGGTCTTCGTCGACGCCGTGCTCGACGGCGACGACATCTGAAGACTGCCTCGTCGAGCACGTCCTTCCACCGGTGTGCATCGAACTGCTCGAGGTGTGTGCCGGGGCCTCGTCGACGGCTCACCCGCTCCATGGCGCCGGAATGAACTTCACGCCCCATGTCGTCCTCACCGATCGGCCTGGTTCGAGCCGGATCAGCCCTTCACCCGTCTGGAATCCGTTCGGAGGGCAACTCATCGGCTCGACCCCCAGTCCGAGCCGCCGGCGGCCGGGTGTCAAGGTGTCACCGGTGTCGACGTTGCCCCATCGACCGACGATGGTCCCACGATCCGCGCTGATTCCGAACACGCGTGACGCTCTTCGTGGTCGTCGGCTTCTGCGCCGAGCACGACAATCGATGTTCCAGATCAGCTCCCGTTCGCCAGGCGGTCGCGGATGAGGCATGATGGAGACGCGCGTCACAGGGCGTGCGACATCACTTGTTCTCCACACCATTCACCACACCATCGGGGGTTTCCGTGGACGTCACCATCACAGTCAACGGCCAACAGCACACGCATGACGTCGAGCCGCGCACGTTGCTCGTCCACTACATCCGCGAGCACGTCGGGCTGACGGGCACGAACATCGGTTGCGACACGTCATCGTGCGGCGCCTGTTCGATCCACCTGAACGGCGAGGCGGTCAAGAGCTGCACCGTGCTGGCCGCCCAGGCCGACGGCATGGAGGTGACCACGATCGAGGGGATGGCAGCGGCGGACGGCACGCTGCATCCGATGCAGCAGGCGTTCATGGAGAACCACGGCCTGCAGTGCGGGTACTGCACACCCGGCATGGTGATGGCGGCGACGAGCCTGCTCGAGGAGAACCCGAACCCCACCGAGGAAGAGGTTCGGATCGGGCTCGAAGGCAACCTCTGCCGGTGCACCGGCTACCACAACATCGTCAAGTCGGTGCTGGCCGCGGCCAACGCCTGACCGGTACACAACTGACGTATTCACACACAGCCGGCGGGCAGAATTGGATGGGGGTCCAGCAATGACAGTCATCGACAACATGCAGGCGAGCGAGGAGTCGATCGCGGCAGGCAACGGCGTGCTCGGCCAGCGGATGCTCCGCAAGGAAGACCCGGCCCTGCTGACGGGTGAGGCCGTCTTCACCAACGACATGAAGGTGCCCGGCGCACTGCACCTCGCCGTGCTCCGCAGCCCGTACGCGCACGCGAAGATCATCTCGGTCGACGTGTCGGGTGCCCTCGCGATGGACGGCGTGCTGCATGCATACAGCGGCGCCGACCTCGCCGACCAGTGGGCGGCGCCGATGCCGTGTGCGTGGCCGGTCACCGACGACATGAAGAACCCGGCGCACTATCCACTCGCCGTACACAAGGCCGCCTACGTCGGCGACGGCGTGGCGTGTGTCCTCGCGACCTCGGATGCCATCGCGCGCGATGCGCTCGAGGCGATCCACGTCGAGTACGAGCCGCTTCCCGCGGTCATCGATCTCGAGGAGGCGCTGCAGGACGACGTCGTGATCCACGACGAGCTCGGCACGAACGTCTCCTACACCTGGCCCCTCGTGATCGAGGAGAACGAGGGCGACTGCCAGAAGGCGATGGACGAGTCGGCCCACGTCGTGAAGGAACGCTACGTCCAACAGCGGCTGATCCCGATGGCGATGGAACCGCGCGCCGTCGTTGCGATGCCACAGCCGTTCGGCGGCGACATGACGCTCTACTCGGCGACGCAGGTGCCGCACATTCTCAAGGTGATGACCGCGCTGACCCTCGGGATCCCCGAGCACCAGATGCGCGTCGTCTGCCCTGCCGTCGGCGGTGGATTCGGCTCCAAGTTGAACGTCTACGCCGAGGAACTCCTGTGCGTCCACCTCGCCCGCACCCTCAAGGTCCCGGTCCGCTGGAACGAGGAGCGGGGCGAGAACACGCAGGCCACCATCCACGGTCGGGCCCAGATCCAGGACATCGAGCTGGCTGCGGACGAGAACGGCAGGATCACCGGCCTCCGGATCCGGCTGATCGGCGACATGGGCGCCTACCTCCAGCTCGTCACCCCCGGCGTGCCGCTGCTCGGCGCGTTCCTCTACGGCGGGGTCTACGAGATCCCGAAGGCCTTCGACTTCTCGTGCACATCGGTGTTCACGACCATGACGCCGACCGACGCCTACCGCGGCGCCGGGCGACCCGAGGCGACCTACGCGATCGAGCACGCGATGGATGCCCTCGCCCGCAAGATGGGCATCGACCCGCTCGAGCTGCGCCGCCGCAACTTCATCCCGAAGGAGTCCTTCCCGTACGAGGCGTACACGGGTCTGGTCTACGACTCGGGCGACCACGACAAGGCCGCGACGGTGGCCGAGGGGATCCTCGACTACGCGGCGATGCGCGCAGAGCAGGCCGAACGGAACACCCCCGACGCCACGCGGCGGCTCGGAATCGGGGTGTCGACCTACTTCGAGATGTGCGGCCTCGCTCCGTCGCGAGTGCTGGCCTCGCTGAACTACTCGGCGGGAGGCTGGGAGTCGGCGACCGTGCGCGTGCTCCCCACCTCGAAGATCCAGGTCGTCACCGGAACCGCGCCACACGGACAGGGCCACGAGACCGCGTGGTCGATGATCGCCGCCGACAAGTTCGGGGTCGACCCGGCCGATGTCGACGTGCTCCACTCCGACACGGCGATCGCCCCCCTCGGCCTCGACACCTACGGGTCGCGTTCACTGCCGGTCGGCGGAGTCGCGATCGGCATGGCCTGCGACAAGGTGATCGAGAAGGCGCGCAAGATCGCAGCGCACCAGATGGAAGCGAGCGAGGACGATCTCGAATTCGCCGGAGGTGTGTTCCGGGTGAAGGGATCGCCCGACAAGGAGATGCCCCTCGCCGCCATCGCCTTCGAGGCGTTCACCGCGCACGACCTGCCCGACGACGTCGAACCGAACCTCGAGGTGCAGGTCACCTACGATCCACCGAATTTCTCGTGGCCGTTCGGTACCCACATGTGCGTCGTCGAGGTCGACACCGAGACGGGTGCGATCGACGTCCTGAAGTACGTCGCGGTCGACGACTGCGGCAACAAGGTGAACCCGCTGATCGTCGACGGCCAAGTCCACGGTGGCGTGATCCAGGGTCTGGCCCAAGCGCTCTACGAGGAGGCCGCGTACGACTCCGACGGCAACCTCCGGTCCTCGAGCCTCGCCGAGTACCTGGTCCCCGCCGCCAGCGACGTCCCTTCGATCACCGTCGGCGAGAGCATCACGCCATCGCCGACCAACTCGCTCGGCGTCAAGGGTGTCGGCGAGGCCGGCACCATCGGTGCCGCACCCTGTGTGATGAACGCCGTGATCGACGCCCTCGCGGGCCTCGGCGTCCGCGACATCCAGATGCCCGCCAGCCCCAACAAGGTCTGGGCCGCGATCCAACAAGCCCGCACGTCAAACCCAACCAGTACCCAGGAGAACCAGCCGTGATCCCCGCAGCATTCGACTACGTCCGCGCCGACTCCGCCGAGGAGGCGATCAGCCTCATCGGTCAACACGGCGACGAGTCCAAGTTCCTCGCGGGCGGGCACAGCCTGCTCCCGTTGATGAAGCTGCGCCTCGCGCAGCCGAGCGTGCTGATCGACATCGGGCGTCTCACGGACCTCTCGTACATCCGCGAAGACGGCGACACCATCGCGATCGGGGCGATGACGAGGCACATGGACGTCGAGAACTCCGACGTCTTGAAGCAGCACGTCCCGCTGCTCGCCCACGCCGCGTCCCACGTCGGCGATCCCCAGGTCCGTCACCGCGGCACGATCGGGGGCTCGATCTGCCACAGCGACTCCGCGTCCGATCTCCCCGCCACGACCCTGGCGCTCGCTGCCACCTACGTCGCACAGGGCCCGAACGGACGGCGTGAGATCGCTGCGGGAGACTTCTACAAGGGCTTCCTGACCACCGATCTGGCCGCCGACGAGCTGTTGACGGAAGTCCGCGTGCCGAAGATGAACGGCGCAGGTTGGAGCTTCCAGAAGTTCAACCGCCGCGCCCAGGACTGGGCGATCGTCGGGGTGGCGGCGTGGCGACGCAACGGCGATTCGGGCATCGGCCTCGTCAACATGGGTTCGACGCCGATCCTCGCGACCGGCGTCGCGCAGGCACTCGCGAGTGGCGCGTCGATCGAAGACGCCGCCGCCCAGGCTGCCGAAGGGTGCGACCCCACGTCGGATCTCAACGCCAGTGTCGAGTACCGCGAGCACCTCGCGCGTGTCCTCACCCGGCGCGCCCTCGAAGAGGCGAGCGCCTCCTGAACCGACGTTCGTCGAGATGTTCGTTGGTGCCTGGCACCAACGAACATCTGCGGTGAACCGAGCGTGACGGGCAAGTAACGTCTGGCCGATGTTGATCGGACTGGCGACCGGGGGCCTGTGGCGGGTCCTGTGGTACTCGGTCGTGCTCGCCCTGCTCGTCGTCGGCTTCAGCGCCGCGCTCCGTGCACTCGGTGTCGGATGGGAGAAGATCCGCTGGTCGCTGATCGCGATCTACGGCGTGGTCTACGTGTGGTGGTTCTTCGCGAACGGGATCATCATCGATCGCATCTCGGTACTCTGGTCGTTCGCGATCTTCCTGTGCGTGGCGAGCGTCGGCCGGCCGGCGCACGAGTGGCTGCGGACGGGTCGAGATCTCGGCTTCTTCGTGGCGATGTGGATCGCGTACGACGAGAGTCGTGGCATCGCGGACGGACTCGGCATGCCCGTCCAGGTCGAGTCGGTGCGCAACATCGACCGGTTCCTGCTGTTCGGCGCCGACGGCGTCGTCGAACTCCAGGAGAGGTTCCTCTCCCCGCCCGGCACCGTCCGTTGGTACGACGTCCTCGCGTCGTTCGTGTACTACTCGCACTTCATTCTTCCGCCCCTGGTCATGGCGATCCTCTGGCTCCGCGACCGCCATCAATGGGTGCGCTACATGCGCCGGTTCGCCACGGTCATCCTCCTGGCGTGCACCATGTTCGTGCTGTTCCCCACCGCCCCGCCGTGGATGGCCGCCGGCGGCAAGAACCGCTCGGGCTACGAGTTCGACGCACTCCCTCCCCTGCGCCGCCCGACCGGAAACGGTTGGCGCCACATCGGCCTCGACGGTTTCGTCCAGGCGTGGGACGTGGGACGCGACTGGGCCAACGAGGTGGCCGCGATGCCGTCGCTGCACTCGGCGTACGCCCTGTTCGTCGTGGTGTTCTTCTGGCCTCGGATCCAGCCGACCTGGGTTCGGTGGGCGCTCCTCTCCTACCCCGTCACGATGGCCGTCGCGCTGATGTACTTCGGCGAGCACTATCTGGCCGACGCGCTCGGGGGTTGGGCGATCGTCGGGATCAGCTTTCTCGTCTGGAATCGGATCGAACGTCGCCTCGACGAGCTGCCCGGCGACGACGGCGAACTCGAGCGACCCGACGACGAGATCCAGGTTCCGTCGGCGAGCGTCGGCAACTGACGCCGCACATCAGACCGCGACGCGACGGGCGGAGTCGGCGCTGGGTGTGGGCCGACGGTACGACTCGATCGTCGCCCGCAGTTGCTCGGTGAGCGGCGTCGCCACGATGTCGAACGCCTCGGTCGTGTCGGTGGCGTCGATGACGAATGGACGTTCGAACTGGTACAGCAGCTCGGGGAGCTCGCGGACCATCGGGCTCACGATGCCGGCCAGCTTCAGCAGCGTCGGAGGGATGGTCTTCACCTCGACGGGCGGAATCCCCGCGGCGGATGCGAATGCGGCGGCGAGTTGTTCGACCGTGAGCGGCGCACCGGTCGGCACGTGCCAGGCTCGACCGAACGCCCGGTCGTCGCCGGCGACGGCGACGAGAGTGGTGACGACGTCGTCGACATAGGTCCAGCTGTGCACCACGTCGGATCGACCGAGAACGGAGACGCTCTTGCCGGCCAGGACGCGGGGAACGAATCGGTCGCCGACGTGTCCGTTGGCGCCGACCCCCGGTCCGATGAAGTCGGAGGCTCGCACCTCGGTCGTCTCGATGCGACCGGCCTCGTGGGCTGCGAGAGCCTCGTGCCACGTCGCGGCCCGGATCGCCCCCTTCCGCGTCGGTGGGTCCAGTTCGTCGGTGGCACGCATCGGCGAGCTGTCGGCGGCGTACCCGTAGAGGTTGCTGATCGCCACGAGTCGCGCTCCCGTCGCCTCTGCGGCGGCGATCAGGCTCGTCGACAGCGGCGGCCACTGCTCCGCCCACTTCGGATACGGCGGGTTGGCGCAGTTGAAGATGGTCGCGGCACCCGATGCGACAGCCGCGAGGCGCCCGGCGTCGGTCGCATCTGCTGCGATGCGCTCGATGTTCGGATGATCGGGCCCGTTTCCGGAGCGCGTGACGACGAGAACGCGTGCGCCCGCGTCAGCCAGGCGGGTGGCGACGCCGGCGCCGATCACGCCGGCGCCGACGACGACGTGGAAGTTGGTGGTGCTGTCCATGAGGAACTCCTTGATCCGAGACAATTCGAGAGCGGTGCTCTCGAATGCCATCCTGCTCCTTCTCGGAGCGCGAATCAAGAGCACTGCTCTCGTTTGTGTCACACTGGGCTCATGACGACGAGCAAACCACGGGGTGTGCGTGCGCAGGCGCGCGCCGCGCTGTTGGACGACGTCGGTCGGGTGGCCCGCACGCACCTCGCAGCGTCAGGCGCAGCCGCGCTGTCGGTCCGCGCGATCGCACGCGACCTCGGCCTTGCGTCGAGCGCGCTCTATCGCTACTACCCGAGCCGCGACGCGCTCCTGACGCGACTGATCATCGAGGCATACGACGAGCTCGGCCAGACCGTCGAGGATCGCGAGGCAGACGTGGACCGCGACGATCTCGCCGGACGGTACGCCGCGATCTGCCGGGCAGTGCGGGACTGGGCCCGGGCCCACCCCCACGAATACGCACTGATCTACGGCTCGCCCGTCCCCGGCTACGCGGCACCGGACGACACGATCGATCCGGCGGTCCGAGTCCCTCGCGTCTTCCTCCACCTCGCCGCCGACATCGATCGATCCGGGTTGGGGCTGCGGGTCGACGGACCGCTCGACCCGCAGCTCGCCGAGCAGTTCGCAGCCCTGACGGAGGACGTGGACCTCGACATCGATGACCACGTCCTCGCGCTCGGCGTGACGCTGTGGGCTCAGCTGTTCGGGATCGTCAGCTTCGAGTCGTTCGGCACGTTCGACAACACGTTCGACCCGGCCGATGCGCTCTTCGAGCACCACATCCGGCTCGGTGTCGTCGCTCTCGGTCTCGCCTGACGCGCCGCCGCCCGAACGGCAGGCCGGGAGTGCCGCTCTCGATTCCCGTCACACCGGCCTCGGCTCGATCGATTGGCGCGCCACGCCCTTCGAGATCGACAGCCGGTGAGCGCCTGCGACGATCACCACATTGAGGTCGTCCAGCGATCGGCTCGTCCTCCAGCCGGTGCGCGGCGGAATGTCGCGGATGATGTGTGCCGGTGCGACGACGAGGTCGGTCGTCGACAGTCGTGCCAGGTCGAACTCCCGACGAGCGACGATCTCGATCCCGTCCGTGTCGGCGAGATCGGCGACGAACGGCGGAGCGTCCGAGCCGGACAACGTGACGACGACGAGCTTGTGTTCATCCGCAACCAGCCGACGAGCGCTGTCGACCGCGAGTCGGGCATCTTCGAGTCGCCACGGAGTGTCCGTCTTGCCGACGAACACCACGACCCGGTCCCACGCTCGCAGCACGCGAACCGCCATCGCCGGAACCGGGCACCGCTCGCCGATGCCGTCGACGTTGTTCCCGAGCAGATAGTCGCTGGCGAACTTCGGCCCTGCCCACGACAGGACGACCAACGACGCCGAGCGCTCCTCCACGAGGTGCACCGTCCCCGATTCGAACGATTCGTCGACGCGTACGATTCCTTCGGCGTCGAGACCGCGGCGCGACAGCGTTGCCGTGGCGGCGTCGATCAACGACGCTCCCGACTTCAACCCGCCCGGGTCGGTCACGAGGTACGGCATCACCACGCCGGCGTCGTGTTCGGCGATCGCCGCCGCCACCGACGCAAGGCACGTGGGATCGGATCCGTGCTCGCGGATGTCGAGCATCACCGTCGCGCCGATCGACTCGACGGCGTCGGTGGGACGCGGCACCCGATCCGCGAAGAACCGCGTGCCGTATGAGGTGATCAACGCCGTCACCACGATCGCGATCACCGCTGCGTTCACGACGATCTGCTCGAACATCCCCAGGCTGAGCCCGACCTGCGCGATCGCGAGTGTCGATGCGGCCTGGCCGAACGACAGCGACGACATCAGGCCGAACTCGGCGCCGGAGAACCCGAAGATCCTCGACGTGATCGCCGCGGCACTCGCCTTGCCGACGACGACGAAGCCGGTGAACAGGAGCCCCAACCCCAAGGTGGCGGGATCGACGAGCAACGTCGGGTCGATGTTGAGCCCGATCGACACCAGGAACGTCGGGACGAAGATCGCCGCACCGACGAACTCGATGCGTTCCATCAGCAGGCCGCGGTTCGGTACCAGGCGATTCATCCCCAGACCGGCCAGGAACGCGCCGATCAGTCCTTCGACGCCGCCGAGCAGGGCCACGGTTGCGCCCGCCGACATCCCGGCGAGAGCGAACACGAACCGCTGTATCCGAGAACGTCCGACGCGAACGAAGAACACCTCGGTCAGCCGCGGCAACAGCCAGAGGCAGAATGCGACGAGCAACGGCAGTGCGATCCACAACGGAAGCGTCGGGTCGGGCGTGGTCGGCTCGATCGGCTGGTCCGAGAGCAGATCGCTGACACGCCGACCGAACTGGTCGTCGAGTGGTTCCAATTCGATCACCGCGGTGGTGGTGGCGACGGCGAGCACCGTCAACGAGAGCAGGTCGGCAACGACTCCGGCGGAGACCGCTGCACTCACGGCACGGTTCTTCTGCAGGCCCGCCTTCTGCACCTCGGGGTACGCCACGAGCGTGTTCGAGGCCCACATGGCCCCGACGAGCGACGACGCGAGCAACCCTGCGCCGAAGGCCAGACCGACGACGACGGTCAAGCCGAACGGGAGGACGAAGCCCAGCAGACCGTAGGTCATGGCACTGCGCCTGTTGATGTTGAAGGCCTGGATGTCGAACGTGATCCCGGCGACGAACATCAGGTACAAGATCCCGATCGCGCCCAGTTCGGTGACGAGTTCGTCGGCCTCCAACCAGCCCAACACGAACGGTCCGAACAGTGTCCCACCGAAGATCAACCCGATGATCGCAGGGACGCGAAAGCGCTCCGCGACCGCCGGCCCGAAGACGACGACGACCAGCAGGATCAGGAACGACGCCTCGACGGTTCCCTTCAGCACGATGTCCCCCCGGCGATCATCGGCACAGCCTGCCACAGCGGCCTCAGGTAGTGGGCGGAACCCCGAGAGGGGCGGGAGGACGTCGCTACGCTGCTGCCCGGTCGAACCCGGCGCAGCGCGGGCGCCGGCGTGATCATGGACCGGATCGTCGGATGCGTCCGGCGAGCGCGATCACTGGAGACCGCCGAAGCTTCCTCCGTCGACGTGCAGTTGCAGCCCCGTCACGTACTTCGCCTGCTCGCTGCAGAGAAACGTGACGATCGCTCCGAAATCGTCGGCGTCCCCCATTCGGATCTGGGCCTTCTGCTCGTCGGTGTAGAGCGCTCGAAGACGCGGTGTCTCGTGCACGCCGGGTTGCACCGTGTTGACGGTGACGCCGTCGCCCGCGACCTCGAGGGCGAGCGTCTTCAAGAACGCGGTCGCCCCGGCGCGCGCGGTGTTGGACAGGATGAGGTTGGGGATCGGCTGGCGAACCGAGAGCGAGGTGATCGCGACCACCCGACCCCATCCGTGCTCCTGCATCCCGGGCACCGCCGCCTTGCACATGCCGACGATCGACATGAGGTTCAGATCGAGCGCGCTCGGATATGCATCGACCGGCGTGGTGGCGAACGTCCCGGGCGGTGGGCCACCGGCGTTCGGTACGAGGATCTCGAGAGGTCCACCCAGTGCCTCGGCGGCCGTGACGACGAACTCCTCTCCCCCGTCGGCCGAGCCGACATCGCAGACGATGCCCACCGCACCGTGTCCGACGGCGGCCACGGCCCGATCGAGGCGGTCGCGATCTCGACCACAGATCGCCACGTGCGCGCCCTCGGCAGCGAGCGCCTTCGCCGCGCCGAGGCCGAGCCCCGATGATCCTGCGGCCACGGCCGCCCGCCGACGTTCGATTCCGAGATCCATGTCCCGACGTTAGGCGGTGAGCACGACGACGGAACGCGGCCCGACGGTGACCGCCCCCGCCACCGGCGCGGACCCGTCGACGAAGCCCGCGTCCGTCGTGGTGTCGATGGCGACGTGCCACCGCCCCGCCGCCTGCACGGCGAAGTCGAGAGGTTCCCACCACATGTTGACCATGACGTAGAGGCCGGGAAGGTGCCAGGCGATCGATCGCGAGTGCGTTCCGAGATCAGGGCCTCCGGCCACACCGAACCACTCGACGTCCTCGGCCCACCATTCGTCCTGCCAGAGCACGGAGTGCTCCGCTCTGAACGCGACCATCCGGCGTGCGAACGTTTCGAGCTCGATCCACTCCTCTCGGCGATCCCAGTCGATCCACGACGTCTCGTTGTCCTGGTTGTAGGCGTTGTTGTTGCCGCCCTGGGTTCGAGCGAATTCATCGCCGGCCACGAACATCGGCGTGCCGTGGCTGAGCAGGAGGAGTGCCCACGCGTTGCGGAGCTGTCGGTGGCGCAACGCCAGCACGTGCGGTGGGACACCGTCATCGCCTTCCCACCCACAGTTCCACGAACGATTGTCGTCCGTGCCGTCGGACCCGTTCCAACCGTTTGCCTCGTTGTGCTTGCGGTCGTACGCGACGAGGTCGTAGAGGGTGAACCCGTCGTGCGCGGTGAGGAAGTTGACCGACCGCATCGGCTCGTCGAACAGATCAGGGCTTCCCTGAAGGCGTTGCATCACCGACGCGGTCAGCCCGTCCTCACCCCGCAGGAACCCGCGCATGTCATCGCGGTAGCGGCCGTTCCACTGCATCCACCGTCGATCGGGCCAGGCGCGCCCGACGTGATACCGGACCATGTCCCAGGCCTCGGCGACGACGCGGACCCCTCGCCCGTCGGCCCAGTCCCCGATGTGGCGCACGAAGTCGGGATTGCGCGCGAGAACCGTCGCGAGGTCGAAGCGGAATCCGTCCACACCGAGGTCCGCGAACCGCTCGAGCGATCGCATGATCAGGTCGCGGGCGATCGGCGAGTCGGTGTCGATGATGTTGCCGCACCCTGCGTCGTCGACGTAGGAGTGGTCCTCGCCATGCACGTAGTACTGGCGGTCCGCGAGCGCTCGGAGGTTGTACGTGGGGCCGTGCTCGTCCTCCTCGGTCGTGTGGTTGAACACCACGTCGAGCCAGACCTCGATGTCGTGTTCGTGGGCCGCTGTGACCAGCTCGGCGAGTTCGAGATTGGCGTCCTCGCCGGCTGCGTACTGCTGATGGACCGCACCGAACACGAGCGGCATGTAGCCCCAGTAGTTCCCCTCGTCCGGGTCGAACTGGTGCACCGGCAACAGCTCGAGGACCGAGACGCCGAGCTCGACGAGCCGGGGGAGTTCGGCTGCCAGGGCGGCGAAGGTCCCCGCGCCCGATCCCGGACGACGCCTGGTGGCGCCACGGACGTGCACCTCGCACACCACCAGCGGACGAACGGTCGGCCGGCCGGTCCTCGACGCCGGCCACGGCGTCGCCACTGCACGCGGGGCGACGTCGTGATTCGGTCGTCGCCCGGGCCGGGCGGCGTTGCGGTCGTGCGTCGGTGGGAAGTACACCGCAGTCGCACCCGGGTCGACGAGGGTGCGATCGCCGTCGTCGACGATCAGGCCGTACCGAGCGCCGACGGGAACGTCACCGACCCAGGCGTTTCCCACGAGGGTGAGCGGGCGACCGTCCTGCCCCGAGGTGACGACTCGGACCTCGGCTGCGCCGGGCGCATCGACTCGAATCCGCATCGCGCCATCGTGTCAGGTCCGACTCGTCCGGTGATGGTCGCCCGGACGCCACCGTCCATGCGAGCCCATCCGCGTCGGGGCCGCTCCGTGTCGGGCCCCTCCGATCGAGCGGCGACGGGTCGAGGAGGTCGGTGCAGGGTGGACGATCGCACCACCCGTTCGGGTGATCATCCGAGGGCCCGGTCTAGTGTTCGACAGGTGACCAGCGACCGCTACGCCGCGTACGACCGACTCCGCTGCGACTGGCCCGACGGAATCGAGGGCGGGGTCCTGCGGATCACACTCGATGACCCCGACAGGTTGAACGCGACCGACGGGGCGATGCATCTCCAGTTGTCGCGTGTGTTCCGCGACGTCGACGACGATGCCGACGTCCGTGCGGCGGTCGTCACCGGCGCGGGACGGGCGTTCTCCGCGGGCGGCGACCTCGACTGGATCGCCGAGCAGGTCGGAGACTACTCCCGGACCATGAGCGTCATGAGGGAGGCGGGCGACATCGTTCGCACGATGATCGACTGCGACACGCCGATCGTGTCTGCGATCAACGGCGTTGCCGTCGGAGCCGGTCTGGCGGTCGCGCTGATGGCCGACGTGAGCGTGATCGACGAAGGGGCCAGACTCAGTGACGGTCACATCCGTCTCGGCGTCGCCGGCGGCGACCACGCCGTCGCGATCTGGCCGCTGCTGTGCGGGATGGCGAAGGCCAAGTACTACCTGCTGACGGCCGACTTCCTCGACGGGCGCGAGGCCGAACGGATCGGGCTCGTGTCGAAGGCCGTCCCCGCCGACGAGGTGATGCCGACCGCGCTCACCGTGGCCCGCAAGCTTGCAGCCGGCCCGGTCCATGCCACACGGCTGACCAAGCGCGCACTCAACCACTGGCTCCGCCAGGCGCTCCCCAACTTCGAAGCCTCGCTGGCCTACGAGATGCTCAACTTCCTGGGTCCCGAGGCCGAAGAGGGCCTCGCCGCTCTGCAGGAGAAGCGTGCTCCCGACTTCGGAGCCAGGTCGTGACCCCGATCGACCTGCACCACGAACTCGAACTCGCGCGGCGCGTGGCCGACGCGGCGGATCTCTTCACGCTCCCGCACTTCATCGACCGCGATTTCGCACTCGACTGGAAGCACAACCGGACCGAGGTGACCGAGATCGACCTGCACGCGGAGTCGCTGATCGTCGAAGGACTGATCCGCGCCCGACCACATCACGGTGTGTTCGGCGAGGAGCACGGCCTCGCGGGCGACATCGACTCGGAGTGGTGCTGGGTGATCGACCCGATCGACGGAACGTCGGGCTATGTCCGTGGCATTCCGATCTGGGCGACGTTGATCGCGCTGACCCACATCGAACGAGGACCCGTGCTCGGCGTCGTGTCGGCGCCCGCTCTGGGTTTCCGGTGGTGGGGAGGGCCGCACCTCGGGGCGCGGATGTCCGCACACGGCGTCGAGCGTGATCTCGAGGTGTCACTCGTCGACACCCTCGCCGACGCGCAGGTGAGCGTCACGCACAACCGGGGCTGGGACGAACTGGGCCGCACGGGACAGCTGATCACGTTGCAGCAGCGCGCTCGACGCAGCCGCGGAATGGGCGATTTCTGGCAGCACATGCTCGTGGCCCAGGGGGCGATCGACGTGGCGGTCGACGCAGTCGGGGTCGCGCGGTACGACCTCGCCGCGATCAAGCCGATCGTCGAGGCGGCCGGCGGACGCTTCACCGATCGCCTGGGTGAGGCCACGTGCGAACACGACACGGCGATCAGCACCAACGGGTTGCTGCACGACGAGGTCATCGACCTCCTCGCCTGATCGGTCACGTTCCGCAGTAGGTGCGAAAGCCCCGGCCGAAGTCGTCGGGCGCCGCGTGCGCGAACCGCTCGAGTCCCGTGCGTTCAACGAACGGATGCCGGAGGACCTCGAACAACGTCGTGAACGGTTCGAGATCACCGTGGGTCGCCGCCGTGAGCGCCTCGTCGACGAGATGATTGCGCGGGATGTAGATCGGGTTCACCGCATCCATCCGGTCGGGATGCGCGGCACCCGCGGCGCGCCACCGTCGCAACCAGGCATCGATTCCGTCCGCCGAGCCGACCAACGCATCGAACGGCTCGTTGTCGCCCCGCAGCACACCGGCCAGCGACCGGAACGATGCCGTGAAGTCAGCCCCGGCCCGGTGCAGCAGTGACAGGAAGTCGTCCGCCAGTTCGGGATCGTCGTCGGTGATCGCCGGGACCCCGAGCTTCGCTGCCATGCCCTCGGCCCACCGGGCCCGAAATCGTGCGGGGAATCCCTCGAGGAGGGCGGTGGCACGCTCGACGGCGACGTCGACGTCCGGGTCGATGAAGGGAAGCAACGGTTCGGCGAGTCGGGCGAGGTTCCAGAGCGCGATCTGGGGCTGGTTCCCGAACGCGTAGCGACCCCCGTGATCGATCGAGCTGAACACCGTCGCCGGGTCGTAGGCGTCCATGAATGCGCACGGTCCGTAGTCGATCGTTTCGCCGGAGATCGTCATGTTGTCGGTGTTCATCACACCGTGCACGAACCCGACGAGCATCCACCGTGCGATCAACGACGACTGCGCCTCCGACACCGTCTCGAGGAAGGCGAGCGCAGGGATGTCGGCGAGAGCTGCGGCAGGTGCGTGGCGTGCGATCGCGTACTCGAGCAGCCGCGGCAGCACGGAGGGATCGTCGAGCGATGCCGCGTACTGGAAGGTCCCGACCCGGAGGTGGCTGGACGCGACGCGGACGAACACCGCACCGGGTTGGAGCGACTCGCGTGCGACGCCCTCGCCGGTCGCCACCACGGCAAGGCCGCGCGTCGTCGGGATCCCGAGAGCGTGCATCGCCTCGCACATCAGGAACTCGCGCAGCATCGGGCCGAGAACGGCGAGCCCGTCGCCACCCCGTGAGAACGTGGTCCGACCCGAGCCCTTCAGGTGCAGGTCACGTCGAGCACCGTCGGAACCGACCACCTCTCCGAGCAGGACCGCGCGTCCGTCGCCGAGCCGGGGCGAGTACGAACCGAACTGATGTCCCGCGTACGCCTGGGCGACGGGCCGAGCGCCATCGGGCACGGTGTTGCCGACGAGTACATCGACACCGGCGGGGGTCCGCAGGGCATCGGGCTCGACACCCAACTCGAGGGCGAGCGCATCGTTCAACACCACCAACTCGGGCGCCCGGACCTTCGTCGGCGTCCATTCCTCGTACAGACCGTCGAGGTCGCGGACGAACGAGTTGTCGAATGCGAAACCCACCATGCTCCTCACCGCTACGAACGTACCGGCGGGCATGACCGAATCTCACGACCGATTCCGCACCGACCACCCGCCGGGTCGGCATCATGATCGATGATGATCCTCACGCGCACCGCCCTGGCCATCGGAATCGCCGCCACCCTCTCGGTCAGCGCCTGCGGCGGCAGCGACGAGGGCGAAGGCACAGACGTCGAAGGAGCCGCTGTTTCCGTCGCCACCGAGGACCCTGCGGAAACACCACCGGCCACCGATCCTCCGGTCGTCGCGATCCCTGCCGACTGGCCCCCCAACATCCCGACACCCGACCTCGAGGGGATGCTGCTCACCGGAGCGGTCGTGCGCGGCGAGGGCACCGACGCCCGCTACGACCTGCAGTACGAGGGCGGTTCGCGCGACGCCCAGGTGCTCTACGACGAATACGAAGCGCTCGTTCTCGCACAGGGTTGGGCTGTCAACGACGACTCGGACCCGTTGGCCGGGGTGTACGTGATGGAGAACCGTTCGATGACCATCGTGGCCACCTCCGGCGCGGAGCGGAGCCGGCTGACGGTCGCAGTCGCCCCGAACTAGGAGACCGACCGGCGGGCCCGCCGGACCGTGCGGCTCAGCAATCCGGTCGGGCGCTCGCCGCGCGCGACGAGCGTGATCAGTCGTTCGAGCTCGAGTTCCAGCCGATCGGCGTGGCCGCGTCCCGTTCGGGCGACGACGAACCCTCCGACCACGAGCGGGAGTGCGACCACCGGTGCCGCAACGGCAACTCCGGTCGCAACAGCGGTCATCGTGCCCGCCCCGACGCCGGCCAGCCCCACCGTGCCACCGCCCGCGAGCCGCACCGTGCGGGCATCGTGACGATCGGCTCGCACGCGCACGAGTGTCCGCGGGTGGACGGGGGTCGAACCGACGATCTGCGGCACCGCCTCCACCGAGAGCGCCACGACGCCCGCGAGTCGACCGTCACCTCGCCAGCTGGACACCGTGCGTCCGACCCGGGCAGAAGCATCGGTGCGTCGGCGGGCGTTCAGCCGGCCGGGGTCCCGGCGATCGCACACGAGCCGGTGCACCGACGTCAACCACGCTTCGAGGCCGTCCAACGAATCGACGACCGTGAGTGGCACCTCGCGTTCGATGACGATCGACGCGGGTCCGGAGAGGCGATCGAGACGCCGTCTGCCCGGCGGGGCGACCGTGAACCTTTCGATCGCCAACGCGTCCCGGACGGCGTTCGGGTCGATCCCCACCTCGGTCGCGGCTTCGATGAGCGCGTCGGGTTCGATGCCCTCGCCGTCGTCGGGGTCTGCGTCGTCGATCTCCTGCGCCCGCGCGAGGATGCGAGCGACAGCATCGCGATCGAGTCGGTCGGTCACGACGACCACGATACGGTTGCTCGCCATGTCCGAGGAGTCCGTTCCACCCTCACCTGCGACCCGTGCGATCACCGCCGGGCGCGCAGCGAGCGGAACCTCGCTCGCTCCCGCCCTCTGGGCGTCGTCGACGTGGGAGTCCGAATCCCTCGAGGATGCCCACCGGCGTGCCACATCGGTGCGCCACGGCGACTTCTACAGCCGGTACTGCAACCCGACGGTTCGCTCCTTCGAGGAGGCGATGGCCGAACTCGAGGGGGCCGAGGAATCGCTGGCGTTCGCGTCCGGCATGGGGGCGATCGCCTCGACGGTGCTCGCACTCTGCTCGTCGGGCAGCCACGTCGTCGCGCAGCGTCAGCTGTACGCGGGAACCCTTGCGTTCCTCCAGGGCCCGTGCGCCCGGCTCGGGATCGAGACGACCCTGGTCGACGTCGGGACACCCGGTGCATTCGCCGGCGCCGTGCAACCGGGGCGGACCATGGTCGTCCTGGCGGAGACACCGTCGAACCCGTTGCTCGAGCTGGCCGATCTCGACGAGTTGGGAGCGATCAAGGGGCCGTTCACAGTCGTCGACTCGACGTTCGCCACACCTCTCGGACAACGACCACTCGATCACGGCGTCGACATCTCACTCCATTCGGCCACGAAGGGGATCGCAGGGCACAACGACGCGACGCTGGGCGTGATCTCCGGCGAGGCCGATCTGCTCGCCGAGATCTGGGCCTACGCCGTGCTGCACGGTGCCACGCCGTCCCCGTTCGATGCGCTCAACGCGCTGCGCGGCATCCGCACACTCGGCGTCCGCACCCGCCAGCAGAACGAGTCGGCCCGCTCGATCGCCGTGATGCTCGCCGATCACCCCGGAGTTCGTGCCACGCACTATCCGGGTCTGAGCGAGCACCCCCAGTTCGACATCGCTCGACGACAACTCCTCCAGTACGGCACCGTGCTCTCGTTCGACGTCGGAACGAGGGAGCGAGCGGAGGTGTTCCTCGATCGTGTTGCGCTCTGCCGGGTGGCGACCTCACTGGGCGGGCCCGAGACGTTGGTGTGCCACCCAGCGACATCGACCCACGCCGGCCTCACCCCCGAGGAGCAGGAGGAGACGGGCGTCAGCGCCGGACTCATCCGGATGTCGGTCGGGCTCGAGGAGACCGTCGACCTGCTCCGTGACATCGAGCACGCCCTCGACATCTAGGACCCGCCGATCGACTCACTCGTCGATGCGGATCTCGCTCGTGGGAATGGCCGTCGTCGGGCGGTCGTTGCCCGCCCATCTCCTCCAGTGCCGCGCCGAACAGCTCGTCGTGACCCTCCCACCGCTCGAGCACGTCGTCGACGCCGAACCTCGCGCGCCGATGTTGCGGCCTGTCACGTCGACAGACTTCCGGACTCCGCGCAATGGTGTGGACACTCCACCTGAAGGGTGACGTGCTCGATGCCCAGGACCTCGTCGACCTCTCGAGCCAGCTCGTCGATGATCTCCTGCGAGCGATGGACGGTCGTCGCCCCGTGCACGACCACATGGGCCGATGCGGTGTGCCGGCCGCCGCCGAGCGATCGCACCTGGACGTGATGGATGAGGTCGACGTCGGGGTGTTCGCCCATGAGCGCCGCGAGCTGCTCGGTGGACACCCCCGGCGGTGATCCGTCGAGGAGCACCGAGGTGGCGGACCGGATCAGCCGTACGGTCGACCACAGGACCGCCGCGCTCACGACCAGGGATGCGACCGGATCGATCCATGCCAGGTCGGTTGCGACGAGGAGGAGACCGGCCCCGACCACCACGACCGAACCGGCGAGATCGGTCAGCAGGTGGAGCCGGGCGGCGCGCATCGACATCGCCTCGTCACCGTGGCCATGGCCGACGAGCAGGACCCCCGCACCATTGACCACGATCGCGACGAGACCGATCGCCACCACACCGGCGCCGTCGACCGGCTCGGGCTCGATCAACCGGCGGATCGACTCGACCGTGATCCACGTCACCGAACCGAGCAGCAGGAGCGCCGACACGAACCCGCCGAGTGCATCCGCCTTCCCGAAGCCGTACGACCAGGCGCGCGAGGCCGGTCGGCGGGCCACGTTGACGGCGACGAGCGCGGTGAGCAGGCCGAGCGCGTCCACCGCCTGATGCGCGGCATCGGCCAGGACCACGACCGAGCCGATGGCCAGTCCGACCACCACCTGGATCACGGCGAAGAGCGTGTTCGCTCCCGCCGCGAGCGCCAGTCGCGCACCGTCGTGGCGATGGTGGTGATCGCCGTGATTCTCACTCATTGAGAATGACCATAGCGCACCGATACGCTGAACGCATGTCCACACCTGATCTGACCGTCGTCGACGACGCTGCATCGTCCCGGTTCACGCTGTTCCTCGGCCGCGAGGTCGTCGCCTTCGCCGACTATTCCCTGGATGGCACGGTCGTGACCGTTCCGTACGTCGAGACCGACGCCGCGCACCGCGGTCGAGGATTTGCCGCCGTCCTGATGGACGGGATGGTCGAGTCGATCCGCACGAACGGTCGCACGATCCGTCCGATCTGCTCCTACGCGGCGAGCTACCTCCGTGAACGACCCGAGACCCACGACCTGGTGGCACTCTGATGTGCCGCAACATCACGACCTTGCGCGGGCTCGAGCCGGCGGCGACGGCCGAAGAGATCGAGGCCGGTGCTCGTCAGTACGTCCGCAAGATCACCGGTGTCCAGAAGACCTCCACAGCCACCGAGGAGGCGTTCGAGCGCGCGGTCGCCGAGATCGCCGCGATCTCGACTCGCGTCCTCGCCGAACTCCCGCCCCGCAAGCAGCCGCCCAAGACCGTGCCCCCGCTCCGCCGCTGATTTGCTGCGTCGTGCGGCGTCCCGGCCCCCGCAAATCGCGATTTGCCGGTGCCGGGACGCAGCAAATCGCGATCAGGAGTAGAAAGGGTTCTCGCCGGTGGTGTGATCGGTGAGGTCCTTGACCTTCTCGATCTCGTCGATCGCCTCGGACAGCATCGTCTGGACCCCGTCGAGCATGGTCATCTTGCTCATCGAGCATCCATGACAGCCGCCGCCCATGGTCATGTACGCCGTGCCCTCGCCGTCGTGTCCGACGTAGGTGACGAAACCGCCGTGCGCGGCGAGCGCCGGGTTGACCTCGGCGGCGACCAGCGCCTCGACCTCCGCCGACAGCGCGTCGTCGTTGATCAGGCCCTCGACGTTGGGTGCTTCGGGCTTGTTCGGATTGCGGATCACGAGCCCCTGGGTCGACGTGTGATCGAGCGTGGCGCCGGTCAGGAGCGCCACGTCGTCGCCCGGGATGATGACCTTGAGCCCGTCGTGAGTGCGGACCTCGTCGGTGAACGCGGCCTTCAGGAACTCCTCGAACGACAGGTCGTACCGGAAGTCCTCGCCGGCTTCGGACGCGATCGCGAGGCGCAGGCCGAGCTGGTCGCCGTCCGGCTCGTCGTCACGCATTGCCAGCAGGTTCTCGATCGCCTCGGGCGTGATCGTGATGATCGGCTCGCTGTCGGGCGCGCTGTCGGGTTCCCCGGCAAGTGCTTCGAGAGGGCTCATGGCCGGAAGGCTACCGTCGGTCTGTGTGAAGCTCGATCCGTACCTGTCGTCGATCCGCTCCGATGTCGACCGGATGGCGCGTACGGCACGCGAGGGAGACCTGAACGCTCCCGTCGACGCGTGTCCCGGGTGGGACCTGCGCGAGCTGATCGCCCACACCGGTGCGGTCCACCGCTGGGCGACCACGGCGATCGTCGGCGGTGAGGCACCCGCAGCGGTCGAGTACGCGTTCCCGCCACCCGCTGCACCCGGTGCCGAACTCGGGACGTGGCTCCTCGATGGCGCCGGCACCCTCATCGCCTCGCTCGAGACACGGCAACCCGAGGACCCGACCTGGCACCCGTTCGGGCTCGAGCAGCAGGTGTGGGTGTGGGCACGCCGCCAGGCCCAGGAGACGATGATCCACCGCTGGGACGCCGAAGTCGCGGCGTTCGGCGCGTCCTCGCTGGAACCCGCCGCTGCCGTCGAGGGCATCGCCGAGTTCTTCGACCTCGCACTCCCCCGCGTCTTCGTCCGCGAGTCGGTCGCGGTTCCCGCATCGAGCCTGCACGTCCACTGCACGGACCGCGACGGAGAGTGGATCGCGTGGAACGACGACGGCGAGTACCGGCTCGCCGCCGAGCACCGCAAGGGCGACGCCGCTGTGCGCGGCTCCGCAGCCGACCTGCTGCTCGTCCTGATGGGCCGCGCCGATCCATCGTGCATCGACATCGTCGGCGATCCACGGGCCGCCGATGCCTGGCTCGGCCTCCCGGGACTCTGAACGTGGCGGACGGCCGTTCCCGCGCGGGGCTGATCGCGATGGTGGCGGCGATCGTCAGCTTCTCGCTGTCGACGCCGATCGTGAAGTGGACCGGGATCACCGGCGTGGTCCTCGCGTTCTGGCGGATGTGGATGTCGGTCGCGACGTGGTGGATCGTGCTGGTCGGGCAGCGTCGATCGATGCCCGATCGACGGGCGTGGAAGCTCGTCGCGCCGGCCGGGCTGCTCTTCGGCATGAACATCTCGCTGCTGTTCACCGCGGTCACGAAGACGAGCATCGCCCACGTCGAGTTCATTGCGACGATGACCCCGCTGCTCGTCGTTCCGGCCGGCGCGATCTTCTTTCGCGAGCAGCCGAACTGGTCGGCGCTGCGCTACGGCCTGATCTCGATCCTCGGCGTCGCGATGGTGCTCTTCTTCGGGCCGCCGACGGGGACGGCCACGCTGGGCGGCGACCTGATCATGCTGCTCGTGTTGTGCTCGTGGACCGGCTACCTGCTGTTCACCAAGCGGGCCCGGGCGGCCGGCGTCGACACGGTCACGTTCATGGCGTGCATGATGCCGCTCGGGCTGATCACGACCGTTCCGATGGCGATCGTGTTGGCGGGCGACGAGATCTGGCCGATGACCGCCCGCGGGTGGCTCGTCGCGGCCGTCCTGGCGATCCTCACGGGCATGATCGCACACGGCTGCATCGCCTTCGCGCAGCAGCATCTCCCGATTGCGACGATCACGGTCATGCAGACCTCGCAACCGGCGCTCGCCGTCTTCTTCGCCTTCCTGATCCTCGGCGAGGAGGTTCGCGAACTCCAGGTGGTCGGCATGGGCCTCGTGATCGCGGGAATCGCCGCGTTCACGCTGGTCAGCCAGCGCGGGCCCGGAATCCGATCCGCAACTCCTTCAACGCCCGCAGGAAGTAGTTCGGCGCGATCGTGAGATCGGTGTCGTCGAGGAACCACATCTCCTCGATCCGATCGACGAGCGCGGTGAACCCGAGCAACAGCTCGCGCCGGGCGAGCGGAGCACCGAGACAGAAGTGCGTGCCGAACCCGAACGACAGGTGCTTCTTCGCATCGTCGCGGTCGAGGTCGAACCGAGCGGGAGCATCGATCACCCGCTCGTCGCGATTGGCGGCCGAGTAGCCGACGAGCACCATCGAACCGGCCGGGATGGTCACCCCGTGCAGTTCGACGTCGACGGCGGCCGACCGCATCAGACGCTGCACCGGCGCTTCGAGACGGAGCACCTCCTCGACCAGCACCGGCAGGTACCGCTCGGGATCGCTCCGGAGCCGGTCCCACTGGTCGGGATGTTCGATCAGCAGCCGCACGCCACCCGACAGCGCGTTCGTGGTCGTCTCGGAGCCACCGACGAACGTGTCGGCCATCATCTCGGCGTGCAGCTCCTCGTCGGTGAGGCACCGACCCCACTCCGGGATCGGCGTGTTCACGAGGTCCGACAACAGCGTGTCGTCGGGCGACTCGCGGAGCCGCTCGAAGATCGGTTGGAAGTAGTGCTGCGCCTCGATCTCCATCTCGGTCGACCAGATCACCTCGTCGGGAGTCTGCATCAGACCGAGGCGTTGCACCCACGCGTCCGTCCACGCCTTGATCCGCCAGATGTCGTCGGGGTCCGCACCCATCTGCATTCCGATCACGATCAGCGGGAGCGGCACCGCGAACTGCTGCACCCAGTCACATTCCCCGGCCCCGATGAAGTCGTCGATCAGTTGGTGGGCGAGTCCTTCGATCTGCGGTTCCAGGGCGCGCAGCTTCTTCGGCCGGAAGGCATGGTCGAAGAGCTGGCGCATCTCGCGGTGGTTCGGGTCGTCCCGGCCGGCGAGCGTGCGCGCCGGCACCCAACCCTTCTCCTCGTAGAGCGCCTGAACCTGCGGACGCGAGCCACGCCGCTGAGCGTTGTTGAAGCGTTCGGCATCGCGCAGGATTGCCAGTACGTCCTCGTGCCGTGTCACGACGTACGCCTTGAGACGCTCGTCGTACCACACCGGTGCCTCGTCGCGCAGTGTGCGGTAGGCGTGATACGGACAGTCGTTGATCGCCGGATCGAAGAAGTTCACGTCGTCGAGCGGAATCGGATCGTCGAGCGCCGGCTGATCGGCCATGTGTGGATCCTCGCGCGAATGGCACACTGATCACTTCATGGCAGTGCAGATCCGACCCGCCACCGACGCCGACGTCAGCAGGATCACCGACATCTTCAACCAGGCGATCCCGGCCGGCGACGCCGAGTGGACCGAACGGCTGCACACCGACGACGAACGACTGACCTGGTTGCGCGATCGCGTCGCGGCTCGCCGGCCGGTGATCGTGGCCGACCGCGGCGGCGAGGTGATCGGCGTCGCCAGCTACGGTGACTTCCGCGACAGCACGCTGCGTGAGGGCTTCCGCTTCGTCTGCGAACACTCGGTGTACCTCGACGACGCGGCTCGCGGCAGCGGAGCGGCCCACGCACTGATGGACGAACTCGAATCGATCGCCCGGGCGAACGGCCTGCGCCGGATGGTTGCGACGATCGACGCGTTCAACGAGCGGTCGATCGCATTCCACACGCGACGGGGATTCGTCGAGGTGGGCCGCATGCCGGACATCGGGTTCACGTTCGACACATGGCGCACGATGGTGCTGATGCAGCTCGACCTCGGGTGAACTTCAGGCGTCGGCTGGCGCTTCGGCGACGTCCGACTGCCAGGATGGAGGGATGAGGATCCTGGTCACGAACGACGACGGCATCGACTCCGAGGGCCTCCACGTGCTCGTTCGAACGATGTGCACGCTCGATGGCGACCACGAGGTCGTCGTGGTGGCTCCGGACCGCGAGTTCTCCGGCGCCGGTGCCGCGCTCGGGGCCCTGCACCTGCTCGAACCGGAGATCGTCCGGACGTCGATTCCCACCTGTGACGCCGAGGCCTGGACGGTCAACGGTCCCCCCGCGCTGTGTGTCATGTTCGCCCGCCTCGGCGCTTTCGGCGAGCCGTTCGACCTGATCGTGTCGGGCATCAACCCCGGGGCGAACGTCGGCCGGGCCGTGTACCACTCGGGAACGGTCGGTGCGTGCCTCACCGGCCGCAACGGCCTCGTCTCGGGTGTGGCGGTCAGCCAGTCCGTGCGCGGGATGGGCGTGGAGGGCCAAGCGTGGGACGACGTGATCGCCGACCTCAACTGGCAGACCGCCGCCGACGTCGCGAAGTCGGTCGTGCAGGCGCTCGTCGACGACATGCCGACCGAGACGGTCGTGGTGAACCTCAACGTTCCCGACCTGCCACTCGACGAACTCGTGGGCTGGAAGCACGCGCGGGTCGGGCTCCGCCCACCGCGCACGGTGGCGTCGGCCGACCTCGCACCGATCGAGGGGCGCGAGGGCGCGTTCAAGGTGACGATGCAGTGGGGCGACAAGACGGATCTCGATCCCGAGACCGACGGCGGGATGGTCGAGCGGGGATTCGTCTCGGTCAGCTACCTGACCCGACTCGAACACGAGGACCGCCCCGACATGGCCCACGCCGACAAGGGCCTCGACGCACTCCTGTCCTGACGCTCAGCGCTCCCAGAGCAACGTGTCGGGGTGGAACTGGCTCCACGCGAACCAGAACGCCTCGTGTGCGGCGAGTTGCCGGCCGGAGGCGACCTCGAACGCCACCAGGCCGTCACCCGACTGGCGGAGCTCGACGCCCTCGAGCTCGACCGCCTCGCGGGCGTCGAACGCCGCACCCGCCTCCTCGGACGGGAACGCGAGCGGCGTTCCGTCGTCGAGGACCACCCCGACGACGAAGTCGTGCACACCGAGGCGCTCGTCGGTGTCGCCGATCGGGAAGATCGGTCCGTCGTCGTCTCGGCCCCCCAACGGGTCGAGCGGATGGCTCCGGCCGATCCCGCCGTCCTGGGCGATGATCCGCGTGTCGGGGTGTTCGCGTTTCCACTCGTCCCACGAGGAGCGAACGACCGTGATCTCGTCGAGCACGACGCCGGCGTCCCGGAGGGGGCCCGACACGGCGGCGCCGGTGAAGGTGTCGAAAGCGGACCGGGTGACCAGGTCGTACATCACCTTGTTGGAACGGCTGAGCAGACCCGAGGTCCGCATGACGAGCGCGTCGTCGGGCTGCTCGGTGACGAACGCCTGTGCCGAGCCGCACAGCGTGCAATACGGGATCGCCAGCCGGTCGCCGCCGAGCGTGAGGTTGAACATCTCGTGGATCTCGGCGATGTTCAACGGGATCGCGAGCGCTTCGTCACCGACGACGACGCCGAACACGGTGCGGTCGTCGGGATACCACGCCCCGCCTGCGGCATCGGTCGTCTGCGGGTCGTCGAGGGCGGGGATGCACCCGCCGGGGCACGGGTCCGGGTCACCGAGCGGACGATCGTCGATGAACACGCCGCCCCAGCTGAGGTGGCGCCAGTCGATGTCCGCGTCCGCGTCGTCGAAGAACGGCGCCCAACCCGTCTCCAGCTGCGTGAAGATCCCACCCTTGTCGTCGCGGTAGCCCGCGTAGTCGGGCGTGTCCCACGCGATCAGATGGTTCGTGACGCTGAGCCACGGGCTGCGCTGCAGGTCGGGGTCGTTCGAGATGTCGGTTCCCGTCAGCGTCTCGAACGTACCGACCAGCAGCTCGCCGTCCTGACCCCCGAAGAAGCGCAGGAGATCCGACACGAACCACGCGTACCGGATGTCGCCCGACGTGGCGAGGTCGTCGATCGCGCCCGGATCGAGCGCGCCGGCGTTGATCCCCTCGACGATCCGGTCGACCGCGTCGTCGGCTGCGAGGTTCGGCACGTCCTCGACGGGCGACACGGGTGGGGTGGGGTAGGCGTACCGGGCCGAAGCCGACCGGTCCTCCGGGCCCGGAGGACCACCGCCGGCAGCGTTGTCGTCCGCGGCACCCGACGCCCCACACGCGCTCACGACCAGGGCGGCGACGAGCACAGTTCCTGCCCGGCGTCGGAAGGACATGACGCGAGCGTAGGAACCGGTCGGCGACGAGACGCGAACGGCATGCGGAACAACTCCGAAACACCGGTGCGCCATCACGCGCGGCTGTGCAGAACCCATCGGGATCGGGCACCATGGGGCCATGGCCGACACCTCGATCCCCACCGACGCCGAGCTCCGCGAGCGGCTCACCAAGCTCCAGTACGACGTGACCCAGCGGGCGGGCACCGAGCGCGCTTTCACCGGCGCGTACCACGACACGAAGGACCCAGGGGTGTACCACTGCATCGTGTGTGACGCCGCTCTGTTCTCCTCGGACACGAAGTACGACTCCGGTTCGGGTTGGCCGTCGTTCTACGAGGCGATCGACCCGAGTCGCGTGACGCTCAACGAGGATCGTTCGCACGGCATGGTGCGCACCGAGGCGGTCTGCGCCAACTGCGGCGCCCACCTCGGCCACGTGTTCCCCGACGGGCCGAACCCGACGGGCGACCGCTTCTGCATGAACTCCGCCTCCCTCAACCTCAAGCCCGGGGACGGCGTGAACGAGACCGCCGACTGAGCACATCCGATCCGCGGGTGCGCTGCGCCGATTCCCGGATCCACACGGATGCGGCCACCGCGATCGGTCGTCCGCCGCGACATCCCCCCGAGAGTCACGTTCCCGGAGCGGAATCGTCGTATCCTCGACTCGTCGCGGAGATGCGGCATCACGTCGGTGTCCACGCGCAGCGTGCGAACCGAAACAACTGAAACCAAGGAGAAGCGACGATGATCGCGTACGACTATCCGATTCTCGGTCTGTTCTGGACGATGATGATCTTCTTCTTGTGGGTCGCCTGGCTGATGCTGCTGTTCCGGGTGTTCGCGGACATCTTCCGGGCCGACGACATGGGCGGACTCGCAAAGGCGCTCTGGTCGATCTTCGTGATCATCGTGCCGTTCCTCGGCGTGTTCCTCTACCTCATCGTGCACGGCCGCGCGATGGGAGAACGCGACTTCGCCGGGTCGCGGCAACCCTGAGCCGACCTCGAAGACGTGTCCGGGTGCCGGCAGAGGGCCGGCACCCGGCGTTCGGCCGATCGCGGCCTCGAGTGACCCGGTCAGGGGTCATCGCACCGTCAGTCCTCCGTGGCGGCATCCTTCTCGATCTCGGCGGTGTCCGCCTCGAGTTCCTTCGTCTCGAGCTTGTCGGCCTTGGCCATGGCTCGCTCGACCTTCCCGGCGATGTCGGACACGCCGACCACCACGAGACCGGCCTGCCCGGCATCGAGGTGCTCCCCGAGCTCCTTGAGATCCTTCCGGCTCATCCCCGCAGCGGCATGGCCGGCCAGCGCGCCGAGCACCGCCCCTCCTCCGGTCGTCGCAGCCAGCAACCCTCCACCGATCGCGGCGGCCGGGAACAGGGCGATGACGAGTCCTGTCGCGAGTCCCAGCGTGCCCCCGCCGACGCCTCCGACACGGGTCGGGGTCTCGTGCTTCTTGACGATCTTGACCTTGCCATTGTCCTTGCGCTCGATCACCGCCGCGTCGTACGCGTCGATGAGGCCGTCCTCGGTGTGCAGATCGTGCACCGCCTGATAGTCGGCCTTCGCGTCGGCGACATCGGAGTAGACCCCCACGTACGCCATGAACGTGTCCATCGCCATCTTCCTGCTCCTTCTCGCTGTGTGGTCGGGACGACCACATCTTGAGCGCGTCCGGCGCAGAGTCGTCACCCGATCCGGGTGATTCCTGCCGCCACGGAGCGAATTCTCCACGTGATCGGTCGAGGGTGGTCCGTCGGAGGCGCCACTGTTCGACGCCCGCCCGCTCGTGTGCTTAACTTCCCCGATGAGCGAGACAGAGAACACCGGCGAGATCGACATGACCATCGAGACCGAGGTCGTCGACCTCGATGGTGACGGCGTCGCCGATGCCGTGGTCGAGACCACCACCACCGTCATCGACGCCGACGGCGACGGCGTGGCCGACATCGTCCAGGAGCGCACGGTCACGGCCGTCGACGTCGACGGCGACGGTGAGTTCGACATCGTCGACGAGACGACCATCACCGCTGTGGACCTCGACGGCGACGGTGAGTTCTCCGAGGACGAGATCGAGGTCGAGGAGACCACCGCCGTCCGCGAAGACCTGCTCGACGAAAGCTGAGGCACCGTTCGGCACAGCCCGACCCGCGACAGATCGCATGAGCGGCATCATCCGATCTGGATGAATCCGGGAGCCGCGATTCGGCGTAGGTTTGGATCACCGTCGAGGGGTGCGTCGGGAGACGAACCCGAACGCAGCCTCGCGGTACCGACGTCAACCGAAAATACAGAGAGGGACGACCGTGTTCGCGTACGACTATCCGATTCTTGGTCTGTTCTGGACCATGCTGATCTTCTTCCTGTGGTTCGCCTGGATCATGCTCCTGTTCCGCGTCTTCGCGGACATCTTCCGCGCCCACGACATGGGCGGATTCGCAAAGGCGCTCTGGTCGATCTTCGTGATCATCGCGCCGTTCCTCGGCGTGTTCATCTACCTCATCGTCAACGGCCGAGCCATGGGCGAACGCGACATCGCGTCTGCGCAGCGGCAGGATGCCGAATTCCAGGACTACGTCCGCCGAACGGCGGGTGGCACCGGAACCGCCGACGAGCTGGCCAAGCTCACCGGGCTGCGCGACAGCGGGGTCTTGAGCGACGAGGAGTTCGCGACCCAGAAGGCCAAGCTCCTCGCACAGTGATCCGATCGGTGGACGTCGACCCCTGATCACCGGTGTGCCGGACGGCGACGGGTCGACCACTCGCTCGTCCGGCGAAGGTGATCGTCACCCGCGGGTTGATCGCCCGTGGGCGTGGTGGGCGAGTCCGGTCGGAGGGCAATCGAGCTGAGGAGATGAAGTGTTCACCAACGAGACCGCCACGGGCCGCCTGCGGGCAACGCCGGGCGCCCGACCGACCGGCAGCGAATCGTCGTGAACGACGCCACTGCAAACGCTGACGCGGCACGGGAGGCCATCCTGAGCCGTGGGCCTCGCGTTGCTGTCGCGGGCCTGGTGTTCGGGATCCTCTTCGTCGTCGGCTGGGTGCTGATCCGGAGCGCTCCTCCCCTCAGTGCATCGGATCAGGAGTTGATCGACCACTTCAGCGATCCCTCACATCGTCGAGCTTCTCGGATCGCGGGCCTGTACGTGGTGCCGTTCGCCGCGATCGCCTTCATCTGGTTCATGGCGGCTCTCCGAGCGCGCTATCTCGGCAACGGTGGCCGCGAGAACATCGTGCTCTCCACCGTGCAGCTCACCGCCGGGTTCCTCTTCGTGGGGGCGCTGTTCCTCATCGGCGCCGTCCAGTTGGCAACGGTCTGGATGGTCGACACCGCCGACGACAGTCGGGTCGACGTCGCAGCGGTACGCGCGATGGTCGCACTGGGAACGGCACTCTCCCAGATGGTCGGTCTCCGCTCCGCCGCAGTCTTCATCGCGATCAGCACGACCCGTGCGACGAGGTCGGGACTGTTCCCGCGCTGGTACACCGTCGCCAGCTTCGCGATCGCCGTCCTGTTGTTGCTCGCATCCACGAGGGTCACGGGCGTCGTGCTGCTCATGCCGATCTGGGTCGCCGGCTCCAGCGTGCTGATCCTCATCCGGCGGCGGCTCCTGGTCGTGGAGACGGGCGCGTGACACTCGCATCGCGATGGTCGCGGCCCGAGAATCGCACGGGTGGGACCGGGGGTCGACCGTCCGCGTGACCGGGCGACCGGACTCGATGGCCGCTCGGAACTGCGCGACGTCGTCGCGATTCTGCGCGGCGTGCGCCTCGCTGAACGATCCGATCGCCTCCGCGAGCTTCCTGCCCTTGCCGACGTGCGCGGAGATCGCGGCGGGATCGCCGGTGCGAGCGTGCCCGCGCGCCACCGCTCGGCCGAGCGAGCCGTTTGCGCTGCTCACGAGATGTTCGGCCCAGGGCGATCCGGCTACCCTGCTCTGGTGCTCGACTCCCGGCTGCGTGGCCCGACCCCCCGATGACCGTCGACTGGGGTGTCGACGAGCGCCGCCTCAGCGATGCGGTGAGCGTGCTCGTCGGTGCGAACAACGGCAGCTATCCCTCAGGCAATTCGCTGCTCGTCCGAGGTAGGGGTGAGACGGTGATCATCGACCCCTCGGTCGACGTCGTCTCGCGCGGCGGCGCGCCGGCGCCCGTCGACGCTGTCATCAACAGCCACAGCCACGAGGACCACATCGCCGGAAACGGCCTGTTCGCCGACGCACGGATTCACGTCCACGACGCCGACCTCCCGGGGGTCGTGTCGATCGACGGCCTGATGGCGGTGTACGGGCTCGCCGGTGAGGCTCGTCGCGACTTCGAGCAGACCGTGATCGAGGAATTCCACTTCACACCGCGCCCCGATGCGAACGGCTTCGCCGACGGCCACGTGTTCGACCTCGGCGGCGGGGTGGAGGTCGAGGCGGTGCACCTTCCCGGCCACACGCGCGGACACTCCGGGTTCCGCATCGACAACACCTTCTTCCTGTCCGACATCGACCTCACCGGCTTCGGCCCGTACTACGGCGACGTGTGGAGTGACCTCGACGACTTCGAGGACAGCCTCGTGAAGGTGCGCGACGAGGTCGCGGAGTTCTACGTCACGTTCCACCACAAAGGAGTGATCGAGGGTCGCGACGACTTCGTCGCGCTTCTCGACGCGTTCCACGCAGTGATCGGACGGCGTCACGATGCGATGCTCGACTACCTCGGCGAGCCGCACACGATCGCCGACATGGTCGAGCACCGGTTCATCTACCGACCACACGTCGAGATGGCGTTCGTGACCTCGGTCGAGCGCCGAAGCGCCGAGATGCACGTCGCCCGGATGATCCGCCGGGGCGAGGTCTCCGAGATCGAACCCGGGCGGTATCGCCGCCTCTGATCAGGCGTCGGCGGCACGCCGGATGTGCGCCACGCGGGCCCCGACACCGGTGCGCTCACCCATCCGCACCGAGGATACTCAGGCGCTGTGACACCTTCTTCGGGCTGACCGAGCCGCGGGTCCCGATCGGTTGGGCGAAGACCTGGACGCGGAGTTCCTCGAGCATCCACCGGACCGATGCGGTGTCGGGCGGAAGATCGGTCGGCGCCGTCCGGTCGACGAAGGCAGCGAATCGCGCCTCGAGCGGATGGATCTCGGCCATCCGAGCGCGGTCCCGCTCGACGGCGCCTCCGAGGTGTTCCAGCCGGTAGCGGATTCCGCTCACGTACCGCTCGACGTCGCCGAGTCGGTCGATGCCGTGTGCCGAGACCATGCCCGGCCGGACGAGACGTCCCAGGTGCAGGTTCGCGTCGTGCACCGAGTCGGCGAACGCAGGGGCGCGCAGACGTGCGAGGTGGTGGTTCGCGGTCGCCGCTGCCGCGACGACGGCCACCGCGGCACCGAGTGCCTTGCCCGCCCGATTGGGACCCTTCGCACGCACGAGCGCCTGGAGTGCCCGGAACTCGGCTTCGGTGAAGGGCAGGGCGCCGTGCTCACCGATCAACTGGTCGACGGCCGCCGCGATGCAGTCGTCGACGAGGGAATCGACGGTGATGTCGGCGTTCGCGATCGCCACGCGACCGGCGTTGGTGACGAGCCTCTCGATCGAACGGTGCGTGGGCGCACCGTCGAGCAGCAACAGGCGCCGAACTCCACCTCGCATCGCTCGGTGCTGGAGCTCCGGCGTCGTGACCACGCGCAGCGACACGCTGTCGCCGACGTCGAGCAGCGTCGGGTAGGCGCGCACGTCGAGGGCCCGATCCGCCGATTCGACGACGTGCGGGAGATCGCCGACGTCCCAGGTCGTGATCCCGCGCCGCTCGTCGATCGGGGCAGCCGCAGCGATCGACTGACGGGCCGACCCGGCCAGTCGCGACTTGATGGCGCCGAGGTCGGTGCCGACGTCGTGGACCTCGCCGTCGTCGTCCGACACGACGAAGTGCATCCGCAGATGCGGGTCGAGGGCCCCGGGGTCGAAGGCGTCGGCGGCGACCGGCACACCGGCGACCTCGGTGACGACCTCGGCGAGGCGCTCGACCAGTCGCCCCTGCGGTGCACCGAGACGGTCGAGGACCGCGTCGACGGTCTCGCCGAACGGGATCAACGACCGGCGGACCGGCTTCGGCAGCGAGCGCATCAACTGCTCGACGAGATCGTCGCGGTGCCCGGGCACCTGCCAGTCGAAGCCGTCGTCGGTGATCTGGTTCAACCCGTTGAGCGGCAGGTGCACGGTCACGCCGTCGAGCGGCTCACCCGGCGCGTCGCGGTAGGTGAGCGGCAGCTCGATGTCGCCCTGCACCCACACGTCCGGGAATCCGCGCAGCCCGAGTTCGACCGGATCGGGGAGGTCGAGCAGGTTGCGCCGTTGGTCCTTCCACCACCGGTCGAAGTGGTGTGTACTCGTCACCTGGTCGCCGATGCGCTCGTCGAAGAACGCGAACAGTTCATCGTCGTCGACGATCTCGGCACCCCGGGTTCGCGCGCTCATCGACGCAATCCGCTCGAGCACCTCGTCGTTGTGTGCGTTGAACGCATGCCGGACTCGCCAGTGCGTCGGCACGTCCCGCTCGACGAACGCCTTGGTGATGAACCATGCGCGAGCCGCATCGGGGTCGACACGGTCGAGCCCGATGACGCGATCGGACACCAACGGGAGCCCGTACAGCGTCACCTGCTCGGTGACCACCGCCCGCCCACCCTTCGGATCCCAACGCGGCTCGCCGTACGACCGCTTGACCAGGTGAGCACCCGCGTGTTCGGCCCACCGCGGATCGATCGCCGCGACCCGTCGCGCATAGATCTGGTTCGTCTCGACGAGCTCGGCGGCCATCACCCACTCCGGCGGCTTGCGCGTGAGCACCGAGCCGGGAGCGATCACGAACTCGGCCTGGCGTGCACCCTTGAACACGCGGGTCCGACGGTCCCGCATTCCGACGTGGGACAGCAGCCCGGCGAGCAGCGCCTGGTGGACGTGATCCGGGTGGCCCTCCTCGGTTCCGGCGCGGATCCCCATGTCGGCGGCGACCCGCTTGAGCTGGCGGTGGAGGTCCACCCATTCCCGGACGCGGAGGTAGTGGATGAACTCGTCCCGACACATGCGTCTGAAGCGGTTTCCGGACAACTCCCGCTGCCGGTCGCGGACGTGGTCCCACAGCTTGACGATCGACAGGAGGTCCGACCCCTTCACTGCGAATCGGTTGTGGAACTCGTTTGCCTGCTCACGCTTGTCGGCCGGACGTTCGCGCACGTCCTGGATCGAGAGAGCGGCCACGATCACGAGCACCTCACGGACACAGTTCCGCCGTTCCGCTTCGAGCAGCATCCGGCCGAGGCGAGGGTCGGTGGGTAGGCGGGCCAGTTGCCGACCGGTCTTCGTGAGCCGGACGCCCGCACCCCGCCGGCCGGGAGAGATCGCGTTCAACTCCTCGAGCAGCAGCTCGCCGTCGCGGATGCTGCGCGAGTCCGGCGCCTCGACGAACGGGAACCGGGCGAGGTCGCCGAGCCCGATGTTCGCCATCTGCAGGATCACCGACGCGAGGTTCGTCCGGAGGATCTCCGGCTCGGTGAAGTCCGGCCGCTCCTCGAAGTTCTCCTCCGAGTAGAGACGGATGCAGATGCCCGCGGCGACACGGCCACATCGGCCGGCACGCTGGTCGGCCGACGCCTTCGACACCTCCTCGATCGGGAGTCGCTGCACCTTCAATCGGCGTGAGTACCGGGAGATCCGAGCGGTGCCCGCGTCGACGACGTACCTCACACCGGGGACGGTGATCGAGGTCTCGGCGACGTTCGTGGCCAGCACGATCCTGCGGCCGCGGTGCGGCTGCCAGATCCGATGCTGTTCGGCAGAGCCGAGTCGCGCATACAGCGGCAGGACCTCGGTGTCGGGCAACTTGCGTTCGCGGAGCGCGTCGGCGGTGTCGAGGATCTCGCGTTCCCCCGACAGGAAGACGAGGACGTCCCCGTCGCCCTCGGCGGCGAGTTCGTCGCAGGCATCGACGATCGCATCGACCTGATTCGTGTCCTCCCCCGGGTCCCGGTAGCGGATCTCGACGGGGTACGTCCGCCCGGACACCGTCACGATCGGCGCGGGCTGTCCGTCCGCATCGGCGAAGTGGGTGGAGAAGCGCTCCGTGTCGATGGTCGCCGACGTGACGATCACCTGCAGATCAGGCCGTTGGGGCAGGAGTTGTCGGAGGTACCCGAGGATGAAGTCGATGTTGAGGCTGCGTTCGTGCGCCTCGTCGATGATCAGCGTGTCGTACCGGCGCAGCATCCGATCTCGCTGGATCTCCGCGAGCAGGATGCCGTCGGTCATCACCCGGATGCGGGTGCGATCCGAGACGGTGTCGGTGAACCGGACCGAGTACCCGACCGTCTCTCCGATCTGCGAACCGAGCTCTTCCGCGATCCGTTCCGCAATCGTGCGTGCAGCGACGCGTCGAGGCTGGGTGTGGCCGATCATGCCGACGACGCCGCGACCTGCCTCGAGGCACAGCTTCGGGATCTGGGTGCTCTTGCCCGACCCGGTCTCGCCGGCGACGATCACGACCTGGTTGTCGCGGATGACCTGCAGGAGTTCGTCGTGGCGCGCGGTGATCGGGAGATCCGCCGGGTAGTTCAGTTCGAGAGCGCCGGGACCCACCTGCACATGATGCCGACCGTTCACGTAGGTTCCGCTCCGTGCTCTACCGCTACAGGGTGATGGTGGTCTACATCGTCGGGCTGTTCATGACGATCATCGACGGCACGATCGTGAACGTCGCGTTGCCGACGCTGGCGCGTGAGTTCGAGGTGTCGTCGACCGACATCGAATGGGTGTCGATCGCCTACCTGTTGGCCCTCGCCGCAGTGATCCCGGCGGCCGGCTGGCTGGGCGACCGGTTCGGCACCAAGCGGATGTTCGTCGTCGCACTCGCGGTGTTCGTCATCGCATCAGGGCTGTGCGGTGCCGCACCCAGCCTCTCGATCCTCGTCGTCTTCAGGATCCTGCAGGGGCTCGGCGCCGGGCTGATCACGCCGATCGGAAGCGCGATGCTGTTTCGTGCGTTCCCCCTCGAGGAGCGCTCGACGGCCACCGTCGGGGTGCTCAGTGTCGCCGTCGTCGCTCCGGCGATCGGACCGGTGCTCGGAGGCGTCCTGGTCGACAACACCTCGTGGCGGTGGATCTTCTTCGTCAACCTTCCGATCGGCGCCGTGGCACTGGTCCTCGCAGCACTGTGGCTTCGCGAAGAACGCCAGGACGCCGCCGGTCGGCTCGACGTGCGCGGCCTCGTGCTGTCCGCGACAGGCGTTTCGTTGTTGATCTACACGCTCTCGACCGGACCGGAGAACGGCTGGCTCGCCCCGCAGACGATTGCCACGGCAGCCATCGGAGTCGTGGCGGTGGTCGCACTGGTCGTCATCGAGCTCGGACTCGATCAGCCATTGCTCCAGCTCCGGTTGTTCGCGAACCGCCTGTTCCGGATCGTCAACATCTCGGCATCGATGGTCTATGCCGGATTCTTCGGGTGGGTCTTCGTCCTCCCGCTGTACATGCAGACGCTGCGCGGATTCAGCGCCACCCAGTCGGGGCTGGTCCAGGCACCGCAGGCGTTCGCGGTCTTCGTCGTGTCGAACCTGCTCGGCAAACGCGTGTACAGGGTGGTCGGGCCGCGCCGGTTGATGATCGTCGGCTCGGCCGCGACGGCGATGATCACCGGCGCCTTCGCGCTCGCCGACCTCGACACCCCGCTGTGGATTCTCGGCACCGGCTCGGCGCTTCGGGGCGCCGCCGTCGGCATGGTCTTCGTCTCGATCCAGACCGCTGTGTACGCATCGGTGTCACACGCCGACACCGGACGCGCGACCTCGCTGTTCAACACCCAGCGCCAGATCGCGTTCGCGGCGGGCGTGGCGCTCGCGGCCTCGGTGATCGCTGCCGAGGTCTCCGCCGTCGGTGGCGACAGCGCCCCCGCGATCGACCGGCTCCCGGCGTACCAGTGGGGATTCCTCGCGATGGGGCTCGTCATGCTGCCCGCAGCCGTGGCGAGCTGGTTCGTCCATGACGAGGACGTCGCCGCAACCCGCGGCCTCGCCTGAAAGCTTGCCCCCGCAACTATACTTCCGTGCATGGCATCACCGGTGATCCAAACCGTCCCGCTCGGCTTCCAGTGGCCGACGATCGACCCGTTCCTCTTCTGCGTCCACCACCTGGACACGTACCCCGTGGCCGACGGCCGACTCGGGCCGGCGGCATCCCTCGAGGGCCGCCCGATCGGCAGCGATTTCGAGCCTGTCGACGGTTGGCGGATGTACCACGGCTCACACGTCCCCGGCTTCCCGCAACACCCGCACCGCGGATTCGAGACGATCACGTTCGTCCGTCAGGGGCTCGTCGATCACGCCGACTCGCTCGGAGCGGCGGCGCGCTACGGGCGCGGTGACGTGCAATGGATGACCGCCGGCGGGGGAATCCAACACGCCGAGATGTTCCCGCTGCTCGACGAGACGGCCCCGAACACCCTCGAACTCTTCCAGATCTGGATGAACCTGCCGGCCGCCGACAAGATGGTCGACGCCCACTTCACGATGCTGTGGGACGACGACATCCCTCGCCATACGGCCGACGGCGTCACCGTCACGGTGATCGCCGGGTCGCTCGGGGAGGCGTCGCCTCCCTCGCCGCCGCCCGCGTCGTACGCGGCACGTCCGGACGCCGACGTCGCACTGTGGCACGTCGTGCTCGAGCCGGGCGCCTCGTGGACGATGCCCGCAGCTGGCGACGGCGTCGCCCGGGTCCTCTACGTGTTCCAGGGCGAGGGCATCGCGGTCGAACGCGAGGCGATCGGAGCGTCGACGGGCGCCGTGGTCGATGCGACGCGCGACCTCGAGATCACGAGCGAGGGTGCCACCGAGATGCTGGTGATGCAGGGTCGCCCGATCGGTGAACCGGTGGCCCAGCAGGGGCCGTTCGTGATGAACACCGAGGACGAGATCCGCCAGGCGTTCGCCGATTACCGGGCGACGCAGTTCGGCGGCTGGCCGTGGGACGGTCCCGATCCGACGCACGGACACGAGGACCGCCGTTTCGCCCGACACGCGGACGGGCGCATCGAGTACGCGGCGACCGCCGGGGTCTGACTCAGCCCTCGGTCTGCTCGGCCCGCTTGCGCTGCTCCGCTCGGGCGGTGGCCTGGTTCAGCATGTTGGTCAGCGCATCGGCGACGCCCTTCACGGCGTTGGCGGCGCTCTCGGTTGCCTGGGCCTGACGGAGCTGCGCGTCCTCGGACCTCATCGCCCGGCTGGTCTCGTCGTCGACGCCGATCTCGGTCCCGTACGTCGGCGCCGCGCCCTCGGAGTACTTCTTTGCCGCATCGGATGCCTTGGCCGTGACCGCCGCCGTCTTCCCCTTGCTGACCTTGTCGAGCGTGCCACCGGCCTTCTCGACGACGTCGCCGACCTTGTGACGGTTCTTCTCGAGCAGGTCCTTCGCCTTGAGGAGATTGCGGGTGTTCAACAGTCCCATGTACCGAGGCTACCGAACTGTGTCGTACCCCTCTGCTTGGATGAAGGCATGCGAGTACTCGTGGCAACCAACGAACTCCAGGGCACACGGCCCGGCGACTACGCCTGGACCGTCGAAGGCGAAATCGTCGTCGCCGATCCAACCGTGTGCCGCCACCCCTCGTGTGGCTGCGGTCGCGGGTTCTCGGGAATCGCGAGCGATCGCGCGACCACGACCGCCATGGTGGCCGACCTGCCACACGTCTCGGTCACCGATCTGCGCGATGTGCTCTCCGACTGGCTCGAGCGGTGCGGTTGGGCAGATCTGCTCCCCGAGATCGACGAGATCGACGAGATCGTCGACGAACACCTCGACAACCTCGAGGCGATCTGCGCCGCGTTTCCCGTGGGGAGCGTGGTCGAACGGTCCGGCACCGAGATCCGACCACGGTGGCTGGCTGCCGCGGCGTGATCAGGCGATCTGGGGTCGGCCGCGACGGCGGCGCACGGCGTTGCGGGCGGGCGTGCGAACCGCCTCGAGGGCGAGGTAGAAGGCCGGGAAGCTGACCAGCACCAGCACGGTCGAACTGACGAGGCCACCCATCAGGGTGAAGCCGAGCGACTCCCAGAAGGGGTCGCTGATCGACAGCGGGAACAGACCCACGACGGTGGTGATCGTCGTCGCGACGAGCGGTCGGAAGCGTGAGGTGACCGCCGCCCCGATCGCCGCGCCGGCGGTGGCGCCGTTGCGGCGCTCCTGGTTGGCTGCGTCCACCAGCAGGATCGTGTTGTTCACCGCCACGCCGATCAGGGCGATGAATCCGACGACGGCGAGGAAGCTGAGCGGGTTGTCGGTCACCGACAGCGCGGTGAACACGCCGAAGAAGCTGAACGGCACCGCCAGGAAGATCAACAGCGACTGTGCGAGCGATCGGAACTGGATGGTGATCAGGAGCAGCATCAGCACGAGGGCGACCAGACCGGCGACGCCGAGGGCAGCGAAGTCGTCCTGGTTGTCCGATTCGAGCCCGAAGTCGAACGACAGCGCGTCCGGTGCGAGACCCGCCGCGACCAGCGCATCCGGGCCGTACTCGCCGGCCACGTAGTCCTCCGTGGCATTGAGGACTCCAGTGAGCCCCTGGACCTCGTCGTACTGGGCGCGCACCTCGATCACCTGCCGGCCGTCGATCCGGTACACCTCACCGTCGGTGCCCACGATCGCATCGGTGATCGTGACCTCGGAGTCGCCGACGATCAACTGACGGCCGACGAGATCGTCGCGGAGTTCCTCGGCGAACGCCTGACCCGCGGCGGCCGTGTCCGGTCCCACGGTGATCTGGGCGGCGAACGGGAACTCGACCGCCGGCGGACCGTTCTCCAGCTGCCCGACGGTCACCCGGACGCCTTCGATGTCGGCCACGCCGGCCTCGATCTGTTCGACGAACTCCGGTGCCGTGGTCGATCGGGAGTCGATCGGCGTGAGGTCGACGAACGTCTCGATGACGCGCTCGTTGCCCCGCACGTACTGGGAGCGGTCGAGCTCGTCGCCGAGCACGGCCACCACGACGGCGTCGATCTCGGTGGCGATGTCCTGTGCGTCCTCGATGGTCGTACCGGGCGGGAACTCGGCGCTGACCGACATGCCCACCGAGTCCTTGCCCGTGGGAAAGATGCTGAACCCCAACCCACCGGCCGTCGCGAAGCCCGCCACGATCGCGAACACGGCCACCAGCGACAGCGCGACGCCGACGAGCCGACCGGACCACCCGTGACCGGACGGGTAGGCGGCGAGCCGGCCGGCCGCTCGGGCGACCGACTTCTCGGCACGGATGATCGGGTTGACCTTGCCGCTGCCCCGCAGGATGAACACGCGTCCGACGGCCGGAATGAAGACGATCGAGAAGAGGAACGACAGCAGGAGCGTGATGATCACGGTGGTCGGGATCGGACGGATGAACTCGCCGAGGATTCCACCGACGAAGAGCATCGGCGAGAACACGACCACCGTGGTGAGGGTTCCGGCAAACGATGCGCTGCCGACGCGGTCGATCGCGCGCCCGATCACGCCGAGCGAGTCGTCGGAGCTGTCACGGTTGGCATCGATCGACTCGGAGATCACGATTGCGTCGTCGACGAGGAGACCGAGCGTGAGGATCAATCCGAAGAGCGTGATCGTGTTGAGTGTGAAGCCGATCGCGAACAAGCCGGCGAGCGAGCCGAGCACCACGATGCCCATGAACCCCGCCGTGATCACCGCAACGCGCCAGCCGATCAGCAGCAGGCTGACGAGCGCAACGGCGAGCAAGCCGGTGAGCAGGTTGCCCGACAACGACGACAACTGACGGTCGACGCCGGTCGCGAAGTCCGCCGTGATCACCGCCGCGTACCCCTCGGAGAGCGGGTTCGCGGCGAGCTGGTCGTCGACGAAGTCGCTGAACTCGAGCACGTCCTGATCGGCGGATCCGGCGCGGATCAGGCCGATCGAGATCGCCTCCTGGTAGCCGCCCGGCTCGAGCGCGACACGGGTGAAGCGGGTCACGCGGGATTCGTCGCCCGACTCGGTGATCAGGTCGCGAACCTCGGCGACGTCGATCTCCGAGGTGTCCTGGAGTGCCGCCGCGAGCACACCGGCTTCACGCTGGAGGTCAGCCGGGGTCGCGTCGGGCGGTCCGACGACCGAGACCAACACGTCGAACTGGTTGACGAACTTCGCGGCGTTGATCGCGCGGTAGTCGATCGTCAGGTTGGACGTCACGTCCCCGCCGAGGTCGACGCCGGCCCCGACCAGCCGCCGGGTCCCCTCCTCGGAGCCCAGCGAATCCTCGAACTCGACGAAGACGACGAACGAACTCGGTTGCGCCTGGGCTTCGACCGAGACGACGCCTTCGACGTCCTGGAAGGCGTCGGAGAGCGGCTGGGTCACGTCGGCGTCGACCCGGTCGGCGTCGTCGACGAAGTAGGTACCGGTCACGATCGACACGGGCGTGTTGATCGGCGGAAAACCCTCGCGGTCCAATCCTGGCCCGAACGCATAGCCACCCGCGAGGACGACGACGACGAAGAACGCCAGCGTGAGCTTCCAACGACGGCTCGCGGTCGTGGCGATGCTCGTGATCAACGACCCACGGGGAGCCGGCGGTTCCTCCGCGTCCGGGGCGAGCGGCACGAACACCACCGCATCGGCCTCCTCGGTGGCCGGTGCCGGAACGAACGTGGCGGTCCTGGAGACGTCGAGGTCCATAGTGCTAAATGAACCCGGACTTCTCCCGGGCATTCCCACACGTTCGTGCGACAGACGTCACAGTGCTAGGAACGGGGCCATGACCTCATCGATCGCGCAGTCCACCCGCTGGCTCGACGCCACCGACCAGGCCGCGCTGGTTGCCGACGGCGACGTGTCGGCCACCGAGCTCGTCGAGGCGGCGGTCGAGCGGATCGAGGCCTTCGACGCACCGCTGAACTCCGTGGTGATCCGCTGGTACGACGACGCGCGAGTCGCCGCCGCCGACGTCGACGGACGGCTCGCCCGCGGCGAGCCGGTGCCCCGGTTCGCCGGGGTCCCGACACTGCTGAAGGACCTGTGGGCACACGCGGTCGGACACCCGATGACGAACGGCAACGCCGCCCTGCAGGCCGCGATGCCGGTCTCGACGCACGACACGACCCTCGTCGCTCGCTTCCGCGACGCGGGGTTGATCAGCCTGGGCCGCACGAACAGCCCCGAGCTCGGCTCGCTCCCGGTCACCGAACCGAAGTCGTTCGGCCCGACGCGCAACCCGTGGTCGACCGATCACACGCCGGGCGGCTCGTCGGGAGGCGCCGCAGCCGCGACCGCCGCCGGGCTGGTACCGATCGCCAACGCGTCCGACGGCGGCGGGTCGATCCGGATTCCGGCATCGTGCTGTGGACTGATCGGCCTCAAGCCGTCGCAGGGTCGGATCACGATGGGGCCCGAGCGTGACGAGTCGGGCCTCGGCGTCCACTTCGCGGTGACGCGTTCGATGCGCGACACGGCGAGTCTGCTCGATGCCGTCTCCGGGCCCGGGGTGGGCGACAACGTGATCGCCCCGACGCCGATGCGCCCCTTCGTCGAGGAGGTGGGCGCCGATCCGGGTCGGCTGCGGATCGGGCTGCTCGCCCGCCACCCACTCGGGCGAACGCTCGACCCGGAGTGCGAAGAGGCCGCCCGCCGCGGGGCGTCGCTGCTCGAGCACCTCGGCCACGAGGTCAGCGAGGCGCACCCGACGGTCCTCGAGGACGAGTCGTTCTCCCATCGGTTCATGACGATCTGGGCGACCAACATGTCACTCGGAATCCAGTCGATGGGGAGGATGATCGGACGCGAACTCACCGAGGACGACGTCGAGCCGGTCAACTGGGCGATGAGCCAGTTCGCCAAACACATGAGCGCGACCGACCACGGCGCGGCACTCGGTGCCATCAACGAATACCGCCGCCGGATGCAGTCGTGGTGGGCCGACGGCTGGGACCTGCTGGTCACGCCGACACTGGCCGAACCCCCGGTACGGATCGGCGAACACGACGCAACCGACGACGACCCGATGGCAGGCATGAAGCGGGCCGCCGAGTTCGTGTCGTTCACACCGCCCTTCAACACGAGCGGTCAGCCGGCCATCAGCCTGCCTCTGCACGTCACGGTCGATGGGCTCCCGGTCGGTGTACAACTCGTCGCCGCGTACGGGCGCGAGGACCTGCTCATCCGCGTCGCATCGCAGATCGAGGCCGAAGGCGCGTTCCTCCTGCCTCAGGCGTAGTCGTCGATCGCCCAGTCCGGCACGAAGGGCTCCTGACCGGTCTCGATGTAGCGCGAGTGGGTGACGACCTCGGTGCCCACGACGCGATGCAGCTGGTAGCCGACGGGATCGTGGACGAGGGACGCCGTCGCTGACGGTGCCAGATCGAGGGCCACGTGCTGGACCGTCGACATCGCGACCTGCGCAGCGACACCGCCGACCGACGAGCCGATCGGACGATGCATGTGCCCGCAGATGATCCGGTCCACTCGCGAGGCACCGACGATCTCGGCGAACGTGCCGAGCCCGATGAAGCCGGCACGATCCATCCACTCGATCCCCGTGATGAATGGCGGATGGTGCATCGCGAGGATCGTGGCGCCTTCGTGAGGCGCTGCAAGAGCTGCGCCGAGCCACTCGGCGCGTTCGTCGTCGAACTCGGCCCCGGGGTGTCCGGGACGGGTCGAATCGAGTCCGACGATCCGGACGCCGTCGACGACTCGGACCCAACTGAGATGTTCGGTGTCGGACCAGTCGAAGTCGGCGAAGGTCCGACGGACGAGCGCACGGTCGTCATGATTGCCGGGCAACGGCAGCACGTCGGCACCGAGGGGGGTGAGGAGTTCGGCGAGAGCGGCGTACTCGTCGGGTCGCGCATCGTTGACCAGGTCGCCGGTCATCACGACAGCAGCCGGGGCCGGCTCCTCCGCGTTGAGCCTGGCCACCGCCGACGCAGCACGTTGGTTGTTGTCCACGTGCAGCGGGGTGTCGGTACCCCACGCCACGACGTGGGTGTCGGTGAGTTGAGCGATCAGCACGGGCTCGGCCACGTCGCAGAGTGTCGCACAGCCCCGCCGTGAACGCCCTCGTCGACCGACTGCGCCGCGACGCCCCGACCCGCGGCTCAGGCCACGACGGCGATGCCGTCCCCGAGCAGCTTCGCCCCGAGCACGACGAACAGCACCGTCATGACGGTGTTGTTGTTCTCCGAGAGCCAGTCCTTCATCGCGGTCAGCGTCGCATCCGCCTTCGATCCGAGGGTCATGTACAGGACGACCGGAGTCGCGACGGTCGACGATGCGATCACGACGAACACGACGAGGGTGCCGACCTCCTCTCCGGTCGACAACCCGGCAGCTCCGACCTTGGTCATCGCGGCGATCGTCAGCCCCAGGTTCTTCGGGTTGACCGCCGACAGGAGGAACCCGATCCCGAACGACTTCGGCGCGCTGAACCGGTCGATCGCCTGCATCCAGCCCGGCATCGTCGGCTGCTCGTCACCGATCGGCCGGCCCGACCACTGCTTCCACCCGAGCCCCAGGAACAGCACGCCGATGACGACCTTGATCCAGCCGCTGGTGGTCGACTCGCCACCGCCAGCGGATTCCAGCCCGAGGGCCAGCACGATCGCGCCGGCGACCGACAACCCGATCACCCAACCGGCGAGGAAGCTCAGGCTGTTGCCGGACGCCCTGGCCGTGAACAGCATCAGGATGACCGCGATGATCGGCACCGGGCTGATGGCGACGCCGACCGCGTTGCCGAGGATCTCGCCGATCGCTGCACCCATGTTGCTCTCCTGATCCCCTGCTCGCGGTCGTCGACCGGCAATGGTCTAGCAGTGTCGGACTCGCGACCTCTGACCACGTCCGGAATCGACGAGCGATCCGACGTCATGGGTCCACCGCCGTTCCGGCTCACGCATGCTCGCTCCGGCGGCGTTGCGGGCGATGTCGGGCGGCCTCCGACCCGGACACGAGAGCGTTCACGGATGACGAACGGTCAGCGGAGTCCGGCACCGCCTGACAGACTCAACGACGTGACCTTCGCTCCCGCCTACCACGTTCTCGCCAAGCCGACGGGGCCGATCTGCAACCTCGATTGTGAGTACTGCTTCTTCCTGTCCAAGGAGATGCTGTACCCCGGCGACCGCTTCCGGATGGCGGACGAACTGCTCGAGACGTACCTGCGCCAACTCCTCGAGTCGCAACTCACGCCGGACGTGACCATCGCCTGGCAGGGAGGCGAACCGACGATGATGGGGCTCGACTTCTTCCGCCGGTCGATCGAGCTCGTGGACCGGTTGAAGCGGCCACACCAGAGGATCCAGTACACGATCCAGACCAACGGCGTGCTGCTCGACGAGCACTGGGCCGCGTTCTTCAAGGCGAACGACGTGCTCGTCGGGTTGTCGGTCGATGGACCGCGGGATCTCCACGACCGGTACCGGGTCGACAAACGCGGGCTCGGCTCCTTCGACCGGGTCATGGCCGGGTACGAGCACCTGAGGGCTGCCGATGTCGATGTCAACGTGTTGTGCACCGTCCACGCGGGCAACCAGGAGCACCCGCTCGACGTCTACCGGTTCTTCCGCGACGACATGGGGGTGCGGTTCATCCAGTTCATCCCGATCGTCGAGCGGACGACCGAGACGATGCTGCCGATCGCCAACATCGGCTGGAAGACCGGCGACGAGCCCGGCAAGAACAAGCGGCCGCTGTACGTGCTGGAGGGCAACTGCGTCACCGACCGGACCGTGAACCCCGAGGCATTCGGACGGTTCCTCACGACGGTCTTCGACGAGTGGGCCGATGCCGACATCGGTGAGGTGTACGTCCAGCACTTCGACACCGCGCTCGCCAACTGGTACGGCGAACCCGGCGCAGTGTGCGTGTTCTCCGAGACGTGCGGCGCGGCGGTGGCGCTGGAGCACAACGGCGACGTCTACTCCTGCGACCACTTCGTCGAGCCCGACTACCTGCTCGGCAACATCGCGGAGACGCCGCTCGGCGACCTGGTGCGTTCGGAACGCCAGGTGCGGTTCGGGCGCGACAAGCGCGACACGCTGCCGGAGTTCTGCCGGAGCTGCGAGGTGCGCTTCGCGTGTCACGGTGGCTGCCCGAAGAACCGCTTCACGAACACGCCCGACGGTGAACCGGGTCTGAACTACCTGTGCCCCGCCTACAAGCACTTCTTCAACCACATCGACGAACCGATGAAGATCATGTGCGACCTGCTCCACTCCGGTCGGGCACCGTCCGAGATGCCGGCGGTGCTGGCCGCGGAGGATGCCGCACGGTACGCCGGTACCGGACGCAACGATCCCTGCCCCTGCGGCAGTGGGGTCAAGTTCAAGAAGTGCCACGGCGCTGACGCCTGACGCTCTCGGCGGTCTGCTCGTGCGGGCCGATCGCGGCGACGCGCTGGGTCGACTCCGGCGACGTCGGGTTGCGGACCATCCGGAGGGTCCGGACGTCGAGAGGCTCGCCCGTCGCCTCGTCGACGACGAGGGGGCGGATGACGTCGCCGGTCTCACGATTCTCGAGGGTCAGGGGCGGCTCGTCACCGTCCCACAGCCAATCGCTCCCCCACCGCCACATGGCGGCGAGGACGTTCCAGAAGTCGCGGCCCTTCTCGGTGAGGCGGTACTCGTACCGCGTCGGCTGTTGCTGATATTCGACCCTGTCGAGCATGCCCTCGTCGACGAGGCGGTTGAGGCGGGCGGCCAGGACCGCTCGGGGGATGTCGAGGGCGTCGATGAAGTCGCCGAAGCGACGCACACCGCGGAACGCTTCGCGCATCACGATCGGTGTCCACCAGTCCCCGATCAGGTCGGTCGTGCGCGCGATCGGACACGGCGCGTCGTCGAACCGGGTACGACGCATCAGGCATCACTCCCGACACGCTCGATCCGCGCGCGAACGTGCTTGTGGAACGGGGTGCCGGCGAACCAGTCGCGGTCGTCCGTGGAGGTGAGCTCGTTCGGCGCCACGCCGACCGAGTCGGGACCGAGCCCGAATCCGTTGGGCAGGGACGCATGGCCGGCACGCAAGGTGTCGGTGATCTCGACCACGGCGACCCCGTCACCGCGCTTGGTGGTGACCTTGGCGCGGTCGCCGTCGGCGAGACCGAGGCGGTCAGCGTCAGCCGGCGAGAGCCGGAGCGCGCCGTGCTTGTCGGACTTGCGCCACGACGGGTCGCGATAGATGGTGTTCGCCGTCGACGAGCGGCGCTCGCCCGCAGCGAGGACGAACGGAAACGCATCGTCGGCGTCGATCGGTGCGGGCTCCCCGGCGAGACCATCGAACTCATCGAGGAGGGCCGGGATGACCAGGTTGACCTTGCCATCAGGGGTGAGCAGACGCTTCATCGTCTCGTCGTAGTCGTCGGAGGAGAAGATGATCCCGGACGGGTTGGCGAGGATGTGCTCGAAGAGTGCCTCGCCGAGTTGGTCGCCACCTGCGGGATCGCCGATTCCGGCGCGGCGGATCGAGGCATCCCAGAATCCGGCGGCCTGCTGTGCGAGGCCCCACACGGCTGCCGCGCCGGCAGCGTCGATGCCGTCCGGGGTGGACAGGGTCGGGCCGAGCGTCTCGTAGAGGATGATCGGCAGCAGCTTGCCGAGGTCGGGGTTGTCGACCATGAACTGGAACAACACCGCGGTGAATTCGGCGCGGCCCGCGACGGCTGCTTCGGCAAGCGGGGCGAGACGCTCGTCGTCGTAGGCGCCCAGGGCACGGCAGAGGCGCGAGTGGATCTCGTACTCGGGCAGCGTGCCCTCGAGCGGTTCGAAGACCGGGCGGCGGAGGTGGAAGAAGTTGCTCGGGAACTCGAGGTTGAAGAACGTGCACTCCCACTTCTCGAATTGCGACGCGCCGGGAAGCACGTAGTCGGCCTCGCGCGCGGTCTCGGTCATCGCGACGTCGATGACGCACACGAAGTCGAGTTGGCGCAGCGCCTCGCGCATCGCCTGGCTGTCGGCGAGCGAGTGGACAGGGTTGCCCGACTCGACGAGCATCGCCCGGAAGCGGTCGGGGTGGTCGCCGAGGATCTCCTCGGGGATCACATTGCACGGTACGAGACCGGTGACGAGGCGGTGGCCGGTGACCGGGGTCGACGGCTCCCCCGTTCCGGGCGTGCGCGGTCCGCCGCCGCTGCCGAGGGAGGCGAAGCGGGTGTGCAGGTTCATGCCGCCCTTGACACCGAAATTGCCGGTGACCAGGACAACGAGCTTCTCGAGGTAGCTGTTGAGCGTCGAGTGTGGCGCCATCTGGATGCCGAGGTCCTCGAAGATCGACACGCCACCGGTGGCGCGGCCGATGACCTCGGCGACCTCGCGGACCTGGGATTCGGGTACGCCGGCCTTGGCACACGATGCGGCGACATCGACCGCATCGAGGTGGGCGCGCAGTTCGTCGAAGCCGTTCGCGTTCTCGTCGAGCCACGACGTGGCGGCGTACTCGGCGGAGAGGATCTTCAGAAGCGCTGCCAGCAGATGGGCGTCGCCGCCGGGGACCGGTCGGAGGTGGATGTCGGCGAGGTCGGCCGACTCCGTGCGGCGGGGGTCGACGACGATCATCGTGCGGTCGGGGTCGTTGGCGATCGCCTTGAGGACCCGCCGGGCCTGCGGGAAGCCGTGCGACTGCCACGGGTTCTTGCCCCAGAAGATCGACACCTCGGCATGGTGGTAGTCGCCGGTCGTGTGGCAGCTCGACCTGCCGAAGAGTTGGCCGTCGACCCAGAACTCGCCGGTCTTCTCCTGCGCGAGCGCGTTGGAGGTGTACCTGATGCCGAGCGCGGCGCGAGTGGCCGAGCCGTAGCCGCCACCGAGATGGTTGCCCTGTCCACCACCGCCGTAGAACAGGATCTTCTCGCCACCGTGCTCGTCGATGACGTCCCGGAAGCGGTCCGCGACCTCGGCGATCGCAGTGTCCCAGTCGACGGCCTCGAAGGTGCCGTCGGGACGGCGCCGCATCGGGCTCGCGAGACGGTGCGGGCCGTTCTGGTAGTGGTCGAGTCGAAGCGCCTTCTCACAGGTGTAGCCCTCGCTGGCCGGGTGCGCCTTGTCGCCGCGCACGCGGGTGATCGTCGGCCCGTCGAGTTTGACCTCCACCCCGCAGTTGATCGAGCACAGGATGCACGCGGTCTGGTGCCATTCGTCGTTCTGGGTGGTCATCTCGACCCTCCTCGGGTTCGTTTGTCGAACTCTATGAGTTCATCAAACGAACCATCTCGTGTCAAGGCCAGACCGGCGGCGTGCTCGCAGAGGGCGAGGTACAGGTGGCGGTCGTCGTCGGTGGGCAGGGCGGTCAGATGTCTGCGGATGGTCTCCCAGTCGCCCCGGGCCGCCGGGCCGGTGAGCGCCGCGGCGGCACCGATCGCGGCGACGTTCTCGAGGGTGGTCGACATCAGTGTCCAGTAGGCGTCGACGGGAACGCCGACCTCGGCGGCGAGCGACTCCACCTGCGCGCACAGCGCGGTGAGGTGATTGGAGGCGATGACTGCAGTGGCGTGGTAGAGCGCGCGCTTCGCTGCGGGAACCTCGATCGCCCGACCGCCGAGGTCGACGGCGAGTTCGGTCATGAGCGCGTCGCCCTCGACGGCGAACGTGCAGTGGTCGAGGAGCCGCCGACTGCCGGTTTCGGGATCGGGCAACGACATCAGAGGATGGATCGAACCGACCCGGGCGTGCGGCGCGAGGACATCCAGTCCGCAGACTCCCGAGACGTGGGCGACCACGGCGTCGGTCGGCGGGATCGACTCGGCCACCTCGGCGATCGCCGTGTCGGGGACGGCGAGCAGGACGAGGTCGACATTCGAGCTGTCGCCGCCGACAGTCCACCCGACCTCGCCGAGAGCTGCACGAAACGATCCCCCGGCCCGCCCGGCGCCGACGATCAGACACGCTCCTGGCATGGTGCCATCCTTGCAGGCTTCGGACCCACCACCTGTTGGAGCGTGGTCCGATCGATGGAGGCCTCGCGGTCTTGATCCATGCCGGTGACGAAGAGGCGACGCCGGTCTGCGCGGTCCGATCCCCGGCGATTTCGACCAGCTCGGCCGGTCTTCCCGTCTCTGTCCCATCGCCCAGCAGGGCCGGGGATGGCTCAGTGTCCGGGAGCCGGGATGACCGGGCACAAGAAGCTGCGCACCGACTCCCCGATGACGACGAGACCGGCATCGACCGCTGCATCGAGTTCCTCATCGGAGTCGAGGTTCCCGCTGCCGTTGGTGTCGGCCACCGCAAGTGCAGCGGCGTAGTCGCCGATCGTGACCGGAAGCACCTGCCAGCGTCCCCCGTTGTAGCCCTCGTCGCCGGGAGCCGCAGACGCGACGTTGGGCTGGCCGTCGATGGCGTAGATCGTGTCGTACGAATGTGCCGGTGCACCTGTGCCGCTGAAATCTGTCGGCGTACCGACCGTTCGGTACAGCTCCCCGTCGACGTAGAACGCCGGGCCGGTGACTCCGCCGGCTCCGTTCCCGGCGGCAGACACGACTGCAGCCGAAGCCGGAGCCAGCGCGGCGGCTGCGGCAATGGCGATGGACGTGGTGAACTTCTTCATGTTGATGGCCTCTCTTCGATGTGTTCCGGACGACGAGGCAATCTCCTCGTCGCTGTCCATGATCGGGAACGACCGCGAAACGATCGAGGGCCCGCCGCACAACAAGTCGCAACACATGGAAACGGGACGCGAAACCGCCGCTGGTCGCAGCCAGGTACGCAACCGGTCCTCACCGGTGCCGCGTTGGCATCAGGCCCGACCCCGAGCGCTCGCTCCCGATTCGGAGCCATCCGCGCCGCCCGAGGCCGAGGCCGTAGGGTTGCCCGACGATGACGGGGACCGAGCTGACGATCGTTCTGATCGCCGTGATCATCGGGGCGATCGTCAAGGCGGTGACCGGCATGGGGTTGCCGATCATCGCGATTCCCATCGCCGCGCTCTTCGTCGACCTCGACGACGCCGTGGTGACCATCGCCTTCGCGAACGTCCTCGCGAACGGCGTCCTCGCGTACCGCGAACGCAGCCACCTCGGCGAGACACGTGATCTGCCGGTGCTCGCACTGGCCGGCGTGGCCGGCGCAGTCGTCGGGGCACTCGCGTTCGTGTCGCTGCCGCAGGAGCCGCTCGTGATCCTGCTCATCGTGGCGATCCTCGGCTACGTCATCACGTTCTTCGCCAAACCCGATCTCCGGGTGGGGCCGGAACGATCACGCCGCCTCGCGCCCGCGGTCGGCGCGGTGGCAGGCGCGTTCCAGGGCGCGATCGGAATCAGCGGGCCGATCGTCGGCTCGTGGATCCACAGTTACCGCCTCCCCCGCGGCGCACACATCCTCTCGGTCACCTCGCTGTTCCTCGTCTCGGGAGCGACGCAGTTCGCCGTACTCGCCGGATCGGGCGAGCTGGCGGGCCGGGTCGGGCCGTCGCTGCTCGTCTGCATCCCCGTCCTCGCGTCGATCCCGATCGGCGCACGACTGCGCAACCGGGTGTCGGCGCGCGGCTTCGACCTCGCAGTGGTCGGAATGTTGATCGTCTCGATCGGGGCGTTGGCGATCAAGACGGTAGGCTGATGACACCAATCCGACGGGGAGTCTGCGGAGCAGCAGGCTGAGAGGGTGACAGGCCGTCACCGACCCGAGAACCTGAACCGGATCATGCCGGCGTAGGAAGTCGAGAATGAACGAACACATCGTCATCGTCACCGGAGACTCACCGCTCGACCCTCGCATCGTCGCGACGATTCCCGCCTCGGCCATCGTGCTCGGTGTGGACAGTGGACTCGACGCCGCACTGGCAGCCGGCCTCCGTCCGTCGGGCCTCATCGGCGACCTCGACTCGGTCAGCGAGGCCGGGCTCGCGTGGGCCAAGGCGCATGCCACCGTCGCCAGCCACCCCGCCGACAAGACACAGACCGACACCGAACTCGCGCTCGCCTTCGCGGCCGACATGCAGCCCGAACGACTGACGATGATCGGTGGTGGTGACCGACTCGACCACACGATCGCCGCGGTCGGTGCGCTTTCCGCGGGCAACCTCACCGGCGTGCCGGTCCTCGACGGCTGGTGGAACGGGCATCACCTCGACGTCATCCACGGGCCCGGCCGTCGCGACCTGCACCTCGAGCCCGGCTCGCTCCTGTCGTTGATCGCGATCGGACCCAAGTGCGACGGCGTCGGAATCACCGGCGTCCGCTGGCCGCTCGACAAGGCCCGCCTCGAACCCGTCGTCGGGCTCGGGGTGAGCAACGAGGTCACCGACCCCGACGGCGTCGTACCGATCACCGTCTCGTCCGGCATCCTGACGGTCTTCGACGTCCCGCGGGCCGACTCGTCGACCGAGGAGCACTGACGTGCGCCGCGGCCCGGGTCCCCTGATCGCCGCCGTCGCTCTGACGATCGCTGCGTGCAGCGGGTCCGACGACGCCGAGACGCCGGACACCACCGTCGAGAACGAGACGATCACCCTGGTCGCGTACGAGTCGTTCCCGACGGAGGGCACCCGTGTCAACGAACTGCTCGGCGAGTTCACCGTCGAGACGGGGATCGAGGTCGAGATCCTGGTCGCCGGTGACACGGGCACGATGCTGTCGAAGGCCGAACTCACCGCCGGAAATCCCGAAGGCGACGTGATGTGGGGCATCGACAGCACCTACTTGTCGCGGGCGATCGGATCGGAGATCTTCGAGCCCTATGCCGCCGACGGGCTCGACGCGATCCCCACCGCACTCACCGATCTGGTTCCGAACGGCGAGGCGACCCCGGTCGATCTCGGCGACGTCTGCGTCAACTTCGACGTCGCAGCGCTCGACGGCCTGGGGCTCGAACCACCGGAGACGCTCGAGGATCTGGCGGATCCGGGCTACGCGGACCTCCTCGTCGTCCAGAACCCGGCCACGTCGTCACCGGGTCTGGCGTTCCTCCTCGCCACGATCGACGAATACGGGGAGGACGGCTGGCAGGACTACTGGACGCGTCTCGTCGACAATGGTGTGCAGGTCGTGGACGGATGGACCGCTGCCTACTACGAGCAGTTCAGCTACGCCGGAGGCACCCGCCCGCTCGTCGTCAGCTACGGGTCGAGCCCGCCGTTCGAGGTGCTGTACGCCGAGACCGAACTCGACGCCGCGCCAACCGGCGTGGTCGAGTCCACCTGCTACCGCCAGGTCGAGTTCGCCGGCGTCCTCGCCGGCACCGACCGACCCCGACGCCGCGCGCCGACTCGTCGACTTCCTGATCACGCCCGAGTTCCAGGCGGCGCTCCCGCTCGACCTGTTCGTGTTCCCGGCCAACCGCGACGTCGAACTCGACCCGGTGTTCCAGGAGTACGCGGTGATCCCCGAGACGAGCCGCGAGCTCGACCCGTCGACCATCGACGCGAACCGAGAGACCTGGATCGATGCATGGACCGATCTCGTGATCGGCTGACACGAAACCGTTGACATGAGACGGGACCGCGCCATGAACCGGCTGCCGGCGTGGCTGATCGGGATGCTCGTCGTCGGCCCGATCGTCGGGCTCGCCGTGTTCTACGCCTGGCCGTTCGTGAACCTCGTCGTCGCGGCCGTCGATGTCGAGTCGGTCCGTACGGTGCTCGGGAGGTCCCGCACCTGGTCGATCGTCTGGTTCACCACGTGGCAGGCCGTCGTGTCGACCGCGCTGACCATCACCCTCGGACTCGCGCCCGCGTGGGTGATCGCACGGTACGAATTCGCCGGACGGCGGTTCCTCCTCAGCCTGCTGACCGCCGTGTTCGTCCTCCCGACCGTCGTGATGGGAGCGGCGTTCCTCGCGCTGCTCCCCGATTCGCTCGATCGGACGGTGTGGGCCGTACTCGGGGCACATGTCGTGTTCAACCTGGCCGTCGTCGTTCGCACGGTCGGCACGTTGTGGGAACGGCTCCCCGTCGACATGGAGCATGCGGCCGCCACACTCGGGGCGTCGCGGATCGTGGCGTTCCGCGAGATCACCCTGCCGTTGATCCGCCCGGCCCTGACGGCAGCTGCCGCGATCATCTTCCTGTTCACGTTCACGTCGTTCGGCGTGATCCGGGTGCTCGGTGCGCCGGGCACCCGCACGATCGAGGTCGAGGTCTGGCGGCGCGCGACACAGCTCGGCCAGATCGACCAGGCCGCCGTGCTCGCGCTGCTCCAGCTCGTGTGCCTCGGGCTGCTGGCCGCGTGGTCCGCCCGCTCGGCCCGACGCCACTCGCGAGCGATCGAGTTGCGACCGCTCGCGCGTCCGCAGCGGCCGCGCACCGCTCGGGACAGGGCCATCGTCACCGTCGTCGCGGGACTCACCGCAGCGATCGCCCTCGCGCCCCTCGCCGCCCTCGTCGTCAAGTCGCTCTCCGCTCCCACCGGCTGGACGCTGTCCGCATGGACCGGTCTCGGATCGGCGGAAGTCCGCTCGGGCATCTCGCTCGGCGTCGACCCGCTCGACGCGCTCGTCAACTCGTTGCAGGCCGCCGCGTGGGCCACACTGTTCGCGACGATCATCGGTGCGCTCGCCGGCCTCGGCATCGCAGCGTCCGGACGGGCGGGGCGCGTGCTCGACGCCGGACTGCTCCTCCCGATCGGCACCTCGGCGGTGACCATCGGCTTCGGCATGTTGATCACCTTCGACACCGCCCCGTACGACTGGCGCTCGAGCTGGTGGATCGTGCCGGTGGGCCACGCGTTGGTGGCAGTTCCGTTCGTCGTCCGCTCGACCCTCGGCGTGCTCCGAGCGATCGACCCCCAGCTCTCGCTCGCCGCCGCCACGTTGGGCGCGCCGCCCACGCGGGCGTGGCGTGAGGTCGTCGTGCCATTTCTCTGGCGACCGATGGCGGTCGGCGCAGCGCTTGCAGCGGCGATCTCGCTGGGGGAATTCGGCGCGACGAGCTTCTTGTCGCGCAGCGGCGGCGAGACGTTGCCGATCGCCGTCGAACAACTCCTCGGCCGCACCGGCTCGCTCCTCCAGACGAAGGGGTATGCACTCGCGACGATCCTCGCGGCTGCGACGATCGCACTCGTGATGCTGATCGATCGGACCGGGGACATCGATGCGCGGCGCTGAACTCCGTCTCTCCGGCATCGACGTGTCCTTCGACACCGTCCCGGTGCTCCGCAATGCCGAGCTGACCGTCGGCGCCGGGGAGGTCGTCTCGCTGCTCGGACCATCGGGCAGCGGCAAGAGCACGCTCCTGCGAGTCGTCGCCGGCATCATCGTCCCCGACCGGGGGACGGTCCGGATCGACGGCATCGACGTCACCCACACGCCGACGCACCGACGTGGCGTCGGCATGGTGTTCCAGGACAACCAACTGTTCCCGCACCGCTCGACGCTCGACAACGTCGCGTTCGGTCTGAAGATGGCCGGTACCGGCCGCGTCGAACGACACGAACGCGCCGCCGCCTGGCTGACGCGTGTCGGACTCGACGGGTTCGGATCGCGCGAGGTCACCGAACTCTCGGGGGGTGAGGCGAAGCGGGTCGCGCTGGCACGCACGCTGATCACCGAACCGTCGGTCGTGCTGCTCGACGAACCCCTCACCGGACTCGACCGCGAACTGCACGATCAACTCGTCGACGAACTCGCCGACCTGCTCCACGACACCGACGCGACGGCACTCCTCGTCACCCACGACGTCGACGAGGCGGCGGCGATCTCGGATCGCACCGTCCTCCTCGGCGAGATCCAGGGAACCCGATGATCTCCGGTGACCGCCCCGCGGTGGTCGAGATCACCGCAGCCGACACTCACGACCTGCGGCGTCGGGTCCTGCGCGACGAACGACCCGACCGCAGCCCTCGACTGGCCCGGCGACCATGACGTGACCACGTTCCACCTCGGTGTCCGTGGTGTCGACGGCACCGTCCTCGCGACGTCGACCTGGCTGGCACGTCCCGACCCCGACCGACCCGACGTGCCCGCCACCCAACTCCGCGGCATGGCGACCGAGCCCGCCCACGCCGGAACCGGGCTCGGATCCGCTCTGCTCACCGCCGGAACGGCGCGGTGCAGGGCTCGCGGCGACGCGGTGTTGTGGGCGAACGCGCGCTTCGGGGCACTCGACTTCTACGAGCGTGCGGGCTTCCGCATCGTCGGGCCGGCGTTCACGACGGCCGACACCGGTCTCCCCCACCGCCGGGTGCGCCTCGAGCTCGACTGACGTTCGTCTTCCCGTTCTCGGATCCGACGACCCCGTGAGGGGTGCACTGTCACGTCGAAGCAGAACGGAGGGGATCCGATGCCGCATGACCAGGCCGCGGACTACCGGCGACGAGCGACTCAGCTCCGCATGCTCGCCGCACGGCTGGAGAACACACCGTCGATGTCGTTGCATCTGCACGCGGGCGTCGACACGTGGCACGGACCGCGGCCCGACGCCTGCGTCACCGATCTCGCCCTCGCCCAACAGGCGGTTCGCGACGCGGCCGACGAGCTCCAGGTCCGGGCGTTCGCCTTCGACCGCCTGGCCGACGACCTCGAAACAGCGGCGATCCGAGCCGAGCGGGCGGCGGAGGTGCGCGAGACGATGTGATCCCCTTCTGATTCCCCCCGATCTCCCGATCCCGTCGCCGTCGATCCGTGGCCCGTCACACCACCGTCAGACAGGGAGCGACCATGATCGCCGGGTACGACCCCCACCGCATCGCCCGACTCGCCCTCCAGACCCGGAAGGCCATCGACGACCTCGACCAGATCTCCAGCACCGACCCTGCCGCCTCCGGTGCCATCGCCGCCGCGCACCGGATGCGCCGCGTGCTCACGACGAGTTTCGTCCCGGCGGTGAGCGGGATCCAGGCCACCCAGCCGCTGGCGGCCGGCTCGGACTGGTACACGGAGTGGCTCAGCGCCCAGCTCGGTCGGATCGAGCGGACACGGTACTCGCATCTGGACGACGTGGACCTCGGCACCCTGCTCCACGTCGAACTGACCAGGCAGATGGAGGAGCACGGCGCGCCCGACCCCGATGACCCGTTCTGGGCGGACGACTTCGCCGAGTGGGTCGACGAGTTCGAACGCAGGGTTCGTATCGATGCCGACGCCGCTGCGTTCCTCGTCGAGGAGGCGGCCGACAACCCGATGGTCGGCTACGTCGTCGCCGCCGGGAACTTCGATGCCGACCTGCTGATCGCGGTGACCACTGCCCTGATCGCGAGCGCGTCGGGCGGGGCGGTGCACGACACCTACCGGGACGGCGCGATCGGGGCGCTTCTCACCGCAATCGCCGAGCGACCCGCCATCGCGCTCACACTGCTGGGCGAACCGGACATGGTCGAACGCCTGCTGACCTGGAACGACCGAGCCGGCGGCGCATTCGGACTGGACGGCCGGACGATCGGCGCGCTGTTCGAGTCCGCGCTCGCGCGCCCCCTCACCGACCCGTCACGCATCGAGGAGGGCCGGGGGATCCTCCGTCAACTGGCGGCCCTCACGCATGGTCCGCTGTTCGATCGCGGGCTCCCGCCGGGCACTGCCACGGGAGTGACGACGGGTCTCATCGCCTACCTGCCCTCTCTCATCGGGTCACTCGGCCTGGACCACGGCGTCTACTTCCAGGATCCTGACGGCATGTTGGCGACGCTCCTCGGTGCGCCCGATGTGGTCGTCGACCTGTTCGGTGCGCTGCTGCGCGACGCGGGGTCGCGCGCGATCCTCCTCGCGACGATCCCGGCACTTGCGATCGGGACCGGCATCGGCAGCTACGGCCTCGACGCCGTCAACGACTACGTCAACGCCCTCGTCGAAGCGGCGGACACCGAGCAGATCGAGGAGGAGATCCGTGCACAACGGACGAAGGGTCACTGGAACGACGCCATCGAATTCGTGTCGTCGGCCCTCGAGTCCGCATTCGAGGTCGGCGGCAGGCGCGGAACGATCGCACAGGCCGTCGCGCCCATCGTCGAAGCCGGGGCCCGATGGCTCGTCGAGCAGATCGACGCGCACGATCTCGGACTGGACGATGTGCGTGCGACCGCCTTCCTGCTGCTCGTCTACGGCGTCTCGGTCGCGTTCCTCGATCAGCGACCGGTTGGTGGTGATGGTCGTGGGACTGATGACGGAGACGACGGCGATCCGCGGACCGAGAGGGCGCGAGCAGCTCGCCGACGAGGTCGAGCGGTTGCTCGCCGCCGGCGCATCGCACGCCGAGGTGGAGCGGCGCATCCTGACGCTGCGGAACCTGGTGGAGGACATCGGCGGCAACGACGCCGTGCGATCGCTCGACGATCCGCGCATCGTTCCCCCCGCATACGACGCGACGATCGATGCAGATTTCGCGACCAGGCGCGATGTGGAAGACTGACCGAGGCGTCTGATCCATGGGAGCGACACAGTGAGCAAGTTGACGGGCGGAATCGCAGCCTTCGCGGTGGTCGTGTTGTACGGGTCGTCCACGGCATCGGCGGCCAACCTGTCGATCCCGATCGACACGGCGATCAGCGCCGGGCTCGCAGTCGGCGAGCGAACCGAGTTGGTGACCGTCGCAACCGCGGACCTTGCCGGGAGCACCTGTGATGTCCGCTCGGTGCGCCGCGACCAGTCGACGAGCAACCGGGGCAACGACCTGATCGTGACGTCCGGACAAGGGTCGACGACCCTGACCGACGTGGAGCGCGAGCCTGCCGCCGTGACCGAGGGTGAGGCCATCATGCTCGGGGAGACGGTCACGGTCGTTCTCGAGATGGGACCCGACGAGGCCTTCGCCGGCGGAATCGACGTCGAGTTCGATTGCGCCGACGCAGCTCCCGTGGAGGCAGGCGACGGTGGGGCGACGCCGACGGACACGCCGAATGCGCTCGCGGAACCGGGTCAGATCCCCGAGACCGGCGCCGAGACGACCGTCGCCGCACTCCTGGGTGGGCTGTTCGTCGTGTCGGGCGCCGCGCTTCGTCGCCTGGCTCGACGCCCGATCGGCGTCTGACCCGCCGACGGGTTCGACGTCGCCACTCGCCGACCCCGGCGATCCCCGTTCGTCAGGCGTCGCACCGTCTCAAGGTCGTCTCGAATCCCTCCAAGGCAACTCCGGATCCCTCGGGCACGACGCGGACGCGGGCGTTGACCCGGTGGGCACCGGCCGGGATGGGGACCGAAATCGGGTGTGGCCTGAGGTCCGCACTCGAGCTGAACTTCGGGACCGTCAACGGCACCACGAGGCTCTCGAACGAGGGCGATCGTGGAACGAAGTCCGCGATCAGGAACACGTCCACGTCCTGTTCTCTGTCGGTCCGATTGACGAGATACACGATGTACGTGTGGCTTTCCGCGCAATCTCCGTCATCGGCGAGGTCGTCGAGCACGACGCAGAAGTCGCCCTCGGCGACGACGCCCGTACAGCGAGCGTTGGTCGGCTCCGCAGTGACTGGCACCGCGGTGTCGACGGGCCGGATCGTGGGGGGGGGCGCGCGGGGTGGGGGGGGGGTCGCGTGGTGGTGGTGGTGGTCGTCGTGGTGGGAGGCGCTTTCGCCCGGTAGGCGAAGACGCACGTCACGTCGTCGCCGGGATTCAGCGTGACGAACGTGACCTCACCGTCCGCGTTGTCACAGGTGATCGTGAGGTCGTAGTTCGGGGGTCCCGACACGTGCTGGAGCAGGTAGCCACCGGGCTGGGGTGATGTCGAGTCGTAGCCGACGGCGGCGACGACGAAGTCGTCGGGCCCAGCCGTGCCTCCGTCGTCATTGACGACCTGCTTCTCGATGGTCAATGAGGGAGGGAGCTCCTTCGGCTCCAGGGTGCAGGTCACGTCGTCGCCCGCCCGCAGTGTCACCGTCGTGACCTCGCCATCCGCGTTGTCGCAGCGGACCGGGAGTTCGTAGCCGTCGGGTCCCGAGGGCTCCAATGTGTACGTACCGGGGGTGCGATTGTCGGGATCGAAACCGACGGCGATCAAGTCGAACTCAGGCGGTTTCACCAGCGTGAGCTTCGGCGGGTTGGCCGGCGGGCACACGCCGGCGGGTACGAGAAGCCGGGTAGTCGGTCTTAGGAGAACCCATCGATCCGCTCACTGTGAGAACCCCACCCTCCGCGAGCCGCTGGTCACTCGGGTCCGACCGCCCAGGAGCCATCCGGCCCCTGCCGCCAGCCGGGCCAGTCGTTCGGATTCTCCGACGCACCCGGGTACAACAGATCTCCGCTCGAGCGGCTGATCTGCGAACGACGTCTCGAGTCCCGAGAGGCTCGGTCAACGTGATCGTCACAGGACCACGTGCGGGACTCCAGCACCTGGTACTTGACGTGGGGTACGGGATCACAGTCCAGTTGGCGGTTCAATCAGCGGTGAAGTTCGGACAGTGCGGGGAACCTGGCCGTAGATCGCGAGGGAGCGACCTCGCACCGCGGACTTCGGCCACCAGGAATCCGCCGCCACGGAGAAGCTCACTCGCGCCGCCGGCGCCGCCGGGATGGTCGACCATGTCGTTGAGTTTGCGCCCTGCGAACCGGCCGACCGGCCGGTTGTCGAGATCGAACAGACTGACGTCAACGGTCTCGTCTGCGCCGGCGTCCAGGCCGGTCACCCGATAGCTGATCATGGGCCGGGTGTTGTCGCGGCACACCACGTCCGGATCGACCTCGAAGTTGGTGTTCGTGATCGAACAGTCGACACCAGCATCAGCGTCAGCAGCGGTGATCGTCAACTGATCGTCGGGCAGAAGTTCCCCATCGCACACCCACCCCTCCGGCACATACCCGTCAGGACCCCCGCTCTCCGCCAACGTGTACAGCCCCGGCACCAAAACCCCCGACACCGAACCCGCACCAGAAATCTCGCCACCCGACCCCGACGCACTCAACAACCAATCACCAGGCGCCGCAGAACCACCCACAACCTTCTTCGCCAACGACACCTCGATCGGTGGGGTGTATGTGTTCGTGATCGAACAATCAACACCATCTCTGGCGTCGGCGGCTGTGATCGTCAACTCATCACCCGCCAAGACCCCACGATTACACGACCACCTCCCGGCCGCGTAACCGTCAGGACCCTCGCTCTCGGCCAACGTGTACGTCCCCGGCACCAACTCCCCCGACGCGACACCCCGACCAGACAAGACGATCTCGCCACCCGGCACCGACGCCGCAGTCAACAACCACTCGTCAGGCGCCGCCCACTCACTCTCCGACCCCGCAGGACCATCCACCTTCTTCTCCAACGACACCTCGATCGGTGGGGTGTATGTGTTCGTGATCTCACAGATAACACCCGCGTCGACGTCAGCGGCGGTGATCGTCAACTCATCACCCGCCAAGACCCCACGATTACACGACCACCTCCCGGCCGTGTACCCGTCAGGACCCTCGCTCTCGGCCAACGTGTACGTCCCCGGCACCAACTTCCCCGACGCGACACCCCGACCAGACAAGACGATCTCGCCACCCGGCACCGACGACGCACTCAACAACCACTCGTCAGGCGCCGCCCACTCACTCTCCGACCCCGCAGGACCATCCACCTTCTTCTCCAACGACACCTCGATCGGTGGGGTGTATGTGTTCGTGATCGAACAGTCAACACCCGCGTCGACGTCAGCGGCGGTGATCGTCAACTCATCACCCGCCAAGACCCCACGATTACACGACCACCTCCCGGCCGCGTAACCCGTCAGGACCCTCGCTCTCGGCCAACGTGTACGTCCCCGGCACCAACTTCCCCGACGCCGACACCCCGACCAGAAAGACGATCTCGCCACCCGGCACCGACGACGCACTCAACAACCACTCATCAGGCGCCGCCCACTCACTCTCCGACCCGCAGGACCATCCACCTTCTTCGTCCAACGACACCTCGATCGGTGGGGTGTATGTGTTCGTGATCTAACAGATCAACACCCGCGTCGACGTCAGCGGCGGTGATCGTCAACTCGATCACCCGCCAAGACTCCCACGATTACACGACCACCTCCCGGCCGTGTACCCGTCAGGACCCTCGCTCTCGGCCAACGTGTACGTCCCCGGCACCAACTTCCCCGACGCGACACCCCGACCAGAAAGACGATCTCGCCACCCGGCACCGACGCCGCACTCAACAACCACTCGTCAGGCGCCGCCCACTCACTCTCCGTCCCCGCAGGACCATCCACCTTCTTCTTTAGACTGGGGTCCTGCGGCGGAACTTGGGAGGAGTTCGTGATCGAACACTCGACACCATCTCTGGCGTCGGCGGCGGTGATCGTCAACTGATCACCGACCAGACTCCCACCATCACACGACCACGGCCCCGCCTCGTACCCGGCAGGACCCGAACTCTCGGCCAACGTGTACGTCCCCGGCACCAACAACCCCGACGCCAACACCCCAACCAGAAAAGACGATCTCGCCACCCGGCACCGACGCCGCACTCAACAACCACTCGTCAGGCGCCGCAGGACCATCCACCTTCTTCGCCAACGACACCTCGACGGAGGTGTACGTGTTCGTGATCGAACAGTTGACACCCGCGTCGGCGTCAGCGGCGGTAATCGTCAACTGATCACCGACCAGGCTCCCACCATCACACGACCACGGCCCCGCCTCGTACCCGGCAGGACCCGAACTCTCCGCCAACGTGTACAGCCCCGGCAGCAACACCCCCGACGCCGAACCCGCACCAGAAATCTCGCCGCACTCCCCCTTCGCACTCAACCGCCACTCATCAGGATTCGCAGGACCACCCTCAACCTTCTTCGACAACGACACCGGAACCACCGGACCCGCACAAGGATCCTGGAACGTGTTCGTGATCGAACAGTCGACACCCGCATCGACGTCGGCGGCGGTGATCGTCAACTGATCACCGACCAGACTCCCACCACGACACACCCACCCCTCCGGGTCGTACCCGGCAGGGCCGTCGCTCTCGGCCAACGTGTACCGTCCCCGGCACCAACAACCCCGACGCCGAACCCCGACCAGAAATGCCGCCCCCCGGCCCCGACGCACTCACCACCCACTGATCACGGTTCGCAGAACCACCCACTACCTTCTTCTCCAACGACACCCGAACCTCGTCCCGCGGACAATCCGCCGGTCGGGCGACCTTCCCTGACCGGCGCCCGCCACTGCCGTCACTCCAGGCTGCGGTCACGACCTCCCAGGCAATGGCCTGCGACTCGGGATACGTCACCGTCCGGGTGAACGGTTGGTCAGCGACCTGGGAACCGGACGGGCTGTATCCGCTCGGTGAGACGATCTGCCACGTCGACGTCCTGACGCGCGACGTCGGGTTGAACCACCCAGTTCACACTCCAAAGTCCGTTCTCGACGCAGGTGGTCGTGCCGGAGATCAACGGATGGTGGGCTGACGCAACAGAGGGAACCACGATGATGCCGACGATCATCGCGATCGCGATCAGCACCTTCTTCACGAGGACTCCTCACCAGAGGTGACGGAGCATGGGCCCGAGATCGCGGACCCGACACCATCGAGGGGGCCGAGACCGTCGGCGATGGCGACATGCATTCCGGTCGGCGCAGGCTTCAAGCGACCCGTGGTCATCGGCGGCACGCGGCGCCCGGGCCAGGCCGATCGATCCCTTCCCGGTGTCGTGTTCTCGCCCACGTTCTCTTCCTGTGGTCGTCGCCGATTCGATGTGGCAGACCGCTGTCTGGAGTGGCTGAAACGTACCACACGGGTCCTTGACGCCGGACGGCGCAACCGCGACGGACGGTCGCCGCTCCGCCCGGTCCGACACCGTCGGTCGACGACTCCCCGTTGGATGGTCGGCGCGCCGTCGACCCGGTCCGGGCCGGTCTTCGACCCCGCGATGCGATCCAGGCGGTCAAGCTCGACCAGAGGTCGAGATGGCGGCGGGTCCGTTCGGGCTCCCGGGAAGGGGCCATCGTCATGCCGACGCGGCTCATCGGGTAATGTCGGAGAATCATCCCGATCGACGACCCCCCACCTGACACCGCGAACCCACTGACCGAGTCGAACGGTCAAGTGGGGGTCGAGGGTTCGACCGGCGCGGGCTCAGGAGCACGCCCTCGGCGGGCACCCGAGTGGCACGTGACCAGTGAGCGGAAGATCAGCGTGGGGGCCATGCTGCTGGCAACCCTGCTCGTCGCGGCCGGAATCATCTGGGCGTGGATGGCTCTCCGGTTGTTCAGTCCGCCGGCCAACGTCTGCGAGGGGTGTGCCGAGGACTGGTTCCGACGGACGCAACTCGCCCTCGCCGCCGGCGGAATCGTGTCGATGGCGGTCGCCGTCGCCTACCTGATCCACATCGCCCGCACCGGGCGGACCTGGCGACGCCGTCGTGCGGTGACGGCCGTGCTCGCGGTCTTCGTCCTTTTCTGGATTGGAAAAAACCATAACGTTCCTGAACAGGATGTTGCCCCAGGCGGTAGTTGTAGTGAATGGCCCACACAAATTGGCTTTGACCGATTTTATGGTTTTCTTGGTGGAGAGACAAACAACTGTTATCCTTATCTGGTGGAAGACAATCATTTTATAGAAGCCCCGTCAACTCCTGAAGAAGGTTATCACTTGTCGAAAGATTTGGCGGATAAAGCCATTGAAATGCTTCGCAATAAAAATGCCACCAATCCAAGCAAGCCCTTTTACATGTGGTTTAATCCCGGGGCTATTTATGCTCCTCACCACTCTCCGGCTGACTATACTGCGAAATACAAAGGTAAGTTTGATGATGGCTATGATGCCTACCGCGATTGGGTAGTGGCACGAATGAAGGAAAAGGAATTATTCCTGAAGAGTATAGAAATGGCAGCTTTTAGTCCAATGCCCGAAGATGCAGCGTACCCGGCGGACTATGTTCGTCCATGGGAAGAGTTAAACGATAGTGAAAGGAAGCTTTTTGCGCGATATGGCAGAGGTTTATGCCGGATTTTCAGAATACACCGATGCCCAGGTGGGATGCATCATCGACTATCTTGAAGAAACGAATCAACTCGATAATACGATTGTCTTATATGGCAGCAGACAACGGTGCCTCCGGAGAAGGCAGCCCGAATGGTTGGTTAATGAGCAATAAATTTTTCAACGGATATCCTGATGACTTAAGTGAAAACCTCAAGTATATGGATGTTTTGGGTGGGCCAGATACGTACAATCACTTTCCAACCGGACTGGGCTGGCAGCTTTTTCCGCTCCATTTAAAATGTTAAAGGCATTTCAATACCTGCTGGAGGAACTGAACGATCCACTGGTCATTTCCTGGCCAAAAGGAATTAAGGCCAAAGGAGCAATCCGTCATCAATACCACCACTCTGTGGATATCGTTCGAACACTTCTTGAAGCGTGTGGTCTTGAAATGCCTGAAGTTTATAATGGGGTAAACAAAAACCATACTTTCCGGCGTATCATGGTATATTCTTTTGATGCGGTACCTGATGCCCCAACGCAGAAAAAAGTGCAGTATTACTGGGATGCCTGGGAATAAGAGGAATCTATAAAGATGGCTGGAAAGCCGCTGCTGTCCATGCGCTAATTAGCGGTGAAGTAATTTTGACAAAAATGTTTGGGAGTTGTACAATCTGGAAGAGATCGTTCAGAATCAAATAATCTCGCAGAAGAAAACCCAGAAAAACTTCAGGAGTTAATTGACGCGTGGTTTGTTGAAGCAGAGAAAAATAATGTTTTACCGCTGGATGATAGAAGTGCTGCTGAACTTCTGACAACAGAGCGTCCTGCTCGAGGAAGAAAAAGCGTGACCGGGAATATCTATTATCCGAACAGACAGCCCCTGTTCCTGAAGGCGTCGCTGTAAACATCAGGGGTAGAAATTATAAAATCCTGGCGAATGTGGAAATCACCAGTAGAACAACGCCTCGGGTGTGATTTTTGCACATGGTTCCCGTTTTGGAGGACATAGCCTTTTTATAAAAAATCAAAAGCTATATGATGTCTATAACTTTTTGGGGATTAAACCTGAACAGGTTTTTGTTTCCGACAGAACCTTAAAACCCGGGAGTACACGCTGGGTATGGAATTCATCAAGGAAAGCAATGGGCAGTACGGTAGTAGTCTGTAGGATCGATGAAATTATATATTGATGATAAAGTAGTGGCGATGGGTCCCATGAAAACACAACCGGCTAAATTTACTTTATCCGGAGAATGGTTGATGCGTTGGTGATGATAGCGGTGATGCCGTCAGTGAACTCTATTGATTATCTGGTTCGTTTACCGGAGGAATCATTATGGAGATGGCGTGACGGTTGAAGGAGAGGCATATATCGATCTTGAAGCCGAAGCAAAACGACTTATGATGACCCAATAAGGGGTACGTATACTTATCTGCTTAAAAACTTTACTTACATCTAAAAAGGTTCTGTTCAACAACAGGGCCTTTTTTATTAGTATCAGGACAGCTTTTGGGAAATGCAAAAGCGCCTGTGTTTGCTATTTAGCAAAAAGTGGAAATACAGAGAGCCTAGGCTGCTAATGATAGGATTGTTTTCCGTAGTTTAGAAGTGTCTTTAATATTTGTAAATCTCCCTAACCATCCCCAATCATGAAAAAAACCACTTTATTTTTTCTGGCATATGTCGCTATAGGCTTTGCTACGTTCATTCCATCCTGCACCGAAACTGCTCAGGAGGCAAGTGAAAGCCCAACTCCTTATTCACCAAATCCGGAAGACATTGTCAAGGATGGTGAATACCTCGTCACGATCATGGGCTGTAATGATTGCCATTCGCCAAAAGCCATGGGGCCAAATGGCCCTGAAGTTATTCCGGAACTTACGTTGAGGCTATCCATCAGACAGGCCTGTCGTCTCCTTTGACAACCCGATGCTGTAAGAAGGCTTCGCCATGTTTTACCCCGACCTTACAGCCAGTGCCGGGCCATGGGGTGTTTCCTTTGCCGGCAATCTAACACCACACGCCACAGGTATCGGCACCTGGACAGAAGAACAATTTAAAAAAGCTATTACACAAGGAAAGTTTAAAGGTTTAGATGAAGGCCGTATGCTTTTACCGCCTATGCCCTGGTTTAATTTTAAACACTTAAAAGATGATGATGTACATGCTATCTTCATGTATTTACAAAGTATTCCACCGATTGATAATGCAGTACCCGAAGCAGTTTCTCCGGGACAAAACGATGTGATTATACGTTTTAGGATTAAGGATTGTATATGCCAATAAATCCCCTTAAAACGTATTTAAAATTGTTAAAATTCGTATTCTTGTTATTCCTGATTTATAATACCCATTTATCTGTACAGAGATAAAAAAATACCCTATTTATATCCTCCATTTTCATTGGTGTGAATAATTATGAGTGATAACGAAATGAATTTAAAAACAATTAAAATCAAAGTCAAGTCTACAACAAAGCCTGCTTTAGTTTTCTTGCATCAGCTCTTTTGAGTATCGCCTTAATATTACCGGCTTGCACGGTGCCGAAAAACACAGAACAGACCACAAAAGAATTATACTCGCCACAAATAGATGCCAAAAAGCTAAGTGGGGGATCCAGTGGTATGGAACAAATCAGTGACAGCTCCTATCTGGTGGTGTATGATCTTAAATCTCATAAAGATGGAATCGCTTGGTTTGATCATGCTTACGGATGAAGTCATAGAGGTTTATCCCATTGTGATCAATGGATGGGGTGATAAATCCCCAACGATCTGGAAAGCATCTGTGGCGTTCCGGGAAAACCAAATGAGTATTTAATTGCCGAAGCAGGTAACTGGCAAGGGAAACTTGGACGGATTCTTCATATCTGGGTAGATATAAACATGCGCACCGCCGAAGTTTTAGGGAGTGTTCAAATATCCCTTCTTACACATCAACAACTTTGGTATCGAAGGTGATCAATACGAAGCCATGCATTGTCTTCCCTATAGTGAAAATGAGCGGCTGATCCTTTTGGGGGGAACGGGGAGGATCCGAATTTAGTCCCTTAGGAATTATACGATGGGGCGTTTGGGATATACAGAAGAAAACACTGGCGATTGAAGGTGAGGGCTTGAAGGGTTTGTCTGTTGATGCACCCGGTCACTGGACCAATACGCAACAAAAGAAGTATCACCGATATACATGTCGATCAAGAGGGAATGATTTGGGCCTCCGCCTCCGAAGATCAGGGAGATGCAGGACCTTTTTATTCTGTGATCTATAAGATTGGAAAAATCAATCCATCGAATCTGAATCGACCAGTGTCTATCTCTGGAACATTAATCATTGGAAGGGGAGGTCTATGGATTGAAAATAGAAGCACTATCCGGCCGAAGGCATCAACTGTACACACACTTTTGGAACAGAAGATGAAATGTATGGTGGAGTGTCCGAACCCATTGCTATTCGTTCCGGGAATTAAGACGAACCTAACACATCGACATTATTTACCACTAGCTGTGATGAGTCGTTTTGTGTTCGACATACGGGAATAATAAAAATAAATTGATGAAACTAAAAATCACACTAATTGTATTGATTGTCTTAAACTTCATTGTCTTATCAGGTCAGCTATGGCCCGCCGGCGCCCCACCATTTGCAAGAACAGTGAATATTATATTCCTCATATTAAGCCTGCTCTTTTTTATCTATTTCTTAATCCAAATAAAAGCCAATAGCAGGCCACAAAGTGACCCGTATTCTCTTCTAACTTGTTTTTAAAATAAACTTTGTAGAGTATGTTTGAACAAATGCGATTTTCCCAATCACCGGTTAGGAGGCTAATTGCGAGTTAGTGGAAACACAATAACTTTAAGACCGTTATAGCGTAATGTTCTCCTTTCGTGCCATTATTTTATTTTGGTAAAATTTAGATATAAAATATAGCAGATGAGTTTTATTAAAATCATTCTTATAATAGTTGCAGTGGTCAATACGGCCAACAGTCAAATCGACACTGCCGCCATTCGACTGAAAGTGAATTCGCTTAAAAGCATTGAAGATCATAGTCGTTTCTGGGATGAGGCGTATGCTATCGATCAAAAGTACAGGGGAAAAACGACCAATGATAGTATTGATAAGCTAAACCTTATCAAGTGCTGTGTTTATCTGAATAGATTTGGTTTTCCGGACAAGAAGATCCTGAAGTCCTCAATCATCACCATCGTTTGGATTCATAACAAATACCCCCAAGTGGATTTGCTAAACATTTCCCATCATTATGGAAGGCTACAGAACCATGCAAATTGATGAAAATGATTTTCGCAATTCCTACTTCAGATCCATTTACAAACGACAATTTTCCGATGAAGGATATACCGATCTGTCCCTTGCAGACCTAATAAATAAGGTTGGCCCCAACACTTCAATTCCAATTAATATCAATGAGGTTTTGCAAAAAATGAAAGAGGAAGAAGACTTTTTATCAACAGATCACCAACAGGTGGGATCGTGGTTAGCCCCAACAACTTCTGATACAGCCTATTATGATGGAAAGCCGATAGCGGTACAACTACGAATGCTTCCGTCGACATCTTTATGGATGCCGAAAACCAGCATTATCTCTTTCCTAAATATGAAGACAGATCCGGATATCCACACAAACTCATTCAAGTTGGTGATGACCCCTTGCGATTCAAAAATATAAAGAAGACGAATCCTGTCTGGAGATCACACCTGATGGAAACTTAGTGTTTGCAGAGGCAAATAGGGAGATCATCGTATATACGCCTGAAGAGTCAATGGGTTCTGAAAACAATATAGGACAGGAAGATGAGGTAATGTTCGGATGCTATCCTTCATCAGACACCCTTGAATATTTAATTGCCTATTTTCCGGAACAAAAAGAATTCTTTATCAATAATACGCTTTGCACCAAAGAAGATTTGTGCAAGACCATCCGCCATAGTATAGAATCAAACAAAGGCGTCATGCATTTCCACGCTCCTGAAAGCAATTTTAATGTTGATGCATCGATTGTCAGGGAAATTGAAAATGTTATAAAAACAAGATTGACGAACTTTCTGAGAAAAAGTTGGCGCCAATTATGAAGATTTATCACCGGATCAAAAGACCATAATTGATTCTCAACTGACTTACAGGATGGAATCAAAATAAAAAAAGGCCTGAATATTGTTTAATAAAATCTTTATGTCCATAAAAAGAAAACGCCATCTCCTTTTTAACTTTAGCCGGAAGTGGTCACATTCATAAGGCTTTCGAAAAATTTACTGCTGCCGGATGTATCCACCATAATCAGTATTTCAATGGAGATCGGGCATCATTGATAAAGGCCATGGAAGAAGATCACGAATCCAATCCCAATAAGTCAATAGACGTTAATATATCTATGTTGACGAGCAGACTGTAGTGACTCACTCTCTCGGTGGTTAAACAGCGTATTGAAATTGCTGTTGTCCATATCTTCAGATTTGAGAAAAGAAAATTGTGGAACTATGGGATCTGGGCATATTGTTGAAAAAGACTCGCCTAATGAAACTGGTTGTTTTTAATCCTGAAATACATGACTTGTCAAAGGAGGTCTGTTTTGATGAGAATTGAATCATTTACAGAAGTCTCCATTTATCTTACAAGAACTTCTTTTTGATGTAAGCAGAGGAATATAGCGTTGTCAGGAAATGGCTTCCAACACTAAGATCTCAAATTCCGCCAGCGTGGCTTTCCCGATTCTGTTTTGGTAAATGCAATCTCTCCCACATCATATTTTACCGGTTCAAGGGAGTTCAGATACATCCAGATAGCGGTGAGGTCTTCATCCTTCATGCGCGAAAAGGCTCCCCAGTCCATCGGAGAAAACGGATACGCACCACCCGATTCCAAACCGGCAATAAATTCTTCCGGTGTTTTATACCTGGCCAACACCCCTCCCGGATCAGGAGTGATATTGGGAGCTCGCAACCAAAGCGTGGTATCGATGTCCAGATATTTGTGGAGGGCCACCCAGGGCTCGAATTCCATGCCGCCGGCAAACTCAGGACCGATCGCTTCATACGTCATCATATCGCGATTGGTGTGGCATCCCACACAGTTGCTGACATAATTCGCCAGGTATTCCCCTCTTTCAATTGTTGGCGCAATCGGAGGGGCTATGGCCGGTGCATCGGGATTTTCAATCGGCTTGAAAGTCGTCGAAAGTGTACGGACTGCTTTGCCCATAAAGAACCATTCGTTTTCAGGGATATGATGTTCAACTGGTTCTAAGGATCGCAAATAAGAGACGACAGCGATCAAGTCATCATCTGCCATTTTCCAGAAAGGCATGAGCAAGGGCATACTGGATATGCCGGAAGGGCGGATACCATGACGCATCATGCGAAAGATCTGGCCGTCGGTATATCTTCCCAGCCCGGTATTTTTATCCGGGGTTAGGTTCCGGGTATACATTTTACCGAGAGGGCCGAGAGGAAACATGATTCCTCCTTTTAGCTCCACCATACTGCCCTTGTCTGCTGCTACCATGTCATCAAAATTGGATACATGACACGCATTGCACAGTGGGCCTGGGCCATTGACGAGATAGTGCCATGGCAATAACGGCAGAGTCCTGACTCACCTGCAGATTGGGTTCCGGCCAGTCATAGGTTTTATCCCAGGAGGACTGAACATAAAAGTAAAAGCTGAGGACGGCAAGCACAATAAGTGCACCTAAAAGGAGGAGGATCTTCTTTAACATGGCGGATGACAATTTGGGTGAGTGGTCGTTGGTTTCTGTTATTCCTTTTTCGTGGTTTCGAATACTAAATATAAAAATTTAATTTACGGTTTCAAAGTTTATAATTAACGGCCGACTAATGGTCGTATTCAAAACAAATGCTTTTAATCGCGCCGGATGTTGACCATCTTTGAAAGCCGCCTATCCTAATCACCTTTGACGCTAAAACCTAACGTATGCCAAAAACAAAAACACTGTCCCCAAACAGCTCGATGAAATCCTCAAAACACTGGAGACGCGTTTTCAGCAAACCCAATTCGTCATCCAGACCTTCAATGGAGTAAAATAAAATCCAAACTGGAAGCCCATCCTGATAAATTATGGTCGTGGCACGAAATGGAAACTGGCGGTGAACCAGATGTGGTTGGAGACACAAAAGTCAGGCGAATACATTTTTTATGATTGCGCCCCTGAAAGCCCAAAAGGGCGAAGAAGCATTTGCTATGACCGTGAAGCCCTGGAATCAAGAAAAGAGCACAAACCCAAAAACACCGCTATGGATATGGCTGCGAAAATGGGTATTGAAATCCTGACAGAAGACGAATATCGGACTCTCCAGAATATGGGCGATTTTGACACAAAAACTTCGAGTTGGCTGAAGACGCCACCGGCTATCCGGAAGTTGGTGGCGCGTATCTTTGGAGACAAGCGATTTGACCACGTCTTTATCTATCACAATTGCGCAGAATCATACTACGCCGGTAGAGGATTCCGCGGTTCGCTCCGTGTGTAGGTCTTTAAAGTTTTGCATAAAGCCTTCAAAATTTCAACTCTTTCTGTAAATGAATCTCTCAAACGACACCATTCAATCCATTGACCAAAGCGTACTGTGCTGGTTGGCGACCGCTTCAGCGGACAACATCCCCAATGTAAGTCCGAAAGAAATCTTTACCTATCATGGCCGCAATTATATCATCATCGCCAATATCGCTTCACCACAAACTGTTCGAAATATATTGCAGAATCCGAATGTCTGCGTTTGCTTTATTGATGTCCTTGTACAAAAAGGATATCAGATTAAGGGAACAGCAAGTATCGTTGATGACACAGACCCCGATTACGGCATTATGCGGGAAGCCTTGACAAGTATGACCGGAGGGAAGTTTCCATTTGCCACCATTACTAAAGTTTTAGTTGCCGAATCGAAACTTGTTCTCGCACCGAGCTATCAATTCTTTCCTGAAACGACGGAAGAGGAACAAATTAAAAAAGCGAAAACCGCTTATGGTCTGAATCATTAAAATTCACTTTGTTAAATTACTGCTCACGAGCAAAGATCTGTTATTCTAATACAAGCCGCCAGCTTATCTAAAATTTAGTAGTATGTCCATTACGATAAACACCCCGACCAACGCTCTTAAGCAAAGCAAAACTTTTTATTCTACGTGAAAATTTAAAGGAACTATCGGCATCTGCACCGCTGGCATTTACGGATGGAAAGTTTATTGTCGAAATCAATCCGGACAGGTTTTCCAGAGCCGGCCTCAATATGTACAAAGACTCGATGGGCTGCTGAGGCAGAGTTGTTGAAATCGATAACCCCGGTACACAAAACTGAAGAGGGATATTTATTGAATGACCTGAATGGGTGCTGGATCTACCTGAAAGAAAAACCTTTTCAATTTAATTCCATGTCAGAAGAGGGCGATACTTTGGTTGGTAACTTTAGTGGTTTAAGCATGGAAGCGTCAGACATGCATAAATCATTGGCCATATGGGAAATGCTTGGGTTTGAGATAAAAATGGGTGGGCCGGACAAAGGGTATGTAGTACTGGCCAATGCAGATGGCTTTGGCAAGCTTAATGCAGCCCCTGACATGTCCACACCTATTCTTCAATCCATCCATGACCTTTTTTAATGGCAAAGACAACTTAAATCTCATTGCGAAAATACGTGAGGCAGGGATACCAATTACTGAGGAAATCACGCATTTCAACAAGGAGAACATTGTGGATAATATCATTATCCGGGATCCGGGAGGTTACGGGTTTTTCATTTTTAGTGATTAATACTTCCTCCTTTATCTTTCTTTTGCCAGTACCCTGAGCCCTTTTTGCATCCTTTGTTTTCCAGGGAACAAGCTTTTATCCTGCCTTTTTATGTGTAGAATAACGCCCACTTTTGGAGCATAAAACCCGCAAATCCAGATGGAGAACACTGAATTTTACACATCCAGTGCTTCTTTAAAATGGTGTTTCCTCTAAAAAGCAATAACTTATTGATTTGGTGGTCTTTAGATGATTTAGCAGGCCTTCCCTCTACCGGAATCCTTTACGTACTGGTCAATGGTACTATTGCTGTCAAAGACTCTAAAGTGTTGGAAAAGGTGTCTATCCCGGTCCTAAGCCATTCGGCAGCTATAGAAAATAATATTTTGTCCATTACTAACAAATCAATCCCCCAATCACCCAAAACATATTTTCGGTGATTTTTTTTGATTAGCGTTCATTGAATGCTGAAGATTTATTCAGCATCACGGACGCTAGCCATGGCTGACTATTCTTGTAAATAAAAAATGTCTCAAAGACGGCAAATAAACTACATGACTTAATAGTTACTTTCATAGCGACTATATTCTGCTTATCTTAAACAAAATCTAGTTTACAAAGTCGTCGAATGGTGTATTTAAGATCGTTTCTTTTTTGCTGTTTTGTGTTCTTATTCCTTTGCCATTCCGGTTGCTCAAAGGATGACGAAATGGTAGCTCCTCCACCGGCATCCATCACCTTTATACAGCCAAATGAGGGTTTTCAATTTATACAGGATACTGTGCCCCTCTTTTCAACCACGACTATGTCTGATAACCCCATTAAGAAGGTTAGTTTTTTTGAAGACGGCGAACTTCTCTTTGCCAATCATTATCCGCCATATCAATATCTGTGGACAGAATCTGAAGATAAAGACGCTGGTTTTTACACCATGGAAGCGATAGCCGATAGTCAATCTGAGGAAGTTATCGCGAGTGCTAAGCGAACTGTAGAAATAATTGATCCACGGACTAATTGGATTGATGATTTCAATTTCACAATTTATTATGATGGTTGGGAATTAACTTTAGGACACAATTATGATACCCTTTATTATGATGGCCAAATTAGAAATTTTGAATTTTCTGACTTATCCGGCGGTAAATTATCGAGTTATTATAATGGAGTCGATTACAAAATAAAATCCACAGTAGTCTTTGGGGATGATCTATTAATGGTTTGCAAAATAGATACTACCGGTCAGATAGAAACAACCTATGGAACTAAGCACTGTCAAATGGGTGAGTTTACGCATCAAGATTCTATGACCTTTCTAGTCTATTTGATCCATGGACAAAGTCACACACAACATATGATGTCATTGGTGTGAAAATAGAACAACAGATGCTCATCAATCACAAAAAAAATGGTATGCTGCAAAAGGGTTTGTCAAAATTCAGAAAAAAATAAATCCAAGGTAAAGGAGCGAAGGGTGGCCACCATTAGGTGTTCGCCCTT
>CAWGNY010000006.1:0-395055 GCA_963824025.1 Ilumatobacteraceae bacterium
TAGAGGCTCGACCAGTCGAGCCCGTTGAGCGCGTCGATGTACGCATTGCGGACATCGGTCAAGTCCGGAAGTCGTTCTCCGTCGACGCGCGCGATCGCCACGCTGACCGTCGATGCGCCCGCGTCGGGGACCACGTCGAGCTGGCACCAGCACGCGAGGGGCGGCGCCAGGAGGGTGCGGAGCTGGTACGGGGGATCGTCGTCCTCCACCTCGCCGAGTTCCGCCGTAGCCACGAGCAGCGCCTCGAACGCCTCGGCGGGCAGCGCCTCGATCGTGAACGACGGGACATCGCGTGTCGTTCCGATCCATTCCTCCGATACCGGCTCGGACCGTGATGCGGCCTCTCCCCAGCCGCTGCGACCGGCTCCGTTTCCGTCGAGCAGGCGCAACGCCTGGGCCGCCGCGGCGTTCACCCGCTTCATCATCGCCGCGTCGCCGCCCGCGTCGGGATGGTGCAGCCGTGCCAGTTCGCGTCGCGCCGTACGGATCTGATCGGCGGTGGCGTCGGCGGCCAGCCCGAGGATCGAGTGCGGGGTCGTCGTCATGTGTCGCGGAGCGAGGCGTATCGCTCGCGGATGTCTCCGCCGTCGACGGCGTCGACGGTCGAGCCGCGTCCGAGCCCCCAGCGCTCCTGGATCACGGAGTGCTCGACCTGCTCGAGAACCGCGGCGGCTTGGACGGCGGCGCCGGCTGCAACGGCCTCGGTGGTCTGCGACACCATGACGGGCATCCCCGCGAGACCGGCGACCACCGCACGCACCGCCAGCGAGCGGGCGCCGCCACCGACGAGCAACAGCCGACCGTCGACATCGGCGTGGTGCCGGAGAGCATCGAGGCCGTCGAGCAGGCCGCAGGCCACGCCGTCGACAGCTGCACGGGCGAACTGCTCCCGGGTCACGTCCGAGCGGAGCCCGGCGATCGATCCGGTGGCCGAGGGGCGGTAGGGGGTCCGTTCGCCGTCGAAGTAGGGCAACAGCACCGGGCCGCCGGGGTCGGCAGCGAGGGCGAGGTGGTCGAACTCCGTGTGATCCACGCCGAGCAGGTTCCGAATCGCGTCCAGCACCTTGGCGGCGTTCGACGTGCAGACGAGTGGGAGGAACCGACCCGTTGCGTCGGCGAAGCCGGCGACGGCGCCGGTGGGATCGCCGGTCGGCGTGGACGTGACGGCCGAGATGGTCCCCGACGTTCCGATCGACATCATCGCGTCGCCGGGCCGGAGCCCGACGCCGAGCGCCGCGGCCATGTTGTCGCCTGTGCCCGGGGCGACGACGGCACCGTCCCAGTCCCCGGCGGCCTCCATCGGGCCGAGCACCTCCGGCACCATGGTGTCCCAGGCCCGTTCGGCGTCGACGATGTCGAGCAGGTCGTACCGGTACTCGCCGGTCGACGGCGACCAGTAGCCCGTGCCCGATGCATCCCCGCGGTCGGTCGTGTACCCACCGGTGAATCGGTGGGTGATGAAGTCGTGAGGAAGCAGGACGCGGGCGATGCGGCGCCACTGCTCGGGGTGGGTGCGGTGGAGCCACGACAGTTTCGTGATGGTGAACGCCGCCACCGGAACGCTGCCGATCGCTTCGGCCCAGGCCGACTCCGACCCGAGTTGGTCGATGAGCCATCGGGTGTCCGGGTCGGATTCGGTGTCGTTCCACAGCTTCGCCGGATGGACGGGCTCGTCGTCGGGACCGAGGGCGACCATCCCGTGCTGCTGACCGGCGACGGAGATCGCGGCGACCGTCGGCGCTCCGGCTTCGTCCCAGGCCTCGTCGAACGCACGGATCCAGGCCAGCGGATCCTGTTCGCTGCACGGTGGCGTGACGACGGGGTGCGGGCCGCGCCCGGTGGCGACCACCTCACCGGAGGCGAGATCTCGGATCTCGACCTTGGTGCTCTGGGTGCTGGAGTCGACGCCGGCGACGAGTGGCATGTGTCGAAGCTACCGCGACGACTCATCCGGATCGTCCGCCCACGGCGCCGGTCGCCCCCACCCGTCGTCGAACACGATCTCGCGCAGCGGTTTGCGACGCAGTGGGCCGTGGCGACCCTCGGGAACCCCCAGGGTGATGCATGCGGACAGCCCGACGTGGTCCGGAATCGAGAGCAGGGTACGGAGGTCGTTCTCGACGCCGAGGTGCCACATCGTGAGTGCTCCGCCGTATCCGTGGGCCCTGGCCGCGAGCAGCAGGTTCTGACATGCCGGATAGACCGACGCGCCTTCCATCGGGTTCGGGTCCCGGTAGCGGTCGAGGCACACGAGGATGACGACCGGAATCCGCTCGAATCGGTCGACGTAGCGCTGCATCGAGTCGGCGAACCGGCTGGGGCGGTAGCCGTCACCCGCTCGCTTGGCACGCCACCCGGCGCGGAATGCATCACCCAACAGCGCCTTCGCTGCACGGGCTGCCGGGCCGTCACGCAGCACGAGGAAGCGGAACGGCTGTCGATTGGATCCCGACGGGGCGCGACCGGCGTGCCAGAGGATCGATCGGAGGTCGTCCGAGTCGACCGGATCATCGGTGTACCGACGGATCGCGCGGGTGCTGGCGAGCCCCTCGAGCAGGTCGACGGGGGCGCGCGAGTTCACGCGGAAGCAACGTAGTGCTTGGCGTCGGCCGAGTTCGAGGCGTACACTCGACGAACCTGAATGTTTGGGCAATCCCGCCCACACCTACACAGGGGGAGAAAAACCACTATGCAGAAAGCACGCGTGAAGCGCGTTGGCGCCCTGCTCGTCGGACTCTCGCTCGTGGCTGCCGCTTGCGGCAGTGACGACGAGACACCGACGACCGAGGCTCCGACCACCGAAGCTGCCGAAACCGACACCACCGAGGCCCCGGCGGAGACCGAGACGACCGAGGCCCCGGCGGAGACCGAGACGACCGAGGCGATGGAGGAGACCGACACCACCGAAGCTGCCGGCGAGGCCGCGTCGACCGAGGGCCAGCTGGTGATCGGCGGCATCCTGCCCGAGACCGGCAACCTCGCCTTCCTCGGCCCGCCCGAGATCGCCGGCGTCAACACGGCCGTCCAGGACATCAACGCTGCGGGCGGCGTGCTCGACCAGGACCTCGTGTACCTGCCCGGTGACTCCGGCGACAACGGCGAGGTGGCCAACGCCACCGTCGACCGCTTGCTCGCCGAGGACGTCGATGCCTTCATCGGGGCGGCCAGCTCCGGTGTGTCCCTGACCGTGATCGACAAGATCACCCAGGCCGGCAAGGTCCACTTCAGCCCGGCGAACACCTCGCCGACCTTCACCGACTACGACGACAACGGTCTGTACTTCCGTACCGCACCGTCCGACGTCGTCCAGGGTGCAGCGCTCGCCGACATCATGATCGCCGATGGCAACGCCTCGGCGACCTTCCTCGTGTTGAACGATGCCTACGGCACCGGCCTGCTCGAGTTCACCAAGGGCCCGTTCGAGGCGCAGGGTGGTGTCGTCGACGCGGAGAACATCTACGACCCGAAGGCCGAGAACTTCGACGACGTCGTTGCGGTGGCCCTCGAGGCCGACTCCGACGCCATCGTGATCATCGGCTTCGACGAGACCTCGAAGATCCTCACGGGTCTGATCGAGGCCGGCATCGGCCCGGACGCGAAGAACATCTACGGCACCGACGGCAACATGGGCAACGCCCTCGCCGCCGCCTTCGATGACCCGACCGTCCTCGCCGGCATGCGCGGCACCCTCCCGGGTGTCGACGTCGAAGGTGCGATGACCGACTTCCGTGACAGCCTGCTGGCAACCGATCCGGAACTCGTCGACTTCTCCTACTCGGCCGAGTCGTACGACGCCATCGTGATCATGGCGCTCGCCGCCACGGTCGCCGGTTCGGACGACGGTGTGGCCATCGGTGCGGAGATCAACGACATCACCCGCGGTGGCGAGAAGTGCAACACCTACGCCGACTGTCTGGCGCTGCTCGAGGCCGATCCGGCCGCCGACATCGACTACGACGGCGTTTCCGGCCCGCTCGAGTTCCGTGACGAAGGCGAGCCCACCCAGGCTTCCATCCTCATCCTCGAGTTCGACGACACCGGCACCATCGTGGTGCAGGGTGCGGTCGAGGGCTCGGTCGAGGTCTGATCCTTCGGATCGGTACTCACTGACAACCTGAACACCACTGGGACGGCCCGGGGCTTCGGCTCCGGGCCGTCTCGCGTCCGGGGTGATGTCCCGTCGTCCGTGCCGAACGGGCGCTTCCCTCGGTGGTGCCGGCCACGACAGGTGTCCCGCGGGCACCCCGCAGGTCGAGATCGGGTGGGGCGACGGTCAGCGTCGCGAGCGGTCGACGGGGATCGAACCCCGCCCGCTCACTCCTGGTGGTCCTTGACCAAGGTGCCGAGGTACAGCTCGATCACCTTCGGATCCTTCAGCAGCTCGGCGCCGGTCCCGGTGTAGGCGTTCGTCCCCTGATCGAGCACGTAGCCACGATCGCAGATCTGCAGGCAACGGCTCGCGTTCTGCTCGACCATCACGATCGAGACACCAGCCTTGTTGATCTTGTGGCAACGGATGAACACTTCGTCCTGGAGAGCGGGCGAAAGCCCCGCAGATGGCTCGTCGAGCAGCAACACCGACGGGTTCATCATCAGCGCGCGGCCCATCGCCAGCATCTGGCGCTCGCCACCCGAGAGCGAGCCGGCGCGCTGATCGGCCCGTTCGACGAGCCGCGGGAACATCCCGCCCACGACCTCGTAGCGCTCGGCGAACGTCTTGGGCTGGAGATACACCCCCATCTCGAGGTTCTCCATGGTGGTCAGGGCCGGGAACACGTTGTTGTTCTGGGGGACGTAGCCGATCCCGCGGCTCACCAGCGAGTGGGCCTTCATGTTGGTGATCTGCTCGCCGCGCAGGCGGACCTCACCGTCGCGGACGTTCACCAACCCGAACATCGCCTTGACGAGCGTCGACTTGCCGGCGCCGTTCGGACCGATGATTCCGACCAGCTCGCCTTCGGCGAGGGTCAGGCTGCACTCGTTGAGGATGTTGACCCCGGGGATGTAGCCCGCGGTCAGTGAGTCGGCGATCAACAGCGGCTCGGCCGTGGCCGGGTCGGTGGTCGGAGTCTCAGGCGTCGTGTCGGTCATCAGAGTTCCTGGTCCAGATCGAGGGCGGTGTCATGACTGGAGCCGAGGTAGGCGTCGACCACTGCCTTGTTCTCGCCGATCGAAGCAGGCGGCCCCTCGGCGATGATCTTGCCCTCGGCCATCACGATGACCCAGTCGCTGATCTCCTGCACCATGTCCATGTCGTGTTCGACGAAGAGCACCGTCATCCCCTGGTCACGCAAACCGGTCACGTGACCCAGCAGCGATTGGGTGAGTGCCGGGTTCACGCCGGCCATCGGCTCGTCGAGCATGACCATCTCGGGTTGGACCATGAGCGCTCGCGCCATCTCGAGCAACTTGCGCTGCCCGCCCGACAGGGTCCCTGCGAACTCGTCGCGCATGTGCTCCATCTTGAAGTGGACGAGCAGCTCGTCGGCCCGGGATTCGATTTCACGCTCCTGCGCCCGCCACAGGAAGGGGAGCACCGAGACGAACAACGACTCGCCCTTCTGCCCGGTGGCCCCGAGTTTCATGTTCTCGATCACCGTCATCTTCGACAGCGCCTTGGTCAGCTGAAACGTTCGCACCATGCCGTAGTTGGCGATCTTGTGCGCCGGCACCTTGTCGATGTTCTGATTGTTGAACACGCGCGTCCCCGTGTCGGGCGTGTCGAAGTTCGTGAGGAGGTTGAACAACGTGGTCTTGCCGGCGCCGTTCGGGCCGATCAGGGCGGTGATCACACCGCGCTGCACCTCGACGTGATCGACATCGACCGCGGTCAGACCGCCGTAGCGACGCACGACGTTGTCGGCCACGAGAATCGGGTCCGGCTTCTTCGCTCCCGGCTCCCACGGAACGTCGGCGAGCGCTGCACGCGCCGCGCTGACGTCGACATGGATGTCGTCCAACAGGTGCGACGGATGGGGCGCCGCCGAGTGCGGACCCGCATCGGGGATCAGCTCGTCTTCTTCGGAGAACTCATCGGTCATCGAGGGCCATCTCTTCCTTGTTGCCGAAGATGCCTTGTGGGCGGAACGCTGCGAGCAGAATCAGAGCGAGTCCGACGATCATGAAGCGGATCTGACCGACCTGGGTGCCGGACATGACCGAACTCGGGACGTAGTCGTTCTCGACAAGTTGGCGCAGGACGGTGTCCGACGCATCGAGTGTCGCGTACAGCAGCGCTGCGCCGACGAGCGGCCCGAACACCCGTCCTGCACCGCCGAGAATCAACGCCACCCACACGAAGAACGTGACGTCGGTGATGAAGTTGTCGGGCTGAGCGACCGAGAAGCCGACCGCCCGCACCATCCCGCCGACGGCGCCGAACATGCCACCCAGGATCAGCGCCTGCATCTTGTACGAGTAGGCGTTCTTGCCGAGGCTGCGGGCGGCGTCCTCGTCTTCACGGATCGCCTTGAGCACCCGGCCCCACGGGCTGCGGATGAGCAACCAGCAGACGAGCGTTCCGAGGGCCAGAATCGTCCATCCCACGAGCACCAGGAAGAACTGGTTGCCCGTGAACAGGTTGAAGAAATAGCGCTCGGTCGTCGAGAACGGGCTGAGATCGTAGAACGTTCGGCTGAACCCGGTGAGGCCGTCCGACGAGCCCGTCAGCCAGTCGAAGCGCGGCGACCGCGCCCCGATGCGGAAGATCTCGGCGACGGCGATCGTGACGATGGCCAGATAGTCGGCGCGAAGTCTCAGTGTCGGGACGCCCATGATCAGTGCGAAGAGCACGGGGAACACGATCACCGCCATGAACACACCAACCCAGAACAGGGTCGTGTCCGACATGTCGAGTCCCGTGTTCTCGTTGAGTCGCGGGCCGATCGTTGCGACCATCATGGCGAGGCCGTAGGCCCCGGCGGCCATGAAGACCGCCTGGCCGAAGTTCAGCAGTCCGGTGTAGCCGAAGTGCAGGTTGAGTCCGATCGCGGCGAGGGCGAACACGATGAAGCGTTCGCCGATGAGGCCCCGGAACAGGCTCTCGATGATGGCTTGGTAGTCCATGGTCCCCCCTATCCGATTCGATCCGCTCGTCCGAACAGACCCTGCGGTCTGACCAGCAAGATGATGATCAATGCAAACAGTGCACCGATGTTCTTCATGTCACCCGGCAGGACCAGCGTCGAGAGCTGAATGAACAACCCGGCGATGATGCTGCCGAACAGTGCTCCGTATGCCGTGCCGAGGCCACCGAGGGTCACGCCTGCGAACATCAGCAGGAGGAGACGGAAGCCCATCTCCCAGTTGACGTTCTCGGTCGCACCGAAGGCCACGCCGCCGAGGCCGGCGAGTGCCGAACCGATGATCCAGACGAGACGGATGACCTTCTCCACGTCGATCCCCGACGATTCGGCGAGGTCGCGGTTGTCGGCGACCGCACGCATTGCCTTGCCGGCGCGGGTTCTCGAGAGGGCGAGCCCGACGCCGACGAGCACGAGCGTCGTGACGATCATGATCACGCCGTCTTTGCGGAGAATGACGAAGGGCCCGAAGTCGATGGGTTCGCCGATCCGGAAGTCACGGTAGAACCCGGCTCGGCCACCGAACTGGTAGAGCAGGATGTACCGCACCAGGATCGAGAAGCCGATCGACACCACCAGCGCCGAGATCAGGCTGGCGCCGCGTCTGCGCAGCGGTCTCCACACCCCTTTGTTGAACAGGTAGCCGAGGACCCCGCAGACGATCATGGCGACCAGCGCACCGAACAGCAGCGAACTCATCCAGCTCCCGAGCCAGGCGACCTGCCATGTCACGTTGAAGAGATAGGCGGTCATGGCGCCGATCGTGACCATCTCGCCGTGGGCGAAGTTGGTCAGGCCGGTGGTGCCGTAGATCAGCGAGAGCCCGATCGCACAGATCGCGATGATCAAGCCCAGCTTCAGACCGTCGACGGTGAGCTGGGCGATGCGATTCGAGTTGCTCGAACTCGCAGCACGCTCGCCGAGTGGGAACAGCGCGTTCTTGTTCGTGTTGGTCTGGACCTCGATGTTCTCCAACGGATTCTTGTCGGGGTTGCGCAGCGAGACGCCCTCGGGAAGCGTGTCGACCACCAGCTCGACGGAGTAGACACCCGGTGACGGAAGATCGACCCGCCACGCGCCCTCTGCGTCGGACACCGCCGTTCCGACCTCGTTGCCGTCGGAGTCCCGGACGACGAAGGTCACGCCTTCGAGGAAGATCCGCTCGCCCTCTTCGTCCCTGGTCTGCAGCGCGCCACCGACCGATTCGGTGGCTTCCTGGCCGCCGTCCCCGTCTTCCTGTGCAAGCGCTGGACTGCCGGCGGCGACGAGCGCGAGCAGCGCCACCACGGCACCGAGAACGAGGCGGAGCCACGCAGGTGGTGCCGTTGCTGTCAGGTTCGTGGAGTACACGGGTCGGTACCTTAGACGTTCGTCACATGCGAACCGAATAAACCCTGATTTTGGTCCGACCGGCGTGCCGTGGCCTCGTCACCGCGTGTGACTTCGAGACCCGCGAGGCCGAGGCGCACGGTGGCCACCCAGAGCAGCGTGGCACCGGCGATGTGCAGGCCGACCAGCAGCTCGGGGACCCCCGTGAAGTACTGCGCATAGCCGATCCCACCCTGCACGATCGCGACGAACAACCACGTGGACATCGACCCCTGCAGCCGATGGACGGGTCGTCGTGCGACGATCGACGCGAGCAGAGCGCCACAGGCGACGGCGAGGATGACCGTGGCACTGTGGATCCGGGCGACGCCGCCGATGTCGAAGCCGTATCGTCGAACGTCCTCCTCCCCGGCGTGCGGCCCGGCGCCGGTCACGAGGGTCCCCGTTGCCAGCGCCGCCGCGACCAGGACCACGACCGCGAGCACCAGGAGGTGCAGCCGGTCCGCGGCCGACCCGCTCCGCCACGGAATCGGCCGATCGGACGCAGCGCGGATCGCGATCAGGCCGAACGCGATGGAGACCATCGCGAGCAGGAAGTGCGACTGGACGAGAAACGGATGCAGGTCACCGAGGACCGCCATCCCGCCCACGACGCCGTTCGCGAGGACCGAGACGAGCACGCCGACCGCCGGCCAGCGCAGGCCGTTGCCGCGTGGCGCGGCCCGGAAGCCCGCGACGACCAGCAGCAGCGTCGGGATGCCGATCACACCGCTGAGCAGGCGGTTGAGCTGTTCGATCGCAGCGTGACCGTTCGACACGTCGATGAAACGCTCGCTGTTGCAGTTGGGCCAGTCATCGCAGCCGAGCCCGCTCCCGGTCAGGCGCACCACTCCGCCCGCCACCACCAGCAGACAGATCCCGACCGTGGTCACGATGGCCAGCTGCCGGTAGCGGGTGCGCGTCATCAATCGGAGAGGTTACGACTACCGTCGGCCCGGTGCTGAGTTCGTTCGACGACTTTCCCATCCACCAGACGTCATCTCCGGTCGCACGAACCGTGTCGAGCGATCTCAATCACTACGACCGCTACTTCTTCAACGGCTACACCCGCGACACGCGCCTGTACTTCGCCGCCGCGATGGGCCTCTACCCGAACCGTCACATCGCCGACGCCTCGTTCAGCGTCGTGGTCGACGGCGGTACCGCCGACGCCCGCCAGATCAACGTCCACGCGTCCCGACGGGCGCCGAGCGACCGGAGCGACGCGAATCGGGTCGGGCCCGTCGAGGTGGAGGTCCTGGAACCCCTGAGCGCGCTGCGGCTCGGGGTGGAAGCACCGGAGCACGGGATTCGCTGCGACCTCACGTTCGTACGGCGATCCGCGCCGATCGAGGAGCCGCACTTCTTCCTCCAGGTCGGCCAGCGCATCGTGATGGACTCGACCCGGATGACCCAGTTCGGCAACTGGGAGGGCTGGATCGAGATCGACGGGGTGATGACCGACCTCGCGCCCGGCGAGACCCTCGGATCCCGCGATCGGTCGTGGGGGGTTCGCACGGTCGGCGAGCGCGCTCCCGTCGGTGCGCCGGTCGCCGACCCGCAGTTCTTCTGGCTGTGGGCCCCGATCAACTTCGAGGGCTTCGCGACCCACTTCGACGTCAACGAGTACTTCGACGGTCGCCGATGGCACGAATCCGGATTCGTGTCGATCGTGCCGACCGGTTCGAACGGGCCCGAGCCCGCCGAGGCGATGCGCGCCGTCGACTACCGGATCGAATGGCGTCCGGGAACTCGCGCCGCAGCGTCGTTCGAACTCGACATGATCCCGTGGACCGGGGAGCCGACCTCGATGGTGCTCGAGCCGCTGTTCGACTTCCACATGATGGGGATCGGCTACACGCATCCCGAATGGGGCCACGGCGTGTGGAAGGGCGAACTCGAGGTCGGCGGCGACCGTTGGGACCTGCCGGTCCCCGACATGACCGCGCCGCACCACGTGCACATCCAGACCCTCGTCAAGGCGACGACGTCGGGGGCGGTCGGCATCCACGAGGGGTTGGGAGTGCTCGAGCAGTTCGTGGTCGGCCGGCACGACCCGAGCGGGCTCACGGGGCTCTTCGACGGCGCCTGACGCACCGAGGCCCGCGACTCAGGTGTGGCGGATCGACATGCCACCGTCGACGGGGATGTGCGTTCCGTTGACGAAGCTCGACGCCGGGAGACACAGGTTCAGCGTCATCTGGGCAACCTCCTCCGGGTCGCCGTACCGGCGCAGCGGTACCCGACGACGGGCGTACGTCGCCTTCGACTCGGCGTCGATCCCGGCGGTCATCGCCGTCGCGATCGGGCCCGGACAGATGGCGTTCACCGTGATCCCGTGGCGGCCGAGCTCGACGGCGAGCGACTGGGTGAGCCCGATCACGCCCGCCTTGGTCGCGGCGTACACGCCCAGCCCGGCGGTGCTGACCAGTGCCTCGGTCGAGGCGATGTTCACGATGCGGGCGGCCTCGGACCGGAGCAGGTGGGGAAGTGAGAGGCGAACGAGGCGCGCGTGTGCGGTGAGGTTGACGTCGAGTGTCCGGGCCCAGCTCGTCTCGAACTCGTCGGCGTCCTGGAACGGCGAGTTGATCAGCGAGATGCCGGCGTTGTTGATCACGATGTCGAGCCGTCCGGACCAGACGACGGTATCGGCGACGAGGCGTTCGAGCTGCGCCGGGTCGGCGACGTCGGTGACGAGGCCCATCGCCGAGGCCTCGCCGTGGACGGCCCGGACCTCGTCGACGACCGCAGCGACGCGATCCGCTCCGAGATCGGCGACCACGACGCGGGCACCTTCATCGGCGAACAGGTGCGCCGTGGCGCGACCCATGCCGCTGGCCGCCCCGGTGACGATGGCCGTGTGACCGCTGATCGATCGCGACAGCGACGTCAGGCGGTCCAACGCTGCGACCCACCCATGCCGTACTGCTTCAGGATCAGCGCCCGCGTCGGCGTGATCGCGAGGAAGGCCGTGTCGGGTGAATCGTCGGGGCCACCGGGTGCGAACGCGTTCAGGTCGTAGTCGAACACGCCGTCCCAGAGGCGACGCTTCGTCTCGAGATCGGTGAACAGCTCGGCGGTCCCCCACACCTCGACGCCGTCACCGTTCTCGGTGACCTGCCAGTGCAGCGCGACCTTCGCGTTGTCGGCGACGTTCTTCGCCTTGACCGAGGTCGTGCCCACCATCGTCCAGAGGGTCTCGCCCTCCCAGCAGGGGTGAACCGGCACGACATCCGGCTCCCCGTCGGCACCGACCGTCGCGATGTGCGCCCACGGGCTCAGTTGGCCGGCGAAGTCCTTGACGTCGTCGAGTGTGCAGTCGTCGCTCATGGGCGCGACAGTAGCCGCACCGCGGCGACGCCCGCCTGTTCGGCGACGCCGCGTCACACCCTGATGTCGTAGAAGCTGTTGACGCTGTGGTCGATGTCCAGCCGGCGGAACCGTGAGAAGCCGGCCTCGGACGCCATCTCCTCGGCCTTCGACGCGGGCAGGCCGAGCGTGCCGAGGCCCGCGCCACCCGGCTCGGAGAGGGCCGAGCTCATGCACGACAGCACGCTGATGCCGTACATCAACGGCGCCATCGGGTTCTTCTCGATGTTCTCCGCGAACGAGTCTCGGCCCTTGATGTCGACCAGCAGCCACGTGCCGTCGTCCCTGATCGCCCGACGGATCGCGTGCATCATCTCCTGCGGTCGGGTCATGTCGTGGATGCAGTCGAACGTCGTGACGAAGTCACACGAACCATCGGTCGGCATCGGTTCGTCGCGGGGGTCGGCGAATCGGGCGTTCGAAAGGCCTGACTCGGCGAGGCGCTCGGCGGCTCGTTCGAGGGCTCGCTCCGAGATGTCGTACCCGACGAACGTGGAGCTCGGGAACCGGCGGGCCATCATCAGTACCGCACCACCCGAGCCGCATCCGATGTCGATCGCGGTGCCTCCCCGTTCGAGGCGTTGGACCACACCGTCGAGGCTGGGCAGCACCGTGTCGAGCAGGTGATGGCGCATCCACGGCTCGAAGCTCTTCTCGATGCCGATCGCCCCTTCGCAGCCGTGCGTGTCGTAGTCGTGGCCGAGGCCGGTGCGGAAGCTGTCGGGCATCTCCTCGAGCGCACCCATGGTTTGTGGGAAGCGATGGAACATCCCCATCCCGAAGGCGACATGGTCCGGCGACGCGAGGACCGCCACCGCCTCGGGCGACAGCGAGAACAACTCGGGTGACGACGACGTGTCGACGTCGATGATCCGCGCCGCCGCCTGGTTGTGTGCCCACTCGCGTACCCACCGTTCCTGCAACCCGGTGGCGTCGGCCAGCTCGGCCGTGGTCACCGGTCGGCCGAGTTCGGCCAACGCTGCGAACAGCCCGAGCCTGTCGCCGAGATGGATCATTCCCGCTGTGACCGCGCCGCTCAGCTGGGTGAACACGCCGAACGAGAACATCTTGAGCCGATCGGGATCGATCTCGGTTCGGGCGGTGTCGGTGTCGGCCATGGCGACCACCGTAATTCTCGGGGCGGTTGAAGTTCTCAGCGCGTCCGCTGCGCGGCGTCGAGGTGCTCGACATCGCTCAGCTTGGAGAGGCTGAACGTGAAGCCGTCATGGAGTGCGAGTGCTTCGAGTCGGCTGACCGACGTGTGCCCGATCACGAAGCGGTCCCACTCCCACGGCGTCGGCTGCAACCCCAGGAGATGCGCGATCGACACCGAGTTCGTCCCGGCGTGGGCCACGAGTGCGATCCGTCGGCCGGGCTCGTCGATCCGCCAGATCGGGAGATCGTGGTCGGAGCGCTGCATGCCGCGCTCGGCGAAGAACGTGTCGGCACCGGAGCGGATCCGCTCGGTGAATTCGCGGATCGACTCCCCACCGGCGAGCCCGTCCCACCGCGCCTCGGCAGGGCGTCCCTTCAGTTCCTCGTACGCAGCCTGGGCCTTCTCCTGTGGGGTCCCGTGCCACGCCGGGTCACGGATCTCCTCCAACCACGGAGCGATCCGCTCGTCGCATCCGAGCGCTTCGAACAGCGGAGCCGCGGTCTGGCGAGCCCGGAGCAGCGGCGATGCGTACACCTCGTCGAAGTGCTCGGAGGCCAGCGCAGCGGCCATCGCCCGCGCCTGAACGTGGCCCAGCTCGGTGAGCGGCGGGTTCTCGACGTTGAGACCGTCGCGGATCCACTCCGGTTGTCCGTGACGGATGAAGACGACTTCCACGGCCTCACACTAGGTTGACGCCGTGCAGGAGGACCGCTCGGTTGCGTACACGGCGGGCTGGTACCCCGACCCGGTCGGTGTTCACGAACTCCGCTACCACAACGGGGTGTCGTGGACCGGCGACGTCTCGACCGACGGTGTCCGTCACGTCTCGCCGATACCGCCGGCGCCGGCGGCGGAGCGCAGCGGGACCGCCGCGCTCGTGTTGGGAATCGTGTCGCTCTGCATCGGCTGGATCCCGTTCGTCAGCGTCGTCGGATTCGGAACGGCGATCGCAGCGGTCGTGATCGGCCTGCGCCGGCGACGGTTTCCGAGTGCACGGAGTGCCTCGGACGCCGGCATCGTCATGGGGGCCACGGGGATCGTGTTCGCGATCGTCGGCACGTGGCTGGCCTTCCTCGTCGTGGACGCGGTGGCCGACTACGAAGACCCCGGCTCCCACACGGTGGAGCTGACCGCATGCGCGGAGGTCGACGGGATCACCCGCGCCGACGGAACCATCACGAACCTCGACGACAGCCGCCGGAGCTACACGGTCGAGGTGCGCTTCGACGACGATCGATCGGACACCGTCGAGGTCGACGATGTCGGGCCCGGCGACACCGCGTCATTCGTCGTCGAACAGGACCTGCGCTTCGACGACCTGGACTGCCAGGTCGCCTCCGTGAAGGGACCCCGGCCGTTCGGGCTGCGGCTCGACACGTGACGCCGACCCCCGGGTGAACACCGTCGTCGCGGAGATCCAGGCGTCGTGCAGGCGGCGATACGTACCGTCGCTCGCGATCAGCTCGTCGTGGTGACCGTCCTCGACCAGCACGCCGTCCGCCAGCACCAGGACACGATCCGCCCGTGCCGCCGTCGAGAGGCGATGAGCGATCGCGATCGTGGTCCGCCCCGACGCGAGCCGGTCCAGGGCATGCGCCACCCGGAGCTCCGTGAGAGCGTCGACCGACGAGGTCGCCTCGTCGAGGATCAGGACATCGGGGTCGGCCAGCCCCGCCCGGATGAGCGCGATCAACTGCCGCTCCCCTGCCGACAGCGCTTCGCCGCGCTCACCGACGTTCGTCGCCAGGCCGTCGTCGAGCGCGTCGATCCACTCGGTCGCTCCCAGATCGGCGATGACCGCCTCGATCTCGGCCCGCGTGCTGGCCGGTCGGGAGAACCGGATGTTCGCGAGGATCGAGTCGTCGAAGAGGAACGGCTCCTGGGAGACCACGACCAGACGGCGACGCAGTTCGGATGGATCGACGTCGACGAGGTCGACCCCTCCGATGCAGATGTGCCCGCGGGTCGGATCGGCGAAACGCGCGATCAGTCGCCCCAGTGTCGTCTTGCCCGACCCGGTTTCGCCGACCATCGCGATCTTCTGGCCCGCAGGAATCGCCACGGTGACGTCGCGAAGGACGTCGACCTCGCTGTTCGGGTACCGGAACGTCACCCCGTCGACCTCGATGGCGAGCGGACCAGCGGGAAGCGCGACCGGCGAGCGCGGTGCCGGTGGCCCGACGGGCATGTCGAGCACGGTCAACACCCGTCGAAGGCCGGCCACCGCGGTCTGTGTCTGGTCGATGATCTCGGTGAACTCAGCGATCGGCTCGAGGAAGCGGTACGTGAGGAAGACGAATCCGACGAGGGCCCCGGCCGTGAGGCCACTGTCCGGACCGAGCCACACGCCGACACCGATCACGGCCGAGACCGTGAACACCGAGAACACCTCGCCCGAGGGAAAGAGGAACGCCCCGATCCACGCGGCGCGGATCTGCTGGCGTGCCTTGCGGGCGGTGGCCGTGCGGACGATCCCGCCGAGATGTTCGCCCGCATCGTAGGCACGGATCGTCGAGGCACCCGAGACCACTTCCGCCAATGCTCCGAGCATCTCACCGTTGCGCTCACGAGCCTGCACATGGGCGACCACGAGGCGCTTCTGAACCGTTCGGAGCACGATGGCCAGCGGGAACGCGACGACGAACGCGACGCCGGCCAGCACCGGGTCGTAGGCGATCATCACGCCCGACACGATCAGCATCAGCGCCGTGTTGCGCATCCAGGCCATGCCGCCCCACTGGAAGAACTGGGCGAGTGTCTCGATGTCGCTCGTGACACGAGCCACGAGCCCCCCACGACGCTCCTCGCCGTGATCGGCGAGGCTGAGCGCGTGGATGTGGCCGATCAGGCGTTCACGGAGGTCGTACAGCGCGCGTTCGCTGCGCACGCCGAGCCGAACGGACGCTTGGCGGAACGCGACGCCTGCGACGATGACGGCGACGAGCCCGATCGTCGCCTGGCGGGCGACCAGCCCGACGTCGACGACGTCCGGCCCGTCGACTCCGACGATGCCCCGGTCGATGGCTTGCTGGATCAGGATCGGGACGACCACCCGGCCGCCGGATCCGATCGCCGCCAGCAGGAACGTGAGCCAGAGCCCGGAGCGCAGGACGGGAGCCTCGCGCAGACCGCGTCGGATCGTGGCGATCGCGGTGTGGTTGGAGTCGGGACCCGACGTGAAGCCGCTGCTCACGACGCGCCCGCCCGGTCGGCCTCGAACGCTTCGACGATGTCGCGATATCCCGGCACGGTGTCCAACAGTTCGTCGTGCGTCCCGTGAGCGGCGACTCTCCCGGACGCCATGAAGACGACGTCGTCGGCGAGAGCGATCGTCGAGGGCCGCGACGCGATCATCAGCACGGTCGACTCCAGCGACGAACGCAGCCGATCGAGAATCAGTTCCTCGGTCGCCGGGTCGAGTGCCGAGGTGGTGTCGTCGAGCACCAGGATCGACGGGTGCCGGACGAGGGCGCGGGCGAGGGCGATGCGCTGGCGTTGTCCTCCGCTGAGGGCGACACCCCGTTCGCCCACCACGGTGTCGAGCCCGGAAGGAAGTGCACGGACGAAGTCCTCGGCCGCCGCGAGGTGGAGCGCAGCCCACACCTCGTCGTCCGGCGCGTGGTTCCCGAACACGACGTTGTCGCGGACGGTCCCGGCGATCAGGAAGGCCTCCTGGAACACGATCGATCGGGGCCCGGGTGCCAGCGCGATGCTTCCCGACGATGCCGGGACGAGGCCGACCACGAGGTCGGCGAGCGTCGACTTCCCGGACCCGGTCGGCCCCACGAGGGCCGTGATGCTGCCGACCGGCAACGCGAGGTCGATGCCGTACAACGAGGCGAGATCGGAGGCCTCGTGGGTGAAGCCCACGTCGGTCAGGCGGATCCCGGTGCCGGGCTCCGGGACGCCGATCGACGCTGCAGGATCGTCGAGGACGACCTCGGTGATCACCGCCTGGATCCGGACCCAGGCAGCCATCGAACGGGGCAGCTCGGACAGGGCGTAGCCGATCAGTCGGAGCGGGAGCACGAGCAGGGTGAACAGGAAGATCACGCTCGAGAACTGCCCGATCGTGACGTCGCCCGATTCGACGCGGGCCGCTCCGAGGAGCACGAGTCCGATGTTGGCGATCGCCGGGATCATGTCGGTCAACGCATCGAACCAGCTCCGGCGTCCGATCGCCTCGACGCGGGACGCACGTACCCGGTCGGCGAGCTCCGCGAGGCGGGCCGTCTCGGTTGCTTCCGCACCGTATGCCTTCACCAACTGCACGCCGTCGAAGCTCTCGTGGACGGCGGCCGAGAAGTCTCCGAGCTGCTCCTGGGCACGGGTGTAGTGCTGCGAGACGGAGCGCTCGTAGACGACGTTCGTGGCGATCACGAGGGGAAAGACGATCACCGCGACGATGCCGAGCGGGATGTCGATGATGAACAACCAGCCCGTGGAGATGACGATCATCAGGACGGTGCTCGTTGCGAACGGGATCGGTGCGATGACGCTGACCGTCGTCTCGGTGTCGACGCCGGCACGAGCGACGAGGTCACCGTCCGGGTGGCGCCGATGCCAGCTCACGGGCTGGCGGACGAGCCGGTCGAGCACCTGGTTGGTGTAGGTCTCCGCAACCCGCCACATCCCTGCGGACGCGAATGCTCTCCGGAACACGACACCGATCGCGCGCACCACTCCGATGCCGATGATCAGCCCGGCACCGGTGAGGAACGTCGCGAGTCCGACCTGCCCCTCCTCGAAGCGGGGCAGGATCACGTTGTCGATCGTCCAACGGATCGCGAAGCTCGACGCGACGGTTGCGACCGCGAACACGGTCGCCCCGAGGAAGGAGAGCACGAACGAGCGCGGATGCAACGACAGCATCGACCGGATCAACGTCCAGTTCCGTCGCAGGCGATCGAAGCGCCGGGAGCCGATGGTCACGCGGCGTTTCTACCAGCGGGTCTCGGCCATAGCGTCATGACTTGTGGCGAGCCGCGACGACGCATCCGACGCGAGCACCGCCTTCGTCGAGCCCACGACGTACGGTCCCGAACCGCGCACGGGTACGTGGACCCCGTTGCGGTTCCTCTTCCTGATCGGCGCGGCTGCGTTCGTCGCGTTCTGGTTCTGGGCGCTGTTCCTCGTCGACAAGACCGCGGTGAACAAGATCGAGGACCGGGTGTGGGCCGCCCGGGCCGAGGAGATCTGTTCCCCGGTGAAGCTGGAGTTGCGGCGCCTCGACCTCATGGAAACCACCGATCTCGACGCCCGTGCCGACCTCGTCGTCGAGTCGACCGACATGCTCACGGCCATGCTGGACGAGCTCGAGGCCGTCGAGCCGACCGATGCGAAGGGTCGGGCGATCGTTCCCGACTGGATCGCCGACTACCGGACGTTGCTGCAGGACCGGTACAACTACGCGGAACGGCTGCGAGCCGGCCAGGACGTTCCCTTCACGGAAACCGGCGTCCAGGGCGTCCCGATCACGGAGCGACTCGAGACGTTCGCCGGCGACAACGAGATGCCGAGCTGTGCGCCGCCACGCGCCGGCGTCCTCTAGCGAGGCGACTCCGTCGACAACTGTTTGATCACCCGCGCCGGCACTCCCGCCGCAACACAGTTGTCCGGAAGGTCGCTCGTGACGACACTGTTCGCACCGACCACGACGTGACGGCCGATCCTCACCCCCGGCAGCACGACGGTGCCGTGACCGAGCCATGATCCGTCGCCGATCGACACCGGCTGTTCGGGCATCACCTGCTTCGAGATCGGGAGCCCGAGGTCCTCGTAACCGTGGTTCTGGTCGGTGATGTACACGTGGTGCCCGGTCCAGACGTCGTCGCCGATGTGGATCCCGAGATGACCGACGATGCCGCTCCCCTTGCCGAACAGGCACCGGTCACCGACGGAGATGACCGGGTCCGTGACCATCTGCTGGCCGGGAACCATCCCGGCCGACAGCGTGATCTGCGGCCCGAACAAGGTGCCTTCGCCGATGTGGATGTACTGCTCGTTGAACAACGCGTTCGGTGGAAAGCAGATGACGCTGTTTCGTCCGAGGTGCCCGAACCGGCGGCCGCGTCGCGTGTCGGGCCCGATCGCGCCGAGCTCGACCGCGAGGTCCCATCCTCGGTGGACGACCTCGCTGCCCGCCCGTTTGGCTCCTGTGACAAGGCGATGCAGCACGGTGTCTTGGACAGCCTCTCGTTCGAGCACGGGCCAACGCTACGGCGAAACGGCGCACCGGCATCTAGTTTCGGCCGTGTGAGCACGCCGTTCGGATCGATCCTCGATGTTCCCGGCATCGGTGTGGGCCACCATCAACGCACCGGTGTCGGCTGGCAGACGGGGTCGACGGTCGTGACCGTGGCCGCAGGAGCGACCCCCGGTGTCGACGTACGCGGCGGCGGTCCGGGCACCCGTGAGACCGATGCGCTCCGCCCGGAGAACCTGATCCGGCGGATCCATGCCGTCGCCCTGACGGGTGGAAGTGCCTACGGTCTGGCGGCCGCCGACGGAGTGGTCGCGGTCCTGGAACAGCGCGGTCTCGGGTTCCCGATCGCCGACCACGTGGTCCCGGTCGTCCCCGCGGCCGTCATCTTCGACCTCGGACGCGGTGGCGACTTCGCCCATCGCCCCGATGCGTCGTTCGGCGCGCGCGCCGCTCGCGCCGCGTTGACGGGTCGTCGGCGCCCGTCGTGGGGCGCGGTCGGCGCCGGAACGGGTGCGCTTGCGGGCGGCCTCCAAGGTGGGGTCGGAACGGCGAGCACGACGATTCTCGTCGGCACCGCGGTCGTCACGGTCGGTGCGATCTCGGTCGTGAACGCCAATGGCTCGGTGATCGACCCCGCGACGGCACTGCCGTGGGAATGCCACGGCCTCCGACTCGCGAGGCCCTCCGCCGCGGAGCGCACAGCGGTCCGTGACGCGCTGACCGGACAGACTGCACCCGGATTGAACACCACCATCGGTGTGGTCGCGACCTCGGCCGTGCTCGACAAGGCGGAGTGCGCAAAGGTCGCGTCGGTCGCCCACGACGGACTCGCCCGTGCGGTGCGCCCCGCGCACTCGATGACGGACGGCGACACGGTGTTCGCGCTCGCCACCGGTGACGTCGAGCTCCCGACGCACACCGACGATCCTGGTCGAGTCGCCGCGATCAACCAGGTCCTCCGGGCGAGTGCCGACGTGTTCTCCGCGGCATGCACCCATGCGGTGATCTCAGCCACGACGGTCGGCAGCGTCACCGCGTGGCGCGACCTGTGTCCGAATACGCTCCCCGCATGCTGACGATCGCGACGCCGGACGAGATGCGCGCCTGGTCGCGCGCCCGCTCCGCCGAGCGTCGCACGATCGGGTTGGTCCCGACGATGGGTGCGCTGCACGACGGCCACCTCGCGCTCGTGAGCGAGGCACGGCGCCGTTGCGACGATGTCGTCGTGTCGATCTTCGTCAACCCGCTCCAGTTCAACGAAACCGCCGACTTCGAGAACTATCCGCGCCCGATCGTCGACGACGTCGCCACGTGCCGGAGCGCGGCGGTGGCGGCGGTGTACGCACCGACGGCGGCAGCGATGTACCCCGATCACTTCCAGACACGCGTGGTGCCCGGTGCGCTCGCCGACCTGATGGAAGGGCCGATGCGGCCCGGCCACTTCGAGGGCGTCGTCACGGTGGTCGCCAAGTTGTTCGGTGCGGTGCGTCCGGATGTGGCGATCTTCGGGCAGAAGGACTACCAACAGTTGGCGATCGTCACGCAGATGGTCGCCGACCTCGACATGGGGATCGAGGTGGTCGGCCACCCGATCGTCCGCCATCCCGACGGGGTCGCCCAGTCGAGCCGGAACAGGCGGCTCACCCCCGCACAGCGCGCGGCTGCGGTCTGCGTTCCCCGGTCTCTCGCGGCGGCACGGCTCGCCGCCGCCGGCGGTGCGGCGCCGGACGCCACGGTCGCAGCGGCCGCCGACATCGTGGCCGCCGAACCACTGGCCGAGCGTGAATACACCACGGTGTTCGACGCCCGGACGCTGACGGAGATCACCAGCTTCGACGACGTCGACCGATCACCGGGCGCGGTCCGGATCGCGACCGCTGTCTGGTTCGGCGACGTGCGGTTGATCGACAACGGCGACCTGTTCGGCGACTGACCCCGAGCTCTGTTGGAGCCGGCCCGGATCGTCCTCGAGCAGCCGGTCGCGAATGCCCGAGAGCAGCAGGATCATCACCACCCCGTTGAAGATCGCGTGGGCGACGACGGTCGGCCCGATCCGCCGGAGCAGGTAGGCAGCGGATCCGAGCGAGATTCCGACGCCCGAGAGGATGATGGCCAGGCCGATGTTGCCGGTCCCTCGGACCGGATCGACGTGGGCCACACCGAAGAGGATTCCCTGGAACCCGACCGCGATCACAGCAGGGAGCTTCGACAGCAGACTGCGCATCACCAGGCCCCGGAAGACGAGTTCTTCGACGAGCGGAGCGGCGACGACGGCTGCGATCACGATGGCCACGGTGTACGTCCGGTCGGCGGACAATCGACCGATGTCGTCGGTGTTGTTCGACAGCGGGACGTCGAATGCCAGCACGATCGCTCCCACGAAGACCTGGACGACGATCGTCGCCAGCCAGACCAGCGGCCCCCACGCGAGATCCGACCACCGCGGGGTCGCGCCGACGTCGCGGAAGCGGTCGCCACTCCCCCACCTCTCGCTCGCGAACCACCACCAGGCGATCGACGGCCCGTACCCGACCACTGCGAGCAGCGCCACGTAGACGGCGACCGGCCATTCGAAGTCGACGAGCAGGTCGAGGACGTACTTCGACACGAGCAACGAGAGGGTCAGGACCAGGAGTGCGCCGAGCCCGGCTGCGAGCGGCAACGTCGGGTGCGGGGCTCGCGGTGGTTTGAACTCGAACGTCGGACCGATCCCGGCCGGGACTCCGATCGGCGTGGTCGGCGGACCCCAGGGTGTCATCGAGGAGGTCATGGATCGGCGTCGGCGAGCGTACCCGTCAGCGACGAGTGGAGGTGTCGGTGATGTTCGCTCGATAGCGGACCGTGTGGACGCTGTCGCCCGAGAGAATGCCGCCGCGACCCAGCATGCGACCACCCTGCCAGTTCGACAGCCCGAGTTCGGGCTTGTCGAGTGCGTACTGGCCGTCGACCCACCGGGTGAAACCGTTGCCCACGAACGGCGCGTCGACCGACGCGTAGAAGCGCTCGTGCTCGGCGGGGTCGGAGCTGATCAGCGAGGCCACGAAGTGGGGGCTGTAGCGATTGAAGAGCTCGACGCCATCGCCGAGTTCGTCGACGACCACGAGGGTGACCTCGGGGCTGTGCTCCCATTCCCACTCCACCGCGAGCGTCGCTTCCGGAACCTTCGAAGCCATCGGCTCGTCGACGGCACCTCCGGCGCGGTCGACGCGCACGACCGTGTCGAAGAGCTCGCTCGGCACGAACTCGTCGCTCCCCTCCACCACGTGGAGGCGGGCGCCGGTCGAGCGGGCGTCGGCCGCGCGCCCGAACGCGTCGAGCGCGACGGGCACCAGCCGATCCGCTGCATCGCGCAGGATCACGAGACAGTTGAGGGTGTTGCAGACCTTGCGATCCAGTGAGTGCTCGACGGCGGCCGCCAGGTCGCGGGGGTCACACGACTCCCCCGCCAGGATCCACGCACCACCGGTTCCGTGCAGGCTCACCGGGATCCCGGCCTGTGACGCGACCGCACCGAGTTGGGCGACCGCGGCGCCCGATCCTCGCGCGACGGCGAGCGCGACACGCCGGTCACCGAAGAGCGCGTGACCCGCGCTGTGGGCAGCCGACCCGACGAGCTGCACCGCACCGGTGGGTAGCCCGGAGCCTTCCAACGCCGGACGGAGCGCATGTTCGACGATCGCTCTCGCGGTTCCGAGTGCGTCGGAGCCGATGCGGAACACGACGGCGTTGCCACTGCGCACGACACCACACGCGTCGGCGAACACGTTCGGGCGGCCCTCGAAGACGAACGCGACGACCCCGAGCGGAGCGCGGCGCGCCTCGAGCGTCCAGCCGGTGTGGTCGATGACCTCGACGGTCTCGTCGCGTCCGGACGCCGCGCGCTGCCAGCCCTCGAGTCCCGAGACCATGTCGGAGCGCATCGTCGCCGAGAGCGCCAGGCGCGTCGTCGAGCGACCGCGGCGCCGGGCGGAGTCGACGTCTGCAGCGTTCGCCTGTGCGATCGGGCCGAACACCGCGTCGTCCGCGAGCAGCGCGGCGAACCGGGCGAAGAAGTCGCTGATCTGCGCGTCGGTGCAGCGTGCCAGCGCAGCGAAGCCGTCGCACGCCGCGGAGACGGCGGCGTCGACCAGGTCGTGTTCGGCGGCGGGAACGTGGAGCAGGTCGCCGGTGTCCTGCACGACGATCAGCCGATCTCCCGGAGCGAAGTCGGCGGCGAGTTCGGCGGTCACGTGGGTGACGCGGTCGCCGCCGTACACGATGGGTTGCCCCGCCGCGAGACGCTCGAGACGGGTCACCAGTCGAATCCCTCGAGTTCGGGGAGGTCGGCCATCAGAACCGGCTGCCCGCTGTCGATCGAGCGATGCGCGGCGAAACCGATCGCAGCGGACCGGAGACCGTCCATCAACGTGACCTTCGGCGGGCTGCCCGCCCTGATGGCTGCGGCGAAATCGACGTGCTCGAGGTAACTCGACCCGTGGTGCAAGCCGACGTGTTTGATCCCCTCGTGGTGGATCTCGTGGGTCTCGACGACGTGCTGACCGTCGGCCCGCCTCCCGATGCGGAGTATCGACTCGGTGACCAGCGCCTCGATCTTGCCGACGTCGCCGGTCACCGCGATCTCCTGTTCGTTCACGCTCGCCTCTGCGAACATGCACAGGTCCAGCAGTCCGCGTGCGCCATTGTCGAAGTCGACGACCACGTAGGCGTTGTCCAAGATGTCGGGGGTCTCACCGTCGTAGCGCTCGTCGAGGTGATTCACCGACTGTCCACCGGACGCGAACACGCGGACCGGTCGGGCGTGCGTGATCTGGAGCATCAGGTCGAAGAAGTGGCACGTCTTCTCGACGAGCGTGCCGCCGGTGTTGCGGGTGAATCGGTTCCAGTGGTCGACCTTCGGGAGGAACGGGAACCGGTGCTCGCGGATCGCCACCATCTTGACGTCGCCGACCGTGCCCGCATCCAATTCGGCGAGCAGCCGTTGGGTCGGTGGCATGTAGCGGTACTCGAGCCCCATCCAGATCACCCGGTCGTGGCCGGCCGAAGCGGCGGCCTCGACGACCTCGCGGCAGTCGGCGAGCGTCGTGCACAGCGGCTTCTCCATCAGGATGTGGACCGGGCGCTCCAACGCGTCGAGCAGGATGTCGTGGTGCGTGAAGTTCGGCGACGCGATCACCACGGCGTCGACCAGGCCGGAGTCGAGCAGGTCGTCGTGGCCCTCGAAGACCGCCAGGTCGGTGCTCGGACCGACGGCGAGGCGCGCCCATTCGCGCGACTCGGGATGAGGGTCGGAGACGGCGGTGACGACGGCACCGTCGACCGCCATCACGTTGTGGATGTGCTCCACGCCCATCATGCCGGTGCCGATCACGCCGTACCGGATCGGTGAAGTCTGTTCAGCCATGCGACGAAGCGTAGAGCCGTTTGCCAGACTGGGGCAGATGAGCGACGACCGCCTGTACTTCCGACAACTGCTCTCGGGCCGGGACTTCGCCGTCGGCGACCAGCTCGCCGAGCAGATGGTCAATTTCGTCTACGCGATCGGTGACCGCGTCACCGGTGAGTGCGTGGTCGTCGACCCTGCATACGCCGTCGGCGACATCGTCGATGCCGTGGAAGCCGACGACATGACGGTGACCGGTGTCCTCGCGACCCACTATCACCCCGATCACGTGGGGGGCTCGATGATGGGCCATACCATCGAAGGTGTCGCTGCACTGCTCGACCGGGTCGACTGTCCGATCCACATCCACTCCGACGAACGCGAGTGGGTCCGGAAGACGACCGGGGTCGGCGACGAGCATCTCGTCGAACATGTCTCGGGCGATGTCCTCACCGTGGGGGGCGTCGACATCCGGCTGGTGCACACACCCGGACACACGCCCGGGAGCCAGTGCTTCCTCGTCGACGGCCGCCTCGTGGCCGGTGACACGCTGTTCCTCGAGGGCTGCGGTCGGACCGATCTCCCCGGGTCGAATCCGGCCCAGATGGCGGACAGCCTGCGGCGACTCGCCCAGGTACCCGACGACACGATCCTGTTCCCCGGTCATCGCTACTCAGCGGCATCGAGCGCGACGATGGACACCGTCAAGCAGATCAACTTCGTGTTCGACCAACTCTGACGACGACCGGGCCCGAGTCCCGGTCAGCACGATCGATCAGCAGTCTTCCTTGGCCGGAATGACGATCTTGTCGCCGGGGATGAACCGGCTGTATGCCGGATTGTCGGCATTCGCGGCGTTGAGCGCCTCCAGAGTGACGTCATACTGCTCCACCAGCTTGAGGGGGATGTCACCCGCGACGACCGTGTGCGAACCCGCCTCACAGTTGCTGCCCGGGTCCGGAATGGCCTCGCCGGTTCCATCGCTCGGCACCGCGGCGACCTCCTCACCGCCGGCAGGGTCGGCCGCCACCTCGGTGACGGACGCGGCCGTGGTCGCACCTGCCGGGATCCGGATGACGGAGCCGGGTGTCGGAAACTCCCTGCTCGCATCGGACCAGCCGTTGACGTTCTCGAGGTCCTCGAGCGACACTCCGAACTGGTTGGCCACCTTGATGCCGTAGTCACCGGCCTGCACGGTGTATTCCTGCTCGGCACCGGCCGGTGCCTCACCGGGAACCGTGGTGGTCGTGGTCGCCGGAGCGATGGTCTGGTAGTCGGTTTCGCCCGCGGCGAGCGTGACGGTCGCCCGCGTCGCGGCGCTCGAATCGTCGCCGCCGCACGCACCGAGCACCAGGGCTGCGACCACGACGGGTCCGGCAACCGCGGCGAGACGGTGTGGAGTCCTCACGTTCATGAATTCGAGTGTAGGACGTGTTCGGAGTGCGTCTGCGTCACGTCGGCCCTTCACCGTGGGGCAGTCGTCACATCAACCGGCAGGTGAACCGTCACATCAACGGTCGGGCCGTCGGCAGGATCGGTGCCGGCAACTGCGTCTCACCCATCAGGTATTCGTCCACTCCGGCAGCTGCTGCTCGACCCTCGGCGATCGCCCAGACGATGAGGCTCTGACCGCGACCCATGTCACCGGCGACGAACACGCCGGGCTGGTTCGTCATGTACCGGTCGTCGCGAGCGACGTTGCCGCGTTGGTCGTACTCCAGATCCAGTTCGTCGAGCCACGATCCCTTCTCCGGTCCGACGAAACCGAGTGCGAGGAACACGAAGTCGGCCGGGATCTCCCGGTCGGTTCCGTCGACCTTCGTGAAGGTCCCGTCGATCATCTCGACCTCGTGCAGCCGCAGCGCTCTGACATTGCCGTCGCCGTCGTCGAGGAACTCCTCGGTGTTCACGCTGTACAGCCGCTCGCCGCCCTCCTCGTGCGCCGAGGTCACCTTGTAGACCATCGCGAACTGCGGCCACGGGTTGCGGTCGGCAGCCCGTTCCTGTGGTGGCATCGGCATGATCTCGAGCTGCGTGACGGACGCGGCGCCCTGGCGGTGTGCCGTACCGAGACAATCCGCTCCCGTGTCCCCACCGCCGATGATCACGACGTGTTTGCCGTTGACGTCGATGGGTGACTGCTCGAGGTCGCCGAGCTGAACACGGTTCGACGGCGGGAGGTACTCCATCGCCTGGTGAATTCCGTCGAGCTCACGACCGGGAATCGGGAGCTCGCGCCACTGGGTCGAACCGCAGGCGAGGACGATCGCGTCGTGTGATGCCCGGAGCACCTCCATGTCCACGGTCGAACCGACGGCTGCGTTGGTGCGGAATTCGGTGCCCTCCGCTTCCATCTGCTGGAGGCGGCGGTCGATGTGCCGCTTCTCCATCTTGAACTCGGGAATGCCGTAGCGCAGCAACCCGCCGATGCGGTCGGCGCGTTCGAGCACGACAACCTCGTGACCGGCGCGGGTCAACTGCTGCGCCGCCGCGAGGCCGGCGGGTCCCGAGCCGATGACGGCGATCTTCTTGCCGGTGCGCACCGACGGGACGTGCGAGGTGACCCATCCCTCGGCGAACGCGCGGTCGATGATCTCGACCTCGACCTGTTTGATCGCGACCGGGTTCTGGTTGATCCCGAGCACGCAGGCCGATTCGCAGGGTGCGGGACACAGCCGGCCCGTGAACTCGGGGAAGTTGTTCGTCGCATGGAGCCGCTCGATCGCATCGCGCCACTGGTCGCGGTAGACCAGGTCGTTCCAGTCGGGAATCAGATTCCCGAGCGGGCATCCGTTGTTGCAGAACGGGATGCCACAGTCCATGCACCGTGCCGCCTGATGATTCAGTTCCTCCACGGGGAACGGCTCGTACACCTCCTTCCAGTCCTTGAGGCGGACCGGCACCGGACGGTGTCTCGGGGTCGACCGGTCGAACTCCAGAAATCCCGTCGGCTTACCCATGGAACATCTCCTTGTCGCTCATGCCCGTGCCGCTTCCATGATCTTGTCGACGGTCTCGTCGTCGTCGAGTCCGGCCGCCTTGCTGTCGGCCATGACGGTGAGGACCCGCTTGTAGTCGCTCGGCATCACCTTGCGGAACTTCGACACGTCGACGGCCCACGAATTGAGGATCGCCGCAGCGACGGTCGATCCGGTCAGATCGCGATGGCGCAGGACCGTCTCGTGGAGAAAGGAGCGGTCGTCGTCGCTCAGCGGTTCGAGGTCGACCATCTCGTAGTTGACCTTGTCGGCGAACGTGCCGTCGGGGTCGTACACGAAGGCGACCCCACCCGACATGCCCGCACCGAAGTTGCGTCCGGTGGGCCCGAGTACCACCACGCTTCCACCGGTCATGTACTCACAACCATGGTCACCCACACCCTCGCTGACCGCGAGGGCTCCGGAGTTCCGGACGCAGAATCGTTCGCCGACGATGCCGCGGAGGAAGACCTCCCCGCCGGTCGCGCCGTAGGCGATGACGTTGCCTGCGACGACCTGGTCCTCGGCGGCGAACGGCGCGTCGGGATGCGGGTGCACGATCAGGCGTCCACCCGACAGGCCCTTGCCGACGTAGTCGTTGGCGTCGCCGATCAGACGCATCTGGATGCCGGCTGGAACGAACGCGCCGAAGCTCTGCCCGGCCGATCCGGTGAAGGTGATGTCGATCGTGCGGTCGGGGAGCCCGACGCCCTTCCACACCTTGGTCACCTCGTGGCCGAGCAGTGTTCCCGTCGTCCGGTTGATGTTGCGGATCGGGAGTTCGATCGACACCGCCGTGCCGTCGGTGATCGCCGGTTGCGCTTCGGCGATCAACCGCTGGTCGAGGGCGACGTCGAGCTCGTGGTCCTGCTCGACCGACTGGATCATCGTCTGGCCGTAGGGGTTCTCGGGCACTTTCAGGATCGGGCCGATGTCGAGCCCGGACGCCTTCCAGTGGTCGACGGCGGCACGCGTGTCGAGGCACTCGACGTGGCCGATCATCTCGTCCATCGTGCGGAACCCGAGTTCGGCCATGATCTCGCGGACCTCCTCGGCGACGAACTGCATGAAGTTCACGACGAATTCGGCCTTGCCCGAGAAGCGTTCGCGCAGCGTCGGGTTCTGGGTCGCGATCCCCACCGGGCACGTGTCGAGGTGACAGACACGCATCATGATGCAGCCCGACACGACGAGCGGGGCAGTCGCGAAGCCGTACTCCTCGGCGCCGAGCAACGCCGCGATGACCACGTCGCGTCCGGTCTTCATCTGGCCGTCGGTCTGGACGACGATCCGATCGCGCAGACCGTTGAGCATCAACGTCTGTTGGGTCTCGGCCAGGCCGAGTTCCCACGGCCCACCGGCGTGCTTCAAGGATGTGAGCGGGCTGGCTCCCGTGCCACCGTCGTGACCCGAGATCAGAACGACGTCGGCCTTGGCCTTCGACACGCCGGCGGCGACGGTTCCCACGCCGGTCTCGGCGACGAGCTTGACGTGGATCCGTGCCGAAGGGTTCGCGTTCTTGAGGTCGTGGATCAACTGCTTGAGATCCTCGATCGAGTAGATGTCGTGGTGCGGCGGCGGGCTGATCAACCCGACGCCCGGCGTGGAATGGCGGGTCTTCGCGATCCACGGGTACACCTTGTGCCCCGGGAGCTGTCCGCCCTCGCCGGGCTTCGCGCCCTGCGCCATCTTGATCTGGATGTCGTCGGCGTTGGTCAGGTACTCCGACGTGACCCCGAACCTTCCGGACGCGACCTGCTTGATCGCCGAGCGGCGCTCCGGGTCGTAGAGCCGATCGGAGTCCTCGCCGCCTTCGCCCGTGTTCGATTTCGCGCCGAGGCGGTTCATCGCGATCGCCAACGTCTGGTGGGCCTCGGCGGAGATCGAGCCATAGCTCATCGCGCCGGTCGAGAAGCGCTTGACGACCTCGCTGACCGGCTCGACCTCGTCGATCGGCACCGGCGACCGCTCCCCCGGCGTCAGCTCGAACAGGCCGCGCAGCGTCATCAACTTCTTCGACTGGTCGTCGACGGTCGCCGTGTACTCCTTGAAAAGGTCGTAACGGCCGCTGCGGGTCGAGTGCTGGAGCTTGTAGACGGTCTCCGGATTGAAGAGATGCGGCTCACCTTCCCGGCGCCACTGGTACTCGCCACCCAGCTCGAGCTTGCGGTGCGCCCGCTCCTCGGGGCGCTTCGGGTTCGCCGCGGCGTGGCGGGCGGCCACCTCGCGGGCGATCTGGTCGAGGCCGATGCCGCCGAGCTGACTGACCGTGCCCGTGAAGTACTTCTCGACGAGCTCCTCCCCCAGGCCGATCGCCTCGAAGATCTGGGCACCGGTGTACGACGCGACGGTCGACACGCCCATCTTCGACATCACCTTGAGCACGCCCTTGTTGCACGCCTTGATGTAGTTGCGGATCGCCTGGTGCGAGTCGAGTGTGCCCATGCCGTGCATTCCCTCGGCGATCAGGTCCTCGATCGATTCGAAGGCCAGGTACGGGTTGATCGCGCCCGCGCCGTAGCCGATGAGCAGCGCCATGTGGTGCACCTCACGGGCATCGCCCGCTTCGACGATCAGGCCCGCCATCGTGCGCTGCTTGGTGCGCACGAGATGGTGGTGCACCGCGGCGGTCAGCAGCAGCGACGGGATCGGGGCATCGATGGTGTCGGCGTTGCGGTCCGACAGGACGAGGAGACGGGCGCCGTCCTCGATCGCCCGCGACGCCTGCTCACAGATCCGGTCGATGGCGGCGGCCAGACCGGCACCGCCGCTCTCCACGCGATACAACCCGGACAGCACCTTGGCGCGCAGGCCGGGGTGATCACCGTCGTCGTCGATGTGAATGATCTTCGCCAGTTCGTCGTTGTCGATGATCGGGTTCGCGAGTGCGAGCTGCTTGCACGACTCGGGCCCCGGCGCGAGGAGGTTGGCCTCGGGTCCGACGCTGGCGGACACCGCCGTGACGACCTCTTCGCGAATCGCATCGAGCGGAGGGTTGGTCACCTGGGCGAACAACTGCTTGAAATAGTCGAACACCAACCGGGGTCGCTCCGACAACACGGCGAGTGGGGTGTCGGTGCCCATCGAACCGAGCGCCTCCATCCCCTTGGTCGCCATGGGGGCGAGGAGGATCTTCAACTCCTCGTGGGTGTAGCCGAACATCTGCTGTCGGCGCAGGACGCTGTCGTGACTGAACACCACGTGCTCGCGCTCGGGAAGGTCGGCCAGCGCGACCATTCCCTGCTCGAGCCATTCCCCGTAGGGATGCTCGGCGGCCAGGGCGGCCTTGATCTCGTCGTCGTCGACGATTCGGCCCTGGTCGGTGTCGATCAGGAACATCTTGCCGGGTTGCAGGCGGCCCTTGGCGACGACCTTCGACGGGTCGATGTCGATGACACCGACCTCCGACGCCATGACGACGAGGTCGTCGTCGGTGACCCAGTAGCGGCTCGGGCGGAGCCCGTTGCGGTCCAGCACGGCACCGATCACCTTGCCGTCGGTGAAGGTGACGCTGGCCGGGCCGTCCCACGGCTCCATCATCGAGGCGTGGAACCGGAAGAAGTCGCGCAGTTCCGTCGACATCGTCGTGTCGTTCTCCCATGCCGACGGAATCATCATCATGACCGCATGGTGCAACGGATATCCGCCGAGGTGCAGCAGTTCGAGAACCTCGTCGAAGCGGGCGGTGTCCGACGAGCCCGGCGTGCAGATCGGAAACGCCCGATCGATCCCCGGCAGGTTGTCGCTCTGGAGCATCGCCTCCCGCGCGCGCATCCAGTTCTGATTGCCCTGCACCGTGTTGATCTCCCCGTTGTGCGCCACGAACCGATACGGGTGGGCGAGCGGCCACGAGGGGAACGTGTTGGTCGAGAACCGCGAGTGCACGAGCAGGAGTGCCGATTCGATGCGCGGATCGGTGAGATCTTGGAAGAACTCGCTGAGCTGCGGGGTCGTCAGCATGCCCTTGTACACGATCGTGCGTGCCGACAGCGACGCGAAGTAGGTGTCGAGTTCGTCGACGAGTTCGCGGCGCGACCGTTTGCGTGCGACGAACGCCTTGCGATCGAGGTCGATGCCGGTGGCTCCCGCCGGGTCCGACACGAACAGCTGCTTGAACGTCGGCATCGCCGCCCGAGCGGTCGCACCGAGGCAGTCGGGGTTCACCGGGAGGTCGCGCCATCCCAGCACCTCGAGGCCGAGATCGGCCACCGTCGCATCGATCGCCGCCACTGCCTTGTCGCACGCCACGTCGTCGGCCGGAAGGAAGGCGATCCCCGTGGCGTATGCCCCGGCCGCGGGGAGCTCGAAGTCCACGACCGCGCGGTACAGCTCGTCGGAGACCTGGAGCAGGATCCCCGCTCCGTCACCGGTGTCGGGCTCGGCACCGGTCGCTCCACGGTGCTCCAGGTTGGTCAGTGCCGTGAGCCCGGTGACGACGAGCTCGTTCGAGCGTTCGCCCTTCAGGTTCGCCACGAAGGACACCCCGCAGGAGTCGTGTTCGTTGCGGGGGTCGTACAGACCGACCGGTCCGGGAGCCTGGATCATCTGGGCACATCCTCGAAGGTACGTCCGGGCGCGGGCCCGGAAGGTGTCGTTTCGAACGCTGCGCACGGTCGACGTTGACCAAACGGCGGTGCCTCGACGCTGAGGCTGCTCGGACATCGCCGAGCGAGAGCTGATTGTAGGGGTTCGACGGGCCGCGCGGGAACCTCGTTCCCTCGTGATCCGCGGTGCGTCTCAGATCGGCACCGGGTGCCGAACGTCGATCATGCGAGGCGGGACTTGACGAGATCGGCCACGGCACGGCCGTCGGCGCGACCCGCGACCTCGGCATTGACGGCCTTCATGGCGCGACCCATGTCGGCTTTCGTGGCGAAACCGTGTGCGGCGAACACCGCGCCCACGATCGCGTCGAGTTCACCGGCGGTCAGCGGAGCGGGGAGGTACCCCTCCAACACCTCGATCTCGGCTCGCTCGTCGGCCGCGCGATCGGTTGCGCCGCCGGCCTCGAACGCTTCGGCCGCGTCGACGCGTCGCTTGACCTGGGCCTTCAGGACCGCTCGGACACCGTCGTCGTCGAGCGTCGTCGCCGTCGCGCCGGACACCTGCGCCTCCTGGACCGCGGCGATCGCGGAGCGCAGCGTGCGCTGACGCAGCGTGTCCCTCGCCTTCGTCGCGGTGGTGAGGTCGGCTCGGATCTGCTCGATCAGCATGGATGCAGTCTGGCCTCAGTCGACGAAGACCGGCGCACGCTTCTCGAAGCCCGACATCACGGCCTCCACCTGGTTCTTCGACCCGATCTGTTCCCCGATCACGCGACGCTCCTCGGCGAATGCCTCGGCGGCGCCCTCGTGGTCGAGACGATTGAACAACGCCTTGGCCCCGCGCACCGCACCGGGGCTTCGCCCTGCGATCTCACCCGCGAGGACGAGCGCATCGTCGAGAGGGGTGTCGCTCAGTCGAGTCGCGAGTCCGAGTTCGTGTGCCTCCCTCCCGTCGAACACACGAGCCGTGTAGGTCAACTCGCGTGCGATGTCCGGTCGGACGAGCTTCGAGAGCATGAAGGTGCCGGTCATGTCGGGGACCAGACCCCAGTGCACCTCGCGGACCGACAGCTTCGTGTCCGGGTGGACGATGCGAATGTCCGCACCGAGCGCGATCTGCAGGCCACCCCCGAGCGCGTGGCCGTGCACGGCGGCGACGACCGGGACGGGGAGTTCCTGCCACACCCAGCAGACCTGCTGACCGAGGTGGGTGATGCGGCCCTCGGCCATCTCGCCCGGGTTGCCGTCGCTGCGCGCAGCAGCCCGCTCGGCGCCGTCCTCGCCCGAATCCGCGAGCGCCTGCATCGAGGAGAAGTCCAACCCCGCGCAGAACGAGGCTCCGTCTCCCGACAACACGACGACGCGCACACCTCGCTCGGACCTGAGCTGCTCGCCGGCTTCGGCGATCGCACGGAACATCGCGTTGTCGAGGGCGTTGCGCTTGTCGGCACGGTTGAGACGGACGTCGGCGATGCCGTCATTGATCGAGATGGTGACACGGTCGGACATCTCCGGAGCTTGCCAGATCCACCCCCGTCACGCCGAGGCCGTGCTACAACCTGTGACATGAGTATGCCACCGCCACCGCCCCCGCCACCCGGGTACCCGAGCATCGAGAGCCACGGGGGCGCTCCCCGGCCGTACCCACGCGGCACGCTCATCCTCGTGCTCGGGATCGCGTCGTTCTTCTTCTGCGGCATCATCCTGGGCGTCGTTGCGTTCGTGATGGGCAACAGCGCGCTCAAGGAGATCGACCGCGACCCGAGCGCCTACACGAACCGCGGAATCGTCAACGCAGGTCGGATCTGTGGCGCGATCGGCGCGGCGGTCAGCGTGCTGCTGTTGATCGTCGTCGCAGCGTCCGCCTGAACGCCGGGCCGCCGTTCCTGACATGCTCGGGTCATGCACCTCGATCTGTCGGCCGACGACGTCCTGACCACCACCCGATCGGTTCGCAAGCGCCTGGACCTCGACCGCCCGGTGGAGCGCGAGATCGTCGAGGAGTGCCTGGAGATCGCCCTGCAGGCGCCGACCGGGTCGAACAAGCAGGGTTGGCAGTTCGTCATCGTGGAGGACGCCGCGAAGAAGCAGGCGCTCGCCGACATCTACGCGCGCAACTTCCAGAAGTACGCCGGCCTGGCTGCCTCGAACGAGTACCAGCCCGGCGACCCACGGTACGACCAGAAGGACAAGGTCACGGCGTCGGCGGTGCATCTGGTCGAGAACTTCCACCGGGTCCCGTTGATGATGATTCCGTGCATCACGGGGCAACTCGATCGCGTGCCGACCTTCCAGGCCGCATCCGCCTGGGGCTCGATTCTGCCCGCGGTGTGGAGCTTCATGCTGGCGCTGCGTGAGCGGGCGATGGGCTCGGCGTGGACCACGATCCACCTGATGGACGGCGGAGACGCCGAAGCCGCGGACATCCTCGGGATCCCACACGACCGGATCACGCAGGCCGGACTCTTCCCCATCGCCTACACGGTGGGGACGGAGTTCAACACGGCCGAGCGGCTTCCCCTCGACACGGTGCTGCACTGGGACGGGTGGTGACGCGGGAGGACGGGCGATTCAAGCATCTCCCGTCCGCGCCGATGAACCGATGTGACCATCGAGCACTCCCCCTTCGCTCCACCCGCCCTCGGTGACGTGCCCGCCGCGGTGCCACCGCCCGGCATCCCGACGCTCCCGCCGTCGGCACCCCTGTCGACACCCCCGCCGACGGTGGCCGCCGCGCCGTTGCCGAGCGCGCCGACGCTCGTCGGCACGCCGCACCTCGCGCCTCCGTCGACAGCCGACGGCGTCCCTTCTCCGGTCTCGCCGATCGGTGCGTCGACACGGTCGACACCGCCGAAGCGGAAGCGTTCGTGGGGTTCGTTCCTCGTCCTGGGACTCCTGGTGGTCGCGACGATTGCCGGCGCCGCGTGGTACGCGCTGAGTGCACCCGACGGGCCCGGACCGGCGCAGGAACCCACACCGTCCACAGGTCTCGACATCGCACCCCAAGATCTCTCGAATCCACTGCTCGTCCCGATCGACGACGCGTCCGACGTGGTGGCCGAGATCGACGACAACAGTGAAGAGGTCGACGCACTCGACGCGCTCGGCCTCGACGAGACGGGAGAGCCGGTGGTCACCGCGGAGGCGGTCGGCGGCCACCGATTCACGTGGAACTACGGTCCGGATGAGACCTCGACCGTCATCGTCGACACGACGACGGGCAACTACGCCGTCGTTTCCGGCGACGGCGTCGAGTTGCGCCACGTCGACTCCCGTTCCTTCCGGCGCACCGCCGAATCACCGTGGGTGGAGGTCGATTCCGGCACGCTCGAGGCAGTCCGACCGCTCGGGCTCGACGCCCCACTCACGATCGACCTGGTGCTCGACCCCGTGACCGAGGCGTACACCTCCTCGGCCGCCACGCCGCTCGACGACGGCGCGTCGCTGATCACGGCCGAGGTCGACGCGTTCGCGTACTCGCAGGCGCAGCCGACCGAGCGAATCCGATGGATGAGCCTGATGGGGCATCCGGCCATCGACGATGTGGTCGAACCGGGCGACGTCGTCGTCGTGCAGGCGGAGCTGGCCGCCGACGGCCGGACCGTGGAACGGCTGACGGTCACCACCTCCGGCTTCTCGACCGGCTACGCCCTCGGCGAGATCTTCACGTCGGCCCCCGCGATCGACGTGCCCGAAGTCTGAGTCAACTCCTCCAGGTGACGATCTCCCGATCGATCTCCGCGATGGTGCGACAGCCGTTGAGCGCCATCGTCCGCTCGAGGCCGTCGCGCATGAACGACAGCATCTGGTCGACCCCTGCCTCCCCCGCGGCACCGAGTGCGTACAGGTAGGGGCGACCGATCGACACGGCGTCGGCGCCCAGCGCGAGGGCCTTGACGATGTCTGCACCACGACGGACTCCACCGTCGCAGATGATCGTCGCCTGATCCTGCACCTCCTGGCGAACCGGCTCGACCAGCTCGATCGGCCGCGGAGCATCGTCCAACTGGCGACCACCGTGATTCGAGAGTCCGATCGCGTCGACGCCGGAGGCAACCGCCTGCTTCGCATCGGCGACCGTCTGGATCCCCTTCAGTGCGATCGGGCCGTCCCAGAACGAGCGCAACCAATCGATGTCGTCCCACGACAGAGCCTGATCGAACTGCGTCGCGACCTTCTCCGCGAGCGCCACCGGTTTGGAGCCGTCGGGCACCGAACTGTTCGCGAGATTCGCGAACATGATCGGATCGTTGCGCAGGAAATCCCACGTCCACGCCGGATGAATCGCTCCGTCGATCAAGGTGCCGAGACCGATCTTCGGTGGCAGCGAGAACCCGCGCCGGACATCGCGCTCGCGCCGTCCGAGCACCGCCGTGTCGACGGTCAACCACAAGGCGTTGTAGCCCGCTTCCGCGGCCCGGAGCACGAGGTCCCTCACCAGGCCCCGGTCCCGCCACGTGTAGACCTGAAACCACTTGTTGCCGCCGTTGACCGCCGCGACCTCCTCGATCGACCTCGTCGCCATCGTCGACAACGCGTACGGTATCCCGGCACGTTCCGCGGCTCGTGCGACAGCCAACTCGCCCTGCGAGTCGGCGATTCGGGTGTAGCCCGTCGGAGCGAGAATCAACGGCATCGAAACCGGCTGACCGAGCAGCGTCGTGCCGGTGTCGAGGTCGCTGACGTCACGGAGCACCCGAGGGCGCCACTCGAGACGAGAGAAGCTCGACGAGTTGCCGCGGAGGGTCCGCTCGTCCTCGGCACCGCCGTCGATGTAGTCGAACACACCGCGTGGAAGCCGTCGTCGTGCGAGGCGTCGGTAGTCGTCGATCGTCACGCAGCGCTCGAGGCGTCGTGCCCGCAGCGACCACGACACGGTCCGGAACTGCACGGTCTCTCGGAACGTTGCGATCATGCCCATCGCCGCAACGGTATCCGAGCACGTGCACGACGCGCAGAGGTCCGACGATCCGGGCTCCGGGTCAGTCGACGATCCTCAGACCACTCGGTGTCATGCTCGGCTCGGCCTGGGGGAGCTCGACGACGAACTCGGTGCGATGAGCCGGGAACACGTGCTCGCTGAGCAGCAACGCCCGCCCTGCCTGATCGGTGGTCACCCGCTGACACCGCAGCAGGGGCGCGCCCACGGGCACGCCGAGGAGCGAGGCGTCCGCGGCCGAGGCGAGGTCGGCACCGATCGTCTGGGTTGCTCCACGCAGCTCGACGTCGAGCAACTCGTAGAACGGTCGACGCTCCACGTCCCGCCTCGACAGTGCGGCGCCCAGGTCGGCCGGGCACCAGACGGTGACCACCGCGAACGGTTCACCGTCGGCGAGGTTGACCCGCTTCACCCGGAGCACCTGGTCGACGCCCAGGATCTTGCGAACTCGCTCCGGCGCGTCCTCGAACGCGAACTCCTCGATCTTCCGCTCGGAGAGCTTGCCGACGCCCTCCACCTGCGACTCGATCGTGCCAAGCGACCCGAGGGACTGACGCACGGGCTCGCCGGCGATGTACCAGCCGAATCCCTGCCGAGCGGCGATCAACCCGTCGTCGCGGATGAGCTCGAGCGCGCGTCGGATCGTCACCCGCGAGGCCTCGAACTCCGCCGACATCTCCGACTCCGATGGAAGAACCGAGCCGACCGGGGCATCGGCGAACCGGTTGCGCAACTCCTCGGCGATCTCCTGGTAGCGAATGCGCCTCACGAGCGCTCACCTCCTGCCTCGATCAATTCGATCCGGTTGCCGAACGGATCCGACACATGACAACGCAGCACGGAGGGGATCTCGTCGTTCCACGTCGCGTCGAGTCCGGTCTCCTCGATGAACTCGGCCAGGCCGTGCAGCGTCAAGGCCGGGTGGGCCTTGCGCGCCGGAACGAACGGCTCCTCCACCCCGACATGGACGCGCACGTCGCCGGCCTCGAACCAGGCGCCCCCACGCGCTGCCATCGACGCCGGTTTGGCCACCTCGACGAGGCCGAACACGTCGACGTAGAACGCCCGCGCCACGTCCTCGGCCCCGACAGGGATCGCGAGCTGCACGTGGTCGATCCCCGCCCATCGGCCGGTCGGATTCGTCATCTCGTGGACCTCTCTCTCACCTCGACGTCCACCTTACTTGTATCTAACTTGTCTGCTATGGTTGGCTCATGGCCACCGTCAGCGCAACAACTCCCATCGAGCTCGTCGAGCAGGTCTACGCGTCGCTTCCGGGCAACGTGGAGATCGCCCGGAAGCGTCTCCAACGCCCGCTCACGCTCGCGGAGAAGATCCTCGTCAACCACCTCTCCGACCCGCAGAACCAGGAACTGGAGCGCGGCGAGAGCTACGCCGACTTCCATCCGGACCGCGTCGCGATGCAGGACGCGACCGCCCAGATGGCGCTGCTGCAGTTCATGACCGCCGGTCTCCCCGAAGTCGCCGTGCCGTCGACCGTGCACTGCGACCACCTCATTCAGGCGAAGGTCGGCGCGAAGATCGACCTCGGCGTCGCGGTCGACACCAACAGTGAGGTCTACGACTTCCTGAAGTCGGTGAGTGCCAACTACAACATCGGCTTCTGGGGACCCGGATCGGGCATCATTCACCAGGTCGTCCTCGAGAACTACGCGTTCCCGGGCGGGATGATGATCGGCACCGACAGCCACACCCCCAACGCCGGAGGTCTCGGGATGGTGGCGATCGGTGTCGGCGGCGCCGATGCGGTCGACGTGATGACGGGCTTCCCGTGGAACGTCAAGTGGCCGAAGGTGATCGGCGTCAAGCTGACCGGCGCGCTCTCCGACTGGTCGAGCCCGAAGGACGTCATCCTCGAGGTGGCTCGCCGGCTGACCGTGAAGGGTGGCACCGGGGCCATCGTCGAGTACCACGGCCCGGGGGCAGATTCGATCTCGGCGACAGGGAAGGCGACGATCTGCAACATGGGTGCCGAGATCGGGGCCACCACATCCGTGTTCGGCTACGACGCGAACATGGCCGCGTACCTCGCGGCGACGGGTCGCGAGGCGATCGCCGACGCCGCCGACGAGGTGGCCGAGCACCTGCGACCCGACGACGGAGCGCTCTACGACGAACTGATCGAGATCGACCTCGACGAACTCAAGCCGCTGATCAACGGCCCGCACACTCCCGATCTGGCCCACCGCGTCGGGAGCGGAGTCGGCGACGCCGCCCGCGAGAACGGTTGGCCGTTGATCCCTTCGGCCGCGCTGATCGGGTCGTGCACGAACTCGTCGTACGAAGACATCACCCGAGCCGCTTCGATCGCCCGTCAAGCGGCTGCCGCGGGCATCACGACGATGGTGCCGTTGATGATCACACCGGGATCCGAGCAGACCCGCGCCACGATCGAACGTGACGGCCTCCTCGCCGACCTCGAAGCGGTCGGTGCGACGGTGCTCGCCAACGCCTGTGGACCCTGCATCGGTCAGTGGAGCCGGCCCGAATCGATCACCTCCGAGACGAACACCATCGTCACCTCGTTCAACCGGAACTTCCCGAAGCGCAACGACGGGTCGGCCAACACGCTGGCGTTCGTCACCTCGCCCGACACGGTGATGGCCATCGCGCTGTCCGGTCGCCTCGATTTCGACCCGACCACCGAGCCGCTGATCGCGCACGACGGTACCGAGGTGATGCTCGCAGCCCCGGTCGGCCAGGTGTTGCCGGACGCCGGATACGACCCCGGCGAGGACACGTTCACCGCTCCGCCCGCAGACGGCCACGACGTGCCGATCGCCGTCAGCCCGACGAGCGACCGTCTCCAGTTGCTCGAACCGTTCGAGCCGGTGCCCCTCGAGCGGTACCGTGACCTGCCGGTGCTGGTGAAGGCACAGGGCAAGTTCACCACCGACCACATCTCCATGGCCGGTCCGTGGCTCAAGTACCGCGGCCATCTCGAGAACATCTCGGGCAATCTCTATCTCGGAGCCGTCAACGCGTACGACGGGTACGAGGTCGGCTACGGGAAGAACCAGCTGACCGGTGAGACCCAGCCGTTCCCCGACATCGCCAAGGCATATCACGAAGCCGGTCAACCGTGGATCGTCATCGGCGACGAGAACATGGGCGAAGGCTCGAGCCGGGAGCACGCAGCCATGGAACCGCGTTTCCGATTCGGCCTGGTCGCGATCGCGCGCAGCTTCGCCCGCATCCACGAGACCAACCTGAAGAAGCAGGGCATGGTGCCGCTCACGTTCGCCGACCCGGCCGACTACGACAAGATCGACGAGGACGACCGCATCAGCGTGCTCGATCTGCCGCCCGTGCCGGGTGAGTCCGTCACGTGTCGGATCACCAAACCCGATGGTTCGACCGTCGACTTCGAGTGCAACCACACGTTCAGTCCCGAGCAGGTCGAGTGGTTCCGGGCCGGCTCGGCACTCAACATCATCCGCCGGAAGTCGGCAGGCTGACACTACGTTGGCCCGTTCGAACAAGCGGCGGGAGCGCCACCGGACCGCGATCGTCGGCGGCGACGGAGATCCGCGCGCCGAGATCATCGTCCCGGTCGAGAGTCTCGAGCGTCCGGACGGCGCGCAACTTCGGCTCGAGGATCTCCGCCGTTGGTTCGGGCACGTGGACCGGTTCCGGTCGGGTGATCTCGCGGTGGCCGATTCGGCGGCCTCCATCGTCCTCGACGACTTCGCGTTCGTGCTGTACGTCGGGACCGCGGCCGACGGTTGCGAGGTGACCGGCACGCATGACGGCCCCGAGTTCGTGACACGAGCGCGCAACGGCACCGTCGACGTCTACCTCACCGCCGACGTCGACGTCCGGCGGGCGAAGCCGTCCGACCTCGATCGAGCAGCGGCCGAGCGGCGGCTCGCGGGGGCGAGGGTCTCGGCGTTCGTCGTCCAGAGTCTCTGACCCGCCGCGAGACTCGACGATTCTCGGTCGCCGCCTCAGGCCCGGCGGCGGGCCTCGACGTCATTGAGGTCGAGGTGATTGCGCATGTACTGGCTCGCGGCGTCGGTCGTCGGTTGGTGGTCCCAAGCCGCGAAGCGCCCCTGGCGCATCGCGGTGTCGACGACCGCGCGAGCCCGTTGGTTCGACCGAACGGAGCGATCGATCTCGTCGGGATCCCATCGTCGCAGCACCTCGGTCGTGAAGTCGGCGACGACGTCGGTGAAGTCGGCGTCGCCGACGAGATTCACGAGTTCGTGTGGATCCGTCTCGAGGTCGAACAGCTGCGCCCCGTCGGGCTGCGACCAGACGAACTTCCACGGTCCGCGGCGGATCATGAAGATCGGCGCGATCGCTCCCTCGCCGAGGTACTCCCCCACCACCGCTCGATGACCGTCCGTCGGCTGATCGAGCAACGGCAGCAGCGATGACCCGTCCATCGTCGCCGGCACGTCGATCCCGGCGATGTCGAGCAACGTCGGCGCGATGTCGAGCAGGCCGACGTGCGACCCGTTCGTCGTCGCGCCGGCGAGGCCGGGGATCCGCACGACGAGCGGAATTCGACACGCGTGCTCGAAGAAGCTCATCTTGTACCAGAGGCCGCGCTCGCCGAGCAGGTCGCCGTGGTCGGACGTGAAGATCACGATCGTGTCGTCGGTCATCCCGTGACGGTCCATTACCTCGAGCATGTCACCCACCTGGCGGTCGACATAGCTGATGTTGGCGAGGTATGCGTGCCGGGCGGTCCGGATCTGTTCGTCGGAGACAGCGGTGACGTCGGCGGCGATGACGTGGCGCAGGCGGCGGGAGTGAGGGTCGATCTCGTCGTCGGAAATCTCGCCCGTCGTCGGCAGCGGGATGTCGTCGTGGTCGTAGAGATCCCAGAACTCCTGTCGGGCGACGTAGGGGTCGTGCGGATGGGTGAACGACGCGGTCATCAGCCATGGTCGATCGTCCGTGGTGCGGGCAAGATCGCGCAGCTTGCGGATCGCATGGTGTGCGACGTCGTCGTCGTAGTCGAGTTGGTTCGACACGTCGGCGATGCCCGCGTGGACGACCGAATCCATGTTGTGGAACCACCGGTCGAAACGACCATCGGGGTCGTCCCAGTTCGGAGTCCAGCCGAAGTCGGCCGGATAGATGTCGGTGGTCAGACGCTCCTCGTAACCGTGGAGCTGATCCGGGCCGACGAAGTGCATCTTGCCGACGAGCGACGTCTGATACCCGGCGGCGCGCAGGTGGTGGGCGAACGTCGGAACGCTCGCGGGGAACTCCGAGGCGTTGTCGTACGCGCCGATCTTCGAGTTCAGCTGCCCGCTGAGCATCGCGAACCGGGCGGGCGCGCACAGCGGGCTGTTCGAGTATGCCGATGTGAACGTCACGCCCTGCGCGGCGAGCCCGTCGATGTTCGGGGTGATGGCGGGCCCGCCGTGCAACGACAGGAACGGGGCCGAGAGCTGATCCGCCATGATCAGCAGGATGTTCGACCGCGTCATCGGCGGCCACCTCCGGTGGCGGCGCCGCGGTAGACCTCGGTGTGGTCCGGTGGGAGCGGTGTGTTGCCGAGGATCAGGTCAGCAGCCTTCTCGGCGATCATCATCGTCGGGGCATACGTGTTGCCGTTGCTGACGTTGGGCATGCAACCCGCATCGACGACATGCAGCCCCGCGGTGCCCCACACCTCCATCGATTCCGGATCGAGCACGGCCATCGGGTCGCTCCGAGCGCCGATCCGTGTGGTGCAGGAAGGATGCAGCGCTGTCTCGGAGTCACGAGCAACCCACTCCATGATCTCCTCGTCGCTCTCGACGGATGGGCCGGGTGAGATCTCGCCGGCGTTGAACGGTTCGAAGGCCGGCTGGGTGAGGATCGTGCGTGCGGTCCGCACCGCTTCGATCCACTCGCGCCGATCCTGCTGGGTCGACAGGTAGTTGAAGCGGACCGCCGGGTGCGTACGGGGATCCGTGGACGTGATCTTCACCGTCCCCCGCGCATCGGAGTACATCGGCCCGACGTGCACCTGATAGCCGTGTTCGATCTTCGCGTTGCTCCCGTCGGGTCGCCTCGGCGACGATCCGTCGTAGCGAATCGCAATCGGCAGGAAGTGGAACATCAGGTTCGGATAGGACTCGTTCGGGTTGCTCTTCACGAATGCGCCGGCCTCGAAGTGGTTCGAGGCTCCCGGGCCCGTGCGGAACAGCCACTGCAAGCCGATCCACGGCTTCTTCCAGTGCGCCAGATGCGGCTGGATCGACACCGGCTGCTTCGACTCGTACTGGATGTACACCTCCAGATGGTCCTGCAGGTTCTCTCCCACGCCGGGAACCTCGGCCACCACCTCGATGCCCAACGGGCGAAGATGTTCCGGGTCGCCGACACCCGACAGCTGGAGGAGTTGCGGGCTGTTGAACGCGCCCCCGCACAGCACGACCTCACCCGCGGCGATCGTCTCCGCCCCGCGACCCTTCCTGATCTCGACACCCACCACCCTGTTGCCGTCGAACAGCACCCGGTTCACGTGGGTGCTGGTCATCAGGTCGAGGTTCGGGCGGTCGAGCACCGGGTGCAGATACGCCCGTGCCGCACTCAGCCGGCGGCCGCGGTAGACGTTCTTGTCGAACGCGGCGAAGCCTTCCTGGCGGTAGCCGTTCACGTCGTCGGTCCTGTTGAACCCCGCCTGCACACCCGCTTCGAGCCATGCGTCGAACAGTGGCGAGTCGGCGGGACCGCGTTCGACCTTGAGGGGACCGTCGTCGTTGCGCCAGTCGTCGGGCCCGGCGAGACAGTTCTCCATCCGCTTGAAGTAGGGCAGACAGTGCGCCCAGTCCCAGTGCTCCAGGCCGGGCAACGCGCCCCACTTGTCGTAGTCCATCGGGTTGCCCCGCTGGAAGATCATCCCGTTGATGCTCGACGACCCGCCGAGCACCTTGCCGCGCGCGTGGTACACCCGGCGCCCGCCCATGAACGGCTCGGGTTCGGACTCGTACTTCCAGTCGTAGAAGCGGCTGCCGATCGGGAACGCCAGCGCGGCAGGCATGTGGATGAAGACGTCCCATTTCCAGTCGCGCCGTCCCGCCTCGATCACGAGCACGCGGTTCGACGCGTCCGCGCTCAGTCGATTGGCCAGGGCACATCCGGCGGAGCCTCCACCGACGATCACGAAGTCGTACACGCGGGAAGTCTGCCAGACCGCCGAAGTCCGGCGCGTCGACCCGCCCACACCGGCCTCCGACAATGGCCTGCGATGAGAGATGAGAGTTGCAGTCGCTCTCATCTCTCATCGACCTGATCTCTCATCGGACCAGGGCAGATGGTCTCGGCGGTGGTTCGGTGGGAGCGCCCCTCAGTCGGCGTCGATCGCGGCACGCACCTCGGCGACATAGTCACCGACGGCGTCAGGACCGGACTCCATGAGTCGTCGGACCATGCTCGCTCCCTGGATCACACCGTCGGCGACTCGCGTGGCCTGATACGCCTGTTCGGCGTTCGAGACACCGACGCCGACGAGGACCGGTACATCGGTGATCGCCTTCAGCCGCGCGGCCAGGTCGGTCGCCGTCTCGGCGAGAGACGACCGCTCACCGGTCACACCGAGCAATCCGACGGAGTACAGGAACCCCCGGGCACGTGCCGCGACGCGCGGGAGCCGCTCGTCGGGTGCGGTCGGTGCCGCGAGCATGATCGTCTCGATGCCGTGAGCGTCGGCCGCGGCGCACCACGGCGCGGATTCCTCGAGGGGGAGATCCGGCAGGATCGCACCCGAGATTCCCGCCCGTTCCAGGTCGGCGGCGAACCGCTCCGGCCCTGGATGGTGGACGAGGTTGTAGTACGTCATCACCGCCAACGGGATGTCGACGTCGAGGTCGGGTACTTCGTCGAGAATCGCGGCCGGAGTGATCCCGGCGTCGAGCGCGGCCTGACTGGCCTGCTGGATGACCGGTCCGTCCATCACCGGATCGGAGAACGGGATGCCGATCTCGACGGCGTCGGCGCCGTTCGCGGCGCACGCCCGAATCGCGTCCTGCCACCCCGGGTACCCGCCGGTGATGTACGGCACGAGCAGCTTGCGGCCCGGCGTCGCGTTTGACGCGGAATTCGTCTTCCATCCGGCCCATCAGAGCTGGCCGTCCAGGATGTCCATCATCTGGGCGACGTCCTTGTCGCCGCGACCGGACAGGTTCATCAGCACCGTCCGGCCCTGGATCTCGGGGGCGGTGCGACTGATCCAGGCAACGGCGTGGGCACACTCGAGAGCGGGGATGATCCCCTCGGTCTCGGACAGCAGCCGGAATCCCTGGACCACCTCGGCGTCGGTGACGTTCGGGTACTCCGCGCGCCCGATGGCCGCCAGGTGCGAGTGCTCCGGTCCGACCCCCGGGTAGTCGAGCCCGGCCGAGATCGACAGAGCCTCCTCGACCTGGCCGACCTCGTCCTGCATCAGATAGCTCCGCGAGCCGTGCACGACGCCGGGCGTGCCACGGCCGACTGCCGCGCCGCCGGCCGGCTCGACGCCGACAAGACGCACATCGGGCTCGTCGACGAAGCCCGAGAAGATCCCCATCGCGTTCGACCCGCCCCCCACGCAGGCGACCACGATGTCGGGCATCGTCCCGATCATCGCCTGGATCTGCTCGTGGGCCTCGTCGCCGATGATCGATTGGAACTGGCGGACCATGAAGGGATACGGGTGCGGGCCGACGACCGATCCGAGGCAGAAGTGGGTGTCGGACACGTTGGCCACCCAGTGGCGCATCGCCTCGTTGACCGCATCCTTGAGCGTGCGACTCCCGGAGTGGACCGCTTCGACCTCGGCCCCGAGCAGCTTCATTCTGAACACGTTGAGTGCTTGTCGTTCGACGTCGACCGCGCCCATGTACACCTTGCATTCGAGGCCCATCAGCGCTGCGGCTGTCGCGCTGGCAACGCCGTGCTGACCGGCGCCGGTGTCGGCGACGATCCGCTTCTTGCCCATTCGCTTCGCGAGCAGTGCCTGACCGATGACGTTGTTGATCTTGTGTGACCCGGTGTGGTTCAGGTCTTCACGCTTGAGGATCAGCCGGATGCCGAGTTGTGCACCGAGATTGTGGCACTCGGTCATGATCGACGGACGACCCGAGTACTGGGTGTGCACCCTCGTCAATTCGGCACGAAATCCGGGGTCGACCCACGCGTCGGCAAAAGCCTCCTCCAACTCCTGGCAGGCGGGCACGAGCGTCTCGGGAACGAAGCGTCCGCCGAATTCGCCGAATCGGCCGGTCTGGTCGGGGGGTGCACTCAGCGTGCTGACAGGTGTTGACGTCATCCCGGTCGAGGGTACCGAGCGTCTGCTCGGCGCAGAGCAACGGTGCTACTCGAAATCCCAGTTGTACGGCCCCTCGTCGTCACCGAGATACTGCTCCGGCGCCGCTGCCTTCGCGTTCTCGATGAACCGCATCACGGCGATCGGGTCCTTCTTGCCCGGCTCGCGCTCGACACCGCTCGCCACGTCGACGCCCCACGGCTCGACCTCGGTGATCGCCGCCGCGACATTGCCCGGGTTGAGCCCACCGGCGAGGATCAGCTTGAGCTGAGAGGGAGCGTCCCCGGCGAGGTTCCAGTCGAAGACCTTTCCCGAACCCGGATCGGGTGCGTCCATCAGGATCATGTCGGTGCCGTACTCGTCAGCCCGCGGAAGATTCTCGTCGCCGGCCGCGAACGCCTTGATGACCCATCGGAAGTGTCCGGCGATCTCCGTGCTCTGGGCAGGTGATTCGCGGCCGTGCAACTGCACCGCCTTGACGCCTGCCCTGTGAGCGATCTCGATGACCCGTGACGGCAGATCGTCGCGGAACACACCGACGGTGAGGATCTCGGGCGGCAGACGGCGGGTGATGTCGAACACCTTCTGCGGCGCGATCTGACGAACCGAAGGGGCGAAGATGAACCCGACGGCGTCGGCTCCCATGGCGACGGCGAGCAACGCGTCGTCTTCGTTGGTGATGCCGCAGATCTTCACGAACATGGTGACGCGACCGTATCTCGCCGCGCAGGGGTGCGGGGTCTATGGTCAGGGGCGATGGGCCGCCTCGACGAGATCGATCTGACACTGCGACTGGACCAGGAGGAGTACGAGGAGCGACTGCTCGCAGCGCAGGAGCGCTTCCTCGCACTCCGCCTCCAACTCGGCGGCGAGACCAACGGTGGCAAGATCGGCCCCGGGCTCCTGATCGTGGTCGAAGGCGTCGATGCGGGCGGCAAGGGTGGTGCGATCCGGCGAACCGTCGAACGGCTCGACCCACGCCACTACTCCGTCTACTCCTATGGCAAGCCCGACACCCGTGCGAAGCGACACCACTTCCTGTGGCGGTTCTGGACGAAGATCCCGGGCCGGGGCGGGATGTGCGTGTTCGACCGCAGCTGGTACGGTCGGGTGCTGGTCGAGCGGGTCGAGGAGTTCGCCACACGCGAGGAGTGGATGCGTGCCTACGACGAGATCGTGCAGTTCGAACGCGGCCTGGTGGCGGAGGGGGTCATCGTCGTCAAGTTCTGGCTGCAGGTCAGCCAGGAAGAGCAGCTGAAACGCTTCGAGTCGCGGCGTGACGATCCATTGCGCAGCTGGAAACTGAACGACGAGGACTGGCGGAACCGTGAGAAGTGGCCGCAGTACGTCGATGCGATCGAGGACATGTTCGCGATGACCGACCACGATGCCGCTCCGTGGAATCTGGTTGCCGGGGAACAGAAGAAGTGGGCTCGGGTGAACTTCCTCGAGACGCTGAACGAACGCGTCGTCGAGGGCATGGAACGCTGGAAGGCCTGACTCCGACCGCGACGCCGGTACGTTCGAACAGGTGAAGAACTTCAGCGGCAGAGTTGCGGCGATCACCGGCGCCGGATCCGGCATCGGGCGGGCGCTGGCCGAAGAACTCGCCCGGCGCGGCTGTCACCTGTCGCTCGGCGACGTCGACGAGGAGGGGCTCGCCGAGACGGTTCTGCGCTGCGAGACGGCCGGGGTCGACGTCTCACCCGCGCGCCTCGACGTGGCCGACCGCGAGGCCGTGTTCGCGTGGGCCGACACGGTCGCCGCCGACCACGGCAAGGTCAACCTGATCGTCAACAACGCCGGAGTGGCGCTCGGCGCAACTGCAGCAGCACAGTCGATCGACGACTTCGAGTGGCTGATGAACATCAACTTCTGGGGAGTCGTGCACGGGACTCAGGCGTTTCTCCCACACCTCCGCGAAACCGGTGACGGGCACATCGTGAACATCTCGAGCGTGTTCGGCTTGGTGAGCATTCCGACGCAGTCCGCCTACAACGCCTCGAAGTTCGGCGTACGCGGTTTCACCGACTCCTTGCGGATGGAACTCGAGATCGACCCGTGCGGCGTCTCGTCGACGACGGTTCATCCCGGTGGCGTCAAGACCAACATCGCCCGCAACGCCCGCACCGACGAGTCGATCATCGTCGGTGGGGCCGACCCTGCAGAGTTCGCCGACGACTTCGAACGTCTCGCCCGGACCACCCCCGACCGCGCGGCCGAGCAGATCCTCAGGGCGGTCGAACGCAATCGCCGACGAGCGCTCATCGGTCCCGATGCGGTGTTGTTCGACCTCGCGTCGCGCCTGCCGGCCGGGCTGTACCAGCGCTTCCTCGTCGCCGCTGCGAAGCGCGATCGCGCCAGACGGTCCGCTGTCTAGCCGATCAGTTCGGCGATCGTGACGGCCGGGTCCGGGCTCGTCACGAGCGTCTCGCCCACGAGCACGGCGTCGTATCCGGCAGCTTCGAGCCGACGGGCGTCCGCGGCGCCGCGCACGCCCGATTCGGCGACCTTCACGGCGTGGTCGGGGATCACGCCTGCCATCCGCTCCGCGCGCTCGTGGTCGACCTGGAACGTGACGAGGTCGCGTTGGTTGACCCCGATCAACGTCGCATCGGCGGTGAGCGCGAGTTCGAGTTCGGCCTCGTCGTGGATCTCGACGAGGACGTCGAGCCCGATCTCGGTGGCGAGTTGGTGGAAATCGAGCAACTCCGCGCGATCGAGCGCCGCGACGATCAGCAGGACGCAGTCGGCCCCCATCAGACGGGCGTCGACGACGTTCAGCGGACTCACCGTGAAGTCCTTGCGCAGCACCGGCAAGGTGCTCGCCTGCCACGCCATCTGAAGGTCGCTGACCGAGCCGCCGAAGTGCGGCGTGTCGGTGAGCACCGACAGACAGCGTGCGCCGCCGCGTTCGTAGGTTCGCGCCATTTCCGCAGGATCGAGGTCGGCATGCAGATCGCCCTTCGAGGGCGACCGCCGCTTGATCTCCGAGATCACACCGAGTCGGTCCGAGCCGACGAGGGCTGCGCGAAAGCCACGGGTGGCCGGCATCTCGTGGGCTGCGCTCAACATCTGATCGACCGTGCGCGAGTCCGCGGCCGCGGCAGCGCGGTGGGCGTCGAGAATTGCGTCGAGATAGGTCGCGGTCACAGACCCTTGCCGCGGACCGGGTTCAGAACGGTGATCTCCGGACGGCCACCGGCGAGGGGCCGCAGCGCCATCCCGAGTTCCTTCATCGCCTCGCTCTGCCCGTGGGCAGCCAGCGCCTCGTGGCTCGTGTACTCCTCGTACATCCACAGCACGTTCTCGTCGGCCGAGTCCTCGTTCAGGATGTACGCGAGCGTGTCGGGCTCGTTGGCCTCCACATGGTCGATCATGGGGCCCATCGCGGCGGCGAGTTCGTCGCGCTTGCCTTCCAGGGCGGTGATCTTGGCGATGACGACAACCTTGCTCATCCCCGCAACCTAGTGCCGGCGGCGCCCGACACACACAACGGCTTCACACCCCGGCACCACGGTGACGGCGCGCTAGAAGCCGAGGCGATCGCCGACGGTCGCGAGCAGTTCGTCGATGGGGACCCGGATCTGGTCGGTGGTGTCGCGGTCTCGCACGGTCACGGCATGGTCGTCGAGCGAGTCGAAGTCGACGGTCACCGCGAGCGGCGTCCCGATCTCGTCCTGACGGCGATAGCGCTTGCCGATGTTCTGCGTCTCGTCGTAGTCGACCATGTATCGGTCGGCGAGCAGCTTGCGAACCTCGTGCGCGAGCGGCGTGAGCGTGTCCTTCTTGCTGAGCGGCAGGACGGCGACCGTGTACGGCGCAAGGCGCGGGTGGAGCCGCAGCACGGTGCGCTTCTCGCCGTTCACCTCGTCTTCGTCGTATGCAGCGAGCAGGAACGCCGCCATCGTCCGTGTTGCGCCGGCCGCCGGTTCGATCACGTACGGCACGTAGCGTTCGTTCGTCTGCGGGTCGAAGTAGTCGAGCCGCTCCCCCGACACGGCCGAGTGCGCCTTGAGGTCGAAGTCGGTGCGCTGCGCGATGCCCTCGAGCTCGTCGAATCCCCACGGGAACTCGAACTCGACGTCCGACGTGCCGGTCGAATAGTGCGACAACTCGTCGTCGTCGTGCGGACGGAGCTTGAGCATGTCGGCGGGGATGCCGTGCTCGATGTACCAGTTCAGCCGCTCGTTGCACCAGTACTCGTACCACTGCGCCGACTCATCCGGTGGGACGAAGAACTCCATCTCCATCTGCTCGAACTCGCGAGTGCGGAAGATCCAGTTCTGCGGCGTGATCTCGTTGCGGAAACTCTTGCCGACCTGGGCGATGCCGAACGGAGGCTTCTTGCGTGATGTCTGGAGCACCTGCGCGAAGTTCGTGAACATCCCCTGGGCGGTCTCCGGGCGCAGGTAGGCGTCGGCACCCGTGCCCTCGACGGGGCCGGCCTGGGTCTTGAACATCAGGTTGAACTCACGGGCTTCGGTGAAGCTGTTCTTCTCCCCGCAGTTCGGGCATGTGTCCGGATCGTCGAGCTTGTCGAGGCGGAACCGGTTCTTGCAGTTCGTGCAGTCGACCAGCGGATCGGAGAAGTTCGCCAGGTGACCCGAGGCCTGCCAGACCTGGGGAGGGCTGAGGATCGCGGCATCGATCAACACCACGTCGTCGCGCTGCTGCACCATCGAGCGGACCCAGGCCTCCTTGACGTTGCGCAGCAACAGCGAGCCGAGCGGGCCGTAGTCGTAGGTCGAGCGGAAACCTCCGTAGATCTCCGCGGACTGGTACACGAACCCCCGGCGCTTGCAGAGGGAGACGATCTGTTCGAGGTCGGTTGCGGCCATACGGCGCACCAGGCTACGCCGCGCCCGCCCGTCCACTCCGGTGAGCCCCGCGGTGCTGCCCATCCGCACCCCCGCGATGAGAGATGAGAGTTGCATTCACTCTCATCTCTCATCGTTCACCGGATCTCCTCCCCTCGCCACGGCTGGCTCAACTGGCCTGGCGATGGGATGCGAACGATGCAGTGAGCCGACGCATCTCTCATCGCACGAAGCGGGGCACGGGGCGTGGCCGGAACCGTGCGGTGAGGAGGGATGGACGGTCCGAGGTCGCCGGTCAGGACAGATCGGCGGCCAGTTCGACGAGGTCGGCGAGTTCGTCGACCTCGTCGGTGTCGAGTTCGTCGGCGAGGCGCCGAACCTCTGCGGCGAGGTCGTCCATGTCGACGTCGTCGGCGTACGGGTTGTTCCGCAGCTTCTCGGCGAAGGACACCACCACGGTGGCGAGTCGGAAGTCGTCCGGCGTGTCGGTCCATCGAGGATCGATGTCGCGGAGGTCGATGTCCTCGTCGATCTCGCTGACCTCGCCCGAATCCGGATCCTCCCAGCGCAGGGCGACGACTCCGAGTTCGGCGCGGTCCTCGAGGCTCACGCCGTCGACGATTTCGATCTCGTAGATCGCCGTCACCTGATGGCCGGCGCCGAGCTCGCCGGCATCGACCGAATCGTCCCGGAACTCGCTGTCGCGTACACCTCGGTTCTCGAACCCGATCAGGCGGTACGCCGACACGAACTCGTCGTCGAACTCGACCTGGATCCTGGCGTCCTTGGCGATGGTGAGCAGCGTCGACGTGAGGTCGTCCTCGAACAGCCTCTCGGCCTCGTCGAGTGTGTCGACGTACGCGTAGAAGCCGTCGCCGTTGTCGGCGAGTTGTTCCATGGTGACGTCGTCGAAGTTCCCCATGCCGAAGCCGACGGTGACAAGGTCGATGCCGTTGTCGGCGTCCTCACGGATCATGGCGGCCAGTCGACCCGGATCGGTCACCCCGGAGTTCGCGACCCCGTCGGACGCCAGGACGACGCGGTTGATCCCGGCCTCGTCGAACGCTTCCCGAGCGAGGGCATAGCCCTCGCGCAGGCCCGCCTCGAGATTGGTGGAGCCACCGGGACCCAACTCGTCGATCGCGTCGATGATCCGACCCCTCTCCCGCACGGGCGTCGGTTCGAGAACGACTCCCGAGGAGTCGCTGTAGGTCACGATCGCCACCGTGTCGTTCTCCCCGAGCTCGTCGACGAGCAGGCCCAGCGATTCCTTCACCAGTCCGAGACGGTCGTCTCGGTCCATCGAACCCGACGTGTCGATCACGAAGGTGAGCGCAGCGGCGCCCCGGTCCTCGTCGGCGACGATCTCTCCCTGCACACCGACTCGGACGAGCACGTTGTCGGCGTCGAACGGCGACGGCCCCCCGTCCACGGAGATGTCGAGGCCGGCCCGTGGTGCGTCGTAGTCGAATCCGAACGCGTTGACGTACTCCTCAGGACGCACCGACTCGGGCGGTGGGAGCGATCCTTCGTCGAGGAACCGTCGACCGACGGAGTAGGAGCCGGTGTCGACGTCGAGCGCGAACGTCGACAACGGATCGTCGACGGCGGCGACGAAATCGCGATGGCCGTACTCCTCGAAGCGATTGTCCCCGAAGCGCACGTCGGAGTCGGCGGGGACGTCGTCCCCGAAGAGTCCCCCGCCCTGATCGGACGACTCGCCGAACTCGTCCTCGACATCCATGGTGGGAGCCGACGCCCCGGCACCCGAGTCGAGTCGACCGTCGGCGGAGGCATCGCCTGCCACGTCCCCGGCGCTCTCCTCCTCGGCGACGTCTGCGGGCGGCACCTCGGACATCGCCTCGGTCGTCGCCGTCTCGTCCGAGAACTCCCCCTCGACGTCGCCGACCTCCTCGCCGCCCTCGGCACCGTCCCCACTCCGACCCGAATCGAGCCCCGCATCCGAGTCGCTCGACGAATCGTCGTCCGAACCACACGCCGCCAGAAGTGTCCCCACGGCCAGGAGGGCCGCCACCGTCCTGTTCACGTTGCGGCGTTCCATGGAAGTTGGACGCCATCGCTTCCGCGCTGGTTCCCGCGTCACCGGATCGTCACGCACCACCCCGGCCGGTCGCACCCGGCGAACGAGCCGAGAGGACGGTCAGTGGGCTTCGAACATCGCGACGGCGCGAAGGCGGCGTTCGATCTGGAATTCGAGTGCCTTCGTGGCGAGTGACGACACCTCGTGCGTGGCAGGCGATTCGTCCTGGTCCAGCGCGTGCTGCAATCGGCCGCCGAGAATGTCCCGCACCAGGCCGATCGCAGCCGGACTGATCGACTGCCCGGACCGGCACGATCGACACAACACGCCGCCTTCGTTCAGATCGAACGCGACCAGTGCGACGTCAGGCTCCGATCCGTGGCAACGCACGCATGCGTCGAGCTGTGGACGGAACCCTTCCCGGGCCAGCAGCTTCCAGTAGAACGCCGGCACGTTCAGCGGTGACGGGTGCGCGGCGATCGTTCTGAGGACGCCCACCAGCATCCTGTACAGCTGCGGATTCGGCTCGCGTTCGAGCGACAACTGGTCGACCGCCTCGAGCGCAGCGAGGCCCTGCGACGCCGTGTCGAGCGACGACAGCATCGGCGACAACGGCTCGACCGCCTCGGCCTGGCTCACGATGTCGAGTTCGCGGCCCCGGTACAGCAGGAGCTTCACGTGACTCATCGGCTCGAGTCGGGCGCCGAAGCGTGAGCGGGTCTTGCGGACGCCTTTGGCAACTGCGCGGACCTTGCCGCTGTCCCTGGTGTGGATGACGACGATCTTGTCCGACTCGCGCAACTTGTAGGTGCGCAGCACGACCCCGACGTCGTGATAGAGCCCGCTCAACCGACCGACTCGTCGGAGTCGTCGAGCCCACCGAAGCGGCGTTCGCGTCGAGCGAAGTCGGCGATCGCCTCGACCAGGTGGTCCTTGGTGAGCTCGTTCCAGGCCATCGGGCGGAACACGAGCTCTCCGTACGCGAGTTCCCACACGAGCGACGGGGGGAGACGCGTGGGCTCGCCGAGGACCACGATCAGGTCGGGCTCGCAGTCGGCGGGAGCGTAGAGCATCTCCGACACGGTCGCCTCGTTCACGGGTTCGTCGCCTGGCAGGTCGGCCATCGCCTGCGCGAACCGGGCGCGACCGTCGCCACACGGGTCGATGATGACGTGGCAGCCGTCGACCATGCGTTCCCAGCCCGTGCTCTCGCTCGGGCGGTTGCCCGGTTCGAACGCACGAAGTGTGAGGAAGGTCGCCCCGGCGTTGGCGGCGACCGCGCCGAGTTCGCTGACTCGCTCATCCCACCGCTTGACGCCGAGATCATCCCAGTCGCCGAGGGTTCCGCCGACCACCATCACGTGCCTCAGGAACTGCTGCGTCGAATCGGATTCGCGCAGCGTGTCGAGGCGGGTGCCGGATCCGGCATCTGCGGTGGAGGAGGTCATCGACACTCCTCCATCATTCCACGCCGAGCACCGTCGATGGTGCCCCCCGGGCCGTTTCGGGCGGGACTACCCTCGAACCTCGTGCCGACCGATCCGACGCAGCCGAACGCACCTCGGGCCGCGACGCGCACCGGGCTGCACGTGGCGTGCATCATGGACGGCAACGGCCGTTGGGCCGCCCGTCGCGGACTGCCCCGCACGGATGGGCACACCGAAGGCGAAGAGAACCTGGCCCGCCTCGTGCGTGTCGCCGTCGAGCGCGACATCGACTACTTGACGGTGTTCGGGTTCTCGACCGAGAACTGGCGGCGCCCGCGACCCGAGGTCCGCCACATCCTGGGTCTGCACGAGAAGCTCTTCGGTCGCGTCGCCGAACTCAACGACCTGAACGTCCGCATCCAGTGGATCGGGCGACCGTTCGATTCCCGCGAAGCGCGGACGCCGCGGTACGTCCAACGAGCGATCCGCAAGGCGATCAACGACACAGCGGACAACACCGGCATGACGCTCACCGTCGCTTTCGATTACGGCGGCCGATCCGAACTCGTCAGCGCAGTGGAGAAGGCCCGTCAGGATCCGGACGGCGTCACGACCGAATCGATCTCGCGGCACCTCTACCTCCCGGACCTCCCACCCGTCGACGTGCTCGTGCGCACCAGCGGCGAGCGGCGCGTGTCGAACTTCCTGCTCTGGCAGGCCGCCGGCGCCGCCATCTACTTCACCGACGCCCCCTGGCCCGATTTCGATGCCACCGAGCTCGACGCAGCCCTCGAGCTGGTGTCTGCTCGATGACCGATCCCGGCGCCGACGTCGGCGACAACCGAACACGCTCGGCTCTGGCCACGGTCACCGCCGCGCTCGCCGCGAGCGAGCACCGCGCGGGTCAACACGAGATGGCGCATTTGGTGGAACAGGCGATCGCCACGAGGCGTCACCTCGTCGTGCAGGCGGGCACGGGCACGGGCAAGACGCTCGCCTACCTCGTCCCCGCGCTGACCTCCGGCGCGACCGTGGTCGTCGCCACGGCGACCAAGGCGCTGCAGGACCAGCTCGCGACGAAGGACCTCCCGTTCCTCGCGGAACACCTCGGCGTCGATTTCGACTGGGCCGTCCTCAAGGGCCGCAGCAACTACGTCTGCCTGCAGCGGCTGCGCGAGATGGCCGACCCCGACCAGGGTCGACTCGAGCTCGACGCCATGGCTGTCGTCACGCAGGCCGAGATCAAGAAGATCGCGGACTGGGCGGGCACCAGCGCGGCCGGAGACGCGGCCGAACTCGACTGGACACCGTCCGACAACGCGTGGCGGTCGGTGAGCGTCGGGTCCGACGAGTGCCCCGGCGCCGAACGCTGCCCGCTCGGCGAGCCCTGTTTCGCCGAGCAGGCGCGCCGCCGCGCCCAGGCCGCTGACGTCGTGGTGGTCAACACCCACCTGTACGGCCTGAACGTGGCGTCCGACAACGCGATTCTCCCCGACCACGACGTCGTCGTGTTCGACGAGGCCCATGTCCTCGAGGACATCATGAGCGACACCGTCGGTGTCGAGATCGCCCCGGGTCGGTTCGTGGCCGTGGCCGCCGCGATTCGCCGGATCCTCGACGACCCCGACCTCACCGGCTCGGTTGCCGAACTCGGCGAATCGCTTCGCGATGCCCTCTCGCCCCACGTCGGAGAACGACTCACGACCCCGCTGCCCGACTCGGTCCAGAACCCACTCGCAGCGGCTCGCCTCACGCTCGGAACCGCCAACGACGAGCTGTCGGCGATCGACACCACCAACGAGGACGCGAAGCAGCGCAAGCTGCGCGCCCAGACGATGACGGGCCGCTCGATCCAGCAGCTGGACATCGCGATCGAGGGCCGGGAGGGATACGTGGCCTTCGTGTCGGGATCTCACGACTCCCCACGCCTGGAGGTGGCGCCCCTCGACGTCGGGCCGGTGATGGAGGAAGGCGTCTGGAAGCGCCGGACGGCGATCCTGACGAGCGCGACGATCCCGTCGACGCTGGCGGGTCGGGTCGGGATCGCACCGGACGCTGTCGAGGTCGCCGATGTCGGCAGCCCGTTCGACTACCCGTCCCACTCGATGCTCTACTGCGCGATCCACCTGCCCAATCCCAACGCGCCCGAGTTCCGCGCCGCGGCGAACGACGAACTCGAAGCGCTGATCAACGCCGCCGGCGGCCGAACCCTCGCACTGTTCACCAGTTACCGGGCGATGGACGACGCGGCCGAAGCGATGCGCGAGCGACTCGCGTTTCCGGTGCTGACCCAGCGCGACATGCCCAAGACGGCACTCGTGAAGGCCTTTGCCGACGACGAGGCCACCTGCCTGTTCGCGACGGCGGGTCTGTTCCAGGGAGTCGACGTACCCGGTACGACGCTGTCGCTCGTCGTGATCGACCGGATCCCCTTTCCGCGCCCGGACGACCCGCTGCTGTCGGCGCGGCGCGACCGGCTCGGCCGCGCCGCGTTCAGCGAGATCGACATCCCACGGGCGTCGATGATGCTGGCTCAGGCGGCCGGTCGTCTGATCCGCTCATCGACCGACACCGGCGTGGTCGCCGTGATGGACCCGCGCCTCGGCACGGCCAACTACCGCTGGGACATCGTACGGGCACTCCCGCCGATGAAACGGACACGCCACCGCTCCGAGGTCGAGGACTTCCTCCGGTCGATCACACGCTGACCCGGCCGCGGCGCCGGGCTTTGAGCGTCCCACTCGGATCGGATATCCTCCACCTCTCATTCGAGACGAACGCCAACGGAGGCTTTCATGGCATTGGGACCAATCGAGGTCATCGTGGTCGGTTTCCCGGGGAACCGATTCAATGGCGAAATCATCCCCGAACTGGAGAAGCTCGTCGAGAGCGACACGATCAGCGTCGTCGACGGCCTCCTCGTCATGAAGACCGCCGACGGCGAGGTCGAGTTCGTCGAGTTCGACCAGGACGGCGAGAACGCGGACGCCGCTCGACTCGCCGGGCTCTTCGACCAGATCGATTCGTTGATCTCCGATGAGGACGTCGATGAGCTGGCAGCCGGCCTCGAGCCGAACAGCTCGGCGGCGATCCTCGTCTTCGAGCACACCTGGGCCAAGCCGTTCCGCGATGCGATCGTCGCGTCCGGAGGGGTACTCGCCGCCGACTTCCGCGTTCCGGGAGCCGTTGTCGACGAGCTCCTCGACGAGCTCTCGAAGATCGACGACTGACCCGAACCGGACGACAAGGAGAAACTGATGAGACGACGAGTAGGACGCCCCGGTCTCGTGGGCACGATGGCACGCACGGCAGTGATCGCCGGCACCGCGAGCGCGACGGTGGGCGCCGTGCAGCGACACGGCGCCCAGAAGGCGGCGGCGCAGCAGGCAGCGGCGGCACCCCCGCCCGCACCGGCGCCCCCGGCCCCGGCCCCGGTCGCAGCGGCCCCGGTCGCAGCGGCCCCGCTCGACGACGACGTGATCGCCAGACTGCAGCAGTTGGGCGACCTCAAGGCACAGGGCATCCTCGACGACGCCGAGTTCGCGGCCGCGAAGGCCAAGCTGCTCGCCTGATCCCGTCCCCTGGCCGGCGACGCGTCGTCAGGCCAGGGTGTTGATGTTGTTGAGTTCGGCGAAGGCCTGCTCGAGACGTTCGACGAAGCTCACTTCTCCCGCGCGGAGCCACACCCGAGGGTCGTAGTACTTCTTGTTCGGCGCGTCCGCCCCGTCGGGGTTTCCGAGCTGGCCCTGGAGGTAGTCGTGCTTGTCGGCCTCGTACCCCCGAACTCCGTCCCAGAACGCCCACTGGAGATCGGTGTCGATGTTCATCTTGATCACGCCGTAGCTGATCGCCTCTTCGATCTCGGCGGCGGTCGAACCCGAACCGCCGTGGAAGACGAAGTTGACGGGCTTGTCCGAGTCGGTCCCGAACCGCTCCGCGATGTGCGCCTGCGCATCGCGCAGGATCGTCGGTGTGAGCTTCACGTTGCCGGGCTTGTACACCCCGTGGACGTTCCCGAACGCCGCGGCGATCGTGAAGTTCGGGCTGACCGCCATCAACCGCTCGTATGCGTACGCGACCTCTTCGGGCTTCGAGTAGAGGTCTGCAGGATTCGCATCGGAGTTGTCGACGCCGTCCTCCTCACCGCCGGTGATCCCGAGCTCGATCTCGAGCGTCATTCCCATCGGGGCCATCCGCTCGAGGAACCCGACGCAGATGTCGAGGTTCTCCTCCATCGGCTCCTCGGACAGGTCGAGCATGTGCGAACTGAAGAGCGGCGAGCCGGTCGCCTCGAAATGCCGTTCTCCCTCGTCGAGCAGGCCCGAGATCCATCCGAGCCTCTTCTTCGGGCAGTGGTCGGTGTGGAGGATCACCCGTGCGTCGTAGGCCGCTGCCATCGTCTGCACGTGCCTGGCACCGGCGACCGAGCCGAGGATCGACGCACGGTCACCGTCGACGGGGACGTTCTTCCCGCCGACGAACGCCGACCCGCTCGTCGAGAACTGGATGATGACCGGACTGTTCACCTTGCCGGCGGTCTCCATGACGGCATTCATCGAGTTGGTGCCGATGCAGTTCGCGGCGGGAAGCGCGAACTTCTCGGCCTTGGCGAGCGCGAAGACCTCGTTCACCGCCTCTCCGGTGAGCACGCCTGCAGGGAAGTCGTTCTTGAGCTGGTTCACGCGTCCGAGTGTAGATGGCAGCGCGGTGGCCGCTGCCAGTACGGTGCCGACCCATGGGAGAACTGGTCACCGTCGTGCTCGACACGGACATCGCGACGATCACGATGGACTCGCCGCACAACCGCAATGCGCTGTCGGTCCAGCTGATCGAGGAGCTGCACGCGTGCATCGACGTCGCCGAGGACGTGCAGGCGCGAGCGATCGTGCTGCGCCACGAAGGACCTGCCTTCTGCGCCGGCGCCGACCTGAAGGAGCGGTCGGACGGCCCGCCGGACGCGACGCCCTTCGTGTCGGTGCTCGAACGCCTGATGGACACCGGACGTCCGACCATCGCAGCGGTCGACGGCGCCGTCCGTGCCGGGGGAATCGGGCTGATGGCGTCGTGCGACCTCGTCGTCGTGAACTCGGCCACGACGTTTGCGCTCACCGAAGTCCGGATCGGTGTCGCCCCTGCGATCATCTCGGTCCCGATCCTGCAGCGCGTCCCGGCCGGCAAGATCGCCGCCGCGATGTTGACCGGCGAGGTGTTCGACGCCCGGGAGGCGCGTGCGATCGGGCTCGTCACCCACGTCACGGACGACGTCGGCACCACCGTCGCTTCGCTCGTCGAGGGCGTGCGCGCCGGCGCACCTCGCGCAGTGCGCGAGACGAAGGCCCTGCTGCACCGGGTCCCGACGCTCACCCGCGCCGAGGCATTCGCCGAGATGGCAGCGTTGTCGAACGAGCTCTTCGCCGCCCCGGACGCCCAACTCGGGATGCAGGCGTTCCGCGAGAGGCGGCGGCCCGACTGGAGCCGGGCATCGCCCTGACCCGTCGCATCATCCGACCCGTGCGGGGTTTGCCGCCCGGCGAAAGTCACGTGCGACAATGGACACATGACGACCAGCCAGGACCTCCACGACCGCATCGTCGGTCAGAACATCCCCAAGCGTTTTCTCGCGAACCTCGAGCGGAACGGTGACGTCGAGGTCCTCAACTGGAAGACCTCGAGCGGCGACTGGGCGACGAAGACCCTGCGCGAGGTCGCGGACGACGCCGCCCGTCTGACGAGTTCGTTGAAGGATCTCGGAGTCGGCAAGGGCGACACCGTCGTGATGATGATCCGGAATCGACAGGAGTTCCACGCGCTCGACCTCGCGGTCCTGTTCTGCGGCGCCACGCCCGTCTCGATCTACAACTCGTCGGCACCCGACCAGATCCAGTATCTGGTCAACGACTGCGGGGCGAAGCTGGCGATCCTCGAGGACGACGGCTTCCTCCGGCGCTTCGAGTCGGTGCGCGACAAGATCCCGACCATCGAGCACATCGCCCTCGTCGAGGCCGACGGTGCGAGCGACGACATCCTGCGCTATGCCGATCTGATCGGCGCCGAGCCCGCCGACCTCGCCACCGCTGCGGAGTCCGCCACGCTCGACGACATCGCGACGATCATCTACACCTCAGGGACCACAGGACCGCCGAAGGGCGTGATGCTCAGCCACAGCAACGTCGCGTGGACCCTCGAGTCGGTCGGCCAGTCGATGCGCGACCAGACCGACATCACCGACTTCGCCGGCAAGCGCCACGTGTCGTACCTCCCGATGGCCCACGTGATGGAGCGCCTGCTCGGCCACTACTACATGGTCGACTTCGCCACGCGGGTCTTCTGCTGCCCCGAGACCGCCCAGATGCCGGCGGTGGTCCGCGAAGCGAAGCCGAACGTCTTCATCGGCGTGCCGCGCGTGTGGGAGAAGATGTACGCCGGGGTCACCGCGGCACTGTCCGCAGATCCGGAGAAGGAGCGGCAGTTCAACGAGGCTGTCGCCGCTGCCGCGCCGATCATGGCGAAGATGACCCGCGGCGAGGCGACCGACGAGGAGATCGCAACGTGGAACTTCCTCGACGAGGTCGGGTTCAAGGCGGTCCGTGGTCTGATCGGGCTCGACGAGGTGGAGATCGGGATCTCGGGCGCCGCACCCATCCCGGCCGAGATCCTCGAGTGGTTCCGTGCGATCGGCGTGCCGCTCAGCGAGGGGTACGGTATGAGCGAGACCACCGCGGTGCTCTCGTGGGCAGCGGCGGCGAAGCCCGGCTACGTCGGAACGGCAGCCACCGGCGTCGAGATGAAGTTGGCCGGCGACGGCGAGGTGCTCGCACGTGGTGGCAACATGTTCGTCGGATACCTCGGTCTCCCCGACAAGACGGCCGAGACCGTCGACGACGAGGGCTGGGTGCACACCGGTGACATCGGCGTCATCGACGACGAGGGCTACCTCAAGATCGTCGACCGGAAGAAGGAGCTGATCATCACCGCGGGCGGCAAGAACATCAGCCCGGCGAACCTCGAGGCCGCGTTGAAGATGATTCCGCTGGTGGGTCAGGCGTGTGCGGTCGGCGAGCAGCGCCCCTTCGTCGCGGCGCTGGTCGTGCTCGACCCCGATGCCGCCGCAGCATGGGCCGCCGAGCACGGGCTCGAGGGCGAGGCTGCGACGTTGTCGGCGCTGGCCGAGAATCCCGATGTGATCGCCGAGGTCGAAGCCGGGCTCGCGGACGTGATGTCCGACTTCAACAACGCCGAGGCGGTCAAGAAGGTGAAGGTGCTCGGGGAGGAGTGGATGCCCGACAGCGAGCTGCTCACACCGACATCGAAGCTGAAGCGCCGTGGCGTGCTCGAGACCTTCGCCGCCGAGATCGAAGCGCTCTACGCGAAGTGACCCAGGCGCCCCGGCTCGACGTCAGCCGATGAGTCGGTAGCCGACCCCACGGGCCGTGACGATCAGCTTCGGGTCGTCGGGGTGGTCTTCGATCTTGACGCGCAGCCGGCGCACGTGGGCGTCGACGAGTCGCGAGTCGCCGAGGTACTCGTACCCCCACACCCGTTCGAGCAGCTGGTCGCGCGACAGAACGGATCCCGCATGGTCGGCGAACTCGCACAGCAGCCGGAACTCGGTCTTGGTGAGGTTGATCTCGACACCGCCCTTGAGGACGATCCCCTGCTCCCGGCGCAGTTCGACGTCGCCGAACACCGATGCCTGTGGCTGGGGGACGTCCTGGAGATGGACCCGTCGCAACAGTGATCGGATCCGGGCGGCGAGCTCCTTGGGGACCACCGGCTTCGTCACGTAGTCGTCCGCGCCGGCCTCGAGCCCTGCAACCATGTCGATCGTGTCCGTCTGTGCGGTGATGATGATGATCGGCACGATGCTCTTCGCGCGCAACGCCCGACACACGTCGAACCCCGACATGTCGGGGAGCCGGAGGTCGAGGAGAACCAGGTCGACGGGCTGCCGGTCGAACGAGGCGAGCCCCTCGGCGCCGTTCGGTGCTTCACGTACGGAATATCCCTCGTCCTCGAGCGCCAACGAGAGGGCCAGGCGAATCGCGTCGTCGTCTTCGATGAACAGCAGGGTTTCCATGAGTGTCGACGATGATAGGTCCGGTCACCGTCCGCGGCCGTTCTGTTGCGATTCGCCGACAAAGCATCGAGCGGAGATCGAGACCGACGACCCGTGGTTTCGGCACCTCCCTGACCGATTCTCGGTGAACGCCCAGGTGACGGGCCCGGAGAGAAACGACCGCATCGTTACACAAATCGCACAATCCTGGCGTTGGGCTGTCACAGACGGCGAGCACTATGACCACTGTTCACGCTGCCCCGGTGAGGTACCTCCCTCCCCCTGGTGCCTCACCGGCAGCGGGTGAACATCCTCTCGGAGCCGACCTGGCACCCCGTGACGGTACCTCCTCTGCAACACTCGTCACGTGGCCAGCGACCGCTCACTCCGACTGCGCACGCGGGTCACGCTGTTCTTCGCACTGATCGCTCTGTTCGCCGGGCTGGTCCTCATCGGCGTGACGTACGGGTTCGCCCGCAACAGCCTGCTGGACGAACGGACCGCGTCGGCGAAGCAGCAGGCCTTCGACAACGCCGCTGCCGTGGCCGATCAACTCGATGCCGCTCTGATCGATCCGAGCGTGAGCATCGGGAGCTACTTCGAGAACGTGCTGCGCACCGAACCGGACGGCTTCGCGGTGTTGAGTTCCACCTCACCGAACGCTCCGGCGACGCAGACCGACACGACCCGCCCGCTCGCCGATTTTCCCGACACCCTGGTCACCCACGTGCGCTCCGGCGGCTCGGGGATCGAGTACGCGGGCATCGACGGCGATGTGTACGCGACGGTCGGCGTCTACATCAGGCGTCACGACACCGGCTACTACGAGGCCTTCCCCGCCGACAACGAAGGGTCGACGTTGGCCGCGCTGCTGACCGCTCTGGGCCTCGGTGGGCTCGGCACGCTCGTGCTCGCCACGCTCTTCGGCTACTCGACGAGTCGTCGGCTGCTGCGCCCGCTGAGCCGCGTCGCCGACGCCGCCGAGGACATCGCGTCAGGCGGACTCGACACCAGACTCGAGGGCGAGTCCGACCCCGACCTCGACCGCCTCCGGAGTTCCTTCAACGACATGGCCGACGCGGTACAGACCCGGATCGAGCGCGAAGCGCGGTTCGCCTCCGACGTCAGTCACGAGCTGCGCTCACCGATCACCGCCCTGACGGCAGCCGTCGAAGTGCTCGACGCGCGGCGCGAGGACATCCCCGAACGCACGCAACAGGCACTCGATGTCGTGGTCAGTCAGGTCCGCCGGTTCGACGACATGGTGATCGACCTCCTCGAACTGTCGCGGCTCGACGCCGGCGCGACCGACCTCAACGTGGAGACGCTCGACATCATCGACCTCACGCACCGTGTCGCCGCGCGTTTCGGCAGCCCGGACATCGACGTGGTCGTCGACCCGAAGACGCCGCGGGAGATCGACATCGACAAGGTCCGCTTCGAACGGGTTCTCGGAAACCTCATCGAGAACGCGAACCACCACGGCGGGGGCGCGCTCGCAGTGGAGGTCGCACCGACTCGGAACAAGATGCTGCGGTTCGCGGTCGAGGACGGTGGACCGGGCGTCGCCCAGAGCGAGCGCGACCGGATCTTCGAGCGGTTCGCCCGCGGGAGCGCGGCACGGCACCGCATCGGAACGGGCCTCGGCCTGGCGCTCGCATCGGAACACAGCACCGCGATGGGTGGTGCGGTGTGGGTGGAGGATCGCGCCGGGGGCGGGGCGCGTTTCGTGTTCGAGGTACCGATTCGAAAGGGCTCCCCATGAACCGTGCCCCGCGCAGCGCAGCCCTGCTCGCATCGCTGGCCCTGCTCGCATCGTGTGGCGTGCCCACCGGTCCGGACAGCTTCGAGGAGATACCCGACCAGGAGGTACCGAACCGGTTGGCCGACACCACCACCACGACCACCACCACCACGACGACGACCACGACCACCACCACGGTGCCCGATGCTCCGGTCACCACGCTGGCGGCGACGACGACCGTCGTGCCCACCGAGATCGTGCAGGTCTTCTTCCTCTCGCGCGGTGAGCTGCGTCCGATCGAGCTCCCGGCGCAGTCACCGGTGGTCGACACCGAGTTGATCCTGCTCCTCGAGCAGGGGCCGGTCGGTCCGTCGGCCGCCCTGCTCGACAACCAGATCGAAGAGGGCCTGATCATCGACACGGTCGCGCAGGACGGCATCCTCACCATCGATCTCGACGAGGAGATCTTCGACGACATCTCCCGACAGGAAGACCAACGCGAGGCGATCGGTCAGATCGTGCTCACGTTCCTGCTCGGCCTGCGCGGGGTCGGCCAGGCTCTCTTCACGTTCAACGGCAGCGATCAGAACGTGTCGGTTCCGACCGGCAATGCGCTGTTCACGAATCGTCCGGTGTCGGTCGACGACTACGCATCGATGCGCATCGACGCCGAGCCGCCCGGACCGATCGACGAGCCCGAGACGCCTGTCACGACGACGTCATTCGGCACGACGACGACAACCGACGCGTAGATCCCACGGAGAGCCGGAGATTCAGTAGCCGAGGCGCTCCACCCGGTCGGGACGGCGTTGCCAGTCCTTGTCGACCTTCACCCGCAGCTCGAGGAACACCCCCTCGGGAAGCTGCCTACGTGCTGCCTCGCCAACCCTCTTGAGCACGCTGCCGCCCTTGCCGATCACCATTCCCTTCTGGCTCTCGCGCTCCACGATGATGTCCACGCGGATGCGCGGCCACTCCCACTCGACCACCTGCGTGGCGATCGAGTACGGGAGTTCGTCGCGTGTGGCCGCGAGCAGCTGCTCGCGGACCAGCTCGGCGACCCAACGCTCCTCGGGAAGGTCGCTGACCTCGTCATCGGGGAAGTACCGAGGCCCCTCCGGCAGCCCTGCGGTGAGGTGTGCGACCAGACCCTCGACGCCGTCCTTGGTCAACGCCGACACCGGGAAGTACTCCCGGGCACCGAGCTCGCTTGCCTCGGTGAGCATCGCCAGCACCTGTTGGGGGCTGGCCCGATCGATCTTGTTGACGACCACGACCGACGACGCCATGTCGATCTGCGACGCGACCCAACGGTCGCCCTTGCCGAACGGCTTCGTCGCGTCGAGCACCAGCGCCACGACGTCGACGTCGTCGACGCTGCCCAGCGCCGTGGCGTTCACGCGCTCGCCGAGCGCGGTCACCGGCTTGTGCAGGCCCGGCGTGTCGACGAACACGATCTGGCTGTCCGGACGCGTGAGGACGCCCATGATGCGATGCCGGGTGGTCTGGGGTTTGTCGCTGACGATGCTGATCTTGCGTCCGCAGATCGCATTGACCAGCGACGACTTGCCGACGTTGGGACGGCCGACGAACGTGACGAATCCCGATCGGAAGGCCGCGTCGGCCGGCGGGGACGCTTCGTCGGTTTCGTCGGCCATCGCGACAGTCTGCCAACATCGAGTCCATGCGCATGATCGAAGGAATCGACGGACTGAAGGCACTGGTCGGCGAGCACCTCGGATATTCCCCCTACGTGGAGATCACCCAGGAGCGGGTCAACACATTCGCCGACGCCACGGGTGACCACCAGTGGATCCATGTCGACGTCGAGAGAGCCAAGAACGGTCCCTTCGGCGGACCGATCGCTCACGGCTATCTCACCCTCTCGCTCGGCCCGATGCTGTCACCGCAGATCTTCGGCGTGTCGGGCGTGGCGATGGGGGTCAACTACGGCGCCGGCAAGGTGCGCTTCCCCTCCCCCGTACCGGTTGGATCGAAGCTTCGGCTCGGCGTCACCCTCACCTCGGTCGAGGACGTCCCGGGCGGGGCCCAGGTGACCCAGGAGTTCGTCTTCGAGGTCGAAGGTGCGCCGAAACCCTCCTGCGTCGCCGAAGTCATCTTCCGCTACTACGTCTGAGTCGTCCGAGGTCCGAACGGTGATGTCCGACACTGCAGACGTTGCCGAGCCCGCGGCACAGGAACTCTCACTCGCCGAGGTCCACGAGGCGATCGGGCGGACGCGTCCCGACGAGGAGTGTCTCGTCTTCCGCGATCGCCGTCTGACGTGGTCGCAGATCGAGGACAGGACTCGTCGCCTGGCGAACCACCTGCTCGGTGCCGGACTCGGATGCCACACGGAGCGCAACAAACTGCTCGGACACGAGTCCGGTCAGGACCATCTCGCGATCTACCTCCACAACGGCAACGAGTACCTCGAGTCGATGCTCGGTGCGCTGAAGGCGCGAGTCGCATCGCTCAACGTGAACTATCGCTACGTCGCCGAAGAACTCGAGTACCTCCTGACCGATTCGTCCGCCCGCGCGATCGTCCTCCACTCGGCGTTCGCACCGACGCTCGCCCAGGTTCTTCCCCGGCTCCCCGGGCTGGCGGTCATCCTCCAGGTACCCGACGACTCGAACAACGATCTCCTGCCGGGTGCGATCTGGTACGAGGACGCGCTCGCGACTGCCTCACCGGAGCGGCCTCCCGTCACCTGGTCGGCCGACGATCTGTACATGCTCTACACCGGTGGAACCACCGGGATGCCCAAAGGGGTGATGTGGCGCAACGGAGACGCCATGCGCGAGTGCTTCGGCGGATCGAAGACCGCGACGACGGTCGATGAGTTCGTCGCCGAGGCCAACACCGGGTTGCGCTCGCTGCTCGCGCCCCCGTTCATGCACGGCGCCGGGCACTGGATGAGCTTCCGCACGTGGCTCGGCGGCGGGACGATCGTCGTCCAGGACGTCCCGGACCGACTCGAACCCTCCGACATCTGGGGCATCGTCGAACGCGAACGAGTCGACTTCCTATTGATCGTCGGCGACGCATTCGCGCGACCGCTCGTCGACGAACTCGACCGAGCCGCGGCTCAGGGTCCGACGTACGACCTGTCGTCGCTCACGGTCCTGCTGTCCGGCGGTGCTGCGCTGTCGGCCCCGCTCAAGGACGAGTTCCTCGCGCATCTCCCGACGCTCATGATCATCGACGGTCTCGGCTCGTCCGAAGCCGGCGGGCAGGTGTCCCACGTGTCGACCGGGGGCGGGGCGACGACCGGCACCTTTCCACTCACGCCCGGCAACGTCGTGCTGTCGGCGGCACTCGACGCGATCCTCGATCCCGGCGACCCCGAGGTGGGCTGGTTGGCCAAGACGGGTCGCCTCGCCCTCGGCTATCTGGGCGACCCGGAGAAGACGGCGCGCACCTACCCGATCGTCGACGGAACGCGATACGCGGTCCCCGGCGACCGGGCCCGACTGCTGGTCGACCCCAGCGGTGGGCCGGGAATCATCGAACTCCACGGTCGCGACTCGGTGACGATCAACTCGGGCGGCGAGAAGATCTTCGCCGAGGAAGTCGAAGCCGCCCTGATGGCCCATCCTGCCGTCTACGACTGCGTCGTCGCCGGACGACCCAGCGAACGTTGGGGCAACGAGGTCGTTGCCGTGGTTCGGATCCGCGACGGCTACGAGGCGAGCGACGATCAACTGCTCGCCGAGGCGGGCAATCACATCGCCCGGTACAAGCTGCCCAAGGAGATCGTGCGCGTCGACGAGGTCGTCCGGTCGCCCAGCGGCAAGGCGGACTACCGCTGGGCCCGCAGCATCGCCGTGCACTGACCGTGACCCGCCACGTCGACACTGCGACGGTCGAGCCGCTGATCGAGTGGGCCGCCCTGATGCACGCTCTCGAGGCGGGACACGAGTACCCCGAGGCGGAGCTCGGCGACACCCTGCTTCGACGCGGCGACGACGCACTGCTGTCCCGGAGCGCGCTGGTCGACGGCCTCGGGGCACTCGTCAAGACGGCGACGGTCTTCCCGGCGAACGCATCGACGGGGCGACCGACCGTCAACGGTTCGGTGGCGCTCTTCTCCGACTCCACCGGCGAGCTCGACGCCACGCTCGACTTCCATCTCGTCACGAAGTGGAAGACGGCGGGTGACTCACTGCTGGCCGCGACCCGACTGGCTCCCCCGCAGGTCTCCGAGGTCCTGATCGTCGGATCGGGCACGGTGGCCGCATCGATGATCGACGCGTATCGCAGCGTCTGGCCGGACGCCCGCTTCGCCGTCTGGAGCCGAACGGCCGCGAACGCTGCCGACCTGGCTGACCGTTCGGGGGCCCGGACGACGGACGACCTGCAGCGCGCCGTCCGCGCCGCGGATGTGATCTCCACCGCAACCATGGCAACCGAGCCCCTGATCCATGGAGCGTGGCTCCGGCCGGGCCAGCACCTCGATCTGATCGGCGGATACCGACCTGACATGCGCGAGGCCGACGACGAATGCGTCAGCCGCGGCCGCGTGTTCGTCGACAGTCGCCGCACCGCGCTGGACGTCGGCGACATCGCGACGCCACTCGAATCCGGTGTCCTGCACGAGATCGTGGCCGATTTCCGGGATCTGCCGCACGGCGGGTTCGGTCGACTCGACCCGGACGAGATCACGATCTTCAAGAACGCCGGCGGCGCCCATCTCGATCTGATGGTCGCGCGGTACCTGGCGGACCTCGCCTCGGGTGCTCCCGGCACCTGACGCGTCTCGGCCGTCGCCCCGGGCGGCACCGTTTCCGGGCATCTCCGGACCTCGGTCATCTATGGTGAACCCCGCATCTCGGACGCGAACGAAAGGTGGGCCTGCGATGGGTCTCATGGACAAGCTCAAGGGCGAACTCGTCGACATCATCGAGTGGATCGACGACTCCCGTTCGACGCTCGCATGGCGATTTCCCCGCTATCAGAACGAGATCAAGAACGGTGCCGAGCTGATCGTCCGCGAGGGCCAGGAGGCGGTGTTCGTGTACAGGGGGGCGGTCGCCGACAAGTTCGTACCGGGACACTACGAATTGACGTCGGAGAACCTGCCGGTCCTGTCGACACTGCAGGGTTGGAAGCACGGCTTCGACAGCCCGTTCCGGTCCGAGGTCTACTTCATCAACACCCGTCCGGTCACCGACATCCGTTGGGGAACCCCGCAGCCCGTGACGGTCCGCGACCCCGACTTCAAGATGGTGCAGGTCCGGGCGAACGGCCTGTGCGTCGTGAAGATCGTCGACATCGAAACGTTCCTGAAGGAGGTCATCGGCACCGACTCGGCCGTCGAAGCGGAGGAGATCACCGAACTGCTCCGTCGCGTCATCTCGATGGCCTTCTCCGACATGGTCATGGAGTCGGGACTCGGGGCGATCGACCTCCAGGGCCAGCAGGTCGCGTTGTCCGCTCGGCTCGCCGAGTTCGTGCAGGAGCGCGTCGACGACGAGTTCGGGTTGGCCATTCCCGAGATGACCATGAACATCTCGCTTCCCGACGAAATCACCCAGGCGATGACGCGCGGTGTTGCACGGGGCGTCGAGGCGTCCGGGTTCGTCGAGAACGTCGACCTGAACAAGTACCAGCAGGCGCAAGCCGCCGACGCGATGGTCGCCGCCGCCGAGAACGAGGGCGGCTCGGTGATGGGCGACATGATGCAGATGGGCATGGGAGTGGCGATGGCAGGCCAGATGGCGAACCAGATGGGCGGCATGACCCAGCCGACGCCCAACGCTCGACCGGCAGCCGCCGTCGGTGCTCCGCCTCCGCTCCCCGGACAGAAGATGTTCCACGTCGATCACGGCGGGAACCCGGGAGGCCCCTACAACATGGCCCAGATGCAGCAGGGAATCCAGGGCGGTCAAGTGACGGGCCAGACGCTCGTGTGGTCGCAGGGGATGGCGGCCTGGGCACCTGCCCAAACCGTGCCGGAGCTCCAGGCGCTCTTCGCGACGCCGCCGCCGATGCCGCCGACCGCTCCCACCCCGCCTCCGGTTCCTCCGACGCCCGACGCGCCGTCCCCGTGAGCCGATGACCGATTCCCCACCCCCACTCGGCGGCTCTCGACCCCCGCCTCCCGGCGGCCCACCACCGCCGCCACCACCACCGCCGCCGGGCCCACCGCCCTCGGACCCATTCGACCCGGCGGATTCGCCTCGGACCGGCTCCGACCCACAGGCCGAACGCACGCGGGCGATGAAGCACGTCACCGAGCAGTCGCGGACGTACCCGTGCGAGGCGTGTGGCGGGGAACTGCACTTCGACATCGCGTCCCAGATGCTCAAGTGCCGGCACTGCGGGAACACGCATGCGCTGACCGAAGGCGGTGGCGAGATCGTCGAGAACGACCTCCGGACCGCTCTGCGGATGGTCCGTGAGGGCAAGGTGATGCGCACGGCGAACTTCATCACCGAGGAGAAGGAGATCGTCTGCCAGAACTGCGGCGGGCACACCACCTTCACCGGCAGCCTGACCGCCGACAAGTGCCCGTACTGTGCAACGCCGGTCCAGCGCGACGACGTCCACTCCGCGCCCGAGCGATTGCCCGTCGATGCGGTGCTCCCGTTCCAGATCGACGACAAGCACGCGGCGAAGCTGATCGAGGAGTGGATCAACGGTCGCTGGTTCGCGCCCTCGGAGTTCAAGACGTACAACCGGACCGGGTCCTTCCAGAGCGTGTACATGGCGTACTTCACGTACGACGCCGACACGATGACGACCTACAACGGCCGGCGTGGCCTGACCCGGACGCGAACGGTCGGGAGCGGGGACAACCGCCGCACCGAGACCTACACCGAGTGGTACCCGGCGAGCGGCACCGTCGCCAATCGGTTCGACGACGTGCCGGTCCTGGCCAACACCGGATTCGAGAAGTCGCGCATCGACAAGCTCGAGCCGTGGCCGACACAGCACGCCAAGCCGTACTCGGCCGAGTACGCCGCCGGACACCTGGCCCGCACCTACGACCGCGACGTCGAGGAATGCCTCGGCGAGGCGACCGCGGTGATGGAAGAGGAAATCCGCGGCTCCGTCCGCCGCGACATCGGCGGCGAGCAGCAGCGCATCGACAACATGAACATTCGCTGGCGCGAGATGACCTACAAGCACGTGCTGCTCCCGCTCTGGCTGCTCACCGTGCTCTACGACGGCCGGCCGTTCCAGGTGTACATCAACGGTGTCACCGGTGAAGTTCACGGCGCCCGCCCGTACAGCAAGGTCAAGATCGCGTTCGCCGTCGCCGTCGCACTGCTCCTCGTGATCCTGGTCATCGTGGCCGTCAGCGCCACCGGTGGTGGTGGATCCGGATGATCATCACCGCGCTGTTGGTCCTGTCCGTTGCGGCCATGGTCGGGTTCGGTGTCGCGCTCGCGGTCCGCGCTCGACGGGAGTTCGCCGAGCAGAACCAGGTCGTGCCCGGGCGCCCGTCGCCCGCCCCGGCGAGTTGGGCAGGAGCGCACACGCGCGAGGCCAGGCTGCACCGCCGCGTGGGCGACGCCGTACGCGGAGCGCACACCAACCCGCGCCTGGTCGAACTCGGGCTCGCCTCACAGATGCGGGCGATCGATACCGAGGCGATGGCGATCGACGAGCGTCTCGTGGCGGCGGCGGGCCTTCCGGCGACGCACCGCGACGCAGCGGTCGACGCGCTCGAAGTGAATGTCGAACAACTCGAGGCGACGATCGCCCAGATGGTCACGAGCATCACCGTCGCCGACTCGAAGCAGCAGCTCGAGCAGGCGGTGTCGGCAGCCGACCTCAGGTTGCAGGCACTGGCCGAGGCCCGCGCCGAGGTCGAGATGATCGACCGACAGGCGGCCGGCACCGACGACGTCGCGACCGAGGTGGGCGGGGGAGCACAGACGGTGCCACCGCCTCCCCCGCCACCGCCTCCCCCGCCACCGCCTCCCCCGCCGCCGACTGGCCCACCCACGCCGGGCGCAGCATCGGACGGAAGCGGCTCGTAGCCTGACCAGGTGACGACAGAGACGGCACCCGACGGAGACACCGCACCGGGCGCGCCCGCGCGCCGTTGGGACACCGACGAACTTCCCGAGGGCGACGAGAAGGTCGCAGCGGTCCGCGACATGTTCGATGCGATCGCGCCCAAGTACGACCGTCTGAATCGCATCATCTCCTTTCGTCTCGACGTCCGCTGGCGGAAGCGAGCGATCCGCGACCTCGCGCTCCCGACCGGATCCGAGGTCCTGGATCTCGCCAGCGGGACGGGCGACCTCTGCATCGATCTCGCGGCCGCCGGACTCCGGCCCTACTCGATGGATCTCAGCTTCGGCATGCTCTCCGCGGACCGCTCGGGCGTGCCCCGCGTCCAGACGGACATCCTTCGCCTCCCGGTGCCCGACTCCTCGGTCGACGGTGTCACGTGCGGGTTCGCACTCCGCAACCTGCTCGACCTCGGCGACTTCTTCACCGAACTGGGTCGTGTGGTGCGGCCCGGCGGCAGGATCGCACTGCTCGACGTGAGCACCCCTCCGAACCGGGTCCTGCGATTCGGCAACAACATCTACTTCGGAAAGGTCGTCCCCAGGATCGGCGCGGCGCTGTCGGACGGAGCGGCCTACAGCTACCTCCCGAAGAGCGTCGCCTACCTGCCCGAGCCGGCGAAGATGCTGGCGATGCTGCGGGACGCGGGGTTCGACGATGCCACCCACCGCCAGCTGTCCGGTGGACTGACGCAGCTGATGGTCGGCACCCGGCGCTGACGCCGTGACGATCGAGGCCGGCCGATGAAGGCGACCACCCGACCACTCGAGGCGTTCACCGACGCTCCGCTCGATCTCAACGACGTCGCCGCGGACGACGGCTTCCTGTTCGTGCGCGGCGGCTCCGGATTCGCCGGGCGCGGCGTCGCGGCCAGAGTCTCCCTCGACGATGCCGCCGACCTGCTCCGTTCGATCGATCACGACTGCACCGTCGATGCCGCCGCTCCGCTGGCGATCGGATCGGTTCCGTTCCGGCCCGGCTCTCCTGCGGAGGTCGTGATCCCGGCCGTGACGGTGGTGAAGCGAGGTGGAATCGCGTGGGTCACCGCGATCGACGGGGCCGACGTGACGGCCGCACTGCGCCCGCCGCCCGAGCCGGTTCCGGCGGCACCCGACTGGTCGATCAGGACGATGGTCCCGGTGGAGCGCTATCTCGACGCCGTCGCTGCGGCGAGGAACGCCGTGCGCGAAGGGTCGTTGACGAAGGCCGTGATCGCCAGGCCGATCAGCGTCGAGGCAGGTGCACCGATCAGCCTGCACGCCGTCCTCCGTCGGCTCCGGGCGACGTTCTCGTCGAGCTATCGCTTCTCGATCGACGGATTCGTCGGTGCCTCACCCGAATTGCTCGTCGAGGTCGACGGGCCGGTTGTTCGCTCGAATCCGCTCGCCGGGACGGCGCCACGCACCGGCGACGTCGACAACGACGCTCGGCTCGCTGCGGAGCTCCAGGCCAGCACCAAGAACCAGATCGAACACCGCGTCGTCATCGACGACGTGCACGACCGCTTGCTTCCCTACGTCAGCTATCTCGACTGGGAGCCCGAGCCGTCGGTCGTGACCGTGGCGAACGTTCAGCACCTCGGCACGCGGATGGAGGGTCGCCTGTCGCAGCCGAGCCCGTCTGTCGTCGAGCTCGTGAGGGCGCTGACGCCCACGCCCGCGCTCGGTGGCCACCCTCGCGACGCCGCACTGGAGCTGATCGAGCGGGTCGAGGGGTTCCAGCGGGGCCGCTACGGCGGGGCCGTCGGCTGGGTCGACGCCCACGGCGACGGCACCTGGGCCGTCGCGATTCGATGTGCCGAGTTCGCCGACGACAGGCGTTCGGCTCGCCTGGTCGCCGGCGGGGGCATCGTCGCCGACAGCGAGCCACTCGCCGAACTCGCCGAGACCCAGGCCAAGTTCCAGGCGATGCTCTCGGCGATCATCCGACCGTGAGACACGACAGTCGTTCGGCTCGACCGGAGATCGTCAGTTCGCGTCGACCAGCGGACGCCATCCGACGACGGCAGCGAGTTTCGCGCCGGCGAGGACCGCGTCGGTCAGGTCGCTCTGGACCAACTGCGTTCCGGTGAAGTCGGCGCCACGCAGATCCGCTCCCGTGAACCGGGTGCCGCGCTTCGACACGATCTGGTGAACCAGCCGGCGGGCGAACGTGTCGCGATGGTCGTTGCGCAACACTCGTTTGGCGAGAAAGATCAGCACGACGCTGACGACGACACCGGCGAGACCTCCACCACCGCGACCGGCGGCGAAGCCGCCCGTGAGGCCCACCACCAGGATTGCACCCGTCGCGAACGACCCGCCGACGACCTGGGCGATTCCGCCGGAGATCACCGACGCAAACAGAAGCAGCAGTACCCCGATCACCTGGCCGTCGCGGTCGAACTGGAAGTCCTGAGAGGTCAATCCGATCACGACGTAGTTGAACCCGAATCCGACGACCAAGGCGATGGCCCCGTACTTCATCGCCCGCTTCAGGCCGTAGGCCACGACGCAGAGGATGAAGAACCCGATGACCAGCATGGCGATCAGCCGACCCAACACCTCTTCCCACCGGGCGTCGCCAAGCCCCACGACGAGATCACCCGACGTCCATCCGATCATCCATCCCGTCGCCGCGACGATCAACAGCGACCCGATCAGCAGAGCGATCGCAGCCCACGGGAGGAGACCGAGCTGCGCTCCCGTGAAGTCGGCATTGCGGAGTCGCGCTCTCGACAGGTCGACGCCACGCAGATCTGCACCCGAGAAGTCCGCCTGCTCGAGCATCGAGCCGGCGAACGAACGACCTCGGAGGTCCTGATTCCGGTTGTCGAGATCGGTCAACCTGCGCTCTCCATCTCGGGCACGAACACCCGCTGTGCGAGGACGTCGGCGGCCGGCACCGTGGCGACCGCCGAGAAGTCGACCGTCGATCTGCCCGCCGGAGGAATCAGCGGGACTCGCCGCGTCATCCGCGATCGGATCCTGGTTCGACAGGCCCGCTGGTCCGAGGCCCTCGTCGGGTTCACCGACGGACTCGGGGCCCCTTCGGTTTCAGGGATCCGCCCCGAAGGCGGCCACGCGTTCGCGCTCGGTGCAGAGCTCGCACGTGGAGCGCTCGCAGCGTTCACGGAGACACTCACCGCGGACCGGACCCGCCCGCGGCCTGGATGATCGCGTCGTTCAGCTTTTCGTGGACGCGCACGTTCTCCTCGCGGTTCGACGAAACACGACACACCCAAGGGCCGGGTCTCCCGATCTGGCTGACGAGCTGGTCACGTGTCGTCGCCGTCGCTGTCGCGAGGCCGTGTGCGGCGGCGAGCGCGAGGACGTCGGTACCGAGCGGAGTGCCGAACAGTTGCTCGAACCGTTCGTGGTCGAGTGACGACGACTGCGGGAGGAACGAAAAGATCCCGCCGCCGTCGTTGTCGACGACCACGATCCGCAGATCGACGGCTCGCCGGTCGAGCGCGACCAGAGCATTGGAGTCGTGGACGAACGCGAGGTCGCCGATCAGCACGAATGCGGGCGGCGCTCCGTGCCCGCGGGCGAGCGCACGGCCGAGCGCCGTCGAGATCACACCGTCGATGCCGTTCGCACCACGATTGCAGTGGGCGTATGCGGCTCGCCCGCCGAACCATTCCAGATCGCGAACCGGCATCGACGACGAGACGGTCAGTTGCGACCCCGGCGGCAGGTGTTCGGCGAGAGTGCGCGCCGCGGCCGGCTCGGAGAGCCCGGGCGCGGAGGAGAACCAGTCGACGAGCGCGTGTTCCGCCCGTTCGTCCGCGACGTGCCAGCCGGCGAGCCAGGTCGACCCGCTCGCACCGGTCGGCCCGGTCGCGAGGAGATCGTCGATCGAGCACACGGCCGCGACGTTGTGCGCCGGATCGATCCGACCCGGCCCGCCCACCTGTACGAGGGTGACGTCGGGACGAGCTGTCCACTGGGCGAGGACCTTCGACGCCGACGGGCGCCCGATCCGAACGATCGTGTCGGGACGCCACTCGTCCGCGAACGTTTCGTTCCGGAGCAGACCGTCGATCGTGGTGACGGTGCTGAGATGGCGGAGACCCGAGGTCGGATCGGCGATGATCGGCCACGCCGTTCGGCCGTGCAACTCGACGATCTTGCCCTCGTCCACGCCGTGGCGGCCGCCCACGAGAATCACACCTCGCTCGGCGTCGAACGAGTCCGGTACCGGATCGGTCGGCCCGTCATCGAGCCCCTCGACGGTGGGTTCGCCCGGTGCGGGCAGCGATCGAGCGGTCCCGACCAAGGGCTCACGGAACGGAAGGTTCAGCTGCACGGGCCCGGTTGCCGACCGGGACCAGGCGGTGACGGCGAGCTGCCGCCACTCCCGTGCGTTGGAGGCGTCGGCGACCCCGGCGTCGTGGAACCACCTGACGTGGCGACCGTACAGCTCGATCTGGTCGATGGTCTGTGGCGCTCCGACGCCGCGGAGTTCCTCGGGGCGATCGGCCGTCAGCACGATCATCGGGATCTCGGACAGACCAGCCTCGACGACCGCCGGAAGGAAGTTCGCTGCCGCGGTGCCACTCGTACACAGCAGCAGGGCCGGTGTGGCCGGCACGCCGGGGCCCGGCTCGAGTCCGAGCCCCAGCGCCGTGAACGCTGCGACCCGCTCGTCGTGAACGACGTGGACCGACATGTCGGGCCGGCAGGCGAGCGCAAGGGCCATCGGCGTGGACCGAGAGCCGGGCGCGATCACGGCGTGTCGAACACCGAGTCGGAGCCACTGGTCGACCAGCGTGGCGCAGAACGTCGCCTGGACGTCAGGCGGATCCGCCGGCATCAGATCGGACGTTTCAGCAGTGTCGTGGTCGACCATCGTTCACCGACGATACGGCTCTACTCTGGCTGACGTGGACACCAGCACCGACTCCAGCACCGACATCGGCACCGGGCGCCCGACCGTCACCATCGACATCTTCTCCGACGTCGTCTGCCCGTGGTGCTACATCGGCAAGCGCCGCTTCGAGGCGGGACTGGCCGAGGCCACTGCCGACGGCGACCTCGGCGTCGATTTCGAGATCGAGTTCAAGCCGTATCAACTCGATCCCACGGCGGCACCCGGCGTTGCAGGGCCGGTGTTCGATGCGTACGCGAAGAAGTTCGGGGGACCGGAGAAGGCCGAGCAGATCATCGGCCACGTCACTCGCACGGCGGCTGAAGAAGGGCTCGAATTCCACATGGAGCTTGCACTGCGCGCCAACACGCTGCTCGCCCACCGCCTGATCTGGTGGGCGGCACGACCCGACTCGCCGGTGACCCAGGATGCGATGAAGGAGCGCCTGCTGCACGCCTACTTCATGGACGGTGTCCACGTCGGAGACGCCGAGGCCCTCGCCGACTGTGCGGCCGAGATCGGTGCTGACCGCGGCGAGGTGCTCACGTTCCTCGAATCATCCGCGGGAACCGCCGAGGTGGCTGCCGACCTCGAACACGCCCGCGACAACGGGATCACGGCCGTGCCGACGTATGTCTTCGACGACCGGTGGGCGGTCCCCGGAGCGCAGGACTCGGCGACCTTCGCCAAGGTGCTCCGCAGGATGGCCGAGCGGGCCCTCGCCGACGCCGGATGACGACGCGGGCTGTCCTCGCCCACGGATTCACGCAGACCGCGCGCAGTTGGGCCGACATCGAACGGCGACTGGCAGCGCTCGCGCCCGAGGTCGAGCCGGTCGCCGTCGACCTCCCGGGTCACGGGACGGCAGGACACCTCGTCACGGACGTGTGGGGAGCGGCCGACCACCTCGTCGATGCCGGGGGCTCCGGCGTCTACGTGGGGTACTCGATGGGCGGACGGGTCGCGCTGCACGCAGCGATCGCACACCCGGACCTCGTCGAACGGCTGGTTCTGATCGGCGCCACGGCCGGCATCGAGGACGACGTCGAACGGGCGGCGCGTCGGGCGAGCGACGAGCGGTTGGCCGATCGTCTGGAATCCGTCGGGGTCGAGGCATTCATCGACGAGTGGCTCGCCAATCCCCTCTTTGCCGGCCTCGACGAACGCTCCAGGATGCGCACCGACCGGCTCCGCAACACCGTCGAAGGTCTGGCATCGAGCCTACGGACGTGTGGCACGGGGACTCAGGACCCGCTCTGGGGTCGCCTCGTCGACGTGCGCTGCCCGACACTGGTCCTGGTCGGCGAGCGCGACACCAAGTTCACCGAACTCGGCGTCCGGCTGCAGGCCGGGATCGGCGGGAGCCGACTCGTCGTCATCCCGGACAGCGGGCACAGCGTGCACCTCGAGCGCCCCGACGCCACCGCGGAAGCGATCGCTCGGTTTCTCACCTGACAGGTCCGTTCGGATCGGCCCGGTGGCCGATCACACAGACGGCCGGTGCCGGTTCGAGATCGAGGTAGGACCTTCCGACCTCGAACAGCCCGGACCCGATCATCTGCTGCTCGATGCGTTCCGCGGCGCGATCGGTGTCGGCGGGCGTCGGTTGGCCGTGCCGCGGAAGATGCGTGATCGCGAGCTTTCCCGACGGTTCGAGGATCGCGGCGAGGCGCTCGATCGTGCGCTCCGGGTGGGCCCAGAACAGCCAGACGTTGCAGCAGAAGATCGCATCGAAGGTTCCGAGTCGATCCGGTGGATCTTCGGCATCGCCGACCAGCAGCACCGAACGTCCGTCGCTGACCGCGATCGAGTTCCGCCGTGTCGCCATCGAGTACATGGTCGACGAGTGATCGATTCCGGTCACGTGTCCGTCGGGAGCGGCGGCGAGCGCCGCTTCGATGCCGAGACCAGGGCCATACCCGAGCTCGAGCACACGGGCATCGGTGTTCAGCTCGAGTCGCTCGACGGTCCACCGACTCCTCTCGACGTTGGAGGAACGTTGCGCCATGATCCGTCCGGCAACCCGGCCGAGGGGTCCCCGTGGTCGACGGAACTGGTCGCCGAGATGGCGGGCGATCGGCGAGCTCATCGATCTCGCCGTCCCAGCGCTGCCCGCATCTCGGCGAGCGTGGCGGCCGTCGCACGGAGACGGGTCACATCGAGTCCGCCGACGTGGCTCGCAAGGTACGTGCGCTCCCGTTCGAGGATGGCGTCGATGGCGTCACGTCCACGATCGCTGAGCGTCAGCATCGGCGAACGCCGATGCGCCGGGTTGTCGCAGAGGTCGACCAGCTCGAGTGAGCGCAGTTCGTTGGCGATCGTCTGGATGTGCTGGCGGGAAACTCCCCGGTCCCGAGCAATCGTCGGGACCGTTGCCGGACCGCTCCGATCGACGAACTCGAGTACCGCCCGTTGGGAAGCGGTGATTCCACGGTCCCGGTGCAAGTTCTCCACGAGGTCGATCAGCTGGTTGTTCAGCAGACGCACTTCGTTGATCACTGCCGTGACGCATTCGATGTTCACGTCGCTCATGGCAACCATATTGTCATATCGACAGGTTACTTGTCAACTACGGGGCGGCTCGAGCGAACCCTGCTCAGGTCCGTTGGAGCACGTCGCGCCGCGTGCCTCGCCTCAGCCGAGAACGAGCCCGATGGTGGCGAGCGCGCCGAACGCCAACTGGAGCCGACCCGTCGCACCCAGCACACCGATCAGAGCCGGTCCCTGCGCCCCGCTGAGCACCCGTCTCACCGGGGCGACGGCGAGCGGAGTCGCGAACAGCGCGAGGACCACAGGGGTGCGGTCGACGGCGGCGACGATCACGAGAACGAACGCCAGGACGATCAGGCTCACGTAGAACCAACGCGTCCGCTCGTCGCCGAGTCGCACGGCGAGCGTGCGCTTGCCGACCTCGCGGTCGGTCGGAATGTCGCGGAGGTTGTTGATCACCAGCAACGCACAGGCGAGCGCCCCCGCCGCGCCCCCCATCACGATCGAGAGCGGCGTGATCGTCTCGACCGCTGCGAACGTCGTTCCCACCGTGGCGACCAAACCGAAGAAGACGAACACGAACACCTCACCCAGACCCCTGTAGCCGTATGGATGAGAGCCCCCGGTGTAGAACCAGCCCGCAGCGATCGCCGCGACGCCGACCACCAGCAGCCACAGACTGGTGGTGAGTGCGACGGCGAGCCCGGCGACGGCCGCGACCGCGAACGCGACGATCGCCGCCGTCTTCACCGCCGCCGCCGCAGCGAGGCCGCTGGCCACGAGACGTGCGGGCCCCACCCGCACGTCGTCGGTCCCACGCACACCGTCGCTGTAGTCGTTGGCGTAGTTGACACCGACCTGGAGCGCCAGGCTGACGATCAGCGCCAATCCGACCCTCCACCAGACGACGTCGTCGTCGAGACCGACCGCACAGCCGGCTCCGATGGCGACCGGAACCACGGCTGCAGGCAATGTGCGCGGACGTGCTCCGATGATCCATGGGTTCATGCGTGGGCCATGATGGAGCAGATGACCGGGCGAAACCAACCGCGGGACGTCGCGTGACCGCGATTCTGGTGGCGATCGACCAGCCCGGCGGCCCTGGATTCGTCGATCGACTCCGCGCGATCTGGGATGCCGGCGATGCCGCGTTCCCCGTCGACCAACGCCTGCCGGTGGTTGCGAAGGCCCAGCTGATGGCGGCGATGCGGGTGGGTGACCCGGTCGAGCCCGGTGATGCGTTGGTCGTGGCCACCAGCGGATCGACCGGGACGCCCAAGGGTGTCGTTCTCACCCACGACGCCGTTGCCGCGTCGGCCGACGCCACCAACGCCCGACTCGCGGTCACCCACGACGACCACTGGCTCGCGTGCCTCCCCCTCTCGCATGTGGGCGGGCTGTCGGTCGTGACCCGCAGCCTGCACGCCGACACCCGGCTCACCGTTCATCCCGGATTCGATGCCGACGCGGTGATGAGCAGCGGGGCGACGCTCGTCTCGCTCGTGTCGACGGCACTCCGTCGCATCGACCCGACCGTCTTTCGGACCATCGTGCTCGGCGGCGGTCGTCCGCCGGCGGAGCGGCCCCCCAATACGGTCACCACCTACGGCATGACCGAGACCGGGAGCGGCGTGGTGTACGACGGGCGACCGCTCGACGGTGTGGACGTCCACATCGACGCCGACGGCGAGATCCACCTGCGCGGACCGATGCTCCTGCGCTGCTATCGGGACGACAGCGACCCGAAGGATGCCGACGGGTGGCTGCCGACCGGTGATCTCGGCCACTGGCTCGACGATGGTCGACTGCAGGTCGCCGGCCGACGCGGCGACCTGATCGTCACCGGCGGCGAGAACGTCTGGCCCGAAGCTGTCGAATCGATTCTGCGAGCACATCCGGACGTGTCCGATGTGCTGGTCCGCGGCGCCGATGATCCCGAGTGGGGCCAGATCGTCGAGGCGACGGTCGTTCCGATGCCCGACTCGATGCCCACGATCGACTCCCTCCGTGCGTTCGTCAAGACCGACCATCCGGCGTTCATGGCGCCGAGGCGACTGGTGCTCGCCGACGAGATCCCGCGCACATCGCTCGGCAAGCCGATCCGCTCCTGAGAGAGGGCCGTGGCGACGCCGCTCGAAGTTCTCTCGAGAAGATTTTCGATGCCCCCAGCGCCGACCGAAAGCGCTCTCACGCGCTCCGTTTCGGACACGATCCCCCGGGACCATCCGCTTCGGAATCGGCGCTCGGCGTCGCGTCGGTGCGGGTCTCAGGTCGTGCTCGGCTCGTCCCCATCCCGCTGGACGGCGGGCCGCTCCACACCTGGTCAGGGGCTTGCATTCGAACGCCTGTTTGATACAATGGTCTCATGTTCGAAGGGGTCGTCGAGGAGCTGGTCGCACTGTCGGACCACGCTCTCACCGAGCGCGTCGAGATGCTCGAACTCCGCCGCCGATCGACGGAGGCAGAGCTGGCAGCGGCGGTCGCGGTGGCCGAGGCCCGTCGACTCCACGCAGCTGACGGACACCGTTCCATGGTCGGGTTCCTGCGGGCCTCGTTGAACTGGTCGACCACCGAAGCCAAGCGATTTCTCGGGCTCTCGCGGGCTGTCGACGAAGTCGCCGGATTCGGCCGCGCCTGGTTCGCGGGTCGGTTCGGCGCTCCCCAGGCGCTGGTCATCTCCCGGGCCCACGGAAATCCGCGGGTGCGCGAGCAACTCGCAACGGCCGCGCCGATGTTGCTCGACCATGCGGAACAACTCCCGTATTCCGACTTCACCAGGACCGTCGATCACTTCGTCCGCCTGGCGGATCGTGACGGCGCGCACGACGACCGGGACGGCGACGTCGAGGGCCGCTCGGCGGCGGTACTCGCCGTGGGATCGTCGCTGCGCATCTCGGCCGATGGTGGCGACCCGTTGACGGCCGCGGAGATGATCGCCATCCACGACCGCTACTGCGACCTCGAGTTCCGCCGTGATGTCGATGCTCGCCGAGCCGAACACGGCGACGACGCCGAGCACCACGAACTCCCGCGCACGGTTCGGCAGAGACGGTTCGACGCGCTCGCCACCATCTTCCGGAGTGCCGCCCACACCGACGGGATCGGCAGCGTGACCGACCCGCTCGTCAACATCGAGATCGACGCCCGCTCCTTCGGGCGCATCCTGCTCGATGCCGGACTCTCGACGTCGACGGATCTCGCCGGTCAACCGATCGATCCGTTCACCGGGCTGACCCGACCGGACGACCTCCTCGACGACCCCGTCGCACTGGTGGATCGGCGATGTGAAACCACGAACGGCGTGCGCCTTCATTCACACGATGTGTTGCGCGCGGCACTTGCAGGTCACGTCCGCCGTGCCGTCATCGATTCCGACGGCGTCACGATCGATCTCGGTCGACGGCAACGCCTCTTCACCGGATCCGCTCGGGACGCGGCCAGGTTGATGGTGCGCCACTGCGAACATCCCGGCTGCGAACTCCCCGCCGACTGGTGCGAGGTCGACCACGCCGTCGAGTGGACCGCCGATCACGGACCAACCGACCAGGACAACGCCCGGATTCGCTGCAGCACCCACAACCGTGAGAAACACCGCAGGCGATGGCGAACGCGACGCGCCACCAACGGTCGGAGCTACACGATTCGCGACGACGGCACGGTCATGTTGCCCGCAGGCGCCCGTGCACCCACCTTCGCCGACCCCGACGACACCGACCTCGACGACCCGGCCGTCGTCGCCAGGATCACGCTGCTCGCCCGGAAGCGGCTCGCGTCACTCGACTCGAGTCGACGCGCGGCGGTCGCCGGTCCCCGTGGGGCTGCCGCGAACGTTGCCACCCATACCTTCAGGCGTCGATGACCGGTCAGCCGGCGGCGGATGCGACCCCGGCGCCGCCGTCGATCACGTACGTCTCACCGGTCATCCACGAAGCCAGATCGCTCGCGAGGAACGTGGCGAGGTTGGCGATGTCCTGCGGCTCGCCCAGCCGCTTCGTGGGCAGGCGGGCGGCGAGCGATTCGCCGAAGTTGTCGACGAGGTAGGCGGCGAAGTCGGTTTCCACCAGACCGGGTGCGATCCCGACGACGCGGGTCGGTCCGATCTCGGAGGCCAGCTGGCGGGTCAGGTGGATGATCGCCGCCTTCGTGACGTTGTAGACCCCGAGACCGAACTCGGCGCGCAGCCCCCCGACCGAGGCGACGTTGATGATCACGCCCGGCTCCGTCGAGAACGCGTGCTTCCACGCCGCCTGGCTCCAGAACACCGGTGCATCGAGGTTGACCTGGAACGTCTTGTCGTAGCGCGGCTTGTCGACCTCGAGCGTCGCTCCGAAGTACGGGTTCGTCGCGGCGTTGTTGACGAGGATGTCGAGTCGCCCGAAACGTTCGATCGTCGCGAGGACGGCACGCTCACCGGCGTCGTCGTCGCCGGCATTGGCGGCGAACGTCTCCACCTCGCCGTCCATCTCGGCAGCGGCGGCATCGAGACGGTCCTGCTTCCGACTGTTCAGCATCACCTTCGCCCCGGATGCTGCGAACGAGGCGGCGATCGCCTTGCCGATGCCCCGAGATGCGCCGGTGACGAGTGCGACCTTGCCGTCGAGTGAGATCTCCATGCGGCGAGCGTAGGAGCCACGGCGACGGGCAGATCAATCCTGAACCTGTCGGAAACCGTCGGGCGCCGGGCCGCGCCAGTGATAGCGCTGGAGCAGGTCCAGTTCGCGATCGCGCATGACGACGGTCTCCTCCGCCCCGGCGTGATCATGGCCGAGGACGTGGAGCACCCCGTGGACCACCAGCAGCGCGAGTTCGTCGTCGAGGGTGCCCGCGTGATCCGCGAACTGATCCGCTGCAACTGCCGGGCACACGACGATGTCGCCGAGCAGTGTCGGGATCCCGGAAATCGGCTCGTCGTCCATCGGGAACGACAACACGTCGGTGGGTCCGTTCTTGCCCATGTGCTCGGCGTTCAATTCGGCGATCTCGTCGCGATCGACGAACGTGAGCGTGAGCTCGCCGACGCCACCCTCGTGGACAGCGGCAGCTTCGGCCAGGCGAGCCCACCGATCGACGTCGAGCGGCGGATCGGCAACCGGCCGTTCATCGCTCGCGACGACCGTGCAGGTCATCGACGGGTGGACTCGTCGAACTTCTCGTAGGCCGCCACGATGTCGGCCACGATCTTGTGGCGGACGACGTCGGACCCGTGCAACCGGACGAAGGCGAGGTCGTCGATCCCGGCGAGAGTCTGCTCGAGACCCGAGATCCCACTCTTCCCGTTGGGGACGTCGACCTGCGTGGCGTCGCCGGTGACGACGACCCGGGAACCGAACCCGATCCTCGTGAGGAACATCTTCATCTGTTCCGGCGAGGTGTTCTGCGCCTCGTCGAGGATGATGAAGCTGTTGTTCAGGGTGCGTCCGCGCATGAAGGCGAGCGGCGCGATCTCGATCACCTGCTTCTCGACCAACCGCGTCACCGCTTCGAGATCGAGCATGTCGTACAGGGCGTCGTAGAGCGGGCGGAGGTACGGGTCGATCTTCGCCATGAGGTCGCCGGGCAGGAAGCCGAGACGCTCTCCCGCTTCGACCGCCGGCCTCGTCAGGATGATCCGCTGCACCTGCTTCGTCTGCAGCGCACGGACCGCCATCGCGACGGCGAGCCACGACTTGCCCGTGCCGGCAGGTCCGATCCCGAACGTGATGACGTTGTTCGCGATGGCGTCGACGTAGCGTTTCTGGCCACCGGTCTTCGGTTTGACCTGGCGACCCTTCGCACCCTTCAGGATGTTGTGACCGAGGATCTCCGCCGGGTTCTCGTCGGCTCGTACCATCGTGAAGATCCGGTCCAACGTCGAATCGTCCAGCGTCTGCCCGGTCTGGAGCAGGGTCACCAACTCCTCGAACAGGCGCGAGACCCCGGCGACAGCCAACGTGTCGTCGCCATCGACCCGAACCTCGTTGCCCCTGACGGTGATCAGCACGTTCGGGAACGCCTGCTCGATCCTGCGCAGGTACTGATCGCGAGGCCCCACCAGCCCCGTCATCAGATGTGTTCCGGGAACGACGACGGTGGTCGTGGTAGCGGTGGTCATGAGACCTCCCAGCGTACGAGACCACGGCCGACAATTCGCTACAGCTTCGCAACGCGGGTGCCGATATCGAGGTTGACGGGCGTGCGGCAACGCGACGGGCAGTGCCGACCGTCGTCAGCGACCACCGAGAGCGAGTTCGATGCGAACCAACCGAGACCTGCTCATGACGCTCGCATGGGGCTCGGTGGGCGTCGCGGTCGTGCTGTCTCTCGCCATTCTGCTGTCCGGGCCCGACATCGGTCCGATCATCAGCGGTGCGGCGATGCTCATGATCATCCCGGCAGCCTGGGTGGCGCGGCGGGTGCACGGCTTCCCTCCCCTCCTGACATGGGGCGTCGCGTCGATTGGCGGCCTGTACGTGTTCGAAGCGGTCGCTGCGGAATCGGTGCCGCTCTGGTCCGGCATCAGCGCCGCCGACGTCATCGACCTCGTGGCGACCGCGGTGATCATCGTCATGACGGCCCTCATCGTGCGTCGCCGGCGTGGCGGTTTGACGATCGGCGACCTTCTGGACGGTCTGATCATCACCGGCGGCACCTGGCTCGTGTCGTGGATCGTGTTCGTCGAACCGTTCGTCAACTCCAGTTCGGATCCGACGCCGGCGCTGATCGTCAACGCGCTGTACCTGCCGACGGCGATGCCCCTCATCGCACTGGCAGCACTGCTCGTGTTCGGGTCCGGGCGTCCGACGACAGCGGCCCTCCTGCTCGCCACCGGGCTGCTGCTCAACGTCTTCGGCGACCTGATCTACGCGCTCGACGCGACGCGGTCGCTCGGCGAATGGGCGTACACGCTGGCCGACATCTTCTACGTCTTCTCGGTCGCGACGTGCGCCGCGTCGTTCTTCCACCCGAGCGCTCCGACGTTGCTCGGCGTCTCCGCGGTCCCGCGTGACCACGCACTGCCCGGTCGCCTCGCGCTGACCACCGCGTCGCTCGTCGCGCCGGTGGTTCTCGTCGCTTTCATTCCGGGCGAGACCACCACCGATCACTGGATCCGCACGGTGTCGGCGCTCGCAACCCTCGGGTTCGTCGGAGTGCGCCTGTACACGGTGACGCGCTCCCAACAGCGTGCCCAGCACGAGCTCGTGCGCACCGCCCACACCGACGAACTGACCGGCTTGCCCAACAAGCGAGCGCTCCTCGCGGTGGCGACCGACCACATCGACGAGGCGTGGACCACGTATTCGCGACCGTCGTTCTACCTCTTCGATCTCGACGGGTTCAAGAACATCAACGACGCCTCGGGCCACGCACTCGGTGACGAGGTGCTCTGCGCCGTGGCGGAACGTCTTCAACTCGCCGCGCAGGCACTGAACGGAACCGTCGCCCGCCCGTCGGGCGACGAGTTCGTCGTGTTCGACCCGACACCGACCAGCGAGCACGAGGCGTTGCGCCACGCGTCGGCGATGCACTCGGTGTTCGCCCGGCCGCTGTCGACGTCGCGCGGTGAAATCGTCGTGACGGCCACCTGTGGTGTCGCGTGCATGCGAGCCGGGTCGCCGACGCCGGCCGAGGAGTTGCTTCGCTGGGCCGACATCGCCATGTATCGGGCAAAGGAGAGCGGACGCAACGGCGTCGTGCTCTACGAGAACGCGATGCAGGAACGGGTGGCCTCACGGATGACCATCGAGCATTCGCTGCGCGGGGCCCTCGAACGCCACGAACTCATGTTGTTCCATCAGCCGATCATCGATGTCGCCCGCGGAACGGTCGACGGTGTCGAAGCCCTGATGCGCTGGCGACGAGGCGACGGAACCATCCTGCCGCCGATCGACTTCATCTCCATCGCAGAGGAGACGGGCATCATCGACGAGATCGGCGCCTGGGCGATCCTCGAGGCGCTCACCCAGCTCCGCAACTGGATCGACGACGGTGTCGTCCCGGATTCGATCACGATGTCGGTGAACGTCTCACCACATCAACTGAGCGACCTCCACTTCCCGGCACTCGTTCGCGAGGCGCTCTACCGCTCCGGTGTTCCGGCCCACCTGTTGTGGCTCGAGGTGACCGAGAGCGTGATGATCGACAACACCGCTGCCGCTCGCACGTCGCTCGACGAGCTCCGATCGATCGGCGTGCGCATCGCGCTCGACGATTTCGGCACGGGGTACTCGTCGCTGTCGCTGCTCCAGGACTTTCCGGTGCAACGCATCAAGATCGACCGGGCGTTCGTCGACACGATCGCCGAACCGGACAGCGACAACACCCTCGTCCGGACGATCATCGGGCTCGGTGAGTCGATGGGCGTCGACATCGTCGCCGAAGGGGTCGAGACGGTGCTCCAGCTCCGTGCGCTCCGCGAGTTGGGCTGCGCCAAGGCCCAGGGGTTCCTGATCTCGCATCCCGTGCCGGCCGAGGCGATGCGCTCGACCGTCGGCGCGCTCGATGGCCTCGCGCAGTGGCCCGAGTTCAACCAGTTGATGGGCGACTCGTCGCTCGAACGCTCACCCGGCCACGACCTCTGACGAGAAAGACCCCCGAGCAGGTGGAACCTACTCGGGGGCGCTGGAGGCGACGCCGGGAATCGAACCCGGGTACACGGCTTTGCAGGCCGTTGCCTCAACCACTCGGCCACGTCGCCAGCGGAGGACGATGCTACCGGGAGGGGCGCTCCGCGCGACCGGCCGCGAACCATTCGGCAAGAGCGCGGAGACCCTCGTCGACCGACACCGAAGGTTCCCAGCCGAGGTCGGCGCGCACGGCACGTTGATCGAACCAGTGAGCGGTTCCCAACTGTTCGGCGAGAAAGCGGGTGAGCGGGGGCTCGTCGGATCGGCCGAGCCGGGGCCAGATCCGGTCGATCGCCGACCCGACCCGCAGCGCGACGGGGAGCGACACGTTCCGTGGTTCGAACGGCACGCCCGCCGCGATGCAGAAGGCCTCGACGAGTTCACGAATCGGTCGCGGCTCGCCGTTGCTGACGACGTATGCCCGCCCTGCGCACGCGGCACCCGGACCGATGGCGTCGACCGCCGCGGCCAGAGCGGTGGCGGCGTTGTCGATGTAGGTCGTGTCGACGAGGGCCCGTCCGCCGCCGACCAGTGCGAGCCTTCCCTCTCGGGCGCGCTCGACGACCCGACCGACCAGCTGGGTGTCACCGGGGCCCCAGACGAGGTGCGGGCGAATCGCGACGACCGCGCACCGCCCGTCGGAAGCGGCGAGCGCCTCGCGTTCGGCGATCGCCTTCGTCTCCGGATACCAGGCGCGGTGGTCGTCGACCGGGGGATCGGCCGCTCCCCCGACGATCGGTCGCCCGTCGTGGGCGACCGAGGGTGACGAGACGTGAACCACGCCTCGCAGGTGGTTGGACGCAGCCGCCGCGAGCACGTTGCGGGTGCCGTCGACGTTGATCGAGACGTACTCGTCCCGGTCACCGGTCACGCCGACCTTCGCAGCGAGATGGACGACGACGTCACAGCCGGCGAGCGCCGCATCGAGCGCAGACGCGTCTCGGACGTCACCACGACGCTGCTCGACGCGAGATGCGAGGCCCCGATCCTCGGCCGGGTCACCGACGAATTCTCCGCGCTGGAACACGACGACATGGTCACCACGCGCGGTCAGCACGTCTGCCAACGCTCGACCGATCAGGCTCGATGCACCGGTGATCGCAACGACGGCCATGGTCGATCAGCTGAGTGTGTCCGCGGCCCAGTCGGCGACGGCGGTCCTGTCGATCTTGGCATTGTGGCGAATGTCGACGGGCAGCCGACGGCTGAGGAGTACGGCTGCGACGGGGTCGGTGACCACCGCCCGCACGGCGGCGGCGAGCTCACGTCCGGCCAGTCCCGGCTCCTCCTCCTTCCGCTCGACGACGACCACCAGCTGTTGACATCCCGCCGGCCCGACACCAACTGCCGCGACCCGACCCGCGGTGACACGCCCGTCGGGCGAGAGGGCACGTTCGACCGCCCGCTCGACCGGCACCGGCGTGATCGCACCGCCCGCAGCATCGATGACATGGACGCTGCGCCCTTCGACCCAGAGCCGGCCGTCGCGATCGAGGTGCCCGACGTCGCCGGAGCGATGCCAGCCGTCACCCGGGCGGGCCAGCCGCTCGGTCTCCCACCTCCCGAGGTACCCGTCGGACACCCACGGTGCGCGAACGAGGATCTCGCCGGTCTCACCGGTGCGCACTGCGACGGGAACGCCGTCCACGGCGTCGAATCGCATCGGCACGATGCACACCTCGGCGCCGTGTACCGGCGGGCCGACGCACACTCCCCTCCCGTCGCCGGCCGCCTCGGCCGCGTCGATGCCGTCGAGATCGATGTCGGCGACCGGGAGCGCCTCGGTCATGCCGTACGGCGTGTGGATGGATGCGTCGGGGGCGAGCGCCGCGATGGCGTGCAAGGTCTCGGCCGGCACCGGCGCGCCGGCACTGAACACCAGCCGCAGCGACGAGATGCCCCGGTAGACGCCTCCGTGACTCCGCGCGGTGGCCACGACGTTGGCGAGGGCGGCAGGCGACGCGAAGGCCATCGTCGCATCGAGCTCGAAACACGCCTCGTCGAGCGCCTGCGCTGTGAGTTCTCCCGGCGTCGTGACGTCGCAGTCCGTGAGCGCGGTGGGCACGCCGAGGGCGGGGCCGTAGAGGGCGAACGGAGCGAACGCCGCGACGAGGCGGTCCGAGCCGGTGATCGCATACGTCGCCGCGAGCGCATCGCGCTGGGCAGCGAGCTGACCGTGTCGATATCGAACACCCTTGGCCGGACCGGTCGCCCCGGACGTGAACAAGATCGCGGCCGGTGCATCGGGTCCCGGTTCGGGCGGCAGCTCGCCGGTGGCGACCGGTTCTGCGATCAACGTCGCCACGTCGAGATGCTCGGAGCGCGGCGCCCATCGCAGGAGCGATTTTGCGAGCCCGGCACGCCGTGGGCCCACAGACCAGCGCGGCCGAGTCGATGCCACCGCCCGTCCGAGCCCCCGGAGCCCCAGTCCCCGGTCAGCGATCACGGTGACGCCGCCGGCGCGCCACACGCCGTAGACCGCGACGAGCAGATCGATGCCCGGCGGAGTCAGCATCGCAACCCGGTCGCCCTCGAGCAGGCCCTGCCGCCGCAGTCCGACGGCGACCGCTTCGACGCGTTGCGTGAACGTCGCGAAGTCGATCGTTTCGCGGCTCGCGAGGTCGACGATCGCCGTCCCGGGATCGTCGAAACGGCGTCGCAGCCCGTCGAACACCGACGTGCCGGCCGACCGCACCGGCGCGGGGTTCGAGCCCGCCCTCGGCGGGGTCCGCAGCAGGTCGCGCAGCCAGGTCTCCACGGTGGCCGCGACGTCGGCCTCGGCCATCACGAGGTGGTTGGCGTCCGGGAACCGCTGCAGACGTGCGTTCGGCAGCCGCCCGGCGAGGTCGCCGGCGAAATCGTCGTCGAACACGATGTCCTTCGATCCCCACGCCAGGAGCACCGGCGCCTCGATGCTGGACAGCCTGTCTGCGACCTCCCTCAGAGCGTCAGCCGACGGGTGCGGCTCGACGAGCGGAACGTCACCCACGAAATCGGCGATGGCGCCACGATGGTCGACGGAACGGTACGGCGCACGGAACGCCGCGCGGTCGGTGCCCGAGATCCGTCGTCCCGAGAGCCGAAGCGTTCCCTCGACGAACGTCGGCGTCCGTCGACACACGAGGTCGCGCAGCGGCGCAGAGCGTGCGAGACGGATGATCTTCGGGGCTCCCCGACGCGCCGGGATGCCGATGCCGGTGTTGCACAACACCATCCCGGCCAGCCGGTCGGTGTGCTGCACGGCCCAGCCCATCGCAACCGCCCCGCCCCAATCGTGGGCAGCCAGCACGAGGGGCGATGCGCTGTCGAGATCGAGCGCGTCGATCACATCCGCGAGGTCGGCGACCCGGTCCCGGTATCGCCGAGGGGCGTGTGGTCTGCCGAGTCGTTCGCTGTACCCCATACCGAGTTGGTCGATCGCGATCACCCGGTGGTGATCGCCGAATCGGGTCAGGAACGACTTCCACGCGTACGCCCACGTCGGGTTGCCGTGCACGCACACGACGGTGGCCGAGCCGGGGACACCGGGGCCGGTGTCGAGAAGGTGCCAGCGATGGGTGTCGCCGTCGTGGCTCGGCACGTCGAGCAGGCGCGACCACGACGGATCGATTCCCCATGCTCGCCACGTCGCCCCGTCCGGTTGGTCGGGCGTCGAGGTCACCAGACGATTTCGGTGAAACTCGTGTTGAGCCCCGACCCGATCCCCATGCACAGCACGCGCTCGCCGGCCCGGATCTGGTCCTGGACGGACGCCAACGTGATCGGGATGGCGGCGGGACCGACGTTTCCGTACTGCGGGAACGTGCGCGGGCAGCGAGACGGGTCGATGCCGAGTCGCTCGCAGAGCAGTTCGGTGTGACGCTGGCTCACCTGGTGGATGATGTAGTGGTCCATACCGACTTCCCAGTCGAAGTCGTGTCCGCTGTGCTTCCACGCCGCCTCGGCGAGGTCGAGCCCGGCGATCATCAGACCGTGCGAGTCGGTGCGCATCCGATCGAGGTCGCCGATGCACAACTCGTTGTGCTGGGTCGCGCTCCGGGCGATGCCGCCGACGAGACGGTGGGCCTCGGGATGACGGTCGAGCCGGCACAGGACCGCGGCTGCGGCACCGGAGCCGAGCGTCAGCGACGCGAATTCGGCGAAGACGTCGTTCGCCGTCGCGTCGGGGCGTTGCAGTCGCTCGATGGTGGTCTGCTGGGTGTGGCGGCTGCCCTCGCCGTCGACGATCAGTGCGTAGTCGATGGAGCCGGCGTCGATCGCGGCGGCGGCGATCTGCATGCCGTTGATGAAGCCCAGGCAGGCGTTGCCGACATCGAAGTTCAGACAACTCGGCGCGAGGTCGAGTCGGTCGTGGACCGCGCAGGCCACCGAGGGCTCCAGATGGTGCTTGCAGACCGACGTCGAGATCAACATGCCGACGGAATCGGGATCGATGCCGGACTGATCGAGCGCGGCACGACCGGCGCGGGCCGCAGCCTCCTCGAAGGTCACACCCTCCGGCCACCAGCGGCGGGCCTCGATCCCCGCGAGATCGGCCAGGATCCCGGCACTCAGCCCGGTCCGCGTGTAGGTCTCCGCCAGTTGCTCGTCGATCCACGCCGAGGTCACGATCTCCGGCGCTTCGACGGCGGCCACCGTCAGCATGCCCACGTTGCGGTGCGTCAGTACCGAGTTTGCTGCCATCTGGAGTCCTTTCGCGGCGCAGGGCGCGCAAGAAGTGCGGAGACACGATCCTAGGCCATTCCGGCCGCTCTGGCGTGTCCGACCGCCGCTCTCGGTCTCGAGGACGCCGACAGCGCGTTCGGTCTCGGCACCTCCCGAGAGGCGTCAACGGCGGGAGTCGCTCTACTTCTCCACCGCGTTCTTCAGGAACAGCCGAGCGAGCACGACGCCGACGATCGCCGTGACGAGCCAGACGATGACGGTGGCGAGCAGCCAGGTGCCGAACCCGTCGATCGACAGCCCGTCGGAGATCCACGCCGTGAGCACCAGTGCGAGGGCGGTGCTGATCAGTGCCCTGCCTCCCGTCAGCGCCTCGGCGTACTTGTCGGTGAGGCGGGAAACGATCGGCTCGAGGATGAGCGTCAGTGCGCTGAAGATGACGACGGCGATGATGAATGCGGCTCCGCTGACGCTCATGTCGTCGCTGAGTACCAGTGAGGCGATCCACAGGCCGAGCGCGTTTCCGGCGAGGACGAGACCGATCCGAATCAAACGTACTTGCATGTCTGCTCCTTCGATGAGCTGGTTGGTCGGCTCATGATGACACTTCGCGACGTCTCGATGGCGCACCGGTGCGCCGGAGTTCGGTCGCGCCGTCACGGTCGACCCGTACGAACGGGTCCGCCCGGCCTGCTACCGTCCGGCCATGACGACGTTCTTTCCTTCCAGGCGGCTTCTTCGGACCGTCGCGGTCGGTGCCATGCCGCTGTCGATGCTGGTGTTGTTCCCGGCGGCTCCCGCGGTGACCGCGGGAGCCCCTGAGAGCGGATCGGAGGCGCTTGGCGCCCAGCCCGACGACCTCGACCCCGGGGTCGTCGAGCAGATCGCGGCGCTGACGGCGGACAAGGCAGCGCGTACGCCGGCGCAGGCGAAGATCGATTCGAATCTGCTCTACGAGATCAAGCGAGACCGCAACGACCCGCTGTTCGATGTGGTCCCCGATCTTCGCACCGACGTGATCCTGGACCGCGACGAACTCGTCCTCGTCGACATCGACGCGACGGTCGACGATCTGCTGCTCGACCGGATCGAGAGGCTCGGCGGCGTCGTCGTGAACAGCCATCCGCGCTATCGAGCCGTTCGGGCCCGTGTCCCGCTCGACGCGATCGAGGTCCTGGCGGGCTCGGCGCGCGTGTCGCACATCCGCACGGCCGATCAGGCGATGACCTCGAAGGTCAACACCTCCGAGGGGGACGTCGCTCACCGCGCCGCCTCCGCACGGAGCACCTTCGGGGTGACCGGTGCGGGCGTCGGCGCCTGTGTGCTGTCGGATTCGATCGACGCTCTGGCAACCCTGCAGGCCTCGGGTGACCTGCCGGCGGTCTCGGTCCTTCCGGGTCAGTCCGGCAATCCCGGCACGAGCGAGGGTACGGCGATGCTGGAGATCGTCTACGACCTGGCCCCCGGGGCGGACCTCGGTTTCGCCTCGGCATTCAATGGTCAGGCACAGTTCGCACAGAACATCCTCGACCTGCGCACGGCGGGTTGCGACGTGATCGTCGACGACGTCGCGTACTTCGCCGAGCCGGTGTTCCAGGACGGAATCATCGCCGACGCGGTCGACACGGTCGTCGCCGACGGTGCGCTCTACTTCTCGTCCGCCGGCAACTCGGGAAACCTCGACGACGGGACCTCCGGGGTGTGGGAAGGTGACTTCGATGCCGTGGCGGTTCCCCCCGCAGCCCTCGCCGGCGCCGGCGCCATTCACGACTTCGGGGACGGCACCGGGTTGAACACCATCACGGGCAACACGTCGGTCATCACGTTGCAGTGGGCGGACCCGCAGGGAGCCTCCGGCAACGACTACGACCTGTTCGCTCTCGACGCAACGGGAAGTACCGTGCTCGCCTGCGGCTGCGACATCCAGGACGGAAACGACAATCCGTTCGAGGCGCTGGGCGCCAGCGGGGACATCACCGGCGTCAAACTTGCTGTCGCGTTGTCCTCCGGGAGCCCCCGCTTCCTCCATCTCAACACGAACCGTGGACGGTTGGCCCAAGCGACCGCCGGCCAGACGTCCGGGCACTCCGCCGCGGAGGGTGCGTACAGCGTCGCGGCGGTCGACCAGGCGGATGCCGGCGGCGGCGCGTTCACCGGCGGACCCGCCAATCCCGTCGAGACGTTCAGTTCCGATGGCCCCCGTCGCGTCTTCTTCGACGCTGCGGGGGTTCCGTACACACCCGGTGACTTCTCCTCGGGTGGTGGCGTCGTCAGGCAGAAGCCCGACATCACCGCGGCCGACGGAGTGGCAACGGCCACGCCGGGATTCGCTCCGTTCTTCGGTACATCGGCTGCAGCCCCGCACGCGGCGGCCATCGCCGCGTTGCTCCTCGACGAGAAGCCGTCGCTGACCGACGCGGAGGTGGATGCCCTGTTCGCTGCGACCGCGCTCGACATCGAGGCACCGGGCACCGATCGGGATTCCGGGTACGGCATCATCGACGCATTCGCTCTGGTCGACGCCGCGCAAACGCCCACCGCGCCGTCGGCGCCGTCGGGTGTCGTCGGTGCCGCGGGTGATGGTGAGGTGTCGGTGTCGTGGGTGGCGCCGGTCTCCGATGGTGGTTCGCCGATCACGGGGTACACGGTGACGGCTGCTCCGGGTGGTGCGACGTGTTCGACGATGGGTGCCACGTCGTGCACGGTGGTCGGTTTGACGAACGGGACGCCGTACACGTTCACGGTGACCGCGACGAACGCGGTCGGCACGGGACCTGCGTCGGCACCGTCTGCGTCGGCGACACCGATGGCTGCTGTGGCGGATCTGGTGACGGTGGAACCTGCTCGTTTGTTGGACACCCGCCCGTCGGGTTCGACCGTCGATGGCCAGTTCCTGGGTGCGGGGAAACTGGTGGGTGGTCAGTTCACGAAGGTGAAGATCGCGGGTCGTGGCGGTGTCGCGGCGGATGCGGTCGGGGTCGAGTTGAACATCACCGCGATCCAGAACGAGGGCCGCGGGTTCGCCACGCTGTATCCGTGTACGGCGACACCGCCCACCGCGTCGTCGTTGAACTACACCCCGGGTGTGAACATCGCGAACGCGACGACCGTCGCGTTGAACGCGAACGGTGAGGTGTGCGTGTTCTCCAACGTGACCGCGCATTATGCGCTCGACGTGTTGGCCTACGTGCCGGCGGGTTCGGATCTGGTGACGGTGGAACCGTCCCGCTTGTTGGACACCCGCCCGACCGGCTCGACCGTCGACGGCCAGTTCCTCGGTGCGGGCAAACTGGTCGGTGGTCAGTTCACGAAGGTGAAGATCGCGGGTCGTGGCGGTGTCGCCGCGGATGCGGTCGGCGTCGAGTTGAACATCACCGCGATCCAGAACGAGGGCCGCGGGTTCGCCACGCTGTATCCGTGTACGGCGACACCGCCCACGGCGTCGTCGTTGAACTACACCCCGGGTGTGAACATCGCGAACGCGACGACCGTCGCGTTGAACGCGAACGGTGAGGTGTGCGTGTTCTCCAACGTCACCGCGCACTATGCGCTCGACGTGTTGGCCTATGTGCCGGCGGGTTCGGATCTGGTGACGGTGGAACCGTCCCGTTTGTTGGACACCCGCCCGACCGGCTCGACCGTCGACGGCCAGTTCCTCGGTGCGGGCAAACTGGTCGGTGGTCAGTTCACGAAAGTGAAGATCGCGGGTCGTGGCGGTGTCGCCGCGGATGCGGTCGGGGTCGAGTTGAACATCACCGCGATCCAGAACGAGGGCCGCGGGTTCGCCACGCTGTATCCGTGCACGGCGACACCGCCCACCGCGTCGTCGTTGAACTACACCCCCGGTGTGAACATCGCGAACGCGACGACCGTCGCGTTGAACGCGAACGGTGAGGTGTGCGTGTTCTCCAACGTCACCGCCCACTACGCGCTCGACGTGTTGGCCTACGTCGCAGCCTGAAACCGGGCACTCCTCGGGCGTTGGTCGATGACGTGATCGGCAGCGCGGTCGTCGCCGTCAACTCCGTTGGGCCACGAACATGAAACCGCGACCGTGGACGGTTCGTATGACCTCCTGGCGCTTGCCGTCATCACCGGTCGCTGCGCGGGCCGACTTGATCCGCGAATTCAACGCGGACGGCGAGACGAATCGATCACCCCAGATCTCGTCGAGGAGTTCCTCCTTGGTGATCATCCGACCGGCTCGGGTGGCGAGGTACGCGAGCACCTCGAAGACCTGGGGCTCCATGGGTACCCGCACGCCACCGTGACGGAGTTCATGCGCGTCGAGGTCGAGCTCGTACTGCCCGAAGCAGATCGTGTTCTCGCGAGATTCGACGTGGGTCGTCGTCAACGCCTGGACGTCGGTGAGCACACCCCGGGCCTTGCTGACCGCTTCCGCCACGCTGATGGCGGGTGGCGCGCCGAGGCGCTGCCGCAACAGGTCCTCGGGGTTCTCGAAGAGCGGCGGGAGGGTCGACACGCCGCGCCGCGCCGGCACGCTGAGCCACAGCACCTCGGCGACGTCGTGCTCGCCGGCGTGTTCGGCCGCCCCGGCCGCAGTTCGGATCGTCAGCGTCACGCCCTCGATGTCGCCGATCATCACCTCGGCCTCGAGCGCTGTCGACCAGTCCGGCACCGAGGCCGCCCATCCTCCATCGAGGGCGCTGACGCTCGCACGCGTGCGGTGGGCGGCGCACGTCGCCCAGGGCGCATCTGTCAGATCGGACAGCTCGACCGCACGCTCGGCGTTGCGTCGAGCCGATTCGAGGTCCCCGAGCGCTGCCTGGTGATGCGCGGCTGACGTGGCGGCCCACACCAGCGTGAGGTACTCCGCGCGCTCGGCGGCCTCGGCCGCCGCCTCCTCGAGGGTGGCGATCGCCTCGTCGCTTCGCTCCGGAGCAGGGAGCATCGAGGCCCACGACATGCGGAGTTCCCGGATGTACGCGCCACCGAGAGTCTCGGCCTCGGCGATCGCTGATTCGAGATGGGCGATGCCTGCGACTCGGTCGCCCAGGTGTCCGGCGGTGAAGCCGCGCACGCGGTGGGCGATCAACCGCGCCAGGGGCGTCGCGTCGGGATCGGCGATCGCCGCGTCGGCGCGTTCGATCGCGCTTCGATCATCGCCGGCCCACATCGCCGAGTGTGCCATCACCGCGAGCGCCTCGGCGCGTAACGGCACCTGCGGATCGGGCCAGCGCTCGAGAATCCTCACTGCGACGCGGTTGAGCTCGACCCTCGGAACGCGGGTCGGGGCGTAGAACAGGAGGTAGAGGCGGTATGCGCGGGCTGGGCTCTCGTCGATCCGGAGCGTGGCGTCGATGGCCGCAAGCAGCAGGAGTGCCCGACGGGAGATCTGGTCGAGCACGTCCGACGACATGCTCTGCGCGGACGCGACGATCGTTTCGTCGGCGAAGTCGACCGCAGCGGCGACGAAGTTCTCCTCGGCATGCGCGGCCTCACCCATCACGTCGAGCTGTTCGAGCCCGTAGGCCCGGATGGGCTCGAGAAGTCGGTAGTAGGAGGTGCCGAAACGCTCGACGGTGACGACCAGCGATTGGGAGACCAGTTCGGTGAGGACGTCGAGGGTGGCGAGCTTGTGCGGCAGACCTGCCAAGCGATGGACGAAGTCGAGGTCGACCTCACTGCGGACCAGGCTGAGTTGGCGGAACAGTCGCCTGACCTCCGGCTCGAGTGGTTCGTAGCTCGCACAGATCGCGGCCCGAATGCTGTGATGGCGCGGCGGACGATCGTCCGAGGGTCGATGCAGGACGTCGAGTTGTCGATCGAGAAGTGCGAGGAGGTCGACGGGCCCGACGACTCGGGCCCGTGCGGCAGCGAGCTCGATCGCGAGCGGCATGCCGTCGAGTTGGCGCACGATCCCGGCCGCGGCCTCCAGTTGTGCTTCGGTGGTCTCCCACGTTGCGCCCGCCTGGCGGGCGCGGCTCAGGAAGAGTTGAACCGCGGGCGAAGCCCCGACAGCGTCGAGGCCCGGGCGGTCAGGCAACGCCAGCGGTTCGACGACGTGGACTCGTTCCCGATGGAGTGCGAGTGGAACACGGCTCGTGGCGAGCACGGTCGTCGAGTCGTCCGACTCGGTGAGTTCACGAGCCAGCGACCGGGCGATCGCGAGAGCGGTCTCGCAGTTGTCGAGCACCACGAGAGTGGGACGTCCGTTGGTGCCGATCTTGAATGCTTCCAACGACTCGTGTCCGACCTGCCGGGCGATCGCCCGATCCAGGTCGTCACCCGACACCCCTGCGAGCTCGACGAGGAAGCTCCCGCCGGCGTACCGGTCGGCGACCGCCTCGAGCGACGCCAACGCGAGCGTCGTCTTGCCGATCCCACCGGGCCCGACAAGCGTCACGATCGGATGATCGTCGAGATACCCGGTGACCTTGTCGGTGTCGAGCTCGCGGCCGATCAAGGGTGAGTGGCTCCCGGTCACCGGGTCATCATCGCACAACGCGGGTTGCGGCCGGCTGGCGACTCGACCAGGATGCGACCGCCGATGACCACAGGTGTGTTGGCACCGCCGGGACGCCAAGGTGGCCTCCCCGAACGGAACCGTGACGCTCAGGCGCCGACGAGGATCCGCGCAGGTCGGGCTGCCATCAGCTCGAACTCGGCTCGGAGGGCCGTGTTGAGACCGCGGAGCGCGGCCCTGGCGCCGTCGGCGTCGAGATCGAGTCGGGCGAGTGCCGCCACAGGTGCCGTCAACATCTCGGCGAGTGCGTCACGCTGACGCTGGTACGCCCCGAGCGCCTCGTCGGCATCGACACCATCGGCAACGATCTCGACGAGTGCATCGGTGAGCAGTTCGGCACCGATGAACGCATCGGTGATCCCGTGTGCGCTCAACGGGTCCTTGAAATAGCCGGCGTCGCCGACGAGCGCCCACCCGGGCCCGAATGCCTGCCGGCGGAATCCGGGAGTGCCGGCGAAGCCGCGGTACTCGCCGTTGCAGTTCGCTCCGCGCAGCATCTCGGAGAGGTGCGGTGACTCGGCGATGATCCGGTGATAGGCGCCACCCAGATCGCCCCGAGCCTCGGCGCGGAAGCGCTCCGGGGGAATGGCGACCCAGACACACGTCTCGCCATCGTTCGTGGGGATCACTCCCCCCGCCCGACCGATCGCGTCGTAGTGGTTCTCCATCACGTCGTCCGCAAGTCCGGTCCAATACGCGAAGACGTTCGATGAGGTCGCGTCCTCCTGCTGGACGACCGCCGCACCGACCTGGGCGGCGACGCGCGAACGCATGCCGTCGGCGCCGATCACCCACGCCGCCTCCACACGGCGACGTTCGCCACCGGCCTCGATCTCGACGCCCGACACCCGGCCACCGGAGCTGAGGAGCCCGGTCACGGACACCCTGTGGACGACGTGGGCACCGGCCTCGAGCGCGGCATCGACCAGGATGCGGTCGAGCACGGTACGGCGCGGGGAGTACAGGCCGTCGACGTCGCCGTCCTCTCTCAGCCGGATCACCGTCGGTTCGTCCGAGTATCGGAAGACCACCGTTCGCGTGACGGGCGTGCCGGCCGCCCGGAGCCGGTCGAGCAGCCCCCACCGGCTCAGCTGCAACACACCGGCCCGAGCGAGCGAATGCGTCGAAAGCGTGTCGCTGCCGTAGGCGCCACGGTCGACGGCGAGCACGGACAGACCATGGCGGGCGAGGAGCATCGCCGTGGATGCGCCCGCCGCCCGGGCCCCGACGACGACCACGTCGTAGCGAGGAGCGATGGCCGATGGCGGGAGCGAGGAGTCGTTCGGAGTTGTCATGTGGTTCACCTTCGACGATCGGGGGTCGAGGTGCTTGGAGGACATGTGGAGACGTCGTGGAGACGATCCTGCGACGATCTCCACGTCACCTCCAAGACCTGTCGGTTCGTGATCCGTACGGTCGACCGCATGAGAACGACACCAGCGAACTTCGATCCACCGACACCTCGCTTCGCCACCGCGCACGCCTCGGTGGGCAACCGTCCGATGCCGATGCGGCGCCCGCTTCCCAACCGTCTGTTGGGGGTGTGGGCCCACCCGGATGACGAGGCGTACCTCTCGGCGGGACTCATGGCGAGAGTCGTCGATGCAGGAGGAACGGTCACCATCCTCACTGCAACGAGCGGCGAGAAGGGCACCGCCGACACGGTTCTCCACGACAGCGCCGAGTTCGCTGCGATTCGCCGCGCCGAACTGGTCGCCAGCGTCGCAGAACTCGGGGTGACCGACGTCCGCTTCCTCGGCCTGCGTGACGGCGAGTGCGATGTCGCCGACGACGATGCAGCGATGGGCACCGTGCTCGACGTGATCGATGACGTCCGCCCGGACACGATCGTCACGTTCGGCCCCGACGGCATCACGGGCCACCCGGATCACCGAACGGTGTCGAGGTGGACGACACACGCCTGGAATCGAACGGACCGCACGGCTGAACTCCTGTACGCCGCGATGACGAAGGACTTCCTCGCTCGCCACGCCGAGCTCCACGACCGCCTCGGCGTGTTCGAGGAGTACGGCCGCACGCCGGCGTCGATCGTGACGTCCGACGTGGTGCTCGGCTGTCGGCTGACACCCGCGGAACTGGAGCGCAAGCGTCGAGCCCTCGCCCATCATCGGAGCCAGACGGTCGGTCTGGCCGACATCATCGGCGAGGAGACCTATCTGCGGTGGTGGGCCGACGAGACGTTCAGGAGCGCGACGCAGCGCGACGGAGCTCGACCGTTCCGTTCGGCGGACCGCCGCCGGTTGGTGGGTGCGCGATGACGGTGTCCACCACCAGGGCGCTCGCCGCCCGACCGGCAGCGGCTCGACCGTTGTTCCTCGAAGGCGCCCGCGACATGACGCCGATGGTGATCGGGGTGCTCCCGTTCGCCGTGGCCATCGGCGCCGCTGTCGGAGCATCGAGCCTCAGTCGAACGGACGGCCTGTTCAGCGGTCCGGCGATCCTCGCCGGCTCGGCGCAACTGACGTCCGTCGAAATGCTCGATGGCGGCACCGCTCCACTCGTGATCGTGTTCTCGGCGCTCATGGTCAACGCCCGCCTACTGATCTACAGCGCATCGCTCGCACCGTGGTTCGCCGGCCATTCGCGGTGGACGCGTCTCGCGTTGGCGATCCCCGTGGTCGATCAGCTCCACTTCACGTGCGTGCCGCGCTTCGAGCGCGGCGACCTCGACCTACGGGGTCGGACGTCGTACTACGTCGGTGCCGCGGTCTGGCTCGCCGGTGCCTTCGTGACGGCGCAGGCGGTCACGGTCGTCATCGGCGCCAGTGCCCCGGACGCGCTCGGTCTCGAGGGCGCTGCGCCGCTGGCGCTCGTCGGCCTTCTCGCGAAGTCGACGGCGGACCGCCCTTCGATCGTCGCTGCCGCAGCCGGCTTCGTCGTGTCCGTGGTCGCGGTCGGGCTCCCGATGCACACCGCGATGCTGGTCGCCACACTTCTGGGGATCGCCGCCGGTGCCGCGTGCGCCGCAGTTCCTGTCCGGGAGTCGTCGTGAACGCCACCGCGGTCATCCTCACGATCGCGCTCGGTACCTACCTGCTCCGAGCCAGCATGTTCGTGGTCCTCGACGGGCGGATGCCGCCCGAGTGGATTCAGAAGCAGTTGGCCTTCGTCGGCCCGGCCGGGATCGCCGCGCTCGTCGGCGCGATTCTGCTCACCGAACACGGACACGTCGGCGTCGGTTCGACTCCCACCGTCGCGGCGGCCGTCGCTGCATTCGTCGTCGTGCGTCGGACCGGAAACGTGATGCACGCCTTCGCCGTGGGGATGCCCGTGTTGTGGACCGTGAGCCTCTTCGGGATCTGACCGGTCATACGCGGCTCCACCCACCGGCGGCGCAGCGACGCAGACTCGGAGGCATTCCCGGCACCGGTACAACCGAGCGACATGGCGGCATCGCCGCCACAGGGAAACCCCTGCGCAGCAGGGGTTTCCGGAGCGGATGACCGGGATCGAACCGGCGACCTTCACCTTGGCAAGGTGACGCTCTACCAACTGAGCCACATCCGCGAGGATGACAGATCGTAGCGGATGATCTGCGCCCGACAACCTCCAGCGGGCGTGCATCTTCGGATTGCGATCACCCTGCACGGGCGACGCCGCCGACGTTCGATTCGCGGGGCGGTCAGGAAAGACGGGGTCGCCGTAGCAGGCGCTCGGTGGGAACCGTCGCATCACCGTCGTCGGTGTCGGTGTCGGTGTCGGTGTCGGCGACGTTGGCCTCGGGATCCACCGCGCTGTCCGGCTCGACCGACTCGGCCGCGTCGTCGAGGTCTGCGTCGTCGAGGTCTGCGTCGTCCCGCTCGATGGGTTCGTCGGTCACCTCGTCATCGCTCGCGTCCCGTACGACGGAATCGCCGATCTCGATCGCTCCCCCGTCCACCTCGAGGTCGGCGGTCGCGTCGGACTCGACCCCGTCGGTGGATTCGAGCTCGTCGTCGGGCTCCACGTCGTCCTCCGGCGACGCCGAGGCTCGCACCTCGGCGAGATCGTCGAAGCCGACGACCGGACGCTCGGCGGCGAACTCGGAGTCGACCACCGGGACCGCGGCCTCCCGGCGGACCGGACGAGCTCCGGCGGGTCGCGAGGCGTCGAGTGCGCGACGCTGGCCGGCCGGATCCTGCTTGCGCCAGCCCCGCGTGGCCATCTCCTCGAGTGGTGCCAACAGTTGAGGCTCGGGTCGGGTGCGACGCCACAGCCAGACCGCCAATGCCGCGAGCGCGAATCCCAGCACGACCAGCAGGATCACGGTGACGTACACGGTCCGTGTGGCCGAGGGGTCGCCGACGGAAACCGATGCCGGGAGGGACGGAACACGGGATGGGAACGACACTGGGGAGCGATTCTGCCAGCTCGACGGCAAGATGCGCGCGTGGAGCGTGCCGACATCGACGGACGCGGACCCGACGGTCGTCACGTCGTCACCGCTGATGTGTCCCGCACCACACTGCGGTCCGCCCATTGAGCGATGCTCGAACCAACTGGCCGCCGTCGAGTGGGCACGGACCGACCGCGGCGCGAACCTCCGGTGACAGCTCCCCGTGCGTCGAACCGCCCGCCTCGAGCATCAGGGGAAGCCGCTCGCGGCATGCTCTGCTGATCGCCTCCAGTTCGGGCTCGTCCAACTCGTCCGAAGGCCGGCTCGGCGCGATCCCCGCCCAGAACAGCACTTCGTCGGCGCACAGGTTCCCCAAGCCGGCCACGACACGTTGGTCGAGCAGCGCCGTCTTCACCGCGACGTGCCGATTGTTCAGTGCCGCGGCCAATTGCGACGCCGTCACGGTGAGGAGATCCGGCCCGAGATGTGCGAGATCCGGATCGAGGCTGAGCCTTCCCAGACGACGCGGATCGTTCATCCTGAGCGCAGGACCGTCCGGCATCGATGGTGTGGTGTACAGGCGCAGCCGGTCCCACTCCGCTCGATCGGCGCCGGACGCGTACTCCAGCCGCTCGATCGGAGCGTGACCGTCGATGACGAGCCGGCCGGTCATGCCGAAGTGCAGACCGAGCGACGGGCCGTCGGTGTCGACCACGAGAACTTTTCCGGCCCGGCGCACCGCCCGGATCTCGGCGCCGATCAACCGGTGACTCAAGCCGTCGGGAGCGACCCGTTCGTCGTACCACATCGACGCGACCGTGCGTCCGACGAGCGGCTGGGCGCTCCGGCACCAGATCTCGGCTTCCAGGCCCTCGGGCATCGACGTCGGCAACGCTCAGATGACGGATTTGCTGACGTCGCCGAGGAACCGATCGAGCGGTTCGGCGATCTGGTCCCCGTTGATCAGGAAGGCGTCGTGGCCGTGGGGCGAATCGATCTCGTAGTAGACGCTGCGCGCGCCGTTGCGTTCGACCGCATCGTGAATCTGTTGCTGCTGGTAGGCGGGATACAGCATGTCGCTCCAGATCCCAACCGTCATCGTCGGCATCTGGACACGGGCCATCGCCCGATCCAACGAACCGCGTCCGCGTGCCACGTCGTGGAGGTCCATCGCCTTGCCGATCGCGAGGTAGCTGTTCGCGTCGAACCGGCGCACGATCTTCGAGCCGTGATGTTCGAGGTAGCGCTCGACCTCGTACTGCTGCCACATGCCGAGGATGTCGCCCACCTCGGGCCGCCCGGAGAAATCCCGACCGAAGCGATCCGTGAAGACGTTGTCGCTCCGGAACGTGACCTGCGCGATCTGCCGCGCGATCGACAGGCCGACAGCCGGACCGTCCCCCGGTTCGGCGTCGTAGTAGTCGCCGCCCCGCCACTTGGGGTCGAGACGGATCGCCTGACGACCGATTCCTCCCCATGCGATCTGCTGCGCGGTGGCCTGCATGCACGTCGCGATCGGCACGACCGAACGAACGCGTCGGGGATACATGACCGCCCACTCGAGAGCCTGCATTCCGCCCATCGATCCGCCGATCACCGACATCCACTGAACGATGCCGAGATGCTCCGCGAGGCGTGCCTGTGATCGCACCATGTCGCGGATCGTCACGACCGGGAATCGGGAGCCGTAGGGTCTGCCGTCCTCGGGGTGCGGCGACGATGGACCGGTCGAGCCCTGGCAGCCCCCGAGCACGTTGGCGCACACGACGAAGTAGCGGTCGGTGTCGATCGGCAGTCCCGGGCCGACCATCGGATTCCACCAGCCCGGCTCTCCGTGGCCACGTCCTGCGGGCCCGGCCGCGTGGCTGTCGCCGGTCCACGCATGGCACAACAGCACGGCGTTCGAACCTGCGGCGTCGAGCGTCCCCCACGTCTCGTAGGCGATCGTGACATCGGCGAGGGTCGCGCCCGAATCGAGTGCGAAGCGCCGATCGGTGGCGAACGTGAAGAACCGTCGATGACCGACGGGGTCGCCCGGCATCCAGGCACCCGTCACCGGAAGAGGGTCGCTCGTGTCCACCAGGCCACGACGGTAGCACCGGCCCGTGCCGGGCCGGCTCAAGGTTGTGGCAGTCCGACCGAAGAAGACGTGTGACCTCCATGCTCGCCGACGCGATCGACGACGATCCGCGCGCGGCCCGGCCACAGGTCGGCGCCGACCCCCCGCGGTCATTCTTCCGCGTCGGCGCCGGCATTCTCGTTGCGTTGCTGGTGGTCCACTGCACCGGGGTGATGGGGGACGCAAGCTACGGACTGACCCTCGCTGTCACCGCTGTCCTCGGAGCGGTCGGCATCCTCGTGAATCGCCCCGCCGTCCGTTGGCCGTGGGTGATGTTCGTCGCTGCCGCGGTCCTGTGGACCGCGAGCAACATTCTCAGCACGGAGCACGAGACCGCCGGAGACCTCAGCTACACACGCTCGCTGCTGCCCGATGCGGTGGCGCTACCGGGGTACGCGCTCTACGGCCTCGGCATCTACGGACTGCTGCGCGCCCGAGGAAGGGTCAGGGACCTGTCGAGCCTGCTGGACGGACTCATCCTCGCGATCGGCGCGTCACTCATCGTCCACTACACACTCGTCTCCCCGACCCTCGTTCTCGACGACACCTGGGTGCCCGCGCGACTCGCGGTCATCGTCTATCCGACGGCGGCGCTCTTCCTCGGGGGCCTCGCGACACAACTGGCGTTCTCCGGTGGGCGGAGAACCCCGTCCCTCGTCATGGTGTTGATCGGCACCGCCGGCCTCGTGGTCGGCGACGTCGTGTGGGCGTTCGGCGAGGTCGGCGATCTGAACATCCCTGCTCGAATTCTCGAGACTCCGTATCTGATCGTGATGATCGCGCTCGGCTGCGCAACGCTCCACCCGAGCATTCGAACGGTCGGCGACGAAGCCCCCGCTCCGGTGGCACGCCCCATGAGCCGGTACGTCGCCGTCTCGTGTGCGCTCATCGCCCCCGTCTCGCTGGTCATCTTTCCCGGATCGATCACTCCCCTCGTCGTCGTGGTCTCGGTCAGTCTCTGCGTCGTGTCCGCAGCCCGGGTGGTCGTCGCGATGCGCTCCGAGGATCTGCTTCGCTCCCGACTCTTGCACCGCGCCACGCACGACGAACTGACCGAACTCCCGTCTCGAACGCTTCTGGTCGAGGAGATCGAGCGTCGACTGGCGGCCGGCGCCACGACCAACGTCGCCGTGCTGTTCATCGATCTCGACAGGTTCAAGAACGTCAACGACGTCCTGGGACACCAGACCGGCGACGAGTTGCTCGTTGCCGTCGCCGGACGAATCGTCGACACCGTCCGCGACGGCGACCTCGTGGCGCGGATCTCCGGAGACGAGTTCGTCGTCCTCACGACCGACGTCGACGTGAATTCGGCACGCTCCATGGGAGAGCGGCTCCGATCGGTTCTCGCTCGCCCCTTCGATCTTCCTTCCGGTGAAGTGATCGTCACGGCATCGGTCGGGGTGAGCCTCGCCGACTCGACGACCCACACCACGGCCGCCGAGGTGCTCCAGCAGGCGGACACGGCGATGTACGAGTCGAAGATCGGACGCAACGACACCACCGTCTTCACGACGTCGATGCACGAACGGTCGATGCGGCGGATGGAGATCGAGCGCAAGTTGCGTCACGCCGCCGACGGACCCGATCTCAGCGTCGCCTTCCAACCGATCGTCGACGTCGTCCAGGACCGGGTCCGGGGCTTCGAGGCACTTCTTCGTTGGTCCGACCTGGACGGCTCGATCGGACCCGCCGAGTTCGTCCCGATCGCCGAGGAATCCGGGCTCATCGTGCCGATCGGTGCGTTCGTCCTCGACGAGGCGTGCCGACAGGTCGCCCACTGGCGATCGAACGTCCCCGGTGCCCGGGAACTGTACGTGTCGGTCAACCTGTCTCCTCGTCAACTGATCTCGGCCGACATCGTCGACGTGGTCGCCGAGACGCTCGAGCGGTACGACCTCCCCGCGGACGCGTTGTGGTTGGAGATCACCGAGACGGCGATGACGGAGGACACGAAGATCACCGAGGCTGCGCTCAGCGGACTCCGCCTCCTCGGGGTGCAACTCGCGCTCGACGACTTCGGGACCGGCTACAGCAGTCTGTCCGGGCTCCAATTCATCCCCGTCAGTCGTTTGAAGATCGATCGACGGTTCGTGTCCGGGCTGGGTCTCCACCAAGCCGACGACAACCTCGTGAAGTGCATCACCGCGGTCGCCGCCTCGTTCGATCTCGATGTGGTCGCCGAAGGCGTGGAGACCGCCGAGCAGGTGGAGCTCCTACGCCAGTACGGATGCACCCAGATCCAGGGCTTCCAGTACTCCCACGCGGTCACCGCCGACAAGGTTCCCGCACTCCTGGCACGGATCGAGCGGCCCGCCCGCCGCCACCTCGCGATGCGCCAGCGCTGAGGCCGCGCGCCCCACCGACCGCCCTACGGCTGGTGTGGTGACGGATCGGGAAGTTCGGCCGCGTACCAGGTCTGCTGATCGAGGACCTGCCACGTCGACCGCGGGAATCGATCCACGATCCGCTGCACCACGGTGTCCATGCGGTGGTTCTCGCGATTGAAGCTGCACGTGTCGAAGATCATGACCCCGCCCACGCGCTCGGCGATGTAGGTCAGCTCGTTGAGGAGGCGACTGAACACCGTCTTGCCGCGCCGGGCAGGATCGACCAGCACCGCTGTCACGTAGAAGATTCGACTGTCCGCGCCGTGGAGCGGAAACTGATTCCTGAAGAAGACCGGGGAGATTCCGGTGACCAATTCGAGCCGGTGCGTGATCATCCCGAGTCCGACGGGAATCGAATCGACGCGGGCGACGACCTTCTGGATGTCGGGTGACGCGAAGGCAGCCATCACGACCTCTCGGTCTTCGAGGTGTTGCATCGCTGCCACCTCGTCGACCGGCCGCATCGCGGACGCGTAGAGCTCCCACAGTGCCTCGGCCTCGTCTCCGACCACGATCGACTCATGTGTGTAGGTGACCGACCGCGTCGTCGGACGCAGCGCGATGACCGCGCCGGAGGACATCGTCGGCGACGGGAGACCCGGCACGGGTGGCGTGGTGGGCGCAGGGAGCCCCGACCGGACGGATGGTCGGGCGGCACCCGGCCGCCCCGGGCGGGTCCTGATCACCGAGCCTGAATCACTCTGCGTGGCGGACATCGCAGGCAAGCTATCAGCAAGAATACGTTCAGAACGGGGATCTCTCGTGAAGTTCACGCAACGAAAACCACGTTATGTGGTCACTCTGTGAGTTGGCCGACCACGGGCTGCGCAAATCGCAGTCGGTGATCGAAGCCCGACTCGTACGGCAGGAAGCCGTTTCGGTCGGGGTACATCAACTGCACCATGTCGAGCGGGGCGCCCCGGAACCACGCCGCCGCCGTGGCGAACCGCACTGCCGCCTCGTCGGGATCGATCGGAGCGAAGCGACACCGGAGATCGTTGTCGAGCAAGCCGACCAATTCGACCCCGATGGGGATCTCGGTGCCGCCCCGACGGGCGTCCGCGACGAGGGTCACCAGTCCGTTGGCCGCAACCGGCGACAGTCCGAAGACCGCCACATCGGGGAAATCGACGGATGCGCGGAACCCGATCGAATACGCGCACGCGGGAGTCGGTGGTTCGGTGGCCGGGTCGGCGGCGATCGGTTCGAGCGCCCACCCGTGGGTCTCGATCATCCACTGGATCTTCTCGATCTCGCTCATGGACCCGTACTTGTCGGCCAGATGATCGTCGGGATGTTCCTTCACTCCGTCAGTCTCGCGTCTCGTCGTCCGGCATGCATCGCTGACCTCGTCGACCGGTGACAATCGACCCCGCCGGAGCTTCCGGTGAAATGAGTTCGATCACACCCTCGATCAGTGGGACACCTACACGGGTGAGCCGCCGGACGACGACCCCCCTCTTGCTGGGCGGATGCCTCATGTCGAGCCCACCTGTCAACTGGCGGTGGTGGGCGCCGAACGGACGATCAATCCGAATGTGGATCTCGATGGTCCGCTCGCCGATGGCACCTACGAACTGTTCATGCCGCTGTTCCCGACGCCCACTGTGGCGAACGGTCTGTGCGTCACGGCAGTTCGTGATGCCGGCGGAAGTCCGACGTATGCGACGTCATTCATCGCTTCCCCCTACCCGCCGGGCTGACGACCGCCCGAGTGGTCCCGGTGCTGACCGACGTGCTCAGCCTCAGCTGGCTGCCCCTAGAAACGACGCCTGCATCGGCCGCCGCACTCAGCTCGACGTGCTCCGACACTCGATCTTCTCGATCTCGCTCCTGAACCCGCACTCGTCGGCCAGATGACCGTCGGCGTGCGGAAGGTGGACTCCCCACGGTGACGCACCCTCTGCCCTTCGGCATCCGCACCGACCCTGGAATCTCGGGACAATCGTGCACGTGCTCCGCTGTTGGCCAGCTCGGCATCGCCGCGACCCAGGCACCGTCCCGGAGTGCCGTCCTCCTGGCGTGGCGGCCGATTTCGGTAGTGTTCACATTCTTCGTGAGAGAGCGCCGTGGGGGTTGCGATGAATGAGTACCGAGTCTTCATCAGTCACAAGAAGTTCGACGAAGCCAGCGCCAAGGCGATTCGCGATCAACTCGCGCAGTTCTCCGGCGATCTGCAGTTCTTCATCTCCGGCGACAGCATCCACGCAGGCGAGGACTGGCACGCCAGATTGCGCTCCGAGCTCAGGGACAGCGATCTGCTCCTGCTCCTGTTCACCGAGCCGACACGGGAATGGGACTGGTGTCTGTACGAGGTCGGGTTGTTCACCGACCTGGAAAGCGAGGTGGACGAACCCGTCGTGTGCATCTATCCACCGGATGCCGAACCGCCCAGCCCGATCGGGTCACTCCAGGGCGTGCCGGGCGAGCTCGAGAGCACGGCGAACTTCGTGCGGTCATTCATCAAGACGACGGACATCACAAAACGTGAGCGACCCTTGAACGCGAACATCACCGAGGAGCAGATCGGCGCCGCTGCGGAGGTGATCTGTGCCCAGTTCGAGGCAAAGGTCCAGCCGTACTACACGTGCCACCGCGTACTGCTCGACCTGCCGGGTGACCTCGGTGATGGCGAGTCGATCCCGCTGGACGCCCGCATCCTCGAGGCCACGGAAGGAACGATGGCACTTTTCGGTCGTCTCGGCGGCACCAAGACGTGGGGCGAGCTCGTCGAGTCCCACGTCGAGGAAGGAGCACGGTGGCTCGACGAGCTGAACCAGGTCTTCAGCGACGCGTGCGCGGGTCGCCTGTCATCGACGACGACGAACACGTTCCGCGCATACGACCGTGCACACATCTTTCGACCCGAGCTCTACCGGGTCGACAGAAAGGGTCGGCGACCGACTTCCGCGGTCGTCATGTTCACGCCGGAGGTCGCGCCCGCCCGGGTCGGTGGACCACTCTTCAACCGGCTCCGCATCGCGGAGCGGTACAAGTCGGAGGTCTTCAAGCGACTGAGGGCGTCCGATCACGACCTCTCCGGACACGACATGACAGCGCTTCGCGACGCCTTTGCTCTCATCCGCGACGAGGCGAAGACGTTCGACGTGTTCGACGAGGAGACGCTGCGGGTCAACTTCTCAGATGACGTGGTGTACGAGGAACTTCTCTCGATCGGACGCGAATGGGGGGAGACCGCTCAGACGCTCGACGGCAGGCTCGAGGAGGACGACAGTGTCGGATTCCGAAGGTGTCTGCTCGAGCTCGAGACCCTCAACAATCGATATCGCGCGATCATCGCGGCCCGCTACGCCGAGGCGCTCAACGCGGCGGAGGCCTGATCGGCCCGAACGCACCTTGCCGCATGCCCATGCAGAAACACAAGGTGCCGGTGTCATGTTCACATCGATCCTCGCGACGGGCGGGATGGGAAGTCCGACAGCTCCGTCGTCTCAGCTGATCGCATCGAGGGAGTCCAGGTCGACACAGTGCTGCAGGTGACGGGTCGCCATCGCTGCGAACATCGCCTCGCTCCGCTCACTGCCGCCGACGACCTGGCTTGCCACGACCGCCATGATCACCCCGCCGAACGCGTCGCGCCGATAGCGGCTCCACAGCCAGTCGAACCCGACGTGGACACCTCCCGCGGCGAGCGCATCGCGGTAGTCCTCGACGAGTTCGGATTCCGCCTCACGGCGATCGGCGGGGACGAGACCTGCACCGAGGAAGTAGGCGAGGTCACCGACCGGGCCGCCGTGCCCCGGCGTCTGCCAGTCGACCGCGGTCACGGGAGGGCCTCCCGCGGACGTCGCGAACAGCAGGTTGTCCAGGCGGTAGTCGCCGTGCGTCACGGTGAGTGGACCCGTTCGCCCCTCGACCCATGCCGCGATGCGCGGGCCGAACGCTTCCACGACGCGCCGTTGTTCCGCATCCAGATAGCCGGCGTACGTCGCGGTGAACCCGGGGAGGAACAGCTCCCACAGCGCAGCGAGCTGCACGCCGTCCTCGGGCCCCGAACGCCGCTGCAGGAACTCGAACTCGTCCAGCGTCGGATCGTCCCAGCGCGGAGCGTGGAGCCGGGCGAGTTCGGTCACCGCCGCACGCGCCGTCTCGACATCGCAACCGGCGACCTGGTCGCCCTGTTCGGCCGGCGCCATGTCCTCGAGCACGAGCACGAAGTCGCCGGTCGTTTCGGTCCACGTGCCGAAGTGACAGTGCGGGACGCGGATGTCGACCGTCGAAGCGATCTGGTCGTAGAACTTCACCTCGCGCTCGTAGTTGCGAAGCGCCACACCCGTGGCCCGGCTCGTCTCGTCGATCGACGGCAGCTTGATCACCACCGACGCAGGAGCGCCGTCGTCGGTCGACTCGACGACAACCCTCAGGTTCAACCCGACCAGCCCGTCGCCGATGCGTCGCGTGCTCAGGGCAGAGACATCGGCATCGAGCACCTCCGACAGCCACTCGGCCGTCAACCAGTCGGGCGTGTGTTCGTCGGTCTCCATCGGTCGGACCGTAGCCCGCCCGGCGATACCGTCCGAGGTCGATGTACCGGTTCCTGCTCCGCCCGGCGTGGTTGCTCTTCCACCTGATCGTCGTGGCCGGTCTGGTACTCATGGTGGCCGCCGGATTCTGGCAACTCGACCGGCTCGACGAGCGCAAGGACTTCAACCGAGAGGTCCGTGAGCGATCGCAGCAGACGCCGGTCGAGCTGACATCGGTGCTCGACGATCTCGACGCCGGCATCCTCGAACCGGCGACCGCCGAGTGGATTCCGGTGGAAGCCTCGGGGAGCTATCTACCCGACCAGGTCGTCGAGTTCAACAACTCCCAGGGCGGGCGTGCCGGCGACAACGTCCTCACCGCGCTGGTCCTGGACGGCGACGCCACGGACGGCGACACGACGGTGATCGTCAACCGCGGCTTCATCCCGCTGGGCGTCGACCTCCCCGCTGCACCCGCGAGTGGGGTGGAGATCGTGGGGTACATCCGGCAATCGGAAGTTCGTGACCGGGGCGGCTTGACCGACGCCGACGACGGCGAGCCGTTGACCGAGGTCCGGCGCATCGACATCCCGCGACTGGCCGAACAGCTCCCGGGCGACGTCGCGCCGGTGTTCGTCCAGCTGACGGCATCGAGACCCGAGATCGGGCCCGGCGACCCCTCCCCCGTCGTGCTCCCCGAACTCGACAACGGACCGCACCTGTCATATGCGATCCAATGGTTCATCTTCTCGATCTGCGTCGTCATCGGCTGGGTGCTCGCCGTGCGCAGGTCACTGGCGGTCAGGGCCAGAGCAACCCGAGCAGCGACCGCGGATTCCCCGTGACGAGCTGACGCCGCAGCGGCCAGTCGGCTCGTCGGAACATCGATGTCATCACGGCGGCGAGCTCCGACGGCGGTGTGTCGATGCGCAGGTACGACGCCCACCGCTCGGTCGGCAACTCGAAGAACGCCTGGAAGAAACTCCGGATCTCGGCGACATCCATTCCCACGAGCACGTCCAGGCCGAAATCGTGGAGGCGACGGGTGCGGCGGAGTGGACGCGGCCAGACCGCGTCCGCAACCGCCGCGACATCCGCGTCTCGATCCACGGGCCCCGATCGGTCCAGGCGATCGATCGTGGCTCGGGCGACTCGCTCGACGGCCCGCAACGACGATGCGACCGAATAGCCGGTCGCAGGATGGATCATCCCCGCTGCTGCGCCGAATCTCACGGTCGGCGACCGGTCGCGACCGCTGGGCCGGGGCGGCACGGGTGCTCCCATCGGTATCCGAACGCGTTCGACCCGCACGGCACGCTCCCGCAGGCGCTCCACCGGTTCGCCGAGGCGGGATGCCAGACGGGGCAGGAGCTCTTCGGGATCGAGCGGACCGCCGGCGAGCACCGTCTCCTCGATCAGCCACCCATCGGTGACCGGAAACGCGTACACGAACGTCGGGATCCCGAGGCCGTCGCGATGCGGGGGGTCCCCGAAGTCCATCACGGTCGGTGCGCCGAGCGACCCCGCCGGGGGTTCGTCGAGCACGACACCGATCGCCGTCTGCCACGAGATGTCGCCCTGCTCGACGAGTCGACGATCATGGCGGTCGAGGCCCGAGGGCCAGCCCGTTGCATCGACCACGATCCGCGCGCCCGTCTCCCCGATCGCCGACACCCGACCGACCCGATGGGTCACGCCGTCGCGCAGGACCGTCCGGAGCCGGGCATTGTCGATGACCCCGTACGGCCGATCGATCATCATCGACCGCTCGAACGTCGCGGCGACCGACGAGAAGCGCTGCATCCAGATGTCGGCTCCATCGAGGACGGACACGCCGTCGAGGTCGTCGACCCACGTCGTGTACGTGGCGTCCCACGGGTCGTCCCTCCCGAAGAGCACGACCTCGGCCCCGAGCCGGCCCAGCTGACGTGCGAGTGCCGAGCCCGCAGGACCGTCGCCCACCACGGCGACATCGATCGGATCGTCGAGACCCACGGGGCAGCGTCAGTGCGCTTCGAGCTCTGCCATCCGGCGGAACTGCTCGACGACATCCGGTGTCTCGTGATCCGGATCGAGACTCCGGTACACCGTGTCGACGTTGACGGCGATCCGGCCGTACTCGCCGAGCTCCCCGAAACGCGGTGAGGCCTCCAGAATCGCGGCGATCTCACGGGCCGCGTCGAACGCGTCGATGCCCGCCTCGTGCCTTCCCGCCGCCTCGATCTCGACGAACGCGAGGTAGTCCCGAACCTCGACGATGCCGTCCCGGTCCGTGATCGGGCCGTGACCGGGGACCACGGTCTGGACGTCCATCGCCAGCATCAGGTCACAGGCCGCGATCCAGTTCGAGAGGGGCCCGGCCCACACGATCGGGGTCCCGCCGATGAACAGGATGTCACCGGTGTAGACCGTCGCCGCATCGCGGACGTGGACGATCACGTCACCAGCCGTGTGAGCGGGACCGACCTCGATCAGATCGACGACACGCCCGGCGATGTCGAGTTCGAGGCGATCGTCGAACGTACGGGTCGGAAGTACCAGCTCGATCCCGCCGAAGTCGAACTCCCCGAAGAAGCTTCGGAAGAGATCACCGACCTCGCCCGGGGCCTGATTGAGTGCGTCGAGCATCGAGGGAGGCACTTCGGGCATCTCGACGGCGGTTGCCGTCGACGCCACGATCTCGACCTTCGGCCATTTCGTCACGACCTCGCTGTTTCCGTAGCAGTGATCCCCGTTGGCATGGGTGTTGACGAGCGACGTCACCGGAGCGGCGTCGGTGAGCGACGACATCGCGTCGAGCATCGACGCCGTCAACTTCAAGTCGAACAGCGTGTCGACGAGCAGCGATCGACCCTCGCCGACGATCAGGCCGGCATTGCTCCATCCCCAGCCGCCGTCCGGTTGGAGGTAGGCGTGGCAACCGTCCCCGACCTCGTGGAGACCGAGGGTGTAATCGGCAGCGTTCGTCATGACAACGATCCTGCCACGCCCGGCCACTGCGCCGTGAGCCGTTCGGCGAGCATCGTCGTCGGCAGATGCGTGTTGACGTCGGGGATGTCGGGAAACACCGACGCGTCGCACACGAAGAGACCGTCGTGTCCCTCGACTGCTCCGTCCTCTCCGACGATCGCCGCACACGAACTGCTCGCGTGGACGTAGTCCGCTCCGCGCTCGGAGAGCCACCGCCCGATCTCGTCCGGATCCCGGACCAGTGTGTCCGCGGTCGTTCCCCGATCGTCGATGTAGACCTCGTCGACCACCTCGGCGAACGGTGGCCGACGCAGCATCTCGAGCACGTCCGCGACGCCACGGGCGAGCCGCTCACGATCGGCCGGCTGGCTCAACAGGTCGAAGTCGATCGACGGCTCCACGGCCGGGTCATCCGATCTGATGCGGACCTGACCGCCGGCGCCGGTCGGCCGCATGAGGGCGACGAGCAGCATCGCCGTGTCGGCCGGTGCGGTCGGTCCGAGATGGTTCAACGACAGCACCTGGATCGGACCGCGCGAGATCATCGTCGCTGTCGCGAGTCCACGTGAGACCGGATCGATCCGTGTCCGCGCATCATCGGCGAGTTGCAGGAGCAGTCCCGCGGCGGGATGATCGCGGAGCCCGGAACCGGCACGGTCGATGCCGGAACGCTGCAGGATCGTGGGGGTGTGGATCGCACCAGCGGAGAGCACGACGGCGTCGGCCCCGACGACATCGCCGCCCGACAGGACGACGCCGGCCGCAGCGCCGACTGCATCGAACTCGACACGATCGACGCGCTGCCCGGTCCGTATCTCGAATCGGCCGGCCGACGTCGAGAGGAGCGGCCACAGGTAGGCCTCGGCGGACGTGACCCGGTGGCCGTCGTGCCGCGTGAGCGGGACGATCTCGGCCGCGTCGTCGGAGGCGAGGAGCAGCAGGTCGATGCGACCGAGTTCACCGTCGCGAGGCCGTTCGGCCGGGATCAGTGTGCGCGCCCAGGCCTCGTCGACGTCGCCCCACCCCCAGGACCGGTAACGCCTCGGATCACCCCGCAGCGCGACCATCGCGTTCACCGCGCTCGACCCACCGACGCCTCGGCCGCGCAGATATCGGGTCACTCCTCCGGTGGCGGTACGCCGGGCGGACAGATCCTCGTGGATGCGACCCTCGGCGCCGAGTGCAGCGAAACAATCGTCACCGTCGATCTCCGGCGGCACCGCCCCCGCTTCGAGCGGTGGGCCCGCCTCGACCAGCGTGACATGGTGGCCGGCGTCGCAGAGGCGTCGCGCCGCAACGCAACCAGCGGATCCGGCGCCGACGACGACCCACTTCACGTCGAGGTCCGCTCCGTTGCCGAGGGGAGACCAGCGAGATGCGCGGCGTCGTTGTACCGCACGAGCCGCCAGGCCTCGCCGGGCCGACCGGGTGCGACGAACTCGGTCAACGACGTGTTCAGCGTGTGCAGCGCGAATCCACCCGTCACGGGCAGGTCGAGTGCGTACCGGAAGGCGGCGTCGACCACTCCCCCATGGCAGGAAACGACCACGTCCGCACCCGCATGCGTCTCCAGAACCCGCCGGAGCGCGCCTCGGACCCGCGTGTGGAACGACGCCGTCGTCTCACCCCCGGGGAAGATCTCCGCACCCGGATCACCCGACCAATCCGGGGTTCCGAAGTGCGCCACGTAGTCGTCGAACGTCATCCCGTCGATCTCCGCACCCGGGTCGTGTTCACCGAACTCGGGCCACTGCTCGATCGCGTCGGCGCCGATCGCGGTCCGGATGATCTGCGCTGTTTCGACGGCGCGGGCAAAGCTGCTCGACAGGAACACGTCGGCGGCGAGTTCGCCGCTGGCGTCGAGTCGACGAGCGAGGCGCTCTGACTGTCGGCGGCCGAGGTCACTGAGTCCGGTGCACGAGCGGTGCCCGCCGATCACCCGCTGAACGGTCACGTTGGATTCGCCGTGGCGAATCAAGGTGATCCGCGTGGATTCGGGGGTCGTTGCCACCGCCGGATCGTACGCCGACCGGTCGGAACGGCCGGTCTCGTGCTCAAGAACGGGCCGAACGGGCCGATGAATACAGTTGTGACGGACCTGATCGATGCGGACCACGCGGTACACCCGGCGCAGCACGCCGGTTCGGCCGGTGTGACGAAGGAGCTCCCGTCCGACGACATCCCGACCGCCGGGATCCCGGTCGTTCCGGCTCCTCCGGCCTTCCTGCCGCCTCCGGCCCTGCAGGCGCTGCCGAACGCGGTGCTCCCACCGCCGCCGAGCACACCGCGAGGCCCGGCACCGACCGACGCCGAGCGGACGCCTCCCGCTCCGTTGCCGACCTTCACCGCGGCAACCTCGGCCGACAGCGCGCCGACACCGACCGACGACCCACCGGCACCCGCCCTGGTGACCGGTCCGGCAGCGGTCCTCTCGGCCGACCCCGCGTTCGCGCCGCTCGAGCAGAGCATGCCGGCGCTACCGCCGGTGACCGCGGTCAAGCCGGCGCCGCCACCTGCTGCGGCGACGCCGCTGACGCTCGAGGATCTGCTCGGCCAGCAGTCCTCGACCGGCGCGAAGGCGAAGAAGAAGAAGCAGGGCTCGTCGTTCGGGCGTCTGCTCGGCCGGCTCGTGATGCTCGGGATCCTCGTGAGCGGCGGATATGCCGCCTACACCTACGGCCCCGACCTCTACGAGCAGCACTTCGGCGAAGAGGAAGTCGTCGAGGGCGACCCCGCCGAGGTCGATGCGCCTCTCGCCTTCCCGAACGCCACTCCGGCGGCGGCGCCGATCCGGACGGCCGAGTTCGTCCTCGAAGGCCTTCCGGGCGCACCCGACCTGACCTACCGGGTGACCACCGATTTCCAGACCAACGTCAGCCAGGTCGACGTGACCCGTCCCACCGGACCCGACCTCCAGATCCTCACCTACGGCGAGGCCGCTCTCATCCGCAGGAGCGACGGCGATCAGTGGTACCAGCTCGAGCGCGGCCGGTTCCCGCTCGACGACCGTCTCGAACGCGCCGACTGGGTCCGCCGCCTCGACGAGTTGCTGCCGACGTCGATTCGGAGCAGCGTGACCATCGATGATGCCGGCGAGACCACCGTGTCGGGCGTCCCCACCCGTCGATTGTCCCTTTCCCTCGACGTCGCGATGCTCGGCGGTGACGCCGCAGCACCGGTCGACGGAACCGTCCCCGTCGACCAGTCCGGCCCGGTGGAGCCCGCGGCACCGGTCGATGGTGCCCCGGCGCCGGTTCCGCCGGCGGCCGTCGATCCGACGACGTCCTTGGCGACGAGCATCGAGATCTGGGTCGATGCCCAGGGAATCGTTCGCAAGGTGAGCGGTGTCCCGCAACTCGGTGCCGAGACGATCACGGTCGTCCGCACCGACAGCGCCGCCTGGGTTCCGAACTACCCGACTCCGGAGTTCGTCCAGCCGCTCACCGCATCAGCACTCGTCGAACTCGGAATCTGACGCACGCACGCTCGGGCGACCGGCCCGTTCGCCACGCGACGGCTCTGTGACATTTCCCGGGAAAGGCTGGCCGTTCCGCCGTCGGCTCCGTATGGTCGCGCCGTGTCCCAACGACATCGCATGACCATCAGATCGCTCGATCCTGATCCGAGGATCGGTCAGATCACGGCCGCCGCTGCGGCATTGGGCCTCGCCCGCCTCGGCGGGATCTCGATCGCGGACATCGTGCACATCGAAGGCGACCTCTCCGACGCAGACCTGCAGAAGCTGCACGGTCTGCTCGTCGACCCTCTGCTGCAGATGGGCACCTGGAGTATCCCGTCCGGACGCGCGGTCGAGATCGGGCTGCTCCCGGGCGTCACCGACACGTCGGCCGATGCCGTCCACCGTGCCGCGCAGGCGCTCGAGATCGACATCGACCATGCGTCGACCGGCCTCCGGGTGGAGTTCGACGCCGAGGTCGACGAAGCGACGATGCGGACGGTCGTCGCCCGGCTGCTCGTGAACCCGATCGTCGAACGTTGGGCCGACGGGACGATCGAGCCGACGCATCCTGGCTCCGAAGATGCCGATGGAGTCGTCCAGGTGATTCCGATCCGCGACCTCGACGACATCGGACTGGCGGCGGTCAACACCGAGCGCTCGCTGTACCTCGACATCGAGGAACTCCGGGTGATCCGCGACCATTTCGTCGCACTGGACCGTGATCCGACCGATGTCGAGATGGAGACGCTCGCACAGACGTGGAGCGAGCACTGCGCCCACAAGACCTTCCGAGCGGTCGTCCGTGCGCTCGAGCCGGGCGATGCCGAGGCCAGTGAGCGGGCTCCGCTGATGCGCCAACTCCGCGAGTGCACGGAAGCGATCGCCGCTCCCTTCGTCCGCTCCGCGTTCGTCGGGAACGCCGGCGTGGTCGAGTTCCAGAAGGGAACGACGCTCGCGCTCAAGGCCGAGACACACAACCATCCCTCGGCTGTGGAGCCGTTCGGCGGCGCGAACACCGGTGTCGGCGGAGTCATCCGGGACATCCTCGGCATCGCCCACAAACCGATCGCCGTGACCGACATCCTCTGCTTCGGGCCGACCGATCTCCCACTGTCCGAACTCCCCGACGGATCCCTGCATCCGCGGCGGATCCAGACCGGTGTGATCGACGGCGTCGCGGACTACGGAAACAAGATCGGCCTGCCGACGGTGGCCGGGGCGATCCTCTACGATCCGGCCTACACAACGAACCCCCTCGTGTTCGCAGGATGCATCGGATCGGCAACGACCCGACGGCTGCACGAAGGGCCGCACCCCGGCGACCGGGTCATCGTTCTCGGCGGCGCAACGGGCCGCGACGGCATCCGAGGGGCCACGTTCTCCTCGGCGACGATGGACGCGACGACCGGCGAGGTGGCCGGGGCGAGCGTCCAGATCGGCGATCCGATCGTCGAAAAGCTCCTGATCGACGTCCTGGTCGGAGCCGAGGAGATGTATTCCGCCATCACCGACTGCGGCGCAGGCGGGCTCTCGTCGGCCATCGGTGAGATGGCGGAGGGAATCGGGGCGAATGTCGACCTCGCGCTCGTTCCACGGAAGTACCCCGGTCTCGAGCCGTGGGAGGTCTGGCTCTCCGAGGCACAGGAGCGCATGGTCGTCTCCGTGCCGCCCCGCGGGGTCAGCGCCCTCGCCAAGCGGTGCGAGAAGCACGGCGTGGGTTGGTCCGACATCGGGTCGTTCACCGGCGACGGCGTCCTCGTCGTTCGGAACGGCGACGAGGTGGTTGCGCGCCTCGATACCGAGTTCCTGCACGATGGCCGCCCGCAACGCCGCATGGACGCCACGATGCCCGACCCCCAGCGAAGCGGTGCCACGTCTCGCAGCGTCGACGACCCCGCAGCAACGCTCCTGGCACTCCTGCGCCATCCGAACATCGCCTCCAAGGCGGCAACGATCCACCGCTACGACCACGAGATCCTCGGTTCGACCGTCGTTCGCCCGCTCGTCGGAGCTGCGTCGGACGGCCCCGCCGACGGCGTGGTCCTCGCGCAACCCACCGACGAACACGGCATCGCGATCGGCATCGGTGTCAACCCCTGGTACGGGTTGCACGACCCCGAGGCGATGGCGTTCGCCGCCGTCGACGAGGCGGTCCGCAACGTCGTGGCCGTCGGCGCCGACCCCGATCGGATCGCGCTGCTCGACAACTTCTCGTGGGGCGATCCCCGGCGTGAGACGACGATGGGCGACCTCGTCGCGGCAGTCGACGGATGCTGCGCAGCTGCCTTCATGTTCAACGCCCCGTTCGTCTCGGGCAAGGACTCCCTGAACAACGAGTACGTCGGCGGTGACGGCGAGCGCCATGCGGTGCCTCCGACCCTGGTGATCACCGCGGTCGGCCACGTCCCCGACGCCGACCGCTGCGTCACCCCCGACCTGTTGACCCCCGGCAACGTCCTGATGCTCATCGGCTCGACCGAGACCGAGTTCGCGGGCTCACACTTCGACCTCGTCCACGGCGAGCCGGACAACCCGGGCGTCGTGCCGGCTCCCGACACCGACGCAGCAATCCACTATCGACATCTCCACGCCGCAATGCAGGCCGGGCTGATCGTGTCCTGCCACGACGTGAGCGAGGGGGGACTTGCCGTGGCACTCGCCGAGATGTGCATCGGTGGTCGACTCGGAGCGTCGGTCAGCGCACTCCCTCACGATGACCTGGCGACCGCGTTGTTCAGCGAGTCGATCGGTCGGATGATCGTCGAGATCGAGCCGCGCAGCGTGCAGGCCTTCCGCCGGATCATGGATGACGATGCTGTCGCCCTCGGCGAGGTGAACGAAACGGGTTGGCTGTCGCTCCCCGGGGTCGAACCGATCCACGTCTCCGATCTCGCCGATGCCTTCAACAGTCGGACCCATCTCGACGCCGTGGCATTCGACGAACTCGCTGGTCCACCCGCCGAAGGCATCCCGACCAGCGGCAGCACGCCCGCCGACGGGGAGGAATCATGAGCCGCGTTCCAGCTCTGGTCATCGCCGGGCCCGGCACCAATCGTGATCGCGATGTCGCCGCGGCGCTCGACCTCGCCGGCGCCGATGCACGCATCGTGCTCGCGAAGGAGCTGGTCGACTCCCGGCGCCTTCTCGACGATGCCCGCCTGGCCGTGGTCGCAGGCGGGTTCAGCTACGCCGACTCGCTGGGCGCCGGCCGGATGCTCGCTCTCGACCTGACCCTCGGGCTGGGCGATCGCCTGCACACCTTCGTCGGAGAGGGCCGACCACTCCTCGGGATCTGCAACGGGTTCCAGGTCCTGAGCCGGACGAGCCTGCTTCCCGGCTCACTCGGACACAATGCGCAGGGGGCGTTCGACTGTCGGTGGGTGGTCCTCGAGCGCGCGGCCAGGAGCAACAGCATCTGGACGAAGGGAATCGACGACACGCTCCACTGCCCGATCGCCCATGGCGAAGGACGGTACGTCCACCCGGATCCCGAGTCACTCGACGCCGCGGGCCAGGTCGCGCTGCGCTACCGGAGCACGAACCCCAACGGATCCGTCCGCGACATCGCCGGGGTGAGCGACCCGACGGGCCTCGTGCTCGGTCTGATGCCGCACCCGGAGAACCACATCGTGGTCCGCCAACATCCTCATCACCGTCGCGGTGGCGGTGGAGCCGCCCACATGGGGCTGCGCATCTTCGAGGCCGGCGTCGCCCACGCGAAGCAGCTCTGAGATGAGTTCGACCCGACCACCGACTCCGGCACCCGCGCCGCTGACGGAGATCGACCTGCCGCTCCACGATCGCCGCGACGGCAAGGTCCGGGTGTCGTATGCACTCGGGGGCGAGCGGCGTGGCCAACGTCTGTTCGTCACCACCGATCGACTGTCGGCGTTCGATCGGATCATCGCCGGGGTTCCGTACAAGGGACAGGTCCTCAACCAGTTGTCGGCGTGGTGGTTCGAGCAGACATCGGACATCGTGGACAACCACGTGGTGGACATCCCGGATCCGAACGTCACCATCGCGCGGTCGGCGAGGCCGCTGGCGGTGGAGGTGGTCGTCCGGGGCCACATCACCGGCGTCACCGACACGGCGTTGTGGACCGCGTATGCACGCGGGGAACGAACCGTCTACGGGCACCGGTTGCCCGACGGGCTCCGGAAGAACGAGGCGCTCCCCCATCCGATCGTCACCCCGACGACGAAGGGAGCGGCCGGCTCGCACGACGTTCCGATCACGTGTACCGAGGTCGCCGAGCAAGGGCTGGTCGAACCGCGGCTGTGGGAGCAGGTGCAGACTGCAGCTCTCGCTGTCTTCGAGCGAGGCGTCGCGCTCGGCCGCGCTGCCGGCCTGATCCTCGCGGACACGAAATACGAGTTCGGGATCTCCGACTCCGGCGAGCTGTTGCTGATCGACGAGGTGCACACACCGGATTCGTCACGGTGGTGGGTGGCCTCCACGTATCCCGACCGGCTCGCCGCGGGCAACGAGCCCGAGAGCCTCGACAAGGAAGTGGTGCGCCGCGCACTCGCCGCGGTCGACTTCCGCGGCGACGGAGACGTTCCGACCCTCCCCGAAGAAGTCTGGGCGGCGACCACGGCACGCTACGTTGATGCCTACGAACGACTCACCGGAAAGTCGTTCGTCTACGCCGACTATCCCGCCGCCCCTCGCATTCGTGCTGCGGTGGCCCATCTGGAGTGACATGACCCGATCGATCCCGGTTCAGGCGGTCCCCGCCGAGTTCACCGCCGACGATGTCGCGCACGACGAGTGCGGCGTGCTCGGGCTCTCGACACCGCACGGCGACGGTGTCGCCCAACTCGCGTTCTTCGGGTTGTTCGCGCTCCAGCACCGCGGACAGGAGGCCGCGGGCATCGGGGTCAGCGATGGCCGGCGGGCCCGGGTCCACAAGGGGCCGGGTCTCGTCTCGACCGTCTTCTCGCCCGACGCCCTCAAGCCGCTCACCGGCTACCACGCGATCGGCCACACCCGGTACTCGACAACCGGTTCGAATGCCGAGCGCAACATCCAGCCGTTCCTCGTCGAGACGATGCACGGACCTCTGTCGCTCGCCCACAACGGCAACCTCGTCAACGCGACGGCACTGCGCGACGAGCTGCTCAACCGCGGCTTCGGGCTGACCGCGACGAGTGACACCGAGGTGTTCACGCTGATGCTCGCCGCGGCAGGTGGCCGGACCTGGCAGGAGCGGATCGAGCGCACGCTGCCGGCCTGGAAGGGAGCGTTCTCCCTCGTGATTCTCGCTGCCGACCAGGTGATCGCCGTACGGGATCCGTGGGGATTCCGGCCGCTGTCGGTCGGTCGCCTGCCGCACGGAGGTCACGCGGTCGCCTCCGAGACCTGCGCGCTGTCGACTCTGGGGTGCGTCGACATCGACGAGGTGAAGCCCGGCGAGATGGTCACCCTGCGTGGGGCGGAGATCGAGCGCCAGCAGGTCCTCGCACCGCAACCCAACGGTGCCCGGTGCACGTTCGAGTTCGTCTACTTCTCGCGCCCCGATTCGGTGTGGGCCGCCAAGTCGGTCCACCACGTCCGCCAACAGCTCGGCGTCGAGTTGGCCCGCGAATCGATGGTCGACGCCGACGTGGTGATCCCGGTGCCCGACTCGTCGATCCCGGCTGCGATCGGCTTCTCGAACGAGAGCGGGCTCCCGTTCAACGACGGGCTGATCAAGAACCGATACATCGGGCGGACCTTCATCGAACCCACACAGGACATCCGCGAACGCGGGGTCGCGCTCAAGTTCAACGCGCTGAGCGAGAACCTCGATGGCAAACGGGTGATCATGATCGACGACTCCCTGGTCCGAGGCACGACCGCGGGGCCGCTCGTCAAGTTGGTCCGCGACGCCGGGGCCAGCGAGGTGCACCTGCGCATCACCTGCCCGCCGATCACCCATGCATGCCACTTCGGCGTCGACATGGGCCATGACGACGACCTGATGGCCGCCCGGCTCACGGTCGCCGAGATGCAGTCACACATCGGCGCCGACAGCCTGGCGTTCCTCTCGCTCGACGGCATGATGCGCGCCGTGGCCGGTCGCGACAGCGGCGGCGACGACGGCTACTGCAACGCCTGCTTCACGGGCGACTATCCCCTCGCCGTCGGCGATGCGCAAGCGAAGCTGGCCTTCGAGGGCGTGCTCCACTGATGCGGGTCCTGATCCTCGGCGGCGGTGGCCGCGAGCAAGCGCTCGCCTGGGCTTGTCGACGCACCGGCCACCACGTGCGGCTGGCCGACGACCTCGGCGCGGCGAGCACGGACGACACCGACCTGGTGATCCCCGGACCCGAGGCCGCGCTGGTGGCCGGGGCCGCCGACGAGTGCGCTCGCCGCGGAATTCCGTGCTTCGGACCGACTGCGGAACTCGCACGGCTCGAGGCCTCGAAGGGGTTTGCCCGTCAACTGGCCGCAGATCTCGGGATCCCCGGACCCGCGTTCGCCCGCTTCGACCCGGCGTCGACGACGTCGGTGGTCGACGCCGCCCGGCGATGGTGGAACGACCTCGGCGCCCCCGTCGTGGTGAAGCTCGACGGTCTCGCCGCCGGCAAGGGCGTGGTCGTCCCCGACTCGCCCGGCGAGACCGACGCCGCGATCGTCGATGCGGCCGTATCGGGCGCGTTCGTCCTCGAGGAGCGGATCTCCGGGCCCGAGTTCTCGCTGCTGGCGCTGTGCGACGGAACCCGCGCGGTTGCACTGCCGCTCGCCCAGGACCACAAACGGATCGGCGAGGGTGACACCGGCCCGAACACCGGCGGCATGGGGGCCTACGCGCCCGCGCCGGTCCCACTCGATCCCGACGAGCTCCTCGACACCTTCGTCCTGCCCGTCGTCACGCACTTCGCCGCCGCCGGGACGCCGTACGTGGGCGTGATCTACGCGGGCCTGATGCTGACCGCCGACGGACCGCGGCTGATCGAGTACAACGCGCGATTCGGTGATCCCGAGGCCCAAGCGGTGCTCCCGCTCGTCGAAACCGATCTGGCGGAACTCGCGCTGGCCGCGACCTTCGGGGACGTGACCAGCGTGCCGCTGGTGACCCGGACGCAGTCGTCGGTCACGGTGGTGGCCGCCGCCGCCGGATACCCCGGAACACCGCAGTCGGGCGCGCGGATCGTCGACCTCGTCGAGGACGAGGAGGCGTTCAACCACGCCCACGACGGCGTGGCGCTGCGCTTCGACGCCGGAGTCACGGACGATCGTGTCGCGGGGGACGCGTCCTGGCGGTCACGGGCGTCGGACAGGACCTGCGCGAGGCGCGGCGAATCGCCTACGCGCGAATGGACGCCATCCGTTTCGACGGAATGCAGGTTCGTCGCGACATCGGATGGCGCGCTCCCGGCGCCTCACTGGCGTCATACGCCGATGCGGGCGTCGACATCGACGAGGGAACACGGGCGGTCGCCGAGATGAAGGCAGCCGTCGAATCCACGCACGACGTCGGCTCGGGACGTGGCGTGCTCCGCGGAGTGGGCAGCTTCGGCGGCGTGTTCTCGGCCGCGGCGATCACCGAACTCGACGATCCCGTGCTGGTCGCGTCGACGGACGGCGTCGGAACGAAGGTCGAGCTCGCCGCCCGACTCGGACGCGTGCGCGGCGTCGGGGTCGACATCGTCAATCACTGCATCGGCGACGTGCTCGTACAGAATGCGCGGCCGCTCTTCTTCCTCGACTACATCGCGGCGAGCGTCCTCGACGCCGGGATGGTCGCGGAGATCGTGACGGGGATGTCGGAGGCCTGTCGGGCGGCAAACTGCGCCGTCCTGGGCGGCGAGACCGCCGAGATGCCCGGCGTGTACCAGCCGGGCGCCTTCGACATCGCCGGGACCCTCGTCGGTGTCGCCGATCGATCCACACTGCTCCCCCGTCCCGACGTCGCCGCGGGTGACGTGTTGATCGGTCTGCGTTCGTCGGGACCCCACACCAATGGATATTCGTTGCTGCGCAAGGTCTTCGAATGGGCGCCGATGGATGTGACACCGGCCGGGATGGACCGGCCGCTGGGTGATGCCCTGCTCGAACCGCACCGGAACTACCTCGATCCACTTCGGAGCGCGCTCGCCTCGGGCACGGTCAAGGCGCTCGCCCAGATCACGGGCGGCGGCTTGCCGGAGAACCTCCCCCGCGTGCTTCCCGACGACATCGGCGCCGAGATCGAGCTGAACTCGTGGCCGGTTCCACCGCTGTTCCGCCTCGTGCGTGAACTCACGCCGCAGATGTCCACCGAGGAGCTCTACCGCACGCTCAACATGGGCATCGGAATGGTCGTCGTGTGCGACCCGGCTGACGCTGACGACGTGCAGGGCGCGATCCCCGAGACCACGTGGCGGATCGGACGGCTCGTGTCCGGCCCTCGATCGGTCGCGCTGGTCTGACGGGAGCGCCGGATGCAACGGATCGTGGTGCTCGCCTCGGGGTCGGGATCGAACCTGCAGGCCGTCATCGACGGATGCGCCGCCGGGACGATCGATGCCCACGTCGTCGGTGTCGTCTCGAACCGCGCCGACGCCTACGCGCTCACCCGTGCGGAGAACGCCGGCATCGACGCCGAACTGGTGGCCCGGCTCGACGGTGAGGAGCGGCGCCACTACGACGCCCGACTCGCCGGCGCCGTGGCATCGTTCGAGCCCGACTGGGTGGTGCTCGCCGGGTGGATGCGAATCCTGACCAGCGAGTTCCTCGATCGGTTCCCCGGATGCGTCGTCAACCTCCACCCCGCACTGCCGGGCGACCTGCCGGGAACCGAAGCGATCGAGCGGGCATGGGACCAGGCCGTTGCGGGTGAACGCTCCGAATCCGGCGTGATGGTCCACCTCGTCCCCGACGAAGGCGTCGACGACGGACCCGTTCTCGCCTCACGGGTCGTTCCCGTCGACGCGTCTGGCACACTGGAGGCATTCGCCGCCGCCGTCCACGACACCGAGCATCAGCTCCTCGTCGAGACGCTGGCGGGACTGTGCGCATCCGACCGCTCCTGAAATCCGAGGTCCAGACATGACCGACGCCACCACCCCCGAGTCCGGCACATCCGAGAACGTCAACGACGGCTTCTTCGACCGGTTCGAGGCACTCACGTTCGACGACGTCGTCGTCGTCCCCGGGTGGTCCGAGACCCTGCCCGATGCCGTCGACACCTCGGCGACCTTCGCAGGTGACATCGAGCTGGCGATACCGCTCGTGTCGGCTGCGATGGACAAGGTCACCGAGGCGCGGATGGCCATCGGCATGGCTCGCAACGGTGGCATCGGGGTCATCCACCGCAACATGTCGATCGCAGATCAGGCCAGCGAGGTCCAGAAGGTCAAGCGATCTCAGTCGGGGATGATCACCGACCCCGTGACGCTCCCGCCGACGGCCCTGCTCCACGAGGCGGAGTCGTTGATGCACCGATTCAAGTTCTCCGGAGTGCCGATCACCGACGACGACGGCCACCTCCTCGGCATCCTCACCAACCGCGACATCAGGTTCTGCGAGGGCAGCGACTTCGATCGCCCCGTCACCGAGTTCATGACCGCCGCGAACGACGATCGGGGCGGTCTGGTCACCGCCGAGGTCGGCACATCGCTCGACGACGCGCGCGCGATCCTCCAGCAGCACCGGATCGAGAAGCTGCCCCTGGTGGACGGGGCGGGCTGCCTCGCCGGGCTGATCACCGTCAAGGACATCCAGAAGCGCCTCGACTTCCCGAATGCCTCGCGGGACGGTCAGGGCCGCCTCCGCGCCGCCGCAGCGGTGGGTGTCGGGGCCGACCTCGAAGAGCGCGTCGCCGCACTCGTCGCGATGAGCGTCGACGCGGTGTCGATCGACACCGCGCACGGTCATTCGGCCAACGTCGTGAAGGCCATCGAACGGATCAAGGGGAGTTGGCCGTCGCTGCCCGTCACCGCCGGAAACGTCGTCACGGAGGAAGGTGTCGAGGCGCTCGCGAAGGCGGGCGCGGACGCGATCAAGGTCGGCGTCGGCGCGGGCTCGATCTGCACGACGCGTGTCGTGTCGGGTGCCGGTATGCCCCAGCTGTCGGCGATCTGGCACACGGCACGGAGAGCGCAACGACTCGGCGTGCCGATCATCGCTGACGGTGGCATCACGTTCTCCGGCGACATCGTCAAGGCGATCGCCGCCGGTGCCGAGACCGTGATGATCGGGTCGTTGCTCGCCGGCACCGAGGAGTCGCCGGGTGAGATGGAGCTGATGGACGGCCGCCGATACAAGAGCTACCGCGGGATGGGATCGATGGGTGCGATGACCGGCGACAGCGCCGATCGATATGCGACGGGCCAGTCCTCGTCCGGCCGGACCGCGGTCGGCGCGGCGAGCCAGAAGCTCGTGCCCGAGGGGATCGAGGGGCGCGTCCCGTACGCAGGGCCACTCGGTGACGTTCTGTACCAGCTCGTCGGTGGCCTGCGCTCCGGCATGGGCTACGCGGGTGCGGCGACGCTCGACGGGCTGCGCCACGCCCGCTTCATGCGCGTGACGACGGCGGGCCGCGAGGAATCTCATCCCCACGATGTCACGATCACGCAGGAAGCCCCGAACTACCAGCGCGGCAGCTGACGCGCCGCCCCCTCACATGGCTGACGTCAGTTCGCGACGTAGTAGCCCGTGATGTCGATGAACCAGTCGGTCGCAGCGGTCGACGGGCCACCGACGTAGACGAGGATGCATCCGCCGTCGGCACAGCCCTTCAGTTGGCGGGTGACTCCGGGCTCGATCACACCGAGTTGGACAGAACCGCTGTTGGCGATCACGGAGTTCTCCGAGAACCAGTTCAGTGTCGATGTCGACCCGGGCTCGACCTCTGGCGCCGCGATCTGCATGAAGCCGCGGGCGCTGGTCCTGACGGCGGTTGCGTTGTAGGTGACACCGGTGGCGTCGGTGGGAATCTGGGCAACCTGATCCTCATCCGAGGTGACGTTGAGGTAGAAGAACTCACCGCTGAAGAGCCGCTCCGAGACATCTCCTTGCACCACTCGGCTGTCGAATGCCCGATACGACTCGATCGGCACCCACGAACTCACGGGTCCGGCCTTCGCAAGTTCCGCCTCGAGCGTTGCCGATTCCTCGTTGATCGCGGCGGCGGTGCCGACGACGCCGATACCCCCGACGATCGTCACAGCGGCAATGGCGGAAAGCTTCTCGATCAACGTCATGCCGAACGGTACCAGATCGACGACCCGGCCTTCTCCGCTGTCGTGCTCGCCCGGCCCGGCGATCGAGCTGCCCGGGCCGGTCGCGCCGAACTCCACCACGACGACATCAGGTGCGCATCGTTCCCTGCGGCGCATCACCCCACGGAGGCGTCCCACTCCGCAACGTGATCGTCGGTCGCCGAGCATCGCTCGAACGGATCGGGTCGCCATACGCTCGCAGGATGCGTCGCGTCGCCGTCGTCGGGTCCTCCGGAGCCGGCAAGTCCCGTCTCGCCGGCTCGCTGGCCGAGCGGATCGGTGCGCCGGTGATCGAACTCGACGAGTTGATGCACGGCCCGGGCTGGACACCGGCTCCCACACCCGAATTCCGCGCGATGGTGATCGCTGCGATCGCCGAAGCCGACGGGGCCTCCGGTGGTTGGGTCGCGCCCGGGAACCATCGCAACGTCAGCGACATCACCCAGCGTCGCGCCGACACGATCGTCTGGATCGACCTTCCCCGCCGGGTGTCGATGTGGCGCCTCCTGAGGCGATCGCTCCGGCGAGCCATCACCCGTGAGGAGCTGTGGGGCGGGAATCGGGAGTCGTTGCGCAACCTGATCAGCCGTGATCCGGACCGCAACATCCTCCTCTGGGCGTGGCGGCACGACCCGCTGTATCGGGAGGTGTACGAGGGTGACGCAACCGGAGACTTCTGGTCACATGCGACCGTCCATCGTCTCCGCAGCCGCTCCGAGGTCGGGGGACTGTTGGCGAGCGTCAGCGGGTGAGGTCGGCGACGAGGTCGGACAGCTCGGACGACGGGTAGACCTCGACGCCCGAGGGCGTGCCGTCGAAGAACGTCGGGATCCACTCCAGCGCACCGTCCCGCCACCAGTACAGGTGCGGGCTCACCGATCCGGGTCCCTGCTTGAACAGCTGACGGGTGATCGGGATCATCCCGGCGATGGCCGGTCGTACCGTCGAGTCGTCGATCGGATGGACGAGCACGCTGTGACGAATCGGCATCGAGACGATCGCACCTCGTTCGCCGATGTGGGCGTACTCGGCGATCACGTCGTCGATCGCACCGATCATGCCGGCGATGAACGGTCGCTCACCGAACACGTGGATCATCTCGGCGCCGCCGATGTCGATCACGTGGATCTCGTCGGGCACCTCGAGCAACTCGGTTTGCGCGAGGGCACTCGCCCAGGCCTCGTCGATGTCCCATCCGTGTGCGGCGACCTCGCTCGTCGGGACGCATCGCACGGCATCATCGACGTCGACAGCGAGCACCTGCACGATGCCGTCGGCGAAGGGTCGGCCGCCGAGTTGGCGCAGAACGGCGGCATCCGTCGGGGTGTCGGGAACGAGCCGGATTCGCAGATCGAACATCGATGACGGCTCGGCGATCTGGTCGAGGTGAGCCGTCATCGTCCGGAGATGGGCGACGATGAGGTCGGCCCATTCGTCGCGAGGGCGTGCATGGCAGTGCTGGGCCAACTGCAGGAGGGTGAGTGACCGGCCGCTCCGCAGGCGGATCACGCCGGGGTCGATGCTCGCGACCTCGAGTTCGAGTCCGGCAACGGCCTCGTCGATCTCGTGGTGGAACGCGAGCCATGCCTCCCGCACCATGAACTCGAAGTCGGCGGGACGTTCGAACGCCGCGGCGTGGGCGCTGGGATCTTGGCTCGACATGGTGGCTCCTGAAGGCTGACGGTTGACCGCTGCCCAGTTCATCGGTCCGTCTTGAGGGATTCTTGAGAAGAAGTCAGGCGAGTAGGTCGACGAACGACTCGAGTTGGCGCAGGTTGCGGCACTCGTAGACACCGTCGGTGTACGTGCCGTACTCCCCCACGATCGAGTCGCCGGTGTTCCAGTAACTCTTCGGCTCCGGATTCAGCCAGTAGACGTGGCGGGCCTTCTGCTGGATCTCCTTGACCACCCAGCTCTGGCTCGCGTGGTAGTTGTTCCGGGCGTCGCCGAGCAGCAGCACCGTCGACTTCGGGCCGACATCCTTGCCGTACCGGTTCCACCACACCTCGAACGTGTGACCGTAGTCGGAGTGCCCGTCGACCCACACCACGTCGGCCTCGGTGTTGACCCGGTGGATCGCCTCCTGGATGTCCTCGGTGGCCTTGAAGTAGTCGGTGACCTCGTCGATCCCGTCGATGAAGACGAACGAGCGGACCTTCGAGAACTGGTTCTGGATGGCGTAGACGAGCATCAGGGTGAACCGTGCGAACGCGGCGACCGACCCCGAGATGTCCGCGATCACGATCAGCTCGGGCTTCGACGGACGCGGATACTTGAACTTCGGTTCGGCGGGGACACCGCCGTAACTCAGCGAGTGACGCACCGTGTTGCGGAAGTCGAGCGGGCCCTTGCGGCCGTGCCGGCGCTTGCGCGCGAGCCGAGCCGCCAGCTTGCGGGTGAGCGGATACAGCGACTTCTTGAGGGCGACCATCTCGTCGCGAGAGGCGTGCATGAACTCGACGTCCTCGGGCAACGGCTTGCGGAGGGTCTTCGCCATCGCCTCGGCCCCGCGATCGGCGACGAGGCGACGTCGGATCTCGGCTTCGATCTCGCCCTTGAACTTCTCGATCCGGTCCTCGTACTCCTCCTTCTCGAGACGCTCCTCGAGCGAGGTCAGCTCGCCCGAGGCCTCCTGGCGTGAGGCCTCCATCATCTTCTCGAGCATGTTGTCGAGGTCGAGGTTCCGCAGCGTCCGGTACAGGTAGTACGTGCCGCCGACAGGTCGGCCCGGTTCCATCCCGGCGAAGCGCTGGACCGCCTGCTTGGCCATCGCTCGCATCATGCCCTGGTCGCCGTTCATCAACGCCTGCATCAGCATCTGGGCGATCTCCTCGGGCGTCATGGAATCCATGCCGCCCTGACCCTTGCCTTCACCCTGCTGTTGCATCTCCTGCATCTCGCGCCAGAACTCGTCGAGATCGGTGTCGCCGTCACCCTCGGCGATCCTGTACTCCGGCCCCCGCAGGCTGAAGTACACCTCGAACACCGTCTCGAAACTGCGCCAGTGTGCGTGGTTCTTGATCAGCGTCGCTCCCAGCGCGTACTTGAACGCGTCACGATCCTCGATCGGGATGTGCTGAACGGCCTCCATCGCGTCGAGGTTCTCCGTCAACGAGACGGGAAGCCCCGCATTGCGGAGCTCGACGACGAAACCGTTGAGCAGATCGAGCATGCCGCCCTGCTTCTTCTCGTGCGAGCCGGGTGCGGCGACGTCTGTCATGACTGCGAACCCTCAGTCATCGACCGAAAGTTCCTTGGCGGCCTTCGCGATGTCGGTCTGGTACTTCAGGAGGATGTTCAGGGTGTCCTTGGCCGTCTGTTCGTCGATCGTCTCGATGTTGAGCAGCATCAGCGTCCGGGCCCAGTCGAGCGTTTCCGACACGCTCGGACTCTTCTTGAGATCGAGCTGGCGAATCGACCGCACGATGCGCGCGACCTGGTCGGCGAGATTGTCGGTGATGCCCGGGGTCTTCGCGAGCACGATCTCCTTCTCGCGCTCGAGCTGCGGGTAGTCGACGTGGAGGTACAGGCAGCGGCGCTTGAGCGCCTCGGACAGCTCGCGCGTGTTGTTCGACGTCAGGAACACGAGTGGGATCTGCTTGGCGACGATCGTGCCGAGCTCGGGGATCGACACCTGGTAGTCGGACAGGATCTCGAGCAGCAGCGCCTCGGTCTCGACCTCGACGCGATCCACTTCGTCGATCAGCAACACGACCGGCTCATCGGCCGTGATCGCCTCCAACAGCGGACGGGTGAGCAGGAACTCGTCGGAGAAGATGTCGTCCTTGATGTCGGTCCAGTCCTCCGCGTTCTCCTCCCCGCGCTCGGTCTGGATCCGCAGCAGCTGCTTCTTGTAGTTCCACTCGTAGAGCGCCTTGCTCTCGTCGAGACCCTCGTAGCACTGCAGGCGGATCAGTTTCGCTCCGATGATCTCGGCCACCGATTTCGCCAGCTGAGTCTTGCCCGTCCCGGCCGGACCCTCGACCAGGATCGGCTTGTTGAGGCGGTCGGCGAGGTAGACGATGCCCGAGATGCCGTCGTCCGCGAGGTAGTTCGACTCGCGCAGGGCGTCGCGCACCTGCTGCACGCTCTCGAAGCGCGGCTCGGCGTCGAACGGCGTGGTCGGGGTGGCATCGGTTGTCGTCATACCGGCCCGAAGCTACCGGTCGGTAGACGCTGCGCTGGAATCGGAATCGTGCCGGGTGGCCCAACGTCGGTCACATCGGCGAGACCTGCAGTTCTCGACCCACGCCATCGAGGTCGCCGGGGCGCCTCGGCGGTGCGGCAGAACACGGTCGGTCGCAGGTGCGTGAACGGCGGACAGCTACGGGAGCACGGTCACCGTCCCGGCCACCGGGTCGACCTCGACGATTGCGCCGTCGGTGATGCCGATCGCTCCCGACGCTCCGACGACCGCTGCGATCCCGAGCTCGCGGGCGATCACGGCGGTGTGGCACAGCAGGCCACCCTGCTCGGTCACGACAGCCCCCGCCGAGGCGAGCACGGAGTTGAACGTCGGCGCGGTGTAGCGGGCGATGATCACATCGCCGGGCTCACAACGCTCGAGCGCCTCGTCGGCGTCGGCGACCACGACCGCACGACCGGTGTACGCGACCGAGCCGACGCCGGTACCCCGCAGTGCGCCGAGGTCGGGTTGCGCCTCCAGCAGGGCGACCGCGTTCACCGACATGCGCATCATGCGCCCCATGGCGTCCGGCAGACCATCGAGGTCGGGCTCGACAGGGACAGCGCCGAGATACGACGGTCCCTCGACCCCTGCACGACCGAGGCGTCGAGCGTGACGGGTCGACACCGCGTCGGCGCGTGGGCCAGGCTCGCCCCGGAGTGCTCCGCGGAGCTCGACGGCCGAGAGGTCGAAGACGTGGTCGACGGAGTGCAGCCGTCCCGCAGCGACGAGTCGGCGGCCGGCCTCCAGCAGGATGAGGCGCAGGATGCCGCCGGGCCACTCCGCGGTGATCGGACCGTTCTCGTCGCGCAGGCCGTAGAGACGCCGGGCGTCGGCGACCAGCTCGTCGAACAACTCCCGGTGCTCGACCGGAACGTTGCCGCGGACCTCGACCCGTGCGTCTTCACCACGTTCGGCCGCCGCTTGCGCGGCGGTGCGATCGTCGAGCAGCCGCTCGTCCGCGAGCGTCCACAGGATCACATCGGGAATCTCGGCCAGGATCAGACGTGTGACGTCGTAGCCCGTCGTGAGCCGCGTGCCGAACTCGAGGAGGTAGTCCTCGAGAAGTCGAGCGGCTTCCTCGCTCACCGCCCTCACCTCGTCGAGCGAGGTCGGCCGTGCGTTCGCCGCAGCGATCTCACGCGCCAGCGGCCGGAGCGCGTCCTGCGGTGCACTGGTCGCCGGTGATGCGCCCGTGAGCGTCCGCATCACGGCGCCGGCATCGATGCCCCACTCGCCGGTGTGGTCGAGGAGGAGCGCGATCGGGCCGAGGTCGGCGATGTGCAACCGGAAGTGGAGCACCATCGCGTCGCGTGCATGCCGGAGCGTCTCGTCGAAGTGCTCTGCGAGTTCTTCGTCCGACAGGGCAGCCAGGTCGACGGCCGCGAGTCGACGATTGGTCTCGGACAGCGTCGGCTTCCACGTCGACTCCCACCGATCGGCTTCCGCCGACCACGACTTCCCGGCGAGTGATCGCTCGGCAGTCCGGGCTCGCCTGCGGAGGCGCGGGTGGACGCGGAACACCGTCCGCATCACCCACGTCGGGGGCGGCTTGCCCGCCCCGCGGCCGCTGCCCCCGATGACCGGGACCAGGCGCCGATACATCTGGCCCTCGACGAACCTGACGTCCATCGTGTCGAGGGGCGCTCCGATCAGGTCGAACCCCTCGCGCAGGCCGGTCGGGGCTGCATCCTCGATCAGCCCCACCATCAGCGGCGTCACCGTCGTGTCGAAGTGCGACGAGTCGCGCTCCCACGTCCCCGGCCCCGGCGCCTCCCACGTTGTCGTCCCCATCCGTCCATCTTCCCAGACGGGGGTGCTCGACACCGACTGCGTAGTCTTCCGGCGATGGGCCAGGCGTTCGATGACACGGCCGATGAATTCATCCGTTCGATGTCCACCGCGCTCGACCACCTCTCGGGCGGCGAGGACCATCGACCCGAATGCGTGATCGAGGCCTCGAACCTCGTGTCGGCCGTGATCGACGCGGACGGACGCCACAGCGCCGCCGAGCTCGACGGCTGGATCCGGGCGCTCGGTACGAGGTTGTCCCCACCGATGATCGTCACGTCCCAGATGCTTCGCGACGACGATGTGTTCGGCGGGCGGGCCGAGTGGCTGGACCGTCCGAGCACGCTGTTCGACCTGCTCGTCAAGGCCGACGCGAGGGATCGTGAACGGCGGTCGAACGACTACTACCGCCTGGCGATGGACCTCGCCCACGCGACCGCCGCCATCGATCTGGTTCCGTCGCCGACCGAGGTGCAGGCGATCGATCGGTTCCGCTCGGTGCTGCTCCAGGCGATGGATGCGCACGGGGTCCCCCGCCCGGGCCGACCGGACACGCGACTGCCGACGGAACCGGCCGGAGCGTCGGTCGGAGCGGACGCGGCACACGAACCCGAGGTCGACCTGCCGCCGGAACGGCCCATCGAGGAGCTGTTGGCCGACCTCGACGACCTCGTGGGCCTCGATCAGGTGAAGGAGGAGGTTCGTCGCCTGACGTCGTTGCTGCGCATCCAGGGACTGCGCGCGTCGCGCGGCCTCCCGACGATCGAGACCTCCAAGCATCTGGTGTTCAGCGGGAATCCCGGGACCGGTAAGACCACCGTGGCCCGGTTGCTGTCGAAGATCTTCCGATCGCTCGGGGTGGTCACGAAGGGTCACCTCGTCGAGACCGATCGCTCCGATCTCGTCGCCGGGTTCGTCGGGCAGACCGCCACCCGGACGCGCATGGTGCTGGAGTCGGCGGTCGGGGGGACGCTGCTCATCGACGAGGCCTACGCACTGGCTCGGGGTGGGGAGAACGACTTCGGGCTCGAGGCGGTCGACACGATCGTGAAGTTCATGGAGGACCACCGCGACGATCTGTCGATCGTGGCCGCCGGATACCCGGCGGAGATGCAGGAGCTGATCGACTCGAATCCGGGGTTGAAGAGCCGGTTCACCCGCACGATTCACTTCCCCGACTACGACACCGACGAGCTGGTTGCGATCTTCGAGCTGATCTCCGCGAAGCAGGAGTACCACCTCGACGAGAGCGGCCGACTTCGCCTCTCGGCGGTGATCGGGGCGGAGCCTCGTGGCCGGGGGTTCGGGAACGGTCGATTCGTCCGCAACCTGTTCGAGGCGGCGGTGGGCCACCAGGCGCTCCGGCTCGCCGACACCGACGAACTCAGCGACGAACAGCTCACGACATTGACCGCCGACGACATCCATCCCGTCGACTGAGACCGCCGGCCCACTAGCGTCGCCCGCGTGGTGTGGTACGCGATCGGGCTCGGCGTCCTCGTGGGCACCGTGGTGTCGGTCGCCCTGCGACGACAGGGACGCGCTGCCACGTTCGACCCGTTCACGGTCGGCGAGCCGTGGCGCCAGTTCGCGCAGAGCGCCCAGCGCTCGGCGTCGAAACTGCACGCGACGGTCGAATCGACGCCCGACGGACCATTGAAGAACCGGATGACGACGATCGTCGGCCGCCTCGACGACGGCCTGCACGAAACCTGGGCGATCGCCCGGCGGGGTCATGACATCGACTCGATGATCCGTCGTATCGACCCGGCGGCACTCCGCTCCAAGCTCGCCACACTCGAATCGCTCGACGCATCGGAGTCGACGGAGGACCTGGCAGCCACGATCGACTCGGTGAAGAAACAGCTGGAGACGACCGAACGCCTGAAGCTGCAATCGGTACGCACCGCTGACAGGTTGCGCCTGACCCAGACCCGTCTCGACGAGCTGGTCAGTCGTGCCGCCGAGGTGGCAATCGGAGCCGGCGACACCGATGCCTACGAACACGACGTCGACGACCTCGTCATCGAACTCGAGGCGCTCCGTCAAGCGGTCGAGGAGAGCAACCGCCCGTGAGCGCTCGGGTGCAGCCGTGAGCGGACTGTTCAGAAGCAACCTCGTCGTCGCAGCGGGCACGGCCCTCTCGCGGCTGACCGGCCTGGTGCGTTTCGGAGTGCTCGCTGCCGTGCTCGGCGGCACGGCGTTGAGTGATGCGTACCTCCTCGCGAACGAGACGCCGAACATCGTCTACGAGCTGCTCGTCGGCGGGGTGCTGTCCGCGACCCTCGTCCCGCTGTTCACGTCCTTCGACGCGCACGATGACGACGAGTCGCGCAACGTGGTCATCTCGACGGCACTGGTGATCACCGCCGCCACCATGGCATTGGCGGTCGCCGCTGCGCCGCTCGTCTTCCGGGCGTTCTCCGCGCGCGTCGATGCCGACGTGGACCCCGAGCTGTTCCGCTCGGTCGGCACGACCCTCTCGCGGATCTTCCTCGTGCAGATCCTGTTCTACGGGCTCACGGGGATGGCCAACGCCTTTCTCAACAGCCGCCGACGCTTCTTCGCGGCGGCGTGGAGCCCGGTCCTACCCAACCTGATCATCATCGCGACGCTGTTGTCGCTGCCCGCCGCCGGCCCCGACGGCTACGTGCTCGACGATGTCATCGACGACACCCGCATCCGCCTGACCCTCGGGCTCGGCGCCACGATCGGGATCGCATCCATGGCGGTCGTGCTCGTTCCGGCGGCGTACCGGGCCGGGCTGCGCTGGCGGTTCGTGTGGAATCCGCGGCACCCTGCGGTCAAGAAGCTGCTGTCGTTGTCGTTCTGGACACTCGGATTCGTCGCCGCCAACATCGTCGCGCTGACCGTGGTGCGGAACCTGACCGAGCCGGGCTCGTCGGACGCGACCGCTTACTTCCTGGCGTTCACGTTCTTCATCCTCCCGCACGGTCTGCTCGGTGTCTCGATCGCGACGACTTTCCAACCGGAGATGGCTCGAGCGGTCGCTCGACGTTCGAAACGCGACTTCACGAACGCCGCTTCGCTGGGGGTGAGGATGACCGGCCTGCTGACGATCCCGGCCGGCGTCGGTCTGTTCGTCCTCCGGAGGCCGCTGATCGGTCTCGCCCTCGAGTACCGGAACTTCACCGCCGACGACGCGCTCCAGGCCTCCCGGGCACTTGCCGGGCTGGCCCTCGGGCTCGGGGCGTTCTCCATCTACCTGTTCGTGCTCCGTGCGTTCTACGCGCACCAGGACACGAAGACCGCGTTCAAGGTGAACGTCGTCGAGAACCTGATCAACATCGTCCTGGCACTCGCGCTCGTCGGTTCGTACGGGGTGCTCGGCCTGGGTGCATCGTTCGCCATCGCCTATGCCGTCAGCGCGTTGTGGGTCCTCCAGATCCTCACCTACAAGGTGCCCGGCTTCGAGCTGCGAGCCGTGCTCGCCAGTCTCGCTCGGATGGCGGTCGCAGCGGCGTTGATGGGCGAGGCGGTCTGGTTCGTGGCGCGTGCGTTGGGAGCGAACACGGGAGGTGGCGCACTCTTGCGGTTGAGCGCCGGGGCGGTGGTCGGGGTCCTGGTGTACGCGGGGCTGCTGGCACTGATGGGGGCGCCCGAACTCGACGCCCTCCGGCGCCGCTTGCCGGGGCAGACCCGCTCGGCAGCCGAGTAACATGACCCGATGTTCAAGTACCTGAAGAGGCAGTGGAAATACTTCGTTGCGAAGATCAGCGGCCGGGCCGAGGCCAACGCCGACCCGAAGGTACAGCTCGAACAGGCGATCGGCGAGGCTCACAGCCAGCACCGGCGCCTGAAGGAGCAGGCGACGAACGTGATCGCCAACCAGAAGCAGGCCGAGATCCGTCTGAACAAGAAGATGGACGAGCTCGACAAGCTCAACGCCAACGCCCGTCAGGCATTGATCATGGCGAGCGACGCCGAGAAGGCCGGGAACATCGACAAGTCGGCCGAGTACACGCGGGCGGCGGAGACCATCGCCGACAAGCTGATCTCGGTCGAGGCGGATGTCGAGAGCCTCAAGTCGATGGTGCTCGAGTCGACGCAGGCCGCTGACCAGGCGAAGGCCGCCGTGCAACAGAACTCCCGCCTGCTCCAGGAGAAGATCGCCGAGAAGTCCAGGCTGATGAGCCAACTCGACCAGGCGCAGATGCAGGAGGAGATGAACTCCGCAATGGCGTCGTTGACCGAGACCGTCGGCGACGACGTCCCGACGTTCAACGAGGTCCAGGAGAAGATCGAGGCCCGTTATGCGAAGGCGAAGGCGTCGGCAGAACTCCAGGAGGTGACCGTCGAGAGCCGCGTGCTCGAGATCGAGCAGGCGACGGCCAACGTCGAAGCGCAGAGCCGGCTGTCCGAACTCCGCGCCGAACTCGGCCTCGATGGCGGTGCTCAGCCCAGCGCGGTCGAGTCCGGCGGAGCGCAGGCCCAACCCACCGAGAGCTGACCGTTGCGGGGTGGGTCAGACCCACTGCGCGACACGCCGGCATCCGACGCGATCACGCGACCGACTCACCGAACCGGAGAGCCTCAGGTGACGATGACGAGGTCGTCGCGGTGCACGACCGTGTTCGCCATCCCGTCGGGCAACCTGCTCGTGTGATGTCCGAGCACGGTGGACAGGTCACCGGAGCCGGTCGATGCGATACCGCGGGCGAAAACCACGTCGTCGGGCCCGGCGACGTCGACGACCTGGCCCGGCTCGAACGTCCCACCGATCCGGACCACGCCGGCGGGGAGCAAGCTGTTGGGACGCTCGGTCAGCGCTCGTTGGGCGCCCGCGTCGACGTGCACCGAACCCGCAACCTCTGCGGCGAACGCGATCCACAGCTTGCGCGCCGACAGCGCCCGGTCGTGCGGAGCGAAGGTGGTGCCGACGAGTTCGTCGGAGACCGACCCGGCGAGCACACCTCCCCGTGACGCCCGGGCGATCACACTGCGAATCCCCGACCACGACGCCATGCGCGCGGCGATCAACTTGCTGGCCATGCCGCCGCTCCCCCGCCCACTTCCGCGGGCGTCGGCCGAGATCGACAGCAGCGGGTCGTCAGCACCGACGAACGGGATCAACGTGGCCGACGAGTCGCGCCGGGGATCGGCGGTGAACACGCCGTCCATGTCGGTCAGCAGGACCAGGACATCGGCGCCGACACCGTTCGCGAGCAACGCCGCAATCCGATCGTTGTCGCCGTAGCGGAGTTCGTCGTTCGCGATCGCATCGTTCTCGTTCACGACCGGGATCACGCCCAGTTCGAGCAACCGCTCGGTCGTGCTCCGCAGATGCAGATACTGCCGCCGTTCGACGAAGTCGTACGGGTCGACCAGGAGCTGAGCACCGACGAGGCCGTGACGCGCGAACTCCGCGTTGTACGCCCCGACGAGCCGGCTCTGTCCGACGGCCGACACGGCCTGCACGGTACGCATGTCGGCCGGGCGTCGCACCATGCCGAGAGCGGCGACGCCCGCAGCGACGGCACCGGACGACACGATGATCACCTCGTGGCCCGCGGATCGCAACGAGGCGGTCTCGTCGACCAGACGCGCGATGGCCTCGTGGTCGATCAGCCCGTCATCGGTCGTGATCGACGCCGTGCCGATCTTCGCGACGACCCGCATCAGCCGTCTCCCTCCGTGCGTCCTGTCATCGGTCGGGTTGGTAGTCGAAACTGAAGTCGCCGATCCAGATCACGTCGCCCTCGGTGGCGCCGGCCTTCGCCAACATCTTCGGCACGCCGAGGCGCTCGAGCCGATGGTCGATGTACGCCAACGCCTCCGGTGTGGTCACGTCGTTGAGTGCGACGACCCGCTCGACGTCACGCCCGACCAGTCGGAACTCACCCTCGTCGACGCGTTCGACGACCGCGCCGCTCGGCTCCGGCCGAATCACGATCAACCCGTCGTCGTGACGAACCTGCTGACGCGCCTCGTGGACCAGCGCGGCCATCTTGCCCACCAGCGCACTCACGCCGTCGCCGGTGATCGCGGAGACGACATCGCCATCCCACTCCATCACCTCGAGATCACCCTCCTGGACCATGTCGGCCTTCGTGCCCACGACGATCCGGGGACGCTCGAGCAGCTCGGGCTGGTAGTCACCCAGCTCCTCGAGGAGGATCCGTTCCTGCTCGTGCGGCCAGACGTTGTCCATCGGCGCGAGGTCGACCATGAGGCACAGCACGCGCGCCCGTTCGACGTGGCGGAGGAACTGGTGCCCCAGCCCCTTGCCCTCGCTCGCACCCTCGATCAGCCCCGGGATGTCGGCGACGACGAATTCCGTCTCGTCGTCGAGACGGACCACCCCGAGGTTCGGCTCGAGCGTCGTGAACGGATAGTTCGCGATCTTCGGTTTCGCGGCCGAAACGACACTGATCAGCGTCGACTTCCCGACATTCGGGAACCCGACGAGCGCGACGTCGGCCATCAACCTGAGTTCGAGCTTGAGCCAGCGCTCCTCGCCGTGTTCGCCCTGCTCGGCAAAGCTCGGCGCGCGCCGCTTGTTGGACAGGAACTTCGCGTTGCCACGCCCGCCCCGGCCTCCGGCCGCCGCGAGCCACCGGTCGCCCTGATTGTTCAGCTCGGCGTAGACCTCCCCGGTGTAGAGGTCGCTCACCTTCGTCCCGATCGGCACCTTGATCTCGAGCGACGCACCGCGGCGGCCATGCTGGTCCTTGCCCTTGCCATGGACTCCCCGGTCGGCCCTGCGATGAGGATGGTCCTTGAACGCGAGCAGTGACGCGACGTTGTGGTCGGCGACGAGCCACACGTCGCCACCGTTACCGCCATCTCCACCGTTCGGGCCACCCATGACCACCGGTCCCTCGCGACGGAAGCTCACACAGCCCGCGCCGCCGTCCCCTCCCCTCACGTTCAGTTGGCACTCGTCGACGAACTGCGACATGAGACAAGAGGCTACGCCGGACGATGTCGCTCGCTCCGATGAGGCGGGCGGTTCGGCTCCGGGGAACGGTTGGGCCAAGATGGGGACGATGCAGGTCGCACCCGAGAGTCCGACAGCAGCGGGTCGACATTCGGGGCCCGGATGGGGTCACCGCATTCGCGTGCTCCTGTTGGGAGAGGGACAGATCGTTCCCCTGTCGCTCGCTCACGGGCTGGCCGGCTCCGCCGATGCGTTCGTGTCGGTCAGCCTCGCAGGATCGTTGTTCTTCAACGTCAGCCCGGACGCTTCCCGTCAGCAGGTGCTGCTCTATCTCCTGGTGACGCTTGCGCCGCTCGCCGTGTTGGCGCCCCTCGTCGGGCCCGCAGTCGACCGCTTCCGACGATCGCAACGCTTCGTCGCGTCGATCTTCTACCTGTTGCGTGCCGTGAGCTGTCTCGCACTGGTGAGTTTCCTGCTCGATCTCGCCTTCTATCCGCTTGCACTCGTCCTGTTGATCTCGAGCAAGGCATCGGGGGTCGTGAAGCAGACGATGGTGCAGTCGTTGGTCGACGACCCGGACGAGCTGGTGGCGACCAACGCTCGACTCGCACGTCTTGCGAGCATCACGGCCGCGGTCGGTGCCGGTGCCGCGGTACCCGTCCTGCAGGCGGGCGGATCGGCATGGGCGTTGCGCTGTGCGGCGGTGCTGCTCGCGCTTGCAGCTGCCGTCGTCCTGCGCATCCGTACTCCTCGCCACGTCGCCGTCGCAACCGACGACGTCGAGTACGCGGAAACCCACCTTCCGGTGGTCTTCGTCGGTTCGGTCGGGATGGTCGCGATCCGTGCGGCGGTCGGCTTCTTCCTCTTCACGCTCGCGTTCACCCTCCGCCGTGACAGCCAGCCGGCGATCGTCTACGGCTTGGCGGCCGGCTCGTACGGGCTGGGCGCGTTCGCCGGGCACACCCTCGTCAGTCTGCTGCGCCGCCGTTTCAGCGAGCAGCAACTGATCGGCCTGGCGATCGCCGCGCCCGCAGCGTTCACGGCGGTGGGGATGCTCGGCGTGTCGACCCCGCTGCTGGTGGTGATTGCCGGTCTCGTCGGTCTGTCGACGACGCTGGGCCGCAACGCCTTCGACAGCTTGTTGCAGCGGCGCGCCCCCGAGGCGCTGCTGGGTCGGGCCGGCGCGCGCTACGAGACTCGTTTCCAGCTCGCATGGGTGTTCGGCGGCGTCGCCGCCACACCGATCACGCTGGCTCCCGAGGTCAGCATGATGATCCTGACCGGCATCTACGTGCCGGTCCTCCTGGTGTTCGTGCGGGCGCTGCGCGAGGCACGCCGATTCGAGGGCGTCACGACCCATTCGCTGGCGGGAGCGCGTCAGCATGTCCTGATGGCGAGACACGCGTGGGAGGCCGAGGAGTACCGAACGGCGATCATCGACGCATCGGCCGCCGCCGATCTGGCCCAGACGGTCCACGGCCTGTTCGACGGGGAAGATCGGAATCGTCGCGTCCTGCTCGACGACCTGCGCGCCGCCGCGATCGATCCGGGAACGAGCATCACCGCGCAGGACGCCGAGTCCGCCATCGAGGCGGCGAGCCACCTGCTCGGCGGCGAACTTCGATCGGACGCCTCGTAACTCGGTCAGGAGGTCGCGTCGTCGGTCTCGACGAATTCGGTGACGCGAGCGCCATCGGCTGTCGCGGTGAGTTCGATGATCCACGTCGTGTCGTCGTCGATCGTGCGATAGCGGGAGACGCGGACAGCGACCGTCGGTTGTCCCGGATCGAACTCGTCGACGACGAAGAGCACGCCGTCGTCCTTCACCGGTGCGCCCGCGGCTTCTTCGTCGAGCGCGTCGGCCGCCTGATCGGCGAACCTGATGGTCGCGGCGTCGTCGATCGTTGCGACGACGTTCGCCTGCACCCTCACGTCGACGGTTTCGCCCGAGCCGGATGCCAGGTAGACCACCGGCAACTCGACATTTCCGTCTTCGTCGATGACCGGTTCGGTCTGCTCGATCTCCCACCGGACGATTGCGACGTAGGCATCCTCCGGGCCGACCGCGCCGCGTTCGGGCTCCGCTTCCGATGTGCACCCGACGACGGCGAGCATGCCCAGCGTCACCACGCCGCCCGTCAGCACGGCTCGCCGTGTTCGGCTCTGACGACTGGATGCCACTGTTGCACGTTAGGGCAGATCGCGCGGTGCACCGCTCCACCGAGGCGGGCATCGGGGACCGTCGGCCCTCGGGTCGGCGCCGAGACCGGGCAGGACACGCCGGATCACGAGCTCGTCGCCCCATCGACACCTAGCCTGAACGGTGATGGATCAGCTGCCGTACGCGGACGATGCCCGGGAACGAGCCCACCGGTGGGCGTCGACGATGGTCGGGCACGCCGACGACGAGATCGTACTCGCCCATGCCGACTCGTGGGCGACGGTCGGCGACGCGGAGATCATGACCCGCGAGGCGCGCGAGGAGCGCGACGCAGCGATGCTCGCATCGAACGCCACGCGGGCGTCGGGCGCCGGCAATCGTGCGATGGACGAGGATCCCGACCCGTTCCGGACGTGCTTCGAGCGCGACCGTGACCGGATCCTCCACGATTCCGCGTTCCGACGCCTCGCAGGCAAGACCCAGGTGTTCGTGTTTCCCGGTGATCACCAGCGCAACCGGATGACCCACACGCTCGAGGTGGCCCAGGTCGCCCGGTCGGTCGCGACGGCGCTGAGTCTCAACGTGCCCCTCGTCGAAGCGATGGCGATCGGCCACGACTGCGGCCACGGGCCGGGTGGCCACGCGAGCGAAGATGCGCTCTCCCCCTTCCTCGAGGGGGGCTTCGATCATGCCCCCTGGGGTGCGGACGTGACACTTCGTCCGCTGAATCTGTGTGCCGAGACGCTCGACGGGATCCGCAACCACTCGTGGAGTCTGCCGGCACCACGGACCCCGGAAGGGGAGGTCGTGTCGTGGGCAGATCGGATCGCCTACGTGTGCCACGACTTCGAAGACGCCGTTGCATCGGGCATCGTCACGGCCGACATGCTTCCGAAGTCCGTCGCCGAGAGGTGCGGCACCGACCGCTCGAGCCAACTCGGCGCATTCGTCCGGGCGATGATCACCGCGACGCGCCGCACCGGACGGATCGGGATGGTGCCCGAGATCGCCGACGCGCTCGCCGCGTTCCGGAGCTTCAACTACGAGAACATCTACCTGCGACCGGCGTCGCGCCATCAGGCCGACGCCGTGATCTCCCTGCTCCGCGCGCTCGTCGAGCACTACGCGGATCGGCCGCACGTGATCCCCGATGCGACCGCCCGAGCGGTCCTTCCGGCCGACACACCTCTGGAGTTGGTCGAAGCCGGCTCCACCGAGGCCGTTCGGGCGGCCGTGGCCTACGTGGCCGGGATGACCGATCGTTTCGCGTGCCAACGCGGCGTCGTCGAGCTCAACTGGGACCCGGCACGGCTCCCCACTGCCGTCGGCTGACGACGCTCCTGTTCAGGACCCGGAGATCGGTGACAGGTACAGGTTGCGGATCCCGAGGCCCATGATGAACAGGCCGCCGCAACCGTAGAGCAGGTAGACCTTGTCGGCGATGAACGGGCTGTTGCGGTAGCTGTAGAGAATGCCGACCGCGAAGATCGTGCTGAATCCGTACAGCGCGTGGAAGGAATCCAGCTCGACGCCCTTCCGATTGACGATCAGCACGCCGATCACCGCCGCGACGATCGTCGACAGCTCGGCGACCAGCGTCGCCCACCACAGCGCACGATGACGGATCCGAACGACGTACTGTGCGACCAGCGCCCAGCAACCAACGATCGCGTTCGAGATGATGAGGAACCATGCCGTCACGACGTGTGCGTCGTGCAGGTCGATCACGATGCTCGACTCGCTTCGTCAGCGATCAGCTCTCGCACGGGATTCCACCGATGATCATCTGAACGACGTCGACGTCCGTGAGCCCCGAGAGCCGTCCGGTGAGATTGTCGTTGACGAAGAAGCTGTCGTTCATGAACTCGTCGCCGGCGCGCAGCTGGACGCCGGGATACGCCTGCAGCAACTGCGCGACGGTGGAGCCCACGGAGATGCCCGCGTCGGTTTCGAGCCCACTCGGCGACGCCGTCGACGAGCCCTCCTTGCCGTAGTAGTAGGCGTAGAAGTGGGGTCGCCCGTCCGCCACGTTCGACACATCCCCGAATTCGAGTTGGAGATCACCCCAGGTCACCTGTCGGATCTGCGTCCCACCACACGCACCGATCGTGAACGGATCGACCCAGCCCGTGTCGGCCGACGCGCCGCCGAGGAAACTGGTCACGAACGCGATCACGCCGTCGGGCTCGGCGCCGAAGGAGACCGCTCCGAGCCCGTCGGTCCGGAGCGAGAAGCCGTCATCGGGCTGCGGTGCGGGTGCAGCGGTCGTTTCGGGCGCGGCCGCCGTCGTCACGGGCGCGATCGTCGGCTCGGTGACGGCGGGAACGGACGTCGGGTCGACAGGATCGGTCGACCCGGATGTGGTCTCGTCGTCGGTCGTTCCGTCGGCGGCGGTGCCGGTGTCGGTGACCGCGTCCGATGGCTCGACCGGCGCCACGGACGTGGTCGTGGTGATCAGGGTGATCTCGGGAACGGTGTCGTTCGCGTCATCGGATCCACCACCACATCCGGCGACGAACAGGACACCTGCCATCACGGCGAGGAGAGATCGTGTACGCATCCGATCATCTTGCACGAAACCTCGCGTCCGGACGGGGACACCTGACGAACGTCACGACGATCTTGACGCGATCCAGAAGGCGGCGCGTGTGCCGATCACCCGTGTCCGGTGGATTCGAAGATCCATCCGTCCCGGTACGGGGGCCGACGGTCGTGTTCGATGAACCACTCGATCCCGAAGGCCATGGTGAAGACCTCGTCGGGCATTTCCAGGAAGAACGACGAGTCGGTGATCTGGCTCCGGTGACAGCGCATCGACGCACGTTTGGCCTCGACCCGGTCCGAGACGTCGACGCGCAGCGTGAGCGCCGACTCGGGTTCGCCGAAGGGGTTGCCGTCGTCGGCCGGCGACATCGGATCGAACTCGGCGTCGGCGTCGGCGTCGGCCGGATCCATCTCGACACCCGCTTCCTTCGCCGCGCGGATCATCGCCACCATCGCATCACGGTTCGATGTCGCCTCGAGTGTCCGCATCGGATGGTCGACGAGTTCGGCCGCTCGCCGTCCGACGAGATGGACCTTGATGTGATCGGGGTGTCCGTACGTACCGTGCCAGTCGTAGATCGTGAACACGTCCGCGCGTTCTTCGCGCAGGACGGCGGCGACCCGCTCGCCTGCCTCGTCGAGATCGGCCTGGTGGAACGATGCCCCGTCGTGGTTGCCGTCCCAACCGGTCATGCCGGAGTCCTGGTAGCCGAGCCAGACGATCCGGTCGACACCGAGGACCGCGGCCGACGCGTCGGTTTCGGCCCGTCGCCGATCGGCGAGGGTTTCACCATCGGCCAAGTCGTCCGGGACCTCGCCGTGTTCGCCGTGGGTCGCCACGATCAGGACGACGCGCCGACCTTCCGCTGCAGCCCGGGCCATCGTCCCCCCGGTCGAGATGCACTCGTCGTCAGGATGTGCGTGGAAGAACACAGCACATCCGCGACCGCCTGCGTCAGGCCGGGAACCGTGGCCGGCCTCGTCCTCTCCATTCATCGCGGAGAGACGCTACCTCGACCGCTCCTCTCGGACTCCGGCCCCGCTCCACAGTGGACCCGCAGTTCAGGACAGGTCGTCCATGCGACCGCGGCGGGTCTGTGCGACGAGCGCCGCACCGATCGCGACCAGCAGGGCTCCGATCACCAGAGGCGTCAAGGTCGAGTTTCCGGTTGCAGGCAGCGTGTCGGGTGCGACGGGCGCCGGGGATGCGGGCGACACGGTCGTGGGAGGGTCGACCGTCGGCGGCTCGGCATCCTCGGGCGGGACCGTCGGTGGCGGTTCGGTCTCGGGCGGAACCGTGGGTGGCGGATCGGTCTCGGGGGGCTCCGGCTCGGGCGGGGCGGCGAGATCGAGTTCGTGCATCTCGACGGTGTGCTGGCAGTACCACACCTCGCCGCCGCCGGAATCGGTACCGTGGTCGCCGCCACCACCGCGGGGGCAGAGCGCCCGTGCCGAGTACCCGTCGCCGTTGGCATTGACGATGTTCCACTGATTCGAGCCACCGGCGGTCACCGAGACCGTGTAGGTCGCGGTCCGCTTCGCGGGAACGACCATGCCGTCGACGATGTCGTCATGACCGGGATTCCGGAACTGACACGTGAGCTCATCCCGGCCGCCCGGATACGTGCACGTGGCCGTGGTCACCTTTCCCGAGCCGGTCCGGCTCGCAGCCTCGAGCCTGAACCCGTCCCGCCATTCCGGAGCGGGTTGGAGAACCTGGTCGCCCGCGGGGGTGTACCACCGGACGGCGAAGGTCATCCGATACGGATTGCCCTGGTCGCCACAGCCCTCATGGTCGTCATCCTCACCGGGCTCGTGGCCACCCCCGCCGCCGCAGCCCGAGTCACCACCCTCGTCGGCGGATGCGCCCGACTGATCGTCGGCCCCGCCCGGTTCGGGCGCTGAGGGAGCGGTCGCGGCGGGTTCGGGGTCGCGGGGTTCTCCCGGGCTCTTTCCGGCCCCCTCGTCCGGGGCGTCGGACACGGGATCGTCGGAGCCCTCGACGCCGATCGAGTCATCCGGAACCTCGACGCCGATCGAGTCATCCGGAACCTCGACGCCGATCGAGTCATCCGGAACCTCGACGCCGATCGAGTCATCCGGAACCTCGACGCCGATCGAGTCATCCGGAACCTCGACGCCGATCGAGTCATCCGGAACCTCGACGCCGATCGAGTCATCCGGAACCTCAGCAACGGGTTCCGTCACGGTCTGGTCGTCGGATGGCGCCGGGGCATCGGACTCGGGCACGGACTCGAGGGTGACCGGATCGGCGGCTGGCGACTCGGTCGTGGCCGACGCGACCGACGATGCCACACTCGACCCGACGAGAACGGCCGCCACCGCCGTCAGGCGAATCCCGTGGATGGTGCAGTGGATCATCTCACACCTCGATGTCGTCTCTGAGGTGGTCCAACGATCACGTGGACCGCCTGTTGATCTCCGCCCTGGGGCTTCCGCGCCTCGGATCCACCCTCGGTCCGTCAGCTCCCTGACAACCACACCTTGCACCCATCGTTCGTCGAGGAACAGAGCCGAAGGACCCGTCGCGGAACACCTCCTCCGACCCTCCCGACGCCCACTTCGCGGTGAACGCCCGATGGCGGAGTTCGCTCCGACGCGCCGAGAGCCTGCTGTCACCGATCCCGGTGGGCAGGCTCACCGGTGGTCCGAGTACGGAGCGGGACTCCTCGTGCGTTCGGGATCACTCCGCCTGGCGAACGGCGCCGGACTCCAGCAGTCCGTCGATGCGTGCGGGTTGGACGCCCCACGCTTCGAGCACGTCGCGTGTGTGTTGACCGGGCCATGCGGGGGTCGACCCGACCTCGTTCTCGGTGCGGCTGAATCGGGGCGCGGGCGCCGGCTGCAGGACGCCACCGACCTCGATGAACGTTCCGCGTTCGACATTGTGGGGGTGCTCGGCAGCCTCGGACATCTTCAGTACCGGCGCGAAGCACACGTCGGTGTGCTCCATGATGTCGCACCACTCGTCGCGCGACTTCGTGGCGAACAGTTCGGTCAGGCGTGCCTTCAACGGCTCCCACTGGGTCTGATCCATCTGCTTCGCGAACTGTTCGTCGTCGGACAACCCGGTCAGCCGCAGGAGTTCCGCGTAGAACTGTGGCTCGATCGACCCGAGCGAGATGTACTCGCCGTCGCTGCACCGATACACGTCGTAGAAGTGGGCGCCCGTGTCGAGCAGGTTCGTCCCGCGTTCGTTCTCGTTGAACATCCCGATCGACCGGAACGCCCAGAACATCGTCATCAGGACCGCGGAACCGTCGACCATCGCGGTGTCGACGACCTGACCCTGCCCGCTGCGCTGCGCCTCGAGGAGTCCGGCGACCACGCCGAGGGCGAGAAACATGCCACCGCCGCCGAAGTCACCGACCATGTTGAGCGGCGGCGTCGGCCCCTCGCCCCGCCGGCCGAAGTGCGCCAGTGCGCCCGCCAGCGAGATGTAGTTGATGTCGTGACCGGCGGCCTGGCTGTAGGGACCGGTCTGGCCCCATCCGGTCATCCGACCGAAGACGAGCTTCGGGTTGCGTGCGCGGCACGCGTCGGGTCCGACGCCGAGGCGTTCCATCACGCCGGGCCGGAATCCTTCGATGAGCGCGTCCGCCCGCTCGACGAGGTCGAGCAAGGTCGCCACGCCATCGGGATGCTTGAGGTCGACGGCGATGTTCCGGCGACCACGCAACAGGACGTCACCGTGGGGCTGATCGGGGGCCGGACCGCGTACGGCGGCGGCGCGCTCGACGCGAACGACCTCCGCTCCGAGGTCGGCGAGCAGCATCGCGGCAAACGGTCCGGGGCCGATCCCGGCGATCTCGATGATGCGGTATCCGGCGAGTGGTCCGGCCATGGTGATTCTCCCTGCAGTGTGTGGACGAATGGAAAGGGTGACGGGTCGGGGGGCGTCGTCAGACGGTCCCGGCGACGCGGACGTGGCCGCCGATCGCTTCGGCGAAGACCGGCCAGAGCGGGACCGGAAGGTCATGTCCCATGTCGGCGAGCAGCAGATACTTCGATCCCGGGATGAGCTGGGCGGTGTCCTCGCCACCCGACGGGGTGATCAGCGTGTCGTCTCGGCCGTGGATCACGAGGGTCGGCACGTCGAGCGTGCGCAGCCGATCGGATCGATCGCCGGTCGCGTAGATCGCGGCCAGTTGTCGAGTGGCGCCCTGGGGATAGAACGCGCGGTCGAAGTCGGCCGCGGCGCGGGCCTTCAGTCGGTCGTGGTCGAGGTACCGCTTCGACGCCCAGACCTCCGAGCGCGTCGAGGCCTCGATGTAGGCGGCCCTGTCGTTCGGCGGGGGCGCGAGCAGCGCCTCGCGCGCCTCGGGGGTCGACGCGCCCGAACGCGGGTTACCGGTGCTCGACATGATCGACGTGAGGCTGGCGACGCGCTCGGGGTGTTCGATCGCCATCATCTGCACGATCATTCCGCCCATCGACATCCCGGCGATGTGAGCCCGTTCGACACCGAGATGGTCGAGCAGGCCGATGCCGTCGTCCGCCATGTCGGACAGCGTGTAGGGAACGTCGGGAATCGGCTCACCGGCCAGCACCGCCGCCAGCACCTTCGCGGGATGCACCGCGCCGGTCAGCTTGCTCGACAGTCCGACGTCGCGGTTGTCGTAGCGCACCACGTGGAGGCCCTGCGCGACGAGGCGTTCGCACAGGCCGGCGTCCCAGCCGTTCAGTTGTGATGTGTACCCGCAGACCAGCAGCAACGTCGGATCGTCACGGTTCCCGAATGTCTCGTACTCGAGTTCGATCGCCGATGGCAGCACTGCGCGAGGCATCGGCCGATCATGCCAGACACCGTCCACTCGTTCCGAAGCAGCGGCGACTTCGGCTCCACGCAGCGACGCGTGTGCGGCGGATCGGCCGGCATCCGCGATCGGAGGGTCATCGAGACGTCCTCGGGTGGGTGAGTGCCGTCCCCAACCGACCGACGGCACCTGGCGTGCGCACGCCCCACCAGAACAGGTCCTGACCGTCGACCTCGACGACCCGGGCATCCGGCACGGCGTCGGAGAGCTCGGCGAGGTGTCGAGCGGTGAACTCGTACGGCTCGCTCGGCACCACCACGAGGTCCGGCCGCGCGGACGCGACCTCCGCGAGTTCGACCGTCGGATACGCACTCACGTCGGCCCCTGCCACGAGATCGATCCCGAGATGGGCGAGCAGGTCGGCGCCGTAGGTCGCAGCCGAGATCGTCATCCAGGGACGACGCCAGATCGGCACGAATGCCGTCTGCCGGGTGATGGCTTCGCCCACCGCCGGCAACTCGACCGTCGCGGCGGCCGTCGATGCTCCGATCCTCGCAGCCAGGTCGTGGACGACGCCCATCGCTGCGGAGAGGTCGACGACATCGGACACGAACACGTCGAGACCGGCCGCGACGAGCGCGTCGTGGTCCTCGATGCGATTTTCCTCGCGGTCCATGACGACCAGGTCCGGCTCGAGCGCGACGATCGCGCCGATGTCAGGGTTCTTCGTGCCCCCGACATGCACGAGGTCGGGTTGTTCACAGAACTTCGAACAGGCGACGACGTCACCGCCGAGGGCGAGCAGCGTTTCGGTCGCTGACGGCACCAGGCTCACGACACGCACTGCGACCCGCTCCCCGTTCACCGACCGAGCAGCTTGTCCTTGTGCGCCCGGAACTCCTCGGCCGTCAGCGTGCCGCGTTGCAGCATTCCCTCCAGTCGCTCGAGCTGCGAAGCGACGTCGCCGGGACCCATCGCTCCGGCCAGTGCGAACCTCCGGGTCTGGAGTTCGTCCATCTGGGCGTGAATCATCTTCTGCACCCGAGCGGGGCGGCGTACGTCGGTGAAGCGATGCGGCGCGTCTCCACCACCTGATTCGATCACGAGATCCCCCGTTCCGAACAGACGCCCGACGGGGCCCTGGCGGAAGTGGACGGCGGTGACTCGTTCGAGCGGGATCTCCACACCGCGCTTGACGAGGACGCCGGCTCGGAAGATCACCCGATCGGTCGTGATCACGAAATGCGTCGTGGCCCATCGGACGTAGCGGACGACGAGCCACGCCGTCGAGCCGACCAGCGCCGCCAACGACAGGAAGGTCATCGCGGTCCGCGATGTCGTTCCGACGTCGGTGGCCGTGAGGGTCACGATCCCGACGACGATCGCGGCGACCAGCACCAGCACGGGCTTCGCGTAGTACCACCAGTGGGGGTGCAGGTCGACGGCGACCTGCTCGTGCCGGTTCAGAGGCCTCCGCGGGTACGGCATGGTCTCACGGTACTGCGACCTACGATGCGGGCGTGGACGCCGACGCGCTGATCGCCGATCTCGATCCCGACCAGCGCGCAGCGGTCACGGCCCCGTCCTCGCTGGTCGCCGTCGTCGCCGGCGCCGGATCGGGCAAGACCCGGGTGCTGACACGTCGGATCGCGCATCGGATCGCCTCGGGTGACGCCGACGCTCGACACACGCTGGCACTGACGTTCACCCGCGAAGCGGCCGGCGAACTCCGTCGTCGCCTGTTGCGGCTCGGGATCCGGGAACACGTCGAGGCCGGCACGTTCCACGCGGTCATGTTGCGGGTGCTGCGCCAACGGTGGGCCGACACGAACCGACAGCCCAAGACGGTGTCTGGGGACCGTCGGCGCCTGTTGCGTGCCGCCCAGGAGGAGAACGGCTTCGCAGGTGGATGGCAGGTGATGGAGGCTGCGAACACGGAGATCTCGTGGGCGATGGCGCGCGGTATCGGTCCCGACCGCTATGCGGCAGCAGCACGGCGCGCCGGTCGGCGTCCCGCCGGCGGCGTCGCCGGGATGGCGCAGGTCTACGAGGACTACGCCGAGGTCAAGCGCAAGCGCGGTGTGATCGACTTCGACGACGTCCTGCTCGACGTGCTCCTGGACGCGACGCGCGACGTCGATTTCGCGGACACGCTCCGGTGGAGATTTCGCCACCTGCTGGTCGACGAGGCGCAGGACCTCAACCCGGTGCAACACCGAATCGTCGATCTGCTGCGCGCCGGCCGTGACGACCTGTTCCTCGTGGGCGACCCGGCCCAGGCGGTCTACGGGTTCAACGGCGCCGACCCGTCGCTGCTGGTCGAGGTCGAGAGCCGCTTCCCCGGCGTCGAGGTGATCCGTCTCCCGGTGAACCATCGGTGCACACCCCAGATCGTGGCGGCGGGCGCCCACGTGCTCCTCGCCGGTGGACAGCCGACCGACATCTGCTCTGCACGCGATGACGGACCGACCGTCACGATGTCGGTCGCCGCCGACGAGGCGGCCGAGGCCGATCTCGTCGCGGCGCACATCGCTCACAGCGACCCGAACCTCGTTCGGTCCGGCGGCATCGCGGTGCTGGCTCGCACCAACGCTCAACTGACGGCGTTCGAGGCTGCGTTGGGCGAGTGCGGTGTCGCCGTGCGTCGCTCGGCCACGGCGAGCGGGTCGCCGCTCGAGGCAGCGATCCGCGAGGCGTCGTCGAACACCTCGGCATCCGGTCTGCGGGCCTGGGCCCATGACACCCTCGACGACATCGGCGCACTCGAGACCGCTCGGTCCGATCTCGACCAGCTCGTCCGGTCCGGATCCGAAGCGGGGCGCCGTTCGCTTCGTCCGAGCGGTCCGCACGCATCCCAGGTTCGTGAGACGACCTCTGCGCTACGCCTGGTCGAAGCCGAGCGCCGTGTCGCGACCGCCCTGCTCGACTTCCTCCGCGATCAACCGCGCGGCGACGGCGCCGAGTTCCGATCGTGGATCGCCACCACGAATCCGTTCGACGATCGCTCGACGGACGGCGTGCAGCTGCTGACGTTCCACGGCTCGAAGGGAAGGGAGTGGCACACGGTGTTCGTCACCGGGCTGGAGGCGAGCCTGATGCCCCACCGGTCGGCGACGACGGCGGACGACAAGTCCGAAGAGGCCCGACTGTTGTACGTCGCCGTCACGCGGGCGACCGACGTCCTCGTGCTGACACGCGCCGAGCGACGTGGCGGATACGCCCGGCAACCGAGTCCGTACATCGCCGAGTTGGATCTCGCCGAAGCACCCCCGGTCCCCGTGCCGACGTCGTTGCGTCGGCACCGCACGGTCGATCCCACGCTGGAACGGCTCACCACCTGGCGCGCGGAATCCGCGCTCCGCGCACGAGTCGTCCCGACCCAACTGCTGACCGACCGCGACCTCGCCGCCATTGCGGCCACCAAGCCCACGAGTGCCGAAGAACTCGATGCCGCGACGTCGATCGGGCTCCTCACCGCTCGGCGCCTCGCACCCGAGATCCTTCCACTGCTCGGCGGCTGACAGGTTCGCTCCCGTCCGCCGCCGTCGGCTCGCAGCGACATGCGTCGCCGAGTACCCGTGGTCAGGCAGCGCTGCCGAGCGCCGACCTCTCGAGCACGTGGACGCCACACGCCGAGCCGAGCCCGATCACGTGGGCGAGGCCGACCTTGGCCCCTTCGATCTGGCGGTCGCCGGCTTCGCCGCGGAGGTGATGGCACACCTCCCAGATGTTGGCGATGCCGGTGGCCGAAATCGGGTGGCCCTTCGACTGGAGTCCGCCCGACACGTTGACGGGTGTCGACCCGGTTCGCCATGGCGCCCCCGAGTTGAAGAAGTCGGCGGCACCCCCCTCTTCGCACAACATCAGGTTGTCGTAGTGGACGAGTTCGGCCGTCGCGAAGCAGTCGTGCAACTCGACGAGGTCCAGATCGGACGGCCCCACACCCGACGTCTCGTATGCCTGCCTGGCCGCGTTGCGGGTCAGGGTGTTCACGTTCGGCAACACCTGGCAGGCCTCCTCGTAGGGATCGGACGTGAGCACCGATGCGGAGACCTTCACCGCTCGGCGCTGCTGCTCGAGAGAGAGCGTGCGGAGCTTCGAACCGCTGACGACCACCGCTGCCGCCGCCCCGTCGCAGTTGGCCGAACACATCGGGCGGGTGTTCGGGTACGCGATCATCATGTCGCCCATGATCTGCTCGAGCGACATCGCCTTGGTGTACGCGGCGAGCGGGTTGAGCGTCGAGTGTGAATGGTTCTTCTCCGAGATCCGCGCGAACAACTCGGCGTCGACGCCTCCGTACTTGTGGCCGTACTCCATGCCGATCTGGGCGAACAGTGCCGGCATCGTCGCGCTGCCGATCCGTCCGTCGACGCCGGTGACCGCTCCGAGTCGCCCGGATGGCTCCCACTCGTGCCTGTCGGACTGCTTGACATCGCTGCTGCCGAGAAGCCCGGCGCCCGCGAGCTTCTCGACCCCGACCGCGATCCCCATGTCGCACTCACCTGCCTTGATCGCCATGATCGCCGTGCGCAGTGCAGTCGCGCCCGTGGCACAGGCATTCGACACGTTGTAGACCGGGATTCCGGTCTGTCCGACCTGCTTCTGCAGTTGCTGGCCGATCCCACCTGAACCCATCAGGTTCCCTGCCGCCAGGATCCCGATGTCGGCCATCGTCACTCCGCCGTCGGCGAGGGCGGCCATCATCGCTTCCGCGCCGAGATCGACGACGTCCTTGTCGTAGTGCTTGCCGAACTTCGTCATGTTGATACCGAGGATGAAGACCTCGTCGGATGCGCTCATCGTGTTCTCCATTTCTCGTTCGTGTACGTGCGGTGTCGTGTCCGCGGTGAGGGGATCGCGTCAGTCCACCGGTTCGAAGCCGTAGCCGATCGCTTCGACCCCGTTGTCGTCGGTACCGAGGGAATACGTCGCGAGCCGAACCGTCATCCCGGTCGAGATGTGCGCCGGGTCCGGCTCGACGTTGATGACGTTGCCCTTCACGCTCGTCCCGTTGCAGTCGACGACCGCAGCGACGAACGGCACCGGGATGCCGGGTGCGGCGAACGCCACGATCGTGAACGCGGTGACGGTCCCCCGGGTTGCGATCGGGACCATCCGGAACTCGGCCGCGAAACAGGCAGCGCACGCGTTGCGCCGGTCGAAGAACCGCGCACCGCACGACGTGCACTCGTGGGCGACCAGGTGCGGGTCGCCGTCGTCGAGGACGAGGTAGTCGACGTGCGGGACCCGTGCGGTCCGGGAATCGGGCGTCGTTTCGGTGGTACTCATGTCGTCTCCGACGTTACGCCAGGGCGCACGGCGGTCTGCGATTGAGCCGGACGGGGGCGGCTCTGCTTGCATCGAGTGGATGACGCCGTTCGACACCGGACCGATCCTTCCGCCCGCCCCCGCGGGTGCCGTGGAGATCCTCCATGATCGCGAGTACCGAATCGAGGCGTTTCGCCTCGCCGCCGACCGGCTCCTCCTGCAGGGAGCGGTCCGCGACCAGAAACCGCCGGGGTTGTATCTCCGCGAGGACCCCGACCCGCTGACCGTGCATCACATGCAGTTGTCGATCGAGCTCGCGTTCCCCGAGCTCGAGATCGTGGCGGTGACCGCGCTGTTCGAGCAGCACCCACAGGACCAGTGCCCGTCGATCACCCGGCACTACCAGAAGTTGGTCGGGTTGTCGATCGGTCGAGGCTTCACCAAACACGTGGCCGAGCTGTTCGGCGGACCCCGCGGGTGCACCCACGTCACGGCGCTGATCAATGCGATGGCACCCGTGGCCATGCAGTGCTTCTGGTCGATGCGTGCCGCCGAGGCGAAGCTGTCGGGCGAGCCCCAGAGCATGTTCGATCGCGAACAGACCGACGACGGCATGTGGAAGGGCATCGTCAACACGTGCCACATCTGGGACGAAAACGGCCCAGCCGTGGCCGACCGACTGGCGGGAGCCCCGATGACGATCCCCGTGTTCCTGCGCGCCCGACTCGAGCGGCTCGGCATCACCCCCGAGGAGTAGGCAACTGCTGCTTCGCCGCCGCGATCGACGGCGGTCGCCTCGCCGGAGACCGTCCGGCCGGGTGCTCTACACTCGGCGACGATGACCATCGAGGCGACCAGTTGACCGCGCCCTCACCGGCTCGGGAGTACGACGCCATCGTGATCGGCGCCGGCGTCGTCGGCAGTGCGGTGACCCTCGAGCTGGCCCGCCGTGGCCGGCGCACGCTCTGCGTCGACAAGCTCCCGACGGCGGGGTACGGGTCGACGAGCGCATCGAGTGCGATCATCCGATTCAGCTACTCGACCAGGGCCGGTGTGGCGATGGCGTACGAAGGCCTTCAGTACTGGCTGGCCTGGCCCGACCACATCGGCGACATCGGCCCACGACCCCTGGCCGAGTACGTCAACCAGCCGATGCTGCTCCCGAAGACACCCGGCGGACACCACGAGAAGGTGGTGCCGCTCTTCGACGAACTGGGGGTTCGTTACGAGGACCTCGACGCCGAGGAGACCGCCGCTCGCTTCCCGTTGGTCGACCTGCGGATCTTCGGACCACCGGCCCGGCTCGACGACGTCGACCACCCGTTCTGGGGTGAGCCCGAGGCGATGCACGACGGCGTGATCGTGATGCCCGAAGCCGGGTACATCTCCGATCCCCAGTTGGCCGCGCACAACCTCGCGGCGGCAGCCGTCGCGGCCGGTGCGGAATTCCGGTTCAGAACCGAGATCGCATCGATCGAGCGGTTCGACGGTCGCGTTCGCGGCGTGACCACGACCTCCGGCGAGCAGATCACGAGCCCCGTGATCGTGAACGTCGCAGGGCCACACGCGCGGATCGTCAACGAGATGGCCGGCGTCCTCGGCGCGATGAACCGCACGTCCCGCGCACTGCGGCGCGAGGTGTACATCGTGCCCGCACCCCATGGGAGCGACTTCGACCACACGGGCTTCAGCATGGGCGACGGCGACACCGGGGTGTATTTCCGTGGCGAACGTGGCAACAACCTCCTGATCGGCAACGCGGAACCCGAATGCGACGACCTCGAATGGGTCGACGACCCCGATTCGGTCGACGATCTCCTGAGCGACGACGGCTTCGAACTCCACGCACTCCGCACGGCGCGCCGCGTGAAGGGGACGCCGATCCCGATCCAGAAGTCGGGACTCGTGTCGATGTACGACGCGACGCCCGACTGGACGCCGATCTACGACCGCACCGGACTCGACGGCTTCTACGTCGCCTGCGGCACGAGCGGCAACCAGTTCAAGAATGCGCCGATCGCCGGTCACGCGATGGCCGAACTGATCACGGCGATCGAGGCCGGGCACGATCACGACTCCGATCCGCTGGTCGTCGTCGGTCCGCACACCGGCCTCGCGATCGACATGGGTACGTTCACGCGCAATCGAGTGGTCCCCGACACCACCCACATGAACGTCTTCGGCTGAACCGGCTTCGGCGCAGCCGAACGATCACGGCGGTCGATCGACGATGCGCTCCTGCCGGACGCCGACGCCGCCGAGACGCGGCACCGCTGGGGCCCGGTTCGTCGCCGGCCTCTCCGAGAGCGAGCAAGCCAGTGCCCCTGCCCGACTACCGACCCGCCACGCGATCTCAGCCAGTGTCACACGCGCGCAGCAGCTCATCGATGTCGCGTACCGTGATGTGTCCACGGCCGGTGTCGATCACACCACTCCGGCGGAACTCACTCAGCGCCCGACACACCGATTCGCGGGACGTGCCGACCCATCCGGCGAGGTCGCTCTGGGTGATGTCCAGCACGATGTCCGACTCGGCGTTCGGATCGTGTCTCCTCCTCAGTGCGGCCAACTCTGCCAGCTTGTGCCCCGTCCGGGAGCTGGCGCTCTGCGAATTGCGCGCGAGCAGTCGAAGGTTGGTCGCCTGGAGTTGCTCGGCGAGGTCGCGCAGGACGGCGAACGCAACGCCGCTCTCGTGCACCAGGTCGTCCAGGAACCGGTCACCCGGCATGTGCGCGACCACGGACTCCTCGGCGGCGATGGCCGAGGCGACGCGCGGGCGCCGGGTGATCGCCGACAGCTCCCCGAACTGCTCCCCCGGATGCTTGAAGCCGATGAGGATCTCGTGGCCGGAGTCGGACGTGACGAAGAGCCGCACGCTCCCCGAGATGCAGCAGTACACGTTCGTGGACCGGTCACCTTCGAAGAAGAGGGGTGCGCCGGCGCGCAGCGGCGCGTGTCGTCCCCGGGCCGAGATGAACCGACCGACCGTCGCGCTGTCGACCGTTGTCGACATCTGCCCCTCCTCCGGGCACGGCGAGAGCTGCGCCGCTGTGCTGTACGTCATAGCCCGCTTCCCACCGGAGCGCAAGATCGGATTCGATCGTTCCCGCATCCACGGCGCCCGCACCCGTGTTTCCGGGAGGACCGTAGGCAGCGATTCGTCGATCGCCTCGATCAGGGCCGAACGACCCCTTGCGTTCGGCCACGAAGAGCGCGATCATCGTCGTGGGCCCGTGAGACGTCAACCAGGGATCCAGCGCCGGAGCCTCGTGCCTCGGTCGACTGATTCAAGCCCTTCCCCGCAACGGGAACGACAGCTCACGGGCCCGACCGCGTCCCGCTCCGACTCTGTTCGGCCCGCTCCGCACGCCTACCATCGTCACGTCTGACGGGGTGGCCGCAGACTCGGCGACAAACGGGGAATCAGATGAAATTCGGACTGGCGTTCGCAAGCAGCATCGCTCAAGAGCACGAGGACTCGCTGGAGGTCTGCAGGCGAGCGTCCGCCGCCGGATTCGAATCGCTGTGGGGCGGCGAGCACGTCATCATGCCGACGTCGATCGAGTCTCCGTATCCCTACACCGAGGACGGCAAGATCCCGGCCGAGCCCGAGACACCCATCCCCGACCCGTTGATCTGGCTCGCGTTCGCCGCGGCCGCCGCACCCGGGTTGCGGCTCGGCACGTGCATTCTCATCGTTCCCCAGCGCAATCCGCTGATTCTGGCGAAGGAGCTCGCCACGCTCGACCGGCTCTCGGGCGGGCGCGTCGAACTCGGACTCGGAGTGGGATGGATGAAGGAGGAGTTCGACGCGCTCGGTGTCCCGTGGGAGCGACGCGGCGCCCGCAACGACGAGTACGTCGAGGCGATGCGCGCCCTGTGGGCGGGACCGCACGCCGAATACCACGGCGAGTTCGTCGACTTCGCACCGGCGACGTGCAGCCCGCGTCCCATTCAGGAGCGAATCCCCGTGCTGGTGGGCGGCGACTCCGAGGCCGCGATCTCACGGGCGGTTCGCCTCGCCGACGGCTACTTCCCCGGTGAGGGCGATATCGATCGGCTCGCCGCGCTCATCGAACGGCTGCGCGTCGCTGCCGAGAAGGCGGGCCGGGACCCGAGCGACATCGAGGTCAACGCGATGTTCGGCGCACAGATGGCCGATCCGGTCGCAGGCGTGGAGCAGATGCGAGAGGTCGGCGTCGGCCGAATCATGGTGCCGGCATTCTTCTTCGCCGGACCCGGCGGCCTGGACCGACTCGCCGCGTTCGGCGCCGACGTGATCGCCACAACCTGAGGAGACACCCGAATGAACAGCTTCGATCTGAGCGGCAAGTCCGCCGTTGTGACCGGTGGAGGTCAAGGCATCGGTGAGGGCATCGCCAAGAACCTCGCGGCGGCCGGTGCATCGGTCATCGTCGCCGCACGCCACGTCGATCGCATCGCACGGGTGGCCGACGAGATCAACGCGGCGGGCGGCACCGCCGTGGCCCTCGCCACCGACGTGACCGATACCGAGGCGGTCGAGGCGCTCGCGGATGCGGCGGTCGCGGAATTCGGCGGGCTCCACGTGTGGGTCAACAACGCCGGCGGGTCACCGGTGCGTTCGTCCCTGCGCGACCTCGACGACGACGAGTGGGACGCCTGTCTCCGACTGAACCTGACCGCGGTCTGGAAGGCATCGGTGATCGCCTTCGAGCGTATGGAGACGGGGTCGATCATCAACATCACGTCGCCCGCGGGGGACGTCGCGGTGCCCGGAAGCGGCCACTACGGCGCGGCCAAGGCCGGCGTGAACTCGCTGACGAAGACCCTCTCGCTGGAGTTCGCTCCCAGCGTGCGGGTGAACGGCATCGCCCCGGGCTACGTCCCGACCGAGGTGATGATGACCGCACTCGACACCGACGAGGCGCAGCTCGAGAGCATGGCCGAGCGACGCATCCCGCTCAAGAGGCTCGGAACACCCGACGACATGGGGTCGACCGCGGTCTACCTGGCGAGCGACGCCGGCAGCTGGGTGACCGGCCAGACGATCAAGGTCGCCGGCGGGATGTGATCGCTCCCGTCGTCGACGCGACGGGGTAGGTTCTGTCCATGACACAGGAAATGGATGTGAAGTCAGGCCCCGACGCCTTGCTCGTCGCGCGGGCGTGGCCGACGATCATGGTGATCGGAGTGTTGACCCTCGGAGTCGGCGTGGCGGTCATGGTCTGGCCGAGTCAGACCCTCACCGTGTTGTCGGTCCTGCTCGGTATCCAACTGCTCGTCTTCGGATTGTTCCGCTTGATCGGCGCCTTCGCCGGGGACGTCTCGTCGCCCGGCTTCGTCGGGTTCGTCGGCGTCCTCGGGATGATCGCGGGAGTCGTCGTGCTCCGCCACCCCTTCGAGACCGTCGCCGTCCTCGCCGCGATCCTCGGGGCGGTGTGGATCGTGACCGGGGTCATCGAAGTGATCGATGCCATCGCCAACAAGTACGTCGACGGTCGCGGTTGGCTGGCGCTGGGCGGCCTCGTCTCGATCGCCGCCGGTGCCGTCGTGGTGGCATGGCCGTCGCCGACCGTGACCGTGATCGCCTGGATCGCCGGCCTCTACCTCGTGATCTTCGGGCTCTTCATCTGCGCAAGCGCTTTCTCCATGCGGCAGATGTCGAAGGCCTGATTCCACTCCCCCTGCGTCATGTTGCACACCGTTCACCGCAGCGTGCCCCGGGCGAGCGCGCCAGCCGCACGGGCCCCGGGGGCGCTCCCACGCCAACCGAATAGCGTGGCGCGATGAGCGGAACTGACGGGCGTTCGAGCGCCGCCGACCTGGTGGCGTTCCGGCACGACATCGAGCGGCGGTATGCGGTCCCACCGGTGGCGTATTCGGCCAACGGGCGCACCGTCGGAATCAGCGGCCCGCTGACGCTCGGGCTGGGAGTCGGTGGATTCGGCGTGGTCGAACGTGCCGAACACGGCGACCGGATCGTGATCAACGTGTTGTCGCTCACGCTCGACGAGCGGATCGGTCCCCGGATCGACTTCGGCGACGACGCCCTCGAGACGGGCATCGGATTGCCGGGCACGAGCATCAACGTCCGCATCCGCGGCGTGTCCGGAGAAGCTGCCGTGTTGGGCCGACTCCGACGTGCGGACGAAACCAGCGCGGGAGGGCCGACACCGAACGCCACGTCCTTCGTCCCGACGACGGCGATCGAGCCGTTCGGGGAGGAGTTGCTCCGTCCGGCGAGGCCCGACGAGGTCTCGTGCGTGTTCGACGCGCTCGACGCGTCGGCGCCGACGATCGACATCGGGCGCCTCCGGGACTTCCCGGAGCTTCCGGCACGCTTGCGGTCCAAGGGATTCTCCCGGCACACCTTCATGTGCGGCCAATCCGGATCGGGCAAGACCTACACGACCGGCGTGCTGTTCGAACGCCTCCTCGCGGGATCCACGCTTCCTGTGATCGTGCTCGATCCGAACAGCGACCACGTCCACCTCGGCTCGCTGGCGGACCCGGACAACCACGACCCCGAGGTGGAGCGATACCGCACGGTCGCCGGAGAGGTCGCAACGGTGCGAGCGCGTGGACACGACGGAACCAACACGTTGTGCATCGATTTCAGTGACCTCGATCCGAACATCCGCGCCGCGCTGCTCCAGCTCGACCCGATCGCCGACCTCGATCTGTTTGCGGCGCTCACGCAGATCGGTGAGGGTCTGGCAGAGCCGTTCTCGGTCGCCGACGTCGCCGCCGCTGCGGCTCGGGACGAGCGTACGGCACCACTCGCGCGCCGCATCGCGAACCTACGGCTCGCCGACTGGGGATTGTGGCGACGCGACGGAGAGGAGTCCGCCGCGACTGCCGGGATCCGTGGACGTCGGTTCGTCGTGGTCGACACCGGCAGCCTCTCGACCCCCACGGAACGGACCGTGCTGGCGCTGGCCATTCTCGGCAACCGCTGGCGGGCCCGGCACGAGCGACAGCCGATGTTGTTGGCGATCGACGAGGCACACAACGTGCTGCCCGCCGTCACCGACGACCCGCTGCTGCAATCGGCGGCCGAGATCGGCGCACTCGTCGCCGGCGAGGGCCGCAAGTTCGGCATCCACCTCTTTCTCGCCTCGCAGCGCCCGGGAAAGATGCATCCGAACGTCTTGTCGCAGTGCGACAACCTGATCCTGATGCGGATGAACGGTGTCGGCGACCTCGACGAATTGGAGTCGACGTTCTCCCACGTTGCCCCGTCACTCGTGCGCGAGGCACTCTCGTTCGGTCTCGGTCAGGCGCTCGTCGCCGGGCCCCTGGCCCCCCTTCCCGTCATCGTTCAGGTCGGCAGCCGTCTCACACCCGAGGGTGGCGCCGACATCCCGACGACCTGGACCTCACTGCCCGGGGTCGAGTGACCTCGGCTCGGTGAGCCAGGTGTCTCACCTGCTCGCGCCCGCGACGTGCTCCGCTCCGTCTAGCGTCGTGCCGGTGATTTCCGCCATCGAGCCCCTCGACCGCCCATGCACAACCTGACGACCTTGATCGAGCTCGGGCTGCTCGTCCCCGCCGCACTCATCCTCGCCTGGGCTGCACGTCAGGTGATCCGCGCCCTCACCCGACGCGCGGTGCGCCGGGCACAGGAACGTCCTGGCACGTGGCGGGGCCGTCTCCGCCGACTCAACGATCTCGACAGCGAGGTCGAGGTGCGAAAGCGTCAGCGCGCCGACGCCGCGGCGCGCATGTTCGGCCATTTCGTCACCACCCTGATCCTCGTGGGCGCCGGGCTGATCGGACTCCAGATCGTCGGCGTCGATCCGGTCTATGCGATCTCCAGCGCAGGTTTCGTCGGTTTGGCGATCGCGCTGTCGGGACAGGAGATCATCAAGAACCTACTGGCCGGCACGATGGCGATCCTGGAGGACCGGTACGCGGTCGGCGACCAGGTCTCGATCACCTTGGGGAGCAACGAGGTCAGGGGGACGATCGACCTCATGGGGCCCGCCTCGATCAGGCTGCGGACCGAGGCGGGCGCAACATGGCACGCCGGGCACTCGACGATCGACAGCGTGACCAACTACTCCCAACTCGCCGCCAGTTCCGAGATCGCGATGCCGACCTCGGAGTGGACCGACGTCGAGGACGACGCGGCGCGACGCCTGACGACCGCGTCGAACGACGTCGGCTTGACCGGCGTGGTGTTCCTCCCCGACCTCGCCGCGCAGGAGCATCCGACCGGCATCACGACCGTGACCGTCCGCAGCAACCGTCCGCTCAGCCCCGATCAGAAGCAGCTGGTCCGGGACCGTCTGAGCCCCGACGACGGCTGATCGTCAGCGGTCCGAACCCCTCGCGGCCCACGGCGCGTGGAGTATCATTTCCGGAATGGCTGCTTCACAACTCGAACTGATGCCGGGCGAGCACATGGTGCTGTCGGGCAACCCCCACTGGTGGTACTTCTGGAAGCAGGTCGCGGCCGGAATCGGCATCCTCGCGCTGCTCTTCCTGCTGCTGACCGTCGACGCCGACTGGGTCAAGACCGGAGTGAAGTGGATCGCAGGCATCGCGTTCGTGGTGTGGCTGGCGAACACGATCTACGAGTTCGTCCAGTGGCGCACGACGCGTTTCGCGGTGACCGACCAGCGTGTCGCGTACCAGAGCGGTGTGATCCGACGCTCCGGCGTGTCGATCCCACTCAACCGGATCAACAACGTCAACTTCGAGCAGTCGATGATCGCGCGCCTGCTGAACAACGGGATCGTGACGATCGAGTCGGCGGGCGAAACCGGCGACTCCGTATTCGAGAACATTCCCGATCCCGAACGGGTTCGGACGGTCATCTTCGCCCAGATGCAAGCGGACGAAGAGGCCGACTCGCACCGCGATGCAGCGGCCGTCCGGGACGCCCTACAGGGTCAGATGCTGCCCGGTCCCGCCGCTCCGACGGCGCAGGCCCGCCTCGAAGAGTTGGAGAAGCTCCATTCCCAGGGACGCGTCTCGGACGAGGAGTTCGAGACCAAGCGTCGCCAGATCGTCGACGAACTCTGAGACCGAACCGCTCGGCGTCAGCCGTGGCGGTGCTCGGAGACCTCTTTGTCGTGGGCGCGTCGAATCTGTGTCGCGAGCTTGTTCCCGACCTGGTCGATCGCGGCGGTCGGGCTCCGGTCGACATCGGAGGCGTCGAAGCGATGGCCCGTGCCCCACACCTGGGCGTGAACCTTGGTCTGTTCGTCGGTTCCGCCCTCCCATGACACGATGACGTGGCCGCTCCGAAGCGCCATCATGTGCTCGTCGAGCCCGCCGATCTTGGTGCGGATCTCGTCCCTGAGCTCGTCACCGAGCGCGTAGCCCTGACCGTCGATCTTCAGTTCGATCATTGCGTCCTCTCGTGGGTTGGGTTCGCGGTGCCCGGCTGATCCGACACCGGTTCTGTCATGAATCGTACGGATTCCGGTGGCGGGCATCCCGGGCCTTTCGACCCTGATTCGTTCGCGATGGCCGTCGCATCGGCCCGAGATCGGTCTACCGAACAGGTCCGATGCGCCCGTCATCCCGCTCCGGCTCACGTGTCGGAGGATCGAGGACGGGATCCGAGGGGCGAACGACCCTGGCGGACCGATCGAGGACGACGCACGATCGAATCATGAACGGGCATTCGACGACACACACGGTTTTGTCAACGGAGCAGATCGCCGCGTTGCCCAGAAAGCAACTCGGCGACGCCCACGGCGTGGACAACGTCGTGCTCTGGACCGACGGGACGTCCATCACCGGAGTTCTCAGCCTCGCCGCAGGCGCACGGCTCGGTCGACATTCCCATCGAGCGCACCACCACCACATGTGGGTGCTCGATGGAGAGGCGTTGATCGCCGACCAGCGAGTCGGGCCCGGCACCTACGTTCACATTCCGCCCACCCTCGAACACGACATCGATGCCACCGAGACCGGCGGTGTCACCGTCTACTACTCCTACGCGCTCACGGGCGTCACCTGATCCGGCGTGATCGGGGGCACCGTCGGATTGCCGTGCACCTCGTACATGCAGGTCGGAGGTGGGCATGAGTGACGCCCGGACGCGACGGTGGGGCGCCGCGTCCGCAGCGCCCCACCGTCGTCGACCGTGTTCGAGTCGACGGCCTCAGTCGAGGTCGAAGCGGTCGTTCTCCATGACCTTGACCCAACCGGACACGAAGTGGTCGAGGAACAGTTCGTCGCCGCCGGCGGCGCCGTACTCCTCAGCGATCGCCCGCAACTGGCTGTTCGAGCCGAACACGAGGTCGACACGCGTGCCGGTCCACTTCAGCTCGCCGCTCGAACGGTCGCGACCCTCGAACACGTCCTCGTCCTCCCCGACGGCCGACCACTTCACGCCCATGTCGAGCAGGTTGGTGAAGAAGTCGGTGGTCAGCTGACCGGGTCGGTCGGTGAACACTCCGTGGGATTGCGACCCGGCGTTGTTGCCGAGCACCCGCAGGCCACCGACCAGCGCGGTCATCTCGGGCGCGGTCAGGTTGAGCATGTACGCCTTGTCGATGAGCATGTGCTCGGCCGGCACCGAACCCTGCTTGGCGACGTAGTTCCGGAAACCGTCGGCCTTCGGCTCGAGATACGAGAACGACTCGACGTCGGTGCTGTCCTGATCGGCGTCGGTGCGACCCGGCGTGAACGGCACCGTGATGTCGGAGCCGGCGGCCTTGGCGGCGGCTTCCACCGCAGCGGTACCACCGAGGACGATCAGGTCGGCGAGCGACACCTGCGCGCCACCCCTGCCGTTGAACGAGCCCTGGATCTCCTCGAGCTTGGAGATCACCGATCCGACACCGGACTGGACGTTGACATCCCAACCGGCCTGCGGTTCGAGGCGGATGCGGGCACCGTTGGCGCCTCCCCGGAAGTCGGTGCTCCGATAGGTCGACGCCGACGCCCACGCTGTCTTCACGAGCTGCTCGGTGGAGAGTCCGGAACCGAGGATCGAGGACTTCAGCTCGGCGATGTCCGCATCCCCGATCAGCGCACCCTCGTGGGCGGGCACGTTGTCCTGCCACACCAGCTCCTCGCTGGGAGCCTGGGGCCCGACGTAACGGATCGCAGGACCCATGTCACGGTGCAGGAGCTTGAACCAGGCGCGGGCGAACGCATCCGCGAGCTGGTCGGGGTTCTCGTAGTACCGCTTCGAGATCTCGAGGTAGGCGGGGTCGGTGATCATCGCCATGTCGGCGGTCGACATGGTCGGCTTGGTTTCCGGAGCGCCGGGGGCGACCGGCGGAACCATGAACCCGTCCTTCACCTCGCGCGGCTGCCACTGGTTGGCACCGGCCGGCGACTGGACCAGCTCCCATTCGTGGCCGAAGAGCGTTTCGAGGTACTTGTTGTCCCACTTGGTCGGCGTCGGGGTCCACGCACCTTCCAGCCCGGAGGTCACGGTGAACTCACCGACGCCGGTCTCGTTGGAGTTGATCCAGCCGAACCCCTGCTCGGCGATACCGGCGCCCTCGGGCTCGGCGCCGACCGCTTCTGCCGGTCCGTTGCCGTGCATCTTGCCGAAGGTGTGTCCACCCACCGTCAACGCAACGGTCTCTTCGTCGTTCATCGCCATCCGGCTGAAGGTCTCGCGGATGTCCTGGGCGGAGGCGAGCGCATCGGGGATGCCGTTCGGGCCTTCCGGGTTGACGTAGATGAGGCCCATCTGGACCGCGGCCAGCGGGCTGGCCAATTCGCGTTCACCGGAGTAACGCTCGTCGCCGAGCCACTCGTTCTCGGGGCCCCAGTAGATGTCGTCCTCGGGGGCCCAGATGTCGGACCGACCGAAGGCGAAGCCGAAGGTCGTGAAGCCCATCGTCTCGAGCGCGCGGTTGCCGGCGAAGACGAACAGGTCGGCCCAGGAGATCCCCTTGCCGTACTTCTCCTTGATCGGCAGCAGGAGACGCCGGGCCTTGTCGAGGTTGCCGTTGTCGGGCCACGAGTTGAGGGGCGCGAAGCGTTGGGCGCCGGTGCCGGCGCCACCACGACCGTCTGTCACGCGGTACGTGCCAGCGGCGTGCCAGCTCATGCGGATGAAGAACCCGCCGTAGTGACCCCAGTCGGCGGGCCACCAGTCCTTCGAGTCGGTCATCAGGGCGTCGACGTCGCGGGTGAGCGCGTCGATGTCGATCCCGGTGACCGCCTTGCGGTAGTCGAAGTCGGCACCGAGCGGGTTCGAGCCGGGGTGGTTCTGGTGGAGGATCCGCAGATTGAGCTGGTTCGGCCACCACTTCTCGTTGGACTGCGCCTCGCTGGAGGTGAGGGCACCCCACTCGGGCCGTTGGGTTGGGCTGTCGGTCATTGCTTCTCCTGGTTGACGGTTGGACGGTTGGTAGATGAATGGACGAGGGGAGCGTCGGACGGCGAGTGGTCTCCCGGGTCCCTCTCGGGAACGAATCCGGGGGCTGCAGTGGCCCGGCACTCGGGGCACACACCCCAATAGATGACCTCGGCTTCGTGCACGTCGAACTCCCAGTCCTCGACCGGGGTCAGACACGGGGTGTCGCCGACCGCGCAGTCGACGTCGACGAGGCGGTCACATTCGCGGCACACGAGGTGGTGGTGATTGTCGCCGACTCGGAACTCGTACAGCGCCGGCGAGCCTGCCGGCTGGATCCGCCGGACGATTGCGTGCTCGGCGAGAACGGTCAGCGTGTCGTACACCGACTGCCGGGAGATGGCTCCGATCTGCTCCCGAACGGACTCGGCGACGTCGTTTGCGGTGCTGTGCGGATGCGCAGACACGGCGGCGAGCACGGCGAGGCGCTGCGCGGTCAATTGCAGTCCGTTGTCACGCAACAGCTGCGCCGGTTCGACATGCACGGGAAACAGTATGAGACGGAATTTGGACTCTGTCAACTTCTGGTGGTCGTCGTGTCGCGGTCGCCATCGAATCGGTGGGGACGAAGGATCCCCCGGCGTCACCCCTCGTTGTGCGCAGAGACCAGCCAACCGGCGGCCCCCAGCCGTACCCCGACGCCCGGCTCGTGGTGCTCGGCGAGCGTGGCGCGAATCTCGTCGACGGCAGCATCGCGTGCGTCGCTTTCGAGTCGACCGAGCAGACCGCGGACCATGCCCATTCCGAGGAGGAAGTCGACCGATTCATCCAGTGTTCCGCCCCCGGCGAGCAGGATCGTCGTCGAGACCGGCTCGACGACGATCTCGGTGAACCCCGCATCGGCCAACAGCGCGGTCGTCTCATCCGGTGTCTTGAGCGCGAACATGCCGGGTCCCCCGGCACGTCCACCGAGATCCGGGAGTTCGACGTACCGAGCCGCCGCCCGACCGACGACCATCAACCACTCGTTGGCGTGGAGATCCTGCCAGGAGATGAACGCAACCCGACCACCGGGCGCGAGGGAGCGTCGAAGGTTCGCGAACGCTCCCTCGGGGTCGTCGAAGAACATCAGACCGAACTGACTGATGATGACGTCGAACTCGCCCTCGTCGAACGGCTGGGTCTGCGCGTCGGCGACGACGAAACTCGCGTTGTCCACCGAGACGGCACGCGCACGGTCGGTTGCGATCCCCACCAGCGGATGCGAGATGTCCACTCCGAGCGCTGCCCGTGCGCCGTGCGCCGCTCGGAGGGTCGTCACCCCACAGCCGCAGCCGACGTCGAGCACGTTGTCGCTCGGACCGATCCGGACATGCTGCATCAGCGCCTCGGTGAACGGTGCCAGTTGACGGTCGTACCGGTCGGCATGGCTGACGTAGTGAACGGACTCGCCGCCGTTCCATGCCTCGACCTGCCCTTGATTCGGGTTCACCACCGTCCGCCAACGTAGTCGACCGAGCGACGGCGGGATGAACCCCTCAGGGCTGGGGCGAGCGACGCCGGCTGATCGCCCTCCATGCCAACAGGACGAGCACGGCACCGATGATCGAGAAGATGACCCCGCCCGGCTGAATCGCACCCTCGTCACTGTCCCAGCCGAACAGCGCCCATGCGAGGAAACCACCCGCGAAGGATCCGACGATTCCGATCAGCATCGTCCACCAGAAGCCGATCGCGTCCCGACCGGGAACGAGGAGTCGCGCCGCGAAGCCAGCCACGATCCCGACAAAGATCAAGTACATCACTGCCCAGAAGTTGAACACTCGTCACCTCTCATCGAGTTGGGTTTGGACGACGACATTACTGCAGGCAGCGATCGCCCCGAGAGCCGGATCGACGGCGGTTCGCCATCGTGAGTCGCCCCGGACGCGTGATGAGTGTCGGCTTCGGGCCGCTGCCGACTCGTCAGGCACCGTGGATGTGGTCGCAGAGCCGTTCTTCACCCTCGAGAATCTGGCCGGCGCCGACGCCTTCGAGGGCGGCGAAGGGACCGCACCGGCGCGGGGTGATCCACACGTGCACCCGTCCTGCCGCCGTCGCCGATGCTGCGGAACCCGGCCTCTTCGGCGACGCGGTAGTCGCTCCACTGCGGGAGCCGCACGACCGTGACGGCAACGAGATTCTCCGCGGCGGCCTGCTGCTGGGCGTGACACCGGGAAAACCGCTGAGGTCGATCGGCATCGTCGGGTCGTAGGGCGCAGCGGCGCGAGTCTCGACCTCGTGCTCGGCATGGTCGTCGGTTTCACCGTCGTGGCCGGCGTGGTCGTCCGAGCACGTGTCGACACGTTGGTCCTCGGGTACCGCGGCGGTGCCCGCGCCGACCCCCGCCAGCGCGGCGAAGACGCCGCACGGGTGAGGGGTGATCCAGACGTGGACCATCGGGTTCGCTCCCCCGGCGCGGGTTCCGCGCGCGCAATTGCCCTCGGCATCGATCAAACCGACGACCTTCGCCTTCCCGTCGTCGCCCGTGTCCCAGCACAGGTTGTCGTGCTTGTGCCAGGTCATCAAGGGTCCGGCGAAGTCGGTCAGCGACGGGTCGTCGGCCGGCCGCTGGCTGGCGATGTACATGGCGCCGGCAAGCGTTCGCTGATCACCGTCGACCGAGTACACCAGAGACTCCCGTGCCGTGGCGTCGAGAATCACGTCGTCCTCGACGAGATCGCCGCGGATGTAATGCTCGCTGCCCGTACCGGCGTCGTCGATCGACGCATAGCCGTCAGCGATCGCGTCGGCGGGATCGGCGTACTTGGGAGTTCTCGGAGCGACGCTTCGACGAGCGCCTCGGCCCGCGCCTGCTGCTCGGCGCTCACGCCCTCGACCCCGGTGAGATCGAGACCGATCGCGGGGTCCCAGGGACGCGGCCACGGTGTCGACGCCGCGGCCACGGGCTGGGTGACGTCGTGGTCGGCCGAGTGGTCGGCCTCGTCATGACGACCGGCGTCGTCGTGGACCGCGTCGTGATCGGCGGCGCCGACATCGGCCGCGTGGCCGTCGTCGTGATCGGCGCTGTCGTGATCATCGTGCGCGACGTCCGCTGCTGAGGCCGCAGCGACCGCATCGACGTCGTGGTCATCGACATGTTCGGAGCCGGCATCGGTGTGACTGCCGAGGTCGTCCGCGTGTACGTGCGTCACGCTCATCAACATCGCCGGTACGGCGAGGGCGGCAACCAGCACGCCGGGAACCGCGAGCCCGACGGGTCGGCGCGTCCGCCGGCCGGCCAGCGCGGCCACGACGACGGATCCGACCCCGAGCACGGCGCACGCGGCGTCGGCGAACTGGGGTGCCTCGCTCGCCTCCAGCCCATCGATCCAGCCGATTCCCCACAGACGCGTCGCGAGCCACCCCCCGACTGCAGCGAGGTTGACGCCGAAGACCGCCGAGGCGGAGAGACGGCTCGGTCGCAGGAGAGCGAACAGGCCCGTACCGATCTGCAGCGCTGCGAGTACGACGAAGATGCGCGCCAGCTGGGGGTGCTCGGCGTGGATTCCGGCGGCCGCCGCGTGGATCGCGCCCGCCCCGAGCGACAGCAGCCCGGCATACGGTGTCGTGGTGTCCCTCGGCTGTCCTGGAGTTCGGTCCGGCCGCTCCGGAGAGCTCACGTCGGTGGCGGGCTCGTTGGCGGTGTCATCCGTCACAGCGGCAGGATGGGTGCCGGACCCGGGAGCAGGCACGCACGGGAGCGCGACTGCGCCGCGTCGTGTCGATGGTCGCTCCCGGCCCGAGCCTCGGCGGCATGGTTCTCCATCCGACCCGTCGGCTCTGAGCTCAGGACTGCGGAACCGTCCCGAACTTCTTCGCGGCGAACGATGCGACCAGCACCACGATGATGGCGCCGATCACTGCGCCGACGATCGAGCCCCAGTCGAACTTGTCCGAGTCCCCGATACCGAACAGCCCGTGGAAGACCCAGAAACCGACCACGGCGCCGAGCAGGCCGAGTACGAGCGACAGCAACCACGACTTCCAACCTGACATGTGTCGGAAGGCATCGTTCGGGATCAACGCCCGCGCCAGCGCGCCCGCCACGAATCCGAGCGACATTGCAGCGATGAAGCTCCACACGTTCATTTCGTCCACTCCCCTGTTCCGTGATCCGTGACCGATCGGGAACTCTACGAGACTCGCCGTCACACGGTAATCGGCCCCGGATGCCGTGGCATGGTCTTGACGTGATCACATCCGTCGACTAGACGTCATGCCCGGTCGCCGTTACGAACAACGGAGTGACGATCACAAACAAGAGGGGCACAACCGATGGGTATCATGGACAAGGTCAAGGATCTCTTCTCCGGCAACAAGAAGCAGGTGTCCGACGGCATCGACAAGGCCGGGGATGCCGTCAAGGAGAAGGCTCCCGACCAGGTCGACGGGGTGGTCGACACGGCGGCGGAGAAGGCCAAGGACGCGATCGAAGGCAGCTGAGCCGGGCCGATCGGTCCACGGGGTCGGCAGGAGCGCGGAGGTTGTCCCGTCGGTTTCGTGGGCCGATCCGCGTCCTCATCGTCGGGATCGAACCGTCCGCGGGCCGGCGCACGTGATCGACCTGGGCGACGTGACGTCCAGATCCGTGACACCACCTCGAGGAACCCGGTTTCTCCGCGAGAAATTCTCATCCGTATCCGGCTTCGCTCCGTACATCTCCCTGACATCAACCTCACCAAGGGAGAACATCACCATGAAGCGCAAACTTCTCGCAGCGTCCGCAGTCGCAGCCATGTCGTTCGGCATCGCCGCCTCGAGCGTCGAGGCAGGCGGCCCACCGGCCGGTGCCGGAGACGGAGGGAAGCCGGTCGGAATCGCGTGCATGCAGCACGGGCACGGCCTGCTTCGCTCACTCGGCTCCCCCGCCAAGGTTTCACAGGAGGTCATCGGACTGCCACTGAACCAGGTGCTCGAACTTCACCGCACCAACCCGCAGGCCGCTGCCGGCGTGCTCGAATCACTCGGCCTCCCGGCCGGCCCCTGCGACATCAGCTGAGGCCGGGCTCCGCGCCCCGTCACCAGGGACCAGCCCAGGTCCCTGGTGACGGCCCGCGCCGGAATTCGATGAGCAACGACGGTGCGCACCTCCGTCAGCACCACGGAGTCCGCCCTCGCTTGCCCGCCGGTTCGAGCGAAGCCCGCCCGCAATCTGCGTGAGCCGATGGATCAGGACGTCAACCGTCCCGGTCACCGGGTCGAGGTCGTCCGCTGGAACTCCGCGGCCCGCCACGGATCGGTCGGGCCGGGCGCTTGTCTGTAGCCGAGTTCGTAGATCCCCCTCGCCGCAGTGTGAGCATCGGGACACGGGCCGATCGACGGCGGCCTCGGCATGAAACTTCTCGCTCCCGCAGCGCGGGCAGGAATCGAGCGGGGCGTCGGCACCCGGCTCCCCATTTCTCGTCGATCCTGCGGTTGTGATTCTGTCCCTCCCCCGACGGCGGCAGGGGTTCGTGTGTTCGGGCGCCCTATCCGGGGATGAGTTTCGACACCGTGTCCGAGAGGTAGTTGGTGATCCAGATGTTGATGCCGTCGAACGCCACCCCTTGCGGACTGTCGCCGGTTGCGTAATCGACTCTGGTGCCGTTGACCGGGTTCATCTTCGACACCGTGTTGGCAAAGAGGTTGGTGATCCAGATGCTGGTGCCGTCGTACGCCACTCCCCATGGTCGGTCGACGGTCGGGTAATCGACTCTGGTGCCGTTCGTGGGGTTCATCTTCGACACCGTGCCCGAGCCGTTGTTGGTGACCCAGATGTTGGTGCCATCGAACGCGACCGATTGCGGGTTGTTGCCGGTGGGGTAGTCGACTCTTGTGCCGTCGGCGGGGTTCATCTTCGACACCGTGCCCGAGGCGTAATTGGCGATCCAGATGCTGGTGCCGTCGAACGCCACCCCGCGCGGCCAGTCACCGGTCGGGTAATCGACTCTGGTGCCGTTCGTGGGATTCATCTTCGACACCGTGCCCGAACCGTTGTTGGCGATCCAGATGTTGGTGCCGTCGAACGCGACCCCCCACGGGCTGTTGCCGGTGGGGTAGTCGACTCTTGTGCCGTCGGCCGGGTTCATCTTCGACACCGTGCCCGAGCCGTTGTTGGTGATCCAGATGTTGGTGCCGTCGAACGCCGCCCCCTGCGGGCTGTTGCCGGTGGGGTAGTCGACCCTTGAGCCGTTGGCCGGGTACATCTTCGACACCGTGCCCGAGGCACTGTTGGTGATCCAGATGTTGGTGCCGTCGAAGGCCAACCCGCGCGGGCCGCCTCCGGTGGGGTAGGTGGCGGCCGCGCCGGGGTCCCGGTACCACTGCAGCAGGGCGATCTGGTCGTCGGCGATCCGATTCACCGGACCTGGCGCACCGGGTTGGCCGGGCGCACCGGGTGGACCGGGTGGGCCGGGTGGGCCGGCTTCGGCCGCAACGGTGTAACCCGCAACATCGACCAGCACATGGCCAACGGTCCCGTTCACGTAGATGTCGACCTGACCCGACACGGGCAACTGCACCGACACCGCGTTCGCGATGTTCGCGCCACCCGCCGCCCAGTTGATGTTCGACGTGGCCGGTACCCCCGACGCGTCACCTGGACGAATGGACAAGAAGCCCTTCGAGATCGGTTGCACAACGGTCACGTTGAGCAACACCGACGTTGCCGACACCGGCACCACCAACGCGCTCTCCGGGGCAGCAGCAGCGGGCGGTTGCGTCGCAACCGTGCCCGTCACCTGCAACTTCTGCGACACACCCGACACGAACGGACCCGCCAACCCCACACCGGTACGCGTATCGAGAATTCGGGTCGGGGTGATCGACACGAACGACGACGGCTCCGACGAGACCGCGTCCACAGCGACCAAGCCCCCCGCACCCAACGTCACCGCCACCGCAGCACCCACCGCAGCCCACCGCGACCGCCACATCCCCGATCGGACTCGCGAACGACCATTCACGGCATACCCCTTTCGCATCTCCATTCCCGGCCAACCACCATCGAACACGCCATTCAGCATCACATACCCGAATTGCCGGGCACCAGTTCATCGGAGCCCATCCCGACGACGATGATGGGATGGGTGCAGCGTCGAGCACGACGGCGGCAGCCGTGGAAGCGGCAATCGCGGCCCAGCGTGCCTTGGGAGTGCGGATACGGATCGCGACGGGCGAGGCCGAGCTCCGGGTTGACATCATGACCACGAATGACCACCCGGACCGAGCGCCGGTGCTCCCGCCCAGCGGTACTACAGTGCCTGTGCACGTGCTCGCCGGGTGACGTCTCGGGGGCGCGGCCCGATCGAGACCGGCGGCCTGGATCTGATCCCGGAACGCCAGGCTCTCGCGATCTCGGCGTGCAGGAGGAGCAGTGACCGTCTTCATCAGCTACCGACGCAGCGACACCCAACAGGCGGCGGGTCGGCTCGCGGATCGACTGATCGAGCGCTTCGGCCCCGACGCCGTCGTCATCGACGTCACCACCGACCAGATCGGGCGCGACTACCGGTCGGTGATCTTCGACAGCATCGAGAACGCTGACGTCGTGCTCGCACTGGTCGGTCCAAGATTCCTCGTCGAGAGCCCTGACGGATCACGACGCCTCGACGATCCCGACGATCCACTTCGGATGGAGCTGTCCCGCGCTCTCGCTCGCCGGGGAGTACCGGTCATCCCGGTGTTGGTGGATGGCGCGGAACTGCCGGCGCGCGAAAGTCTCCCCGAGGACGTGCAGGCCCTCACGTTTCGCGGAGCACTCGAACTCGCCCATCAGCGTTTCGACCGCGACTACGAGTACCTGGAGACCCAGGTCGCTCGATATCTCGAGCCTTCCGCTCCGGCAATTGCGGCCGACGGTGCCTCGGCTCACAGAATCGGGGCGGACGCCGCCGCGTCCCCACCGAGCCCTCCTCGAGCCGCCCCTGAACAGCGGATCGCCACCAGCACCGAATCCGGCGCCGGAACCCCTGCGCCGAAGGTCCCCACGCGACGGACGCCGACGACTCGGCGATCGCGCGGACGACAGTGGATCTGGATCGCCCTGACCGCAGCGACGATGATCGTCGGCGTCGGTGTGGTCGCTGCGATCGGCCTGCTTTCCGGCGGGTCCGACGATCCCCAGGACCGGGGCACGCTCTCCCTGCCGACGCGCGATGAGATCTACGAACAGCCACCCGATGTGGTGGTCGCCCGCCTCGAGGCAATCGGGCTGGACGTTGCGACAAAGAGCAGCGGGTGCAGCGAGTCGACCCCAGCGGGTCTGGTGCGTCAGCTCACGCTCGGGACCGAACTCAACCAGCGAATCATCTATGGCAAGTCCACGGATGCGATCGACGAACAGGCCGCCACGGAACTCCGGCCGGGAGATCTCGTCACCGTCTGGGTTTCGTCGGGCCCCTGTTGACCGCCCAGCACGGTCGCCGACCGCGCGAGCTGGTGCCGCTTCCACCGCGGCGACTCGGTTGTCATCGATCCGGACTCGCGGTGGCAGAACGCCCGGATCGAGAGCTTCAACGGCCGCTTCCCTGACGAGCTGCTCGACGCTGGCAGTCCGACAATGTGTTCGCTGACGCAGTAGGCGTAGAGCGAGGCAAGCGAGGCGAGACGGCGAGCGACAGTGGTCGGCCGATGGGTCTGCTCGAGGGTGCGGGCCCAGGCGTCGACGTGGACTCGGCGGGCGGACAGCGAGGCGATCGCACGCGAGGGCGAACCATGCCGGCGTACTCGGCCCGGTAGAGCCGGTCGAGTACGTCGGCATGCTCGATCACCGTGTCGGTGTCGTTCGAGATCGCCACTTCCTCCATCATCTCCTACGGCGCACGAACCGGCCGGAGTGTTGCAGCGGATGTCGGATCTTCTCCATCGTGAGTGGTCAGTCGTCGTCGGGGGCGAACGACTCGATGGCGAGCACGTCGGCTCGGACGAGATCGAGGGTGAGATCCTCGAGGCATCCCGTGATGCGCACCCGCCCGGTGCGTCCGAGCGCGCGGTCGAAGACGATCTCGACCTGCTCCGCGTTCAGCTGTGTGATCGCAGTGAGCTCCATGACACCGGGAAGCCTCGAGCGGCAGCTTCCCCAGAGATCTTCGGCAACGACCTCGATCGGGCGGAACTGCCGTCGCTGATCGATGTCGAGAACGATCGATGTCGTACCCGCCGCGGTCACCTCCTTGGGCCGAGTCTGCGTCAGTTCGCGGAGCACGCCGACGGCGCCGACTGAGACGAACACCGTGATCATGACGAGGAGCGCGTTCACCGAGCGCGGGCGCGTTGCCGGCTGCGACGACCCTTCGGTGGTGCGTATCAGCCCGTTGCCGAGTGGAACGTCGGGTGCGAGTTGACGGATCGTCTGTTGATCGACGGTGACAGCCGCGAACAGCCCGGCGACGCGCTCGACGAGATACGCGGCCAACGACAGCAGTACACCGGCTCCCAGGAGCACGGGGATGAAGACACCGAGTTGATCATGGGGGCGTTCGAGCCACCGGAAGTGACGCCTCGCGACCGAGCTGTTCGTCGACCGCAGCGCATGGAGCACGTCCGGAGCGTCGTGGCGCCGCCGTTCGAGCGTGTCCAGCCGCTGCTCGATCCGATGGAGCTGGCGGAACAGCATCATCGCCACGAGCACGATCAGTGCCGCGAGCATGACGAGCGCCGAGATGATGGCGCGATTCCACTCCCATCGGGCCAGGTCGATCACGACGTACACGCCCGACACCGCGAGGATCACAGCGGCCAGTGCGAATCCGATCGATCGGGCGATCCGCACGGCGCTCATGGCTCCCCCGTCGATCTCGGCTCGTCTTCGCAGGGCGCGTCGAGCACCTCGACCTCGCCGGTCCGGCCGTCGATCATCAACCGGCTCCCCGCGGGGAACCGCGTGAGCGCATCGGGCACGCCGACCACGGTCGGCAGGTCGGCCTCCCGAGCGAGGATGGCCAGGTGCGACAGGGCACTCCCGGTCTCCGAGACGAGCCCACCGAGCCCGCCCAGCACCGTGGCGAGCTGGGGTTCGAGATGACGAGTCACGAGAATCGCGCCCTTCGGTGGAGCGCGGTGGCCCGACCTGTGGCAGGCCACTCCCACCGCGCGGCCACCACCTGCAGGGATTCCTGCTGCATCCCCGTCGGATCGGGAGTGCGAGGAGACGCTGGCCGAACGCACGTCGCCGGAGACCGTCAGACGGAAGGACACGGGCAGGGGAGGGCCGGGTTCGCGAGTCGCTCGCTCGGCGAGATCGCCCGGTGGCGCGCCTCCCTCGGCGATCTCGACGAGTTCAGAGAGTTCCAGATCGCCGAGTGACACGACGTCAGGGAGCGTGGTGTTCTCGACCAGCCGGCGGCCGAGCTCCTCGGCCGTCCTGGCGAGGAGCTCTTGGAGCCATCGCACCCGGACACGCAGCGCCTCACGCTGATCAAGCTCGTCGATCGTGGCGACCGGCCCGCTTCCTGGCCGCACATCCGGTGGGAGCACAGGAGCCGCGCCGAGAGTCGGTGGTGTCAGCACCAGCACGATCGGTGAACGTGACACGGCTTCCTCGTCGTTCCACCCGGCGCTCCGGGCGTCATGCAGCGCCCGCACCGCGACTGCTGCCCCGGACGTGGCTCCCTGCTCGATCATCAGCATCCCGACCAGCACCTCGTAGGAGTGGACCGTGGCCAGCTCGCGACGTGAGCGATCCAGGAGGTCGACCAGCTCCTCCATCGTCAGCGTGTCGAGTCGGGGGATCTCGCGGAGGTCCCGGTCGACCGTGGCCACGAGATCCGACGCCAGACCGGGTATGGCAACGCGCAGCCGACCCACGCGCCATGCCGTCGCGAGGCGCCGGAGGATTGCGACCGGATCGATACGCCGGCGCAGCGAGGAGCGCGCTTCGACGACTCCGATGAGTTCCAGATCCGCTGCGGCCCAGCCTCCGACCGTCGTCACCACGGGTGAACCTTCGAGCGTGCGCGCCGACACGGCACCCGAGGTGCGCAGTGCGCGGGTGATGCCCTCACGCAGCGGCGGGATCCAGAGGTCGTCTTCGAGCGGTCGGAGGGGCACAGGAAACGTCTCGGCGAGCGGTCCCGGACCCAGGAGAACCGAATCCCGCTGTTCGTCGGCGACAGCCACGGCGGTGACGGGTCGACTCTGCAGCAACCAGAGCCGGTCGGTCGAGTCGACGAGCCATTCGATGTCCTGAGGCGCACCGAAGACACGTTCGGCCCGCCGGGCCATACGTGCGAGGGATCGCCGAAGGGTGCTGTCGAGGCGTGGGGACCCCCCGGTGAGGGTCGCCCGTTCGATTCGTCCACCCCGGGTCAACACGTAGTGATCGGCGACGGCCGTGCCCCCCACGAGTGTCTCCGGCCCGGATGGAACGACCTCGACCACGATGTGACGGGCGCTCCCCGTGACCGGATCGACACCGAACATGACACCACCTCGTTGGGCGTCGAGCTGTCGCTGCACGAGCACCGCCATCGGCCCAGGCCTACCCGCGGCGTCGCAGGCGGCCTCGGCCGAGTGCGACACCGCGTGTACTGCGTCGGTGAACTCAACCCAGCCGACCACCCCGAGCACTGACGTGAAGCGGCCGGCCATCGAGGAGTCGCCGGCGTCCTCTATGACCGATGACGAGCGGACCACGAGCTTCCCGTCCGACCCGTTGCGCAGTTCGTCGAACGCTCGACGGACCTCGTCGTGAACGGGGGGCTCCCCGAGACCGGCCGCCACACCGGCAGTGGTGATGACGAACCCGGGCACCGTCGGGAATCCTGCAACGGCGGCGCGGGCGAGGTTCGCGGCTTTCGCCCCGGTCGCCGATGCGTGCTGGGCCTCGGGATCCGAGAGCGTCACGACGTAGCGACGTCCCACGTCATCAACGCTACGTGCCCTCACGCGATCGGTCTCGGGCCGATAGACCCTGATGCTGTGGGTCGATGCGATGCCACGCTGGAGGGCGTGGAGATCGCGGACGATCCCGGAGCGGCCTCGTCACCGGCAAGCACACGCGCGCGGTGGCCCCGTGTCGCTGCTGCTGTGCTCGTGGTCGTCCTCGTTGCGTTGGCCGTGCCGGCACTCGTCTACCGGCGCCAGATCATCTCCTATGTCACGCATCGCAAGGACGGGCCATCGGTCACCTGGCCCTTCGTGGCCCACGACCCTGCGCCCAAGGTTCATCTCGCCGTCGTGGGTGACGGCGGCGATGGCGGTAGCCGCATCGACGCCACCGGCGCCGCGGTCGCCCGGATCGGCGCAGTCGAACCGTACGACGCCTTGTTGCTCCTCGGCGACAACGTCTATCCCAATGGCGATCCAGCCCGGCTGACCGACACCGTCTACGAACCGTTCGCCGACGTTCTCGACGGCGGCACCGAACTGCTGGCGATCCTCGGCAACCATGACGTCGGCAGTGGGTACGGCGACGCACAGCTCGAGGCGCTCGGCATGCCCGGTCACTACTGGGCGAAGGACTACGGGGACGTGCTGATCGTCGGGCTCGACTCCAACGAGATGGGGGATCCGGCCCAGCTCCGATTCCTCGACGACACCCTTGCCTCGACGGATGCAACGTGGCGGATCGTCGCGGTACACCACCCCGCCTATTCGGCGGGATATCAGGGATCGAGCATCGAGGTTCGCGACACGCTGGCGCCGTACGTCGAGAACGATCACGTGCAGCTCGTGCTGTCGGGCCATGATCACGACTACCAGCGCAGCGTGCCGATCGATGGTACGACCTACGTGGTGTCGGGAGGCGCTTCCGGTACCCGGCGAACCGGTGAGGATGACTTCACCGCGGTGTCGTACTCGTGGCACAACTTCGTGGACATCGCCATCGCCGACGATCAGCTGGTTCTGCGCGCCGTGGGACAGGACGGGACCGTCTTCGACGAGGTCGTGCTGACGAACTGAGCGGTCACCCCAGCTCAGAGGTGCGTCCTGAGCTGGGACTTTGTGGACCTTCTGGGACGGATTTCAAACCCCCTGGAGATCGCGGAAACCCTTGCAGCACAGGGGTCACAGCCGATCGGAGGCTTCTGCGAGCGCATTGAAACCGCCCAGATTCGCCCCTCCGACGACCGCTTCGAGGGGTCTCGAGAAGAAAGGGGAAGGCTTTCAAACCCTGCCCAACGACGGCTCTCCCCCGCCGATGTCGACGACCTCATCGCGACCTACCGAGCCGGCGCCACGATCAGGCATCTCGCTGCCGAGTTCGGCATCCACCGGACCACGGTCGCCGCCCACCTCGACCGCCACCAGATCCCTCGCCACCGCGAACGGACGGCATGGGAACGCAGCACACTCGAGGAAGCAGCCGAGCTGTATGCATCCGGACTGTCACTCGCCGACGCCGCCGACCAGTCCGGAATCGACGCACAGACCGTCGCCAACCGATTCCGCCGCGCCGGGGTCGCGGTTCGTCCTCGCTGCGGTCGGCCATCTGCCCCGGTCTGAGGAGAGTTGCATGGGCGGCTCGGATGAGATCAACGCGGGTTGCCCGCGTCGTGTGCCCTGCGGCGGAGGCGTTCGACTTCGAGCGGGTGACGGGCGGACTCGGCGGCAGCTTCGAAGGCGATCGTCGCCTCGTCGGTGCGACCGGCGCGTTGGAGGAGGTGGCCGCGGACCGCGAGCAGGCGGGCGTCGTCTCCGTCGTCTTCGGTCAGAAGATCCAGGAGGGCGAGTCCGGCGTCCGGCCCATCGGCCATGCCGACGGCGACGGCGCGAGCGATCCGAGCCGAGGGCGACGGCCAGATCGGGAGCAGCGCAGCGTAGAGGGTTGCGATCTGGACCCAGTCGGTCTCCTCGACCGACGGTGCCTGAGCGTGCAGGGCGGCGATTGCTGCCTGGAGCTGGAACGGTCCGGGTTGACGGAGAGTGCCGGCTCGTTCGAGGAGCGTGGTGCCTCGATCGATCAGGTCGTGGTTCCAGGTGGAGCGTACCCGGCTCTCACCGGTGGGAACCGGGTCGGCAACCCGAACTGGACGAGATCGCGTACGCAGAGATGGAAGCAGGCTCCGTGCTCGTCTACACCGGCTCGGTGATCCACGGCGGTGGCCGGAACGACACCCACACCCCTCGCGTAGGCCTCCACCTCCACAACACACTCAACTGGCTCCGCCAAGAGGAGAACCAGTACCTCACCTGCCCACCCACATCGCGCAGCCCTTCACACCAGAACTACGAGCCCTGCTCGGCTATCCATCCAGCTACGGAATGGGCTTCATCTCCACACCGTTCCCACCCGGCGAAGGAGCCGAGCTCGTCTCACCCGAATCCCTCTTCCGTCACCCCTCCCCACACTGGCCCGGCCTCAACTGCGATCCGCTGGAGCCGCGCACTCCTGCATCGGCATCGACAGTCTGATCAACTTGCGCGTTCGCTCCGAGCCAGATCCGTGGCGGAGCAGAGCGGTTACCGCGTGGCGCACTTCGGGCCACTGGCACGTCGGCGAGCACCTCGAGACCGACTGAGCTGATCCGGCCAAGCCCCTGAGGCGGCGGACACGGGCTCGGACACTGCTAGCCACCGTACGACTTGAGGAACCGATCGTAGGTGCCGTCGGTGAGCATCTCGAGGAGAGACGCGTTGATTTGCTCGCGCAGTGGCGATCCCGGCTGCAGGGCGATGCCGTAGGGGACCGGATCGAAGATCTCGCCACCCACCTCCAACCCGGATCCCGACCGTTGAGACCGCTCCCATTTGAGCACCGGCGAGTCGAACACGAACGCATCACTCCGGTCGTTCTCGAGCCGATCGATCGCGGCGTCCACGTCGGGGACCGGTTCGAAATCGATGCCCTCGCTCTGCAGCCAACCGGCGGCCTGGGTGTTCTCGACGGTGGTGACGCGCACACCCGGGAGGTCGGACGGTTCGGTGACGTTGCTGCGGATCTCGCTGACCGTGAGCGTGGCGGTGATGGTGCCGTTCACGTACGACACCAGCACGACCGCAATGGCCATCCAGCAGATGACAAGGATTCGGGACACGACCTTGCTCGGCTCTCGGCCCTGGAAGAACACGACCGCGATCCGACTCGACACGAACAGTGAGTTCCCGATGAGCCACATCCCCTGGCCCACGCCACGGACGTACCCGTTCGGGAAGTCCTCCCGCTTGCGCATCGCCAACCACACGATGTGACCGACGACGACGATGATGACCACGACCACAGCGAACGCGCTGAACAACTGCGGCGTGAACACCGTCGCCCTGAACGCATCCCACACACTCGCGTCGCCCGGCTGCGACATGATCTGAAGACCGCTGGAGAACATCCGGTGGGAGAAATCGACCTGCAACTCTCGCTCGGGCGTCATCGAGATCGCGGCGATCGCGGCGTCGACCTCACCGTCGAGCACCTGTTGGATCTGGTCGGAGACCTCGTCTGTCCACTCCCACGTGGTGATCCAGCCGTTGCGGCGGGCGATCTCGTTCCACAGGTCGGCGGAGAACCCGGTGGGCTCACCGGACTCACCGAAGACGAACGGCTCGATGTTCTTCGTCAACACCGTCACCTCCGTGCCGACAGGCACCGGATCTGCGATCGCAGCGGTCACGCTCGCCTGCTGCACGAGGATCGCCACGGCGTCAGCGGGCCCCGCCTCCGCCGGGGGCTCAAGGTCACCGGATGCCCGCGCAGGACCGTCAGACAACACCAACGCGACCGCCACGGACAGGACGGCCGCAGCGAACCCGATCGCAAACACCAGACACCGCAGCGCGGAGCGCAGGGTCCTCTCACGGATCGGGGTACGGCGAGTCATGACCGCCTGAAGAGTAGCCAGCAACGGTGCGGGCGCCGATCTCGATCGGGCCGAGCCGCTACTCCAGAACTACGTTCGCATGTGCGATGATGCTGGTCGCTGATCGAAAGGGATGACCGGTGTTCAACTTCTGAACCGTGATGTACCTGATCCTCGTGGGAGTTATCGCCCGATTCGTGGCCCGGCTCCTCGTGCCGGGTCGCGACGCGATCGGCTTTTGGTGGACGATCCTGCTCGGCATCGCCGGATCCTTCGCAGGTGGGTTTCTCGCATGGGCGCTGTTCGGCTGGGACGAAGACGAAAGGTGCACTGCAGCCGGGCGGTGTCATCTTCTCGATCATCGGCGCCGTGCTCATACTGCTCGCGTGGAGAGCAATCGATCGACGTCGGTCAACCTCCTGAGTCGCGGCTCGGGACCAGCGAAGCACTGCGCAGCGTCGGCCGAGTCGGGTGTGTGATTCGACACGATGGGGGTTGTCCCAGCGGGTCCTCGATCGGGATCCGGCGAATTCGGCTGCGGGTCAGGCGGCGTCCCGCACGCTCGCGGGCTCCTGGGCGTCCAACGCCGTCACCAGCCAGGCGACCGACCCGATCGTGACGAGGAGTGCGGACAGCACGCCCGACTTGGTCCGACCAGACCCGAACACCGCTGCCATCAGAGCGACGAGACTGCCGACCGTGCACAACGCCGGCGCAGCGATCTCGAGCGAAGACCGATCTACAGCCACACGACGACACTAGCCCGCGCCACCGAGACGTCGCACTGACCGCGGTGCAGCCCTCGATCAGCACCGCCCGATCGCCGACGCTTTCGCCTGGGGTGCCCACCCGGCTTCGGCGGCCGATCTCGAGACCACCCCGGGACCACTACCTGTGGGTGTCGGTCAGCTGACTCGGCCGCCACGAAACCGCTTGATGATCCACGAGCCAAGCGCTACGACGATGACCGCCCCAATGATCGCACCGACGATGCCACCCCAGTCGAACTTGTCGTCGTCGCCCCATCCGAAGAGACCGACGAAGATCCAGTAGCCGACCAGAGCACCGAGCAGGCCCAACGCCGTTGACACCAGCCACGACTGCCACCCGCTCATCGCACTGAACGCATCGTTCGGGACCAGCGCCCGTCCGATCGCGCCGGCGACGAATCCGAGCAGCAGTGCCGCAAGCAAGCTTCCGATGTCCATGAGTCCTCCTCGTCGGTTCGGAGCACATACTGCCAGACCGCCGAGCCCTCCTCGCACACCGGCCGCGCACCGCGATCGTGCCCGACGCCAGCCATCAGATCACCGGCGCCTGCCGGCCCGAGGCCGACGGGCGAAACGTCACACCAGGTCGGTGCCGTCCCGGACCCCCGAATCGAGCCAGGCACGGGTCACGAAGTTCCCGGTGATCGCTCGACAGCGGCGTGGAACTGCTCGGCGAGGTCGGCGGAGAGGAGCATGTACCGTAGCCCCCTTGAGTCATCGAACGACGAAGGAGCACGTCATGGGGTTCATGGACAAAGCCAAGCAGGCGATCTCGGGCAACGAGGACAAGGTGAAGCAGGGCATCGACACAACAGCCGATGCCGTCGACGACAAGGCAGGCGCGCACGCTGACAAGGTGCAACAGGGTGCCGAAATGGCCAAGGACCAGGTCGATGAGCTCAACGACAACGCCGGCTGACCTCACCGGCCCTGGCGGGCCACCCGCTCCCGCGCGTTCCAGGCGCCCGGGTAACGACCTCTCTGGCGCCGTCGGCTCTGCGAGCAATATGACGACTGGTTCCTCGTCCCGCCCGATACCGGTGGAGCCGTCCACTGCGGCACCCGATAGTCCCACCGCGGTGACGCAGAAGCGCGAGGATTTGAAATAGCGCGATTCGGTCGGTTCGTCGACCGCACCTAGAAATGGCCTCTGAGCTGATTTCCTAATGGCTGTCAAGGGCCCTGTGTTCACGCTGCGTGGACGCGAGCGTCTGCCGCTTGGCGTGGGTGCGAGCGCTGGTTGTCAGCCTCGGCCGGTGTTGCTGGAGATCGGCCGGAGCGTGGTCAGCGCAGCTCGAGTCGTCCGCGTTGTGGGTTGGTGGCTCGGTTCCGGCGGCGTGCTTCGGAGGGGACGACGAGCTCGAGCGCCAGGTTGACGGCGGTGGTCTCGTCGATGGGGTTGTCGTCGAGGTCGCGGTGTTCGTAGGGCTGACCGGTTTGGAGCACGGCCCAGGTGCGGGCGGCCAGTTTGCGGGCGATGGCACAGTTGGCCTGGATGTGGGTGTGGCCGCGGTCGCACATCAGCCGCCGGTAGTGGGCGGCGAGCTGCGGGTCGCGGCGGGCTATGTTGGCGGCCTGGTAGTAGGCAAGGCGCATCTCGGCCGGGCCTTCTTTGGTGATCGGCCTCGATGGCGCTGCGGACAGCCCGGACTCCCAGTTCGACGGGTTCAATCCGACGAACGCGCCGGCTGCTTTCGCGGAACGCAGGTGTCGGCCGTTGCCCCACCACGCTCGGGTGGTCGATGCGCAGATCGGCCCGACCCCGGGGATCGAGGTCAACACGTCGTCGGGCCAGTGATGCCGCCATCTGGCGAGAGCATGAGTGGTGGCTTCGCGTTGGCGTTGGTCGGCGAGGTCGATGTCGTTGCAGATCTCGGCGATCTCCCACGCCAGGTCGTCAAGGTCCAACCGGCCGATCCAGAACTCGTGCCAGCCCTGCGCGGCGTCGCGGATGCGTTCGGCTCGTCGAGTCGGGTCGCGGTCGCGGTTGTGGGCGGCGACCACCTCGGTGATCGAACCCAACCGCGCCCGTCCGAGCGCTCGCAGGTCGGGCCAGCGTCCCAGCAGCGGCTGAGCCACGGTGTGGCCGCCAGCGGCTCGCCAGACGTCGGGCATCGCCCAGATCACCAACGACCACAACCGGCACTCGGCCCGATGCGCGTCGACGGTCATGTGATGCCGGCGCCGCAATGCCCGCCGCAGACCAACCTGACCAGGTGCGGGGACCGGCGCATCCATCACGCCGAGCACCGTTTCACAACGCGCCAGCATCTCGGCATCAACCGCGTCGGTCTTGGTGCGACCCGACATTGCCTGACGCAACCGGGCCGAATCACGGTTCTGCACGAACCCGATCCGGCACCCCGCCTCGGTTACCGCCACCGTCAACGGCAACCACGTCCCCGCAGTCGGCTCCACCACCACCAACGACCCAGCGTGCGCACGGAGCCGTTCGGTCAGCTTCCCCATCCCCGCCAGCATCGGTGCGACCCGGAAATCCTCCCGGAACCCGGGCCCGCGGATCGCGACTTGATGATCGGCGACCACCGCCGCATCAATCCCGATCGACACCGACGGTTCGTTATCGTTGAGCACTGTCATTCGAGGGCTCTCACTTCACGTGAGAGAGCGGCCACGATGCTCGAGGCCAGCAACAACCGTCGGGGATCGCAGCCACTCACTGATGCAAGTTGTCGGGAGAGCCCTCGGGCACGCTCGCCACCCAACAGGACGTTCTTCCGACACCACCCCGAACACCGCTGAGCCGGCCACAGCGGCCAGAGCGGATCGTCGGCTCTTCCGAGAGTATGCGTCCCGCTGAGTGGTGGGGATTGCGTGACGCGTTCCCTGGTGGCTGTCAGTCGCCGGGCTCGAGCTCGGCGGTGACGGCGGGGTCAGTATCGCGCACTGTGTGGAGCTTGGCCATGGAGGCTTCGGAGAAGTAGCGGCGGGCCACGGCCCATTCGTCGTGTTGATCGGCGAGCACCGCACCGACGAGGCGGATCACGGCGGGATCGTTGGGGAAGATCCCGACGACGTTTCGTTCGTCTGCGGATCTCCTTGTTGAGTCGTTCCAACGGGTTGTTCGACCAGATCTGTCGCCAGTGCTCGCGCGGGAACGCGGTGAACGCGAGCACGTCGGTCTTGGCTGAGTCCATGAGTGCGGCGGCTTTCGGGAACCGTTCGGCGAGCATGACGGCGACTTCGTCCCAGCGGGCCTTGACGTCGTCGGGGGTGGTGAGCGCGAAGATCGATCGGAACGCGGCGGCGACCATCTCCTGGTGCGCCTTCGGCACCGGGGCGAGCAGGTTCCGGATGTAGTGGACGCGGCATCGCTGCCACGAGGCGCCTTGGAGGTTCTTGCGGATCGCCGCTCGCAGTCCCTCGTGGGCGTCGGAGATCACCAAGCGCACCCTGGACAGTCCGCGTGCTTTGAGCGAGCGCAGGAACCCTGTCCAGAACGTCTCGGCTTCGGAGTCACCGACGTCGACGCCGAGCACTTCACGGCCGCCCTGGGCGGTCACACCGGTCGCCACCACGATCGCACGCGACACGACCTGGCCGAGCGCGTCGTCGCGGACGTGCACGTAGACCGCATCGAGATACACGTAGGGGAACTCGGTGTGGCCGAGCGTGCGGTTGCGGAACGCCGTGACGCGTTCGTCGAGGCCGGCACAGATGCGTGACACCTCGGACTTCTTGATCCCCGAGGCGGCGCCCGTCGACTCGACCAGCGCATCCACCGAACGGGTCGAGACACCCGACACGTAGGCCTCCATCACGACCGCATACAACGCTTGGTCGATGCGGCGGCGTGGCTCGAGGATCGACGGGAAGAAGCTGCCCTTGCGCAGCTTCGGGATCGCCAACTCGAGATCGCCGGCCTTCGTCGTCAGGACACGGTCACGGTGTCCGTTGCGTTCGGTCACCCGCTCATCGGAGCGTTCGTAGCGGGCGGCGCCGATCGCTTGGGTGGCTTGGACCTCGATCAACTCTTGGGCCAGGTACTGGGCGAGCTCGCGCACCAGATCGACGCCGCGTTCACGGTCGGTGAGCGCGACGAGAAGTTCGGACAGGGCAGACTCAGACAGAGCCATCGGTGTGTTCTCCTTCAGTGGGTTCTTGCTGGAACACACCAAGGATCACGCCGATGGCTCACCCACTGGTGGACCTACGAAACCCCACCACCCCACGGGGCTCTATCTTCCGAGATCGTCGAGACCGCTCACATTCGAGCCTCCGACGACCCAGCTGAGAGCCCTTCAGAAGAAACGGGACGGCTTTCGAACTCTCCCCGGCGGCGCCTCTCCCCTCCCGACATCGACGATCTCATCGGGGCCTACCGGGCCGGCGCCACCATCAGCCAACTCGCCGTCGACTCCGGCATCCACCGAACCACAGTACCTCCCACCTCCGACACGGTGTCCCGCGCCCCAGCGAACAGACGGCATGGGACGACGAAAGCCTCACGCAAGCAGCCGAGCTCTACGCGACCGGTCCGTCGTCGGCCGACGTCGCCCACCAGTTCGGAGTCGACGCACAGACCGTCGCCAACCGACTCCGACGCGCAGGCGTCACTGCGCGACCCCGACGAGGCCGGACATCGCGTGTTCACTCCGCACGCGAACGTCGCTGAGCATCATCGAGCGCGGGTGAGGGCCGATACCGGATGGTGGTTACGGGGCCGCGAGCTCTCAGCCGCCGGCTTCCGTCACCCGCTGAGTCGGACTCTCTCGGGGACGACACCGTGGAGGCCGCAGTACCGCCACACCTCCGCGACGGTGTGGATCTCGTCCTGCTCGAGCCCATGGGACGGCAGCTCGGCCGGCGGTGCCGCCCTGCGCCCCGCACCCTGATCTGCCAGGAATCGCGCGATCCGCATCTCGAGGTCCGCCGGGGTTGCGATCCCGAGGGTGTCGTGGATGGCGAACACGACCCCCGCCGGATCGGCCACCAGATCCGAAGTTCAGCGTGGGCAACGCCGTCGAGGTCCAGGTCCGATACGGCAGCGAGGCCTCGCGTCGCCCGAGCGGTCATGGTCTCGGGGAGCGAGTCGAGCACGCTGTGATCGTCGAGGAACGGCTCGTTGATCGACCGGATCATCGTCACGGTCGACACCAGGCACCGGTACGGGTCCCGATGCGTCAGCACCGTCCACATCTCGGGAAAGACACTCCGGAGCTGACGCAGATGGGGGAGGAACTGTGGAGCCTTGAGGACGAGGACCCCACCGACGGGGACAGGGTTCCGCCACAGCAGCAGCTGGACGACCCGTCGGTATTCCTCGAATGCCGGGGTGGGGTCCCGCTCACCGAGCCAGTCCGACCAGGTGGGCATCGATCCCCCCGCCGCGCCGGCCAGGATCGACGACCCGTCGAGGAGCGCCCACTGACACTCCTCGGGGTCCTCGGCCTGGACCCAGTGCATCCGCTCCAACAGGGTGCCCCGCAACGGCTCGATCGCCGCCTGGGCAACAGCGATGCGCGGATCGGTGTCGTGGGTGGTGGCCTCGGGAGGTGGCAGCGGGTGCATCAGCTCCCAGCGGCGCAGCGCTCGGTGGCCGTCGGGCAGAGTCAACAAGTTGTGCAGCAACGTCGTCCCCGACCGCTCCAACCCCGAGACATGGGCGATCGGCGGCAACTCGACCTCCTCGATCTCGGGATGGCGGCGGAGCTCGTCGAGTACCCGCAGCCGACGTTCGAGATCGAGAACCATCTGGCGGGTGAAGAACGAACTTCCCCGCTCGCTCAGCCGGGGAGGGAAAGGTCGGCGACCCACGCCTCGAGGGCGGCCTCGTGATGAGAGCCACCGAAGTCGGTGAGGCCACAGCGGTCGCTGGCCAACTGCTTCAGGTCATCGACGGTGGGTGACGGTGAGCCCATCACCGAAGCATCGCGCACCACCACACGCACCCTGCAGATAGAGGCCGGCAGCTCACACCACGCTCGATCCTGCGAGATCGACCGGGTCGCCCGATCGGCATCTCTCAGAGCAGCGGGCTCGGCACGATCTGGCTGACTGCCGACGGCTCAGCGACGAGCTTCTCAGACTCCGGGTGGGTCGGTTCGTCCGTTGCAAGTCTTGGCGGTCAATCTGACGCAGTCGGTTTCGCTAGGCGAGTGACTCGATCTTCGGCACCAGTTCGGCCGGGTGTGGCATGGCGGCGAAGTGGTCCCTCAGGACGTTGGCGTCGGTTTGTATCGAGCCATCGTGGAGTAGCCGCTCCACCGCTCGCAAGATGCTGTCTGGGCCGCGTTCGTCCTCTTCGAGGAGGAGTCCCGCGCCTGACGCAACGAGGCGGTCGGCGTTGTCCCATTGGTCAGCGGCAATGGGAAGACAGAGCTGCGGTGTTGCAGTCGTCGCGGCGCCGATCAATGTGCCGGCACCGCCGTGAGAGATTGCGGCGGTTGCCCGTTCGAGCACGAAGCTCTGCGGCACGTACTGCTCCACTCTGATGTTCGCCGGGGTCGCCCCCAGCGATGCGGGGTCGACCTGGCCACCGACCGTCGCAACCACGTCGGCGTCGAGATCGGCCAGCCCGTCAAAGATCGCCGACCATGGAGCCCGAGGACCGATCTCGGTCCCGTAGGTGACATAGACACCGGGGCGGTCGGCGCCGAACGACCCCACCCATTCCGGAGCATCAGTCACCGTTGACCGGTCGAACGAGACGGGACGCATGGGCGCCGACGGCACATCGGCCCGCGGGGCGTCGAGCCATTCCGGAAACGGACGCAGCAACAGGTCACCGTTGAACGTGGCCGTGCTGATCTCGACACCCTCACGCTCCCAGACGGGTGCCACACTCATCTCGACCGCGCGTTGAACGGCATCGGAGACCGCACCACTGAACCCGACCGACACACAACCAATAGCGCGGGCGCTCGCCATCGGCGCCGCAGAAAGCTCGGCGTAGTCATGCACGACCACGTCGGGCTTGAACTCGTCAAAGACCTCGACGAGGTCGTCACGCATCACCGGCGCTGCCACATCCCCGAAGGTCGTCGACAGCATCACAACCCGACGTTCGCGCGGTGCGAGCTCGTAGAGACCCGGCACCCGCTCCATGACCTTCGACCGTCGATCAGCGCCGTCCAGCCCGCACGGAACGGAGCGGAACCCGAATCTGCTCACCGCCTCGCACGCCGACGGCGCAGTCGCCCAGACGACCTCATGACCGACCGCCACGAGTTCTTGCGCAAGTGGCACCAACGGGTGCAGATGACCCGCACCAGGCGTCGACGTCACGAGAACGCGCATGTCAAACGGTAGGCGGGCGGCAATGCCGTGTCACGACCGGAGTCGTCCCGCCCCGAGACTCATTGCCTCATCCGTCGACCATAGGGACTGCCGCGCGGCAGTCCCATACGAGCTGATCGGCCGGGTGAGCTCGTACCGGTGCACATCGGTCGGTGCGTCAGGTTCAGGGTGCAAGATCTGGAGTCGTTCGTTGATCGTCTGGTCAGCGAGACGAACGACGACGCGCAACTGGGCGTCAGTTCGGTGAGGCAAGGCAGTGCTCTCGACCGGCGGCGAGGTGTTCGAGGACGTCGACGACATCGACTCGGGTGCCGACGAAGCGGGGCTTGTCGCGTCCTCGCCCTCCCGCTGATCGATCAGGGGTCCGAGGTCCACGGACGCACCGTAGACCCCGAGATGACCGTCAGGACGTGTACGTCGCCGGGTGGTGGTCGACTGATCTGTACGCTGAGGTGATGGAGTTCGTACGCATCACGACTTCGCCGGACAAGATGGGCGGTGTTCCCTGTATCCGCGATCTCCGGTTCCCTGTGGCGACGGTCGTCGCGATGGTCGCTGACGGCATGACGAACGACGAGATTCTTCGTGAGCATCCCGACCTCGAACTCGGTGACATCTCGGAGGCGCTTCACTACGCGGCACTCGCCGTCCAGGAGCGCGAACTCCCTCTCCGCCTGCCGGCGTGAGATTCCTCCTCGACCAGAATCAGTCGCCCCTGCTGGCCGACTTGTTGAACGCCGTGGGGCACGATGCGATCCACACCCGCGATATCGGCCTGAGCCGAGCGTCCGACGTCGACGTGCTGGCGCGAACGAAACTTGACGGCCGAGTGTTGATCACCGCCGACACCGACTTCGGTGAGCTGCTTGCTCGAAGTGGCAACGATGCGCCTTCCGTGCTCCTGCTGCGACGTCACGATCGACGTCGTGCGGAGGCAGTGGCCGAACTCATCCTGGCGAACCTCGACGCGATCGAGTCCGATCTCACCTCGGGAGCGCTCGTCGTCTTCGACGGCGATCGCATCCGGATCCGCACGCTGCCGATCAGTCCGCCGCAGTAGGCGACCCCTCCGAGACAGGGCGGCTCGGAGGGTCCCCGTTGAGGTCCCTCCGTCACTCACACTTGGCACTCACACTGCAAGAATGACGATCTACCAGGGTCGATTTGGTGGGCGCAGAGGGACTCGAACCCCCGACATCTTCCTTGTAAGGGAAGCGCTCTAGCCAACTGAGCTATGCGCCCGACAGGGAGGCGAGCGTAGCGGGCAGGCCTCGTTGCCGGCCCCTCCGACTCGACGTCGGGTCGGTTGGATCAAGAATTGCTCAGGATCCGGCGCATTCGTGCCGATAGCAACCTGTGGCGAACGTTCTGACCCATTCCGAGGTGTTGCGGCATGTCCGCCCGATGGTGTTGGTCCTCGACGAGACCGGAACGATTCTGCAGGCCGAGGGCACGTCACTCTCGCTGCTCGGCTTCGACCGCGAATCGATGATCGGCGAGAGTGCGCTCTCATACGTCTCGCCCCACCACCTCGATGCGATCTCCATCGTGTTCAACGGTCCGGGCGGACATGTCGTGCGCGACCTTCACGCGCCGTTCCCGCTGGAGCTGCTCGGCACGGACGGACAACCGATGCTGGTCGACTGCGCTGCTGAACGCATCCACCACGACGGAACGGTCCTCTGGGTCGTTACGATGATGCCGCACTCGCTGCAGTCGGCGTCGTTCCACACGTTGGCCGCGTACGGCAAGGGCGCATCTGCTCTGGAAGTCGGAGCCACCATCGCCGAACGGCTGTCGTGGCAGTGGGACTCCGGCTCCGAGATCCGTTCCTTCCTGCTGTGCGACCCCGTCGGCGGCACGTTCACGACGGCGGTCGAACCGGGCAAACACCACCCATCGAGCGGCCTCCTCCACGCGCTCGAACGTCACGTCGGCGATCACTGTGCGCCCTGGAACCGCCGGCTTGCAGCGCCCCACGTCACCGTGAACCTCGACGCTCTGCCCGCATCGATCGCCGCTGCGGCGCGAGCAAGTGGATTCGAAGTTGCCTGCGTCGCGGTGGGGCACCTCGACGGCGAGCGTCACCTGGGGCTGGTCTCGTTCGGCGTCCACCAGCACGCATTCCTCGGCAACCTCGAGATGATCATGACCGAGTCGGTCAAGACGCTGGAGATGGCGATCCAGCGAGAGGGCACCGACGAGAAGCTGCGCCGTGCCGCCAACGAGGACGCTCTGACGGGACTGGCCAACCGCCTCTCGTTCTGCAGAGCACTGACCGCCCGCGGCAACACCGCGTCGGCCGTTCTGTACATCGACGTCGATCACTTCAAGGACATCAACAACTCGTTCGGTCACGCCGTCGGGGACGCCGTCCTCGTCGAGATCAGCCGACGGATCCGGTCGATGTGTCGCCCCGACGACGTGATCGCCCGGATCGGCGGCGACGAGTTCGCCGTGTTGCTCTCCCACGTCGACCCGACGAACGCGGAGCGCTTCGCTCACCGGGTGCTCGCGAGGATCTGCGAGCCGCTCCCCGAAGGCCTCGGCCCGGAGTGCGTCGAGGCCAGCGGTGGACTCGCCCTGACCGCGTGCGACGACGACGCCGTCGAACGTGCCGACATGGCGATGCTCGCCAGCAAACGCGCCGGGCGGGCGCGACTCATCACCGCCTGAACCATCGCTCCGCACGGAGCTCCGCAGTGTTCGATCTAGATTCACGCGATGACCCCGCGTCTCGACATGCTCGGCATCGTCGCCGAGGACCGCGCGGCCTCGCTTGCCTTCCATCGGCTCGTCGGCCTCGACATCCCCGATGACGCCGAGCACGAGCCGCACGTCGAGGTCACACTGCCGAACGGTCTGCGCCTCGCATGGGATCCGATGTCGACGATCACGTCGTACGACGACTCGTGGACCGCGCCGACGGGGTCACCACGCATCGCACTCGCGTTCCTGTGCGACTCGCCCCGCCGACGTCGATGCCGTCCACGACCGGCTCGTCGCGGCCGGTCACCACAGTCACCTCGCCCCGTGGGACGCGTTCTGGGGACAGCGCTACGCCACCGTCCACGATCCCGACGGCAACGCGGTCGACCTGTTCGTACCGCTCGACGCCTGACCGTCAGTCGTCGCGCGCGGCGACGAGCAGCTCGTCGAGCAGACGTTGCGACGTTGCGGCCACGGGCCGGCGCCGAGCGCTGTGGTCGAGCGTGACGAGTTCGCGTCCGAACGCATCAGCGGCGAAGCCCCCGGCCTCTCGCACGATCATGACGGCCGCGAGGTAGTCCCACACACCGATCCGGTCGTCGTCGAAATCGACCGACCCGTCGAAACCATGACCGTCCGCGACCGTGGCGATGTCGAGCGCGGTCGCGCCCATCGAACGGAACTGCTTCGGACGGAACGAAACCGGCGGCCGCGCGTTGACGGCGACGATCGCATCGGCCAGCCCACGCTCCGCGCCGACCGAGATCGGGCGCCCGTTCCGCTGGGAGCCCCCACCCCTGACCGCCGTGAACCGCGTGCCGGTGCGGAGGTTCGTGACCATCGCGACCACGGGAACCCCCTCGCTGACGAGGCACAACGCAGTCGCGCACCACGGCAGCCCCAGCGCGGCGTTCGTGGAGCCGTCGAGAGGATCGACGACCACGACGTGACCAGAATCGTCGCGGCCGCTCGGTCCGCTCACACCACTCTCCTCGGACAGCACGCTGAATCCGGCACCGTGGAGAAGTTCGAGGCACATCACATCGATGGCGACGTCCACCGCGTACTGGCCGTCACGCTCGCCCGACGCGGACCAGTCGTCGGTCCCCGCGAGAACCGCCGTCGTCCGGTCGCAGATCGCTCCGAACAACCCGAGCACGGCTTCACTGTCCGACGGGTCGATCATCGTGACTCGTGCGATGTCGGTGCGTCGTTGGGTCGGTCCACGTCCCGGGACGGTAGTGTCCGCATCGATGGCAGTCATCGACGTAGCGGGATTTGTCGCCGACGTGAAGAGTCAGGCGATCGATCACGGATTCCACGTCCACGACGAGCGACACTTCGTCGAGACGTACTCACTTCGCCAACTGTGGGAGGTCGACCTCCACCCCGAAGAGGCGTGTTCGGGGCCGATCGATCTCCACCTGTCACTCGACGTCGACCCTCGGGCGATGCTCGGTTTCGAGGACGAGGTGATCCGTCTCGAAGAACTCGATGACGGGCCTCCGACCGGCTTCACGTTCACCATCCTGTTCACCTGGACCCTCCCGCCGTTGCCCGAACCGCCCGATCTCCTGGTGCTGGCCACCGACCTGGCCGGGATCGGCGGCATCGACCTGCCGGTCGAGGTGTCGGCGATCGACTCGTTCCCGAGCGTCACCGATGCCCCGGAACGCAGCTTGTCGATCGTGGCCAAGATGACGGTCGATCTGGCCGACGTCTACCTCACCAACGACGATGCCATCGGCGCCGCGCTCGAACGTTGCAAGCACGTCAGCCTGTATCTGCTCGACCGGGCACCGGCTTGGCTCGACGACCTGTGATCGCCCCGCTCGACTCATCACCTCTGGAGAACCCGCCATGCGCGTGCACGAACTGATCGACATCCTCAACGACCAGCCGCCGGATGCCGAAGTCGAACTCGCGATCATCGCCCCGGTCGACGGCGAGAGCGATGACATCACCGTCGACCGCTACTTCGTCGACGGCGTTCTCCCGTGGCAGGACTCCGAGGACGACGACGGCGCGGAGATCGACGAGGGCGATCTGTCGATCTGGTTGGTCGGCGGCGAAGAAGGCGACGTGAACGCGTTCCTCGACGCGATCGAACAACCCGACGCCTGAGCGGTCGAGACCGTTCCCGGGGTGGTAGCTCAGTTGGTCAGAGCAGGCGACTCATAATCGCTCGGTCGTGGGTTCAAGTCCCGCCCACCCCACCAGGTCCCAGCACACGCGAAGGACCAGACCGTCCATCGCTGATGTGGACCGGGAGCATGTCGTCGCATACCGTCGGCACCCGGGACCATCCGAGCCCGAGCGCCGATGAGTGAGATCGTCCAGTATCTCACGATCGACGTGGACCACGAGGAGGGGATTGTCATGATGACCGAAGAGACACCGGCCGAGGCGGTCGCCGAAGTCGAGGCGCGACGTGCGCATCGAACATCGGTGTGGGTGCTGATCGTGCTCGGCACCCTCGTGCTGGTCCTCAGCACGGCCAACATCTGGGTCGTGCGCCAGTTGCTCGACACCGACAGTTGGGTCGAGACGAGCAGTGATCTGCTCGATGACGACGAGGTACGTCACGAGTTGTCGGTACGGCTCGTCAACGCGCTCTACGAGAACGTCGATGTCGGGACGGCCATCGACGATCGACTCCCCGAGCAACTGCAGGGTCTCGGGGGTCCGCTGGCCGGCGTCCTGCGCGATCCACTCGTCGACACCGCCGACTCGCTGCTCGCGAGCGGCCAGGCGCGCACCGCCTGGGAGGCGGCCAATCGAACCGTACACGCCGCCGTCGTCGCGATCCTCGAAGACGACGTCGGCGACAACGTCAGTACCTCCGGCGGCACGGTCGTCATCGACCTCGGTGCCATCCTTCGACAGGTCGGCGAACAGATCGGTCTCCCCGACGCCGCACTCGACGCCATCCCCCCGGACGCCGGGCAGTTCGAGGTCATCAACTCCGACAACCTGGAGGCAGCACAGACCGCCGTCAAGGCCGTGAAGGTCCTCAGCTTCGTGACCTATCTCCTGGTGGTGATCCTCTTCGGCGCAGCCATCTACCTCGCCCGCGACTGGCGGCGAGCCACGGTCCGCAACGTCGGGTTCGCCATCGCGCTCGGCGGGTTCATCGTCTTCGTCACGCTCGGTCTGGGGCGGCGTGCCATCGCCGGACAGCCCGACACCCCCGGCGGCCGCGCCGCCGCCGACTCCATCCTCGAGGTCGGAACCGTGCTCTTGCGGCAAATGGCGGTGTCGGAGATCCTGATCGGCCTGCTGGTCGCTCTGGGCGCGTCACTGATCGGGCCGGCCCGATACGCGAAGTGGGTGCGCGGGTACAGCGCGAAGGGTTTCCGACGCGCCGCGGTGGCGACATGGGTCGGATTCGCGGTGGTGATCCTGGCTGTGATCGCCTGGACACCGATCATCGCAACCAGTAGCTGGCTGACCGTCTTGATCGTCCTGATCCTCGTGGTCGTCGGCATCGAGGCGATCCGACGGACGTCGCTCGCAGAGGAGGCGACTCTGCTGGAATCGGAAGCAGCCATCGAGGTCGCGCACGCCGATGCGGGCACCGACGAGTCGTAGAGCGACATCGTCGATCGCCTCCGAGGAGGCCGCTGTCGATCTCTGCGAGGGAAGCCCTGTGGCCACCTCGGTCGGGTCGGCGAACTCGCGGCCGATGCATCGAACAGCCACCGTCTTGCGCGCGATGTCGTCCGGCTGGGCAGCTTGCTCAGCGCCCCGACGCTGTGCCTCGTTTGCCACCTCGCGGGTCGCACTGAAGGTTCGAACCCGGGTTGCGCAGGAGCCTCTGGGTCGTCTCACTCCCGTCGTGTCCGCCTGACACGGTGAAGTTGCACGCGGACGAAGCCCCGGGCCGCCCGACGCTCACACGTTCGGGCGGCCCGCTACGAACTCGCCGGTGGCCTCGTGCTCATCTGGTCAGTCCAGCAATGACGAACCCCGAGGCGCGGATTGCGCTGACACCGAGAGCGGCGTTGCTGGTGCAGTGGTCCATGTCGTCTGGACACTCGACATGTCAATCGTGCCACCAGCACCCGCGAGGGCGACGTTGAACGAATACGCATCGCCTCCAACGAGCGTGCTGGCGTCGACGGTGTAACAGCCCGTCGCCGTGCGATCGGTGTCATCGATGATGAACGTCCCGGGGCCGCCATTGAACGGGGCGGAGGTCAACGAGACGATGTCCACCGTGTTCCCCGCCGCGACAGCGGACAGACAATACTCCAACGATTGCAGCCGGCGAGTCTCACCACCCACGGTCACGGGTGCGCTGAGCGACATCGTGACCAATGACGGGGTCGAGTAACGGACGTAACCGTCCCCGACCACGAGGGTCGCTGGGTTACCGAGATAGGGATCGGTGGGTCCGGGGGCGTTGGTCATGGTGATGTCACCGATGACGCCAGCGGGTCCGGGATCGCCCTGATCGCCCTTCGGTCCGGGTGGGCCGGCGGCGGCCGGGATGTAGTAGCCGGCGACGTCGATCAACACCTCGCCGACGGTTCCGTTCACGAAGATGTCGATCTGACCCGACACCGGGAGTTGCACGGTGACGGCATTCGCAATGTTCGGGCCACCCGCAGCCCAGTTGATGTTCGACGTCGCCGGCGTCCCCGATGCATCACCCGGACGAATCGACAAGAAGCCCTTCGTGGAGGGCCTGACCACCGTCACGTTGAACACCGCCGACGTCGCCGTCGACGGCACCACTTCGACGTTCACGGGAGCCGCACCGCCGGGAGGCTGGGTCGGCACGATCCCCGTCACCTGCAACTTCTGGGCGACACCCGACACGAACGGGCCGGCCAAACCGACATCGGTCCGCGTGTCGAGGATGCGAGTCGGGTCGATCGACACGAACGACGACGGATCAGACGACGCCGCGTTCACCGCCACCATCCCGCCGGCACCCAACGTCACCGCAACGGCGGCACCGACGGCCGCCCAGCGTGACCGCCACGCCGCTCCACGAGTTCTCGTCTTCTTCTGCATCAGGATTCCCCATCTCTACCGAGTACTCGACCGGATGCCGAACACGTTGACGACATGATGCCACATCCCGTTGTGGGGTGATTTCGAAGGGCGCGGAGCGACACCACACGCGCGCGACCATCGCAGCTCACACACTCGAACACACCGTCGTCGGCGACACAGTCGGGGTGGCGTCGCTCGGATCTTCCGTACCGACGTGCGGCCGGACATCACCTGCCGCTCGGCGACTCGGGGCTGTTGCGTCGGTCCACACGTGGACCATCGCCGAAAACGTGAGAAGCCCTGGCCGGAGATCAGATCTCCGACCAGGGCCGTCGTGCGCTCCGGGAGCAGGGCTCGAACCTGCGACCCATTGATTAACAGTCAATTGCTCTGCCAGCTGAGCTATCCCGGAATGGCGAACACGAATGCTACCGCCGCGACGAGCGGCGCCAACCGTTGGATTGGCCCGACGGAACACCGCAACGGGGGCCGGACGGTCGGTCAGAGGATCGCGATGAAGGCGTTGCTCGGGATCACGTTCGCGCCGAGGGCCTTCACGTCGTCGACGATCTCGCGATCGTTGGTGACGACCACGACCGGGCGATCGGCGGGCAGATGAGCCACCTCGGAGCGGATCACGTCGTCGGCGGTGACCCCCTCCGGCGAGAAGACCACCCGCACGTTTCTCCGGCGCGGTGCGTGGGCTCCGATCACCGAGCTGCCGTCGAACACGAGGGTGACGTCGGCGCCGTGACGGCGAGCGAGATTCTCCGTCCGCGAGATCAGAGCCGTACGCTGATGTTCCAGCCCGCTGTCGGGCCACGCGAGCTTCGCCACGTTGTATCCGTCGACGAGGATCGGCGCTCCGGCGGCGACGAGATGTCGGGCGGCTTCCGACGAGGTCGAGATCACTCCGCCGGGCAGCGGCAGACCGGTCCGACGGGCCGGGCCGCTGCCCCGGGTCGGAACGGGTGTCTCCTCCACGCTCAGGAGCGACTGGAGATGGTCGACGAACTCTCGCGAGGCCTCGACCGCCTCGCCGAGTCGGCGTCTCGCGTCCGCCGCTCGACGATCTGCCTCGCGGTCGTCGGTCGATGCCTCGATCGGAGCCGCTGCCGCATCGGGCTTCGACAACGCGATGGCTTCGGCCCGCGCCACCGCCGCGGCTTCTCGATCGCGGGCATGCCGAACCTCGTTGCGCGTGTCGATCAGGTCGGCTCGAATCTCGTCGACCTCCTCGCGGGCCTTGGCCCCCTCGGCGCGCAGATCGTCGAGTTCACGTGCCTGCTCGGCGATGGTGGCGTCACGGTGCAGCAGCTCCACCTGGATCCGCGCCGCGGCCTGCTCGGCTGCGACCCGGCGCTTCTCGGAACGCTTCAGGTCGCGACGCAGGTCGGTCGACTTCGCCTCGGCGTCGCGTTGCGCGATGATCTCCGACGCCGCTGATTCCCAACCCTCGGTACCGGCGAGCCAGAGCCGACCGACCTCGTCGACCAGTTCGGGGAGTGCACCGGCCGAGATCGCCGCACGAAACGCCGGGTCGCCTTCGACGGCACGACGGACACGCCCCAGCGCCGTCCCGGCCAGCCGTCGCTGCGCCAGGAAGGGCTTCAGTTCCTTCGGGAACGGCAGCGGCGGGCGACGCTTCTGGCCCTCCGCTGCGATCAGCACCGCGAATTCGAGCGCCGGCCGCAGGTGGCGGTGCTCGATCGTCGTCATGACCCGAACCTACCCGGTGAAGTGATCGGTCTCGCTTGACACACGTACACCTGTTCGTGTTCACTCGTGCAGATGCGAGTGCGAGCCGCTTCCATGACCGAGGTCCAACGTTCGTTCGACGAACTCGGCACTCCGCTCCGCGACGTCACGTTCTGCGTACTCGACCTCGAGACGACCGGCGGCAACCGCAACGACGACATGATCACCGAGGTCGGCGTCGTCAAGGTGCGCGGTGGCGAGTGCCTCGGTACGTTTCAAACGCTCGTCAACCCCGGCAAGGCGATTCCACCGCAGATCACCGTGCTGACCGGGCTCACCGACGCTCTCGTCGCACCCGCTCCCCGCATCGAATCCGTGCTGCCGTCACTGCTCAGCTTCCTGGGCGATGCGGTGCTCGTCGCCCACAACGCGAGCTTCGACGTCGGCTTCATCCGTGCGGCGCTCGAACGGGCCGATCGCCCCGCCTGGAACGGCACGGTGGTCGACACCGTCCACCTCGCCCGACGACTCGTTCGCGACGAGGTCCCGAACTGCAGGCTGTCGACGCTCGCGTCGCGGCTGCGGCTCGATCACCAGCCGAGTCACCGCGCTCTCGACGACGCACTGGCCACCACGGACCTGCTGCACCTGCTGATCGAGCGGGCCGCCGGCCTCGGGGTACTGGGCCTCGACGACCTCGTCTCGCTCGCAAAGATCGGTGGCCATCCGATGGCGCCCAAGCTGAAGCTCACCGCGGCCCTCCCCCGCACGCCCGGGGTGTACATGTTCCGTGGGCACGGCGACACGGTGCTGTACGTCGGCAAGGCCACGAACCTGCGCCAGCGGGTGCGTAGCTACTTCGGCAGCGACGACCGCCGCAAGATCGGCCCGATGCTGCGCGAAACCCAGGCCATCACCCACCTCGAACTGCCCGACCCGCTCACCTCGGAGATCGTCGAGACCCGCTTCATCGGCCGAATGCTCCCCCGCTACAACCGGCGGGGCACCCGTGCGGCGAAGTACTGCTACGTGAAGCTCGACACCGACGCGCCGTGGCCACGCCTGTCGATCGTGAAGAACCCCGCAAAGCACGGGGTGCACCTCGGCCCGCTGCCCTCACGTACGATGGCGACGCTCGCCGTCGAAGCCCTCCAGACCGCACTGCCACTTCGGCGCTGCACGCAACGTCTCGGGCGCAACTACACCGCGCCCGACGACGCGCCGATCTGCAGCGCCGCCCAACTCGGCGTGGCGCACTGTCCGTGCTCCGGCACGGCCGACGCGGACGAGTACGCAGCATCCGTCGCGCTCGCCATTCGGGCGATGGCGGGCGATCCCGCGTTCGTCGTCGACACGCTGCGCGAACGCATGACCAGGCTCGCCGCGCAACAACGCTTCGAGGAGGCCGCGATGACACGCGATCGCCTGTCGGCTCTGCTCGGCGCGATCCGCCGAACCGAGCTGTTCGCGGCGCTCGCCGACCTCGGCCGTGCCGAGATCACCCACGGCGACACCACATGGATCATCGCGGACGGGGCGCTCGTCGACACCCGCACCGCATCGACCCTCACCGCCGCGCTCCCGACGGCACCGCTCGGCGCGATCGAGATCGGGCGCCCCGCCCCCCGCGAACACGCCGACGAAGCGCTCTGCCTCGCCAAGTTCTTCGACAGACATGCACACCGGCTGAGCGTGTCGTGTGACGGCGCCTGGCGTTTCCCGATCTCCCAGACCGACGCTATCCCACCCCTCGAACGCGCGGCGTGAGGCCTACCGTGCGGCGATGGACACATCCACTTCCGACGGACCGATCCCCCGCCCGATCGAGCCACCGTACGCCGGCGACGAGCGCACGATGCTGCTCGCGTTCCTCGAGTTCCAACGAACCGTGCTCCTCCGCAAGGGCGAAGGCCTCACGGCCGGGGAACTCGGCGTGCGGCTCGGACCCTCGACGCTCACGCTCGGCCGCCTGCTTCGACACATGACCTTCGTCGAGGACCACTGGTTCCAGACTGTGCTCGTCGGCGCACCGGGACCCGAGCCCTGGGTTTCGGCGCCGTGGGACGACGATCCCGACTGGGAGATGACGACCGCCGACGGCAGGACGTTCGCGGCACTCGCCGACGACTTCTCCGCCGCGTGCGATCGGTCCCGAGTCACGCTCGCCACCCACCACGACCTCGACCTCGTTGCCCCGGGCGCCCCGCCCGGTCGACCGGTCACCCTGCGATGGATCCTGATCCACATGATCGACGAGTACGCCCGCCACTGCGGGCACGCCGACCTGTTGCGCGAGGCCGTCGACGGTCGCACGGACGACTGACGGCCAAACCCTGCGTTCGGTCCGTGCTCGATCAGACCAGGCGGGCGCCGGACGTGTCGATCCCGAGGGTCTTCGTGTGACCGTTCGACGGCAGCGCGGCGCTGACCCGTTCGGCCGCCCGCGCATCGCACAGCATCGCGACCGTCGGGCCGCTCCCGCTGAGCCAGGCGCACCAGGCCCCCGCGTCAAGACCGGCGTCGATCGCGTCGGATGCACCGGGCACCGCCGGGAGTCGTTTGCTCTGATGCAGGCGATCGCTCGTGGCGTCCCGCAACAACTCGGGGTCGTCATGGGCGCAGGCAAGGGCGAACTGCGTGGCTCGACCGATGTTGTACACGGCGTCGGCGAGCGCGACCGTCGCGGGCAGCGTGCGACGCGACGCGTTGGTCGAGGTGGTCACGTCGGGCACCCACGCGACGACCGACGCCGTCGACAGGACCGGCCCGAGCGGGAACGGGATGACCCGACCGTCCACGAACGCAGCGACACCACCGCGGAGGGACGCGGCGACGTTGTCGCCGTGACCTTCGAGTTCCGCCGCCACGGCCAGGATCTCGCTCGCCGCACTGTCGATCGGCTGCCCGCGCTGGGCGACCGCCAATGCGGCCGCTCCGACCCGCACGGCGCCGCTGAACCCGAGCCCGCGTGCCATCGGGATGTTGCACCGCATCCACATCGGCCCGGTGCCACCCAGACGGTCGAAGGCGACGCAGCCGGGGTGACGGGCGTCGAGTTGCTGGGCGCCATCGGGCGCGAGGCCGACGCCGAGGTCGGCGTACAGCTCGATCGCCATCCCGAACACGTCGAACCCTGCGCCCAGGTTCGCCGACGACCCGGGCGTACGAACGATCGCCTCGGTCACCCGGCGACCTGCGCCTGGGACACCCGGACGAAGTCCGCGAGCGTCTGCGTTGCGCGGCCGTCGTCGATCGCCGCCGACGCGCTCTCGAGACCGGCGGCGAGGTCGCCCGCCCGACCTGCGACGACGAGCGCAGCGGCGGCGTTGAGCAGCACGACGTCCCGATGGGCGCCCCGCTCACCCGCGAGGACGCGCCGGACCGTCTCGGCGTTCTCGGCGGGGTCACCACCACGAAGGTCATCCGCGACTGCGGGCGCAAGTCCGTGTGCGGCCGGGTCGACGACGAACTCGACGACCGCGCCGTTCTTCAGCGCCCAGACGCTCGACAGGCCCGTCGTCGTCAGTTCGTCGAGTCCGGCACCGTGCACGACCCACGCACTCGTCACGCCCTGACGCTCGAGTGCACCGAGCATCGGTTCGGCGTACGCCGGGTCGGCGACACCGATCAGCTGGTTGCGGACGCGGCCCGGATTCGCCATCGGACCGATCATGTTGAACGCGGTGGGCACCCCCATCTCGCGACGCGGCGCGCCGGCGTAGCGGAATGCGGGGTGGAACGCCGGCGCGAAGCAGAACCCGATCCCCGCCTGGCGCACGCATGCGGCCACACCGTCGGGGCTCAGTTCGATCGCGACGCCGAGCAGTTCGAGAACGTCAGCCGCACCCGTCTTCGAGGATGCCGACCGGTTGCCGTGCTTGCACACGGGCGCACCGGCGGCGGCCGTGACGATCGCCGCCATCGTCGACACGTTGATCGAATTCGAGCCGTCGCCACCCGTTCCGACGATGTCGATCGCATCCTCTCGCTCGGCGTCGGTCAGCGGAACGATCTTGGCCTCGGCCATCGCCGCCGAGAGCAGTCCGTCGAGTTCGTCGACCGACTCGCCCTTGGCACGCAATGCCACGACGAAGCCGGCGATCTGCGCGGGGGTGGCATCGCCGGTCAGGATCTCGGCGAGGGCGGCACCGGCCGCCTCCCGCGAGATGTCGGTTCCCGAGATGAGCGTGTTGATCACACCGGACCATCCGCCGTATGGCGCGAGCGCAGACATGAGTGGCGAGACTAGGCGGGCGACGACCCGTCCGCGACGTGGGATCGGCCTACATCAGTCCTTGCGGCGACGCTGTCGGATGATCCGCCTGCGGTCGCGTTCGGTGGCGCCGCCCCAGACACCGGCCTTCTCGCGGAAACTCAGCGCATGATCCAAGCAGGTCTGCTTGACCCCGCAGCTCTCGCACACGCTCTTGGCAGCCTGCGCCTCGGCTTCGTCGTCCGGGTAGAAAATTGCCGCGTCGAGGCCGCGGCACGCGCCGAGGTCCCACCACTTCGACGTCTCTGGACTGATCTGATGAATGGACACGTTGCGACCCCCTGGCCCTGTGACTCGGTGGACGACAACCCCCGCCGTCCACCGCGCCGAATCTAGAGCGCGAGCGGCTCGCGCGCCAGCGGAAATGTTGCGACCACACGCAGCACCCCCACGGCGCGGCCGTCGTCGTGCGACGTGGGACGCACCGCAGCGCCTCGGATCACAGCTCCTCGGGGATGCCGTATGCCCGCGCCAGCACCTGCAACGGATGCGATGCGACGAGACCGGTCTGCTCGGCGATCGCAGTGTTCGCGAGGAGGCAGTTGCCGGCGACGACATCACCATCGGCTTGCACGATCTGCTCGCCGAGCTTCCTCGCGATCGGGACCGAGATGTCCTCGTTGCCCGCCCGGTAACCCCACAGGCCGTCGATGCCCGAACACTGCTGCACGACCTTCACCCTCGCGCCGGTGAGCTTCAGCAGGTCGCGGCTCTCGAAGCCGATCTTCTGCGCACGCAGGTGACACGGCGCGTGATAGGTGATCGTCTCGTGGATCTTCCCCGTGAAGTCGGTGTCGAGCACCGTGTGATCGGCCTTGTGCACCTTCATCAGGTACTCGGCCGCGTCATAGGTGTGTTCGGCGACGAGTTCGGCGTCCGGCCCACCCACGTAGTCGACGTAGTCCTTCCTGATCACGTAGCTGCAGGTCGGTTGCGGAACGACCACATCGGTGCCCGCACGGACCTCTCTGGCCAGCTTCTTGACGTTCTTCGCGGCGACCCTGGTGAACTGCTCGATGTCCCCGGAGTGCAGCCACGTCGCACCGCAACAGCCGGCGTCGGAGTTCTTGCACTCGATGCCGTTGCGCTCGTAGACCCTCACGAGGTCCTTGCCGAGGGCGGTGTCCTGATACTCCACCAAACACGTCGGGAACACCGTGACCGATCCCTGCCGCTTCTGGAGCGTGATCCTGGGTCGCTTCTCGAACCATGTGGAGAAGCGCTGCCTGGCAAAGGGCGGGAGGAGACGAACCGCCGACACCCCGGTCACCTTCGCGTTGAGCTTGCGGATCATCGAGCCCGATTCGGCTGCGACGATCTTGTTCGCAACGGGCGCCGCCGCGACGGCGAGCTTGCCGAGCCGGTCGGTACGGCCCATCACGTTCGCCGTGGCTCTCGCGCGAGCAGAGGTGTGGCCGTGCTCGTGCATCATCGCCCCGGCACGCAACATCAGCCGAGGAAAGTCGAGATTCCAGTCGTGCAGTTCAGGGATGTACGGGCAGTTGACGTAGCAGAGCTTGCACTGGAAGCACCGATCGACCACCCGGTCCTGTTGTGCCGGTGTCATCCTGCCGGCGTCCTGATCGTCGAACTGTTCGATCATCTCGAACAGCGTGGGAAACGCGGGACAGAGTTCGACGCATCGACGGCACCCGTGACACAGGTCGTACACCCTCGTCAGTTCGTCACGGACGTCGGCTTCGTCCGTGTAGAGCGGATGCTTCGGGTCGTAGGTCGTCGTCATCGGGGCTCCGGTCGCATAGTCGACGTCGCTGTCACACGGAGACAGACGCCGGAAGCGGACGCCGGGTTCCGACGCAACGGATCACGTCGTCTCCGAGGCCCTCGGCGAACACGCCGGCGATGTGTTGTCGAGTCGAGCGACCCTCTCGAACCCCCGAGCGCGACATGCCTCGACGGGTTGACGGGACGACTTCACGGCGTGAACGTATCGACATCGAGCCCGAATCCGCAAGTCATGCAGATTGCCGCGCATCGAACCAGTCGTGGCACGATGAGACCGATGTCCGGTGACGATCGTGTGGCGCAGGTCGAGGGGGCGACGACGGCGCGTTGGGACCTGGACGCATTGCGTTCCGGGGCCGTGATCTGCCTCGTCCTCGCGATCCCGTTCACACTGCTGGGTCTGGTGTCGGACGGTGCCCGAGTGATCTCGTTCTTCGGCGCGGTGATCGGCTTCATCATCGGTTCGGGGAGCGCGGCGTGGGCGCAGCGATGCGGGACCCCGCTCAGCCACGCGCTGGTGACAGCAGTCGGGACCTACGTCGCTGCGCAGAGCGTGTTCGTGATCCTCCGGCTCGTGACGGGTCGCGATGTCAACTGGTTCGGTGTGTTCTCCACGCTGTCCATCGTCTCGTTCGCCGGGATCATCGGCGGCTTCCTCGGAAGCCGGATGCAGGCCAAGGGTTTCGTACCGAGCGCGCGGCGATGAGCGATCGATGAGCTCCCGTTTCCTCGTGATCGACGTCGGCACGACGGGCCTCCGAGCCGCGATCGTCGACGAGCGATTGCGGATTCTGCACTTCGAGTACCGGGCCAACCCGCCGGCGGTGCCGTTCGACGGACTCGTCGAGTTCGACGCGACGAAGCTCGCCGAACTCGTGCTCGACGCCGCTCGGGCGGCGCTCGACCGCCTCGACGGACCGGTCGACGCGGTCGGGATCACCAACCAACGAGCGAGCACCGTCGTCTGGGATCGTCGGACAGGCGAACCGGTCGGGCCCGGCTTGGGCTGGCAGGATCTGCGCACGATCACCGAGTGCATCGTGGCGAGGGCCGAACACGGCTGGACCGTCGCTCCGAACCAGTCGATCACGAAACTGGCCTGGTTGTTGAAGAACGCTCCCGAGGCGGCCGGGCGGGACCTGTGTTTCGGAACACTCGACAGTTGGATCGCGTGGACGATGACGGACGGAGCGATTCACGTGAGCGACGGCACGAACATGTCGACGACAACCACGGGAATGCGCATCGCCGACGGGACCGCGTGGTCTGCCGAGCGACTCGCGTACTTCGGCATCGAGGAATCGTTGCTGCCGCGCGTCGTCGACTCGGCCGGCGTGGTCGGCTACGCAACAGCGTTGCCGGGCGGGCCGCCGATCGCTGCGCTCGTCGGTGACCAGCAGGCGTCGCTGATCGGCCAGGCCTGCGTCCGACCGGGCACCGCCAAACTGACGCTCGGCACCGGCGGCATGCTCGACCTGGTCACCGAGGCGGCAGCGCCGACGGAGATCTGCCGCAACGCGGCGGGGACCTACGCCGTCCCCACCTGGCAGCTCGATGGACGACTCACCTGGGGGGTGGAGGGGATCATGCTGTCCGCCGGCACCAACGTGGAGTGGCTGCGCGACGACCTACGCATCATCGAATCCAGCGCCGAGAGCCACGACGTGGCGCTCGGGTGCGCCGACACGGGCGGGGTCGTCTACGTCCCGCGCTCTTGGGGCTCGGCACTCCCGCATGGGACTACGGCGCCCGGGGCACACTTCTCGGTCTCACGCGGGGGACCGAGCGCTCCCACATCGTCCGGGCCGTGCTCGAAGGTGTCGCCCACCGCTGCGCCGACATGGTGGAGGCAGCCCGCGCCGACACGGGCATCACGATCGACGTCATCCGCCTCGACGGTGGGATGTCACAGAACCCGACGCTCGTCCAAGCGGTGGCAGATGCGACGGGCGTCGCCATCGAGGTGTCGCCGACCACCGAGGCGACGACGACGGGCGCCGCATTCCTCGCCGGGCTCGGGGTGGGCGTCTGGCACGACGTGACCGACGTCGCACCGCTGTGGACACCGGCGACATCGACCACACCGGATCCCGACGTCGATCGGGCCGAAGGGCGCCGACGCTGGAGCGATGCGCTCGCGCGCGCCGGCGAGTGGTACCCCGATCTGTCAGCCCTCGAGTTCTGATCACGACCGGACGATCCAGTGTTGACCGCAGTCCGCGCCCTAGAATCGCCCCGGCGCCTCCCCGGCTGGGAGGCTGCAGTCGCATGACCCGAAAGGACCCATCCCCCGTGGATCTCGAAATCGCTGAGCCCGCCACCGACACATCGCTGTCGCGGCGGAGCCTCGTCTCCCGCGCGGGTGCCGCCGGCCTGGCCGGTCTCGCAGCTGCGTTCGTCATCGACAGGAACTCATTGGCGTCGGCTGCCGGACCCGACGAGCGTCCCGGCGTCCCGACCGAGTCCGACATGGCGCTGCTCTCGCAGGTGATGGGTCTCGAACTCGCGATCGGCGAGCTGTACCGCGTCGCTTCGGAAGGCGCCGACGAGGAGCTTGCCGTGCTCGCCGGGGTGATGGCGAGCAACCACCGCGCCTACGCCGAAGCCATCGCCGGTGCAACCGGGATTTCTGCCGGCGTGGCCGACCCCGACGTCGTCGCCGACAACCTCGCGGCGTTCTCGGGGTCGACCACTGAAGCACTCACGTCGGCACACGAGATCGAACAGACCGCCGTCTCGACCCACACTTCGCTGATCGGCGACTACCAGAGTTCCCACGCCATCGCGCTGACCGCCTCGATCGCGGTGGTCGAAGCCCGGCACGCCACGGTCATCGCCAACCTGCTCGGCGTGGACGATTTCGACGTGCTCTTCGGCGACGACCAGCCCCCCCTCGAACTCACCGGAGACGACGCCTGATGTCCTTCGACCTCAACTCCGCGACCTCGCGCCGGAGCGCCATCAAGATCGGCGGCCTGACCGTCAGCCTCGGCGCGCTGATCGCCGCGTGCGGCCAGGACCGCGAAGGCGACGACGCGCCCGGCCGGGTCGGAAACGCGCCGGTTCCGACCGCACTGCCGGAGTACTCCGTCGACGATGCCGTACTCCTGCGCACGGCATCGTCACTCGAGTACACCGCGATCGCCGTCTACGAAGCAGCACTCGAGCTCGACGGGGCGATCCCGTCCGACCTCGTACCGTTGGTCGAGCGCCTGATCGAGGACCACCAGACGGTCGCCGACGAGATGGTCGGGCTCACCGAGTCGGCCGGCGGCACCGGCTGGACGTGCACCAACCCGTGGCTCATGGAACGCCTCGTCGCACCGACGTTCGAGCTCATCCAGTCGAACATCGTGGGCGTCGTGCTCGCCGACACGTCGATGGTCCAGGTGCTGGCCGAGGAGGCCACGATCGCTCCGGTCGTCACGACCGCTCAGGGCGACATCCCGTTGATCAGTTCGACCGACGGTCTCCAGGAGGGCGACGAGATCGAGTTCGGGCGCCTCGTGGACGCGGTCCCCGAAGATGTCATCGCATTCGCCAACGCCTTCGAGAGCATCGCCGCGGCATCACATCAGGAGTTGGCCTTCGCGAGCTCGAGCATCGAGGCTCGCACCGCGCATCTCGAAGCGGCGACCCTCGAAGCGCGTCACGCGGCCGTGCTCGCCATCGCCACCTACGGTCCCGATGGATACGTGTCGCCCGCGATGTTCGGCGAGGAAGTGCCTCCGACCGAGCGGAGCCAGATCCGTCAGTTCGCAATCCCGTCGACGTTCGGCGAGACCGCGCAGATCGAGACCAAGGCGGGCCCCGGCGACATCAACGCCGTTCGCACGAGCGTGATCCTGCAGACTCCGGCAGCCAACAGCTTCGTCTACAACGAACTCAACTGCGACGACACCTGACCGGTCCGGCGGCGTAGGATCACCACCGCAATGGTGAGGTGACCGGGTGGCCGCGGCACGTCTTCGGGCGTGTCGAGGAAAGTCGGGGCTCCACCGGGCAGGGTGCTGGCGAGAGCCAGGTCGGGGTGACCTGACGGACGTGCAACAGAGAGAGACCGCCGATGGGCCGGGGAACCGACCACAGGCAAGGCTGAAACGGTGCGGTAAGAGCGCACCAGCGGCGTCGGCGACGGCGTCGGCTCGGTAAACCCCACCCGGAGCAAGGTCGAGCAGGAAGATGGGCGGCCCGTCCGTGTCTTCCGGGTAGACCGCACAGATGGATGGCCACCGGGAGCGCACGACGCTCCTACAGAACCCCGCTTACAGGCCACCTCACCATTGCTCGGGCGACTGAACTGGTGTTTCACGAGATCGGCCGTCGCTCGGCACCTCGAAAGGCCTCACGTCGTCCGCACCAGGACTGAGCGCCACGTCGATCCCTGCTCTGATCCGCTCCTCGTCGTCGGGCAACAGGTGCCCGTGGGTGTCGGGCCGGTTGCGTCACTCGGGGACGATCGCAGCCAGGTCGTCGTACTCCACGAAGTCGCCCGCCGCGGCCGAGCCCCACTCCGTCGTCAACAAGTCGTGCTGCAAGTTGAAGGCCTCGTGCATGGTCTCGTCATCGCACCCGACGAGCACGATCGCGGCAATGGCAAGCACGGCCATCAACCTGTTGTTCATTCTCCGCCCCCGTCGGTCAGTTACGCCATCAACTCTCCTCTGGGTCCATCATCGGCTCGGCGCGCGAGTACCCCGTAGGGCCATATGTAACGACAAGGCGGGGCGAAACGGGTCGCCGCGATCGCAGGTCAAGTCCGACTTTCTCCGACAGCGCTGCGAGGACGTTCCCGCTGCGCTGCCTGAGCAGTTCATCCCGTTCCGCTTCGGTTGCGGCGAGCATCGATCGGGTGTCGGCTTGCGATCGTCCGAGAACATTCCAGGATCAAGACAACCTTCGACGAGACCCGTGTCGACCACATCCCGCCGCATTCTCACTGCACTGAGCTCTCCGCGGAGCCCCCTGCGTGGCGATGAGATCGTTCTGAGCGGCCCGGATACCGGTGACATCCCAGACCGACACCCCGTTTCACCGGGCTCGGAAAGGCTCACCCCATCGAACTTGGCCTGCGCAGGAGCCGCCCCGCCCAGGTAGGCCCCGGACAGGTTCGCCCCGCGTCGGTACGGATTGCTACAGCTCGCACACGGCAATGGCGGGAGCATCACGGCGGGCCTTGTCGGTGGCGGTCGCGAGGTCGGCGAGTTGGGTGTAGGTGGTGTGGTCGGGATCGAGCCCGACTGCTGTGGCGTCGGCGGCGTCGAGGCGTTCGATCAGCGGTTTGGAGGCCAGGATACGGCCGCCGGTTGCGCAGGCCTCGATGCGTGCAGCCTCGTTGACCTCGTCGCCCAGAGCGGTGACTTCGGTTCGGGCAGCGGAGGTGATGTTGCCCATGTAGAGGGTGGATCCCCAGTGGAGGCCGAAGCGCATGATGACGTCGTCTGCTGTCAGGTCCGAACGGGAGGCGACCTCGTTCATCGCCTCCCGCAGGTCTCGCGCGGCGGTGACGCATGCCTCGGCCGCTGCTGACTCGGAGTCGAACGTCTCGGCAGGAAAGAACGCGACGACGCCGTCGCCCACGTGTCGGCCGGGCAGCCCGCCAGCGCCGACGACACACTGGTCTGCAGCGCGGACGATGCGCCGACCGAGCGCGAAGTAGCTCGCCGTCGACAAGCGACGCGCGAGGGCCGACGAACTCTCGAGATCGCCGAACAGGATCGCCGCCGGTCGACGCCGCGCGCTCGCAACCTGCCGCATGCGTGCGAGATGCTGCGCGTCTCGTTGGAACGCCATCGTGGCAAGCACGCTCATGCCAGCGGCCGGTTTGCCGAACAGGACGGTCCCCCGAAGCGTCCCGGCATCATCGCGGATTCGCACAGCCGTGTGCCGCACTTCGAAACGTCCGCCGACGCCGCCTCCCATCGTCGACCACGACCCGACCGCCTCATCGTTGGGGGTCAGACCGTCCACCAGATCGCGCAGCGAGGGATCGACGAGGGCCTGCAACTCGTCGCGACCACCGGCCGTGTCGGCGAGCACCATTCCGCCGACACCGGAGAAGAAGTCCCGCCACGCCTCAGGAGAGTTCGGCCCGAATCGTTGAGCAAGTCGCGAACTCAGTTCGGCGGCCCCGAACAGATGCTCGCCGACGTTGACCGGCACGAGCTCCATCGAGCCACCGAACGACAGCCGCATCTCGTGGGACATGTAGACCACCCGCCAGCCTGCATCGACGATCCATGCCCAATCGCCCGCCGTATCGAGCGCCGATGCGACACCGGCCAACAGCGGGTCGTCGGGCGGTGGACACCGTTCACCGGTCTCGACGCGCATTCCGGGACCTTACCGAGCCACCACATGTCCCGAGCGAGGCCGGCCAAGTCCACGTTGCGCTTCGAGCCCGCTCGAGATGCCCGGCTCGGTCCTCGATCGTCCCCAGCACACCACTCCCGGCCAGGGGAGACGGATCAACCCGCGCCGCGGTGCCACCGGTCGCGAGTCGAACTGTCGACACCGACCGCCGCGGCCGCGCAACGTCCCGCCCCGGCGATCCCGGGGTGGGCCGTGGCGCGTCTGGTCACGTCCGGATCACGCGGGAGCGCCGCTGTCGCTCAACAGCTGACGTCGAGGCGATCGACTCGGATCTCACCGTTCGCGATGACGAACGTCTGCTTGACCTGGAACTCGAGCTTCGATCCGTCGTCAAACCTGCCATTGACCAAGAAGGTGCTCGAGAAGCTGAGGCCATTCTGAACCCCGACGTCCTTGAATCCGTTGCGGTAATGCCCCGAACTCGATGGCTCGTTCGGGTCATCCGGCTCGAAGTCGAATGTTCCGACCTGGTTGCCGACCACTGTGTAGTGGCCGTCCTCAAAGGCTGTCACATGGAACATGTCATTGAACTCGACGGAGACGAAGCCTGGTGCGCCTCCACACGGCCCCTGGAATGGCACGATGGCGCTGCCCTTGAAGGTGTCAGTGGATACGTCCGCAGGTGGACCATTGTGGGCTGTTGCTGTCGCCGGCAAGGCGAGCGACGTGAGCGCCAAAGCCCCAGCGAGAATGAGTTTCTTCATTTCTTTCTTCCCCTTCTGTCGTGCCGAACACCCCCATTGACGTCCGACCATCACAACGATGACGGTGATCTACGAGTGAGTCAAGGTGACTCTTTGCACTAGAACGAGTAAGAAGGTGTCCGATTCTGCGCCTATACAGTGCACATTCAGCGCACATGTGATCTGCGAATCACACGAGACGAGGAGGGCGGTTGAAAGATGAAACCGCAGGCAGATCGCTACTTCTCAACGTCGCTGCAGCTCAGAGAATCGGGCCGAACAGTCACAACTGACGCGCGGAGCGCCCCCTGTCTGTCAGGCTGGGGTGAGACACCGGTGATGCCGGTGCTCACTGTCCATCCGGGGCGAGAACATGGAACCCTGATTGATGACGATGACCTCAACCACGTTGCTCGATCGCGCCCACAATGGGGGCGTGAACGGACACCACGATGCTGGCGATCCGCCAGCGAAAGCGACTCGTCGGCGGTTCTCCGCCGAGTTCAAGAACCGGATCGTCGACGAGTACGACGCCGCTGATCGCGAGGAACGCGGGGCGCTGCTTCGTCGCGAGGGTTTGTACACCTCGCACATTTCCGAGTGGCGCAACCAGCGCCGCCAAGCCACCGAGCCGACCGCCACGGGTGGTCGGCGGCGCAGCGCCGAGCAGATCGAGCTCGACCGGCTCCGCAAGAAGAACGCTCAACTCGAGTCCGAGCTGGAACGCACCAGGTTGGCGTTGGAGATCACGGGAAAAGCACACGCGCTCTTGGAGTTGCTCTCCGAGAGCGCGGACATCGATCCGAAGTTCAAGAAGTGATCGACACCCACCTCGCAGAGCTCGCCGCGCTGACGTCCACGAAGCAGGCATGCGCCTTGCTCGGTCAGCCGCGAGCGACGCACTATCGACACTGCCGCCCACCCAAGCTGGGACCGCCCGTGCCGCGTCCGGCGCCGCCCAACAAGCTGACCGAGCCCGAGCGTCAACACGTGCTGGGCGTGCTGCGCTCGCCGGAGTTCTGTGATCTCGCACCCGCCCAGATCTGGGCGCGCCTGCTCGACGACGGCATCTATCTGTGCTCGATCTCGACCATGTATCGCCTGTTGCGTATCGCCGGCGAAAGCCGTGAACGTCGCCGCCAACGCACCCACCCAGCGAAGAAGAAACCTGAGCTGATCGCCACGCGCCCGAACGCCGTGTGGTCATGGGACATCACGAAACTGAAAAGCCCAAACCGTGGCGAGTACTACGAGCTGTTCGTGATCATCGACATCTACTCCCGCTACGTCGTCAACTGGTGCGTCGCCGCAGCCGAGACCGGCGACCTCGCCGCCGACTTCATCGACGCCGCCTACCGCGAACAGAACATCATCAAAGGACAACTCGCCTTGCACGCCGACCGCGGCAGCTCGATGACCTCCAAGCCGGTCGCCCAGTTGCTCGTCGATCTCGGTGTCGCCCGATCCCACTCACGTCCCCACGTCTCCAACGACAACCCGTACTCCGAAGCCCAGTTCAAGACCCTCAAATACTGTCCGGCGTTCCCCGACCGGTTCGGCTCGATCGCCGACGCAAGAGCGTTCTGCGAAACGTTCTTCGACCACTACAACCACGTCCACCGCCACTCCGGAATCGGGCTGCACACCCCGGCCTCGGTCCACTACGGCACCGCCACCGAGATCCGTGAACAACGCGCCGTCACCCTCGATGCCGCCTACGCCACCCACCCCGCGCGGTTCCGGCATCGCCGGCCCGAACCCCCGAAGCTCCCAGCCGTCGCGTGGATCAACCAGCCCCAACGCGAAGCCCTCATCCACTCAAACTAGAAATGTCTCAAACGGCTTGACAGGTTCCGGCCCGCCTCACCGCAGGGTGGGCGGGCGCTGTGGTGGCTCACCTGTGGGCTGGTGAACGCGTGGTCGGTTGACGAAGCCTGTGCCGTGTCAGGATTTGTTGCTCAGGTTCGGGTTTGAGTCCCGAAGGAGGACAGACCCGTGGCGAGACCATCGAAGAAGACAACAGAGGACAAGGTGCGCATCGTGCTGGCGGTGTTGCGCGGCGACTCGACCGCTGCAGAGGCGGGCCGCAAGAACGGCGTGTCGGAGCAGTCGATCCATAACTGGAAACGACTGTTCCTCGAATCGGGGCGCGCCGGCCTCGAGCAAGGCGCTCGGCGAGCGTCGAGTCGTGAGCATGAACTCGAAGCTGAGAACGAGGAACTGAAAGCCGCGCTCGGCGAGGCGCATGTGCAGCTGCGGGTGTGGAAGAAGGGGGCGGAGTTCCTCCCCCCTTCGAGGACCTCGAGATGATCCGCACCGATGCCCAGCTCAGTGTTTCGAGGTTCGCTGAGCTGATCGGGGTCCCACGCCGCACCTACACGTGGCGCCTGGCCCGTCATCGTGCCGGTGACCCGGTGCGCGGTCCGTGGCCGGCGCCGATCGTCGATCGGATCGAGCCGCTCGTGGAGAAGTACGCACAGGACTGGCCGGCGTGGGGACACCGCAAGGTGCATGCGATCATGCGCGTCGACGGTCACCGGGTCGGGTCAGCATCGTCGGTCGCTCGGGCAATGGGCCGGCGCGATCTGTTGCAGCCGGTCGCCTACCAGGCCGAGCGGCGCCAGCTCGCCAAAGCCCGCAAGGCCAGCTTCCTGGAGTCGCCGCCGACCCGACGGAACCGGCTCTGGCAAGCTGACTTCTCCCAGTTCGAGACCGCCACCGAGGGCACCTGGCAGCTCGGTGGGGTCGTCGACTACGTCGCCAAGGTTGCGCTCGCCTGCCCTGTCACCGCAACTCAGACCGCACCGGATCTCTGTGCTGCTTTCGATGCGGCGGAGCGTGCCGTCGAAGAGATGCTCGGCGTCTCGCTGTTCGAGGACTGCATCAACGCCGCCACCGGCGAGTTCGAGCCGGTCGTGATCGTCACCGACAACGGACCCGCAATGAAGTCCGTCGCGGTCGCGAAGTGGTTCGCCGGCCGACCGCACTTCGAACACGTCCGCACCCGACACCGCTCACCGCACACCAACGGGGTCATCGAGCGCTGGTTCCAGTCGATCAAGTACGAGCGGCTCTACCGCCACGACATCGACACCTGCGCCGATCTTGTTCACCACGTCGATGACTTCATCGTCGAGTACAACACGATCCGACCCCACGAAGCAATCGGGCAAGACCGACCGATCGACCGCTACCAGGCCGACCCAACCACTCAACAATAAATCATCCCGAACTGAGCAAGATCCTTGACACGGGACACCGGGGCGTGGAAGGTCACCGGTTGTGGTGGTGTCGCGTTGGTCGGTTCGGTCGGTCGTGGTGCGGTCACCGGTGAACCGCGCACGTGTCGCTCAGACTTGGAGGCGGATGGTGTCGAGCCGGGCGAACGCGTCGACGAGTTCGCGGGTCCAGGGCCAGTTGCTGGAGAGTCGGCAGAATCGTTGTCGGCCTGTGGTGGCGATCTGTCCGGCGGTGTGGAAGAGGCAGTAGCGGAGTCGTTTCGGCTCGGCTGCGGCGAGGTCGTTGTCGAGGACGAGGAGTCGTGTCCAGGCGAGGAGGTCGTGGGCGACGAGGACGAGTTGGAGCCAGGCGGTGTTGATCGCGAACGAGTGTGATGGCAGGTTCGTCAACCCGGTGGCTTTGGTGTCGCAGATCTGTCGTTCGGCGCGGCCGCGTCCGCGGTAGAGCGCTTCGAGGTAGGCGAGGTCGGGATCGTGGCGGTCGGTGACGAACACTTGGTAGCGGTGTCCGTCGAGGTCGGTGAAGGTGAGTTGTGCGCCCGGGTGAGGGAGTTCGCGGCGAGCGATCATCCGCAAACCTGACGGCCAGGCCCGTGTGCTGTCGAAGACGTCGCTGACGAGGTGGGTGATCTCGACCACTTCGCCATGGTCACGCCACTCGCTGCCATCAGCAGAGATCGCCGGGGACCACGCCCGTTTCGGCACATCGACCAGGACGTTGGCGATGTCGATGGTGAGTTGATGACCGATCACGAAGCTCACGTGGCGGGCCCGACAGTGTTCCACGAAGCCGTGTGACCAACCTGCCGAGTCGGCTCGCACGATCACGTCGGAGTCGTCGATGGGGAGTTGCGCGAGCGCATCATCCAACACGGCGACGTGGTCGGCAGCGGTGCCTGATCCGGCGTTGCCGGGGCGCAGCATCCCAGCGAGCGCTTCGCCGGTCGCGTCGAGGTATGCGAGCAGCGGGTGGAACCCGAACCCACGCTTGTATGTCGGCGCCGCATGCTCTTTGTCCGAATGCGAGCCGACCAAGGTGGCGTCGATGTCGATCACGTAGAACCCCGGGTCCGCTCCCGCCGCCCACGCCCGACAGCGCGCTTGGGCTCGGGCGATCTTGATCCGTTCGAGCGCGGCAGTGTCGACAGCTTCGAGGGTGCGCCACACCGTCGGGTGCGACGCCACGTCACCGAACAGGTCGGGTTGATCGCGTAGCACTGCGACATCAGAGATCGTGTCGCCGCCATCGGCGAGCATCACCGCGACATCGACCAGCACCCCACCGCGGTCGTGGCCACGACGACGCTGCTTCGTGGGGATCATCGCCACCGACAAGCCGGATGTGAGACCCATCTGATCGGCGAGATCAGCGAGCAGACGGGCACCGACATGGTTCACGATCCCCGAGCCGTCACCGGTGATCTTCAGACGCGGACGACGACGATTACGCTTCACCATGGAAGTGCCCTTCTGGTTGGGAACTTGGACTCTCGACAAGCTCAAGTTTCCCGCACCAGAAGGGCGTTTTCGCGGACGCGGACCCCTCACACCCCAACCGCTACTGAACAGCCTGGGCTAACCGGCGACCGGTAGCGGTCGACCGACGGGCCGATCAACGTCCCGCCATCGCGCCACGACGCCTGACGTGTTGCGACCGGCCGACCACGGGCGGCGGCTCTCCACCCGGAACTGGTCGACGCGGGCAGAGTTCCCGATGGATGACCCGCTCCGGCGTCGCGACCTCGTCACTCGCCGCGCACGAGGTCGGCGGCGGGGCGATTGGCGATCCGTCGCACGGCCACCGCACCGAGCATCGCGGACAGCCCGATCGCGACCGCGCCCATCACGGAGACCAGACCGATACTCGGAGCAGGCAGCCAGCCCGGACCGACCCCGATGCCGGTGCTCACTGCGTCGGCGAGGACGCGAAAGACGAGAAGCCCGAGAGGTACGCCGATCACGGCGGCGACCAGGCCGAGCACTGTGCCCGCGACTGCGCCCTGCCCGATCAGCTGACGGGGCGTGAACCCGATCGAGAGCTCGACTCCGGTGCGTCGCGCCGACTCGCGGCTCGACGTGAGCAGGGTGGAGAGAAGGTTGATGCCGGCGGTGAGGAAAAGCACGGCTGCGATTGAACGCAGCACCATCATCAGCGGCTCGATGTCGGCCCGGCCGGTGTCGAGCACTTCGACGCGCGCATCCGGACCGATCCGCTCGGCCAGCGCAGCTCCGACCCCAACGGCATCCGATCCAGGCGTGAGCGTCACTCGGTAGACGTCGGGGGCGATCCCGGGTTCGGCCGCTGCGAGGTCTTCGAACCGGTACCGCACGATCTCGCCGCTGTCCTCGGTGTCGCGATACCACCCCACGACCTCGACGTTGATCGGGGCAGTCCCGGCGAGGAACTCGATGCGATCACCCACCCCGACGTCGAACCGCTCCATGAAGCCGTACCCGACGATCGCCTCGCCGGGTGATCGCAGGGATCGCCCGTCGGCGATCCAGTAGGCGGCGGCGGCTGGATCCCCTCCGGTCGCCACCGACAAGAACGCGCCGTCGCGGTACGTGCTGCGTCGCGCGACTTCGTCGAACCACGTCTCCACCCCTTCGGTGTCGGCGAGCACCTGTTCCACCGTCGAGGAATCGGCACCCGCCGGGATCAGCGCAAGATCCCAGGGGTCGCCGGCCCTCGCTGCGTCGGCGGTGACGAGGTTGATCGCCGAGATGAAACCGATCGAAACGATGCTCCCGATCACGGCGACGCCGATCGCGAGCGCGGCCAACCCACCCCTCGCCGGCTGGCTCGCTGCCTCCTGAGCACCGATCAGCGAGAGCCGTCCGGGCAGCCGCCCAGCGTGCCGGTTGAACCAACTGACGCGTCCGGGCGGCACGTCGCGCAGGACATCCGTGACCGGGCGGCGCGCCGCGGACCGGGCCGGCCCGATCGTGGCCGCCGCGAGCAAACCAACGATGATCACCAGACAGGCGACGAGGCCGAACACCGACCAACTCGGGTCCTGCGGTCCCAGCGTTCGACCGATGCCGACCTGGAGCGACGGAACGAGGAACCCGGCGACGAACCAACCGAGCGCGCCGGCGACCAGACCCACGGCGACGTTCTCTGCGAGCAGGGCCACCATGATCTGGCGCGGCGTGGACCCGATCGCGCCCAGAAGGGCGATGTCGCGCCGCTGGGTCACGATCCGCATCGCTGTCGAGCCCGCGATGATGACGGCAGCCACCACGAGTACGAACACGCCGAACGCCGCGATGAACGCCCCGAACACCCGATCGAGCGTGAGGAAGTCACCACGCGTGTCGAGCCACGAGTCCGTGCCGCGGATCCCCTCGACGCCGGCCGCTGCCTGACGTTCGACGAACGAGTCGGCGGCGGCCGGGTCGTCGAATCGGAGGTAGCCCACCGCATAGACGCGATCGCCTGCGGCGAAGCGCGCGAGACCGGACCGGGTGACCCATGTTCGGCCGGGGTCGCATTGCGGGTAGAAGCAGTCGGTGAAATTCACGGCCGTACCGACGACGGAGAACGTCAGATCGCGCTCGGCCAGCCGGAGCGTGACGGTGTCCCCGACATCGATGGCAAGATCGACCGAGACACTGTGGTCGAGCACGATCTCGTCGGAGGCTGAGGCCCAGCGGCCGGACCGCATCGGAGGATGGTTGACGGCGATGTCAGACGAGTCGAGCGCGGTCACCTCGATCGGCACGATCTCGCCCGACAACGGTAGCTCGACCCCGCTCACGGCATCGAACGGCCCCGACCACTCCACGACCTCGGGATCCTCGGCGACGGCCGAGATCGCGTCGCCGTCGCCGTACAACACGAGATGCGCGACGTTCGCATCCTCGGCAGCTGCGTCGAGCAACGGCGCACCCTGGCGGCTCACCACCAGGCCGGCGGCGATCGCGACCGCGGCGAGCACCAGCACGACGAACGTCGCGATCAGACCAGCACGACGGCGTCCTCGCAACCCTGCGCCCACCAACACGCCGATCCCGCTGCTCACGGCACTCCCACTGCAGGCAACTGCTCGGTCATGACGATCTGCCCGTCGAGGACCTGGACGACGCGGTCCGACGCCGCCGCTACATCGGGGTCATGGGTGACCATCAGGATCGTCTGACCGTTGTCATGCTGAGCGCGCAGCAAGTCGAGAACCAGCGCCGCCGACGCGCTGTCGAGGGCGCCGGTCGGCTCGTCAGCGAGCAGCAGGTCAGGACGGTTCGCCACAGCTCGGGCGATCGCCACCCGCTGCTGCTCGCCGCCCGACAACGTTCCCGGCAGGTTTCGGTCTCGACCGGCGAGGTCGAGCGCCTCGAGCAACTCGATCGACCGCGAGCGCGCCTCGCGACGCGAAGCACCGGCCAACCGCTGTGGGAGCTCCACGTTGGCAGCCACGTCGAGATGCGGGATCAGGTTGTACTGCTGGAAGACGTAGCCGACCCGTCTGCGGCGGAGGCGGGCGCGATCGGCAGCAGAGAGTGCCGTCACCTCGTCGTCACCGAGGCGGATCGAACCGGCGTCCGGCAGATCGAGACCACCGAGCAGATGCAGCATCGTCGACTTGCCGCACCCACTCGGCCCCATCGCGGCCACCCATTCGCCCCGGTCGACCTCGAGCGAGAGCCCCCGCAATACGGGTCGACCGACATCATCGGTGCGGAACGACTTCTCGAGCCCGAGGGCCTCCAGCAGCGCGGCCATGAAGCATTCTCCGCGCTCAGGGTCCATTCGCAGGAAGTGCCGAAGGTCCCCGGTCGGACCGCGACACCGCGCCGGTCCGCACCCGCAGACCCGTTACTCGAACAGGTCCGGGTCGCTCTCGCAGACCTCGTTCCAGAGGGTCTGGAACGACAACCAACCGAACTGCGCCGATCCGAGTGCGCTGCGGATACTGCGTGCATCATCGGCGGGCCACACCTTGTGCTCACCGGCGGCCCGGGCGAGGAGTTGCACGTGGCAGACCTTGTCCAGCACGACGAACCACCATCCCGCCTCGTCGATGGTCCCGCCCGTCGTGAACAGACCGTGGCCGGCGTGCAGCGCGACACGCCGTTGACCGAACTGGGCGGCCCACACATCGGCGCCCGCTCGATCGATCACGATACGTGGTTCGCCGATGATCGCCTGGTCCTCGAAGAAGACGCACGTGTCCTGCGTGATCGGTTCGAGCGGCATCTCGAATGCAGACCACGCCGTTCCGTGGGTGGAGTGGGCGTGGCACATCGCGGCGACGTCGGGACGGGCACGATGGAGCGCAGAGTGGAGCAGGAGACCGACAGGGTTGACCGGCAGCTCTCCCTCGATCACCTGGCCGTCGTGATCGACCTGGACGAAGTCGGAGGCGCGGATCCGATTGAACGAGATCCCGAGCGGATTGACCCACAGTCGATCGGCGTGCTCGGGGTCACGCACGGTCACGTGGCCGAGCAGACCCTCGGAGAATCCGAGCTTTCCGAAGATCCGACACGTCCCGGCCATCCGCTCGAGGCGATGCCGGCGCTCCTCCTCGACGGTGTCGAAGACTGGCGGCGTGCTCGTGACGAACCTTTGGGCGAGCTCGGTGACCCGTTCATTCATGCTCGTTTGCCCCTTCCTGACATGTCGGATCTTCGGCGAACACCTTCGTCACCGGATGCCCGATGCTAGGGGAAGGTCACCCCGCCGGTCCGCAGGGCACCACACGGGCCGGGAGATGCCGACGCCTGTTCGGTGCGGGCGGACCTGCCAAGCTCAGGACATGGCAACGACGTTCACCCTGACTGCAATCGGCAGCGTCGAGTCTCCGCGGGTCGAGCCGCTCGATGACGACTGGGGTGACGTGATCAGCACCATCCGACTCGACCCTGCTCAGTTCGGGAGCGAGGTACTCGCAGGGCTGTCCGACTTCTCACACCTCGACGTCGTCTTCCTCTTCGACCAGGTCGACGAATCCACGATCAACCTCGGCGCACGACACCCGAGGAACCGAGACGACTGGCCGCTGGTCGGGATCTTCTCCCAGCGGGCGAAGGGGCGACCCAATCGTCTCGGGGTGACCACGTGTGAGCTCGTGTCGGTGGACGGTCTTTCGGTGCAGGTCCGCGGCCTCGACGCCATCGACGGGACACCCGTTCTCGACATCAAGCCGTACGTGCTCGAGTTCGCCCCGCGCAGCGAGGTCAACCAACCGGACTGGATGAGCGAGCTCATGCAGGACTACTGGACCGCCCCGTCCGACGAATAGCAGCGCAACCTCGCCGTGCCCGTGGCGGACGAGTGCGAGATCTGCACGCAGCTCCGCCCGCCGGATGCGACGACCGAGAACGTCCGAGATCGAGCAAGGTCCGCGGCGTCTTCGCCTGTGCCGGGCGCCGTCGACTTCCGGGTCGGGGTGGAAGTCACCCGGGTGTGAAGATCGCTGTCATCGCCCCCCCCCCCCCCCCGACCTGGCTCGCAGTCCGACGGTGTTGGGTGCCGGGCGGGTGTCGACGACACGACATCCGGAGGTCGGTTCTCCGGGCACCTGCACGCGGAATCCTGCTCGGGTGTGGTTCAGTCGGTGTCCCGTGGTTCGTCGAACAGAGCCGGTTGGTCGGACAGCACGGCGTCCGCGCCCGCACCGATGAGTTCGCGGAGCGGCGCCTCATCGTTCACGGTCCACGCGAACAGAGGGAGTCCCTTCCTCTCGGCGATCGGAATCTGTCGGCGGACCAGGTCTGGTGAGCCGGCGGAGAACAGGACGCGGAGAAGCAGCGGCTTCAGCCGGCCGAGCGCGGGGGCCGCATCGGGCACGAACGTCATGGTTTGCACGACGTCTCCCGACCCCCAGATCCCACCCACCCGCCGTGCCGTTGGACGGGCGTGAGCTGCCCGCGGAACCGCCCCGGCGAGCGCACGAGCCAGCACCGGACTGAACGTCGACAGACAGGTTCTGTCGGCCAGATCGCTCGAACCGATCACGTCGCGGACCGATTCGAGGGCGCTGGCGTCTTTGATCTCGACGTTCAAGCGGTGCTCCGGAAACATCGCGGCGACATCGACGAAGCGGGGCGCTGATGACGTCGATTCGAGCTCGGCCCAGGTCGCGGTACTGATCCGCCGACCCGTTTCGAGCTCGTCGTCGTGCGCACAGACCAGTACCCCGTCCGCGGTCGACCAGAGGTCCACATCGAGGACCTGGGTTCGTGGTGCCGCCTGCCGGTACGCAGCGGTGGTGTTCGGTCGTGCGCTGGGCCAGTGCCCACCCTGGTGTGGGATCACCTGACCCGTCCGAAGCCCCGACACGAACGGATGACAGCGGCGTCTGGACCCCTGACGGGCACGACCCGACCGCAACACGTACCCGAGGAGACGACCCCGGCGCTGTACTTCTCCGACGAACGACACGCACCAGTATCGCAGCTGCCGGGACAGCCACGATCAAGCAGCCCGCACACCGGCGACAACCGCGCCCGAGCCCGATACCGAGTCCAGCGCATCTCGCACCTCCCGCGACCACGCCGACGCCGTTGCTGGGCGGCTCGCACGAGCCGTCAGGTCGTCACTCGACGGGCACGGTCTCGTTGAATTTCGACAGGATCGGGCGGCGGCCACGGATCTCGACGCGGCAGATGCTGGCGTGGTCGAGATGGCAGTTCCACGAGATGCCGATGTCGACACCGAGCGCCCACGCGACCGACGACTTCATCGGCGACACGTGGCTGACGACGAGCACGTTCTGGTGAGCGGCGCGCTCGACGAGATCGTCGCACGCACTCCGCACCCGCCGGTCGAGGGCGGCGAGGGACTCACCACCCTCGGGCACGTAGGAAAAGTCGTTGCGCCACCTCTGCCACACCTCGGACGGAACGTCGGCGTGCGGCACCCCCTCGTACACCCCATAGGCCAGTTCGACCCATCGCTCATCGGTCTCGACCGGCAAGCCGAACGCCGCCGCCGTCTGTTGGGCTCGCTTCAGCGGACTCGAGATCACCGCATCGATCCCGCCATCGACGTCGGCCAGGTACCCTGCCGCCGCCTCCGCCTGCCGGCGGCCAAGTTCGTCGAGGTCCTGGTTCAACCGCCCCTGCAGCAGGCCGGCCTCGTTGGCCGCCGTTCGGCCGTGTCGCAGCAAGATCAGCACCGCGCAGAGTGTGTCACATCGCCGGCTCGTCGGTCGGCTCACCCGAAGCGCGAAGGTGTCGCGATCAGTCGCCCATCCGACAGGAATCGTCGGCGCCGGGTCGCATCGCTCAACCCGTTCGTGCGCCACAACCACACGCAGACGACGATTCCCACGACCTCGAGCGCGACGCTGACGAGCCCACGGTCGCTGATCGGAATCCCCTCGTCGGAGAATTCGATGCCGGTGAAGGGCCACCAGAAGGTGTCGGTGTCGTTCCAGGCCGCGTCGAACACGAGGTGCAGGATCATCCCGATCGGAAGCCCGAGCAGCGTCTTGCGCATCCGACTCCCCCGCTCGGTGGTGAGCATCACCACGGCGAGCAACGCGATGCTCACCGTGATGCTGTGCAGGGCGCGCGCTCCACCGAACACGACCTCGATCCCGGGGAGGACCGACCCGACGATCAGGAGGCGATTGTCGAAATTCGGGTCGCGGAACACGAACCCGATCGTGACGACCGCCGTCGCGATGAACCAGAAGAACACGGCGGTCGACTCAGAGGACGAGCATCCGGCCGCAGTTGGGGCAGTCGGCGACCCCGTCGGCAGCGGCCGCGTCGTCCTTGACGTCGTCGACCTCGGCGGCCGACAGGTCGAGGTGGCAACCGTCGCAACGATGCCCGACCAGCCTCGCGACGGCGACGCCTGACGACGCTCGCACACGGTCGTACCGCGTGAGGGCAGCATCGCCGAGCGCGTCGCGCCGGACGGCCCGTTCGTTCGCGAGGGCGTCCAGCTCGGCGTCGATCGCCGACGTGGCGCGCTGCAGCGCGGCGTCGGCCGAGTCGACCGCATCGCGGAGCGCCTGTTCGGCGCGCAGATGATCGGTCAACTGGTCGTCGAGCGTCGATTGCTCCTCGAGGGCCTCGATCTCGCCGGTCTCGAGGGCATCGGTCCGGCCGTCGAGGGTTGCGATCTCGTGCATCAGTGCCTCGGCCTCACGGGGAGCGATCACCGTCTTCATCTGCGCTTCGAGGCGCGCCTTGTGGTCCGCGATGTCGGCCGCCTCGACCTCGGATCGCTCGATGTGCGCCGTCAACTCGTCCATCCGCGATCGCATCACCGAGCGACGGCGCTCCCAGTCCATCAGTTGCGCCGACGCCGCGGCGAACTCCTCCCGCTCCGGCAGCCGCTCGCGGCGATTCGTGAGCTGGTCGGCCGCGGTGTCGACCCGCTGCAGACCGAGCAGGCGGGTGGCCGTGGTGTCCGGTGCGGCCGATTCGTCGGGGGCGTCTGGCGCGTCTGCGGCGTCGGTCATCCTCCGCATCATGTCACGCCGTGCCGAGATGTGTTCATTCACGTCACCACCGGGCCGTCCGCCGCCGGGTCGGTCAGCAGGGCGAGATGTTGCGCCCGAGTGCGACCGACGGCAGAGGGTGGTTCGGATCGAGATTGTCGGGAGCGATCGTCGTGCCCAGGTCGACCTTCGCCGTGATGACGACGATGGGGGTGGTTTCGACCGGCACGGTCTCGCCCGGCACGTCGGGTGGAACCGGTTCGGTCTGGAACTCCTCGGCGGCGTCCGCCGGCGCATCGGGAGTCTCCTGCTCGACCGGTTCGCCACCCGCGGTGCCGATCACGGTGACCTCACACTCGGTGCCCGGGAGCACCAGTCGCGCGTTCGCTCGCTCCGGTGGTGCCGGTGCGTCCCAGTCCTCGGCCGGCACACCGAAGTGCGCACCGTCCATGTAGTTCTTCCAGATCAATGCCGGGTAGGTGCCCCCCTGCACCTTGCTGAACTCGAACCCCTTGATCCCGACCATCGCCGTGTAGGCATCAGGGTCGCCGACCCACACCGCAGTGGCCAGTTGCTTCGTTCCCCCCACGAACCATGCGTTGGTGTTGTTCTCCTGCGTGCCGGTCTTGCCGAACGCGGGACGGTCATTGGCCAGTGGCGCACGCTGACGGCCCGTGCCGTACGAGATCGTGCCCTTCATGATGTCGACCGTCTCGAGCGCGGCATCGCGGTCGAGCACCTCGGTGCCAGGGTCGAAGTGCGTGTACACACGGTTGGCCTCGGCATCGTCGATGAACTCGACGTAGTAGGGCTCCTGATGCACGCCCTCGTTCGCGAGGGTCTGGATTCCGGACGCCATGTCGAGGGGGGTCATCTCGTTGGCCCCGGTCGCGTAGCTGGCGAACGGCTGGATCGGGTCCCGCTCGGTTTCCGGCTGCCCTCGGTAGAGGTACGGCGACGTCGCCATGCGGTAGGTGGTGTCGACAACCCGGTTCAGCCCGACGATCTGGGAGAGCCGCGCGAAACCGCAGTTGATCGAGCGCGCGGTGATGTCGCGGAGGTTGCCGACGAACCCGGCCGCACCGCCGTTGATCTGGAAGACCGGCTTGCTCGGATCACCGCTCGGAAGGGCACAACCGCGCCGACCGTCGATCTCGTCGCCCCCCTGGGCCCCGGCCTGGATCGCCGCCGAGAGGATGAAGTACTTGATGCTCGACCCGGTCTGGCGGGGGCTGAGCGCCATGTTGAGTTCCCGCTCGCCCGGTTTGAACCCCCGGCCGCCGACCATCACCCGGATCGCGCCGGACTTGGCGTCGAGCGAGACGATCGCCGCGTCGAAACCCTCTGCCGTTTCGGGCAGCAGGTCACGGGCCCGCTCGGCCGCTGCCTGCATCCCCGGTTTCAGGGTCGTGTGGATCCGCAATCCACCGCGGAACAGCTGGTTGTACCGCTGCTCGGGGGTCTCGCCCAGAATCGTCGAGCGATTCAGGAGGTAGTCGCGCAGAGCCTCGGTGAAGTAGGTCCGCCGATTCTCGCGGCCGGGGATCACCTTGACCCGCTCGGGAAGCACGAAGTCCTCCGCGAGGAAGTCGGCTTCGTCCTCGGTGATGATCTCCTCGGTCACGAGCCGGTCGAGGACCTGGATCCATCGTGCCCTACTGCGTTCGGGTTCGTTGATCGGGTCGAAGCCCGACGGCGAGCGGACGAGGCCGGCCAGGAACGCCGCTTCGAGGAAGTCGAGTTCGGCGGCGGTCTTGCCGAAGTACGTTTCGGCGGCAGCCTGGATGCCGTAGGCGTTGTTGCCGAAGAAGACGGTGTTCAGATACCGCTCCATGATGACTTCCTTGCTCGTCTCCTTCTCGAGCCGCTTCGCGTACTGGATCTGGAGGAGCTTGTAGCGACCGTCCCGTTCCAGGCCGGCGAGGAAATCGTTCTTGACGACCTGCATCGTGATCGTCGACGCGCCCTGCTGCGGGGCATCCGAGGCGAAGTTCGACAGCGTGGCCCGCAGGAGGCTGCGCACGTTGACGCCGTCGTGAGTGAAGAACTCCTTGTCCTCGATCACCAGGAAGGCCTGGACGACGTGTTCGGGAATGTCGGCGTACTTGATCGGCTGCGAGTTCTCCAGCTCGTACACGGCGATCTCGTTGCCGTCGGCGTCGTACACGTACGTGCGCTGAGCGAGCGGTTCGAACTCGGGCAGCACGACGGGATCCTCGGAATGGGCGTTCGCGATGTTCCACAGGCGGGGTGCGATGGCGACGACGATCGCGACGATCAGCAAGGCGCCGGCCGCGATGACGAGCAGCATTCGGGGGATCCACGCAAGACGTTGCACAGCGCCTCCGACGTTAGTGGTGGCATCGAGGCCAGCGGCGTCATGCGGCAGCGTTCACACCGTCGGGTGCTCGCAACCGATGCCGCTGCGACGCACCGCTAGCGTCGGCGACGATGAGCAACCAGACCAGCGCCTTCCCCGTCCGCCCGTTCCGCTTCGGCGTGCAGCTCAAGACCGCCCCGAGCGGAAGCAACTGGGCCGAGCAGGCCCGACGGATCGAAGGTCACGGGTACGACATCGCCACCATGCCCGATCACTTCGACGAGCAGCTCGCGCCGGTTCCCGGTCTCCAGGCGATCCTGAGCGCGACGACGACGCTGCGGGCATGCGCGCTCGTGTTCGACAACGACTACAAGCATCCGCTCGTGCTCGCCAAGGAACTGGCGTCGATGGATGTCCTGTCGGATGGCCGCGTCGAGATCGGCCTCGGCGCCGGGTGGATGATCGCCGACTACGAACAGGCCGGGATGGCCTACGACCCGCCCGGCGTACGGATCGACCGGTTCGTCGAAGGACTCGCGGTGATCAAGGGTGTGATGGGCAACGGGCCGTTCTCGTTCGAGGGCGAGCACTACACGATCCGCGAGCACGACGGGTTCCCGAAGCCCGTCCAGGCCCCCCGCCCTCCGGTGATCATCGGGGGCGGCGGTCCGCGAATGCTCGGAATCGCCGCCCGCGAAGCCGACATCGTCGGCGTCAACGGCACGCTGCACGCCGGAGTGATCGGTGCGGAGGCGATTGCGACGATGACGCGCGAGGCCGTGGTCGACAAGGTGGCCGTCGTCGCCGAGGCCGCACGTGCAGCCGGGCGCCTCGACGCGATCGAGATGAACGTGCGCACGTTCTTCGTCAGCGTCACCGACGATCGTGCCGGCCGGATCGCAGCGATGGCCGGAATGATCGGCGTCGAGGACCGGATGATCCGGGAATCCCCGTTCGCGTTGATCGGATCGGTCGCTCAGATCGTCGAGGACCTGATCGCACGACGTGAGGAATTCGGATTCAGCTACGTCATCGTCGGCGGCGACGAGGTGGACAGCTTCGCGCCGGTCGTCGCTGCCCTCGCGGGCACGTGATCGGCACGACGTTCACCCCCGGGTCAGCCGTCGAGCATCCGCATCGCACGGTCGCTCGCAACCGCCGCACTGCGTCGGAGCCGTGCTGCGCCGTCCCGGTCCCCCATCAGTTCGGCGACGTCGGCGAGTTCGGCGAGGCGCAACGCTGTCTCGGCTGCGACCTCGGCATCCGTGCGATCGACCATCAGTCGAAGCGGTAGTCCTTGGGCAGCACGACGATGCCCTCGTCGCTCGTCGCATAGAGTTCGCGATCCTGCTCGGGCTCGAGGCCGATGCGGGTCCACTCGGGCACGTTGACGTTCTTGTCGATGATGCAGCGGTGCAGTCGCGCGCCCGACCCGACGCGGACCCCCGGAAAGAGGATCGAGTCGGTGACGTGCGCGTCGTGGTCGACGAACGTGCCCGGTCCGATGATCGAGCGTTCCACGTGGGCCCCGCTCAGGATGGAGCCCTGACACAGCAGGCTGTCGTCGACGAACGGCGGCTCACCGCCCCTCCCCCGCGACACCTTCGCCGGCGGCAGCGCCCTGCGTGATGTGAACACCGGCCACCTGTCGTTGTAGAGGTTGAAGACCGGGACCGGAGCGATGAGGTCCATGTTGGCGTGGAAGAACGCGTCGAGCGTCCCGACGTCGCGCCAGTACCCGCGCTCCCGCTCGTCCTGACCGGGGATGACGTTGGTCGAGAAGTCGTAGACGCGGGCGTCGCCGGCCGCCGTGAGCGCCGGGATGACGTCGCCGCCGAGGTCCGTGTACTGGTTGGCCCCGGGCGTCACGATGTCGACGAGGGTCTCGGTGTTGAAGACGTAGTTGCCCATGCTGGCCAGGCAGCGTGTGTCGTCGCCGGGCATCGGCGGCGGGTCGTCGACCTTCTCGTGGAACGCGATGATTCGGCCCTCGTCGTCGGCCTCGATCACCCCGAACTCGCGCGCCTCCTGTCTGGACACCGGGATCGCTGCAACGGTGACACCGACGTGGTGGTCCATGTGCTCGGCGACCATCTGACGCGGATCCATGCGGTAGATGTGATCTGCACCGAACACGCAGACGATGTCCGGGCGCTCGTCGTGGATCAGATTCAGGTTCTGGTAGATCGCATCGGCGGACCCCTGGAACCAGTGTGGTCCCCGCCGCATCTGCGCAGGGACAGGAGTCACGTAATCGTCCAGCATCGCGGAGAAGCGCCATGTCTGGGTGATGTGGCGGTCGAGGCTGTGGCTCTTGTACTGGGTGAGAACCACGATCTTGCGGTAGCCGGCGTTTGCGAAGTTCGACAGGGCGAAGTCGATCATCCGGTAGGTCCCGGCGAAGGGGACGGCCGGCTTCGCGCGGTCGCTGGTGAGCGGCTGGAGCCGCTTGCCCTCTCCACCTGCCAGGACGATCACGAGCACTTTGGGGTCGACAGCCATCGCCGTTCACCGTATCCCGCTCAGGCGAGCGCGATCTCAACGCGAGGAAGAATGAGGCGCTCAGGCCTCCGGCGCGAGCTCGCGATAGAGGTCCGCGTAGCGTCGGGCCGGTCGCTGCCAGGACCAGTCCACGGCCATCATCCGTTTCTGGAGCGCCGTCCGCCGGCGTTTCCCCGCGACGCGTCGCACTGCCCGGAACATCGCAGCGAGGATGTGCTCGGGGCGGGGTTCGCGAGCGACGAATCCGAGCCCGTCAGGGTGCTCGTCGGCGTCGGGAACGGTGTCGACGAGGCCCCCGACCGCGGTCACGACCGGGATCGTGCCGTACCGCATGGCCTGCATCTGGGTCAGACCGCACGGCTCGAACCGGCTCGGCATGACGAAGAGGTCGGCGCCCGCGAACATCAGGTGCGACAGCGCTTGGTCGTAGCCCTCGACGAACGCGAACGACGCAGGGTGGGCCGCTGCCAGCCGATGGAGTTCGGCGGCGAGCACGGCGTCACCGGACCCGAGGACGGCGAGCCGCAGCGGGATCTCGTCGAGGAGCGGGATCAACGGAACGAGCAGGTCGATTCCCTTCTGCTCGGTGAGCCGGGTGACCACGGTGGAGAGGGCGGTCCCGTCTTCGACGAAGCCGAGCCGTTCGTGCAGAGCAGATCGACAGATCGCCTTTCCGTCGAGCGTCTTGGCGCTGAAGTTTGCGGGCAGATGTGGATCCGATGCAGGGTCCCACACCTCGACGTCGATGCCGTTGATGATCCCGACAAGCGCATCACTGCGGTCACGGAGCGGGCCGTCGAGTCCGAACCCGGCGGCCGGAGTCTGGATCTCGGCCGCGTAGTTCGGCGACACCGCGACGATCCGGTCGGCGAGCGCAAGCGCCCCCGACAGCGGGTTGGTCCCGCCCCACCACTCGTAGTGCATCCCGTCGGGCCCGATCCGTTCGAGCCACGACCCGTCGGCGATGCCCTGGTAGGCGAGGTTGTGGATCGAGACGACGGTGGGGGGTGCGTCCGGGCCGAGCGCGGCTCGCGCGGCGCCCGTGTGCCAGTCGTTCAGGTGGACGACATCGGGTCGCTCCCGCATCGCGAGCGCAGCGACCGCACGACTGAAGCGGAAGAAACGCTCACTGTTGTCGGGCCAACCCGACCCGTCGGCTCGGAGGTACGGATGCGGGCGCGCCATACCCGGGACCGAGATCAACGTGAGTGGCCCGACCGCGGGATGCCGACCTCGTCGGACGACGGCCACACCCACCCACGCGGGAACATCGAGATCGAACGTCGTCTCGTCCACGAGTGCGATGCCGCCGTAGTCGGGCATCACCAGATCGACGTCGACCCCGGCGCGTCGAAGCTCGGCACCGAGACCGGCCGCCGCCGCGGCGAGTCCACCGACGGCGGCGACCGGTGAGAGTTCGGCGGTGGCGAACAGAACGCGCATGACCCCATCATGGCAAGTCGACGGCGATCCGGGACCACCATCGGATTCGGTTACGTTCGTGGCGATGCGAACGACGGCCGTCGCACTTCCGATCGTGGGGTTGGTGCTCGCGATCGGTGGGTGCTCCTCCGACGGCGATGGCGCTCCGACACCGCCGACGCTCGCAATGCGAGCCGGGCAGGCCGGCTCGACCGACGGCGCCCCGAGCGAACGGCGCTTTCCCGACGTGATCGAAGCCGGGGCCCGGCAGGTCGCCGACACCTGGACGATCTCGGCAACGCTCTCGTCGCCGTACGACACCCCCGAGCGATACGCCGATGCATGGCGAGTGCTCGGTCCCGACGGGACGGTCTACGCAGAACGAGTCCTGCTCCACGACCACGCCGACGAACAGCCCTTCACCCGCTCGGAGTCGGGCATCGAGATCCCCGACAACGTGACCGAGGTCGTGATCGAAGGTCGCGACCTCGTGTTCGGCTACGGCGGCACCACGTTCACCCTCGTGCTTCGGCCGTGAGGTGCGGCGCGTCGCCCCTGAATCGGCTTGACTGGACCGGATGCCGACCGACCCATCCGCATCGCGCCCCGGACCCCCGCGGCCTCCCGACACCGCGGACGCCTACGAGGCGCTGGGCAACGACATCCGGCTCCTCGGCCGGATCCTCGGTGACGTCGTGCGCGAGCAGGCCGGGCGCGAGACCTTCGAACTGATCGAATCCGTGCGCCGCGTCGCGGTCACCGCACGTCGGCAGGGCACGAGTTCGGTCGCCGAACTCGAAGCGATGCTCGGCCCCGAACCGATCGACCGCGTCCTCGACGTGATCCGCGCGTTCGACTGGCTGTCGCTGCTGGCCAACACGGCGGAGGATCTCCACGTCGAACGACGACGCCGCCACCACCTGAGCGTCGGCACCGGTGCGCAGCCCGGCAGCCTCGCCGCGACCTTCGACGAACTCCTCAGCGAGGGACTCGCTCCCGAGGCGGTCGTCGACGTCCTCTCCGATCTCGAGGTGAGCCCGGTCATCACCGCCCACCCGACCGAGGTGCGCCGCAAGACGATCCTCGACGTCCTGAGCGACATCGGAGAGCTTCTCGACCAGCTCGACCGGATCGGCGAGGGCGACCGGCGGCGCGCCGGAGTGGTCCGCGAGCTCGAGGCGCGCATCCTGACCCTCTGGCAGACCGCCATCCTCCGGCTCTCCAAGCTGCGGGTCCGCGACGAGATCAACGAGGCACTGCGATACTACGAGGTGAGCCTGTTCGAGACCATCCCTCGCCTCGCTGCCGACCTCGAGTCGCTCGCGCTCGAACGCCTCGGATCAGCGCCGGTCGATACGTCACGCGTGGTCAGCATGGGCTCGTGGATCGGTGGGGACCGGGACGGCAACCCGTTCGTGACCGCCGACGTGATGCGTCTGGCGGTCGGACGTCAGGCGACGATCGCGCTGCAGCATCACCTCGACGAGGTCCTTCGACTCTCGATCGAACTCTCGATGTCATCGCGTCTCGTCACCCCGACCGCTGCGCTGCTCGAACTCGCCGAGTCGTCCGGCGACGACTCACCGTTCCGGGCCGACGAGCCGTACCGACGTGCGTTGCGCGGCATGTACGCCCGGCTGCACGCCTTCAGCAGCGACGTGCTCGGTGAGGGCGTGGACGAGCTCTCCTGCCCGACGCCGCGCGTCCCACTCCCCCGGTACGAGTCTCTCGACGACCTGATCGCCGACCTCGATGTCGTCGCCGCCTCGCTCCGATCGCACGGCGCCGGCCAGCTCGCCGACGTGTCGGTCGAGCCCGTCCGGCGGGCACTGGCGATCTTCGGCGCCCACCTCTGCGGGCTCGACATGCGCCAGAACTCCGCCGTGCACGAACGCGTCGTCGCCGATCTCCTCGCACAGGCCGGTGTCACCGAGCACTACCTCGTGGCCGGCGAGGTCGAACGCATCGAGATCCTCACCACGGAACTGGCGACCCCGCGTTTGTTGCGCCACCCGACCGCCACCTACGACGATCAGACGATCGGCGAGTTGGCAGTGCTCGACGAGGCCGCCGTGTCGATCGGGCGGCTCGGACGCCGTGTCGTTCCCCACTACGTGATCTCGATGGCCACCGCCGTGAGCGACGTTCTCGAGGTGGCGGTCCTCCTCAAGGAGGTCGGCCTCGTGCGGGTCGCCACCATCGATCGTCCCGCGACGACCCAGCTCGACATCGTCCCCTTGTTCGAGACGATCGGTGACCTCACCGGCGCGGCGCGAACCCTGGGGCAGCTCCTCGGGCAGGAGACGTACCGACAACTCGTCGAGTCACGCGAGAACCGACAGGAGGTGATGATCGGCTACTCGGACTCGAACAAGGACGGCGGATACCTGTCGTCGCAGTGGAGTCTGTTCGCCGCGCAGGCTGCACTCGTCGGCACCGCCCGGGCGGCCGGAGTCCGGCTGCGCCTGTTCCACGGACGGGGCGGCACCGTCGGACGGGGCGGCGGACCGGCCTACCAGGCCATCCTCGCCCAGCCGCCCGGGTCGGTCGATCGTTCGATTCGAGTGACCGAGCAGGGCGAGATGGTCGCCGCGAAGTACGCCACGCCGGCGTTGGCACGCCGCAACCTGGAGACGTTGGTCGCCGCGACGGTCAGCGCATCCGTCGGCGGCGTGGCCAGCTCTCGCGCGACACCGCCGTTGTTCACCACCACGATGAGCGGACTCGCCGACACCGCGTTCGACGCCTACCGGTCCCTCGTGTACGACGACGACCGCTTCGTGACGTTCTTCCGGCAGATCACCCCGACGAACGAGATCGCGTCCCTCAACGTCGGCAGCCGACCGGCCTCACGAAAGCGATCGGACGCGATCGAGGACCTGCGCGCGATCCCCTGGGTGTTCGGGTGGACCCAGTGCCGACTGATGATCCCCGCGTGGTACGGCGCCGGAACCGCCTTCGACACGTTTGCGGGGTCGGACGCATCACGTCTCGAACTGCTCCGCGAGATGTACGCGTCGTGGCCGTTCTTCAGCACGATCATCGACAACATGGGGATGGTCCTGGCCAAGGCCGACCTCGAGATCGGCCGTCGATACGCCGACGTGCTGGTCACCGACGACGCGATGCGGCGTGACATCTTCGGTCGGATCGAGGACGAGCACCGCACGACCCGCGGATGGCATGCCCTGATCACCGGGTCGTCCGATCCGCTCCGCGACAACCCGCTGCTCGCCCGCAGCCTGCGCAACCGCTACCCCTATCTCGACCCGCTGCACGTCATGCAGGTCGACCTGTTGCGGCGCTATCGCGACAGCGACCCCACCACGGACGGCCTCGACCTCATCCAGCGCGGCATCCAGCTCACGATCAACGCGATCGCCACGGGCATCCGAAACTCCGGTTGAGCCGACCTCGGTGACATCCACTGCGGCCGGCGGCGGGTAACATTCCCGACCGGAGTCGTCGGGAATGTGTGCCGACGGATGCGTGATTGATCGGAGGCCCGGCATGGCCATCGTGGAACATTCGGAGCTGGCCCCACTCGACGACGTCGTCGAGCCCGCATGGTGGTCGGGTACGCCACCGATCGACGCTGCTGCGTACACCATCGACTGCAGCGACGTCACGATCGACTCGAGCGATCTCGATCACGACGGCTGGCTCGGACTCCGTATGCGAGAGATCTACGATCGCTTCGGCCTGGTGCACCTCACGAACACCGGGTTGACCGATCTGGGCGACATGCGCGCCGCGGCGAAACTCGTGATCGATGCCGAAATGCGCTACGACGGCGGGGCGAACCCGCGGGGCAACATCGCACCGAACGTGTACGAGATCGGTGCGCCACTGTCGGCCTGGCTCCACTACCACCACGAGATGGCCTACGTCGGGAGGAGCACCCGCGTAATCAGCTTCCTCGCCAAGGACGTGCTGCCCCCACCGGGCCCGGGCGACGGCGGCGTCAGTCGCGGTGCCACGTTCGTGTCGGACTCGATCCGCGCGACCGACAAGCTGCTGACGACCCAACTCGGCCAGAAGCTGAAGGACCTCGGTGTCTGCTACCACCGCAACCTCACCGATCGCGATGCGTTCGTCGGCAAGACCGAGTTCGGCGTGTACAACCACTGGCAGAAGTCGTTCGACACCGATGACCCCGACGTCGCGGCCGGCCGCGCCCGCGATCAACGTCTCGCGGTGGAGTGGGGGCCCGATCGCCTGCTCAAGACCCGCTTCTACTGCCCGGCGTTCGAGTACTTCGACCACCTCGACCGCAACGTTCTCTACAGCAGCCTCGCCGACCACGGAATGTGGTTCGACACCTGGCCGCTCGTCCAGCACCTGCCGTACGAGGAGCGCCCGCTGCACATGACGTTCGGCGACGACAGCGAGATCTCCACCGACGAGATCCGGCAGTGGATCGACCTCTACGACGAGTTCGGCATGCCGCTCAACTGGCGCCGAGGCGATGTCGGCGTGATCTGCAACTACCGGTGGGCCCACGGCCGCCCGGGCATCCGCCTCGGCGGTGGTGAAGCGCGCACCCTCGGCGTCGTGCTCGGCGACCAGTACGACCGGGTCGGGGTGCGTTCCGACAAATGGTGACCGGACCCACGCCGGAATCGAACGCCGTCCGAGGGGGATGCACCCGACCGGACCACCCGACGATCGCGCCGCACCATCGGTCGGCATGAGATCCTGTGGTCATGTCGGTCGAACCGCACCGCGCCGCCATCTTCGGAGGACCCATGATCCCCGCTCAACAACACTCGACGACGACACCCCGGGTCGCCGCGTTCGACACCTGGATCCGAGGTCGATTCATCGATCTCAACACCGAGCTCGAGGACCGCTACGCCGAGCAGGACAACCGCAGCGACGTCCGCGGTGTCGGCGACGACCTCAAGCAGCAGTTGGTCGACGAGGGCCGCGAGCTGATCGTCGCCCTGCTCGAAGAGGGCAACACCGACGAGGGTTTCGACCTGACCTTCGAACTACTCGGCAACGTCGGCTACTACATGGCCGCTTGTCGCCGTCACGAGATCACCGAACCGAGCCGTGAGCGAACCTCGCCGCTCGTGGAGGCCTCGGCGCTCGCCATGCACCTCGGTGCCACGGTCGGCACCGCCCCGCGTTTCGTCACGAGCCACATGGAAACCTACAACCGCGCCGTGAACGGGATCTACCGCACGTTCACGTGGCGCGCGGCGGAGACGACGTTCCTCGACTACAACACGCGTTCCGCGTTCGCCTACATGCGCGCCGCCGATGCACTCGGCCGGATCCACCCGATGGGCGTGTCGCATCCGGCCGTGCACGACCTGCTGGTCGACGCTCGGAACGCCCTGCGGGATGCCCTCGCACTGAACACCGAACTCGGTCAGGTTCTCGACGTCGACGATTTCTTCTTCTGTGTCCGCCCGTACTACAAGCCGTACCGGGTCGGCTCCCAGGAATACCGCGGTGCGAACGCCGGCGACTTCGCGGCGTTCAACCAGATCGACATGCTGCTCGGACTGTGCAGCCCCACCGATCCGTCGTACACGCAGGTGGTGCTCGAGAAGTTCCCGTACCTGACGCCCGACGAGCAACGACGTCTCCACGAGTCGTTCCGGCATCCGAATCTGCTCGACAGTCTCCTCGCGCACGCCGACCGGTCCGACGAAGACTGGTTCCGACGGCACGCCGCGGCGTTCCTCGACGTCTGCGCTGCACACGGCGCAGCCGCAGCACAACACCACGACGACCTCGTCCACAACTTCATCGCCCGCCCGGCCGAGCGCATCCCGGCCGAACATCTCGAAGGGATCACCGCGAGCGGTCCACCGCTCGATGTACTGCTCCGCGCGCTCGAGGGTCTGCGCGACCGGCGCCTCGCCGCCGACCGCGACGACATCCCGACCCGTCACGGCGACATCGCCCGCCTCCGGTCGCTGCTCGCCACATGAGTCGCGAACGAGGGCCCCACGCCGCTCGCTTCGTCACCCACGACGGCGTGTATCTGCTGAGCCACTCGGTCGGCCTCCCGGTCTCCGGCACCAGGAACGCGATCGACGACTGCGTGGGCGTCTGGGAGGCGGACCCGGTGAACGCCTGGCCACATTGGCTCCACACGATCGACGAGTTCCGGCTCGCGCTGGCGCACCTGATCGGAGGCGTCGGCGCATCGATCTGTCCGCAGAGCAACGTCAGCAGCGCGCTCACGAAGGTCCTCGGCGCGCTCCGGCCGACCTTCGGTGCCGAGGCTCCCACCATCCTCGTCACGGAGCAGGCGTTCCCATCCCTCGGATACGCCTGCCGGCACTCCGGCTACCGCGTCCGCTACGTCGAACAGGCGCACGACGCGCTCGACCCGGACGTGTGGGCTCGCCACCTCGCCGACGATGTCGACGTCGTCCTGGTCACCCACGTCCACTCGAACACCGGCGAACTCATACCGGTCGCCGACGTCACCGAGACGGCAACGGCGCGGGGAATCGTGTCGATCGTCGATGTCGCCCAATCGGTCGGCATCGTCCCGATCGACGTCGACGACTGGAGCGCCGACTTCGTCGTCGGCTCCTGTGTGAAGTGGCTGAGCGGCGGGCCCGGCGCCGGGTGGCTGTGGGTCGAGCCGGACATGATCGATCGTTGTCGACCAACCGATGTCGGCTGGTTCTCGCACGCCGATCCATTCGAGTTCGACATCCACGACTTCCGCTATGCCGATGACGCACTCCGCTTCTGGGGTGGGAGCCCGACGGTGCTCCCGTTCGCGATCGCCCGCACATCGATCGAGACGATCGCCGACATCGGCGTCGACACGATTCGGGCGATCAACCTCCGACTCGGCGATCTGCTCGTCCAGCGGCTCGGAGACCGTGTCGTGAGCCCCCACCGACACGAGCATCGAAGTGGCACGTGCATCGTGGCCGGCGCCGAGACGCTCGTCGAGGAGTTGTCGGCGTCGGGGATCGAGGTCGACCATCGGCTGTCGGGCATCCGCATCTCTCCTCACGTCCACACTTCCGAGGCCGACATCGAACTCGTCGCCTCACTCCTCGAGTCGCCGCGAAGCCGCCGGGACACGGCTCCTGCACAGTAGGGTCGCCGCCGCATGAGGACACCAGCGGACACCGCGACCGAGCCGGGCGCCGTGACGCCGCCTCGACACCTCCGACTCCGACTCACGTCTGCCTTCGTCGTCGGCTTCGTCGGCCTCTCGTTGGAGATCGCCTACACCCGGGTGATCTCGTTCAAGATCTTCTACTACTACACGTACTTCGTGATCGGTCTGGCGCTGCTCGGTCTCGGCGCCGCGAGTTCGGCGCTCGCGTTGTCGCCACGACTCCGGCGCGTCGAGACGCTCCGCCTCGTGCGCATCGCAGCGCCCGCCGCCGGACTCGTGGGCGCGATCGCCTATGTCGTGGTGGCCCGGATCAGCACCGACACGAACCTGATCTGGGCGGGTACGCAGGGCGAGGCCGTCGGACAACTCGTTCGCCTCCTCGTCGTCGCCGTGTCCCTCACGACCGTGTTCTTCGGCGTGGGGCTCGTTCTGGCCCGCCTGATCGTGGCCGAGGCCCACGAGGTGCGTCGGCTGTACTTCTGGGATCTCACGGGCGCAGCGCTCGGCTGCCTCACCGCGGTTCCGCTTCAGCTGACGATCGGGCCTCCCGCGATGATCCTGCTCTCGAGCGTGCTGCTCGTCGCGCTCGGCCTCGGCATCACTTGGCGGACCGGTGCGCGGTGGAACCCGTCGCTCCTCGGCGTCGCCGCCGTCGCGCTCATCGTGACCTACGCGGCCGGCACCGTCGACGTCCGCACCGACGATGCCAAGACGCTCCGCGACAGCGACGTGGTCGCGGCCGGCGACTGGGGCGCCGTGTTCCGAGTCGACGCAGTCGAGTTCGGTCCGCTGCACGTCCTCCACCACGACGGACTGTGGGGTTCGTCGATCTGGCGCTACGACGGAACCCGCGACACCACCGCGCGGTTCGACGACGACAGTCGCCAGATCCCGTTCGCTGCGCTCGGTCGTGAACCCCGCCGGATCCTGATCATCGGAGCCGCGGGAGGCAACGAGATCCAGGCTGCGCTCACCTACGGCGTCGGCCACGTCGACGCCGTCGAACTCAACCCGGTCACCGTCGGACTCCTGGAGAACGAATTCGCCGACTACGCGGGAAACCTCACGACCCGGGACGACGTCGACTACATCCAGGGCGACGGTCGCACCTACCTCGCCCGCACCGATCACGAGTACGACATGATCTGGTTCGTCGCTCCCGACACGTATGCCGCGTCGAACGCCGCGACATCGGGAGCGTTCGTGCTGTCCGAGAGCTATCTCTACACCGAGGAGATGATCGCCGAGGCATACCGCCACCTCACACCCGACGGCATGGTGGTCACGCAGTTCGGAGATTTCGACTTCGACCAGCGCCCGACGCGCACGGCGCGGTACCTGGTGACGGCACGCGAGGCGTTGAGCGACGAACAGACCGACTTCTCCCGTCAGACCGCGCTGTTGGTCAATCGCGGTGATGTCGATCTCGATCGTTTCAGCACGATGCTGCTGTTCAAGAACCCCCCGGAGGACGAGGCGTCCGACCGACTCGAGCAGTCCGTCACGCGGGTGCCGAACACCGAGGCGCTCCACCTTCCCGACGGCTCGCTGCCCGGCGACGGCATCACGACCGACATCATCACGGGCAGCCCGTCCGATGTGGCAGCGATCGTCGACGGCTACCCGTACGACATCTCCTCGATCGACGACGACCGGCCGTTCTTCTGGCACTTCACACCGTTCGGCGACGTCCTCGGCGACTGGTCGCGATCGTACGACGACAACGAGATCGCGATCGGTGAGCGGCTCCTCATCGTCCTGATCGGAATTGCGATCGTCGTCGCGTCGGCATTCCTGTGGCTTCCGTTCGCGCTCACTCGTCGGCGGGGCGGCGCACGCCAACACCGCGTCCAGGGACGAGGTCGGATGTTCGTCTACTTCGCGTCGATCGGTCTCGGCTTCATGTTCATCGAGATCTCGATGATCCAACGCTTCTCGCTCCTCCTCGGCTATCCGACCCTGTCGTTGTCCGTCTCGTTGTTCACGCTGCTGCTCGCGACGGCGATCGGTGCACGGCTTTCCGGGAGGGTCGGAAGCCGACCCTCGATCGGACTCCCGGCGGCGGTTGCCGCGCTGTTCGCGGTCACGCTGCTGTACCTGGCGACAAGCAGCCCGATCACGGATGTCGCGCTCGCCTGGGGCGAACCACTGCGGATCGCGCTCGTGATCGCGATGCTGTTCCCCGTCGGCATGGCGTTGGGGGTGTTCCTTCCGGCCGGCATCGACCGGGCGACCGGACTCACCGCCGCCTCACCCGATGAGGAACGCGACCGGTTCGTCGCCTGGTGCTGGGCCGTCAATGGGTTCTTCTCGGTGATCGGCTCGTCGATCACCACGGTCGCCTCCATGACGTTCGGCTTCGACCGCACGGTCATGTTCGGCCTGGCCCTCTATCTCGTTGCGCTCGCCGTCCTGCTGCTCGAGCCATCGGCGCGAGCGGCACCGATGCAGGACACGCTCCCGGCAGCACCCGACGAGCTCGACCGCGTCGACTCAGGTGAACGAGATCCGATCGAGGCGGGCCTCCGCCCGCTCGGAACCATCTGACGGCCCGTCAGTCCGGGAGCGCCTCGTCGCGTAGTCCGATCGGACCGACCCGTTCGGGATGTCGTGCCATCTCCCGCGCCTCGGGATACGCACTCCTGATCGAGGTCATGTCGGTGGACGGATCGCCGGTCAACTCGATCGCGGCAAGGAATCCTCCACGGCGCGTCCGGTAGTCGACGTACGACGGGACGACGGGAACATCGGCCGCCAACGCAATGCGGTAGAAGCCGGACTTCCAATGGTCGACCTTGCCCCGCGTGCCCTCGGGAGGCACGAGGAGTCGGAACTCGTCGTTCTGGGCGAAACGGTCGACCATCTGGCCGACCATGCCGGTCGGCTGTGCGCGGTCGACACCAACCGCACCCACACGCCGGGTGATCCACCCGATCGGTGGACGGACCCAGACGTCCTTCACCATCCAGTGGCCGCGCATGCCGATCGAGCGGGTGAGCAGGACGAGCAGCAGGCCATCGAGATTCGTCGTGTGGGGAACCGCGAGGATGACCGCGTGGCGCGGCGGCACTTCGGAGGGCGCGAACTTCCAACGCAGGAGCCACAGGCCGACGCGTGCGAGGCGAGCACCGAATGCCCTTGGCCGAAGCTCCACCGTGCTCACCAGCGGACCGTACCAGCCGTCACGGCGATTGTCTCGACGGCGGAGTTCTCAGTCGTCCAGATCGACCATCACGGGCGCGTGATCGCTGGGCTGTTTGCCCTTCCGAGCATTGCGGTCGACCACGCTCCAGGTGGCACGATCCACAACCGGTCGGGAGCACATGAGCAGGTCGATGCGCATGCCGCGCCCCTGGTGGAAGTCACCGCCACGGTAGTCCCACCAGGAGAACATCCGATCCTCGGTGTGGAAGTGGCGGAACACGTCGACGAGACCCCACTCCTCGAGTTCGGCGAGACGATCGCGTTCGGGCTCGCTGCCATGGGTGGCGCCGACCAACACCTTCGGATCGTGAACGTCGCGGTCGTCGGGTGCGATGTTGAAGTCGCCACCGACGACGACAGCCAGATCGGGTGCCGCGTGCGGGTCCGCATCGAGATGCTCCACCAGACGGCCGAGCCACCAGAGCTTGTACGTGTAGTGGTCGTCGTCGAGCGAGCGTCCGTTCGGGACGTAGACGCTGCTGACCCGGACGCCACCGCACGTGGCGGTGATGATGCGCGCGTCCGGATCAGGGTCGCCGTCCCCTGCGAAGTTCGCGACGACGTCGTCGATGCCGACCCGGGACAGAATGGCGACACCGTTCCACTGCCCCTGACCGTGATGCGCGCACGAATAGCCCAACGCTTCGAACGACAGCGTGGGGAAGGCATCGTCGGTGAGCTTGGTCTCCTGCAACAGGACGATGTCGGGTTCGACCTCGGCCAGCCACGCCTCGACGCGTTCCTGACGGGCCCTCAACGAGTTGATGTTCCAGGTGGCGATGCGCATCAGCTCGAAACGGATTCGGTCGTGGTGGCCGTCGTGGTCGCCGACTTCTTCCGGGGCGCACGCTTCGCCGTCGTCTTCTTGGTCGCTGCGGTCTTCTTCGCCACGGTCTTCTTGGTCGCGGGCTTCTTCGCCACCGTCTTCTTGGTCGCTGCGGTCTTCTTCGCTGCCGCCTTCTTCGCCACCGTCTTCTTGGTCGCTGCGGTCTTCTTCGCTGCCGCCTTCTTCGCCACGGTCCTCGTCGCGGGGGCCTTCTTGGCCGCCTTCTTCGCTGCCGCCTTCTTCGGCGCCGCCTTCTTCGGCGCCGCCTTCTTCGCTGCCGCCTTCTTCGGCGCCGCCTTCTCGGCCGGGGACCTCTTCGCAGTGCTCTTCTTCGATCCCGCCGGAGAGACGTCCTCGGTTCCGTCCGCGCCGGCGGCTGCTGCTGCGATCGCATCCGCGGCCAGGTCGGGCAGGGCGCAGTCGATGCTGCGTCGGGCCGGAGCGAAGCTGACCACGACGACGGTCACCGACTCACCGATCTTCATCACGCTCTTCGCGCTGCGCGGTACGGGCTCTGCCATCAAACGCAGCGGGACGTAGCCGCGCACGTCGCTGTCTCCGATCGTGATGTAGGCACCGTGCGACGAGTAGGCGTCAACGGTGCCGTTGACACTCGTTCCGATCGGATGGTGCTCGACGAAGTCGAGGAACGGCATCAGCTCGTTGACGGGATCGCCACCCTTGGGAGCACCTCTCGTGGCAGCGCCTGCGGTCGAGGGGACTGGTTTGGCCGCACGCTTCGACCGCTCCGAGGCCGACGATTCGGGAGCTTCTCCGCCCTTCACGGCGCGACCGGGCGGTGGAGACTTCGGTGTCGGCATGGGTCCCGACGCCTCCCGGCTCCCGGTCCGCACGCTGCCCTCGGTGGACGCGCTCCGCCGAGATCGTCCACCGGACGATCGACGGCTCGAGCCACCGGATCCTCGCGTCGCCTTTCGACTGATCGGCCCCCGCACCGGCACCCGCTCGACCCACACCCATCCCACGTGCGGGACGGGCTTGCCCCCGATGAGCCGACCTTCGTCGAACAGCCAGGCATAATCGCCGTGGAACTCCTGGAACGAATCGTTGGACAACACCGCGGCTCCGGCCTTGTCGGCGATGCCGAGCACGAATGCGTCGCCGCGCCCGACGGCACCGGCGGGCGGAGCCACGAGTTCGTTGTTCGAGATCCCCGCTTCGAACTCGGGAACCTCCCGCTTGTCGATCCGGTGCCCGAACGTGGCGTCGACGACGACCGTGATGGCGGTGTCCGGGTGCTCCTCCATGAAGCTCTCGACGGCCTCGCTCAGCTGGGCGAGGCTGGGCATCGACCGGCCCTCGGTGGCGATGTTGGAGCCGTCGACCACGACGTGGGCGGGCCCCTGTTTGGTACTCATTTTCGAGTGTCACTTCCTGTCCTGTGAACGGTATCGAGCAGACGTGCGTCGATGACCGGGTTCGGACCTGCCCGTGGCACGGGCCGAACAACGGTCCTGATCGTAAGGCGTCACGAGCGGTGACACACTGATCCCCCCATCGGAACCTCCCGATCGTAAGATCGCCCGCCATGACTGCCGACTCCGTCCGCGCCGTGTTCTGGGACTTCGGTGGGGTGATTCTCACGAGCCCGTTCGAGGCGTTCAACCGCTACGAGCGCGACAACGACCTCCCGCACGACTTCATCCGGGGCATCAACGCATCGAACCCCGACACGAACGCGTGGGCGCGACTCGAACGCAACGACATCACCCCCGAGCAGTTCGACGAGGCGTTCGCCGACGAATCGGCCCGGCGCGGCCACCGGGTACCGGGGGCCGACGTCCTCGCGCTGCTGTCGGGCGACGTGCGGCCGGACATGGTCGTTGCGCTCGACCGAGTCATCGATGCCGGCCTCGTCACCGCCTGCCTCACGAACAACGTCGTTTCCGACGCCCACCAGACCCATCGTCGCCCCGAGGTCGAAGCGGTGATGGACAGGTTCGCCCACGTGGTCGAATCGAGCAAGGTCGGCGTGCGCAAGCCGGAGCCGCGTTTCTACGAGATCGCCTGCGAGTTGGCCGGCGTCCCGCCCGGGAACTGTGTCTTCCTCGACGACCTCGGGATCAACCTGAAGCCGGCGCGGGCCATGGGCATGCGCACGATCAAGGTCGTCGGCGCCGAACAGGCGATCACCGACCTCGAATCGGTCCTCGGCCTCGATCTGCGATGAGCCGGCTCGACTACCTGGTGTCGGTGTGGGGCGCACCCGCACGGGAGTGGCCCGCCCGCGTCGCCTCGACCGCCCGGCGACACCGCGCGAGCGGGTGACCCCGCGGCGGTCGCCGCGTGACGTGACGTCTCAGTCCTCGGCGAGGGCGAACATCTCGTCCATGAGCTGGGCCAGTTCCTGGTCGTGGATCGTCTTCGACCCGGTCGCAGGGCTGCCCGACCCGACGCGTGCCACGTGACGCAGGTCGTAGCCCTGTTCCTTGACCCGCCACGTGTGGTGCTCGATGAAGTTCCAGGCCCCCATGTTCTCCGGTTCCTCCTGCAGCCAGCGGAGTTCCTTGGCATTCGGGTACTTGCGCAGAACCTTCAGCATCTGCTCGGTCGGCAACGGATACAGCTGCTCGATGCGCACGATCGCGACCGGTTCCTGCCGCGCGTCACGAGCAGCGATCGCGTCCCACGCGACCTTGCCCGAGCAGAACACGATGCGGGTGACCGACTCGGGATCGGGATCGCTGGGATCGTCGAGCACCTCCTGGAACGAACCGGTGGTGAGCTCGTCGATCGAGGACCGGGTCTGCTTCATCCGCAGACCGGACTTCGGCGTGAACACGATCAGGGGCGTCTGACGTTCCTGGAGGACCTGTCGGCGCAACAGATGGAAGAAGTTCGCGGCAGTCGTCGTGTTGACGATCTGCATGTTGTCCTCGGCTGCGAGGGTGAGGAAGCGCTCGATGCGCGCGGAGCTGTGCTCGGGGCCCTGCCCCTCGAAGCCGTGCGGCAGGAGCAGCACGAGTCCGTTCTGCTGGTCCCACTTGTCCTCGGCGGCGACGATGTACTGGTCGATGATGATCTGTGCACCGTTGACGAAATCGCCGAACTGGGCCTCCCACACGACGAGTGCTTCGGGATTGCTGTGGCTGTAGCCGTACTCGAAGCCCATCGCGGCGTACTCCGACAGAAGTGAGTCGAAGACCCAGAAGCGGGCTCTGTCGGCACCGTCGAGGCTGTCGAGTGGGACGAACGCCTCCCCCGTCTCGTAGTCGATCAGCGCGGCGTGGCGATGACTGAACGTCCCGCGCCGCGTGTCCTCGCCGGTGTATCGAACGGAGTGACCCTCGAGCACGAGCGACCCGACCGCCAGCGCCTCCCCGAGCGCCCAGTCGATTTCGCCCGACTCGTACATCTTGGCCCGCTGCTCGAACTGCTTGCCGAGCTTCGGGTGGATCGTGAAGCCCTCCGGATAGTTGGTGAGCTGGGTGAAGATCGCGTCGAGCCGCCCACGGTCGACACCGGTCGGGATGTGCGGGAGCACGCCGACCGGAGACGGTGGGCGGGGGACGATCCTCGACCCCGGGGCGTGTGACCGGGTCTCGTCGAGCGCGACCTGCAGTTTGGCGTGGAAGTCCGAGAGGGCCTGTTCGGCCTCTTCGAGCGTGATGTCCCCGCGCTTGACGAGCGACTCGACGTACAGCTTGCGAACGCTGCGTCGGTCGGCGATCGCCTTGTACATCAGCGGTTGGGTGTAGCTCGGATCGTCGCCCTCGTTGTGGCCGTGTCGGCGGTAGCAGACCATGTCGATCACGACGTCCTTGTGGAACGTCTGGCGGTACTCCCAGGCGAGCTGGGCGACCCGGACACAGGCCTCGGGATCGTCGCCGTTGACGTGGAAGATCGGTGCCTGGACCGTCTTCGCCACGTCGGAGCAGTACGGGGACGATCGGGCGTTTCCCGGCGCGGTCGTGAACCCGATCTGGTTGTTGATGATCAGGTGGATCGTGCCGCCGATGCGGTATCCGCCCGTGTCACTCATCGCCAGACACTCGGCGACGACGCCCTGCCCCGCGAAGGCCGCGTCGCCGTGGATCAGGAGCGGCAACACCGGGAACGAACCCGGCGGGTCGATCTGGTCCTGCTTGGCCCGAACCATGCCCATCACGATCGGGTCGACCGTCTCGAGGTGGCTCGGGTTCGCGGCGAGCTCGATCCGGATGTCGGCGCCCGACGGGCTGACGTACTTCCCCTTCGCTCCGAGGTGGTACTTCACGTCACCCGAGCCCTGGACGGACGTCGGATCGAGATGGCCCTCGAATTCCGAGAAGATCGCCTCGTAGCTCTTGCCCATGATGTTCGACAAGACGTTCAGCCGGCCGCGGTGGGCCATGCCCAACACGGCCGAGTCGAGCCCCGCGTCGGCGGCGCTGCCGAGGACCGAGTCGAGGATCGGAATCGCCGACTCGGCGCCCTCGATCCCGAAGCGCTTCGTTCCCACGTACTTCGTGGCAAGGAACTTCTCGAACGACTCGGCGGCATTGAGGCGTTCGAGGATCCGCCGTTTGTCCTCGATGCTGAACTCGCGATGTCGGGACTCGACCCGGTCCTGCACCCACTTCTGTTCGGCGGTGCTCTGGATGTGCATGTACTCGACGCCGATGGTCCGGCAGTACGCGTCACGTAACACGCCGAGGATGTTGCCGAGCGTCAACTTGTCCGTCCCGCCGACGCCGTCGGTCAGGAACTCACGGTCGAGGTCCCAGATCGTCAGCCCGTAGGTGGCCGGATCGAGTTCGCGCGGCGTGTGCGGCTCGGTCCAGCGCAAGGGGTCGAGGTCGGCGATCCGGTGACCGCGGACGCGGTGCACGCGGATCAGCTTCGCGACGGCCATCTGCTTGCGCAGCATGGCCTCTTCCTTGTTGATCGGGTTCGTGTCGGGCCGCCACTTGACCGCCTCGTACGGCAGACCGAGGCTGTGGAAGATGCCTTCGTAGAATTCGTGCTCGCCGAGCAGTTGCTCCTTGACGCGCTTGAGGAAGAGCCCCGATTCGGCGCCCTGGATGATGCGATGGTCGTAGGTCGACGTGATCGTCACGACCTTGCTCAACCCCATGTCGGCGAGGCTCGCCCGGTCGGCACCCTCGAACTCGGCGGGGAAATCGATCGAGCCGACGCCGACGATCAGCCCCTGGCCGGGCATCAGTCGCGGGACCGATTGCACCGTGCCGATCGTGCCCGGGTTGGTGAGCGACACGTTCGCGCCGATGAAGTCCTCGACGGTCAACTTGTTGTTCTTGACCTTGCGGATCAATTCGTCGTACGACGCCAGGAAACCTGCGAAGTCGAGCATGTCCGCGTCGCGGATGATCGGGGTGAGCAGCGTGCGGCTGCCATCGGACTTCTCGACGTCGACGGCGAGCGCCATGTTGACGTGATCGTGGACGACGAGCAGCGGCTTGCCGTCCTCGCCGGCGCGGTAGCCGTTCTTCATCGCCGGGACCGCGTCGGCGATCGCCCGGACGACCGCCCAGCCGATCAGGTGCGTGAAGCTGACCTTTCCCTGACCCGACCGGGCGCGGAACCCGTTGATGACCTTGCGGTTGACCTCGAGCAGCTTCGCCGGCACGTTGCGGAAGCTGGTGGCGGTCGGCACCTCGAGGCTGGCCTCCATGTTGCGCACGATCGCGGCACCGGCACCACGAATCGGCTTGCCCGCCTCGGCCTCGGCGACGGGCTTGGGAGCAGCGGCGGGCTCGGCACTCGGCGCGGGTGCTGCCTCGGCGGCGCGCGCGTCCGGAGGCGGTGCCGGGAGTTCGTCCTCGGCGTCGGCGGGGGCCCGGTGTGCAGCCGCGACGGCCCGCACGGCGGCCGACGACGCGGCCGCGGCCGCGACCGACGGCGCGGTTGCCTTGTAGTCCGCGAAGAACTCCTGCCACTGATCCCCGACCGACTCCGGGTCGCGGACGAACTGCTCGTACATCTCCTCGACGAGCCAGGAGTTCGCGCCGAAGTCGGCCCCTGTTCCCCCGGTCTGGTTCTCTGGCGTTGCCACGTCCGACAGGGTAACCAAGCGGGAGCGGTTGGCCCGGCGACGCAGCCGAACATTCTTCGCCCGGGCCGGGTCGCTGTACGTTCGGTCACCTCTGGGCCCCGACCACACCCCCGATCACACCCCCTCCCGCAGCACCGACCCGGTTGCGAGCCCGGCCTCCGGCACCGACATCGGCGTTCCGAGGCGGGCATGGATCACCCTCGGCCTCGCCACGATCACCGCAGCGCTGACCGCACCGGGCCAGACGATCGGCGTGTCGGTCTTCGTCGACCGGTTCGTCGAGGATCTCGAGCTCAGCCGTGATCAGGTGAGCACGGCCTACCTCGTGGGCACCCTCGCGGGGGCCGCGCTCCTCCCCTGGGTCGGACGCCGCATCGACCAGCGAGGTGTGCGCGCGGCCCAGATCGCCATCGGCGCCGGGTTCACGCTCGCGCTGGTCAACATGTCCCTCGTCATGGGGCTGCTGTGGCTCGCGATCGGCTTCGCCGGCATCCGCTTCCTCGGACAGGGATCGCTGTCGCTCGTCTCGACCGTCACGGTCTCACTGGCGTTTCGCGAGCGCCGAGGGACGGCACTCGGCATCTTCGCAACGGTGACGGCCGGGTTGATGGCCCTCGTCCCGGTCGGTCTGTCGATCGTCATCGATCGAATCGGATGGCGGCAGGCCTGGCTGGTCTCCGCGGCCGTCGTCGCGCTCACGGTGATCCCGATCGCGGTGTTCGGGCTGCGATCGATGCCGCGCGGGACGGCATCCTCCCCCGCACCGGGACCTCGTACCTCAGGACAACACCCGTCGGGCGAGGACTTCACCCGTCGCGAGGCACTGGCCACCCGGTCGTTCTGGACGATCGCCGCAGTCAGCGGTTCGGCCGGGATGCTGGCGACCGCACTCAACTTCCACCAGATCGATCTGATGGGCGACGCCGGGATCAACGAGACCGTCGCCGCGACGTTGTTCCTCCCTCAGGTCATCGGCTCGACGGTGTCAGGGCTGACCGTCGGCTACCTCGCCGATCGGGTCGGGATGCGGTACCTGCCTGCAGCAAGCATGGCGCTGCTGGTACTGGCACAACTGCTTGGTGCCGTGATCGTCCCGGGGGCGATCGTCATCGTCTATTCGGTCACGCTGGGTGCGATGGGCGGAGCCGTTCGCACGGCCTCGTCGACTCTGCTCCCCGGCTGGTTCGGGACCACCCATCTCGGTTCGATCCAGGGCGCAGTGACCTTCCTGACCGTGGCGGCGTCGGCGGTCGGCCCGGTGGTGCTCTCCCTCGCCCGCGGGTGGTTCGACGACTACTCCCCCGCGATCCTCCTCCTCGCGATCATTCCGGTCGCCGCCGGCTCGTTCTCGATGCTGCCCGACCATCGTCGCCGACCGTTGGCGCGCTGAGCGGACCCTCCGCAGGCCGTTCGCGTTTCGTGTGCATCGACCACGTTGGGTCGCGGCCGCACGACTCCACCGATCGCCCGGCGGCCATCGGCCGTGATTCTTGACGAAGCCTTGACCTGCGGGCGTTGACCACGTCAGGTGACCCACCATTACCTTGGGTGAAGCCGCTCGCAGAGGGGCCGTCACCGAGAAGAGGCAGGTCAGATGGACATCACCAGGATGAGCAACGGAGCGATGCTGACGGGCGCCGACATCGACGCCAACGCGAACCGTGAACGGGTTCGTCAACGTCGGATTCGACGCAAGTTGTATCTGCTGACCCCGATCTTCGTGTACTTCGCGTATCGGGTCGTCGGCAACGACCCGATTCGTCTCGGCGTCCCGGGATGGTTGCGCGGCAACCCCGAGATCATCATCGCGCTCGGTTTGATCTGCATCCTCGGTTCGGTGATCCTGCTGCCGTACCTCACGACCGGGAAGTCGCCGCACACCGTGCTCCGCCCGGAGGACTCGAGCGTGACCCTCGACGACGTGGTCGGCGCCTCGCAGACGAAACGCGAAGCGATCGACAGCATGAACCTGTTCCTGGCGTCGGAGACGTTCGAGGAGGTGATGGGTGGCAAACCGCGTCGCGGTGTGTTGTTCGAAGGGCCCCCCGGGACCGGCAAGACCTACCTCGCCAAGGCGATGGCGGCCGAGGCCGGTGTGCCGTTCCACTTCGTGTCGGCCTCGGAGTTCCAGTCGATGTACTACGGCCAGACCAACAAGAAGATCCGAACGTTCTTCAAGAACCTCCGCAAGGCCGCCCGCGAGGAAGGCGGTGCGATCGGCTACATCGAGGAGTTCGACGCGATCGGTGGCGCACGCAGCGGCATGAACACCGGGTCGATGCGTGAGGGAATCGTTGGCGTGGTCAACGAACTGCTCGTTCAGATGCAGAGCTTCGACCTCCCGGACGGCCGGGACAAGTTCAAGGCGAAGTGGATCGACTGGCTCAACAAGCACCTGCCTGCCGAGCGGCGCCTCAAGCGACCGCAGACGCCGCCCGCGAACATCCTGATCGTCGCCGCGACGAACCGGGCCGGTGACCTCGACCCGGCCCTGTTGCGTCCGGGGCGCTTCGACCGCACGGTCGGATTCCATCTCCCGCCGCGTGCCGACCGGCTGGAGATCGCCCAGTACTACCTCGACCGCAAGAACCACACCGAAGATGTCGACGCGACGCTGATCGCCGACCTGAGCCCCGGATACTCTCCGGTGCGCATCGAGAAACTGCTCGACGAGGCGCTGATCGTCGCTCTGCGTGACGGTCGTACGGCGATGGCACTCAGCGATGTCCTGTCCGCACAGCTGATCACCGAGGTCGGCGTGGCCCAGGAGATGGGGTACCACCCCGACGAGCGACGCCGGATCGCGCTGCACGAGGCCGGCCATGCGCTGACCGCTGTACTCGTGCGTCGCGACGTGAAGGTCGCGTCGATTCTCCGGAGGTCTGCCGCGCTCGGCCTCGTCGCCCACGGGGATGCCGAGGAGCGTCATCTACGCACGCCCACCGAGGCCCGTGACCTGATTTGCGTCGCACTGGCCGGACGGGCGGCGGAGATCCTGGAGTACGGCGAGGCGAGCAGCGGGATCAGCTCCGACCTCGCGGCGGCGAGCACGATCGCCTCGCAGCTCGTGGGCCAGCTCGGCAGCGGCCCCGGACTGTTGAGCCTCGAGGCGGCATCGATGCCGACCGCGGCGAATCTCGTCGCGAAGGTCCTGTCCGACGACCCGAGCCGTGCTGCGGCCGAGGCCTACATGGTCGAGGGAGCCCAGCGGGCCGAACAGATGGTCACGACCTACCGCGTCGCGCTCCACGAGATCGCCGACCTCCTGTGCGAGCAGGACGAGGTCAAGGGCGAACTCATCCGCGACGTCGTCGCCCGGCACACCGACGTCAGTGAGCGGCGCGGCCCCGTGCGCATCAAGGCCGCACCGTCGATCTGACGAGCGTCATCTGCTCGTCGGCACCCAGCCCTCGCTCCGTCGAGCATCGGTAGGGTGACCCGGTGCCGACCGCTGTGCCGAGGGTTCTCCGCACCAACTCGTCGCCGATGCCCTGGCAGGGTTTGGGCATCGGTGCCGCGGCCGGGCTGCTCAGCGGCCTGTTCGGCATCGGCGGTGGGATCATCATCGTTCCCGCGCTCCTCACGATGCTGTCGATGGAGCGGCGCCTCGCGCACGGGACGTCGCTCGCCGCGACGGTCCCGGTGGCCCTCGCCAGCTTCGTGACGTACTCGGTCGGCGGGAACGTCGACTGGCCGGTCGCTGCGTGCCTGGCCGCCGGCGCGATCGTCGGGGCGATCGTCGGCACGCACCTGCTGCAGATCATCCCGAAGACACCGCTGACGATCATCTTCATCGTGGTGATCCTCCTCACCGCCGTCCGCCTGGTCGCGTCCGGTGAGGCGCTGGGCCGCGAGGGGCTCACGGTGCCCGGTGTCCTGGCCCTGATCGCCATCGGCTTCGTCACCGGCACGCTGTCGGGTCTACTGGGGATCGGTGGCGGGGTCGTCATGGTCCCTGCGATGGTGGTCCTCTTCTCGATGCCGCCCGTGCTCGCGAAGGGCACATCCGTCGCCGTGATGGTGCCCTCGGCGATCGTCGGAACGCTGCGCAATCGCGCGAACGACAACGTCAACCTGCGTGTCGGCGCCGCGATCGGTGCGTCCGGGGTGGTGAGCGCGGTGATCGGGAGCCTGATCGCCGGCTCGCTGAGCGCTTCGTTCTCCAATGCGATGTTCGCGCTGCTCCTCGTGATCGTGGCGATCATCCAGGCCCGCAGCCTCCGAAATCCGACTGCGCCACCGGATTCGGTCCCGATGGTGGTGGAATAGTCGGCCGATGCGCGTCGCCGTGATCCTCGCCAACCCGAATCCGGACAGTTTCGCCCACGAGCTGGCGCGTCGCGCCACTGTCGGGCTGCGCGCCGGCGGGCACGAGGTCGAGTCGGTCGACCTCTACGCGATGGGGTTTCGCGCGGCGATGTCGACCGAGGAACGCGAGGCCTACCACGGCCGGACGCCGATTCTCGATCCGATGGTCCGGGCGCAGGCCGATCTCGTCCGGTCGGTCGACGCGCTCGTCTTCGTGTATCCGACCTGGTGGAGTGGGCTTCCCGCGATTCTGAAGGGTTGGCTCGAGCGGGTCATGGTGCCGGGGGTGGGATTCCGTTTCGACGAGCGGTCGGGAAAGGTCCGCCCGGGACTGACCAACGTGCGACGCCTGATCGGGATCTCGACCTATGGCTCCCCGCGATGGTACGTCCGCGCGATCAACGACAACGGCCGTCGGACGCTCGTGCGTGCGCTTCGACTCTCGTGCGGTCTGCGAACGTCCCCGCGGTGGCTCGGGATGTACGCGATCGACACGACGACAGAGGACGAACGCGCCGAGTTCGCGGCCCACGTCGAGCGGGCGATGAGCGAACTGCGATGAGACGCGACCCGAGATCTCCCCGCCGCGTGCTCGTGATCTTCTGTCATCCGTGCACCGAAGGCTTCATCCCGGCAGCGCTCGATCAGGTCGAAGTAGGTCTGCGAGCGGCGCGGGCCGAGGTACGGATCCACGACCTGTATCGCGAGGGGTTCATCCCCGAGTTGTCGGCGGAGGAGCACCGCACACACGTCGAACCGGGAGTCCCCCGGGACCTCGAGCAGCATGCGAACGACCTCCGGTGGTGCGACACGCTCATCCTCGTCTACCCGACCTGGTGGTCGGGCCAACCGGCGATGTTGAAGGGCTGGATCGATCGCGTCTGGGCGTCGGGCGTGGCGTGGGAACTGCCGGAGGGGTCGAACCGACTGCGCCCGACATTGCGCAACGTCCGCCGACTCGTCGCCGTCACGTCCCACGGATCGTCGAAGCTGATGAACTCACTCCAGGGTGAGGGCGGCAAACGAACGCTTTCCCGTAGTCTGCGCACGATGTGCCACCCCGCGGCGCGCACGCACTGGCTCGCCTTCTACGGCATCGATGCCGACGACGCCGACCGGCGCGACGCCTACCTCGACGGTCTCGCCGCGAAGATCGAGCGCATCGCGAGCTGACCGGCGACACCCTTTGTCGGCCGGGTCGCCGCGTTGCGCTGATGACCGACGAGCGATTCCGTTCGATCCCCGCGTCGGGTGATCGCGCACGTCGGCGGCGGGCGGATCGACCCCGCCGTCCGACCGCCCCGGACGACACACGCCAACCCCGCAGAATGTTCGTTGGTGCCAGGCACCCACGAACATCCGGTGTGTTCGTTGGTGCCAGGCACCCACGAACATCGGGTGTGTTCGTGGGTGCCTGGCACCGACGAACAGCGGGTCAGCGGGCGGCCACGGCGACGGCGATCTCGGCGGCCACGCCCGCGTTGTTCTCGGCCAACGCGAGGTTCGCGGGGATGCTGCGACCGTCGGTGGCAGCCGCGATGCGTGCGAGCACGAACGGCGTGATCGCCGCGCCGACGATGCCGCTGCGGTCGCACTCGCCGAGCGCGTCGTCGAGCACGCGGCCGAGCTCTCCCGCGTCCAGTTCGTCGGCTTCCGGAATCGGCACGGTGACGAGCAGCCCCGACCGGGGACGCGTCAGGTTGGCGAGAACTGTCGCCACCTCACCGGCGGTTTCGACCCGGTGCGCCACCGGAAGACCCGACGAGCGGGTGTAGAACGCGGGGAACCAGTCGTGCTGCCAGCCGAGCACCGGCACACCGGCGGTTTCGAGGTATTCGAGCGTGCGCGGCAGGTCGAGGAACGCCTTGGCCCCCGCCGAGACCGAGACGACGGGATGATGCGCGAGCGCATCGAGATCGGCCGACACGTCGCCGGTGAGTTCGGCCCCACGGTGCACACCGCCGAGACCTCCCGTCGCGAACACCGAGATGCCCGCCGCCGCAGCGATCGCGACCGATGCCGACACTGTCGTCGCCCCGAATTCCCATCGTTGGGCGATCGCCACCGGCACGTCACGCTCGGCCGCCTTGCGCGCCGGCCCGAGGATCCGTTCGTACTCGCTCGGGTCGAGCCCCACCCTCACCTGGCCGTCGAGCACGGCTGTCACCGCCGCCACCGCGCCGCGGGCACGCACCGCGGCGACGCAGCGTTCGAGCGCTTCGGCGTTTGCCGGCGCCGGGAGACCGAGGTTCGAGTAGATGGTCGACTCCATCGCTACCACGGCACCGCCGGAATCGAGGGTGTCGCGGACTTCGTCGGAGCAGCGCACGTCGAGCATGACGCGCAGCGTAGGGCTCGGGTCAGAACCTTCCGACGAAGGCGCCGTCCGGATTGCCGTCGCTGATCACCCCGGGTGACTGCTCGATCGTCACCGCGAGCGCTGCCACATCGCTCTCCACGGTGAACGTCTCGAGTTCGGGGTTGCTCCCGAGGATGCCCAACGACACGGCGTCGCCGTTCTCGGCGATCACGCCCCAGAGCTGGTACGTCTGGTCGGGCGCGAGCTGTGGTAGCGCACTGGCATCGAGGTAGCCGTGACCGTCCTGGTCGATCACCCCGACGGCGACGGCGTCGCTGCCTTCGGAGACGAGTTCGGCACGGATCGAGTCCCGGTCGGCCTCCGCCGCGGCGAGCGCGTCCGCCAGTGGATCGCCGCCGGTGTCGGTGCGGCCGCTCGCGACCAGCAGTCCACCGGCCACGACGAGCGCGAGCGCAGCGGCTGCGCCGAGCAACCACATCGGGGGACGCCGCGGCGATCGGTCCTCGACAGCGGGAGCCACGGGATCGGCAACCGACGACTCGGGGCGCTCGAGCGCGAAGACCTTTGCGAGCTCCGGGCCCGGCTCGGGCGCGGTCGCCTCGATCTCGCTCTCGATCCTCGACCAGACCCCCTCGGGGGCGTCCATGCCGGTGAACGCCAGCATCGTGGCAACCTCGCGGTGCTGGCGGACCTCTTCGGCCGCTCTGGGGTTGATCGCGAGGTAGTCCTCGACACGGGCCTGCTCGACGGCATCGACGGCGTCGAGCGCATACGCGCCGAGCAACTCCTCGACGTCGTAGGCATCCCCTCGATCCTCCACGTGTGACATGTTGTCGCTCATTCCGCCCTCGATCCAACGGTGATCCCAGAATTCGTCAGTTCGGCCCGCAGCTTCTTCAGGCCCGACCGAATCCGACTCTTGACGGTGCCTTCGGCGTCGCCGAGTTCTTCGGCAACCTCGCGGTACGTCAACCCGCCGAAGTACGCCAGTTCGATCGCAGCCCGTTCGCCTTCGTGCAGGACCTTCATCGCATCACGAACGTGGCCGGCCAGCGCGAGGTCCCACACCTCGCGGGAGATGTCGTACCCCGCATCGGCCGTCTGCAGCGACTCGCGCTCCTCCCGGCGACGCCGCGCCGATTCGGAGCGGATCAGATCGACCGAGCGCCCATGGGCGTTCGCCAGGAGAAAGCTTCTCAGTGTCCCGCGTTCGGGATCGAACCGGTCCGGTTCGTTCCACAGGCGGACGAACACCTCTTGCACGATGTCCTCGGCGCGGGCCCGATCGGTCAACAACCGACGGGCGAGCCCGAACACCGCTCCGGCATGACGGCGATAGGCCTCGGCGAGCGCGTCCTGCTGATATCGGCCGATCGCAACGGCGAGCGCGCCGTCGGACATCTCGGTCAGCACCTGTTTCACATCCTCTGTACGAACCTGGTCGTCCATCCGGATGAGATCTTCTCACGAACGGCGTGAGGGCGCCGTGCGCCTCGGGGTCATCGCCGAACGAAGCGCGTGACGCACTCGACGTGCGGCGTCTGGGGAAACAGGTCGAGCACCTCGACGGACTCCATGCGGTAGCCCGTGTCGGCCAGCAGCCGTGCGTCGCGGGCGAGCGACACGGGGTCGCAACTGACGAGCACGACGACCGGCGCGTTCATCCGCGCGATCTGCGGCGACGCCAGGCTTGGCCAGCCCCGGGCGGGCCGGGTCGGCGACGACGACGTCGATCGGAGTCGGGTGCTCCGCTGGTCTCCAGTCGCCGACGTCGCCGCGAACGATGTCGACGCTCTTCGAACCGGTCCCCGATCGGCTCGACAGATTCTCCTTCGCGTCGAAGCACGACGAGCGCGCGGACTCGATGAGCGTCACGTGGCGGACGTCGTGCATCACCGTGGCGGCGAACAGCCCCACTCCCCCGTAGGCATCGACGGCGTGGTCGGCCGTCGCGAGTTCGGGAGCGGCGCGTCGCGCGGCGTCGACGAGCAGCTCGGCGGCCGCCGGACCCGACTGGAAGAACGACGGGGCCGACACCTGGAGGTTGCACCCCGCGATCCGTTCGACGAGGAAGGCGCGGTCACCGATGTGCACGTCTGCGGGCAGACCGCTCACGGACCGGCCGGGCGCCGCGTTGGACCGTCGTTTCTCGTTGCGTCGCTGACGGTCCTCCGGCCGGGTCCAGCGTGCGGTCACCCCGTCGGTCGCCACCGACGTCCGCAGCGTGAGTTCGACGCCGGGCGCCACGTCGATCTCGCGGAGTACTCGCGAGAGGTTCTCGTGTGCGACCTGACAGTGGTCGATGCGGACGACCTCGTCGCTGCGCTCTTCGCGAAAGCCGACGCCACCGCCGGTCAACCCGACGAGACGTATCGTCGTCCGGTAGCCGAACGGCTCGACGGCACCACCGGCCTCGATGACGGCGTCGACGGCGTCCTCGTCGAAGCGGCCGACACGGCGCAGCGACTCGGCGACGATCTCGACCTTGGCGACGAACTGTGCCTCCGGATCGAAGTGCATCCACCCGCAGCCGCCGCATCCGGCTCGGCGGTGCGGGCAGGGCGGCACGACACGGAAGGGTGACGGCTCGATCACGTCGGTCACCGTCGCCTTGACGAAGTCCTTGCGGTCGTTGCGGATCGTGACGTCGACCTGTTCGCCGGGCAGTGCTCCGGTCACGAATGCGACGCGCCCGTCCTCGAGCCGCGACATCGCGTCGCCGCCGGCCACCATCCGTTCGGCTCGGAGGGTCACCGGTTCATTCGTCGACATTCCTGCAGCGTACGGAGCGTGTCAGACTCTGACGATGAGCAACGCCGACGATTGGTACTGGGACCTCAACAAGAAGTGTGCCGTTCCTGCGGCCGAGCGGGGTCCCGGAGCCAGCACGCTCGGCCCCTACGCGTCGAGGGCCGAGGCCGAGAACTGGCGCGAGAAGGTCGAGGAGCGCAACGAGATCTGGGAGGAGGAGGACGAGGATTGGGAGGCGACGGACGACGACGAGTGATCGTCGGCGCACCCGACACCGGCCGGGCACTTCGGCGGGTCCGGAAGGCTCCACTAGCGTGACCGCCGATGAGCCGTCCCGTGATGATCTCCCCGTCGGTGCTCCCGGCCGACTTCTCCAAGCTCGGCGAGGAGGTCGCCGCTCTCGAAGCCGCCGGTGTCGACCTGATCCAGTGGGACGTGATGGACGGCCAGTTCGTGCCGAACCTCACATTCGGACCCGACGTGATCAGATCGGCACGTCCGCACTGCTCGGTCCCGTTCGAGGCTCACCTCATGGTCTACACGCCCGACGTCATGGCCAAGGACTACATCGACGCCGGATGTTCGCGCCTCATCGTCCATGCCGAGGCGTGCACCCACCTGCACCGCACCTGCGGGAACATCAACGAACTCGGCGCGACCGCCGCCGTGGCGTTGAACCCCGCCACCCCGGCGTCGGCGGTGGAGCACGTCCTCGACCTGATCGACATGGTGCTCGTGATGACGGTGAACCCGGGATTCGGTGGCCAGGCCTACATCCCGACGATGGAGCCGAAGATCGCCGAGGTGCAGCGGATGCTCGAAGCCGCGGGCCGAGCGGACGACGTGCACATCGAGGTCGACGGGGGCATCGGACCGTCGACGATCGCCGGCGCCGCGGCGGCGGGCGCGAACGTGCTGATCGCGGGGAGCGCCCTGTACCGCGACCCAGAGGGTCTGGAGCACGCGGTCGGTGACCTGCGAGCCCGCGCCGAGGCCGCCCGGGCCTGACCGCCGCGAGCGGTTCATCGCGATGTCATCGCGGCGGGCGGAGCATCCCCCACATGTGCGGTCCGACCTCGCTCGAGGGGTCGCCACCGAACGAGGAGAACCGATGAGGATGTGGACCGGTCGGGATGTCGAACTCGCTGTGGACCTCGAAACCGTGTCGGCGGTAGTACGCGACGTTGACCGCTGTCTCGGTTTCGAGATGGCACGGCAAGCCCTCCGCGTCCGCGCGTTCGAACATCGACGCCATCAGCGCCGCGCCGAGTCCTCGACGCTGCCAGTCGGGGTGGGTCGCCAACAACTGCAGGTACCAGTGGTCCTCGGACGGTGTGTGGTCGGCCATCAGGGGACCGATGGTGCCGAAGCGGTCGAGCAGCTCGGGCGACGGGGGCGCCAGCGACGGGTCGGTGTTCTCGGGCGTCTCGGGTCGACCGGGCTGGATCCACACGGCCAGCGCCGCCGCGTCGTCGGTGCACCACACCTCGTTGTGCTCGACCCAGCCGGTCATCGCACCGCGCAGGACCTCCCCGGCGGGCTGGAAGAACTGGTCGTCGTCGGGAAACAGCCAGCGCATCACCGGGTCCTCGGCGAACGCCCGCATCGCGGTGACACAGAGTTGCGTGAGGTCGGCCCGTGTGGCGCGGCGGATCGGCATCCTGGCACCGTAGGTCGGCCACCGAATCGCCTGCGATCCCGATGAGCACGCTCGACCACGTCGCCTCCTGCCCGGCACGCGCCGCGATCGCCGGAAACCCCTCCGACGGCCACGGTGGCGCCGTCGTCGCGACGGTCGTTCCCGCGGTGAGAGCGACGGTCCGGGTCCGAAGCAGCGCCCGATTCGAGATCGCCGACACGGGCCTCGCCTACGACTCGATCGCAGAACTGTCTCGACGCGTGACCGAGGAGGGCTGCGGCGACGTGCAACCCCTCGTACCGGCTGCGCTGGCCGTGCTGCATCGACACCTCGCGGCTCGGATCTCACCGCACCGTGTCGACGTCCGCTCCACGATCCCCCGCGGTGTCGGCCTGGCCGGTTCGAGCGCGATCGTCATCGCCACGATCCGGGCGATGGCCGCCGCGCACCCCGGTGAGGCCTGGGCGCGATCGGTGGTTGCCGAGCCCGGGCTGCTCGCATCGCTGTCGCTCGCGGCCGAGCGCGACGTGCTCGGGATCGCCGCAGGCCTGCAGGACCGGGTGGTTCAGGCGTTCGGTGGCACTGTCGCGATGGAGTTCGGGCCCGAACACCTGCACACCGTGCACGGACTCGAGGTCGGCGCCTACCGCCACCTCGGCCGCTTGCCCGACGCCCTGTTCGTCGCCTATCGGGCCGACACGGCTGCGGACAGCGGGCAGGTGCACGCGGCCGTCGATCCCACCGACCCGGAGTTCCGCACTGCGATGGGGCGAGCGGCGGGCGCGGCGCGGGCCGCCGCCGAGGCGATCGAGGCGGGCGATCTCGCCGCCTTGGGCGCAGCGATGGATCTGACGTTCGACCAGCGCGCATCGGTGATGCCCCTCGATCCCGCCCACGTGGAGATGATCGACGTGGCGCGGGCACACGGCGCGTCGGTCAACTACACGGGTTCGGGCGGGGCGGTCATCGTCCTCGCCACCGACGACCGGGCGCGAACCGCGCTGGAGTTGCTCGGCTGCGGCATCCTCGACCTCTGACGACCTCCCGACCGCTCGACCACCACGAACCGCGAATGCCGGGAGGTCAGCCGAATCGCGAGACGCTGCTGCGCCGCCGAACCGACGGCTCGGCGTCGAGGGTGTACGACGGCGTGGTCCGGATCGTCGATCGACGGCCCAGATCTCGGCGGGGGCATCGCCGACGTCGAACAGCCCGGGCGTCGTCGAAGCGGGATGTCGACGACTCGGAGGTGCGGGTCGACCAGGCGCCGATCGTCTGACGGCGGCGGGCGCAACCCGTCTTCGCGACTCTGAGGTACCCCGTCCCTACGATGACCTGCATGCCGTTCGAGCTCCTCGCCTGCTCCCCGGCCGATGTGCTCGGCACCTTGGCCCGGGCGATCGAGCAGGCCAAGGGCGGCGACCGCCTGGCCCCCGTCACCGTGGTGGTGCCGACCAATGTGGCCGGGGTGATGGCGCGTCGCGGACTCGGCCGCGGTCCGGGGATCCTCGGCGTCGACATGGTCACGCTCAACCGGCTCGCCGAACTGCTCGCCGGCCCGGCGCTCGCCCACGCCGATCGACGTCCGGTGTCCACCCCGCTGCTCGACCTCACGATCCGCCAGGTGCTCGACGAAGCCCCCGGCATCTACGGACCCGTCGCCCGCCATCCCGCCACGGTCGTGGCCCTGCGCGAGCTCCACCGGGAGCTCCGCCTCGCCGGCGACGAGAGCCTCGATCGGCTCCAACGCTCACGCCGTGGCCGCGAAGCGGTCCGAGTGAGTCGGGCGGTCACCCGCATCCTGCAGCGCCGGTGGTACGACGAGGCCGATCTCTTCGCCGGTGCCACCGCACGTCTCCGCACCGAGCCTGTCTCGGTGCTCGACCATCTGGTCTTGCACCTGCCGAGCCCGTACGAGCACGCTGCGCGACGCTTCGTGCAACAACTCGCCACGACGCGCACCGTGACCGTCGTGTCGGCCTACACCGGCGACGAGCAGTCCGACACCGAGCCACGTCGGGTCGCCGCGCAGTTCGCCATCGACGTCTCGGACGCCGGCGGAACGGTCGCGCCGCCGGTACCCGCGAAGGTCGTGTCCGTCACCGACGCCGACGACGAGGTACGCGTCGCGGTTCGGGCGATCGTCGACGCCGCGCGGGGGGTGCTGACGGGAACCCCCGTCCCACTCGAGCGGATCGCGGTGCTCTGGCCGGCGCATCGCCCGTATGCGCGCCTCGTCGAGCACCATCTCACGGCCGACGGGATCGCCTGGAACGGGCGGGGTGGAACCGAACTCGCCGAGCGGATCGCTCCACGCCTCCTCCTCGACCTCTTGCAGCTCGATCGGCGCGGCCTGCAACGTCGCGCCCTCTTCGAGTTCCTCGCCGATCTCCCGGTGCGCGACGCCGACGGCCGCCCACTGCGCACCGGTGAGTGGGAGCGCGTGAGCCGCGTGGCCGGGTTGAGCGGGGATGACGACTGGGATCGTCGCCTCGGTCGGCTCGCCGGTTCGGAGCGGTGGGGCGATGCGGCGACGTCACTCCTCGAGTTCGTCGGCGACCTCCGCTTCCGCCTCGGGCGGCCGAGCCACACGAGGCCGTGGAGTGGGTGGGTGGAATGGTGCGTCGACGAACTCGGCACCTGGCTCGGTCCACGCGCGATCTCGCGGTTCACCGATGCCGAATACCGCGCCTGGGAGGCCGTGATGACGACGCTCGAGCGGCTGCGCTCGCTCGACGCCGTCGCTCCCGAAGCCACACGGTCCGAGTTCCGAGCGGTTCTCGACGCCGAACTCGCCGACGCGTCCGTTCGCGAGGGCCGGATCGGCACGGGTGTCACGATCGGGTCGCTCGCGGCAGCGGGCGGGTTGCTGATCGACGTGGCAATCGTGCTCGGCGCATCGGAGGGCCAGCTCCCGCCCGCACCGCGCGCCGATCCCTTGTTGAGCCAACGCGACCGCGACGAGGCCGGGTTGGGATCGTCCGACGATCGTGCGCGACGCCTGCACCACGCGTTCGTCGCCACGACGCAGGCCGCTCACACCGTCGTCACCTTTCCGCGGGGCGACCTGCGGACGACGACGTCCAACCAGCCCAGCCGATGGCTGACGGCCGACGTGCTCGAGCGGGTCGAGGTGATCCAGTCCTCCACCGCCGGCCTGCGGGCGCTCGCCTTCCCGCCGGTCGAGCGAGAGCGGCGCCTGCGCGACCGACTGCGCATCGCGATGCGAGCGCCGCTCACCACCGCGGACATACCGGAGGCCGATGACCCCGTTGCCGTGCGAGGACTCGAGGTCCGAGCCGCGCGTGCCAGCGGAGCCCTCACGGAGTTCGACGGCGATCTGAGCACCGTCGGCGTCCCACCGATCACGGAGCGACCGGGCGCCGCGATCGCGCGACCGATCTCACCGACCCAGATCGAGACCTGGGCATCGTGCCCTCACGCGTACTTCGTGACCTACCTGTTGGGTGTCCGAGCCGTCGACGAGCCCGAAGGCCAGATCAGCATCAACGCGCTCGACCGTGGCTCGCTCCAACACGACGTGCTCGACCATCTCCATCGCGACGTCCTGGACGGCACACTTCCTCGACCGACCCTCACCGGCTGGACCGACGAGCACCGGAGCGCGTTGCTCTCCCACTTCGCCGCGGCGTGCGAGCGCGCCGAGCTGACCGGCCGTACCGGGCGCCCCGCCGCATGGGCCACCGATCGCGGGCGGATCCGTCGTGATCTGCTCGTGTGGCTCGAACGCGACAGCGCCCGCATCGTGGCGAACGGTGCCACGATCATCGCCTCGGAGTTCGACTTCTCGAGACCCGACGACCCGACTTCTCCACTCGTCACCATCGACCTCGGCGACGGCCGCAGCGTCGCCGTCCGCGGGCAGGTCGATCGACTCGATCGGTGGGCCGACGGGCGCCTGGTGGTGACCGACCACAAGACGGGCAGGGCCGATCCCTACCGCCAGCTCGATGCGGCCAACCCCACACTCGACGGCACCAGGTTCCAGCTTCCGGTGTACGCCGCCGCCGCATTGGCGCACGCGGGCCTCGACGGCGAGCTCGACGCGCGGCCGCCCGTACGCGCGGAGTACTCGATGTTCGAACGTGGCAGGTACCAGCGGATCGGGATCGATTTCGACGACACCGTGTGGGAGTCCGTCGTCGAGCAACTCGTGCGGGTCGTCGACGGGATCGAAGCAGGCTGGTTCCCGCAGCTACCCGACCGTCCCGGGTTCCGGATGTTCGTCAACTGTCGGTTCTGCGAACCGGATTCGCTCGGCACCGACGACGCGTTCGAGCGATGGTCCCGAAAGCGGCACGATCCGCGACTGCAGCGATGGTTCGGCGAGACCCGGGCAGCGACCGATGCATGACCGCCCCGCGTCCGCGGGCGCTGCTCCCCCCGACGAGGTGGACCGGCGACGCATTCGCGGCGACCTCGGCCGCACGCTCTTCGTCGAGGCCGGTGCCGGTGCCGGGAAGACCAGCTCGCTCGTCGGCCGCGTCGTGAATCTCGTCGAGTCCGGCGTGCCGATCACGGCGATCGCCGCGATCACCTTCACCGAGAAGGCTGCAGCGGAGTTGCGGACCCGGCTCCGCAGCGACCTCGCCGAGCGGACCTCGGATCGCAGCCGACGGGCACTCGCCGACCTCGACCATGCACCGATCGGAACGCTGCACGCGTTCGCGCGCCGCATCCTCAACGACTTCCCGATCGAAGCGGGGCTGCCGCCCGGTTTCGGCGTCCTCGACGAGCTCGACAGCAACCTCCGTTTCGAGGACGAGTGGAGCGATCTGCTCGATCAGCTCCTGCGCGACCCCGATCCGGCATCGGCACTCGACGGCGGTCGATCGCTGGTCGAACTGTGCAACTTCGAGAACTTCGGCGTGGACAAGGACCTCAAGAAGGTCGCCATCGACTTCCGTTACAACTGGGACCTGATCGAGCCGTTGGTCGACCTGTCCGACCCGGGGCCGTTCGTCCTCCGCTGTGGCCACGTCGTCGAATCGGCACGCTCGATCGCACGAACGCCGACGCCTCCCGACGACACCCAGACCGAACTCGTCGCACGCATCGCCATCGCGGCCGAAGAACTCGCAGCCGGCGAACAGGCGTCCGCCCGGCTCGACAGCCTGATGTCGCTCCGTTCCGTCGTCGGCAAGCCCGGCGGCAAGGGTGCGAAGGCGAAGTGGAAACAGCTCGGCGACGCGGCGCTGATCGACCTCCGCGAACGCGAATCGGCGCTCGTCGACGACATCGACGCGATCCTCACTTCGGTCAGGGCGTACCGCAAGCGTCTCGCCGGTGCGATCGCCGGCAGGTTCGTGCTCGGGGCGGTTCGTGGCCGGGTCGATGCCGGCGTCGTCGACTTCCACGACCTGCTCGTTCATGCCCGACGGCTCCTGGCCGGCGACCCCGACGTTCGCAGAGCCCTGCACGACCGGTACGAGCGCGTGCTGCTCGACGAGTTCCAGGACACCGACCCGATCCAGCTGGAGATCGCCGTCCGCCTCACCTCACCACCCGACGACGAACATCAGCACGGAGAGTGGCAGCTGCTCACACCACTGCCCGGACGGCTCTTCATCGTCGGCGACCCGAAGCAGTCGATCTACCGGTTCCGGCGCGCCGACATCCGCCAGTACCTGCGTGCGGCAGAGCAGGTCGGGGCCGACACCGCGCGGCTCACGGCCAATTTCCGTTCGACCAGGGCGGTGATCGACTTCACGAACGACGTCTTCGATCGGGTCATCCGGTACGAGCCCGGCGCCCAGCCCGCATTCCAGGCCCTCGATGCGTGCCGGAGTCGACATCTGCTCGATCACGGTTCGGTCACCGTCCTCGGTGCGCACCACCATGCCGACCTCGTCGGTCGTCGTTGGGACGGCGACATCGGTGCTGCCGACGAGCTGCGCCGACGCGAAGCGGTCGACGTGGCTGCCGCGGTCACCACGGCGCTGCACGACGGGTGGACCGTCGTCGACGAGGAGACGGGCCACCGGCGACCGTGCCGTCCGGGCGACATCTGCATCCTGCTGCCCACCCGATTGTCGCTTCCCGCACTCGAGACCGAACTGCGCGCCACCCGGATTCCCTATCGAGCGGAGAACGCATCGGTCGTCTACGCGACCGAAGAGGTGCGCGACCTGTTGATGGCGGTTCGGGCTGCCGATGACCCGACCGACGAGCTGGCGCTCGTCGCAGCGCTCCGATCGCCGATGTACGGATGCAGCGACATCGAACTGTACGACTGGAAGCTCCATGGTGGCACCTGGAGTGTGCTGCGTCCGCCGCCCGACGAACTCGCCGAGCACCCGGTGGCCGAATCGATCCGCCACCTTCGGTCGATCCACGACCGCATCCCGTACGTGGGAGCCGCCGACCTCCTCACGGCCGTCGTCGACGAGCGGCGCGTTCTCGACGTCGCGCTCGGCGATGTCGATGCCCGAGACGTCTGGCGACGGCTTCGCTTCGTGATCGAACAGGCCCGGGCGTGGGCCGACGCGGGAGGGCTCGGGATCCGCCGCTACCTCGCATGGGCCCACCTGCAGGCCGCCGAGACCCAGGTCGCCGAAACGATCCTTCCCGAACGCGACCACGACGCCGTGCGGATCATGACCGTCCACGCATCCAAGGGCCTCGAGTTCCCGATCACGATCGTCAGCGGCATGACCACCCAACCGAGCCGGCGCCGCGGCGTCCAGGTCGTGTGGGACGACGACACCTGGCACCTCACGAGCATCGGTGACGACGGCAGCTTCGAAGACGTCGCACCGATCGACGAATTGATGGGCGACGCCGAACGGCGCCGCCTCCTCTACGTGGCGTGCACCCGCGCTGTCGACCACCTCGTCGTGTCGTTGCACCGGCGGACCCCCGACGATCACGTCCCGAAGAGCGGTCCGGGTGGGTACACATCGGCCGAGGTTCTGTTCCGTGCCGGAGCCGCGGGGCCGACGTCAGGGGCCGTCATCGCCGACCTCGGGGTGCCACACGCACTCGAGTCGGTGGCGGATCCAGCGCGGCCGACCGTCGAGGTCGACGACATCGGCGTGTGGCGGGCCGAACTCCGCGCCGCGATGGACGCTGCAGGGCGACGCAGTGCCATCGCCGCCACGCGGCTCGCGGACGAGGTCCGGTTGCTACGCGACCGGGACATGAGCGACGACCCCGGACTCGACAAGCAACCGGTGAACATCGACCTCCCACCCTGGCAGCGCGGACGCTACGGCACGTCCATCGGGCGGGCCGTTCACGGGACCCTCCAGTTCTGCGACCTCGCAACAGGAGCCGACATCGACGATCTCGCGCGCTCGCAGTGCGCGGCCGAGTCGATCCTCGGACTCGACCGCACCGTCGCCGGGCTCGCCCGTTCGGCGATCAGGGCGCCGATCGTGCGCGCCGCGGTCGGCGGCGCCGAACACTGGCGCGAGCTGTTCATCGCCGCCCCGGTCGGCCACCGGGTGCTGGAGGGGTACATCGACCTGCTCGTCCGCACCGACGAGGGCCTGGTCATCGTCGACTACAAGACCGATCAGTGGTCTGGACCCGTCCAGACCGCCGAGCGGATCGGTCGGTACCGGACTCAACTCGCAGCGTACGGCGCTGCTCTGGAGGTGACCCTCGACGAACCTGTCGTCGGAGGCGTCCTTGTCAGGTGCCGGGCCGATTCGGAGCCCGAACAGATCGACATCCCCGATTGGACCGCTGCCCTCGACGAGGTCCGCGCGATCGTCGGCGGCGGGCCCGCCGCATCACCGGCCGGATCAGGCGTCGACGAGGTCTGAGTCGTCCGCATCCGACGGTTCGTCGACCGGCGCACCGGGGTCGCCGTCCGCGACCTCGTCGACGTCGTCGGGATCAGGGACGTCGGGGATCTCGCCCCCGCGTGCGTGGCGACGCACACGCGCCGCTCGGTGATCACCGCTCGGCACGACCGCTGCCCGGCCGAGCGCGAAGATCCCACGGAAACCGATGTCGATCAGTCGACGCAACAGGATGAGGCCGATGAGCGCAAGCCCCACGATCGCCGCTGGAACGGCGATCGTGGCCAGGAGCAGGCGCTTGTCCTGGGTCAAGGGCTCGAACAGTCCGGTTTCGACCGCCGTCCCGTCGACGTTGATCGTCTGGACCGGATCGTCGACGACGGGACACACGGTCTCGGTGTCCTCCAGACCGACGACGGCGTCACCGCCGAACAGTGGTGCGTCGGGCGACGCCTTCGACGTCAGTGTGCCGATACTCGGATCGAACGCCGCCGACACCAGGTACTGCTCGTCGATGTCGAGATACTGCGAATCCGGCCCGAAGCGCACGTCCACGACGCCGTCGACGGAGAACGGTGCCGCGTTTCCGGCACGAACCTGGTCGATCTGCCAGCGCACCGTGCCCTTCTCCACGAACTCGTCCTTCGCGAGCACGGTGCCCACGAACGCGACGTCGGCCGGATCGACGGGCGGGCAACCCGCGGGGATCTGGATCAGCGCAGTGGGATCCGAGACGAACTCCTGGCCCGGTAACGGTCCGGGCGGCTCCGCGCCCGCGCCGACGGGCGACGCGAGCGCCACACCGGCGCCGAGCCCGATCAAGACGGCGGTCCACCACTTCACGAGGCCGAGGCTAACGACACCATCGACCCCGGTGGCGGCACTACTCGGATTCAGCGCCCGGAGAACTTCGGCGTCCGCTTCTCCACGAACGCCCGCATCGCCTCGGCGGTGTCCGCCGTCGAGAAATTCACCGTCTGCGACAGACCCTCGTCGTCGAGAGCCTCCTCGAGCGTCACGTTCATCGAGTTGTTCAGCAGCCGCTTCGACATGGCGAGCGCGATCGGAGGCCCAGCCGCGAGACGCTGCGCCCAGTCGTCGACGAACACGTCGAGTTCGCTGCTCGGCACGATCCGGTTGACCAGACCGATCGCCTCCGCCTCCTCGGCGTCGATGATGTCGGCGAGGAGCGCCAGTTCCTTCGCCTTGTGAAGCCCCACACGGCGGGGCAGGAGGAACGAGCCGCCGAAGTCGAGGCTCAGGCCACGACGGGCGAAGATCTCGGAGTAGCGCGAGGTCTCGTCGCCGACCACCAGGTCGCACGACAGCGCCATGTTCAGTCCCGCGCCGACCGCGACACCGCGGACCTTCGCAATCGTCGGCTGGGGAAGCCGGTTGAGCGTGAGGCAGATCTCGGTGATGTTGCGCATCGCCGCGAGCTGGTGTTTCGGGCGCTCGCCCGACGGCGCGTCCGACGAGTTCGCACGTTCGTCCATGCCGCCGACATCTGCTCCCGAGCAGAAGTCTCCGCCGGCACCGGTGAGCACGAGCACCCGGTCCGTCGCACTGTCGTTGATCTCGCGGAACACCTGGAGCAGCTCCGACCACATCGTCTGACTTGCGGCGTTCTTGCGGTGCGGTCGGTTCATCGTGACCGTGACGATGCCGCTCTCGCGCTCGACGATCAGGGTCTCTCGCGTGTCAGTGGCCATGTTGCGGACGATACTGACCGCCGTGGGTTACAACCCGTACCGGAAGTTCAAGGCGCGGCCGAGCGACTACGTCCTGGTTGCCGTTGCACTCCTCGTCGCGCTCGCCGCGCTCGGCTGGGCCTTCCTCGGCTGACGCTCGCCTGGCAGGTCAGAACGCCGACTCGATCACCTCGACGTGGACGCCGGTGATCGCCACGACATCGAACCGGATCGCGTCACGCGGCACACGGTGGGCGTCGAGCCATTCGAGGGCGAGTCGGCGGATCCGTCGCTGCTTGGCGACACCGACGGCGGCCGCGGCCGGGCCGTACCGGTCGTCCCGACGGGTCTTGACCTCGCTGAACACGATGACGCCGTCGCGGTGGACGACGAGGTCGAGCTCGCCGGTCGCGGATCGCCAATTGCGATCGAGCACCGTGTAGCCGTGCCGTCGATAGTGCGACGCGGCTCGCTCCTCACCCCAGCGGCCGAGAGCGCGCCTGGAGAGATCGGGCGAGCGAGGCTCGTCGGACGTGTCGGGTTCGGGTCGAGAAGCGCGCATCGGGTGCCTTTCGTCGGGTTCGGACGAGGGACCGTGCGGGTCGAATGGACGCCGAGGCGTCGATCCGGGGTGCGCGTGCTGCGCACCGGAGGATCAGAAGTCGCGCTTCTCGCGGATCTTCGCGGCCTTGCCCTTGCGATCACGCAGGTAGTAGAGCTTGGCCCGGCGGACGTCACCGCGCTTGACGAGTTCGATCTTCTGCACCGTGGGAGCGTGGAGCGGGAACGTGCGCTCCACCCCGACGCCGTAGCTGAGTTTGCGGACCGTGTAGGTCTCCTGCAGACCGCCGCCCTGGCGTGCGATGACGTCGCCCTGGAAGATCTGGATCCGCTCCTTGCCGCCTTCGACCACGCGCACGTGCACCTTCAGCTCGTCACCCGCCTGGAAGTCGGGGATGTCGTCACGGAGCGAGTCGGAATCGATGAAGTCGGTGGCTTGCATGGCGTCTACCTGCTGAATCAAGTCGGGAGTGGGCCCGCAACCATCGGGTCGCCGGCGTTTCCCCATCGTTCCCGATGGGGCCGGTCAATGATACGGGTCGGAGGGGAACTCTTCCAACAGCGCCCGTTCGTCCGCCGTCACACCTCCGCGGGCCTCGATCAGGTCCGGGCGTTCGCGCAGGGTGCGGTGCAGCCGCTGCGCATGGCGGTAGCGCTCGATCCGGGCGTGGTCGCCGCTGCGCAGCACCTCGGGGATCGCCCAGCCACGAAACTCGGCCGGGCGGGTGTACTGGGGCTCCTCGAGCAGACCCGTGTCGCCGAAGCTCTCGGTCACCGGGCTCGCCGCGTTCCCCATCGCTCCCTCTCGAAGACGGGTCACGGCTTCGACGATGACGCAGGCTGCCACCTCGCCCCCGCTCAGCACGACATCACCGATGCTGACCTCGCCGTCGACGAGGTGTTGTCGGACACGATGGTCGACGCCTTCGTAGCGTCCGCACAGGAGGCTGAACCCGTCGGTTGCAGCGAGCTCGTCCGCCATCGCCTGGTCGAAGACCCGCCCGCCCGGGCTCGTCAACAGCAGCGGTCGGGGAGGATCGACGGCCTCGACCGAGGCGAAGACCGGCTCGGGCTTCATCACCATGCCGGCACCGCCACCGAACGGCGCGTCGTCGACGGTGCGGTGGACGTCGGTCGCCTGGTCCCGGATGTCGTGGCACCGCAGATCGAGCAGGCCGGTCGCGCGCGCCTTGCCGAGCAGACTGTCGGAGCAGAAGCGGTCGACGAGTCCGGGGAACAGGGAGAACACGTCGATCCGCAGGACCCGCCGACCGTCGCCGATGTCAGTCATCGTCGAGCTCGAACAACCCGTCGGGTACGTCGACCGAGATCACGCCGTCGTGCCGTCGCGACCACGAAGTTGGAGGGCACGAGCGCGCCGGTGTCGAGTTCGAGGATCTCGGCGGCCGGGTTCGCGAGCACGCCCGTGCACACACCGCGATCGACGCCGTCCTGATCGACGACGCGCTGCCCGATCAGTTCGTGGACCCACAGTGCATCGGGGTCGTCGATCGGTGCGGCGAACAGCTCGGCGTTGGTCCAACGCTCGGCCGCGGTACGGTCCGGGATGAGGTCGAAACGAGCGATGATCCGCCCGTTCCCCGCGACCCGACTCGCGGTGACCGACAGGAACTCACCGCGGGCGAAGAGTTCGGCCCCGACGTCGACACGGTCGCGCCGGTCGGTCGTGAGCTGGACGAAGATGTCGCCCCGCAGCCCGTGGGGACGACGAAGGTGACCGACGGCCAGCCAGCCCTCGGGTGGTGGGGATGTGCGGCCGGACGGCCTCATCGCGCCGCTCAGTCGAGGAACTCGATGTCGATCTCGACATCGTCCTTGCTCGCCGCCGCCCGGGTCACGGTGCGGATGCTCGCAGCGGTGCGGCCGCGCCGACCGATCACGCGGCCCAGATCGCCGTCGCCGACGCGAACGTTCAGGGCGGGGCGCTGGCCCGAGTCGTCGACCTCCACGGTCACGGCGTCGGGATCGTCGACGATCGACTTGACGATGTGGGTCAACACGGCGATGGCCGTGCCCGCGAATTCGCCGTTGCCGTCGTCGCTCACTTCGACGCCTTGGAGGCTTCGAACTGCTCCATGGCCCCGGAGATCTTGATGATCTTGGCGACCCGCTCGGTCGGCTGCGCGCCCTCCTGCAGCCACTTCACGATCTTGTCGTTGTCGACGTTGATCAGCGACGGCTCCTCACGCGGGTTGTACTGGCCGAGGATCTCGATGAACCGGCCGTCGCGGGGCGAACGGGCGTCGGCCGCCACGATGCGGTACTGGGGCTGCTTGGTCTTGCCAACACGTGTGAGGCGCAGTTTCACTGCCATCTTTGATCGTCACTCCTGGGATCGAAATCGAGAACGTCGAAAGGCTAGCGCCCGCAGCTTCGTTCCCCTCCCCGCTCGGGCTCCACGCGGGCGATCCGGCCGGCGGATAGCGTCGCACCGATGAGCGCCGACTCGTGGATCGCTCTCTTCGTCCTGGTCGGCACGGTCGTCGTGCTCGTCACCGACCGTTTCCCGCCCGTGATCGTGCTCAGCGGTGCGGTCGCGGTGCTGCTGTTCACCGGCGTCATCGAGCCGGATCTGGCGCTCAGTGGGCTGTCGAGCCCCGCTCCGGCAACGATCGCGGCACTGTACGTCCTCGCGGGCGCCGCCACCGCGACGGGAACGTTCTCGTCGGTGGTGGACCGTGCACTGGACCGGCGTCGTGCCCTCTCCACCCTGACCGCGACGACCGCGGCGCTGTCGGCGGTGGTCCCGAACACGCCGTTGATCGCGATGTTCGCGCCGCGTGTGGTGCGCTGGTCCCAACGCACGGGCGGAGACGCATCCCGGTTCCTGCTGCCGCTGTCGTTCGCGAGCATCCTCGGCGGCGTGATCACGCTCATCGGCACGTCGACGAACCTCGTGGTCTCCGACCTGCTCGAGCAGTCCGGCGACGAGCCGTTCGGCGTTCTCGAGATCACGGTCGTCGGCCTCCCCGTCGCGGTTGTCGGCATCGTGCTGTTGTCGACGGTCGGCGTCCGGCTGCTGCCGCAACGCACGGCGGCCGCCACCGACGTGGGCCGGCAGGCCCGCGAATTCCAGATGGCGGCACGCGTGGCCGACGACGGGCCACTGGTCGGTCGGACGATCGCAGACTCCGGCCTGCGCAGCCTCGACGGTGCGTTCCTCGCATTGATCGAACGGCCGGGTGTCGACGACGGTCGCGCGACGACGCTCGCGGCCGCACCGGACACCGTGCTGGAACCCGGCGATGTCTGCTGCTTCGTCGGCGATGCCGCGCGCGTGATCGACCTGCACGACGTCGAGGGCCTCGAGGCGACCGAGCGGTTCCACGTGCTCGATGCCGAGGGGGCCGGGACACGCGTGTTCGAAGCGGTCATCTCACCCGCGTCTCGCCTGGTCGGGGAGTCGTTGCGATCCGCCGACTTCCGCAGCAGGTACCGAGGAGCGGTGATGGCGATCCATCGGTCGGATGGCGCGCTCGGCGGTCAGCTCGGACGCGTCCAGCTTCGTGCGGGTGACGTGCTGCTGGTGCTCGCCGAGGAGTCGTTCGATCGGCAGTGGCGGGGCGACACCGACTTCTCGCTCGTCGCCGCCATCGACGAGGCGCCACCCGTGCGACGAAGCCGATCGTGGCTCGTGATCGTCGCCACCGTCGGGCTCGTCGTCATCGCGGCGACGGGTTGGCTCTCGTTGTTCGAGGCGGCGTTGCTCGCTGCGGGAACCGTCGTCGTCGGTGGCGCGGTGACCCTGCGCGAGGGGTGGCGGGCGATCAACCTCAACGTCGTGCTGACGATGGCGGCGGCGATCAGCCTCGGCGCGGGAGTCAGCCAGAGCGGTCTGGCCGGCGAGATCGCCTCGTTGGTCGACCAGGCGGACCGCTTGGGCCTCGGCGACGTCGGACTCGTGGTTGCGGTCATGGTCGCAACGCTGGTGATGACCGAACTGCTCACGAACACCGCCGCCGCGGCGGTCATGCTGCCGGTCGCGCTGTCGGTGGCCGCCGACAGCGGGGCCGAACCGCGCATGTTGGCGGTGGCCGTCCTGATCGGGGCGTCGTGCTCGTTCCTCTCCCCCGTCGGCTACCAGACCAACCTGATGGTGTACGGCCTGGGTGGCTACCGCTTCAGCGACTTCACGCGTGTCGGCGCGCCACTCACGCTGGCGACGATCGTGACCTCGGCGGCGATCATCCCGATCGCCTTCGGTTAGCGGGGCAGGCCGGGGAGGCCGGGCATGCCCGGCGTGCCGGGGAGCCCCGGGAGGTCCAGACCGCCGTCCTCGAGGTTGAACCCGGGGGGCAGGCCCTTGGGTCGCTTCGGGCCGTCACCGCCCTTTCGACCCTTCTTCCCCTTCTTGCGCCCACCGGGCATGCCACCGCCGAGGACGCCCATCTTCTTCATCATCTTCTGCATCTCGTCGAACTGCTTGACGAGCCGGTTGACGTCGCCGACCGAGGTCCCCGAGCCTGCCGCGATCCGCGCCCGGCGGCTGCCGTTGATCACCTTCGGGAAGGTGCGTTCCTCCATCGTCATCGAGCGGATGATCGCCTCGATCGGCTTCAGGTCGTCGTCGTCGATGTTCGCGTTCTTCAGTTCCTTGGGGATGCCGGGCATCATCGACATCAGATTGCCGAGCGAGCCCATCTTCTTGATCTGCTGCATCTGGTCGAGGAAGTCGTCGAGGGTGAACTGACCCTCCATCATCTTCTGGGCGGCCTGCTCGGCCTGGTCCTGCTCGAAGGCGCGCTCGGCCTGCTCGATCAGGGTGAGCATGTCGCCCATGCCCAGGATGCGACTGGCCATGCGGTCGGGATGGAACTGCTCGAACTCGTTGAGCTTCTCCCCGGTCGATGCGAAGGCGATCGGGCGCCCGATGACCTCCTTGACCGACAGCGCCGCTCCACCTCGGGCATCGCCGTCCATCTTCGACATGATCACGCCGTCGATCTTCAGCGTCTCGTGGAAGGCCTCGGCGGTCTGCACGGCGTCCTGACCGGTCATCGCGTCGATCACGAGGAACGTGTAGTCGGGGTCGACCGCACCCGAGATCAGTCGGACCTGCTCCATCATCTCGGCATCGATCGAGAGGCGACCGGCGGTGTCGACGATGAGGACGTCGCGGCCGAGCCGTTTCGCCTCTTCGAGACCCTGGTGGGCGGTGAGGACCGGATCCTCCGGATCGGAGTAGACGGGCACATCGATCTGGGCACCGAGCGTCCGGAGTTGTTCGACGGCAGCGGGGCGCTGCAGATCGGCACCCACGAGGAGCGGCTGACGGCCCTGGGCCTTGAACCAGGCGGCGAGTTTCGCCGAGTTGGTGGTCTTGCCCGAACCCTGGAGGCCCGCCATCAACACGACGGTCGGTGGCTTCGGGGCGAATGTGATCGACAGGGTCTCGCCGCCGAGAGCCCGCGTGAGCTCGTCGTTGACCGCCTTGACCACCTGCTGGCCCGGATCGAGCGCCGACGAGCGGGTGGCACCGATGGCGTGTTCTCGAATGCGGTTGCAGACGGAGCGCACGACCGTGACGTTCACGTCGGCCTCCAGGAGGGCCGACCGGATCTCCTTCATGACCTCGTCGACGTCCGCCTCGGTCAGGCGGCCCTTGCCACGGATCTTCTTGACGATGCCTTCGAGCCGGCCGGAGAGATTGTCGAACATACGGGCACCCACGTTATCGGCCGCCCTCCACCCCGGTCCCGAGAAGCGTGTCGCGACGGGACCGACCCGTCGTCACGACCTTCAGTGTTCGAAGAGTGCGTTGACGAAGTCGTCGGGATCGAACGGAATCAGGTCGCCGATCGTCTCCCCGATGCCGACCAGTTTGACCGGGATCCCCAGATCGGTCTCGATGGCGAACACGATTCCGCCCTTGGCCGAGCCGTCGAGCTTGGTCAGCACGACACCGGTGACGTCGGTTGCCTCGTTGAACTCCCGGGCCTGGATCAGTCCGTTCTGTCCGGTGGTGGCGTCGATCACCAGCAGGGTTTCGGTGACCTCGCCGGCACCCTTCTCGGCGACCCGGCGGACCTTCTTCAACTCGTCCATCAGGTTCGATTTGGTGTGCAGGCGCCCCGCCGTGTCGGCCATCACGAGATCGATGTTGCGAGCAGCGGCCCGCTCGACCCCATCGAAGATGACGGAGCTCGGGTCGCCACCCTCCGCACCGCGGACGAAATCCGCTCCGGAACGCTCGGCCCACGTGTTCAGCTGTTCGGCGGCAGCGGCGCGGAACGTGTCGCCCGCGGCGAGCAGGACACTGCGACCGGCGGTGACCTGCTGATTCGCCAGCTTCCCGATCGTCGTGGTCTTCCCCACACCGTTGACGCCGACGAACATCCACACGTTCGGCTCGCCGTCGCCGCGTGCCGCGAAGCTCAGACTCCGCTCGCTTCCGCGCAGGCGGCCCGCCATCTCCTCCTGGAGCGCGTCGAGCAACTCGCCCGGCTCGGTGATCTCCTTCGTCTTGACGCGTTCCCGGAGACCGCCGAGCAGCTCGTCGGTGATGGCGACGCCCACGTCGGCACGCAGCAGCGCCTCCTCGAGGTCCTCGAAACTCTCGTCGGTGATACCGCTCCGCCCGAGCACGCCGGAGATCGCGCCGGCGAAGGTCGAGCGAGCCTTGGCGAGCCGCTCCCGGAGCGTGCCGGGGGCCGGTTCCGGTTCGAGCTCCGGCTCGGCCTCGACGACCTGCTCCGTGACGGTCGGCGCGGCGCGCTCTTGCAGAATCGTGCCCGACTTGGGTCCGGCGGGGCGCTCGATCGTCGGCGTCGACGGCGGAAGCGGCCTGCTGGTCCGGCGATTGAAGACGACCACGCCCACGCCGAACAACAGCACGAACGCGAGCAGGACGAGAAGGAGGATTTCTACGGCACCCATCGCCACGCGACGCTACCGGGCCACACATCCCGCTCATCCCGACACCACCCGCGCCGGATTTCGCGGGGAGTCGGTCCCGTCGAGGAAGCCGGGCGATCGCAGGTCAGGCGCCGGCCCGGCTCGCGCGCTCGGTCACGACCTTCGAGGAGCCGCCCGGCTGCATGCTCACACCGAGGAGGCAGTCGCCGGCCTCCATCGTCCGCTTCTGGTGCGACACGATGATCAGCTGGGCGTCCTTGCGGAACTCCTGGATGAGACCGAGGAAGCGGTGCAGGTTGACGTCGTCGAGGGCGGCCTCGACCTCGTCCATGACGTAGAACGGCGACGGACGGGAGCGGAACACCGCGAACAGGTAGGCCAACGCGGTCAGCGCTCGCTCGCCACCGGACAACAGCGACAGCTTCTTGACGTTCTTACCGCTCGGCTTCGCCTCGACCTCGATCCCCGTGTTGAGGAGGTCGTCGGGATGGGTCAGCTTGAGCTTGCCCTGGCCGCCCGGGAAGAGCAGGCCGAACAACTCGGTGAAGTTCGCGCTGACGTCGGCGAAGGCCGCGGCGAACACGTTCTGGATCTCCGCATCGACGGCGGCGATCACTCGGGCCAGTTCGCGCCGCGTGGAACGAACGTCTTCGAGCTGGTCCTCGAGGAACGTGTGCCGGGTCTGGAGTTCATTGAACTCCTCGAGCGCAAGCGGGTTGATCGGGCCCAGCAATCGCAGCTCCCGTTCGAGCTCGCGCACGCGACCGGCCGGCGACGCACCATCGGGGATCTCGGGCATCGCGGCCGCCTCGGCGACGGCGGGCTCGATGTCGAGTTCGCGACGCAGCGTTTCGATCGCGGATTCGAGGCGCAATTTCGCCTCGGCCTCCGCGAGCTCGGCCTGACGCGCCCGTTCACGCGTCACGTCGAGCTGCTGCTCCTTCTCCGAGCGGTCCCGACGGAGGGCGTCGAGCTCGGTCGTGAGCGCGCGCACCTCGTCGCTCTGCTTCCGCCGGGTCTCGACCAGGCCGGCGTGATGCTCGTCGACCACGACACGATGCGCATCGACCACCCTTCCCAGTCGATCGATCACGCTCATCGAGCGCTCGATCACGACCCGCTGCCCTTCGGCGGCGTCGCGGGCCTCGGCGTCGGCCTCGAGACGCCGCTCGGTCTCGGCGATCCGCCGCTCGAGAATCTGGCGGTGCTCGATCAAGCCTGCATTTCGGACCTCGAGGTCCTTGCGCTTCGATGCCAGCGCCGCCGCGCGCTGCTCCAGACGGCCGCGCAACTCGCCCCGGGCCCGCGCCGCGTCCACCTCGGCCTGCTCGTCGGATTCGAGCGCCGGCAGGAGCGATTCGAGTTCGGAGAGCCGCTGCTGTTCGCGCTCCCCGTTCGCCGTCGCCTCGGCAATCGTTCGATCGAGCGATTCGAGCTCGGCCCCGATCTCCCGTCGTTCGCCCTGCGCTCGCGCCAACCCTTCCGATGCCGCGGTCAGCTTGGCGTCGTTCGCATCGAGACGACGGCTCAGCTCCTGCTCGCTGCGACGGGCGGCGGTCACGTCGTCCGCGGCGGTCGCGACCGCCCGATCCGCTTGTTCGAGTCGCGAGGCAGCGGCGTCGGCCTGTGCCTGCGCCTCCTCGAGCGCGGCAGCGGTCGCTCCCGACCCGGCCGAGCCGATGCGCCAGCCGCTCAACCCGAAGCGGTCACCGGTCTGTGTGACGATCACCGCCTCGGGATGGGCGATCGCCGCGTCGAGTGCAGCGGCGAGGTCGTCGATCCGGACCGCACCGCCCAGCAGGCCGTCGAGCAGCGCGCTGACGTCCCTGTTCGACGATCGAGCGTGTGCTCGCACCGGCTGACCACCGGTGACCGGACCGTGCGCCGAGAACTGGGAGCCCAGCGCGATCACGGCACCGCTGGTATCCGATGATCGCAGCGCGTCCAGCGCGTTGCGTGCCGAATCGGGATCCGACACCACGACAGCCGTCAGCGACTCGCCGAGCGCCGCCTCGACCGCTGCTTCCCAGCCTGCGTCGATCTCGATCAGGTCGAGCAGCGTTCCGAGAACGCCGTCGACGCCCTGCAGGCGTTCGGCCCCCGCACGGGCCCGTGCCGCATCGAGCGCCATCTGGAGCGCCTCGACGCGGGCGGTCGCCGTGGAGGCTGCGTCGGCCGCACGCGCTCGTTCGTCCCGAGCCGCTTCGAGGACGGCTTCGGCACCGGCCAGCACGTCCTCGGCGGCGGCGAGTTGGTCGAACAGCGGGCCCTCGACGACGCCTGCGTCGTCGCACTCGGCCCGAAACCGGTCGGCCTCCTCCGCCGCGAGCTGGAGTCGTTCGGTCAGCGTCTCGTGGCGGCTCTGCGCCCGTCGGAGATCGCCGAGCGAACGTTCGAGCGCAGCCTTCACGGATCGCGCCTCTCCGCGCACCTCTGCAGCGGCGCTGGCCGCCTTCGAGGCGGGCTGATCCGCCCCGACCGCATCGAGCACCTGCGAACGTTCCGACTGGAACGCCAACTCCTCTGCCTCGAGTTGGACCGCCGCCGGCTCGAACGTGTCGAGTTCGGCGATCACGTCGACGAGTTCGGATCGGAACCTGGCCGCGTCGGCTTCGAGGTTCGCGACGACGTCGGCATCGATCAACTGGCCCTTGTCCCGCTCGAGCGAGCGGCGTCGCTCCGCCAGCACGGCCGAGAGCCCACGCGCCCGTTCGCGCAGTTGCTCCACGCGCACGAGTCGATCGCTCACGTCACTCGCTCCTCGGGCAGTCAGCTGAGCCTCGACGGCCATCACCGCCGTGTCCAGCCCGGCGAGCGCGGACTTGAGCTCCCGCTCCGCATTCGCACTGTCGAGTTTGACCGCAGCCAGCGACTCGAGCTTGGTGCGCAGGCCGGCGATTTCGCGACCGGCGACGAAGATCTTGAGTTCGTTCAGCTCGACGATCAGCGAGCCGTGCCGTTCGGCCGCTTTCGCCTGTCGCTCCAGAGGACGCAGCTGTCGACGGACCTCGCGGAGGAGATCCTGGACGCGCAGGAGGTTCGCCTCGGTTGCGTCGAGACGCCGCTCGGCCTTCTCCTTGCGCTTGCGGAACTTGAGGACTCCCGCGGCCTCCTCGATGATCGCCCGCCGTTCCTCGGGGCGCGCGTTCAGCACGGCGTCGATCTGGCCCTGGCTGACGATCACATGCTGCTGGCGCCCGACACCGGCGTCGGAGAGGAGCTCCTGGACGTCGAGCAGGCGACAGGGCACACCGTTCATCTGGTATTCGGACTCACCGGTGCGGAACAACACCCGGGTGATCGTCACCTCGCTGAACTCGACACCGAGGGTTCCGTCGGAGTTGTCGATGGTGATGCTGACCTCCGCGCGACCGAGCGCGGGGCGCGTCGCCGTGCCGGCGAAGATCACGTCGTCCATCTTCTGGCTGCGAACGGCCTTCGGTGACTGCGCCCCCAGCACCCACGCCATGGCGTCGACCACGTTCGACTTGCCCGACCCGTTGGGACCGACGACGACCGTCACGCCCGGTTCGAGGACCATGTTCGTCGAATCGGCGAACGACTTGAAGCCCTTCAGGGCGAGACTCTTCAGGAACACAGCGACCAAGAAGCTACTTGCTCACTCCCCGAACCCGCGTCAGCGCTGGCACCACGGGCAGAAGTGGGTGCTGCGGCCCCCACTGACCGTGCGGCGGATCCACCCGCGGCCACATGTCGAGCACCGTTCGCCCGTTCGGCCGTAGACGCGGTGATCGTCCTGATAGGAACCGCCCCGACCCATCAGATCGACGTACTGCGCGTCGCCGAGAGTCGACCCACCGACTGCGATCGAGGCCGACAGGATGTCGATGATCGCGGCATGGAGCCGCCACGTGGCGGCGGCATCGATCGAGTTCGCCGGGCGGTCGGGGCGCAATCGTGCACGATGCAGCACCTCGTCGGCGTAGATGTTGCCGATTCCCGCGATCACGTGCTGATCGAGCAGCAACGGCTTCAGCGCTCGCGAGCTCGACCTGACGATGCGACGCAACGCGGCCCGTGGGAACTCGTCGGCGATCGGGTCGACGCCGAGCCCTGCGACACCGGGCAGCTCGACATCGATGCGATCGGGGTCGTACACGACGACCTCGCCGAACGTGCGGGGGTCGACGAACCACATCTCACGCCCGTCGTCGAGGTGCATCACCACGTGGGTGTGGGCGGGCCGATCGGCGCCACCGTCGGCGAGCAACACCTGCCCGCTCATCCGCAGATGGATCATCAGCGAATCGCCGCTGTCGAGCGGCAGCAGCAGATATTTCCCCCGCCGTTCCGCTGCCAGCACCACGGTGTCGGTCAGGCCGTCGATCACCGCCTCACGAGACGTCCGGCGCACCACCCGGTCCCGGCCGACCTCGACACCGGTGATGCGACGACCCACCACGTGGCGGTCCAACCCACGGCGAACCGTCTCGACCTCGGGAAGTTCGGGCATGTCAGTCGAACGTCCGACAGGCCGCCTCCGCGGCAACCTGCTCGGCGGCCTTCTTCGATCTGCCCTCACCGGTTCCGAGCACCACCCCGTCGACGGTGACCCTCGCGGAGAAGATCTTCGCGTGATCCGGACCGATCGAGGTCACCGAGTACACCGGCGCGGACCGGTCGTGACGGGCACACCGCTCCTGCAGCTCCGTCTTGTGGTCACGGTGACCCGCGCCGTCGGCGGCGTCGGCGAGCCGGGTGGCGACGTGGCGCTCGACCACGGCAAACGCGGCGTCGGCACCCCCATCGAGGTACACCGCGCCGAGAACTGCCTCGAACGCATCGGACAGGATCGAGCGTTTGCTCGCCCCGTCGGCTGCGGCCTCACCCTTGCCGAGCTTGATGAACGATCCGAGTCCGATGTCGGTGGCGACGTCTGCCAGGGCATCGCCGTTGACCACGCTCTTGCGCAGGTCGGTGAGTTCGCCCTCCGGCACGTCGGTGAAGCGGCGGAACGCGATGTCGGCGATCGCCCATCCGAGAACGGCATCGCCGAGGAATTCGAGACGTTCGTTGCTGTCGGCGTCACCGTGTTCGGCACACCACGACCGGTGCGCGAGGGCCTGTTCCAGCAACTCGATCCGCCCGAAACGGTGTCCGATCCGTTCGCTCAACCCGTCGAGGTCCACCGGACTCAGTCGTTGGCGTTCTCGAAGACGTAGTCGACGGCGTCGCGCACCGTCTTCAGGTCCTCGAGATCCTCGTCTTCGATCCGGAACCCGATCGAGCGCTCCCCGACCTCCTCCTCGAGCGACTCGACCAGTTCGATCAACGCCAGCGAGTCGGCGTCGAGGTCGTCGACGAAGGACTGACCTTCCGAGATCGTGTCGGGCTCGATCTCGAGGATGTCGGCGAGACGGTCACGGACGATCCGGAGGATCTCGTCACGCTCGATGTTGTTTTCCGAGGGCATTCGACGATCCTACTCGTGGCAGCTCGAGCGGCCCCGGCCCGCTGCGTTCGGGGCCGGCCGCCCGGTGTCGATCCGGTGTCGACATCGATCGGGTGTCAGCGGGTCGCGGCGATGGCGGCGGTGATCTCGGCGGTGATCTCGTGTTCGATCATGTCCCGGGCGACGCCGATGCCGTTGCGGATCGCCTCGGCGCTCGACGAACCATGGGCGATGATGCACACCCCGTCGACCCCGAGCAGGATCGCACCGCCGTACGTGTCGGGGCTGAGCGTCGCGTACAGCGGCAGCAGCGCGGGCATCGAGCGCGTCGGCGTGCGGCTTGAACTCCTCGGGCGAGAACGCGTCGAGCAGTGCGGCGATGACCGCCTTCATCCCGCCCTCGAGGGTCTTGAGCACGACGTTGCCGGTGAATCCGTCCGTCACGCACACGTCGAGCTCGTCGCTCATGATGTCGCGACCTTCGACGTTGCCGATGAAGTTGATGCCCGGTGTCACGGCGAGCAGTTCGTGGGTCTCCTTGCGGAGGCTGTCCCCCTTGCTCGCTTCTTCGCCGATCGAGAGCAACCCGACACGCGGGTTGTCGATGTCGAAACGGTGACGAGCGTAGATCGACCCCATCTGGGCGAACTGGACCAGCCAATCGGCCTGCACTTCGGCATTGGCTCCGGCGTCGAGCATGACCGTCGGGGTGGAACCGGGGACGGGGATCGGCGTGGCGATCGCCGGCCGCTTGACCCCTTTGATGCGACCCATCCGGAGCAGAGCCGATGCCATCGTCGCTCCTGTGTTCCCCGCGGAGATCATCGCGCCCGCTCGCCCGTCGCGCACCGCCTCCGCGGCGCGCACCAGGGTCGAGTCCTTCTTGCGACGAACAGCGGACGCGGGATCATCGTGCATCCCGATGACCTCGGTCGCCTCGATGAGGTCGAGCACCGTGCCGTCGTCGGACCCGCGTCCGTCGAGGTCGGCGGGACCGACGAGCACGACGGGGATCCCAGCGGCGACAGCGGCATGCGCGCCCGCCAGGTTCGGGCCCGGGCCGTGGTCGCCGCCCATGACATCGAGTGCGACGGGGAGCATGGTGGTCAGCGTCAAGACCGCAGGGTTCAGCTGACGTCGATGGCGTACCGGTCGCGGTACCAGCCACACGCGCCGCACACGGTGTGCGGGGTCTTGGCAGCGCTGCACTTGGGGCAGATGCTGCGCGCAGGCGCCTTCAGCTGCCACGCGCTGGCGCGGCGGCTGCGGGTCTTCATCTTTGAGGTCTTCTTCTTCGGGACAGCCATCGTTCGCTCTCGTTCTCTCCGTGTCGACCGATTCGCTCGGGTCGCGGTCAGGGCCGGTCGTCAGGGCCGCATCACGTTATCGGCGCCGGACCCAGGTCCAACGTGGTCGTTTCAGTCGTCGAGGACCAGTCCGTCCAGGGCTGCCCAGCGATGGTCCACGACCTCGGTGTCACACCCGCACGTCTCGACGTTGAGATCGACACCACAGTGCGGGCACAGTCCCGCGCACTCCTCGCGGCACAGTCGCTCGTCGTCGAGTTCGAGCAACGCGGCCTGGCGCGCCATCGGAGCAAGGTCGAGCTGGCCGTCGACGATCAGATACGCGTCCTCGTGGAGGATCTCCACCTGGTAGAGCTCGTCGATGTCGGCGCGGGCGACGCCGCTGAGTTCGGTGAGGCAGCGGCGACACGGCCGGGCCCACGGCGCCGCCACGGTGCCACGCACGACGATCCCATCGGTGAGCGCCTCGAGTTGCAGCTCGACGCCGATCGCGCCGGCCAACGCGTCGTGTTCGGCGTCGAGAACGTCGCCGGTGACCGTCACCTCGACCTGTCGAACCGCGCCCGGTTGGCGCAGCAGCTCGACGGCGTTCACGCGCAACTCCCGCCTTGACGCAGCTTCCATGAACTCCACACTAGAGGTGGGTTCGCATCGCGCCTCGGCGTCAGGCCTCGGCGTCGATCGCCGCCTGGAGCAGTTCGCCGATCCCCTCCGGCAGCAACGTCTCGAGGGGCGTCTCGTCGGCCTCGGCCAGGTCGGCGAGTGCCACGACGACTTCGTGCGGATCGAGCTGATCGGTCAGGACGAGCTCGCGGATGACCTGATTCGTGGCGTGGGTCGCCTCGTCGCCGGCCGCGATGTGCTCGGTGATGCCGTCGACCATACGATCGTTGAAACCGGTGTTGTACGGCCCGGGATTGACCTTGCAGACGTCGATGCCGTGCGGCGCGAGTTCTCCTCGCAGGCTCACCGTGTAGGCCTCGACGGCGTGCTTGGTCATGCAGTACGGCGACGTCAGTGGCGAGGCGAGCTTGCCGGCCACCGACGAGACGTTGATGATGCGGCCCCAACCACGTTCGATCATGCCCGGCACGACCGCCTGGCTCATGGCGACCATGCCGAACACGTTCACCTCGAAGCTCGCCCGCACCTTGTCCATCGGCACGGTCGACATCGGAGCCATCACGCCCAGGCCGGCGTTGTTGATCAGCACGTCGACGCCCAGGTCGGCGACGGACGCGACGTCATCGCTGGACGTGACGTCGAGCTTCATCGTGGTGAGCTCGGGGTGTTCCGCGGCGAGTGCTTCCGCCTGCGCGACGGATTCGGTGGTCGCGATCACCGTGTGGCCCCGGGAAGCGAGTTCGACGGCCGCTCCCTTGCCGAACCCGGAGCCGGCACCCGTGATCAGAATCGTGCGCAGTGTCATCTCCGGAGTGTTGCACGTCACGGTGCGGCGCCGCGCTGTCCGGGGTCGGACTCGACGTCAGGCCTCCTGGTCGAAGAAACCGTGGTCGTCGGGAGCCTCGACCGGGGTGTCGACCTCACCGCCGCCGATGGACAGCCGCTGGCGGCCCGCGTGCACCGTCTTGCCGAGCTTGTCGAGCAGGATCTCGAATGATCCGAGCCGCTGATCGAGGAAGTCCTCTGTCTCGTGCTTCAAGCGTCGCGAGTCGGCCTCGGCGGTCTCCATGACCTGACGGGCACGTTGCTCCGCCGCACGCACGACCTCGGTGCGCTGCACCATCCGCTCGGCGCGCACGCGCGCTGCTTCGAGCAGTTCGTCGGCTTCGCGCCGGGTCTTGGCGACGAATTCCTGACGCTCCTTCAGCATCCATCGCGCCTGGCGCAACTCGTCGGGCAGACGGTTGAGCGACTCCTCGAGGAGCTCGATGATCTCGTCACGGTCGATGCGCGGCGACGACGAGAGCGGCATCGTCGGCGCGGTCGCGACGATGTCGATCGCCCGACGGAGCAGCGTCTCCGCGTCGCCGACGTAGTTCCCCGGTTCGCCGAGCGACGAGTAGTCGTCATCGTCGACGACATCGTCGTAATCGTGCCGCTGATCGGGCTCGCGTCGCCGGCCGTAGCGGTCGTCGTCGTACTGGTCGTAGGTCATCGGGCTCAGTTCTGCTCTCGTTCCGCCATCCGACGCACCAGCGCATCAGCGACGGCCGGTGGCACCAGATGGGACACATCACCACCGTAGTTGGCGATCTCACGCACGAAGCGGCTACTCACGAATCCCAGGTCGGGTCGAGCCGGCACGTACACCGTGCGCACCCCGGCGACCGAATGGTTCATGTGTGCCATCTGCTGCTCGATCTCGAAGTCGCCCGGGGTTCGCAGGCCCTTGACGACGAAGTCCGCTCCGGCGGCTCTGGCCGCCTGGACGGCCAATCCGGTGTGCTTCTCCACCGTCACGCCGGCGAGACCCTCCACCGCCTGCTCGATCAACGCGACCCGCTCGTCCACGTCGAACATGCCCGACGGCTTGGCGAAGTTGTACATCACGGCGACCACGACATCGCCGAACAACTCGTTCGCCTGCTCGATCACGTCCAGGTGTCCGAGATGCAGCGGATCGAAACTGCCGGGGTACAGCACCCGCAGGGGACGGCCGAACGGAGTCGGATCAGCGCTCATGCTCGTCGAACGCTACTTCCCCGAGCGTTCCAGGAAGCTGACCCAAGCGCGCCCGTACCGCTTCGACCGGGTGACGTCCCAGCCGTCGACGGAGTCGATCGCGCGACCGGACTCGGCGACCACGAACGGGGCGCGCACGACGTCGAGCAGCTCGGTCCACCCGTCGAAATCGTACGGAGGGTCGATGAACGCGATGTCGACGTCGAGGGTCGCGGCGGCCTGGCCGGCATCGGACCTCAGGACGCGGGTCCGCTGCTCGAGCCCGAGCGAGTCGATGTTGTCCTCGAGGGACCGCAGCGCCGCCCGATCGCGCTCGACGAACGTGCAATGAGCTGCGCCGCGAGACAACGCCTCGATGCCGACGGCACCCGTCCCGGCGAAGAGATCGGCCACGAGAGCTCCGTCGATCAGGCCGGCCGACCCGAGCGCGTTGAAGATCGCCTCGCGCACCCGATCGGTGGTGGGGCGGGTCGACGTGCCCTCCGGCGACACCAGTTTGCGACCACCGAACTCCCCCGCAACGACGCGCATCGGCGCACTGTACGGGGAACGACGGGCAGAATGGGTCGATGTTCGCTCCACCACCGCAGATCACGTGCATCGACTGCGGCGGCCGGTGCTTCCTCCTGTCGATGCCGCGCGAGGACGGCACCTGGGAAGTCGGCGACGTGGTCGCCTACCGTTGCGAGGACTGCCTCGACCGCTGGGACCTCGTCCTCGAGGACACCGACATCGAGAGCGACGGTCGCCCCGACTGGTGAGGAGGGTCAGCCGCGGATCGACCAGCGACTCTTCGGGATGAGCTTGCGCTGTTCGTCGGTGAGATCGGACTCCGTCACCAGGGCCGTGCGATCGGCCTCGTCGCCGGTCTCCATCACCCGCTCCGCCCACCTTCCGTAGGCCGCTGCGCCCGGGGCCGCGGTGGCACCGTGCAGCAGAACCGACGCGGCGACCGTCAGGGCGATCACGCCGAAGATCTGCTCGCCCACGTCGCTGAACGCTTCGGTGTCCTCCAACAGCAACAGTCCGAAGACGATCGAGGCGAGTCCTCGCGGGCCGAACCAACCCAGGAACAGGCGCGAGCGAGGCCGGAGGTCGGTCCCGATCAGGGCGATCCAGACCGGGAGCATCCGCCCGACCGTCAACGTCAGCAGCGCACATGCGACGATCGCAACGGTGATGTCCGAGATGGCCTCCCCCAACAGGACGTTCCCGAACACGAAGAACGCGGCGATCCCGAACAGCTGCGCCGCGTCCTCCGTGAACGCTCCGAGGCGAACCGGAAGAATCGGAGGGAGTTCGTCGGGCGGCGACCGGAACGAACCGAACGTGAGACCCGCCGCGAAGGCAGCGATGAACGAGTTGCCCGACACGACTTCCGCACCGAAGAGCGCGACCAGTGGGACGACGAACGTGGCGAGCTGCTCGTACCGCGCGTCGGACCACCTGCGTGCGTGCGCCCAGCGCAGCACTGCGATGGCGCCGCCGCCGATGGCGATACCGACCAGGACGCCGAACCCGATCTGTTGAACCACGAAACCGGTCCACTGGGCCGAGGTCCGGCTCTCCTGAACCAACGCCGCCGTGAGAATCGTGACCACCGGCACCGCGAGGCCGTCGTTCACACCGGACTCGACGTTCAGGGCGAGCCGCTCGCGGACCGGGACACCTTCGTCCTCGACGACTGCGGATCCGAGCGCCGCATCGGTCGGCGCCAGGATGGCCGCGAGCAACGCCACAGGAATCCAACCGGCGTTCGGGAACAGCAACGAGTTGACGAAGGTCCCCAGGATGATCGTCAACGGCATGCCGATGGCAAGCAGACGCAAGGGAATCGAGAGTTGCCGACGAAGACGCTTCATGTCGATGCGCACGGCGTCGCTGAACAGGATCACCGCCAGCGTGACTTCGGCGATCAGTCTGATGCCCTCGGTCTCGGGCGTGAGGTCGACCACCCCGACGACCTTCATCAGCAGACCGGCGCCGACGAACACCATCGGCATCGTGAGCGGCCAGCGTTCGATCCGCCGCGACACCGCGCCGAACGCGATGATCAACAGTCCGATGGCGGCGACTTCGACGGGCTCCATGTCTCAGCGCCCCGACTCGAGCGCGATCCGCTTCTTCGAGGCGGCCCAGCTGCAGATCGGACACGTCGCGAGGTCGTGTCGGCGCGCCGGGCAGTATTCGCGCCCGAAGTAGATGATCTGGAGGTGGCGGTCGCTCCACGTCTCCTCCGGGAACACCGCCTTCAGGTCCTTCTCGGTGCGTTCGACGGTGGTGCCGTTCGAGAGTCCCCACCGGTCCGCGAGCCGGTGGATGTGCGTATCGACGGCGAATGCGGGAACACCGAAGCAACCGCCCATGACCACCGATGCGGTCTTGTGGCCGACGCCGGCGAGCGATTCGAGGAACTCCCACTCACCGATCACCTCGCCACCGGCGTCGACGATCTGGTTCGCCATCAGCCACAGGTTCTTCGCCTTCGTCGGGGCGAGGCCGACGGTGCGGATGTGTTCGAGGATCTCGTCGGGATCGAGCGCCGCCATCTTCTCGGGGGTGTCCGCCACCGCGAACAGGCCGGGGGTGACCTCGTTGACCTTCTTGTCCGTCGTCTGAGCCGACAGCGCGACGGCGACGAGCAGCGTGTAGGGATCCTTGTGATCGAGCGGAACCGGTGGATCGGGATACAACTCGTCGAGGATCTGTCCGATCCGATCGGCCTTCTCCTGTCGGCGCATTCGGCGAACCTAGCCCGCGTACCCGCCCGATCGAACGGTCAACGACGCATCAGCCGACGACGCAGGAACGTGAAGATCAGCGCCTGCATCGTCGCCTGCTGCTCCGCGTCCGCCGCACCTCCGTGACCGCCTTCGATGTTCTCCCAGTACGTGACGTCCTGACCGAGTGCATCGAGTCGTGCCGCCATCTTGCGAGCGTGACCGGGGTGGACCCGATCGTCACGGGTCGAGGTGGTCAGGAGGATCGGCGGGTACTCGACATCGGGTTCGACCAGGTGGTAGGGCGAATACCCCTGGAGGTACTCCCAGTCGGCCGGATCGTCGGGATCGCCGTACTCGGCCATCCACGACGCGCCTGCGAGCAGCCGGTGGTACCGGCGCATGTCGAGGAGCGGCACCTGGCACACGACCGCTCCGAACAGCTCGGGCGCACGGACGTACATGTTGCCGACGAGCAGACCGCCGTTGCTGCCGCCAGAGATTCCCAGCCTCTCGGGGGAGGTCACGCCGCGGTCGATCAACGCTCGTGCGACCGCCTCGAAATCCTCGTAGACCCGCGGTCTCCTCTCGCGCAGGCCGGCGCGGTGCCAGGCGGGTCCGTACTCGCCACCGCCGCGGATGTTGGCCAGCACGTACACGCCACCGTCCACGAGCCATGACCGCCCGGTCACCGCCGAGTACGCCGCGACGCGCGGCACCTCGAACCCGCCGTAGCCCGTCAGCAGCGTCGGCGCTGATCCGTCGGTCGTCCCCAGCGCCTCGCGTGTACCGACGACGAAGTACGGCACGCGCGTTCCGTCCGCACTGTGCGCGAAGTGCTGCTCGATCGCGACGTCGGCGGTGTCGAAACGGTGCGGCGCCCGCCGGAGCAGTTGCGGTTCGCCCGTCCCGTTCGTGGACGACACGTACAGCGTCTCGGGTGTCACGAAGTCGGTCCCGACGAGCCAGATGTCGTCGGATTCGTCGGAGTCGACGGCACTGGCCGACAACGTCCACACGTCCGGCACCCCGGTGAGTGGTTCGACCTCCCAGGTCCCATCCGTCGACTCGGGCGGTGTCGCGACGGACAGCACGTTGCGCACGTCGTCGAGCACGTCGAGCACGACCCGGTGCCGGGTACACGTGAACCCGGCGAGCGACGCCGTCGACGTCGGCGTGAACAGCGGCGTCAACGGCGTCGTTCCGGCGAGGAACCCGGCGATGTCGGCGACGAGCAGGGAGCCGGACGGAAACGTGTCCGAACCGTGGCGCAGGTCGGATCGGGGCGAGACGAAGATCCATCGCTCGTGGAGCCGCACCGACGCGTCGTCGGGCACGTCGACGTCGAGCAGCTCGCCACCGCGCAGGACGGCCGTCTTCGTGGTGAAGAAGTCCGGCGCTCGTTCGAACACGTGATGCCGGAATCCGCGCAGGGTCGACACCGAGACACCAACGGCGACGTCGGACGCTTCGCCTGCGAAGACGATGTCGGCGTCGTCGATCCGCGTGCCGCGTCTCCAACGGCGCACCGTGCGCGGGTAGCCCGAGCGGGTCAGGCTGTCGGGACCGAAATCGGTCGTGACGTACACGGTGTCGTCGTCGATCCACGTCAGGCTTCCCTTGGCGAGCGGGCGCACGAAGCCTCCCTCGGATTCGTGCAGGAACCGTCGCTCGACGAGATCGAACTCACGGGTGACCGTCGCATCGGATCCGCCGGGCGACAGCTCGATCAGGGCCCGGCGTCGGTCCGGACGCCGGACCGACGCGCCGTGGAACACCCAGGACTCCCCCTCCGCGACGCACAGCGCATCGACGTCGAGGACGGTCTCCCATCGCGGCTCGCCGCGTCGGTAGTCCTCCCATGTCGTCCGTCGCAACAGGCCGCGTCGGTGCTCGGCGTCGGTCCAGAAGTTGTGGACCACGTCGCCGTGGCGCGTCGGGTAGGCGATCCGGTCGTCGGCCTCGAGGACGTCGAGCGTCGAGGTCCGCAGCCGGTCGAATTCGCCGGTGTCGAACAGTTCCGACTCGGCGTGCCGGTTGCGCTCACGCACCCACGCCATCGCCTCGTCCCCGTCGACGTCTTCGAGCCACCGGAATTCGTCATGCACCGTCACCCGGGTCACGGTACCCAGCGGTCGGCGACGGCATCCCTCCGGTTCGGTGTCCGAAAGCGGCGTCGGCGCAGACCTTCCGCTGTCCGCCGTCGACGACGCCGAGTCAGCTCTTCGTGAGGAACTCCTCGTCGCGGTCGGAGAACACCAGGTCGAGCTCGTCCGCGAGCAGTGGATGGTCCGCGAGGCCCGGATCGGCATCGACGATCGCGAACGCGGCCTCGCGTGCGATCTCGACGAGGTTCCGGTCACGCCGCAGCGACGCGAGCTTGAGGTCACTGCGGCCCTTCTGGCTCGTCGACATCAGGGTCCCCTCGCCGCGGAGTTCGAGGTCGACCTCGGCGAGGGCGAAACCGTCGGTGCTCGCGACCAGCGCCTCGATCCGCGGGTTGCCGACACCATCCTCCTGCTGCTGGGTGATCAGCCAGCACGTCGACGCGTGCTCGCCGCGCCCGACGCGGCCACGCAGCTGGTGGAGTTGGGCGATGCCGAACCGGTCGGCGTCGAGAACCGCCATCACGGTCGCGTTCGGGACGTCGACGCCGACCTCGATCACCGTCGTCGCCACCAATGCGTCGATCTCACCGGCTCGGAAGCGATCCATCGTCGCCTCCTTCTCGTCGGAGTGCATCTTGCCGTGCAGCAGGCCGAGACGAAGCCCGGCGAGTTCGTCGTGCTGCAACCGCTCGAAGGTCTCCTCGGCAGATGCGACTTCGAGCTTCTCGCTCTCCCCCACCAGCGGGCACACGACGTAGGCCTGGCGTCCCGCCTCGACCTCGTCGCGGATGTCGCGCCACACGCCGGTCTCCATCAGCGGTCCGTTCGCCCACATCGTGACGATCGGCGTCCGCCCGGGCGGAAGCTCGTCGAGCACGCTCACGTCGAGGTCCCCGTAGACGGTCATCGCGGCCGTGCGCGGGATCGGGGTCGCCGTCATCACGAGCGTGTCGGGCATCCGACCGTCGACGGTCTTGTCGCGCAGTGCCGAGCGCTGCTCGACCCCGAACCTGTGCTGCTCGTCGACGACCACGACGCCGAGCGAGGAGAAGTCGACGGCATCCTGGATCAGCGCGTGCGTGCCGATGGCGATGTCGACCGAGCCGTCGGCCAACCCCGCCATCACGTCCTTGCGTTGGGCGCCGGTCACCCGGTTCGTGAGCAGTTCGACGCGCAGCGGTCGGTCGCCGAACAGGTTCCCCGGATCCGGCACGCTGACCCCTGCGAGCATCGAACGCACGCTCGTGGCGTGCTGCTCCGCGAGCACCTCGGTCGGTGCCATCAGGGCCGCCTGGTGACCGTTCTGGACCGCGGCGAGCATCGCCGCGACGGAGACGACCGTCTTGCCCGCGCCGACGTCACCCTGGAGGAGTCGATGCATCGGATGGCCGGACTCCAGGTCGGCGAAGATCTCGCCGATCGCCCGTGTCTGGGCGCCGGTGAGCGGATACGGCAGGGAGTCGTAGAACCGTTGGACGAGATCGCCGGCGGTCCTGTGCTCGAAGCCGCGCTGCTCACGTTCGAGCGCGCGTTTGCGCAACACGAGGACGAGTTGGACGCGCAGCAGCTCGTCGAACGCGAGCCGTCGCCGTGCCGTCTCCTTCTGACGCATGTCGTCGGGCAGATGGATGCCCGCGAACGCATCGCGGCGCGAGACCATCGTGTAGCGACCGAGCACGTCGCCCGGGATCGGGTCGGCGATGCCGCGTTCGGCGCACCGTCGCAGCGTCTCCTCGACCCAGGCCGCCATCTCCCACGTGTTGATCTGCGCCTTCTCGCTCTGCGGGTAGATCGGAACGATGCGTCCGGTTCGATCGCCGATGAGGTCGACGACCGGGTTCGACATCTGCAGTCCCCCGCGATACGTGTCGGCCTTGCCGAAGAGTGCGATCTGCAGACCCTCCTTCAGCTGCCGTTCACGCCACGGCTGGTTGAAGAACACGACGTCCATCCGCCCCGATCCGTCGCCGACGTTGACGTTGACCATCGTGCGGCGGTTCCGTGTCGTCCGCTTGTTGACCGAGCGGACGGTCACGAGGACGAGCGCCTCCTCACCCGGAACGAGGTCGGCGATCCGGGCCTCGTTCGTGCGATCGACCCACCGGCGCGGATAGGTCGTGACGAGGTCGAACAGGTCGGTGATGCCGACCTTCTCGAGCGATGCCTGCTTCTTGGGCCCCACCCCCTTCAACCGTGCGACGGGAATGCCCGCCAGGTCCCGCAACGTGATCGGCTCAGCCATCACCGACGATTCTGCCCCACCCGGCCGAACCCGTTGCCACGCGTCGAGGGCGGGAACCAGGATTTCGAGACGGACGGCAGCCCAGGTGCGACGTCACTCGAGACCGAAGAGGTAGGGGTAGAGCGGTTGGCCGCCGACGTGGACCTCGACCTCGATCGCGGCGTGGTGATCGTTGAGCCAACCCGTGATCGAATCGGTCGTCGACGCGTCGGCGTCCTCGCCGGTGATCACCGTGATCAGCTCCGCCTCGTCGTCGATCATCTCGTCGAGGAGCTGCAGCACCGAATCGAGAAGGTCGGCGGCACACGACACGATGCCATCGCCCTTCACGATGCCGATCCAGTCATCCTTGCGGATCTCTCCGATCTCTGCGGTCGTGTCGCGCACGGCCTGCGTGACCTCACCCGTCGTCACGGATGCGGCGGCCTCGGTCATCCCCTCACCGTTGATCGCGCTCGACGCCTCGGGGTCGTAGACGATCAACGCCGCGAGACCCTCGGCCATCGAACGGGTCGGCACGACGACCACATCCTTGGTCGTGAGCGCATTCACCTGCTCCGCGACGGGGATGATGTTCTTGTTGTTCGGCAGGATCACGACCTGTTGGGCGTTGACGTGTTCCACCGTGTCGAGCAGCTCCGCGGTGGACGGGTTCATCGTCTGGCCTCCCGTGACCACGCCCTGGACCCCGAGCTGGGCGAACAGTTCGACGATGCCGTCGCCGGTGCACACACCGACCACGGCCGTCGTCACCGGCGGAAGACCCGCCCCCGCTGCGGCCGGGCGCGGCGACCCGGTCGACGATGCCAGACCGGTCAGCTCGGCCTCACGCTTGGCGTGCTCCTCGTCGACCTCCTCGAAGAGGTCACTGACTCGGATCTGCTTCGGGCGGCCGTCGTGGTCGAGCGCGACTTCGATCGCGGCGCCGATGTCGTTGGTGTGCACGTGGCAGTTCCAGATCCCGTCGCCACCCACGACGACGATCGAGTCGCCGATCGCACCCCAGCCCTGCTTGAAGTCCTCGATCCGTTCGTCTGCGAGATCCATGAAGTACATGACCTCGTAGCGCTGATCGGCCACGTCGACCTCGCCGGCCCCACCGACCTTGCGCTCGTGACTGCGATCGTGGGGCATCGCGTCGAACGCTGCGGCGACGGCCCCACCGGTTCCGTCGTCCTCTTCGGCCTCGGGCAGCGGCTCCCCGTCGACCACGTACAGCGCCGAATCGAGCAGCAGCAGGAAGCCCGCGCCACCGGCATCGACGACGCCCGCGTCCTTGAGGACGGGCAACAGCTCGGGAGTGTTGTCGAGCGCCTGCTTGCCCGCGGTCCGTGCGGCGCGGACCACGTCGATCAGCGACCCGCCCGCGTCGGATGCGAGACGCGCCGCGTCCGCGCTCTCGCGCACCACGGTGAGGATCGTGCCCTCGATCGGCTTGAGGACGGCCTGATATGCGCCGACCGACGCAGCCTGCAGGGCGTCGGCGAAGCGGTCACCCCGCTCCTCGGATTCCGGGACGGTCGACTTCATCGTCGAGGCGAAGCCGCGCATGATCTGGCTGAGGATGACCCCGCTGTTGCCACGTGCGCCCATCAGCGAACCGTGGCTGATGGCGTCGCACGTCGCCGCGAGATCGTCGACGGGAGCGGCCTCCATCTCGGCGACCACGGCGTCGAGCGTCCGCGCCATGTTGGTCCCGGTGTCGCCGTCCGGAACGGGGTACACGTTCAGTCGATTCAGCCCGCCGGCGTGCGCCCGGACCGTGTCGCGGAAGGTGACCACGAGCTCGCGCAGAGATTCGGTGCTGAACCGTTCCAGTGTGGACACGGCATCGGAGTGTAGGCCCGACCCGGTTGGACGCTACGAAAGCGGCGCTAGCATCATCTGGCCGTTCGGTTCCGCCCACACGGGGTGATCGAACGCCGAATCGCGACGTTCTCCAGGAGAAGATGATGGCATCGAAGTGTGAAGTGTGTGGCAAGGGCCCCTCGTGGGGCATGTCGGTGTCCCACTCGCATCGGCGCACGAAGCGCCGTTGGAATCCGAACATCCAACGGATCCGCACGTCCGTGAACGGCGCGACCAAGCGCGTCAACGTCTGCACCGGCTGCATCAAGTCCGGCAAGGTCGTCAAGGCCGGCTGACCGCCGCCACCTCGTCATGCAGGGCGTCATCAAGGCCTACGACCCGAGCACCGGAGACGGAGTCGTCATGTGCGACACCGATCTCGCCGACTACGAACTCGCCGCGAACGCCCTCGAGGGATCGATCTTCCGCATGCTGCGTCAGGGCCAGCGGGTCGTGTTCGACCTCGACGACGCCGGTCGCGCAACCGGGCTCCATCTCGGTTCCGAGATCGACATGGGAACCCCGGGCGCCTGAACTCCTGAGCCGCCTCCCGGTCGTGCAGGTCATCGCTTGCACCGAAGTTCGACCGGCCAGTGATCTGTATTGGTGATGGTCGCATTGCTCTTGGCGATGTAAGCGGTTACATGCACGTGCGTGTTTCGCGCTCGGGCCGACCCTCGTTTACGGTGGGCGTGTGGCGGGGAAATCCCCACGACACGAGATCTCGGGAGTCAGCACACAATGAGCGGAACCACCACGAACCAACGTCTGAAGGACTGGGTCGCCGAGTGGGCGGCGATCATGCAGCCCGACGAGATCTACTGGTGTGACGGCACGGCCGAGGAGTACGAGCAGTTGGCGCAGAGCCTGGTCGACAGCGGCACCTTCACGAAACTCGACGAGGCCAAGCGGCCGAACAGCTACTGGGCCCACTCCGACCCCGGTGACGTCGCACGGGTCGAGGACCGCACGTTCATCTGCGCGGCGACCGAGGAGGCCGCCGGCCCGAACAACAACTGGCGCGACCCCGACGAGATGCGCGCCGAATTGAACCGCCTGTACGACGGGTGCATGAGGGGCCGCACGATGTACGTCATCCCCTTCTCGATGGGGCCGCTCGGCTCCCCGATCGCCCACATCGGCGTCGAGCTCAGCGACTCCGCCTACGTCGCAACGAACATGCGCATCATGACGCGGATGGGGCAGGGCGCACTCGATGCGCTCGGCGACGGTGACTGGGTTCCCTGCATCCACTCCGTCGGCGCCCCGCTCGAACCCGGCGAGGACGACGTGCCGTGGCCGTGCGATGCCGAGAACAAGTACATCGTCCACTTCCCCGAGACGCGCGAGATCATGTCGTACGGGTCCGGCTACGGCGGCAACGCGCTCCTCGGCAAGAAGTGCTTCGCGCTGCGCATCGCCTCGGTGATGGCCCGCGACGACGGCTGGCTGGCCGAACACATGCTGATTCTCAAGTTGACCAATCCCGAGGGCGAGTCGAAGTACATCGCCGGGGCGTTCCCGTCGGCGTGCGGCAAGACGAACCTGGCAATGCTGGTGCCCACGATTCCCGGCTGGAAGGCCGAGACGATCGGCGACGACATCTGCTGGATGAAGTTCGGTGACGATGGACGACTGTACGCGATCAATCCCGAGGCCGGTTTCTTCGGTGTCGCCCCGGGCACCAGCCAGAAGACGAACCACAACGCCATGGAAACCCTCTGGGGGAACTGCATCTACACCAACACCGCGTTGACGTCCGACGGCGACGTGTGGTGGGAGGAGATGACCGACGAACCGCCCGCGCGTGCCACCGACTGGCGCGGCAACCCGTGGAACCCCGAGGTCGACACTCCCGCGGCGCACCCGAACGCCCGCTTCACCGCGCCGGCCTCGCAGTGTCCCTCGATCGGCGCCGAATGGGAGGACCCCGCCGGCGTGCCGATCTCCGCGATTCTCTTCGGTGGGCGCCGCCGGACCACGGTGCCGCTCGTGACCGAAGCCAACGACTGGGAGCACGGCGTGTTCCTCGGCTCGATCATGGCGTCGGAGAAGACCGCGGCCGCAGAGGGCGTGCAGGGCGAACTGCGGTTCGACCCGATGGCGATGCTCCCGTTCTGCGGGTACAACTACGCCGACTACTTCGCCCACTGGCTCTCGATGAAGGGCAAGAGCGACGAGTCGAAGCTGCCGAAGATCTTCTTCGTCAACTGGTTCCGCCGGGACGAGGACGGCCGCTTCCTGTGGCCCGGATTCGGAGAGAACAGTCGAGTGCTGAAGTTCGTGTTCGACCGGTGTGACGGCAAGGGCGAGGTCATCGACACCCCGATCGGCAAGCTGCCGACGGCCGAGACGCTCGACCTCGACGGCCTGCAGATCGACGACGCCGACCTCGACTCGATCCTGTCGGTCGACACCGACGGCTGGAAGTCGGCCGTGCCGCAGATCCGCGACCACTTCGCACAGTTCGGCGAGAAGCTGCCGCCCGAGTTGACCCGAGCCGTCGACCAACTCGAAGCCGCCCTCGCCTGACCTCGCGCTGGACGGCCGCATCGGGTACACGTCACCTGACCACCGATCGGCTCGCTGCACCGGTCGCTGGGCCCCGGATCGACGCAGGGACGCACGGACGTGTACATCGCGGGACCTCGACACCGCGTCCGGATCTCCAGCGAAAACGAGCGAAGCCCCGGCCTGGCGGCCGGGGCTTCGTCGATTCCGGACACCTTCAGGCGTCGATGTGTTCAATCCTGGAGTTCGAGGACGTCGACGGTCTTGCGGCCCTTGCGGGAACCGAACTTCACAGATCCGTCGATCGTCGCGAAGAGCGTGTCGTCCTTGCCGATCTTCACGTTGTGACCCGGGTGGAACCGGGTACCACGCTGACGCACGATGATCGAGCCGGCGGTGATCTTCTCGCCGTCGAAGGCCTTCACGCCGAGCCGCTGTGCGTTGGAGTCGCGCCCGTTGCGGGTTGAACCGCCACCTTTGGTCTTTGACATGACGTGCTCCTGTTCTCAGCTCGCGGAGATCGAGGTGATCTCGACCATGTGGTACTTCTGACGATGGCCGTAGCGACGGCGATACGTCGTGGAGTTCTTGTAGGTGAACCCGTTGATCTTGGGGCCCTTGGTCCGACCGACGATCCTGCCGGTGACCGAGGCGTTCGAGAGTTCGTCAGGGGTCGAGAGGATCGTGTCGCCGTCGACGAGCATGACGGGTCGCAGCGACACGTCGCTGCCTTCGTCACCGTCGAGCAATTCGAGACGGACCTGTTGACCTTCGGCGACCTTTTCCTGCTTGCCGCCCGAAGCGATGATTGCGTACATAGCGAGAAGCAACACTATCGCTCGTCGGCGCCGGTCACACCGCCGCGATGGTCACATCATCGGCGGGTCGTCTCCTTCCCGCGGGAACCGTGGTCAGCAGACGTCGCAGCTGCCGCCCGCGGACCCGGGCGCCGCCTGGAACTCGACCGTCAGCCGTTTCGAGATCGAGCCCTTGGCGACGATCCGCATCGACTCGGCCATCCCGATGAGCTGGGGCGTGATCAGGATCTTGAACTGTTCGTGGCGCAGATTGCGGTACGGCGAGAGATTCTTGCCCTTGACGTTGGTGTCGACCGACACCTCGGCGACCTTGCCTCAACCGGTCGGGCGGATGAAGTCGATCGACATCGTGCCGCCCTTCTTCTCCAGAAGCCTTCGGGCGTCCTCCGTGATCTCGATCTGCATCACGACATCGTAAACGCGTCACCGCGTCGGGCCACTCCCGATCGCGGGGTCTTGACGTCTCCGGTGATCACTCGAGCATCGAGAAGTCGACCCTGACACCGCGTCCTTCGCAGTCGGGGCAGATCTCGCTGTACTCGGTGAGCAGACCTTCGCCGATGCGCTTGCGGGTCATCTCGACGAGTCCGAGTTCGCCGATGTCGAAGACCTGCGACCGGGTCTTGTCGCGGGCCAGCGCATCGCGGAGCACCGCCACGACCTTGGCACGGTTCTCACGGATCTCCATGTCGATGAAGTCGATCACGATGATCCCGCCGATGTCGCGGAGCCGCAGCTGTTTCGCGACCTCCTCCGCCGCCTCCATGTTGTTGTGGAACACGGTCTCTTCGAGATTCGACTTGCCGACGTTCTTGCCGGTGTTCACGTCGATCACGGTCAGCGCCTCGGTGTGCTCGATGATCAGCGAGCCACCGGAAGGCAACCAGACCTTGCGGTCGAGCGCCTTGTGGACCTGCTCGTGGACGTGGAACCGCTCGAACAGCGACAATCCCTCCTTGTCCGCGTCGTAGAACTCGACGCGGTCGGCCAGCTCGGGATTGAAGGCCTGGACGTAGTCACGCACCTCCTCGAAGAGCCGCTCGTCGTCGATCATCACGCCGCGGTAGTCGGCGCTGAACTCCTCACGAATGACACGCACGGCGAGTTCGGGCTCGCGCGACAGCAGCGTCGGACGCTGCGCCTTGGCGGCCTTCCGCTCGATCTCGTCCCACTGCTTCAGCAACACGGTCATGTCGCCGACGAGTTCGGCCTCGGTCGCGTGCTCCGCCGCGGTCCGCACGATCAGTCCGTGCTCGTCGGGCTTGACGCGATCGAGGATGTTGCGGAGTCGCTTGCGCACATCATCGGGAAGCCGCTTGGAGATGCCGTACGTCTTCGAATTCGGGATCAGGACGACGAAGCGACCCGGAAGCGAGACCTCCTGGGTCAGGCGCGCGCCCTTGTGCGCGATCGGGTTCTTCGTGACCTGACACAGGATCATCTGCCTGTTCTTGAGGATGTCCTCGATGCGCGGGTTCTTGCCCTTGACCTCGATGTCGGCCGGGTCGTACTGGACATCGCTGCGATAGAGCACCGCGTTCTTCGGCGTCGCGATGTCGACGAACGCCGCCTCCATGCCGGGGAGGACGTTCTGGACCTTGCCCATGTAGATGTTGCCGTGGATCTGCGCGACGTCGTCGGCCGGCCTGCTCACGTAGTGCTCGATCAGGTTGCGACCCTCGAGGACGGCGACCTGGGCCATGCCGGGCCGGACCTGCACACACATGAAATAGCGACCGACGGGCTTGCCGTTGCGCTCACGACCCTTGCGCTGCTCGAGGAGCGCATCGTCGCCCGCAACGCTGCGATCGCGTCCCTTGCCGCGACCGCGACGTTGTTTCTTCGAGCTTCCCGACTTGCCGCGGTCGCCGTCGTCGCCGGCCTTGGCCCTCGTGGACCTCGGCGTCCGGGTCTCGCCGCCATCACCGTTTCCGGAACCTCCGCCCTTCCCCTTGCCTCCCCGTCGGCGGCGTTTGTTCCCGCCGGCGGGTCCCTCGTCGGTCGTGCGAGCCGGCCCGGGTGGCGGCGTGGAGGGCACCGGCATCGTGTCGCCGATCTTCGGTTTGCGCACCAGCGCGCGCTCCGACGCCTCGGCGGACGGTCGCCCCTCCGACATCTTCTCGGGCAGTTCGACGTCGTTGCGATCGTCGTCGCCCACGGGTCGCTCGGCCTCCGGACGCCGGCGGGCGGGCCGGGCCGACGGACGCTTGCCGCTCGACGCGGACGAATCAGCGGGTTCGTTCGACCCCTGGTCGCGGTCCGCCCCGATGTCTGAGGCGGTGCTCTGGTCGTTGTCCATGGTGGAGGGAGTCCCTTCTCGGGAACGTCGGCGCGTGCCGTCGTTCCGTCGCCCGGGTCGGGCCGCTCAGCGGGCGGACCCCGGCAGTCGTGGTGGTACCGCCGCATCGGCTGATGGGACGGGTCGTCGGTGCTGACACCACCGGCGCCGAACCGACGAAGTGCGCCGGCCCAGGGGTGTGTTCATCGGTGTCGATCACTGAGCAGACAGCCTACTGGGCCCGACCTCGCACCCGTTGGACCCGCCTCCCCGCCCGATTTGCTGCGTCCCGGCACCGCCAAATCGCGATTTGGCGGTGCCGGGACGCTGCAAATCAGCGCATGCGGCGCATGTGTACGCTCTGGACCAGGCCGAACATCGCGAAATAGACGATCAGCCCGGAGCCGCCGTAGCTGATGAACGGCAGTGGCAATCCCGTCACCGGCATGATCTTGAGCGTCATCCCGACGTTCTGGAACGTCTGCCAGAGCAGCATGACGAACACCCCGGCGCACACGTACGTGCCGAGCAGGTCACGCGACAGGTGGGCGATGCGCCAGATCCGCACGAGGCACACGGCGGTCAAGCCGAGGACGACGGCACAGCCGACCAGCCCGAACTGCTCACCGATCGCCGCGAACGGAAAGTCGGCCCACATCACCGGAATGTCGCCGTCGTTGGTGAGTGGACCCTTCAGCCAGCCCTTTCCCCACACTCCCCCGGTGCCGAGCGCACGCATCGCGTTGTCCGCCTGGTACGTGTCGTCCGTACCGGCCGCCTCGGGGTTGAGCAGCGCCCGGATGCGGGCCACCTGATACGAGTTCACGAGGCGTCCCACGAACGCGGCGCCAACCGTCGCGACCGACAGGAACGAGATCAGGAAGATGTAGCGGATCTTCGCTCCGGCGACGAGCAGGACGCCCATGGCGATCGAGACGATCACCGACGCCGACCCCAGGTCGGGCTGGACGATCACCAGCACCGCAGGGATGCCGACGATGATCAAGCCACCCAGGAAGCGTGCGTACGACACCTCGTCGCTGCGTTCCTCGGCGAGGAATGCCGCAAGCATCAACAAGGTGGCGAACTTGGCCAACTCCGCCGGCTGCACGTTGATGATGCCGAGGTCGAACGAGATGCGATCCTCGCCGCCCGCCACCCCGAGCAGGAAGAGGAAAACGAGGCTGACGACCGTGATGACGTAGAGCGAGCGTGCTCGATCCTTCCAGAATTCGTAGTCGGCGCTCATCACGATCACCATCACCACCGACGCGACGATCGCGAAGACGACCTGACGGGTGGCGAATCCGAACTCGTCGTCGAGCCGCGTCCGCGACGTCGAGAACACGATGAAGCAGCCGATCACGGTCAACAGGGCCTGCGCCGTCAGCAGCACCCAGTCGATGTTGCGCGTCGGGTCGGCCGGGCTGGCCCTGATGTTGCCGAGGCCCGAGTCGGGTTTGCGGGAGAGGAACGAGGTCGTCATCGGAGGTGGCTCACGTCGTGCGGGTCATTCGGTCCCGCGCGTCGGCGAGAAACGCCCTGCATAGCACGATCGATCCCTCAGCGACTGCGACTCCGCGGGGACGAGGCTCGACGTGTCGAGCGGATCCGACAGGACGACCGGGTCGGCGGGAGCGATACCCGACAGTTGCATGAAGATGCACTTCACCACCGGTCCGGCCGCTTGCGAGCCGTAGCCGCTCTTCTCGAGGTAGGCCGCCACGGTGAAGGGCCGTTCCGGATCGACGCTGTACGCGGCGAACGCCGAGGAGTCGTTCCAGGGGTAGTTGCCGGCACCCTGCGCGGTTCCTGTCTTGCCGGCGATCGGAATCGCATTCGACGGGTAGGTGTAGAACAGCTTCTCACCTGTCGTCGAGTGGTAGTAGTCGCTCGTGGTGCCGGGGCCCGTGATCACGCGACGCAACCCGCGTGTGATCTCACCGCGGATCTCCTCCGACATCGGGATCTGACGGACGAGATCGCCGCGGGTGTTCGGCTCCTCCGCGAATCGGGCCTGGGAGAGATCCGCGTAGCCGGCCTGTGCCGAGTCGGGCACGCCGGGTTCGTAGATCGCCTTCACGACCTCGGGGCGAAGGACGAACCCGCCGTTCGCGAACGTCGAGTACCCGTTGGCGAGTTGCATCGGCGACGCCGACAACAACCCCTGCCCGATCGCGAGCTGCACGTTGTCACCGGTGAAGTACCCCGATCCCTCGTCGTCGGAGATCACACCGAGTTCTGCGTAGCGCGCCTTGAGTTCCTTGTCGGGCACGGTCCCATCGAATTCGAACGGCAGGTCGATGCCCGTGTCGGCGCCGAACCCGAACAGTTCCACCTGCTCCTGCAGGACCGGCTCGAAGTCGTTCTCGACCATGATCCGCTCGCCGATCCGGTAGAAGAACGCATCACTCGACACGGCGAGCGCCGTCTCGACATCGACGCCGCCGTACACGCACGGCCGACCGGTGCCCGAGCAGGTGGCGTTCTTGAACACGCAACGGACGAGGCCCGAGTTGCAGCGGTCCTCCTCGATCGAATCCATCCGGTACGTCCCCTGGTCGACGTAGTAGTCGGCGGTGCTCATCAGCCCGGTGTTGAGCGCGGCGTACGCGGTGAACGGTTTGAACGTCGACCCGAGGTTGTAGCGACCCTGGATCGCCCGGTTGACGAGGATCGATTCGTCGGGGTCGATCGGCGTGCCGTCGGGGTTCTTGGACGGGAACAGCTCCTCGAAGCGGCCACCCCCGAGGTCGGATTCGAACCACCGATTGTCGAATGTCGGGTAGCTGGCGAGCGCGACGATGTGCCCGTTCTCGTGGTTCTCCACCACGACCGCGCCTGCCGGCGCCTTGAACGGAACCTCCTCCGGATAGTCGGTGAAGAACCGGGTCTCGAAGTTCGTCTCGGGATCGAGGCCGTTCTTCGCGAATTGGAGCCGGCGCAACCCGAGCTGGGTTTCGAGAGCCTGCTCGGCGTACTGCTGTTGGTCGAGATCGATGGTCAGCTGGATGTCCTGGCCGTTCACCGCCGGGACGCGTTCGACCTCACGGACGATCTGGCTCGACTTGTTGACCTCGTAGATCACGTAGCCCGCGGTTCCGTGCAGATGTTCCTGCATGGACAGCTCGATCCCGAACTTCCCGACGCGCTCGTTCAACTGGTAGCCGCGCTGGAGGTACTCGTCCTTCGTCTCGGTCGTGATGCGACCCATGTAGCCCACGACGTGGCTGGCGAGCGGCGCGTAGGGGTAGACCCGGCGAGCCTCTTCGAGGACCTGCACGCCGGGCAGGTCCTCGACCCGTTCGAGAATCGCGGCCGCCGTCGGCTCGTCGATGTCCTCGGCGACCGGCATCGGCAGGAACGGGCTGTACACCTGGCTGTCGAAGCGAGCCTCCATGTCCTCGATCGGGACGTCGATCCATCCGGACAGACGTCGGAAGATCTCCGCCCGGTCGCTGTCGCGCCGGATCACGTCCCAGTCGACCGCAACCGTGAGCACCCGTTCGTTGTCGGCGAGGATCCGACCCTCGGCATCGAAGATCCGACCGCGCTCGGGCAGCAGCGGGACGATGCGTTGCTTCGTCTGCTCGACCTCGGCCTGCAGTCCGGCCTGCTCGACGGTCTGCAGGAACCACAGGCGCGCGCCGACGACGCCGAACAGCATCGTTCCCACGAGTGCGAGCACGCCGAGGCGCGTGGCGCGTTTGTCGAGAGCCATGACGACAGTCTGCCTGTCACACAACCGTCATGTACGGCACGAACGTGAGATCTCCCGAGTTGTTCGTCACGTCTCCAACCCGTCCCCGTGTCGCGCCGGGACCGATCAGATCGGGGGCTGCTCCGTCGGGGCCGTCCACGCCGGACCACGGATCTTCAGGCACCAGCGACTGAGCGGCAGCAGGGCCGGCGAGATCAACGCGCCGGTCAGAGCCACGATCAGGATCACCTTGGGCATGTTCGCCGGCCACGGGCTCTCCTCACCGATGAAGATGCGGACGACGGGAAGCATCGCTTCACCCGCGGCACAGCCCAGCCCGACGAAGATCGCCTTCAGCCACCATTGCGGATCGGCGGTGATCAGCGCCAGCAGTCCCGCCACCACTCCGGCGATCGTGTACGCGATCGCCGTGGACCCGAGCGGCGTGCCCTCGACCAGATCGAACATCGCCCCGAGCACGAACCCTGCGACCGCACCGCGTTCGGAACCCCCGCTGGCACCTGCCGCAGCCGCCAACGCCAGCACGATCTGAACGGTGACCCCGGAGATCTTGATGTCGACGAACACCGTTCGCTGCAGAGCCACCATCACCATACCGACCGGAATCAGGCGGATCAGTGAGCTCTGGACGAACGCGGCGAACATCGGACCGGAAGACGACGACTATTCGGCGACTTCGGTCAACGGCTGGAAGAGCACCACGCGTACGAAGTTCAACTTGTCGAGGTCGGCGTTCAGTTCGATCTCGAGCAACGGGCCGGCCACCCCCGGACGATCCGCACGGTTGATGACCCGACCGACGGGAATGTTGGGGGGCGCGAGGCTCTGCGAACCACCTGCGGTTTCGATCAGGTCGCCGACCTGCAGCACGGCGAGCGACGGGATGTCCTGGAGGAAACGGACCTGTGGCGGTCGGTCCTGGCCCCGACCCTGGAGAACACCGAACTCCTTCTCCAGCTGACCCGGATCGAGGAGAACGGTCGTGGTCGTGGTCGTGCTCGAGGTCTGCGTCGGATCACCGGCCGAGTCGGTGGTCACGGACGCGTCCTCCGCGGCGGGAACCGCCTCGGGCAGCGGACCGATCGTGGTGGTCGTCGCCTCGTTCGGATCGCCCGCCTGGGGCAGCGGGACGTCGTTTGCGAAGACGTCGGCCGGCGTGTCTTCGCCGTCGGTGCCGGTCGCGTCGGCACCGGGATCCGTCGGCACGGTCTCGTCGACGACGGCGGCCGCCACCGACTGATCGATGATCTCGTCGATCTCGTCCTCGGACAGTCCCGACGGCGTCGTGTCCTCCGGCTGCCCGCTTTCGTCGAGGTCGCCGGTCCCGCCGAGGATCTCGACCGGGATCGAGTACCGCGGGTCGGTGATCAGCATCACCTTCGACGTGGTGGTGTTGACCTGCGTGATCTTGCCGATCAGACCGGCCTGGTTGACGACGGGCATACCGACGGCGATCCCGCTGTCACTGCCCTTGTTGATCTCGACGATCTGATCGATGTTGTTCGCCGCGCCGCCGACGACCTGTGCCTTCGCCGTCTCGATGCCCGAGAGGGACGGCAGGTTGTTCAACGCGAGGAGCAGCTGGTAGTCGATGATGCTCGCCTCGGCGGCCGCCTGCGTGCCGCGCTGGCGGTCGATCTCGTCGCGCAACGCCTGGTTCTCGCGCTCGAGATCGTCATAGTTGGAATAGGAACTCCACGCCCGCTGAACGGGCGTCGTGACGACGTCGGCGGCCCGCTCGACGGGCGCCATCGCCCGGGAGAACCCGTCGCGGACCACGTCGAGGACCGGATTTCCGCGAAGGTCGAGCGTGAGCAGGAGCGCGCCGGTCAGGAGCAGCGCGATGATGACACGTCGTCGGCCGACGGTGTAGATGGCCATGAGCGGGAGTCCGAGCGCTCGGGGCGGTCAGTCTTCGCCGCCCATCGACATCAGACCGCGCATCGCATCGATGTTCTCGAGCGCGCGGCCTGATCCGATGACGACGCTGTACAGCGGTTCGTTGGCGACCCGGATCGGCATGCCGGTCTCGTGGTTCAACCGTTCGTCGAGGCCGCCGATCAGGGCCCCACCACCGGTGATGGTGATCCCGTCTTCCATGATGTCGGCAGCGAGTTCGGGCGGGGTCTTGTCGAGGGTGGTCTTCACGGCGTCAACGATGGCAGAGATCGGCTCGGCAAGGGCTTCACGAACGTGTTCGGTCGTCAGCTGGATGGTCCGCGGGAGACCGGAGATCAGGTCGCGGCCGCGGATGTCGGCGGTGAGCTCCTCTTCCATCGGCCAGGCCGAGCCCATCTGGATCTTGATCTCCTCGGCCGTGCGATCACCGATCGCCAGTGAGAACTCCTTCTTCACGTACTGCAGGACGGCGTCGTCGAGTTCGTCACCGGCGACGCGCACGGACTGCGCTGTCACGATGCCACCGAGCGAGATCACGGCGACCTCTGTCGTGCCACCGCCGATGTCGACGATCATGTTGCCGGAAGGTTCGTGCACCGGTAGGTCGGCACCGATCGCAGCCGCCATCGGTTCTTCGATGATGTGCACCGGCTTGCGTGCACCCGCGTACTCGGCAGCGTCCTGAACGGCGCGCTGCTCGACCCCCGTGATCCCCGACGGAACACAGATGACCATCCGCGGCTTGCTCCACTTCGAGGCGTGCACCTTCTGGATGAAGTATCGGAGCATCTTCTCGCAGACCTCGAAGTCGGCGATGACGCCGTCCTTGAGCGGACGGATCGCCTTGATGTGATTCGGCGTGCGGCCCATCATCCGCTTCGCCTCGAGGCCGACGGCAACCGGGCGACCGTCGTTGACATTGATGGCGACGACGGACGGTTCGTCGAGCACGACGCCCTGACCGCGGACGTAGATGAGCGTGTTCGCCGTGCCGAGGTCGATGGCGAGGTCACGCCCCAGACTGAGTGGGTTGTTGCGGGCCATGTGCTGGCCGTCCCTTCGCGAGCTGTGCTGGTGTCGCCGGCGGGGACTCCCAACGGCGCCTCGCTCGACTGCGATCTGAAACTACTTCGATCGGTCGGGTCCTGTGGCCCGCCGCACACGAATGTTACAGATCCGGGAAGAAGATCCCGATCTCTCGCTCGGCCGATGCGAGCGAGTCGCTGCCGTGCACGAGGTTCTCCGTGAAGAGGATACCGAGATCGCCGCGAATGGTGCCCGGGGCGGCGTCACGCGGATTGGTCGTGCCCATCATCGTGCGGACGACCTGCCACGTGTCCTCGGGTCCTTCGATCACCATCGCGACGACCGGACCGCGGCTCATGAACTCGACGAGCTCGCCGTAGAAGCCCTTGCCGACGTGCTCCTCGTAGTGCCGGGCGAGCGTGTCGTGGTCGAGCGTGCGGAGGTCCATCGCGACGATGTCCAGATTCTTCGCCTCGAAACGTGAGACGACCTCCCCGACGAGCTTGCGCTCGACGGCGTCGGGCTTGAGGAGGACGAGAGTTCGATCGGACATGGCCGATGAACCTACCGGAGTCCCCGGGGTCAGACACCCGTTGCAGGACGATGTTGCATGTTCGGCCACTCGCTGACGTACCGCCCCGCCGGAACGGTGCAGGTCACGACCCGGAGATGTCGCAGCCTGACGGTCCGGGTGCAACACCGAACGGTGTCACGGCTGTCCGACCCCCCGAGGCTGGGTGAGGTGACGGGTGAGGACGCTGCGGGCGGCGCCGGCGGTGTAGAGACTTCCGGTGACGAGCACCGCGTCGTCCCCGTCCGCTTCGTCGAGCGCCCGGCGACTCGCCGATTCGACGTCGTGCACGACGACCACGTGGTCGCAGCCCAGTTCGGCGGCCGCCCTCGCGAGGTCGTCGGCCGGAATGCCGCGGGGCGTCGGCGCGGTCGCGACGAGCACCAGGTCGAACTCGTCGGCGCGCAGCGCCGACAGCATCTCGACGGGATCGCGAGTCGTTCCGACGACGAGGATTCGGCGCCCGTCGGGATGGAAGTCTTCGAAGAACACCGAGGCACAGGTGTCGGCGCCGACGGCATTGTGGGCGCCGTCGACGATCACGAGCGGCTGACGGCCGAGTACCTCGAACCGGCCGGGCATCGTCACCTCGGCGAACCCCTCGACCACCACGTCCTCGGGAAGCGGTGCCGCGAAGAACGTCTCGACGGCGGTGAGGGCCAGCGCGGCATTGTCACCCTGGTGGGCACCATTGAGCGGGAGGAAGACGTCGGTGTAGATGGTGGTCGGCGTCCGCAGATCGAGCATCCGACCGTTCACCGCGAGCGTGTTGCTGAGCGTCGCGAAATCCTCGTCGCGAACGAAGGTCGTCGCTCCCCCGGAGTTGCGGAAGATCTCGACCAGTTCGGGGTCGGTCTCTCCGACGATCACCGCCGAGCCCGACTTGATGATGCCCGACTTCTCCGCGGCAACGTCGCGGAGCGACGGACCGGCGAACTCGTTGTGGTCCATCCCGATGTTGGTGATCACCGCGATCTGCGAGTTGACGATGTTCGTCGCGTCCCACCGACCCAGCAGTCCGACCTCGATCACCATGACGTCGACCGCGATGTCCGCGAACCATCGGAAGGCGGCTGCGGTGAGGATCTCGAAGTACCCCGGGTTCTGTCCGACGAGAGGCGCGATCTCGGCGACCGCCGTGATCTGCTCGGCCAGCTCCTCCTCCGTGATCGGCTCACCGTTGCGCTTGAAACGCTCGGTGACGTGCTCGAGGTGCGGGCTCGTGTAGGTGCCGACCGTCAACCCCTGCGCCGCGAGCAGCCGCGAGATGATCTGGACCGTGGACCCCTTTCCGTTCGTCCCCGTGACGTGGATCACCGGCGCACTCAGGTGGGGGTCACCGAGCGCGGAGCAGATCGCGGTGATCGGCTCGACCGAGGGCGAGTCGATGCGCCCGGTCTTGTGGTACGACGTGTGCTCGTCGAGGTACGCGAGCGCCTCCTGGAAGTCCATGAGATGTCCTGTCGTGGTCGAGTTGTCACACGAGTCCCCGGAGACAGGTGTGACCGGAATTCGTCATCGGGTGTGTGGCACCGGACGATTCAGGAGGCGGCTTTGCGTTGACGCGGCGCCTTGCGGGGCACCAGCGTCGGGTTGACCTTCTCGGTCACCGTCTTTTCGTCGATGACGACCTTGCCGATGTCGGTCCGTCCGGGCAGGTCGTACATCGTCTCGAGGAGAACCTCTTCGAGGATCGCGCGGAGCCCGCGCGCACCCGTGGCTCGGAGCAACGCCTGGTCGGCGATCGCATCGAGGCCGTCGGGCGTGAACTCGAGTTCGACATCTTCGAAACTGAAGATCTTCTCGTACTGCTTGACGAGGCTGTTCTTCGGCTCGGTCAGGATCGAGACGAGAGCATCCTTGTCGAGGCTGCGCACCGCTCCGACCATCGGCAGCCGGCCGATGAACTCGGGGATCATGCCGAACTTGACGAGGTCCTCCGGGAGGACCTGTGCGAACAGTTCACCCGGGTCACGGTCGACGTGGCTGCGAACGGTGTGGTTGAAGCCGACACCCTTGTGTCCGATCCGGTTCTCGATGATGTCGTCCAGGCCGGCGAACGCACCACCGAGAATGAACAACACGTTCGTCGTATCGATCTGGATGAACTCCTGATGTGGGTGCTTGCGGCCGCCCTGGGGCGGGACCGACGCCTGCGTTCCCTCGAGGATCTTCAGCAACGCCTGCTGGACACCTTCGCCGGACACGTCGCGGGTGATCGACGGGTTCTCGCTCTTGCGCGCCACCTTGTCGATCTCGTCGATGTAGACGATCCCGGTCTCGGCGCGCTTCACGTCGAAGTCGGCTGCCTGGATCAGCTTGAGCAGGATGTTCTCGACGTCTTCGCCGACGTAGCCGGCCTCGGTGAGGGCGGTGGCGTCAGCGACCGCGAACGGGACGTTGAGCTGGCGGGCGAGAGTCTGGGCCAGGTGGGTCTTGCCGCAGCCGGTCGGCCCGAGCAGCAGGATGTTCGACTTCGCGAGCTCGACCTCGTCACGGCGACCCACGGTCGCTTCGTTGTCGGCCTGGTGCTGGATCCGTCGGTAGTGGTTGTAGACGGCCACGGAGAGGATCTTCTTCGCTTCATCCTGGCCGACCACGTAATCGTCGAGGAACGCACGCACTTCACGCGGGCTCGGGAGCGTCTCGAAACTGACGTCGGCGGTCTCGGTGAGCTCCTCTTCGATGATCTCGTTGCAGAGGTCGATGCACTCGTCGCAGATGTACACGCCGGGGCCGGCGATCAGCTTCTTGACCTGCTTCTGCGACTTGCCGCAGAACGAGCACTTGAGGAGTTCGCCGGTGTCACCAAACTTCGCCACTGTCGATCTCTCCCTCAGCTCGCATCTCGGTCGCGCGCTTCTCGCGCAGGCGACGGCCCTTCATTGTGCAACATCTCGCCGCCTCATGCGAGGACCGGGCGGACATCGACGCGCCGAAACCGCCCGATCAGCGGATCGGACCTGCCCGGTCGACGGTCTCACGCGACGAGATGACCTGGTCGATGATGCCGTACTCGAGGGCCTCCTGGGCCTCCATCACGAAGTCGCGGTCGGTGTCGACGTGGATCTTCTCGATCGGCTGACCGGTGTGCTCGGAGAGGATCGCGTCGAGGATCTCACGCATCCGCTGGATCTCCGCAGCAGCGAGTTCGAGGTCGGTGACCTGGCCGTACCCGACCTGTCCCGACGGCTGGTGCAGCAGCACACGCGCGTGCGGGAGCGCGAGTCGCTTGCCCTTGGTCCCCGCCGCCAGCAGCACGGCGGCGGCCGAGGCGGCCTGACCGAGGCAGATCGTCGCGATGTCGTTCTTGATGAACTGCATGGTGTCGTAGATCGCGAAGAGCGCCGTGATGTCTCCACCCGGGCTGTTGATGTAGATGTTGATGTCCTTGTCGGGGTTCTCCGACTCCAGGAAGATCAACTGCGCCGAGATCAGGCTGGCGACCGTGTCGTCGACCGGCGTCTGCAGGAAGATGATGTTCTCCTTCAGCAGCCGGCTGTAGAGGTCGTAGGCACGCTCGCCGCGGCTCGTCTGTTCGACGACGTTCGGGACCATGTAGTTCCGTGCTCCGTACAGGTTCTGGGCATCGAGTTCCATCAGTCGTCATCCTCCGTGGCTTCGGTGTCGGTTGCTTCGGCTTCGTTGTCGTCGGCCGCGTCGTCGTGGTCGTCGTGGTCGTCGTGAGTATGTCCGATCAGCGCGTCGCGATCGATCTCGTTCCCGTCCTCGTCGACATAGGTGGCGCTGTGCACGAGCACGTCGAACGCCTTCGACTTGCGAATCTGGCTGATCAGCTCGGACACGGCGTCGTTCTGTTCGTAGGCCCGGCGGATGTCCTTGGCCTTCTGGTTGTACTGCATCGCCATGCGGGCGTACTCCCGCTCGAGCTCGTCGTCGCTGACCTCGATGTTCTCGGCGACCGCAACCGCGCGCAACGCCAGGTCGACCTTGACGGCCAGCTCGGACTGGCCCCGCATGCTCTCCACGAAACTCTCGGGATCCTGGCCGGTGGCCTGCATCCACTGCTCGAAGTCGATGCCCTGCGCCTGGAACTGCTGGATCGTGCCTTGCACCCGCTGGTTGAGGTCGGCGGCCACCATCGGCTCGGGCACCTCGATGTCGACGAGGCCGGCGAGTGCGTCGTTCAAGGCTGTTCCCGCACGCTGGCGGGCGGCGCTGAGCTTGCGCTCGGCGATCGTCTCACGAAGGCTCGCCGTCCACGCCTCGACGGTGTCGAACTCGCCGACGTTCTCGTCGACCCACTCGTCGGTGAGTTCGGGGAGCTCGCGGTGCTGCACCCGCTGCACCTCGATGGTGAACTCGGCTTCGTCCTCGGTGCCCTTCGGCGTCGCCACGAACTCGACGGTGTCGCCGGCGGACACACCGACCAGGTGATCGTCGAAGTCGTCGGTGACCCACCCCTGACCGATCTCGTACGACCAGTCCTCGGTGTTGAGACCGAGGACTTCTTCGCCGTCGCGCACGGCCGTCATGTCGATGATGACGAAGTCGCCGGTCTCGGCAGGCCGATCGACGTCGCTGAGCGATGCGTCGCGGGCGAGTTCGGCCTCCTGTGCTGCGGTGATGTCGGCATCGTCGACCTCGACGCCGGGCAGCTCGACACGGAGTCCGTCGTAGCCGGCCACGGTGATGATCGGGCGTACCTGGCAGGTCGCCTCGAACTCGACCGGGCCGGACTCCTCGCCGTCGGTGATCTCCACCTCGGGAGTCGCGATGAGATCCACGTCGTTGTCGGTGACCGCCCGCGACAGGTACTCGGGCACCGCATCGCGCAGCGCCTGCTCCCGGGCCGGGCCGATCCCGACGCGGGCTTCGAGCACCTTGCGGGGCACCTTGCCGGCACGAAATCCGGGAAGGTTGACCTCCTTTGCCAGCAGCTTGAACGCCTTGTCGATGTCCCTGTCGAATTCCGCCTCTTCGACTTCGACGTAGACCTTGACCTTGTTGTCCTCGAGGACTTCAACCGAACTCTTCACGGAGGCCGAGGCTATCTGTGTCTTGTTGATTCGGCCGCGGCCAGATCCACGGCGCCGAGAACGGGGTCGACCGAATCGCGCATCGGGCCGTTCGATCCGGCACAATGGTTCCGATGGAGTACTGGAAGCCGCACAAGCTGGCGTCACCCCACGACGGCCAACTCTCGTTGAGGATGAACGACAAGGTACGCAGCACCGCGGACATCCACGGGGTGCCGATCGGTACCGAGGGAAAGGTCATTCTCGCGAACGGCTTCAACTGGCAGCGCTACCGCGTGCTCTTCGAGAACGGCGCCGAGATCGGCGATTGCGATCACCGCAACATCGAGCCGATCGGCCGCACGGCGAAACGCCTGGCGAAGCACGCCGCGAAGGCAAATCGCTGACGGGCGGCCACGTCCTGGGATCCCACCCCGCACCGGCTGCGACACCTCGCCGACGGTCCGTGGACGGCCGATGAGTTCACTTCTGGATGCCGACGGCTTTCGGTTCGCGTGCTACCTCGGGGCGTCGCTGATCTCGCTCGCCGCGTTCTTCTCCGAACGTCGCGTGCGTGGACCGACGACAGGTCGTGCGCTCCTCCCTGCCTTCTGGCTCATGCAGGCCGTGCTCCTCGCCACGATGGGAGTGGCGATGGCCGCCGACGCGGCGGGGGCGCTCACCGAGTTCGGTCGTGATCGTGCTCGCGCCGACAGTTGGTATCTCGACCGTGGCTCGCTCCAGGTTCCGTTGGTGATGGCGATCGTCGCGACGTGGTGTGCCACCACGGTCATCGCGATCTGGCGTGTTCCACCCCGGCGCCGCCGGTACCTGCCGTCCGCGTCTCTGGTCGGGACGCTGGTGAGCTTCGCGGCGGTCCGAACCGTCTCGTTGCATCACGTCGACACGCTGCTGTACCGAACGGACGTCGTCGGTGTCCGCATCGTCGCCGTCGTGGAGATCCTGTTGCTCGCCGCCGTGGCCTCGGTCACCGCGGCGAGGGCACACTCCACCGACGGGACGTCGCGTTCGCTGCCGGCGGAGGACACCACGATCGTGGCGGGGTCAGCTGAGCGGTACTCCGGGTCGCCGACCCAACGTGATCGGTCGGATCGTTGAGTTGCGGACGGCGACCGGCGCGGCGCTGATCGGCGAGCGTTGGGCGACCCGCCGGTCGTTCGGCGACGAGCGGACGGTTCGCGAAGCTGCGGCCGAGCGCATGCGGGCGAGGTGGCGGAACACGTTCCACATCCCGACGACCACGATCGACAGCACGCACCAGGCGCCCAGGATGACACTCGCGAGGACCACGGAGCCCGAGTGTTCCAGGATTCGGGGGAAAACAGCGGATCCTGCTCAGAAATCGCCCGGAAACTCGGGCGGACCGACCGCGACGATGCTCGAAGCGACGTCCGGCCACGGGTCCGACGACACCAGGATTGTCACGTCCGGAGCCTCGAGGCCGGCTGGTAGTTGGTGCCGGCGGTCAGGTCGACGCGCGCCAGCAGGCGTTCGCACGGCGGCTCGAACTCCTCCGCGAAGCGGAGCGCCGCCTGTTCGCCGAGCAGCACCCACGGCGTCGTGGTCAGCTGGTCGGTGTCGTCCTCGATCTGCTGTCGCAGATCGAGACCCGCCTGGTTGACCTCACCGTCGGTGACCAGACCCCGGGCAGCAAGCGACGTCCATCCGGCGGCGGTGTCGTCGTCGCTGCTGCCGCGGGACTTCGACAGCCAGTCCTTCTCGTATCCCACCCATGCGTTGTGCAGGATCGACGCCTCGGCCCCGGTGAGACCGGCCGCGGCGACGACGGCCCAGTGGGTGTCGCCCCGCCACTCGCGAATGCAGTTGACAGCGTGCCAACCGGAGAGCACCGGGTGCGCGGGACGGGGCATCCGGAGGTGGGCACCGAAGAAGACCCGCCCGAGCCGCGGGAGCCGATCGACGACCGGCCACAGTTCCGGTCCCAGCGCCGCGAGCGGCTCCTGGATGTCGGGGGCGTGCACGGCGAGGCCCTCCAGCACGGCATCGTTGCGAGCCGCCCACACCTCGTCGAACGTCGTGTGCGTGTCGACGGCGTCCAGTGCGAGCGCGATGCCGAGCGGGCTGATGGACCCGAACGCGGCGACCACCGCCTCGGGCCCGGCGGGTCCGAGCGGCGCGCAGCGTCCGGCGATGTATCCGAGGCCACCCGGGAGTCCCAATCCCTCGAGTCGGGCCACGGCGCCCGGATCCCAGTAGATCCACCCGATCGTGGTCTGCACCGAGCGGGCGTTCCTTCTGGTGATCGCGATCCAATCCGTCACGGCTCGCGACTCTACGCTCCCGCCGGCGCCCACCGGCACGGGTCACGGCGGCGATTCGTTCAGGAGACGCGGATCGAGCCGTCGTGTCCGCACTCGTCGAGCCACCTCTTGAACAGGTCGTGGATCGACCGCGCGCCGACGAGTGGTGTCTCGGGCCGGCTGAGGTCCACCGGCGCGAGCACGAACGGATGGCTCTGCCTGCCTCCCAGCCCGCCGTGGAACCCGATCAGCCCCTCGAAGGCGGCACCCTCGTCGGTGACCGGATCGTAGAAGCTGTTGATCAGGAGGTCGGGACAGTTGTCGAACGCGCTCGTGCGTCGGAGATGGTCGGCCGTGTGCGGGCCGAAGACGGCCAGCGGGTCCTCGCCCTCGATGCGACCGTCGGCGAGATGGTGGGCTCCGGCCGACCCGAGCGCCACGTCGCCATCGGCCTCGTCGCGGACGAGCACGAATCCGATACCGCCGTGCTGTCGGAGTTCCTCGATCAGGCCGGGGTGCGCGGCGTCGATCTCCTGGCGCGTCGCCCGACCGGGGATCGCCGCGAACGACACCAGTCCCAGATTGCCGGAGGCGAGAACGATCACGTCGTCGACGGCGTCGGCATCGACCATTCGCTCGGTGTCGGGGCCGACCACGACCTCGCCTTCGGTCGTCCGGCCCCGCGTCGCCCGTCTCACCGCGTGGCCGAGCGTCGACGGGTCGGCGGCGGCGTCGGTGAGCAGGCCGTTGACGTTGTTCCACCCCTCCTCACTCAGCACCGGGGCGGTCACGCGAGTCCGGGCCAGGCGCCGGACGACCGCGTCGAGGGTCTCGCCGTAGCGCTGCTCGAAGGTCTCGCCCTGCGTCTGGCCGTGATCCGCGAGGACCACCACATGATATGGACGCGGCGCTCTGTCGAGCGTGGTGAGCAGCCGTTCGAGTTGGTCGTCGGTGCGGCGCAGGGTGTCGAGCGCATCGGGCGCCAGGATGCCCGAATGGTGGGCGACCTCGTCGTAGCCCACGAGGTCGACATAGGTCGCCGGGACGCCGCGCGCCAGGTCCGAGACGAGCACCGCCCACGTGATCTCGGCGAGCGCGACGGTCGTTCCCGCTCGCAGGAGGGGGTACACCCCACCGCGCTCTCCGAGTGGTCGCACCCCGTCCTTGCGTGCGCGTCGGTACGCACGCTTCTCGCGCACGATGTCGGCGACCATCAGCGCGATGATCCGGAAGAACGTGTACGGAGTCGAGACCACGTAGAGGAACCCCTCTCCCGACCGCGACCTGTCGCTCACCGAACTGAACGTCAGCATCGAATCCTCGGCGTCGCCGGTGAACACGTTGGCGCGCGACGCTCCCCCGCCGACCAGCAGTCCGGTGCCCGTCGACTGGCGATGTTCGATGTCGGCCGCGTCCTTCGGCCGGTTCGTGACCATGATGCGTCCGGTTTCCTTCTCGTACCAACGGAACGCCGGCATGTTGTGGTTGTCGCCGAGGAGGATGCCGGCCTGCATGGCGCCGGTCTGCGACGACAGGTCGCACTCCCAACGGTGCAGCGAGTGGGTGCCCGCGGAGACGAGGCGTGCGAGGAAGGGGGCATTGCCGGATTCCATCGCGTGGGCGAGAACGTCGTGGCCGAGCCCGTCGATCTGGACGAACAGGAACCCGGGAACGGCGGTGCGTTCCACCTCGTCCCGGCGCTTCAGGACTCGGTGGGCAACCTTGCTGCGCCAGACATGATCGCCGTCGACGTGGAGCATTCCGCCGACGGTCAGGTTGACGATGGTCAGCACCATCGCGACGGCGAGCGCGATCCAGAACGACGAGATCTCGACGCCACCCGTCACCGCTGCGGCGGCCGACACGAAGAGCGCATTGAGCACGAACGTGAACAGTCCGACGGTCCACATCACGAGCGGCAGGGTCACTCTGATGACGAGTGGCCACACGAGCGCGTTCAGCAGTGCGAGGACCATGACCATGCCGAGGGCGGCACCGAAACCGTCGATGCTCAACCCCCCGAGCAACGCTGCCATCACGAGAAGGACGCCGGCCTGGATGACCCCCAACACCAGGATTCGGGCAAGACGCCACGAGGGCGGCGGCCGATCGATCGGGAGCGTGGGTGGGACCGGAACGGTCACGAGGGAGCCACCTCGACGGGCGGTTGCCAACCGGGTGCGGCGAGCTCGAACCGGCCGAACTCGAAGCCGGGCGACACGGTGTTGCCGACCAGGGTCCACGAGCCCAGCGGTCGGGCCGACTGCCACTCGCCTGCTTCGACGAGGAGCTGTGGGCGTTCCCCGCCCAGGATGTCCGTGCCGAGTCGGCGGGTCGTGACGTCTGCGCCGTCGACCCACGTCGACAGGGCGAGCGGTGCGCCCGCATAGTGGTGCCAGATCTCGGTGCTGTCGATGCGATGCCAGTGCGAGATCTCGTCCGCCATCAAGAGGAAGTAGATCGCCGTGCCACTGGGACGTCCCCCCGCCGAGGGCGCGCACCACGTCTGGATGTAGTGCCCACCTTCCGGGTGCGGAGCGAGATCGAGCAGGTCGATCAGTTGTCGAGGGTCGAGGGCCACCGTGGACACCCACGTATGGTGCCACGCGGCACGGGTCGGGGTCGTGAACGGGGGCGGTCAGGCGTCGGGCCCGGCGGCACGCACCTCGTCGACCGTGGACATCGCAGCACGGAGGTCGCCGAGCCATTCGTCGGCATTCTTGCCGACGAGGCGGACGCACCACGCCAACGCGTCGGCGCGGGACCGTGCGACATTGGCGGCCACGAGCGTGTCGAGCACCATCCGTTCGGGCTGCCGCAGCCTGCTCATCACCGGAACCGCGAGGTGCGTGAAGATCTGAGCGTGGTCGCCCACCGTGACGGCCCAGGCGACCTTGCGCTCGAAGCGGTGCTCGGCCTCACGGGCGATCGCCATGCGCCGGTCACGAGTGTCCTCTCGGAATCCGGCAACACGGCCGGCGACTGCCTCGGCACGATCGGCGTCGCTGGCGTCGTCGCCGAGTTCGGGGGCCTGGACCGCGATGGTGACGGTGATCTCCTCGCGGTCGACGGTGATCCCGGCCGGTCGGACGTCCGTCCACTCCGACGGCAGGCGCCCGGCGAACCAGGCCTCGATGGTGGTGGATGAGTTGGAGTCGGTCATGCTTGCATTGTAATCCTCGTTACACAATTACGTGTCGAGGCGATCGAGATCTCGACGACGCCCGTACACGATGATCTCGTCGCCGGCGTCGAGTTCGACGTCGACGGGCGGCCGGCCGAGGTAGCCCCCACGGTGGCGGACGCCGAGCACGCTCACCTCGGGGAGTGCGTCGTCGATTCCCCGCAGGCTGCGGACCTGCGGGCCCGGTCGATCGACGACGCGCACGGAGCCGATGACGAAGTCGTCCGCAACCGTGAACAGCTCGACCACGTCGTGCTCGAGATGCGGGAGCAGCCGCTTGCGGGCGTGTCGCTGACCGATGCGTGCCAGCGCCCGCTGTGCCGGACGGTTGGTGACCATCATGATGATCAGCACCAGACCCGACACCGTGACCAGCGTCCGTTCGGTCGTGTCGCCGGGCCCCGGCGCGAGGAAGCCGACCAGCACCGTCACGACCAGCGTGGGTGTTCCGAGGTTGCCGACGAACATGGTGGTCCCGATGATCTTGCGGCGTGCCGGGTGATTGACGACGTTCTCCGCCTCGGTCGTCGTGAACCCGGCACCGCTGAACGCCGAGCGCGCCTGGAACGAGGCAACATCGGGCGGCAGACCCGTGGCGATCAGGGCTCCGGCCGCCAGTCGGGTGAACGCCAGCGAGAGGATCGCCACCACGAGGAACGTTGCAACTGCATACATGCAACGATGTTCCCACCTCCGGAGCCGTGCAGCCGACTCCCGTCAGTCCCTCGCGGGTCGTGGGCCCTCGCCGTCCGCCGAGCTGCCGTCGTCGAGAACCTCGACCTCGTCGTGGTCCGCAGCGTTCGCCTCGTCCGCGTCGTCGAGCGGTGCGGGCGTCGCTTCTTTGAGGCCGGTGTGTCGACGGGCGGCGCGCACGCACTGCGAGATGCTGTGCCAGAACTGCTCGTCGGACACGATGTCGAAGAAGCCGGCACGATCGAGGACACTCTGGACGCGATGCAGCACCCGTGCGAGATACAGCCTGACGCCGCGACGCGCGAGTTCCCCCGCGAGGTGGGTGAGCACGTCGGCGCTCGTCGTGTCGAGTTGCGTCGTCGCCTCGAGGTCGAGAACGAGCGCACGGGTCTCGGGCCACTTTGCGACCTCCGCGAGAACCCGGTCCTCGATGGCCGTCGCATTCGCCCAGAACAGCGGTGCATCGAGCCGGACGACGATCACCCCGTCGACGGGCCGGCGATCGGGGTGCCCGCGCACACGTCCCCACGCGGCCTTTTCGTCGCTGATCTTGCCCAACACCTCGATCCGCGGCGAACTCGAGCGGTAGATGATCGAGAGCAAGGCAACCGTGATGGAGATACCCAGGCCGGCGAGTGGCCCGAAGAGGACGACGGCGGCGATGCCGACGACGGAGGCGACGAGATCGGCGCGGCGAACGTGCGCGTACCGGCGCACCGCCGCGACATCCATCAGCCCCCACACCGCTGCGATCACGATGGCGCTGAGCACGGCCTGCGGGAGGTCCTCGAACACCCAGGTGAAGGCGAGCAACACGACGATCACGAGCACCGCCGACGTCAACCCCGCGATCTGGCTCCGACCGCCGGCCTGCTCCGCCGCCGCCGTCTTCGAGAGGCTCCCCGCAACGGACAACCCACCGGAGAGTCCGGCCGCGACATTCGCAGCACCCATGCCGACCAGTTCGTGCTCGGTCTGCACGCGATAGCCGCCACGTGTCGCGAACAGCCTGCTGGCCGCCAGCCCCTCGGCGAGCGCCACCAACGCCAGTGAGACGCCCCCGACCAGCACGGCGCCGAGGTCGTCGCGCGGGATCCCCGGAAGCCCGATCGGCGGCAGCCCGGGCGGCACGTCACCGATCATCGCGACCCCGCGCTCCTCGAGGTCCAGCATCCGCGACGCGACGACCGCTGCGAGCAACACGACCAGACCCCACGGGACGCGCGGGACGAGCCGTCGACCCGCGAACAACACGAGAAGCGCCGAGCCGCCGACGAGGGCGGTCGTCCAGTTCACCTCGTCGAATCGATCCACCGTCCGCCAGAGAACGCCGATCAGATCTCCCCCTGGCTTCGAGATCCCGAACAGCGTCGGGATCTCGCCGACGATGATGGTGAGCGTGAGGCCGAAGACGAACCCGGTCACGATCGGCTTGGACAAGAACTCGGCCAGCCACGCGATGTGGAGAATTCCTGCCAGGACGAGGACCGCGCCGGCAGCGAGCGCGAGCGCTGACGTGATCGCGACGGCGTCCTCCGGATTGTCACGGGCGATGTCGGCCACCAGCGATCCGGACACGATGGCCACCGTCGATGCCGGGCCGACGATCAGCTGCGGGGACGAACCGAGCACCGCGTAGGCAAGCAGGGCGAGGGGCACGGCGTACAGGCCGACCTCGACGGGGACACCGGCGATCCGCGCGTAGCCGAGCGATTGCGGAATCAGCAGGGCGGCCACCATCGCCCCGGCCAGCACGTCGCCGCGGAGGCGGCGGCGCGGGTACTCCGGCAACCAGCGCACGATCGGCACCGCGTTCGCGACGCCGGCGAACCGCTGCCTCCTGGTTGTGACCGGGTCATCCATGGCGCTTCGGGCCTCCCCGCGTCGGACAGTAGTGCGGAGGTCGAGGACCCGGCCGACAACGTCGGGACGGCCCTGCGAGAACCGGCGGCGCTCGATCTAGGATCGTGGAGGAGTGAGCAACACCGTGATCGACCCCGACGCGGCCGGGGCACCCTCCGTCACGCTGTTTCCACCGCCGTCCCCACGACAACGCTGGGCACCGGGCGACCTCATCCGCCTCCTCATCGGCTGGGCGTTCGTCCTGGTCGGACTGTTCGCCGCGTCATTCGCCGAAGGCACCATCTCCGGCGTCGAGAACGATGTCGTCGACGCGATCGGACGGATTCCGGACTCCGTGGAGCAGGCGGTACTCGGAACGGCCCAGATCATGGCGACGTTCGTCCCGCTGCTCGCCGTCGTGGTCGTCCTGTGGCGACGGCAGTGGCTGCTGTTGCTCATGGTCTGGCTGTCGTCCTTCGTCGCCGGTTTGGCGATCACCCTCGTCACCGTCTGGCTCGGCGAACGCGACGTCACCGCGATGCTGGCCGAACGCGCCGCAACCGGAACTCAGCTCGTGGCTGCCGACTTCCCGACCACGGAGTACCTCGCGTCCGCGGTTGCGGCCACCGTCGTGGGCGCGGCGCACGTGCCTCGTCGGTGGAAACGAGCCCTGTGGTCGTGGGTGATCGTGCTCATGATCCTGCGGCTGCTCGGCCCGGGTCAGCCACCGCTCGACACCTGGATCGCCGTGTCGCTCGGAGTGGTCGTCGCTTCACTCACGCTGCTGGTGTTCGGCTCACCCAACCTCGAGCCGAGCCCCGAGCAGGTACTCGCCGCCTTCGACACCGTGGGGCTCGATCCCGTCGAGATCCGTCGGCGCGACAAGGAAGCGGGCGGCGTCGTGTACGAAACCGTCGAACGCGACGGCAAGCAGACCTTCGTCAAACTGCGGACTCCCGACGATCGGAACTGGGACCTCCTCACTCGGCTGTACCGAGCGATCCGTCTGCGGTCTTCCGAGGTCCGCAGGCCGTACAGCACGCTGAAACGGCGCATCGAACACGAGGCGCTCGCCGCCCGAACCGTTCGCGACAACGGCACGAGGAGCCCGCGGGTGATCAGCGTGGGCGTCACCGATGGTGGAGCGTCGTTCCTCGTGCAGGAACTCGTCGTCGGCCGACCGCTCAGTGGGTTCGACGCCGACGAGATCGACGACGACCTCCTCCGTTCCGCGTTCGAGACGGTTCGCTCGGTCCACGCGACGCGCACGGCCCACCACAGCTTGACGTTGGACAACATGCTCGTGGGCGCGGACCGCCAGGTGTGGCTCGTCGACTACGACGACGCCGAACTCGCCGCCGACGAACGCTCCCGGGCGCGCGATGTGGCCGAGATCCTCGTCGCCGTCGGACTCGTCGTCGGACCCGAACGTGCCGTCGGAGTCGGCGTCGAGATCCTCGGCAGCGATGCCGTGGCCCGGGCGCTGCCACTGGTGCAACCCCTCGCGCTGAGCCGATCACTCGGTCGGTCGATCCGCAGCGAACGCGACCTGCTCGACCGGCTCCGCCACGAGATGCACGAGCGGACGGGCGCTGACGACGTCGAACTCGAGCGGCTCGCCCGGGTTCGCCCACGAACGCTCGTCATGATCCTCGCCGGCGCATTGGCCGTGTACTCGCTCCTCCCGCAGTTCGGCAATCTGGGCGACACCATCGACGCGTTCGGCGAGGCGCGGTGGGAGTGGACTCCGGCGCTCCTGGCCGCATCACTCGCCTACTTCGTGTTCGCCACGGTGTCGTTTCTCGGGTCCGTCGCCCAACCCATGCCGATGGCGGCCTCCGCCCGAAGCCAGGTGGCCTCGTCGTTCGCCCAGCTGGTCGGCCCTGCCAGCTCGGGCAAGATGGCGCTCGCCGGCCGCTTCCTCCAGCGCAACGGTCTGACCTCGGCGGAGGCGAGCGCATCGGTGGCACTCAACTCGATTGCGGGCATCGTCACCCACCTGCTGCTGATGGCGGGGTTCTTCGCGTGGGCGGGCGGGGCCGACGTCGGTGGCATCTCGTTGCCGAGTATCGGCACACTCCTGCTCGCGGCCGGGGTCGGCCTCGCGGCCGTCGCGATCGCGTCGCTCTTCCCGCAGGTCCGACGACTCGTGATCCGGCCGATCATCGACGGAATCCGCCGAGCCGCGGGCTACGTCGCCCAGATCGTGCGGAGTCCGATCCGCGTGGCGGCGCTGCTCGGCGGGTCCACGCTCATCACGATGAGCTATCTCTTCGCGCTGGTCTTTTCCGTGGAGGCGTTCGGCGGCGGGCTGACGGTCGCCCAGATCGGCGCGGCGTATCTCGGAGCGGCCGCGATCGCGAACATCGCGCCGACGCCGGGCGGCATCGGCCCCCTCGAGGCGGCGATGGTCGCGGCGCTGACAGGTTTCGGCCTCGAGGCGGGCATCGCGATCTCGGCGGTGTTGACGTTCCGACTGGCCACGTTCTGGCTGCCCATCGCACCGGGCTGGGTCACGTTCCTCTGGATGGAAAGACGGGGCGAGATCTGACCGCTAGGCAGTGGGGGCCGGCGACGCTGGCGCTTCCGGCCGCCAGCCCGGCCGGCGGAACACATGTCCGAGCTTGTTGCGCCATCCGCTCGCGGCGCGCACGTCGCGGGCGATGTCGGCGAACTCGTGATAGCCGATCCGCATCGGGTTGAAGGTCTCGATGTTCTTCGTCAGGCCGTACCTGATCCGGCGCACCTCGGGTTCGAACGTGCCGAACAATCGGTCCCAGACGATCAGGATGCCGCCGTAGTTCTTGTCGAGATACTGCGGGTTTGCACCGTGGTGCACCCTGTGGTGCGACGGCGTGTTGAAGACCGCCTCGATCGGCTTGGGCAGCCTGTCGATCGCTTCGGTGTGGATCCAGTACTGGTACAGCAGGTTGAGTTGGCCCGCCTTCGCCACGTGGTGCGCCGGGATGCCGAACAGCGGCATCGGAAGGAACACCCACGACGTGAGGAACCCGGACCACGGCTGGCGGAGCGCGGTGGACAGGTTGTACCGCTCACTCGAGTGATGCGTGACGTGGTTGGCCCACAGCAGCCGGACTTCGTGCATCCAACGGTGGTCCCAGTAGTAGAGGAAGTCCCACGCGACCATCGCGACGGGCAACGACCACTTCGTCGCACCGAGGTGTGCGATCCGCCGCTTGAAGACGAATCGACTCAGCGCCCCGACCGCGCCGGCCATCGCGAGATTGACCGCGATGTTGCCGCCGAGCATCGCGAGGCTCGCCCTCGTGTCGCGTGGCTCGTAGCCGACGGGCACGAGCGGGTCCGCGGGGAGCGACGGGTCGGACAACTCCTCGCTCGTCGCGTCGTCGAGATCACCGTGCTCGCGGAGTTCTCGCTTGGCGAGCACGCGCGACTCCCAGATCATCGTCCCGACGAACACCGGGAGCGACAGCACGTCGATCGTGTCGATGGGGCGGGAGCCGACCGTCTTCATCTCGATCCCAGTCTGGCGCACTTCGACGCCGTCGTCTGTGCGGGACGCGGATTCAGCGGGCGCGCAACTCCTTGCGGAGGATCTTGCCCGCTGCGCTCTTCGGGATCGCATCGACGACTTCGAGCTGCTTGATCTGCTTGTAGCTGACGAGGTGTTCGCCGACCAGCTCCTGTAGTTCCTCGATCGTGACGGTCTCACCGGGCGCGGCCACGACGAACGCCTTGGGCACCTCACCGGCCTCGTCGTCGGGCACACCGATGACGGCGACGTCGGCGACCTTCGGGTGCGTGACGAGCAGCGCCTCGAGCTCGGCGGGCGCGACCTGGAAGCCCTTGAACTTGATCAGTTCCTTCATCCGGTCGACGATCGTCATGTGACCGTGCTCGTCGATGATCGCGATGTCGCCGGTGTGGAGCCATCCGTCCTCGTCGATCGTCGCTGCGGTCGCATCCGGGTTGTTGAGGTATCCGACCATCACCTGCGGACCCTTCACCCACAGCTCTCCGCGTTCACCGACGTCCCGGTCCTCGCCGGTGTCGGGGTCGACGATGCGACTCTGCGTGTTCGAGATCGTGACGCCGCTGGTCCCGGGGCGGTAGTCACCTTCGACCGTGCAGTGGCTGACGGGGCTCAGTTCGGTCATGCCGAAGCCCTGGACGACCTCGCAGCCGAGCCGCTCACCTGCCTTGGCGGCCAGTTCGGCCCCGAGCGGCGCGGCACCGGAGAAGATCTGGCGAACCGACGAGGTGTCGTACTCGTCGACGATCGGTGCGTTGGCGAGACCGAGGATGATCGGCGGCACAGCGAAGAACCTCGTGATCCTCAGTTCCTGGACGGCGGTGAGCGCCTCGACCATGTCGAAGCGCGGCATCGTGACCGCGGTGACCCCGTTCGCGAGGAGCCCGTTCATCAGGACCTGCATCCCGTAGATGTGGAAGAACGGCAGGGCGGCGAGCGCCACCTCGTCGTCGGTGTACTTGATCGCGTGGCGGCACTGCTCGATGTTGGCCACGAGGTTGCGGTGCGTGAGCATCACACCCTTGGGAAGGCCCGTCGTGCCCGACGAGTACGGCAGCACCACGGTGTGGGTGGCGGGGTCGACCGCGACCTGATCGATCCGGTCGCCGAGGAGATCGACCATCGACGTGGTCCCGGGTAGAGCGTCGCCGATCACGATCACCTCGGTGACATCGGTGCCCTCGACCGCCGCGAGAGCGGTGTCGACGAACATGGCGACCGTGAACAGCATCGTCGCTCCGGCGTCCTGGAGTTGGTGGCGGACCTCCTCGGCACCGTACGTCGGGTTGATGGTGGTGACGGCGCCACCGGCGACGGCGACGCCGTGGAACACCACCGCGTAGTCGGGAAGGTTCGGTGCCATCAGCCCGACCACGGTGCCGGGGGCGACGCCCCGCGCGGCGAGGCCACCGGCGAGCGTGTGGATGGCGCCGCCGAGTTGGGCGTAGGTGTAGGAGCTGGTGCCCGCCGCGTCACGGATCGCGACACGGTCGGCGAGCTCCTCGGCGCGGTGCAGTACATGCGCGGTGATGGTGACGTCCGGGATCTCGACGTCGGGAAGCGGGCTGGGATGGATGATCATGGTCACGGATCCTCGGGGGTCGGGGCTACGCGGGGACAGTAGCGCGCGACTCCCGCGGGGAGGAGCGGGCGTCGCGCGATCTCACGGGACTTCGAGGCTCACTCGTGATGAAGTGACCACGGGCCCTATCGAAATCCCGGAGCGGACGGCAGGATCGGCCGATCGGCGACAGCCGTCCACGACGACGAGGAGGTTCAGGGTGAGCAGACGACGACGGAAGGCCTTCGGGACGAAGGAGTGGGAGGACGACGTCTACGAGCACGTGTCGAGCCACGGCCGGGTCGAGGGCGAGATCCTCGACGAGTACGAGCGGCTCGCGAACGACGAGGAGATGTCGCCGGCCTTCCGATATCTCGCACGGATGATCCTCGACGACGAGGTCAGGCACCACCGGATCTTCGACGACCTGGCCGCGACCATGAGCGCGCTGCGCGACCACACGGGTGAGGAACAGCCCATTCCTTCGCTCGCGGGCTTCCACACCGATCGGCTCCGAATCACACGCGTGACCGATGATCTGCTCCGAATCGAACGTGGCGATCTTCGAGAGCTCGAGGAGTTCTCGAAGCAGTTGAAGGAGCTCCGCAACATCAATCTGTGGAGCTTCCTGATCGAACTCATGATCGACGACACGAAGAAGCACATCAAGATCCTCGAGTTCATCCGCGACCGCGCCGAGGACCAGCCCGACTGACGGCTCTGCGAACGCGGCCCTTCGACTCCGATCGGTCGACCAGCCTGCTCTACCGTGCGTGCCATGAGCGACGTCACAGCGCTGTTCGATCGCGACCAGGACGCGCTGCGCTGCCCGTATCCGATCTTCGACGCACTGCGCGCCGACGCTCCGCTCGTCCACGACGATCGGCTGGGCGCCTGGATCGCAACCGGGTACGACGCCGCCCGGACGATTCTCCGCGACACCGACAACTGGTCCTCGCTGTCGCCGACGTCACCGGGACCGCGGGAGTCGGCGATGTCGACCGCCATGGCGACGTTGAGCGCGGAGCCGGCGATGGCCGAGGCGTTCGAGAAGATGCTGACGGGCCGTCGGACCGCCGCGGTGCTGCTCAATGCCGACCCACCCGAGCACGTCCGCCAACGCCGTGTCGTCAACGCGGCGTTCCGGCCGGCACGGATCCGTGAGCTCGAGCCCAAGGTGCGGCAACGCTCCGACGAACTGGTGAGGAGCTTCGTCGACCGGGGCACGGTCGAACTCGTGTCGGAATACGCCGTACTGTTGCCGATGCGGATCATCGCCGACGCCCTGGGTGTGGGAGATGACGACCTCCTGATGTTCAAGAAGTGGTCCGACGACCTCGTCATCCCGATCGGCAACGCGGCACCGAGCGTCGACCAGGTGCGCGACTTCATCACCAGCACCCAGGCGTTCGCCGAGTACTTCTCCGACAAGCTCGAGCAGCGGACGAAGGAGCCGCAGAACGACCTCGTCTCCGATGTCGCGAACGCCGAGCTCGACGGTGAGCGCCTCAGCCGGGCCGAACAGATCTCGATGTGTCAACAGTTCCTCGTGGCGGGAAACGAGACCACCACCAAGCTCATCGCGAACATGGCGAACCGCTTCGCCGCTGAGCCTGGGTTGCAGCGGGTGATCGACGACGACCGCACGCTGATCCCGTCGTTCGTCGAGGAGGCACTCCGGTTCGAGGCACCGGTCCAGGGCCTCTACCGACAGGCGAAGCACGACGTGACGATCGACGGCGTGACGGTGCCCGCCGGCGACCACGTGTGGGTGGTGTACGCGGGAGCGAACCGCGATGCGGGGAAGTTCGAGTGCCCGCACGACTTCGACCCGTCGCGTCCGAACGCTCGCGAGCACCTCTCGTTCGGCAACGGCGAACATTTCTGCATCGGCGCCGGACTGGCTCGCGCCGAGGCGCAGGTCGCGGTCGAGGCGATGCTCGATCACCTGCCGAACCTCCGGTACGCGGATCGCCACCAACCGACCTACGAGGACAGCTTCATCCTGCGCGGTCTCAAGACCCTCGATCTCGACTTCGATCCGCGGGGCTGAGCCGTCACGCGCGTGTCAGCGCACCGCACCCCGGTCGCCGAGCATGCTCGGAATCGTCTTCGCCATGATCTGCACGTCGAGCCAGAACGATTGGCGCTCGATGTAGCTGATGTCGAGCGCAACGCGCCGACACACGTCTTCGGGCTCGTGCAACGGACCGCGTGAGCCGTTGACCGCCGCCCAGCCGGTCATGCCCGGCTTGATGCGGTGGCGATGGGCGTACTCGGCGACGAGTTCGGCCGACTCGACGTCACCGGTCTTCATCCCGATCGCGTGCGGGCGCGGACCGACGAGCGACATCTGACCCGCGATCACGTTGAACAGTTGGGGAAGTTCGTCGATGCTCGTCTTGCGGAGAATGCGGCCGACCCGCGTGACGCGATCGTCATCGGCGGTGACCTGACGGGTCGCGGTCGGGTCGGCGTCCTCGTGCCGCATCGTGCGGAACTTCCAGACGAAGATCTCCTCGTTGGTGAAGCCGTGGCGGCGCTGACGGAAGAACACCGGTCCGGCGCTGTCGAGTCGGATGGCGAGCGCGACCACCACCATGAGCGGTGCGAACAGGATGAGCGACGCCACGCCGATCGTGAGGTCCTGGACCCGCTTGGCGAACGCCTTCCGTGCGGGGTCGGCCACCGGATGCAGAGGCGCATCGGTGATCTGATCGATCGCCCGCGCCCGACGACTCGCGATCGACTCGTCGAACAGCAGGGTGACCGTGTTCGGCAGCACCGCGAGACGCTCGGTGATCTGGCGCACGCGTGCCACTGCTGAGGGATCGATGGTGACGACGACGAGATCCACGTACGGCATGATCCGATGGCGCAGCATCGCCTCGGTCGTGCCCAGCATCGGGACGCCGAGCATCGCGAGCGGTGAGCGCTCCAACCGATCGTCGAAGACGCCGAGGATGTTCATGTCGCGTCGGTCGAGTGCCTCGGCGATCAGTACTTCGGCATGACGGGTTGCGCCGACCACCACGACGTTCGGCGTGAGCAGACCGATCGAGCGCCAGCGAGCGACCCGCCACGAGCGAACTGCGTGCATGATCGAGAGGCCGATCCCACAGAACGCGATCGTCAGCACGGTGTCGCCGGCATCGGTCTGCTCTGCCGGCAGGACGGTGTGTGCGAGTGCCGCAACCAGGCCGCCGGCCACGGTGGCCACCCACACCAGACCGAGGTGGACGACCACATGCTCGGTCCGACCGAAGCGGTACAGCCCGAACGCCCCGACCAAGGTCCACACCGACCAGGCGCCGGCAACGACCGGAATGACCTCGGCCAACGGTGCCAGGAGCACCGCACCATCGAACGCATGCTGCATGAAGAGCGCAACGGCGCCCGCCAGGAACAGCGCATCGACCGCGCGAAATCGATGCCCGGCCAGTCGACGGCCCTCGCGCTGCCGGACGCTGACGAGTCGTGCGGGTCGCAGTGGGCCGCGGCGACTCGCTGCGCCTTCGGCCGCCCGCTCGATCGGGCGGCTCTGGAATTCCAACGTCATCTGCAGTGCGTTCCCGTCTGGCCCGGTCGGGCCTCAACGGGGTATCGGTCGATTCACCCGCCGACTGGAGCGGCCGTTGCGACGACGGTGCGCTGTTCAGAGGAGCGTGGTTCGCGGGCGCATCATGCGATGCCCAGTCGTCGGGCGGCGCGTTGTGCGGCGTCGGGTCCGCCGAGCAGACGCAACAGCAGCAGGCCATCGATGATGGCGACCGCGGTCTCGGCCTCGACACGCCTGTGCTCAGGTGCGCCGTCCACGAAGCCCGCTGCCCAGTCGATCCACAGTTCGACCAGCGTGGGGACGAGCGTGTGGTACGGCTCGCGACCGCTCGCCGCGAGGCCGTTCGCTTCGAAGAAGAGCGCGAACACCGGGTCGGCGTCGGGCGATGCCACGACCGGCCATGCCGCGGCGACCAGCTCCAGGTGATCGTTGGCGGGCTGCGAGAACGCGGTGGCGAGCGTCTGCTGCAGCTCGACACCCATGGCGAGGACCACCTCGCCGATCAGATCGTCCTTGGTCGGGAAGTAGTAGACGACGATGCGATCGCTGATCCCGAGCCGCTCGGCCACCCGACCGAAGGTCAACCGACTCAGCCCGTCGTCGAACGCCGCGGCGAGCGCCCCGTCGAGGATGTCCGCCCTGGAGTGCTTGTGGCCCACCCACTTGATTGTAGTGATCACTGCGACTACTCTTTCGTAGTGATCACTACAAACCGCGGAACGCCCGCTCCGCCCGGCCCGAGCGACTCGTCCCCTCATCCGACCAGGAGACACCATGACCACACTCACCGCCTCGCAAGCCTCGGACCTCTTCCGCCGTGAGCCCGACCGCTGGCTCGACGTCGGCGCGGGTGAAGCCGCCTACCGCACGGTCGGGTGCGGCCCCGACGTACTGTTCGTGCACGGCTGGCCGGTCAGCGGGGCGACGTTCCGGCTGCTGCTCCCCCACCTCGTCGACCACGTCACGTGCCACGTCATCGACTTCCCGTCCGCGGGATCCAGCCGATTCGATGCGAACACCCACCTCACGATCGAACAACACATGGAGACGGTTCGCCGGACCGTCGACCTGCTCGGGTTCGACGAGGTGGCGGTCGTCGGGCACGACAGCGGCGGCCTGATCGCCCGTCACGCGATGGCGGGCGACCCGCGGCTCCGCGCGATGGGGCTGATCGACACCGAACCCCCGGCGCCGGGTTGGCGGTTCAGGTCGTTCATCGCTGCTCGGCACCTGCCCGGATTCAGTGCAGGCCTCCGGTGGGTGGCGGGCAAGCCGGGGATCCGCCGCTCCCGACTGGTCTTCGGCGACGCGTTCGCCGATTCGTCACTGCTCGACGGCGAGTTCGACGAGTTCTTCCTGACGCCGCTGCACGAGAGCCGGCCACGATCGGTGGCGGCGACCGAACTCCTCAGGAGCTTCGACATGCAGCACGTGACCGATCTTCCGGCGATTCACGAGAAGATCGACGTGCCGGTCCAACTCGTGTGGGGGGACCAGGACCCGTTCTTCCCTCTGCACGGTGCCGAGGCGATGGTCCCCACGTTCCCGAACGCCGAACTCTCCGTCATCGAAGGCGCCGGCCTGTTCTCGCACGAGGAGAAGCCGGAGGCGGTCGCGCAGGCTCTGTTGCCGACGCTCACCGGCGCGCGCTGACGACGATCGTCGATCAACCGTGTTCGGCGAGAACGCTGCGGTACACCGCGACGTACTGTTCGACCATCGCCGACACGTCGAACCGTTTCACCGTGGCCGCGCGGATCGCGCTGCGGTCGACGTGGCGGGCGAGATCGGTGGCGCGCGTCGCCCCGTCGACGTCCTGGACGAGGAATCCGGACGAGGAGAACCCAATGTCCGATAGGTCACCCCAGAAACGGTCCGGCAAGAAGACCGGCAAGACCCTCAAGGAGAAGCGGGTCGCCAAGCGCGAGAAGCGGTCGGACAAGACCGCACTGCTCACCAACGACAGGTAGGGGTCGCGGCGTGACCGCACCGCCGCGGTCACTTCTTGGCGGTCCCCCTGGCCACGGTCAACACCGCGTCCGCGACCTCTGTCGGCCTCCGACTGACAACCGACGGTTGTACGCACGCGAGTTCGGACCCACCACGCATCACCTGGACCGACGCAGTGCCTTCCCGCCGGATGTGGCCGAGTTCCATCTCGGTCCACCCATGGTGCGAGCCGCGGCGACGTCGACGTCGTCCCGATGACGGTCATCGGGTTCGGCGCTTCGGTCGCCGACATCAGGTCGCCTCCTCGGCGTCGGCCCGGTGCTCACCGAACCGAAACGTACGATCAGAGGAGACGACAGGGGGCTCGCCATGGGCAGATGGTCGAACATGCAGCAGCGAGGGGTGCTCCGTCTCGAACCATCGCGCAGCGGCGCAACGATCGGTGGTTTCATCGTCATGATCGTCGCCGGCACGGCCTCGGGCGTTGCGCTTGCATTCCACGCAGGTGCCTGGTCCGACACGGGTGTGGCCTCCGCGGTCGACCCACCGGCTGCCGCGGTGCTCGGTGCGGCCGCCTTCTGTGCGCTGCTCGCCATCCTCGCGGGTGCCTCCGCCGTCTACAACGCTGCCCGCTGGAGAAGGGCGCGCCGAATCGAACGGCTGTCGTCGGACCCTTCGCTCGTCTCACTCATCCCGACGCACGAGACCGCGCCGGCAGCTCACCGCGCCGCAACCGTGCCACGGCTCGATGTCACGCGACGTCGAGCGAGCAAGTACGCCAAGCCGCCCGCGCGGCTTCGCCGGGTGACGGCGCAGGCCAACGTGATCGGTCATCGGCCGATCAACCTCGTCTATCTCCGGCTGTTCGACAACCAGCCGCGGATCCGCACCTTCGTCGAGTCGGCCTGGCGCGAGTTCGGCTATGTGTACTTCTTGAGGAGCGCAACAGCGGTGACACGCCGCGAGTACCGGGTCGCCAAACGCCGGGGCTCGTTCGCCGGCATGTTCATCGGGACCGATGACGCCTTGACGCAGGCGATCCGCTCGGCACCGATCGAGCCGCTCCCCCCGGGACGCCGCCGTTTCGACGACCTCGGACCGACACGCATCCGCACGCGTGACAAATACGGCGCGTATCCCGTACGCGCCCTGATGTGTCACGGGTCGTACTGGCAACGGGCGGTCGACGTGCTCCTGGCGCAGGTCGACGTGGCGGTGCTCGATCTGTCGGGCTTCACGGACCGCAATGCGGGCACCGCATACGAACTGCAGCGCGTCATCGACCGCTTCCCGATCGAACGCACGGTGATCATGTGTGACCCGCAGAGCAGCACGAAGCTCATTGCTGCAGCGTTGCAGAACGCCTGGAGTCGGATGGACGCGGCCTCGCCGAACGCGATCGGCGGACCGCGCGTCGCAACGATCGTCGAGACCGACCGCTTCTGGCGTCGGAGCTCATCGAACGACAACGGCATGGACGACGTCCGTCTCGTGAGCGTGCGTCGACACTCGCGACGCCTTGCAGCGGCGACACAACTCGCAACCGAGCACGAGTGGAGCAGATCACGGCCGACGACGCATCCATGAGCCGTCTCGACGCACCGACGCCGCTCCCCCGTCCGCCGACGAGGGATCACGCGTCGACGACCTGTCCGGTCGTGACACACGGCCGCGGATGACCAGCGCTCAGTCTCCTTCGAGAACGCGGATTTCCCTCAGATGAAGCGCCCCGCCTCGTTCGTCGCCCATGTACTCGGCGCGCGCCCAGATCCTGGAACCATCGGACAATTCCGGGATGGGCTCGGTGGCGAACGCTCGGTACTGCTCGCCGGGATGGGCGAAGTTCGGTCCGTGGACACTCACCGAGGTGTCCACGCGGACGTGGACGAGCCAACGTCGCGGATGTTCCGAAAACGGTTCGCGCCCCAACACCTCCGCTTCGATCTCGATTTCGTTCGGGGCCGCCGGAACGGGTCGAGGTGGAGTTCCCATACCAACCATTCAAGCCGGGGTCGAACGACCACCCACCGGCGTTGCAGGACTCACGCGTCTCCGGCTTCCACGCCTTGATCGAAATCAGGCGGACCCGGCGCAACCTCACCAACCACCGCCACCCCCTGATCGAAATCAGGCGGACCCGGCGCAACCTCACCAACCACCGCCACCCCCTGATCGAAATCAGGCGGACCCGGCGCAACCTCACCAACCACCGCCACCCCCTGATCGAAATCAGGCGGACCCGGCGCAACCTCACCAACCACCGCCACCCCCTGATCGAAATCAGGCGGACCCGGCGCAACCTCACCAACCACCGCCACCCCCTGATCGAAATCAGGCGGACCCGGCGCGGCGCCCACTCCGGCAGCAACGGAAGCGTCCGCTCCGTCGGCGACCCCCGGCGGACCGGGCGCAGCACCAACCACGCCGACGCCGGTGACTGCGGTGTCGCCGCTCCCCTGCATCTCGATCCTGATGGTCACGGTCGGGTTCATCGTCGTCTCTCTCCCTGCGGACTGAGCGGCCTAACGCAACGTGGCTCGCTCGACCTGATCACCATTGATGAATACATCGACATTGCGGCCGTTTGCCAAAGCAGTTGACAGGATGATGAAAACATTGGTCACTCCATCTGCTGCATTCGGCCGCACCTTCTTCCAGCCGGCGACGCCGCTGATCATCACCCAACAATTCTGTGCGTGATGTGTCGAGAAGGTTCGGACAACCGAACGATCATTGTGCCACATGGTCTCCTCCAATCTATGATTATTCCGGGCGAACTCACTGCCCGATATCCCGCAATCAATGGCCGACGATTTGGTACAACGCGACGCCGTCGATGTTGACGTCGACATGTCGAGCGTTCGCCAGCGCGTCGCAGGCGGTCATGAACGTGTTCGTCACACCGTCCGGCGCATCGGGATGGACCTTCCGCCAACCGATGCCACCGAGGAAGACCCACGCGTTCTTCGCGTGCACCGTCGCGTAGGTTCGGACGACCGACGCGTTGTTCTCCCAGTGCAGGGCGGACGAACCCCCCACGTTCAACGTGGCCGAGATGTTCGCGCCCGATGTCGCGATGTTGGTGACCGACACCTGTGAGTCCGACCCGTCGTACGCATTGCTGTTCGGCGTCGACGTCGCGGTGAACTTCGTGTTGCCCCCGGACGGGAACGGATCGGCCGCGTCGCCGCGGTTCACGTTCAGGTTGAGGTCGCGTTGACCATCGGCCTGCTCGATGTCGACCAGGTAGTGGTTCTCGTCGGTGTTGTTGCCCTGGGCATCGTCACAGTGTTCGATGATCAGCCCGGACCCGGGCAGATGCGTGTCGAACCCGGTCTGATTGCGGTTCGACACGAGGAAGTACTCATCGCTCGCTGCGGAGCCGATCGGCAGCTTGTAGACCCGGCCTGCCGTTGCGTACGGTGGAATGACCACGTCGACCTGAGAGTTGAACAGCGTCGTCGGACTCACCCAACCTGCCCGCGCCTTGCACCACGCCGTCGGGTGCGCCGGCGTGTTTCCGCCGTCGTTCCAGCTCCCGCCGGCCATCAGGTCCCACCGCCCGGTTCCGGCAGAGCTGTAGTCGGTGTCGTACAGGTCGGGCCACGCCATGAGCAGGTGTCCGAGCTCATGCGCCATCACGCCGACACGCCCGTCCTCGGGCGCCATGAAGTACCGATTCACCTGCACGGAATCGACGGTCTTCGGGTTGATTCCCCACTTGTGCGACCAGATGTCGCCCGTGTTGCCGGTCACCTCGCCCCCGGTCCCCGCACAGATGATGACGAGCGCCTCCACCTCGCCATCGCCATCGTTGTCGAACGGCGCGAAGTTGACCGTGGGATTGGCGAGGTCGATCGCATCCTCGGCCAGTTTCTGGGCATTCTGCGGGTACGCGCCGAATCCGTAGTCGCCGTTCGTGTAGTACGACTTCGGCTGAGGGGCGCGGAACCAGCCATGGACCGATCCGATCACGTCGAGGTTCCCGTACGAGGCTTCGTGGAAGAAGTCGCGCATGCTCCCCGTCGCATACGTCCCGGTCGAGAAGAGCATGTCCTCGTAGTGCGCGGCGGGCAGCGTGGCTTGCGCGTCCGGGAAGTCCACGAGCAGGACGATGGCTCGCTTCGTCCCGGTCACCGGCGCCGGTTCACGGCGCCGCGACCCGAACGTGTGATCGCGTGTTGCCGGCGGCCGGCCGACGATCAGGGTGTAGGACCGGGAATCGAGCAGCTTCGAAGTACCCCGAGCCGGTGCGGACTTCCCCGAGAGTATTTGCTCACGAGTTGCCAGGATCTTTTCTTCGAGTTCCGGCGAAGGAGAGACGATGCAACTCGGCCAATTCATCGACATGTTCTCATCCCTTCAAAGCGGAGTGAACATCCAGAAACCGCGGGAGAAATTGGGCCTGAAGGCCCTTTCCCACTGAGAGTGAGCCTACGCTCGCCCCCATCGCAGGTCAAGACAAAATCGCTTTCCATTCCTCCGGTTCGAGAATGACGCGGGCAATCTGATGCTCCGATTCTCAGCTGAGCCGAACTCGAGCAGGGCTCGGACGCAGCAAATTCGTTCAGTTGCCGAGCCAGAACCCGTGTGATTGAAACCTCTTGACAGAGCGGATGACGGCTTCGGTCCCGCTCGTGTGCCGGGATCGCCACCGGCCGTCGCGCGACCGATGCTGGGTCAGCCTGCGGTCGAGAGCACCGACGTGACCAGGGCGCGGGCCTCACCCTGCAGCTCGCGGAGGTGGGCGGGGCCGCGGAAGCTCTCCGCGTAGATCTTGTAGACGTCCTCCGTCCCGGACGGCCGAGCCGCGAACCAGGCCGACTCGGTGGTCACCTTCAGCCCGCCGATCGATGCTCCGTTCCCGGGCGCCTCGGTCAGCACCGCCGTGATCGGCTCGCCTGCCAACTCGCCGGGCGGAACTCGATCCGGCGACATCGACCCGAGCGCAGCCTTCTCCTCACGAGTCGCCGGCGCGTCGATGCGCTCGTAGGCCGGATCGCCGTGCTCGGCCGTCAGTTCCCGGTACCGCTCGCTCGGGCTCGACCCGGTCACGGCCAGGATCTCCGACGCCAGCAACGCGAGCAGGATGCCGTCCTTGTCCGTGGTCCAGACCGTGCCGTCGCGGCGGAGGAACGAGGCGCCGGCCGACTCCTCCCCGCCGAAACCGACCGATCCGTCGAGGAGACCCGGCACGAACCACTTGAAGCCGACCGGAACCTCGACCAACGACCGACCGAGACCCGCGGCGACACGGTCGATCATCGACGACGACACGAGCGTCTTGCCGATCGCCGCTGCCGCTGGCCAGTCCGCTCGATGGGAGAACAGGTAGTCGATCGCGACGGCGAGGAAGTGGTTGGGGTTCATCAAGCCCGCGTCCGGGGTGACGATGCCGTGTCGATCGGCGTCGGCATCGTTGCCGGTGGCGATCTGGTAGCGGTCACGGGCCCCGATCAGCGATGCCATCGCATGGGGCGACGAGCAGTCCATCCGGATCGCTCCGTCCCAGTCGAGGGTCATGAACCGCCATGTCGGGTCGACGAGTGGGTTGACCACGGTGAGTTCGAGGTCGTAGGTGTCGGCGATGCGGCTCCAGTAGTCGACGCTCGCCCCGCCGAGCGGGTCGGCGCCGATGTGCACGCCTGCGTCACGGATCGCGTCGAGATCGAGCACCGACGACAGGTCCTCGACGTAATGCCCGCAGTAGTCGTAACGACCGGTCGTGTCGGCGGCGAGCGCCCGGGTCGCCGTGACGCGCCGGACCCCCGGATTCCCGGCGGCGAGGAGTTCGTTGGCGCGGGCGGCGATCCAGCCGGTGGCGTCGGTGTCGGCCGGCCCGCCGTGGGGCGGGTTGTACTTGAACCCGCCGTCCTTCGGAGGGTTGTGCGAGGGCGTGACGACGATCCCGTCGGCGAGGCCGGCACCGGTCGCGCGCGCACCGTTGTGACGGAGGATCGCATGGGAGATGGCCGGCGTCGGCGTGTACCGATCGTCGGAGTCGACCAGAACCGTGACGTCGTTCGCGGCGAGCACCTGCAGCGCCGTTGTCCATGCAGGCTCGGAGAGCGCGTGGGTGTCCCGCCCGAGAAACAACGGACCATCGATCGACTGCGTCGCGCGGTACTCGCAGATCGCCTGCGTGGTTGCGGCGATGTGCGCCTCGTTGAACGATCCGATCGCGCTCGATCCACGGTGTCCCGACGTGCCGAACGCCACCCGCTGAGCGATGTCGTCGGGGTCGGGCTCGACCGTGTAGTACGTCGACACGAGATGCGCGACGTCGACGAGATCGGCTGGGGTCGCGAGCGAGCCGGCACGTTCGTGGATCATCGACCCAGTATGTCCCACGCTCGCGGCACCGGCCGCCACCCGGCACCCGAGCACGGCTTCTTCGGACCTCGACCCGACGGCGGCCGATCGATCACTCCGCTCCGGTGAGCCCGTCGGGACCGGAGGGTCTGGGATATGATTCGTGGGCCGGAGCGTCCCGGTCGGGTTCTCGCTTGATCGAAACGGAGGCCAGGTGGCCCGATCTCTCGATGGGAATGGTGTCACGGTCGGTTCCGTGATGGCGCTCGGCGCCGGAGCCGTCTGGAGCTTCGGCGCGATCACCGCGCGTCTCGCCGACGGAACCGACGCGTTTCAGTACCTGATCTGGCGGTCCCTCGGGATCATCGTCGTCGTCGAGGTCTGGACGCTCGTCACCCGCCAACCGCGCCGGACGATCGTCGCGTTCCGTTCCGGGCGTCGGATGATGGCAGCCAACCTCGCTCTGCTCGTTGCGTCGATCGGGTTCGTGTACGCGGTCAAGTCGACCAGTCTGGCCGACGCCGCGTTTCTCGGATCGACGAGTCCGTTGTTCGGCGTCGTGCTCGGCAGGTGGTTCCTCGGAGAACGACTCAACGCGCGGACAATCGCCACGGTTGTCGTCGCGATGATCGGTCTTGCGGTGATGTTCCTGGGTGGACTCGGTGGCGGCAACCTCGCCGGAGACCTGGCGGCTCTGTGCTCTGCGTTGGGATTCGCCGCGTACACAGCGTTGGTCCGTTCGGCACCCGAGCGCGACTGGTCGCCGGTCATGCCCGGCTACGCCGTGCTCATGATCGCCATCTGCGCCGCGGTCACCATCGGCGGAGGCAACACGCTGGTTCCGCCAGGTGGCGACATCGCGCTCGCTCTCCTCCACGGCGGACTGTTCATCGTCGGGGGCACGATGCTCTACAACGGCGCCTCGCGCAGCGTGCCGGTCGGGGCGATGATGGTCTTCGCCCAGACGGAGATGATTCTCGTTCCGTGTTGGGCGTTCCTCGTCCTCGCAGAACGTCCGCCCACGAACACCGTCGTCGGAGGGGCGATCATCCTCGCCGCCGTCATCTGCAAGGCGATCCTCGACGGCCGCGCGGGCCGCACCGCCGCACCGGACGGTGAGGCGCCACCGCCGGCGCCACCGATCGATCCGATTCTGGCAGCGACGTGAGACCGCGCCGGCTCCTCTGAGTCCACCAGGGCGTTCAGCCGCGGAGACCGGCGACGAGCGCCTGCATCTTGTCGATCGCCATGACCCAACCCTCGCCACCGGGGGAATCGGCGGGAACGCCGACGTGTGTCACGGTCATCCTGGTACGGGCGCCGAGGTCTTCGAGTTCGACCACGACCGACGTGTCCATCGGTGTGCCGGCTGGCAAGCCCATCTGCTCGGCGGTCATGGCGTTGCCGTCGGCGTCGGCCATGCTCTCGGTGTAGACGAGGCGAGTCTTCGGGTCGACCTCGCGATACTCGCCGACGAAGAACATCTGCATCGGGCCGCTCGGCGTCTCCATCTCCATGGCGATGTGGCGACGGCCGCCGACCCGGACGTCCATGTCGGCGGTCGGGATCCTGGCACCGATCGGGCCGTACCAGTTGGCGAAGTGTTCCGCTTCGGTCCACATGGCCCAGATGAGGTCGATGGGTGCGTCGAAGGTGCGTTCGATCCGGACGTCCTTGGTGTCCATCATTGGTCATCCTCTTTCCTGTCGGGTGTCTTCCCGTCTCGGGTGCTCTGCAGCTCTCGCACGTAGTCGTCCATCCGGTCGCATCGGTCGTCCCAGATGTGGCGGTACCGCTCGGCCCAACTCACGACGTCGGCGAGTGGGGCGGCGGCGATGGTGCACGGACGGAACTGAGCTCGACGGCCGCGCGTGATGAGCCCGGCGTGCTCGAGCACCTTGATGTGCTTGGAGATCGCCGGGAGTGTCAGATCGAAGGGCGCGGCGAGGTCGTTGACGCTCGCCTCCCCCTCGGCGAGGCGGGCCAGGATCGCTCGCCGTGTCGAGTTGGCGAGCGCGGCGAAGGTGTCGTCGAGCCGTGCGTCGTCGAGCGTTGCCTCCGCTGTCTTCATGGCCCGTCTCGAACTTTCCTCTCCCATTAATTAACTGATACAGAAAGTACCGTCCGGTGGCGAAGGTGTCAATGGGGTGGTCGACGAAGGGCTTTGTGCCATTCGACCCTTCCGGTCGCGGATCACCGCGATGCCACGATGGAGTAGACACCTCGGAGGTGCACGATGGGCGAGGAGGCTCGGTCCCGTACGCAGACGGCGAGCGCCCCGACACATGTGGCTGCCTGGCTACCGATCCCCCTGACTCTCGGCGTCACGCTCGAAGCCTTCCGCGTGCTGTTCCCCGACCTGTACGGCCTCAAGGAACGAACGGACCTCCAGACGACCCTCATGGCGGTTGCTGTCGTCGTCGTCACGCCATGCGTCACTCCCCTCCTCGCGAAGACATTCGGTCGGCGACGATCCCTGACCGGTGCTCTCGTGCTTCTCGCTGTGTGGCGCGCGACCGTGCAGCTGTTCACATCGATTCCGACGAGCCTGGCCGCGCTCGGTGTGATGACCGCACTCATCGCGCTGACGCTCGCACTCTCCGCCGCTGACGACGGCGACGCGATCTCGCCAGCGACCGGCATCGTGATCGGACTCGCCCTCGATCTCGTCGTGATGGCTGTGTTCGACACGTGGGATCCCGTCCACCAACGGTCCCCGATCGCATTCGCGGTGGCAGCCGTCTTCGCGGCCGCACTCACCGCGTCAGCGGTGTGGACGCACCGGACCAGCCAACGAAACGAGCACTCCGACTGGAGTTCGCCGTCGCTGACCGCCGGAGTCGCGGTCGGCGCGATCCTCGCGATCGAAGTCCTGTTTCTCGCGAATTCCGGATACCTCGCCGCGGCAGCGGGAACGGGTGCGGCGATCACAGCACTCGTCATCGGTGTCGGGCTGCTCGCTGCGCTCGGTGGCGCCGTCGCCGCGACGAGCACCGGCACGGGAGCGTTCTTCGGCGCCGTGGGGACGGTTGCGGTCGCCGGATTCCTGCTGCCGGAGGCGACAGGAAACGTCACTGTCGCCATCACCTGGGCGTGCCAGGTCGCCGCAGGGGTCATCGTGGGGACCGTGTTCACGACGCGAACTCGCCATCCGCGGCGCACCGAACTCGGCCTCGCGCTCGGATGGGCGCTCGCGCTCGTTGCGATGCTGCTGTTCCAGCTGCACTACGACGAGCCATTGCCCATCGACAATCGCTACGTCACGGCGACGCTCGGTCTCATCACCGTGACGGCGGGACTTCGACACTCGATCCGCACCGAAGAACCCGCCCGCCGTCGGTGGCGCCACGCCGTCGTCGCCGTGTGCGCCTGCGGTCTGCTCGCAACGGTGACCGCAACCGCGACTGCCACGTCTCCAGGGTCCGTGTCCGCTCCACCCGAGGCGATCCGGTTGATTCAGTGGAACGTCCGCCAGGCGGTCGACGAACGAGGACGACTGGATCCTGAGGCGATCGCAGACGCAGTGGAGGTCGCGGACATCGTGGTACTCAACGAGGTCGGTCGCGGGTGGCCGTCGTCGGGACAACTCGACGCGGCCGAGTGGCTCGCACGGCGCCTCGACATGCACATGGCATGGGGCGGTGCTGCCAGCCAACAGTTCGGAACTCTGGTCCTGTCACGGTTTCCCATCGAATCCAGCCACGTGCTGCGACTCCCCCACGCCGGGAACTCACAACGTCGATCACTTCTCGTGGTCACGATCGCGTTGGGGAAAGGATCCTCACTCCACGTGCTCGCCACCCATCTCCAGCATCACAACGACCCCAGCTCTATGGCGGTCCGGATGGAAGAGATCGACGTCATCATCGATGAGTGGAACGGCAATAGTGCGACGGTGCTCGCCGGCGACTTCAACCCGAAACAGGGTGATCCGCCCGAGTACCCAGTGCGCCGGCCGGGTGAGTTCGACGAGATCGCTGCCCTGCTCGGGGCCGGGTTCACGACGATGAGCGACCTCGACGCGTGCCGCGCCCCGACATCCGGATCGAACTGCAGCGACTACGTCTTCGTCAGTCCCGACCTCGAACAGACCGACTACCGCGTCGGCGAGCAGTTCGGCGACCATCGCATGGTCGTGACCCGTATCGACCGGTGAGTCGGTCTATTCCCATCCGCTCGTCATCTCATCGAGTCGGGTGGCGGCGTGCCGGATCGCCGATCGACTCTGCTCCAAGAGCGTCGCGAACAGGATGGCGGCCACGCCGAGGGCAGCGACAGCCAGCCACAGGGCCGGGCCCGTCCACGTCGGAACCGCCCTGGCAAGGGGAACAGCGACCACGAGGACCGCGGACAGGACGATCACGGCGGCACCGAATACGGCTCGGCGCCGAACCCGGGTGAGGATTCCCCACGCGCCCAGCACGATGCCGATGCCGATCGCCGACAGCGAATACCAGAGATTGCCCGACAGGACTTCGGCGAGCGAAGCTGCGACCAGGAAGAACATCCCCACGAATTCGAGCACCACGAGATCGAGGCGCACGACGTCCTCACCACGGCCACGACGGAGCCACCGGATGAGACCCACGTCGACCAGCATCGTGAGTCCGATCGGGACGGTGAACCAGCGGGGACTCGCGAGCGATTCACCCGCGTAGACCAACCACGCCAGGCAGGCGAGGGCCGGGGCGGCAGCCACGAATGGCATCGCCCGAAACACGACGCCGCCGACCGCCGACTCCGCCGCCAGCGCGAGCAACACGGCGATCAGCAGGCCGCGACGCGGCAGCTCGTTCACTGCCACCAGCAAGGATCCGAGCTGAGCAAACGCACACAACGCGAACGCCGGCCCGATCCACGGAGAGGTCGGACTGGCAGCATCCACGAGGAGGAGTTCCAGTCCGACCACGAGCGCAATCGTGGTACCGACCGCCACGACGGCGACGGGGCCGGGCTCGAGCCCGATGTATGCCGCAGTCCACGAGCCACCCGCCAGCGCCGCCGCAATCCAGCGCAGCACGGGATGAACAGCGCACGCGGAGACCCCACCGGAGACAGCCAACATCGCGAGGACCCCTGCAGCCGTCAGTCCGCCCGCGCGTTGACCGATCTCGGGAAGGAAAGCGAGACCGCACGCGACCATCGCTGTCGTCGCGGCATCGGCCAGCCACACCAACCACAGATCACGAGGCCCTCTGCCTCGGCGCGTGACCCACGCGAGGGGCACCGTGAACATGGCTGCGCCGAGGCCGATCGACTGCATCACCATGAGCGCCGACCAGGCCTGCCAGTCCGTCACCGCCACCCCCGCCAGCGTGACCATCGCCGACCCGAGAACGAGGAGCCTCGATCGGCTGGGTCCACCCTCGAGCTTCAACCCGCGGATCGTCGACGCGACCCCTTCGCCGCCCAAGGCGAGAGCCAGCCACCCCGGCCCGGCCGATGCCGCTCCGAACAGTGCCAGGACGGCTCCCGCGAAGATCCACTCGCGGCGGCCGATCGCCAGCCCGGTGAATCCCGACAGAACAGCGACGGCGACGAATGTGACCGGCACCGATCCGTGCACAGTGGACGCGAACAGTGCGATCGCGGCGACGGCGTGCGCGACGACGAAGGTCGACAGGTCCCAGCGAGCGAGCGGTCCAGCAGGTTCCCGCGGACGGAGCCACCACGCCACGGCGAGCAGTCCGGCGGCCCATGGAACGATCGACCACGGATGCTCCAGCGGACTCCATGGCGCCACCAGAAGAAGACCGGCAGAAATCAGGAGCTCGGCAAGCCCTCCGACAGACCCGGCCGACAGCAGCAACGCGACCGTCATCACCGGGACCGCCAACGCGAGGCACAGCCACCCCGTGACGGTCGGCGCCTCACCGACCAGCGCGAGTCCACCTCCGATCAGCAGGGCCAGCGTTCCCCAGACCAGCGGCGCACGAGTCGGTTCGTCGCGGAGGATCTCACGAGGATCCGGACCGTGCCGGAGCCGATGCCGAAGAACCGCCCCGACCAGTACGACGGACCCCCATGCGGCGAGCATGACGTCGAGCCACCGCCGGTCGAGTCCCAACTCTCGAGTTCACCTACGTGCATCCGACGCCACCTTTCTCGATGGCCGCAGCCAGGCATCGCAGATGACCGCAACGGCGGTGATCACCCAACCGCGACCGATCGGGATGGCAATGGCAGCGATGCCGACCAGATGTCCGATGAGACCGAGTTGGGCTGCGATCGGGTGATCGTCGGCAATGCCGACCACGACAAGGACGAATCCGAGCCCGGCGAGCGCCACGCCCTGGACCGCCAACGGAACCGAGGCGTACTCGGCGACGTTGGCGAGCGACCAGATGGCGATCATCATGCTGATCCACGTCCTGGACTCCGCTCGCACGACGCTCAGCGCCATCGCCGCGGCAGCCAGCGCCGCCACCGCTGCGACGGCACCCGGTTCGTCACCCCAAGGGCGTCCCAGTCCGACGAGCGACACGGTCGCGGCTGCAGTCGGAACCCACCAGCGCCACAGAAGGTCGGCGTGCACGTGCGGAAGGAGGTGTCCGGCCACAGCGATCGCGAAGACCGCACCTGCACACACCACGAGCGCGGGCCCGGTGTTCATCACCCGTGCCAACTCGAGTGCCGTGACCGTCGACAGTGCGGCCGGTACCAGGCCGAATCGATCGCTCGCAGGCGCCCACCGGGCCGGCACCACGCGGCGAACGACGGTCCAGACCGTCGTGGCACCCCAGGCCGTCAGGGCCGCCGTGGGCTCCTCGATCGTGAACAGCAGCGCGACGAGAATTCCGACGAGTACTGCCGTGCTGCCCACGATCGTCGGGCGACGCCGGCCGGCCCACTCGGCGAGCACGACGAGCGCGACGGCGGTGCCCGCGGCCACCCATTCCGGCTGGGGTCCGGGGGCCAGACGGAGGCCGGCGGCGGACACGACCGTGCCCTGAGCGATCGTGACGACCGCGGGCGAGAAGCGGTCGGCGAGGAGTTCGGCGAGGAGCACCATCGAGCCGGCGGCGAGCAGCCCGCTCCCTGGTGCCCACCCGTTGTTTCCTGCGAGAACGAGTTCCACCACGTAGAGCGCGCCGGCGGCATACGGCGCGACCCGAAGGGTGGCCGTCGCGAGTGCTGCTGCATCGTGGCGACGGGCGATCACGACCGTGAGCCGCGATCGCCGCGATCATCACCGAGAGCTGAAGCGGTTCCGGACGCAGGATGTCCCGACCGGTCGGGATGACATCGTCGGTGACGCCGACTGCAATCCCGCTGCCGAGCCAGAACACCGGGGCCGCCACGAAGCGCAGCGGACTGTCCGGTGTGCGTCGGACGACGAGGGCGTACCCGAATGCGATCGCGAGACAGATGAACGCCTGCGCGACCGGGAGTGCGCTCCCGCTGGCGTCCGGTGGAAAGCCTGCACCGTCTGTCACCGACACGATCGCGACCACGGGCAGGAGGGCGCCACCGAGAACCATGAGAGCGGACGACACCACGAGAGCTCCGCGTCGGTGCAGATACCACCCCGACAGGAAGAACGAGAGCGGTGCGAGAATCTCGGCCCACGGGCGAAGATCCCCGCGAACCTCGTCGAACGAGAAAGCGATCAGCCCGAAGACACCGGTGAACAGCAACAGGACACCGACGGAGGAGCGGAGCTCGCAGACATGCCTCACGAGCGGGTCGCATCCGATCGGCGCTTCCGTCAGATGGTCGATGAGGCCAGCCCGATTCGACACGGCGACGTATCGGACGAGGTCGACCGCCTGAACCCGTGCGACGTCACCGAGGTATGCATCACCTGACCACCCCACGACACCGTGTGTGTCCAGGCGTCACCATCCCAGTATCGAGCGCCGCCAACCTTCGTCGGATCCGGGTACCAGCCAGGAGGGACTCTCCTGTCCATGACATCAACATCGGCCCACACCGCGCTGCTCGGCAGAGGCTTTCGTCATCTCACGAATGAGCCGACGAACTGATCGGGATCGGCGATCGGTCTGCAGCACGACCGATCGCGTTGCGCTCATCGGGCAGCCGAGCACCGCAGGTGGTCGACGGTGCTCTCCGGTGCCTGCGGCACCGAACCTTCCGCGGTACCCCGGGAACTGTCATGATTGGCCCCGATGGGGGGAGGGATCGGGCCGTGAGTGTGTTGTCGATCACCGGGTGGTTGCCGCGCTACAAGCGATCGGATCTCCGGTTCGATGTCGTGGCCGGCCTGACGGTCGCTGCCCTCGTCGTTCCCAAGGCCCTCGGTTACGCGGGGATCGCGCTCATTCCGATCCAGAACGGGCTCTACGCCGCGGCGGCCGGTGCGTTGCTGTACGCGGTGTTCGGAACGTCGCGTCAGATCTCGACCGGGCCGAGTTCTGCGCTCGCTGCCGTCGCCGCGAGCGCGGTGGTGACCGCCGGAATGTCGCCCGAGGAGGCTCCGGAGTTGGTGGCGGCCGTGACCCTGGTGGCGGGGTTGCTTTTCCTGATGTTGGCGGTGCTCAAGATGGGGTGGATCTCCCGGTTCCTGTCCAAGGCCGTGATCACCGGGTTCCTGTTCGGGGCCACGATCGAGGTGGTGGTGGGTGAATTGCCGAAGCTCGCAGGAACGGAAACATCGGGCAAGAACACCTGGCAGGAATTCGTCGACTTCGTGAGAAAGTTCGATGACCGGCACACGGCGACGATGGTCGTCGGCGTGGTGTCGCTGACGGTGATTCTCGTCGTCCGCTTCGCGTGGCCGAAGGTTCCCGGTGCGCTCCTGTTGGTCGTCGGTGGCCTCATCGCGTCGAACGTGTTCGATCTGGCCGATCGCGGTGTGGCGACGGTGGGTGAGGTGCCTCGGGGTCTGCCGGCACCGGCGCTTCCCGGGATCTCGGTGTTCACGGACAATGCTGCGACGATCGCGACCGCCTCGCTGGCGCTCGTGCTGATCGGCTTCTCCCAGACGGTCGGCGATGCACGCATGTTCGCGTCGCGCCACGGCTATCGGATCCGCGTCGACAGCGAGTCGGTGGCGCAGGGTGCGGCGAACGTCGGGAGCGGGGTCTTCCAGGGGATGCCGGTGTCGACGAGCCTGTCAGCCAGTTCGCTCGCCGATTCGTCCGGGGCCCGGACGCAGATGGCGTCGGTGATGACCGGCGTCGTGATCGTGCTCACGCTGCTGATCTTCGCCCCCTTGTTCTCCGATCTGCCCAAGCCGGTCCTCGGAGCGATCATCATCGACGCCGTGGTGTTCGGGATGATGGACGTCGCCCAGATGCGCCGTCTGTGGCGGGTCAGCCGGTTCGACTTCTGGATCGCCGTGTTGGCGATCGTCGGTGTGTTGACCGCCGGCGTGCTCGCCGGGGTGATCATCGGCATCATCCTGTCGCTCGGCTGGCTGGTCTACATCAACGCCCAGCCACCGTTCCTGGAGTTGGCCCGTCGGCCCGGGACGACGACGTTCCGCGCCCTCCACGACTTCCCCGACTACGAGACCTACCCCGGGCTGCTGGTCATGAGGTTCGACGGCGGCATGTACTTCGTCACGACCGAGGTGTTCGTCGATCAGCTGCGGGAACGGGTCGAGGCGGCAGCCGATCCCCCGATCGATCGGGTCGTGATCGATTTCGAGTCCGTCAACTTCGTCGACTCCCAGGGTTCCGGCGAACTCGACCGCCTCGTCCAAGTCGCCGCCGATCGCGACATTTCGCTGCACTTCGCACGTCTCAAGACCGAGGTCCAGACCACGCTCGATGCGGACGGTGTGATCGACCGGCTCGGCGCAGAACGGGTCCACCAGAGCGTCGACGATGCCGTCAACGCTGCTCTCGCCGAGCGCCGCACATCCTGATTCGACCCCGCGCCGCGAGGCACCCGCGCGGCCCCGTTTCGAAGCCACCTCTCACGCCCTGCCCGGCCCGGATTCGCTTGTTTCGCTGCCGGCGATCCACCGACGACTGGTCGGCGATACGACGGCCACCTCGGCGTGTCGGGTGGGCCGGGACGTCAGGTGGCGTGGGTTCGGGAGGGCAGTTCGACGGCGACGGGCATGTCGCGGGCGACACCTCTCGTGAGGTAATCGGCTTCGACGTGTGCCTGATCCGTGGAGGTTCCGGCGCCACGGTCGGAGCGGTTCATGGCGTACTTCCCGGTTGAGTGGCCCGGGGATAGAAGCGGTGCCGAGCCCAGAGTGCGACGTAGACGAGGCCGACGAGGACGGGGACTTCGATGAGTGGCCCGACGACCCCCGCGAGGGCTTGGCCGGAGGTGACACCGAAGACCCCGATGGCGACGGCGATGGCGAGTTCGAAGTTGTTCCCGGCGGCAGTGAACGCGAGCGTCGTGTTCTTTTCGTAGGAGAGGCCGAGGCGGATGCCGAGGACGAACGAGACACCCCACATCAGTGCGAAGTAGGCCAGGAGGGGCAGGGCGATGCGGGCGACGTCGCCGGGTTGGTCGGTGATGGTCTCGCCCTGGAGTGCGAAGAGGACGACGACGGTGAACAGCAGTCCGTAGAGAGCCCATGGGGCGATGCGCGGCAGGAACGTGGTTTCGTACCATTCGGCGCCATGGCTGGCTTCGCCCCACCGGCGGGTGAGGTAACCGGCGCCGAGCGGGATCGCGAGGAAGATGAGGACGATCCTGGCGATCTCCCACATCGACACGTCGAGCGCCGCTGTGTCGAGGCCGAGCCATCCGGGCAGCAGTTCGAGGTAGAAGTAGCCGAGCACGGCGTAGGCCAGGATCTGGAAGATCGAGTTGAGTGCGACGAGTACAGCGGCGGCTTCGCGGTCGCCATAGGCGAGGTCGTTCCAGATGAGCACCATCGCGATGCAACGCGCGAGGCCGACGATGATCAGACCGGTCCGATACTCGGGAAGGTCAGGCAGGAGGAGCCAGGCCAGGGTGAACATGAGCGCCGGCCCGATCAACCAGTTCAACACCAGTGAGGTGACCATCAGCTTGCGGTCAGCGGCGACTTCGTCGATCTTGGAGTATCGGACCTTTGCCAGCACGGGGTACATCATCATCAGCAGCCCGATCGCGATCGGGAGGGAGACGCTGGCGATCTTGACCTTGTCGAGGGCGTCGTTCAGGTCGGGAATGAGACGCCCCAGGCCAAGACCCACGGCCATCGCCGCGAGGATCCACACCGGCAGGAACCGGTCGAGACGCGACAGCCGCTCGAGGACGGGGACCTCGGCGTCAACGGTGGAACTCGTCATCGGTCCGCTCGATTCGTTTCGATGACGCCGCGTGTCTCGGCGAGCACGGTGGGGGTGGTTCGGGTTCGGCCGCTGATGTTACCGAGCGGTCGACGTCGCGGAGCGGAGCGCATCGCAGTGTCGTCGGGTACCGGAGGGGTCATGACGTGACCGTCTCGGGCTCGGCTCGCACGAAGAGTTCCGCAAGCGCGTCGATGTCGAGGGAGTAGTCGATCCAACGGCCGCGTTTCGCTCCGGCGATCAAGCCGGCCTCGCGCAGCACCTTCAGGTGGTGAGACAGCAACGGTGGCGACACGTCGGCGACGTCAGCGAGTTCACACGCACACCGGGTCCCGGCGCGGAGTTCACGCACGATCGCCCAGCGCACCGGGTCACCCAACGCCTTGAACTGTTCAACGATGGTTGAATCATCCACTCCTGCATCGTCGCCCCCGCACGGGCGTCGACGTAGGGCAGGAAGTCCCGACCGAACCGAGGTCGGCGGTGGCAGTCGTCCGTCATGTTTGCGATCTCGTGCAGAAAGACGTCCTCAGTCGACGGCATCCCGACGCGCACCGTCGTCGCCCAGGGCCGGGCGAGTCTGCGTCATTGATCCGCACGAAGTATTGAATTGGTTGCTGAATACGCTCCCGCACTCGAGAATGGCGTCTTCACGTTCCGGCGCGGGGTAAACCGGCCGACAGGTGCCAATTCGGTGGGCGGGCCCGGAGGTCCGACGTCACCCTGCGGGCCTGGCTCGCCCTGCGGGCCTGGTGTGCCACCGGCGACGGGGACCATGTAGCCCGCCACGTCGATCAGCACTTCACCGACGGTGCCGTTCACGAAGATGTCGATCTGACCGGATGCAGGGAGGTGCACGGTGACCGAGTTCGCAATGTTCGCACCGTCCGCAGCCCAGTTGATGTTCGACGTTGCCGGAGTCCCGGTCGGATCGACAAGAACCCCTGCGTTGAGGGTCGAACCACGGTTGCGTTCAGGATCACCGCCGTTGCCGTAGCCGGAACCACTTCCGCGTTCAGCGCGGGCGCGCCACCCGAACTCGCCGAGCGCGACCAACGCCTCGGCGAACTGGACGACCTCACCGCCGCCCGCGCCGCCTCACCCAAAGAACCGAACTTCGTCCGGCAGAACGGCAGCCCGTGGCAGGACATGCCGAACGCAACCGACACCGCTGCGGAGGTCCGATCCCGCTGCCTCACCGCGATCGAACGATGGGACGTCGCAACGGGCTGAAGAACTCCGCCATCCAGACCGTCAGCCGTGTCGGTGCCGACATGGACGCCGCTTCACCGTCGCGTGACGTCAGCGCCGTCGCCGAGCACGTCCTGAGGTACAGCGATCCGGTCTACTGCTCGGCGTTCCGCTCGTAGCCCGCGACCCCGATACCTACGTCGCCGACGAGGCTCGCCTGTGGCGTGCCGCCCGCGGGACAGCGCACCGCGCTCGGCACGGGCGGTGCCGTCCTTCGTTCACCGCTCGACCCGACGATGTCTACGGACTGCTGGCAGCTCGGACTCTCGACGCGGAACTCATCCACCGGCAGCGGAACCCGACCGACGACGAACCGCCGATGATCGACGGCAACAGCCTCTTCGGTGTCCCGATCGTGTTCAACAGCTCGGTCGATCCGTACAGCTCGTCGACGCCGCAACGACCGCCTCGAACCGCGTCCTGATCCTGGGCGAATGGCAGCCGTACGTGATCCTCGACCGGGTCGGCAGTCAGGTGGTCCTATTGCCGCGCGGGGTGCTGACCTCGACGACCTCGAACCGTCCCGCGGTCGCGTCGGTTGGTTCGCGACGTGCGGACCGTTGCCGAGCCGCTGACGATCAGCGCGACCACGCCGACCACCAACCTCGTCATCCGGGACTCCTCGCTGATCGAAGTGACGAGCCCGTCCCCCGAATCAGTCATGAGATCCGTGTCGACAGTCGTCGAGCGACGATGAACGCCCACCCTCACCCCATCGGCCCAGATGAGCGCGGCCGACGAGGGGTCGCCTCACTGCGGATACGTCGCCTCGTCTGGCACCACGTTGCGTACCTCGAACGGCTCGAGCGCACTCGCATCGCCGCCGAGCGCCTCGGTCATGGTGATGAAGTTGAACTTCATCAACCCGAGCCACGAGTGGTCGGCTTCGCCCGGTTCGCCCGGCAGGTCGTCGTCACGCAGGTCGTCGACGTAAACCGCTCCGGTCTCGTTGGCCACCTGCTCCAGCACCGGCGACGGGAACACCTCCGACCCGAACACCGCAGGCACACCCTCCGCGTCGATCTGCTCGATCAGGCGCACCACCTCGGCAGGAGTCGGCTCACCAAAGTCGGCGGGTTGGATCGCTCCCACCACCGTCCATCCGTAGGTGTCGGCGAAGTAGGCGTACGCGTCGTGGTACGTGACGAGCTTGCGGTTCGCTTCCGGAACGGTGTCGAGCGACGCCCGGACCGCAGCATCGAATTCGTCGACGAGTTCGATGAACGCGTCATGGTTCGCCTCGTACGTCTCCTCACCCGCCGGGTCCACCTCGACCATCGTCTCGAGAATCACGTCCGCATATACCTTGACCAAGGTCGGGTCGGTCCACAGGTGCGGGTTCGGCTTGCCTTCGGACTCCGGGAACGAGAAGTCGTAACGATACTGATCCGGACCGATCGTCGCGTCGCCGATCTCCACCAGTGGCACCCCCTCGCGCAGGTTCGCAGCCGCCAGTTCCTTCGTGGGTTCTTCGAGTTGGAGGCCGTTGATGAACACCACATCGGCCTCACTCAACACCTGTGCCGCCGACGGTGGCGGCTCGAACGTGTGTGAGTTCGTCCCCTCCGGCACGATCCCCACGATCGACGCCCGATCCCCGATCACATTCGCAGCGATCGACGTGATCGGCGCCACCGTTGTGACCACCGTCAACTCCGCCGATTCGGCGCTCGAATCGGCAGATGCCTCCGACTCCGCAGAGTCATCGGAGCCCCCGCATGACGCAACCACGAACGCCACGCCGAGTACCGCCGCCGCCAACCTCCGGGAACGTCCACCATGGCGCTCGTTCGGGCACGGCCATGCTGTGCACTCGGAATTCGAACTCGTTGTCATTCGCTGCATGCCAAGACACTAGTTGCGAGCTGGACGCAGTTACAGGTCGTGCTCGGAATTCATGAGAACCCGATTACGCCGTTGTGTGCGTCGACGAACGCGAGCGGCCCGTGTCGACTGGCCACATCCCTGGACCGCTCCGAACACACGGTGTTTCGCACGGGTCGCCCACGACGTCTCGGTGTCGAGCGGCGAGCCGGCGCTGAGTCGTCGATCAGCTCCCGAGCTCGATCGCCGCCCGGATGACCAGGAACACGCCGATGCCGAGGACCGCCACCGCAGCAATCGGAACGATCCAGATCCGGGCAGCGCGAATCATCGAGTTGCCGTCCATCGCACCGAACGCCTTGTCTCGCAGGGCCACCATGCCGAGTCCGACGCTGACCAGAGCGATGGCCATGCCGAGTCCGAACGCGAGGATCAGGAGTCCTCCGAACGCAATCCGGTTGAGCTGGATCGCGCCGAGCAGCACGATGATCGCAGACGTCGACGGGACGAGCCCGCCGGAGAGACCGAGTACTGCGAGTGTCTTCCAACTGACCTTGCCCGAGAGGTCCATCTCGTCCAAGTCGAAGCGGTGAGTGTGCGGGAAGATCCCGTGCCGGTGCCAGCCCGAGCCGTGGTCGTGATCATGATGTCGTGGCCGTGATCGTGGCCGTGATCGTGATCGTGGCCGTGGCCGTGATCGTGGCCGTGATCGTGATCGTGGTCGTGGTCGTGATCATGATCGTGGCCGTGATCGTGGTCGTGGTCGTGGTCGTGGTCGTGTCCGTGATCGTGTCCGTGATCGTGTCCGTGATCGTGTCCGTGATCGTGATCGTGATCATGGCCGTGCCCGTGATCGTGGCCGTCATGGTGCCCGTGGTCGTCGTGGTGGTGATGATGGTCGAGCTCGTCGGCGACCGCAGCCGAGCCGGTGAGGAGCGCAACTGCCACCTCACGCGCCTCGTGTTCGACGGCGACGTGGTCGAGTTCGCGACTGTGGTCGTATCCGTGGTCGTATCCGTGGGCGTGGTCGTGATCATGGTCGTGCGAGTGATCGTCGTCGTGGGAATGCCCATGGTCGTGGCCATGATCCGATCTCGCCTCGGCCGTGCGTGCCCGATATTCACGACGAGCCATGACCACGAGCCACACGCCGATCCCGAAAACGATCAGCGCCGACACGCCCTGAAGCCAGGGATAGACGTTCTCGGGCGCGAACGCTGCGCCGGCCGCATACGTGATCAGCCCGAGGATGAGTACCCCGAGCGTGTGCGACAACGCGACGGCGATCGCGAGAACGAATGCCTGAATCTTCGTTCCGCGCGTGCCGACGAGATAGGCGCCGATCACCGTCTTGCCGTGGCCCGGAGCGAGCGAGTGCAACGCACCGAGGAATGCAGCGAAGCCGAGGGCGACCATCTGCGCACCAATGCCACCGTCCGCATCGGCGATGAGGTCGGAGAACGCGTCACCTCCACCGTCGTCGTCACCGGGCTCGGTTGTCGGCAACGATGCTGGGTCGGCCTCGGCCGATGCGATCGCGGTGAAGGCGACCTGTCGCTCGTCGGGGTTGTCGTCCGCATCCGGATAGTCGGTGAGGCGCTCCGTGACCGACTCGTCGCGGACATCGCCGGACACGACGGTGCGGTCGCCAACGACGATGATCTCTCGCCAACCGACGCGGCCCGAGTAGTTCGCGTCGTCGTAGGAGATCGAGCGGTCGCCGTCGACGGCGGGAAGCTGGATCGTCCAGTTGCACGAAACCCGCAGCGTCGTCAATCCGCCGTCGCCATCCTGGCGCGCCGTCGTCACCGCCGCCGGAGGCGTATCGAGAGCGACGCCGTCGACGAGCAGCGTGAACTCATCGGAAAGGGAGGCGCAGTACGCATCCGGGGCCGCCTCGATCGAATCGCCATCGGCCTGGGTGGGCGTCTCGGCCAGGCTCAACACGTAGTCGATCTCGAGTTCGCCCGGGGCCACCCTGAGCGCGGCGTAGCGGTCGATGGCGAACGGACCGAACTCGTGTGCCGCTGCCGGCGTCGGCAACGCCAGCACCACGGCGACAGCCGCAACGACCACCAGCGCAGCTCTCCGCACCGTCGGTGTTCGGTCGGCGGGGTCCTTGATCATGTGAGGGCAGCCTCCTGCTCGCGCGACGGCGGGCGATCCATTGCAGCTACAGGATCCTCGATCTCGCGAAGACGACCGGAGCGGGCCTCGACCTGGCGAATCGCCGCAGCGACCGCGATGGCGATGATGACGAAGACGACATTGCGGGGCCACACGCGGAGTGGATCGGCAACCTCTTCGATCGGCCAATCGGTGTCGGCCAACCGCTCGCACAGCCATGCGAGGGCATACCCCGACAGCGCAGCGCCCAGTCCGACGGTGACCGCCGACGCCAACCGGGTCCGGCGTATCAATCCAAGGGGAATGGCCACCAGAACGGCGAGGACGAGCACGGCGACCTCCACGCCGACGTTGAACGCGAGCAGGCTCGTGAGCGGTCGGCGGCGATCGAGATCCTGGGCGTCGAATGCCGCGGCCAGTCCGAAGCCCTGCATGACGCCGACCGCCGCGAATACCGGCGTAGCGATCGACCAGAACGTCGGTCGCCACCAGGCGAGGAGGACGAAGGCAGCGACGAGGGCAAGACCGAGCGCTGTGAGGATGCCCGCCAACCGCGGCGATGGTGCGAGCACCCCGGTTCCGGCCACCCAGAGTGTCACGGAGTGGCCCGCCGCGAGGACGAGCAACCCCGATGCCAATCGACGGACGACCCGCGCCGGTGACACCACTCGCTTTCGAGAAGCCGTGGGAACCATCACAGCAGCTGTGACGACTCCGACCACGATCAGCAGTGAGTCGATGCCCGTGCGGACTGCGTCGGTCCCGATGCCGCGAATCGCAAGCATCGACTCGGCCGTCGACGCGCCACCGAGTTCGACTCGCTGTTCGGTCGATCCGGTCGAGAAGGCGAGCAGGGGCTCGCTTCCGTTGTCGAACGTCGCACTGCTCCAGTCGTCCTCGATGATCAGCAGCGCATCCTTCTCCGCGTCGGATTCGATGATCACGCTGAGGTCGACGGTGAAGGCGCGTGGGGCCCGGTCGAAGTTCTCGTCGATCGCGAACGGCAGGACCACATAGGGACCGTTCTCGGTCGGGAGGATCTGGAGCACGTCTCCGAGGTCGAGCGTCCACGGACCGTCGTCATCGGCGAAGCTCAGGTGCTCACGTACGTAGCCGATGATCTCGCCGGTCAGCGCGCGGACCGCCTCGCTCGCTCCGCCCATGCTCTGGGGTATCTGTGCATCGAGCACCCGCTCCAAGTCGACGACGGGGATCTCGAGCCGTCCGTCGACGCCGTCGTCGTAGACCGACACGTAGAGATAGCTCTGTTTACCCGAGTGCGCGTCGACAGAAGCCGGGGCGAGGCCGATCAGGACGACGACCGCAGCGAGGGATGAGACGAGGAAACGGAACACGGGGAATGACTTGGCGGGGGGTGACGGTATCGGCCCACCGAACGGGATTGACATTAGGCGCTGCGGACGGCGGCGTGAGAGACTGAGGTCGGTGATCCGGCGTACGTTCGCGTTCGCCGCTTGGCTCGAGGAATGGCAGCAATCTGCTCACACAGGCCTCGCTACGTGGCTCGATCGACGGCAGGGTCCATTCGGCGTTCACCAAGTCGGTGCCGGTCCATGAACTGACCCGACTGGTCGCCGCCGACCAGGACTACTGTGCCACGCTGCTACGTCGCGATCACCTCGGACACGCGGCGTCGGGCTCGAGCTCAGCGCCGTGGGTCGATGCGCTTCGGGCATTCATGGGACTGCTGCAACACCACTCGCACACCCCGGGCTACCGTCCGTCACGCACGAGGCCAGTAGGGCACCAACCACGGGCGCGCTCACAACCGCGCTGTGATGACGAACACCGGGTACCTCCGCCGGGTTCGTCCCCGCCGACGACGCCGTCGTGCCGATCCAAGCCGGTCGCCACCCCCGCCTCAACGTGGTCGGGGTGGGGAGATTCGAACTCCCGGCCTCCTGCTCCCAAATCTGAAAGAGCGCAATATCGGTGAGATCCGGCTCGTACCGGATCATGTCGAATCATACCGTTGAGCAGGGACGATGTGTGGACGGGTTGACACCGTCCGGACAGGCTGACACAGCCCGGTGCACCTCGGATTGATACATCTCTGATACATCGAATGTCCGCTGACGACCTCCTGCCAGCGGCAGTACGACACCTGCCGCGGCGCATGAGATGTATCAAACGACGGGCGATGTATCAGCGACCTCTTCACAGGAGTCAGAGGGTCCCAAGCGAGGCCGGCGCCGACGTCTTCATCCCGATCTCGTCGTCGACCGACGGATCGAGCGCCTGCGGCGAGATTATGCGGTGGGTCGATCGGGCTCGGAGGCCGCACACTTCGCCGGGACTGCTGCGCGGAACCGAGCGCTCTTGCGTGCGACTATCGCTCGGGTTCGAGCGGGTATTGAGCCTCCCCCCGTTGAGCCGGTCACCTTCTGAAGGAGGTAGCCATGTCAACGATGGAGAAATCGAACACGCCGGGGACTCGGCGGTCGTTCACCCCGGAGTTCAAGGCCGACGCTGGCGCGATGGTGCTCGACGAGGATCGCAAGATCGTCGATGTCGCCGAAGCAATCGATCTCGGTGACAGACTTCACCATCGCTGCTGCTTCCTTCCTGCTCGATGGGACGCGGGTCAGCCGAGGCGGGTGTTGGGTACGTCGAGCTCTGTCGGCTCGGGGAGCTTCGAGGTCGACTGACGCGTCCATTCCTCCTCGAGGAGTTCGCGGGCGGCTTGTTCGAGGAATTCCGGCGCCGCCCACTCGTTGACGTCGTAGTCGTTGTCGATGTAGCCGTGGCTAAACATGAAGTCCTTGCCGATGTCGATCGAGACCAGGTTCTTCGGCGACAGGTTGGGCACCATGTCGACGTCCTTGATCCCTTGGTAGGTGTCCTCGGCATCCCGATAGAACGTCTGGTGATTGAGGATCTCGGCGGCAGCATGCTTGTTGCCGTTGGCCCATCGGCCGACCTTGATCATCGCCTTCATGTAGGCAACGACCAACTCGGGATGTTCTTCGGCCATGACGTCGGTGCACGTGATGACTGCGGGACAGTTGGCCATTTGCAGGGTGTAGTCGGGATGACGAGACAGGTCCTCGATCGCCTTGAACTTGCCGGTGTCCTCTTGGAGGTGCTGGAACACTTTGCTCTGGGTGTAGATCGCATCGACGACGCCCTCCTCGAGCCCGGTTTCCAACGGACGGAACGCGAGGTCGTGCTTGTGGTCCCGTCGTAGCCAGAGCTCGGAGGGATTGTTCATCGCGACCTGGAGCATCTCGGGCTTGTCGTACCAGTCGTCCGGATAGGGGAACTCGACGATCTCGACGTCGTCCATCGTCATGCCGTTGATCCGCAGCATCAACTCGATGCCGGCGTGCTCCTGGACGCGCCACCAGTCGTTCTTGATGGTGTTGAGGCTCTTGGTGAGGCCGATCTTCTTGCCCCGCAGATCCTCCATCCGGAAGATGTCGTCGCGGGCACGCACGAGCATGCAGCCGCCCTCGTACACCTGCGTGGCGCCGAGCAGCCGCGTCCGGCGGATGTCGGCGTTCACGTCGATTGCCGGGTACAGCCCGCCGAAACGAACGAGGTTGTCGAGGTTGTGGACGTAGTGCGGGTACCAGTTGTTCTCCGGCGCATGGCGGAAGAAGGCGTACTCGACGCCAATCTTCTTGAACTCCTCGCGGCACCAGCCCAACTCCTGGTCGACGTTGTTGGCCGACACCATCGGACAGTTCGTGAACCACACCTCGTTCCAGTCCAGCGGGACGGTGGTGGCGACTTTCTCGGACATCGAACTCTCCTCCTGGGTTGCGCGGCTCACGTCATTTCGTGAAGAGAACCGCATCAATGTGTACGTATGTACCCATCATGCGGCCAATGCTCCGAGCCGCCCAGGGGCGATGGTCCCGATCGGCTCCCGATTGTCAGGTGTGACGCGGGGTGGGGTCGGCCGGCGACGGCCACGGTGTCGCACCGAGCCGGCGCGCCGAGTGCACCAACTCCTCCCGAAGCATCCCCAACGGCACCTCATCCAGCTCACCCGCCTCGACCAGGTAGTCCTCGAAGACCCGCCATCCGATGGCCGTTGCCACGATCTGTGCCGCTCGAACTCGTGCCGCGACCGGATCCAGCCCATACCCATCAACGATGGTGTTCGCCATCGCGGCGACCGGGTTGAACCCCTCGCGGCCGGCCAGCGGGCGTCCCCGGAGGACGAGAGATGCCGTCACCCGCGACCATTTGCCCATCACCGTCTCGACCCCGTGCCCCTGACCCGACAGCGGGTTCTCACTCACGCTTCTGGCCAACTGGGCGGACAGGTCATCAAAGACCGCCAGCTCGAGTTCCTCCCGATCGCCGACGTACCGGCCGATGAGCCCGAGATGGGTGTTCGCCACCGCGGCGACGTCACGCAGCGAGACTTGCCCGACTCCACGCTCCGCGAACAGCTGTGCGGCCGCGTCGAGCACCGCTCGACGAACCTCGTCGGGCCCCGACGGGGACCCCGGAGGGCGACGCGGGCCCGGTCGATGACCAGCGACCACTTCCGACTTCGCCATATTGCCTCCATCAATCCTGCGGGCTCGCACCAGTCTGGCCCGCGACCGCACAGAGCTCGTCATCACACCGACCGACGGCCCCAATCCACGCGAAATCAGCACTCGACATCAGCCGACCGCAGCGTCAGACCCAACGCGATAATCACGCACGGGCACGCGTCGCTACGCACCCGGTATCCGGCGAACTGTGCGGGTCTGAAGGCATGCGCGGTTGCCACATATCGGCGGCGCGGAGGTGCCCCAAGCCTCGAGTCGATGGATCGTTGAGATCGGTGACGCCGGTCCTCCGACACCAAAGCCGTTGGCCGCGATTGTCGCACGCCCGATAGAGGCCGTGATGCGGCGCGGTCGGAGAGCCGACGGCCGGAGCATCGAGTGCGCATTATGCGCTGACCCCGACGAGCAGAATGCAGGATCCCGGATGGGTATGAAGCCGCCGGGAGCCGCGAGTATCGAGCACGGCGTAGGGGCCGCGATGCGGCGCGGGCTGCCCGCCAAGTCTCGGGATTCCGAGCGGGTGACATCGGGTGCCTGGGAGTTGCCTACTCGCAAAGGTGATAGTCGCGACGACGTCTCACATGAATGAGATCTCGACACAACGCGTTCTCTCGTGGACTTGGGCATCGTCGACCTCCTCCGTGTCACGCGCCCGGGCGTCCGGCCGCCCGCCGCCAATCACTCGAAGCGAGTGACGACGTATCAGCGGCTGCCGGCTGCAATGGATGTCGAACCTGCCGAATCCCGGCAACCAACCCAAGGAGAACCCCAATGGCTGAAGAAACCCCCGTCCTTGACACGATCGCCCTCATGACTGCAGCGTCGGTCGACAGCTGCGACCTCGATCCGCGCGAGTTGATGCTCGCCCGGATCGCAGCACTCGCGGCGGTCGGCGCTCCGCCGGTCTCGTATCTCGCCAACGCCGGCACCGCAGCTGACCTGGGCCTCACGCTCGAAGACGTCCAGGGTGTCCTGGTGGCAGTCGCACCGATCATCGGCACGGCCCTCACCGTGACCGCAGCGGGCAACATCGCGCGAGCCCTCGGGTTCGCGATCGCTGCAATCGAAGACGAACTCGAAGCAGAGCTCGACTGAGGTCATGTCACCTGTCTCGTCCGTCGTGACGAACGAGACAGGTGCATTGCACGATGCATCGGGTCGATGTACTTGTCAGGTGAAGTCGTCAGCCTCGGCACTGTGCCTGGGTGCTTGCGCAACACCGTGACGAACGAAATCCGTGACCTGAACCGAGAAATCGAGCACTGTCGTTCGCGGATGGCGCCTCTTCTGGTCATGGTTGGTCGTGATTGTGCACGCGGACCGATGCGGTCACCGCCGCCCGGCCCCGGTGCAAGAGCCGATTGCGTTCCGCTCGCGGTACGCACCGCGCGTGCCCTCGCGGCCCTTCCCGACGGTGAGAAATCGCCGCCGCCATACGGGGCGTCCGACGCGTCGGTTGCACCGTTCTGACGGTCCGGCCGGCGATGAGTCGACGTACCCGAAGGTCGCATTGCTCAGCTGGAACTGGGTGCCTGGAACCGCTTGCGCGAGACCGTTTGCTTCAGCGGGCTGGCCTCGACCAGATCGCCGGTCCCCGACTCCGCCTCGACCCAGTCCGCATACCGGCTGGCCCCGGTGCTCGCTGTCAGTCCATGTGCGTAGACACTCATGAACACCGTCGTCGCTGCAATGACGATGATCGTGTCCGTCCCCGGAAGGTCGGCCTCCTCGACAACGAGCACCGAGAAGACGATGGTTGCGAGCCCCCGCGGGCCGAACCAACCGATGTAGGCAACCGTCGGCCAGCGCATGCCGGTTCCGATGAGCGCCAGCGCGACCGGCACGGTGCGAGCGATGGTCAGCGCCAGCGCCGCCATCACCCACACCTGCCAGGTGCTCTCGGCGAGCGCCGGGCCGATCACGACCGCACCGACGAGCAGGAAGCTGATCTGGGTGAGCACGGCGCCGAGATCATCGGTGAACGTCTCGTTGGCGAGCAGGCGACCGCGCACGCGCTGGCCGTAGGTGAGGCCGCCGGCGAAGCAGGCGATGAACCCGCTTCCGCCCAACTGATCTGCCACGGCGAACGTGATGACCGCGACCGCAGCAAGAGCGATCTGGCTCCAGGTCGAGCCCATCCATCCGGACTTGCTCGCCCGTGACAACAGCCATGCGGCGACGACTGCGACGGACATCCCGACCGCGACTGCTACCCCGATCGCCTCGACGAAGTTGGAGACGATGCCAGCGCCGCTGAACCCCTTGCCGGCGAACCCCATGAACAGAAGGATGAAAGGAAGGCTCACCCCGTCGTTCAGTCCCGATTCGACATCGAGACCGGTGCGGATGCGTTCCGGAACACGGGGGTTCGAGATCACCGCTTTGCCGAGTGCCGCATCGGTCGGGGCGATCATCGCTGCGACGATCGCTGCTTCCCAGCCGCTGAGGCCGTCGAAGAGGAGCACCGCGATCAGCCAGCCGGCGCCGATCGTCAGCGGCAGGCCGATACCGAGCAGACGCGCCGGAAGACTCACGTCCTTGCGCCACGACGATGGGTGTAGCGCTGCGGCGTCGGTGTAGAGCAGTAGCGCGAGCGTGCCCTCCAGGACGGTGTTGACGACCGGTGATGCGGAGCCGGACCCGAGCTCGATGAGCCCGAGTCCTTCCGTGCCGACGAACAACCCGAGTGCGACGAACACCATCGGCCCCGTGACAGCGGTCGACGAGGCGCGCCGCTGCACCAGCGCCCACCCGAGGAGGGACACGGCAACGAAGACAACCGCCCACTCACTCACCGCGCATGCCTCCGGCGTCGCCGTATGAGAGTTCGGACCTCGCCGGGTGATTGCTGCCGGGGACGCACCCCGCCCAGTTGGTCATCGTGTGCTTCTCATGCGACGCGTTCCATCGTCGCGTCCCAACATGCTCGTCGTAGGACTTGTCGACAACCCGACAACGGAGATCATCAGGTGCAGCAGAGGAACGGCACACGTCATAGTCGTTCACATCAATGAGCAGGACCGCGAGCAGGTCACAGGTTTGAGTGTTGAGATCGGTAACGGAGGTCCTCCGTTACCGATCTCAACCGGGGGGCCTGCTCAGAGTGGATCGAGCGCATCAGCCGGTCGCGTGCCGACATAGATGAGCATGCCGATGAACGGGATCACGAGGATCACGAGCGCCCATCCTGCTTTCGCCCATCCGCCGTAGTCACGTCGCCGGAAATTGTCGATGAACGCCCAGATCACTGCAAACACGATGCTGAGCATGACGAAGAACCAGAACATGGCCCACACCAAGCTCAGCAGCGGAAAGTCATATGCCAACACAATTGCCTCCTCATGGTTTCTGTCATTTTCAGCATCCCTGATCGCGCTTGACGGTGAATCACCTGATCAGGATGAAATGGGCGAACGTGTCGGTCAGTTCGGCAAGGGCGGCGTCGAGTGCTGTCCGTCCGGGCTGAGCGCCCGACGTCATCGACGTGGAGCGATTCGGGTGACTCGGCAGCATCGACTCACATCATCCGATCTGTGTGACGCCGCCGTCGCAGGACCGGTTTACGTTGCGGTTGTGGCATCACAAGGCCACGCACTCCGGTACGCGTGCAGAGTCACTCGAATCGGGTCCAACGACAACGGAGGGACTCCTCATGACCGACCAAGACGACCTGGCCCCGCTGCGCAATGCAGAACCGGCGGACGTCGAGTACATGTTCGCCCAGACATCGAGCGGGCTCGACATCGATGCCGGCCGCATCACACTTCGTGGGGTGTCTGCGACCACGCTCTTCTTCTCCGATCGGCCCGAACGGCTCACCGGGCACGTTCCGACCGACGAGTTCCTGACTTCCTGGGGCGTCGGCGACGACAACTTTGCGGAGAACCCTCCGAACGCGCTGCTCTCGATCTTCGAGGAGGATTCCGTCAACGACGTGGTCATGGTGCTTCGAGACCCCGAGCTACGCGGTGGCGACTTGAGCTATGCCGTCGAGGTCACCGACGGCGAACTCGCGGCGTCGTCCGGGCCGGCGAGCTTGTTCATTGACATGATCGGCCGGCCGCTCAGCCCCGGGTCGGTCGCAGGGGTCCGTCGCCGAGGTCGCCGACGCGCGGGTCGCCGAATGCGCTGACCGGCAGAGAGATGGACACTCTCGGACATTGCGGACGCTCCGACACCTTCGAAATCGACGACGTGGAACGACAACGCGGGCACGGATCCTCGGCGGGTGACCTCATTGACCACCGATCATCTCGCGCGTCACGGGGTACCGGACGCGAGCGGCGAAGACCCCGTCGAGCCGCCAACTGACAGCGTCGGCTTGCACTGCCGAATCCGGCGGGGCGTGCGGGCATCCCGCCCCAGCCTGCGGCGGTGCCGATGAGGTGGATGTGGGGGTCGACCGCCTCCTTCGTTCCGAAAGCCTTGCTCGCATCAGACAGCGCTCCAGCTTGGGCCTCCGCGAGTAGCGCGTGACGCACCGCGGCAAACGAGGTCTCGTCGTAGTCGGGCAGCACGAACTGTTCCGCCGAGACGGCCTCGAGGCTGAAGCCATCCTGGATCTTTGCCACGGCGGCGAGGTCGGCTGGATCGTCGCCGTTGACCAGCACGCGTACGATGAGCACGACGTATGGCGTGTCGAACTCCTCGATAGTGAGCGTGCGGGGTGCCGGGGTCGTGGACGATCCGGTTGTGAGCGATCATCACCGCCGAGCCCGCCAGCGAGTCAGCCCGCTCGGCGAAGCGATCGTCTCCGATTTCAGCTGTAGAAGGTGAGCCATTCCGGGTAGCCCATCGCTCGAGCGGTGCGAGGCTCGAACGGTTCTGGGCACGGTGCTGCGGCCACCAACGCGTGCCATGATGCGAGCAGTGCCTCCCGTTGCGTCGCTGGCGCGCCGAACGCGGCGAACGCGAACGTCCACCAATGGTCGCCGCGGACAGTGACCCCGGCGACCTCGACGTCGCAACCCGCGCCGGTCGCCTCCACGACCGGGGAGAATGCGACCTCGGTTCCGTTCAACAAGAACCGTCGTTTCACCACCGACTTGTGGACATCGACCCAGCGTTCATCGACAACGTGCTCGACGAGCCCCTCGGCAGGGCTCCACCGTCTCCACACTTCGAGCGGACCGGCGAGACCGTCGCCGAACTCGATGCGCTCATCGAGTAATTGGCGGATCTTGAGTTCCAACGTCTGCCTGAAACGGCGCTTCACGCCGACATCGTCACGGCCGTCGAGCAGGTACGTGTCGATCCGCTCCTCGAGAACACCGGTCGAACCGGTGAACCATACGGCGACCTCGGCAGGCAGCGAACCTCGAATGAACCATCGGAGCTCGGTCGTGTCGAGGACCAACGGCGAGTGCGAGTCGGATTGTGTCATCCTGGCCGGAACCCCCGCTGCGAGGAGTGATGCCCCGAACTCCGCAACTGCCACTTCTCACTCCCAACGATGTATTGGATCGACACCCACCTGGACGCGCCAAACGGGATGTCCAGGCTCATTGTTGGCCCGCTCGGTCTTGCGCTCCAGAGGACAACGTCCCGCGGCGAGAAGGTCTCAGTCTCTTGACAACCGTGAATTCGGGAGCCCAACGCACCCGTGTCGAACTCACCCGAGGCCTCCTCCTGCGGACTCGCTGGTCCGAGCTGTGCGGTCGTTTCGGCGACCCTGTTCTTTCACTGACGCAACCATGTCGTTCTCTTACTCGAGATAGCGCCCTCGATGATCGGTGCGGGGAATCGGACCTCATGCACCATCCTGTTCTCAGCTCGGCCGACCGTCATCGCCCCCGGCGGGCGATTCGGCTGTCTGCCGGGGCACGGTGGCCGAGTCGTCAGGCATCGAGCAGCTTGGCCTTCTGGGCTGCGAACTCGGCGTCGGTCAACGTGCCGTTGTCACGCAACGTGGCGAGCTTCTCCAACTCGTCGGCCGGACCAGCGGTACCGGCGGTCTGACGCACGTAGGTGTCGAGGGCGGCCTGTTGCTGCTGCGCATCGGCCGCAGCGCGATCTCCCATCGACTTGCCGTTCACGATGACGTAGATGAACACACCGAGGAACGGCAGCAGGATCACGAAGATCGACCACAGCGCCTTCGCCCAGCCGCCCATGTCCTGGGAACGGAAGATGTCGGCGAACACCCGGAACAACAGGACCAACCAGGCAACAAACAGAAAGAAGATCAACATGCTCCAGAACACGCCGAGCAGTGGGTAGTCGTAAGCGATCATGTCGCCCTCCTTGGTGTCGTTGGACCCCCGATCCGAGCGAAATTGCGCCCGCACCGGAGTGTGTGCCGCATGGTGCGACAACCGCAACCTAAACCGGTCTTGCGACGGCGGCGTCACACACATCGGATGATGTGTGCCGATTCAGCCGCGGCAGCCGAATTACTCCAAGTGCATGACATCGAGCTCGCATCGTCCTGTCACCGTGAAGGTGGTCGGGGACACTCGATTCCCGCTCGAACGAAGTCGGAGGGCATCCGTCATGACGATGACCGAGAAGCAAACGGAGACCGTGCCGTTGGACTGGGGCGAGGTGGACTACACCAATTGCCCGCTCGTGTCGGCCAGCAACGTCGATCAGGAGCTGGGCTGGACACGCGAGGAGTTCAAGAAGATCCGTGTCAAGTACGGCTTTCTCCGCTCCGTTCGCGAGAACAACTGGTACCCGCACTACGTCCACAACCTCGACAACCTGATCCGCTTCGGCGGCCCGTTCCCACCGATCCACGTTCACGCCGACATCCGCCGGACCGTGCTCCTCGGAGCGACACACGCTCCGCACGAGGGCGGCTGCATGTTGGTTCGCGCCCGTGACGACATCTACCGGATGGTCGCCGTATCGGTTGACGAAGTCGCTCCGGATCATCCGATTCGCATGATCCCGCGTGTCGCCGTCGCGCCGATGATTGATTCGAGAACAAGGTTGCGCCGGAGGGTGCACCCGATGTCAGGAGGCAGAAAATGACCGAGTCCGCTCCGTCAACCGACCAGCACACACACAGCGCATGGGCAGTCGGATACACCATGTTCGCATCCGTGCTCTTGGCGATCGCAGGGGTGTTCCACTTCATCGCCGGGCTGGTCGCCGTCGCCGAGGAGGAGTTCTACGTCATCGGCGCGAAATGGGTGTTCGAATTCGACATCACCACGTGGGGATGGATCCACATGATCCTCGGTGCAGTGATGTTCGCCGCAGGCATCGGCATCCTCAGCGGCAACGTCCTGGCACGCGCAGTCGGTGTCATCCTGGCCGCAGTGAGTGCGGTGGCCAACTTCGCCTGGCTCCCGTACTACCCGGTCTGGTCGATCGTGATGATCTTCCTCGCCATCGCCGTGATCTGGGCACTCACGGTGCACGGCCGTGACGTCACCGATGCGTGACGCGAGCGGAGAGGGACGCGCCAGCGCGAGTTTCCAGACTGCGCCGCCACCGTTGCTGTCGTACGGGTCACCGCTACGACCGTCTCGGTTGATCGCCGTGGTCCTGGTATTCGGTGGACTGACACTCGGCGCCTGTTCGAGTGACGGCAGTGGCCCGTCGTCGGAGAACGTGCCCGTCGGTGTCTCAACACCGGATGCTCCCCTTGTCGGCGACGACGGTGGGACCCTCGACGACGACAGCGACCAGGCGGCCGACGACGGCTCGGTCTCGGCGACGCTGCCCGACTCGGGTGCCGACACGCCGGCCGGCGAGAGCGACGGCGATACCGACCAATCCGGTGGCGTGCTCGTGGTCGCGGACAGCGACGACGGAGGACTCAGCACCGAAGAATGGATCGCGCTGATCGCTCTCGGTATCCTCGCCGTCGGCGCGATCATTGCCGTCACGGCCTGGATCAGCGGCCGCTCCGAACGCAGCGGGCAACTGGCGGCCGAACGCGATCGCCAGTCGAACAAGGTGATCGGCGGCGCACGCTGGGCGCATGATCAAGCGGCGATGACCGTGCTCGCCACAACCGACGCCGCCGCGCTTCAATCCACGTGGCCTGCTATTCAAGCGCAGCTCTTCGATGTGGAGGCTTCGATCGCGGCGTCGAAGGTCGGAGACCCGGCCCGCGACTCCGAGATCGCCCTCGTGGGCCGCAGTGTCGGCGACCTGCGGGGAGCGCTCGCTGCGGATGTGGCGTTGCGCCTCTCGTCACAAGGTCAGCAGTACGAGCTCGTCGAGGCGTCCCGACGCAACGTCCTCCAGCGAAACGATCAACTCGAACAGGCACTTCGACCGCTCGTGGCGGCCCAGAGCTGATCAGCTCGGTCATCCATCGTGTGTGATTCCTGCGGCGGCGCCGCTCGGCGAAGATCGACGGTGGTCCGGGCGCAATCACTCGAAGCGAGTGACGACGACGAACCCGGTGTCTGCCTGCAATGGATGCAGGAGCTGCTGGACCCCCCGGCACGACCCAAGGAGTAGCACGATGCCTGACGAAACAACCCCCGTCCCCGCTCGCCGGAGCATGGCACTGAGATCGATCATCCCGGTGCTCCTGATCGTCACGGTCGCCGCCGCCGGCTGTTCGGACGACGGCGACGGTGCGTCGAGCTTCTGCGACGACCGCGTCGAGCTCCAGGACTCGATCCAGGACCTTCGTGACCTCAACGTCGTCGACGACGGTATCGAGGCGCTGGACTCGCAGTTGGAGACCGTTCTGGCCGACGTCGACGCCCTCGAGGCGTCCGCGGCTGACCTCGAACCCGAGGTCGGTGCGGTGAAGACGTCCATCGAGACGCTGCAAGCGTCGGTCGCCTCCGCCGAGACACCGGTGGACAAGGCCACCGCACTCGTGTCTGGCCTGGACGACATCAACGTCGCCTGGGAAGCCTTGACAACCGCCTCGGGATCGGAGTGCGACTGACGCCGACAGCGGCCGACCGCATCTCCTCTTCGGCTGGAGCGGTCGCCCTGCGCACCAGATCGACCGCCATCTCGAGATGTGTTCTCTGCTCTGCCCTGGTCCGACCGATCGGACCGAGACGAACAGCGTCGACTCCCGCGACGGCGAGCGAGCGGATCCGTTCAGTCACCATGTCGTCGGTGCCGATCGCGTACGCGGCCAACACCAGTTGATCAGGGACCGCGGCGATCTCTGCCGGCTTGCCGCCGTCGTCGGAGACCTCGAGCTGGGTGTTGACCTGGAGGTCGATGTCCGCAAGCGATCGCCCAGCGTTTCCTGCTCCTCGCCGAATGGGATCGAGGAGGACGTCGGCGTGTTCGGCCGCCGCCGGCGGCTCGGAGGTTCTCGTGTCGGGCGCACATGAGCTTCCTCTCGCCGCGCTCGCGGCCCGGCTGGGCAGTCCTCCCGGCGGACTGACCGAGGAGGAGGCCTCCAGGCGACTGCTGGAGCACGGCGCCAACGAACTCAGGGTGCGTGAGAGCACACCGGAGATCGTCAAGTTCCTCCTGCAGTTCAGGAACTTCTTTGCAGTGCTGCTCATGGTCGGCGGCGCGCTCGCCATCGTCGCGGAGCAGCTCGATTCCGGACAGGGCAACCTGTACATCGCCGTCGCTCTCCTCGGCGTCGTGCTGCTGAACGCAACGTTCACCTACGTCCAGCAACACCGGAGCGAGCGGATCATGGACAGCTTCCGTCGAATGCTGCCCTCGCTCGTCGCGGTCGTGCGTAACGGGCAGACGCGCACCGCACCTGCAGAGGAACTGGTTCCCGGCGACGTGATCCTCCTCCACGAAGGCGACCGCGTCCCCGCGGACGGACGCCTGATCGAGGCCAACAGGCTGGTCGTCGACATGTCCAGCCTGACCGGCGAGAGCGAACCGCAACTCCTCGACCCCGACGCTCACCACGACAACATCCTCAACAGCCGCAACATGGTGTTCTCCGGCACGCTGGTGCACGGCGGCGAAGGCCGGGTATTGGTCTCCCACACGGGCATGTCGACGCAAATCGGCACCATCGTCACGCTGACCAAGGCGACGGAGGACACCGAGACGCCCATCCACCGGGAGCTCGGCTACTTCATCGAGGTCATCAGCGCGATCGCGATCTCACTCGGCGTCCTCTTCTTCCTGGTCAGCGTCGCCACTGGGAACAGCGCCATCACGAGCTTGATCTTCGCCATCGGCATCATCGTGGCCAACGTGCCCGAAGGGCTGCTCCCGACGGTCACGCTAGCGCTCTCCATGGCGAGCAAACGGATGGCTGCCAAGAACGCCCTCGTCAAGAACCTGGAGAGCGTCGAGACGCTGGGCAGCACCACGGTGATCTGCACCGACAAGACCGGCACGCTGACGCAGAACCGTCTCGGCGTGAACACGGTGGTACTGGGTGGCCGCGAGTACGCAGCCGACGACCACAGCGTCACCGAAGATCCAGTCGCCGAGTACGCCCTGCAGTGCGTGGCGCTCTGCAACGCTGCCGAGCTCACCGATGACGGGTTCTCGGGCGACGCGACCGACGGCGCACTGCTCCAGTACGCCGACGAACTGGCTGATCTCGGCACAGTCCGCCGGGGGGTCGACCAGCTGGCCGAGCAACCCTTCGACTACGCCACCCGGCGCATGATTGCGACGTGCCGGGCGCCGGAGTGGACCGCTCCGCGCGCCTTCGTGAAGGGAGCGCCCGAGGTGGTGCTCGACATGTGTGACCGCATCATGTTCGACGGCCGGACCGAGCCATTGACGCAACGGTGGCGTGACACGGTGATGGACTCGTACGAGAAGCTGGCGGGACGCGGCGAACGTGGGCTCGCCTATGCGTGGCGGACCACCGCCGCCGCCGACCTCCCCGAAGACGGCTACCTCTTCATCGGGCTGACGGGGATGACCGACACCCCTCGGCCCGAGGTGGCCGAGGCAATGGCGAAGTGCCACGAAGCGGGCATCAAGGTCGTGATGATCACCGGCGACTACGGACTCACCGCGTCGACGGTCGCCCGCCAGATCGGGTTGATCACCGGCCCCGGGACGATCGTGCAGGGCAACGAACTCTCGTCGATGAGCGACGAAGCACTGGCCGACATCTTGACGACCAACGAGGAGATCATCTTCGCTCGGATCGCTCCGGCGCAGAAGCTGCGAGTCGTGCAAGCCTTCCAAGCGCTCGGTGAGACCGTGACCGTGACGGGCGACGGAGTCAATGACGCGCCCGCGCTGAAGAACGCCGACATGGGCGTCGCAATGGGACGTACCGGCACCGACGTCGCCAAGGAGGCCAGCGACATGGTGCTGATCGACGACAACTTTGCCACGATCGTCAGCGCGATCGAGGAGGGGCGAACCGTCTTCGACAACATCAAGAAGTTCATCGCCTACATCCTGACCAGCAACATTCCCGAGATCCTGCCGTTCGTCGCCTACGTGCTGCTCGACATCCCGCTGCCGCTGACGGTGGTGCTGATCCTCAGTATCGACCTCGGCACCGACATCCTCCCCGCGCTCGGTCTCGGCGTCGAGCGGCCCGAGTCCGACGTGATGAGGAAGAAGCCACGCCCGCGCGACGAGCGATTGCTCTCGCGCAACCTCCTGCTGATGAGCTACGGCATCGTCGGCATGATCCAGGCCGCGGCGGGCTTCTTCAGCTACTTCGTGATCCTCCGAGCGGGAGGCTGGCAATGGGGTCAGGAACTCGCTGGCGACGACCCCCTGTACCGGACCGCCGTCACAGGATTCTTCGCATCGATCATCATCTGCCAGATCGCCGACGTGATGATCTGCCGGACCAGACGCCAGAGCCTGCTGACCGTCGGTCCGCTGTCCAACAAGCTGGTGACGGTCGGAATCGGCACTGAGATCCTGCTACTCGCCCTGATCTCCTACGTGCCGGCGTTCAACTCCTTCTTCGGAACCGCTCCCCTCGAACCGTGGCAGCTCACGCTGAGCCTTCCCTTCGCCGCCTTCATCCTCGTCGCCGATGAACTCCGCCGCGTCTTCGTGCGACGCGAGAACCCATTCGTCCTGAGGTGGCTGACCTGGTGAACCCCCTCGAGATCCGAGAGCTCACGTGAATTCGTCGGCTTCGGATCGGGTGCTCGGGTGCTCGCGCAGCACGGTGACGAGGATGAAGTACAGAATCGGGACCGAGAAGAAGAGCACGGTGCTGAGCGCCGTCGATACGTCGGCGACGGCGATGGCCAAGAGGTACAGGCCAATCTGGGCCGCCGTGATCACGAGGCCGAGACTCGCTCGGTCGGTCGACACGTCGGGCCACAACAGCGCTGGACGCTTGACCACGTACCGGTAGAGCACGAATCGCATCACGGTGGCCACGATCAGCACGACGCCGTAGAGGTGCAGGGCGACCGGTTCGTCGGGGTACTTGCCGAGCACCGACGCTGCGAAGGGGATCAGACTGACCGGGAGCAGGAACAGCAGGTTCAGCCAGACCAGGTCGCGGTTGACGACCCTGACGCGAGCGAAGAGGTCGCGGTGGGCAACCCAGAACATGCCGGTCAGCAGGAAGCTGATCACCCACGCGACGAGGGTGGGTTGCAGGTCGTCGAGGGCTTCGAGCAGCGATTGTTCGGAGAGGTTCTCGGGGACGGCGATCTCCAGTACCAGGATGGTGATGATGATGGCGAACACGCCGTCGCTGAGCGCGACGACGCGATCGGGGCTGCTCAGCCGTCGCTGTGTGGCGTTCGTTCCCGCGTCGGGAGAGTCCTGCTCGTCGCTCACGAGGCCATCTTCCCAGACATGATCGGTCGGTCGAATCGCTCGATTTGCATGATCGTCCATCCGACGGCGGCTGCGAGGGTGGTGGTCGCCCCATCCGCGGGCGGTCATCCGTGCGGGGGCAACATGGTCGCGTCCCAGAGAGAACTCGAGGCATCAACATGACGACAGCGCTTCCCATCGACCGGCCGTGGTACCGACAACTCCTCGCGATCGCCGTGGCAATGGGCCTGATCATCGGCCTGCTCGGTCTCGTCTACCTCGGGATCACCGGCGGCTTGACCGATCGAATCTTCGGAGACCCACGAATCGACACCTGGTCCGGTGACTGGTGGTGGATCCCGTTCATCGCCGCCGGCGGGCTGGTGGCGGCCGCGGTGCGCAGCTGGTTGAAGATCACCGACCACGTGCCCGGCGGCGTCGCGGTGATCGAATCCGGCAAGGTCGACCAGACCGTGGCGCCGTCGTGGGTGCTGCTCTCGGCGGTCTCCGCGATTGCAGGCGCCAGCCTCGGACCGTCATTCGCGCTGGTGATGATCGGCGGCGGCCTCGGGTCGTGGATCGCCTCGAAGCGGTGGCCCGGTGACGAGACCGCCCGTCTCGACACGACGATGACGGGCATCTCCGGTGGCTTCGGTGGCGCGTTCACCTCCCCGGGCCTCGGCACATTGATCGTCAGCGAGCTGGCACCGACACCGAAGGACCGGTACATCGAGTCGATCCTGCCGCAGCTGATCGCCGCGACGGTCGCGTTCGCCGTGTTCTTCGGCGCGGTCGGAACGACGTTCCTCAACAGCTTCGCCGTGCCGGTCGACGACTTCGCGAGCTGGCACCTCCTCGTCGGCGCCGCACTCGGCATGGCGTCGAGCGCGATCATGATCGTGTTCGTCATCATCGTGAAGCTGATCCAGATCGTCTTCGGGAAGCTCGCGAATCCATACGTACGCGGCGTCGTCGGCGGTGCGCTCGTCGGGCTGATCGCGTTCGCACTGCCGCTCACCATCGGAGCCGGCAACGATCAACTCACCACGGTGATCGACGAGTCGGCGTCGATCAGCATCTGGCTGCTGGTCGCGGTGCTCGTCGGCAAGATGCTGGCGATGGCGATCAGCCTCGCCACCGGCTTCATCGGCGGCAACGTGTTGCCGATGCTGTTCGTCGGCGGCACCGCCGGCGTGGTGGCGCACCTTGTGTTCCCTGACATCCCGTACGCGATCGCTGTGGGATGCATGCTGGCGGCCGTGCCGGGCGCGACGATCAAGGCGCCGATCGGGCTCACGTTCATCGCAGTGCTGGCCGTCGGCCTCGGTCCACTCACCGCGGCGCCGGTCGTCATCGCGGTGGCGATGGCGTATCTGACGACGTCCGTCGTGGTCGGGCTGATCAGGTCACGGCGAGTGGAGGTTCCCGAGCCGCACGCCTGACCGCTAGCGGGGGACCGAACGGGGGACGTGGTCAGGCGGGGGTGACGTCGGGGTGCAGCGACTGGTGGAGTGCGACCGCTGCCTCGATGTTGTCGTGGACGTGGCTCCGGTCGACGAGGTCGAAGAAGCCGTCACGTTCGAGCACGTCGACCACCTGTGGCTTCACGCGGGCGAGGTGCAGATCGATGCCCTGGTCGATGCCCGCCTGGGCGATGGCCATCAGGACGTCGGCGCCTTCGGTGTCGATGAAGTTGACACCTTCCATGCTCAGGATCACCCCATCGAGCCCGGTCGGGTCCTCGACACGAATCTGGCGAAGGCGATCCGAGAGCGCATCGGCATTGACGAAGAAGAGCCCGCCGTCGAACCGAAGGATCCTCAGCCCCGGGATCGTCTCGCAGTCGTCGTGTCGCTCGAGGTCGTAGAACGCGTCGGTCCCGGGCTTACGGCCCAGCTCCGGAATGTACGGCAATGCGGACACCGCTACGAGCCAGATCATCGAGATCCCGACGCCGATGAAGACGCCTTGGAGGATGCCGAACGTCATCACACCGAGCAGCGCGGCGAGTGCGGCCACGAACTCGTACCGCTTCACCTGGGCCAGTCGCTTCATCTCGCCGACGTTCATCATCCCGAGCGTCACCGCTTCGATGATGATCGCACCGAGGACCGCCTCGGGCAGTTTGGAGAAGATCGGCGCGAGGAAGAGCAGGGTCAGGATGACGAAGCCGCCCTGGGCAAGGCTCGACACCTGCGACCGCGCGCCGGCGCCGTCGTTGACGGGGCTCTTCGAGAGGCTGCCGTTGTTGAAGAACCCCTGGAAGACGCCCGCCGACACGTTCGACATGCCCTGGGCAAGCAGCTCCTGGTTGACGTCGACTCGATAGTTGTGCTTGCTCGCATACTCGCGCACGCCGGCGGTCGTCACCGAGAACCCGATCAGCACCAGCCCGACCGCCGCCCCGATCACCGTTTCCCAGTTGTCCATGACGATTTGAAGATCGGGAATCGACGGCGCCGCCAACCCTCGGGGGACGTCCGCAATCAGCTCCACCCCGCGGTCGCCCAGCCCGAAGATCAAGGTCAGTGCAATGCCCAGGACCACCGCCACCAGCTCCGCCGGAACCTTCGGCGCCAGGAACTTGAGACTGAACAGCACCACCAACGCCGCAACGCCGAGCACGACCGTCGTGCGATTCGCATCGGGCAACGACGCCGCCCAATCCCACAGCTTCTGCCACGTGTTCGAACCGGACTTCTCGGTTCCCGTGAGCTTGAACAGCTCGCCCGACACCACGTTGATGGCGACACCGAAGATGAATCCCGTCAGCACGGCCGCCGACAAGAACTCGGCAATCCAACCCATCTTGAGCACCGCCATGACGATGAACACGACTGCAGCGACGAGCGTGATCGCCGCTGCGATCGCCACCGCATCTTCGGAGCCCGCGGCACCGATCGAGACGACCGCGGCCCCCAACACCGGGGCGGTCGACGAACCCGGGCCCTGCACCAACTGCTTCGACGTGGTGAAGAGCGCGAAGACGATCATGCCGAACGCCGCGGCGTACAACCCGTTCTGGACCGGGACGCCGGCCAGCGACGCGTAACCGAGCGATGTGGGCACCATCAGCGCCCACACCGACAGCCCGGCGATCACATCCTTCGTCAACCATGAACGCTGATACTGGGGCAGCCAGACCAGGATCGGCACGAACCGCTTGATCGAACCCTTCGCCGATGTCGGCGTCGCCACGGCCTGGCCGCCCTCAGTACTCATCGTGCATCAACTCGCCGCTTCGGCATCCTTCTGGATCTCGGCGGTATCGGCCTGGAGCTGCTTCTCCTCGACCTTGTCGGCCTTGCTCATGACGCCCTCGATCTTCGCGCCCATGTCGGACACACCGACCACGACGAGGCCGGCCTGGCCGGCATCGAGGTTCTCGCCGAGCTCCTTGAGGTCCTTGCGGCTCATGCCGGCTGCTGCGTGCCCGGCCATTGCACCGAGGGCCGCACCGCCACCGGTGGTTGCCGCGAGCAGACCGCCACCGAGCGCGGCCGCCGGGAACAACGCGACGACGAGACCGGTCGCGAGGCCGATGCCCGCACCGCCCCAGCCACCGGCCCGTGTGGGCGTCTCGTGCTTCTTGACGATCTTGACCTTGCCGTTGTCCTTGCGTTCGATGACGGCGGCGTCATACGCGTCGATCAGACCCTCGATGGTGTGGAGGTCGTGGACCGCGTCGTAGTCGGCCTTGGCGTCGTCGACGCTCGAGTACACCCCGACGTACGCCATGAATGTGTCCATTGCCATGTCCTGCTCCTTCGTTCGGTGTTGTGCTTGACAACACCATCGTGACCCCGACGAGCACGGCGGCAGTCATGCAACCTGGGTGATCCGATCACCGAGAGGGTCGACCGGCGAGCGCCCCGTTGTCAGCCGAGCACGCTCGGCGCCAGCAGGCCCAACTCCCGGGCCCGGTCGACCGCCTCACTTCGACCCGACACCGCCAGCTTCCGATAGATCGAGTTGGTCTGCGTGCTCACCGTGTTCCTCGACACGAACAACCGTTCACCGATCTCCTTCAGCGAGAGATGCGTCTGCAGATACGGCAACAAACGGAGTTCCGCAGTCGACAGCGCGGTGCCGTGCAGATCGGCCGGCCACTCGCTCAACGTCTGCCGGAGCGCGTCGGCACGAGCTACGAGGCGACCGAGTTTCGGTCGCCGGTACAGCACCCCTTCGACCTCTTGCAGCAGTGTCCTGGCAGCCCCGGGATCGGCCAACGCCAGGTGGGCGTCGGCCAGCTCGAGCCGCAACCACACCGCGGCCCACGGGTTCACCCAGGTGACCGCCGTCCGCAAACGCATCGCTCGGAACAACGACGCCCGAGCCGTCTCGGTCTCGTTGAGGTGCAACAACAGGCGGGCGCGGGCCGCTTCGACGATCGAGTTGACCGCGTACTCGAAGAGATGCGCTCCATCGACCACCGAGACGGCGAGCTCGAGATCGCGTGCTGCATTCGCCCAGTCGCCACGATCCATCGAGAGCACCGCACGGTACGCGAGGAAGCGCGCCTCCGGATCGTCGAACCCATCGGTCGCGGTCGTCACCTCGAGGCTCTCCGAGAACAGCGCGAACGCTTCGTCGTCGTCGCCCTGCAGCCATCGAGCGACCGCCAAGAAACCGAGGGAGGCCGGCCGCCATGGGCCCCAGACCGGCTCATTGGTCACGACCGATGTCGCGTCCGCTTCCATCTGCTCGATGCCATGCGCACAGAGAAAGGCCCGGAGTGCAGCACGACTCGACACGAACGACTCGACCACCCCGTCACCCTCTGACGTCAGATGCTCGATGCGATCCGCCCATCGCTGCGCTTCGACGGCATTCCCGGTCAACGCCTCCAGCCAACCGACCAGTCCGACCAGTTCCGGGTTCCGTGCAATCATCTCCTCGCCGAGTTCGTTCAGCCATCTCCTGACCTCGTTCAACCGTCCCTCGTTGTACGCACGCGCCAACTCCCTGACGACCATGTCGCCAGCAATGGTGAGATCTCCGCCGGCTCGGGCATGCTCGATCGTGTGGTCGACAGAACCGGATGCCGCCCACCACCGAGCGGCACGCAGGTGGTGCTCCCGAACGGTGTCGGGTTCGACACTGCTGGCCTCGTCGAGCAGCACGGTTCTGAACAGCGGGTGATAGCGGAACCACGCCCCGCTGCCGTCGAGCGGCGTGATGAACAAGCCGGCACTCAGCAACGTCTCCAACACCGATGCTGACTGCGTGGAGTCGAGGACGGCGTCGCACAACGGTGCGCTCAAAACGTCCAGGATCGCCGTCCGATGGAGAAAGCCATCGATCTGCGGCGGGAGCCCAGCCAGGACCTCCGATCGGATGAACTCAGCCACGGCCCGATCGGGCGACGACGGCACGAGAGCGAAACCGACCGTCGCCGCGCCGCTGCGCTGGGTGCGCCCAAGCAACGCCAGGCCAGCGGGCCATCCCTCCGTTCGCTCGAGCAACCGACGAACCCGTTCGGGCAACGGTTCCACCCCTTGGAGCTCGAGAAATTCTGCCACCTCGGAGGCGTCGAAGACGAGGTCGGTCGCACCGATCTCGAGCACCTCGCCACGCACTCGTCGTCGGCCGCCGGCAAGCCACACCTCCCTGCGACTCGAGACGACCAGCTGAACATGATCAGGCAGGAGATCGAGGAGCAGACCCACAGCGTCACGGCATTCCCGTGACCGGATCTCGTCGAAATGGTCCAAGACGACCACGAGCGGCTCGTCGACCGCCCCGATCGAGGCCGCCAACCCCGGCACCACCCGACCGAGGACGGAGACGACAGGCGAAGTCAACTCGCGAGAGATGGCGTCATCGAGCTCTCGCACCCGCCTCACCCCGGTGGTGATCGATGTCATCAGCGTGGCGACGTCGTCGTCGGCCCGATCCAACGACACCCAGGCGACCGCGCGATCGTCGTGCTCCAGCCAGTCGACGAGCAGCGTCGTCTTGCCGTATCCGACCGGCGCCGAAACGACGATCAAGGGAAGATCCACGCTCGCTGCGAGCAAGCTCGTGAGGCGCGGCCGCCCGATGATCCCCGAGCGCACGCGCGGAACACCCGTCTTCGCATCGACGAGGACCTGGTGAGCGTCGATGGCGTCGATCCGGGTGCCCATGGTTCCGGGTCACGCTAGCGGAACCCGCTCGGCGTACCGAGGGTGTGGGCTCCGACATCGAGGCCCCGGTTGTCGACGACCTGTCAGAGGTCGCGGACGATGGGCACCCGGCCGTCGTCGACGGCGCCGATGAGTTCGTCGTAGTCCTTCTGGGTGCGATCCGCGTAGGCCTCGGCGAACCGGGCGACCGCACGATCGAAGGTGTCGTCGTCGCCGATGTACCCGGAGATCATCGAGGCATCGCCGGACCGGGCGTGGGCTCGTCCGAGCGCAGCACCGCAGGCCATGGCATAGCGCCGCAGGACGTCGGCCGTCATGGTCTCGACGTCGGCAGACGCCTTGCCGTCCCACAGCTGGCGTACGTAGAAGTCGGTGGCGGGTTCATCGCCACGCTCGTAGCGGGCCCACCCGACCAGCGCGTCGGGTGTCGCCTGGATCTTTCGTTGCCCATCGACGACGCGATGACCCTCCTGGTCGAAGGCTCTCGGCGCCAGGTGCTCCTCCAGGACCGACGGGCCTGCCTCCTTGATCTGGAGAAACAGAGGTTCGCCGTCGCCCGATTCGAACAGTGCGATCAGGCACCGGGTTCCGACGCTGCCGACGCCGACGACCTTGAGCGCGATGTCCGTCATCGAGTACCGGTCCATCAGCTGGCGCCGGTCGGCGTGCAAGGTTGCCCGGTAGTCGTCGAAGAACTCCTCGACACGGGTCATCTCGGCGCGGCGTCGCTCGTCCGGCATCGTGACGATCAGCGGCGGGTTCGACACGATCACCCGGCGACCGTCGACGATGTCGGTGAGCTTGCCGAGCGCTCCGAGGCTGTTCTTCTTGGCCGACTTCTTGCGTGACTTGGCCAGACGACGCCGATCGCTCTTCGCAGTGGTGAGCGTCTTGGCCAGATCCTCGACATCTATCCGGTAGTAGAACACGTCGAGCGGATTCATCTCCGAGGCCGCTGCGATCACCTGACGGTACGCAGCCGTTGTTGCTCGTGCGAGCTTTCGATTGGTCTTCTTGTCGAGTTTGTTGTTGCGGCCCGCGACCACGACGCTGGCGGCGAGTCGTTTGACGTCCCATTCGAACGGTCCCGGAAGCGTCTCGTCGAAATCGTTGATGTCGAACACGAGACGGCGCTCGGGCGACGAGAACATCCCGAAGTTCGACAGGTGGGCATCGCCGCACAATTGCACGGTCAGGTCGGTCCGCGGGCCGGCCGCCAGGTCGGTTGCCATGACGGCCGCCGACCCTCGGAGGAACGTGAACGGGGTGGCCAACATGCGCCCGTACCGGATCGGGACCAGATCCTGCAACCGGTTGGCATCCTCGGCCTGCAGGATCGCCAGCGCGCTCGCACGCTCGGCGGAAACGTCGAGATCGGCGTGCGCCTCGAGCGGCACGGTCTCGCGCCGCTCCCGCCCAGCCGCGGCTCGCACGGTCTTCGGCTCGCGCCGACTCTCGAGCGACCAGCGCGGATCACGTTGCGAATTCTCCGAGGTGCCCATCACTTCTCCCTGTGATCGCGGTCGACTGACCGGTACGACTCGATTGTGGAGCACAACGACGCAATCGGCGTCACCCGTTCTGTGCGATCCACGGTGCCATCTGCTGATCGAGCGGCTCCGTCTGTTCACTCGACGACACAGGCGTTCCTCGCTTGGGCAGGGCTCCGAAGCACCAAGGGTCGAAGAGCGCCGGCGACCGAGTGGTCCCAGAGCCCAGGGTCGACGCCGATGATCGGTGGCGAGCCGGGCGATGGCGTGAAGATCACGTGGCCCCGGTCGGCCCTCGCTCGACCCCGAAGGTTCTCGGGGAGGAAGTCCGACCAGCCGCGCGTGGGGCTCCATGCCGTCGTGTGTCCGTCAACCCGGGGGACTTCCAAGGAGCGTCGCGCCAACCGGTGAGGATCACTCGACCTGGGGGATGTCGGGGCGGGGCTGCTGGGAGACGATCGGAACAGATTCGAACATCGAAGTCCACCAGCCCTCTGGGCACGCGTCAGATGGTGTCCCCGGGGACCTACCTCGGCCTCTGCGACGCGACGACGGCATGGCATACGACACATTGGAGCATCACATGGCAGACCACAACACGCAGACACGAATGCAGAAGATGGGCTATCGGGCACCGGCGGACGTCCCAGAACCCGACCAACTCGTACTGGTTGACTACGTCTCCGATGGTCGCATCGCAGTCATCACGCTCAACCGTCCACACGCCGACAACGCCGTCACCACAGAGTTGGCAGCCCACCTCATCGAGGTGCTCGAGACCATTGCCGCCCGCACCTCCGTGCGCGTCGCAATCCTGACCGGTACCGGCGACCGAGCGTTCTGTGTTGGCGGCGATCTGTACGAGCGCAAGGAAATGTCGAAAGAGCAATGGCTACGTCAACGTCAGGTCTTCGACCGCGTGCTCTACAACCTGCGCCAGCTGCGCAGGCCAATCTTCACCGCGGTCAACGGCATGGCCTACGGCGGCGGCTGCGAGATGGCCATCAGCACCGACTTCATCATCGCCTCCGACGACGCCCGCTTCGGTCAACCGGAAGCCATGGTCGGCCTGAGTGCGGGCGGCGGCTCGCCAGTCTTCCTGCCGCGGATGCTCCCACCGGGGATGGCCATGCAACTGCTGATGACCGGCGAACCGATCACCGCTGGCGAAGCCCACCGGCTCGGAATGGTCAACTCACTGCACCCACGCGACGAACTCATGACCGCAGCGCTCGACATCGCCGAGAAGATCGCCGACAATTCACCCACAGCGGTCCAGGCGGTCAAGCGTGCCGTTCAGAACGGACAAGGCGAGCCCGTCGAACAAGCGATCGCGATCATGATGGACGAACACTGGCGCTCAGTCGTCCATACCGACCGCGTTCAAGGAATCCTTGCCTTCACCAAAGGCGAGGAACCCGAATACCCGGACCCCGATTTCTGAGCGGTGGGCGAAAGGCCGGACGCCCCGCACTTGGATGCAAGTCTCTTGACCACGGTTCAAGTGCCGAGCGGGGCCATAGCGGACGCGCCGGTCTGCTCGCTGGGATCGGTGTGGTCATCGTGTAGTTCGTCATGCAGCGAACGTCTCATGACCGGGATGCCCGCGGTAGCCCCAGGATGGAGACATCGGGGCGCAACAGCGCCGACTGCGGCTGAACCGTCAGGCGGGCGGGTTCTCGACGGCCTCGACCCAGCGAGGATCACTCTCGATCGGAAGCGTTCCGCCGCGCCGTTTGATCACGACCACGGCGACGACCATGCCGACCAGAAACGCCAGGAGCATCACCGCCCACTTGCGGTTCGAGCGACCGCGGAGCTCATCGGCGGCTTCCGACAGCACCGCTGCTGCGACTTCTTTTCCTGCACTCGTACCGATCGGTCCCATGGCCCCAACCTAGACCTCGACCGACCGTGCGTGCAGACATCATCGGAGGGCGAGCGAGCCCGACCGTGTCGCCTGGTGGGCGCAGATACCCGGCAAACCTGAGCATTGCGGGGCGAGCGATGACGCACATAACAGGAGCGCCATAACGCGCCGCGCAACGCCGCATCGGTGTGCGACTTCGGCCCCACTGTTGCGTCACACTTTCACGGGCATATCGACCCAAGTCGAGCACCCGATAGTCGCGCGACCGTTGCGTCTTGTGATCGGCGCGAGCGTGGTTGCTCCCGTCTCCTCGGGAGGTCGGGTCACTCAAGGAGGCCGCCATGGCCGACACGGAAACCACCACTGTCCACACTGCCGAGGTCGTCCGCTACGACGATCCGGTGATCATCACCGAACGGGTTGCTGTCTCGGCGTTCATCGCTGGTTACACCGATCCCACCCGGCGGAGCTACGCAACGGATCTGCGGATCTTCGCCGGCTGGTGCCACGACCACGGCATCAACTTGTTGAACGTGAAGCGGCCACACCTCGAGACGTTCGCCCGGTGGATGGAGCAAGAAGGCCGCATGGCGTCCACGATCGGACGCAGGCTGTCGACGTTGTCGTCGTTCTACCGGTACTGCCAGACAGAGGACATCCTCGACAAGAACCCCGCACTCAACGTCCGGCGTCCGAAGGTCCACGATCAATCGCGCACCCTCGGCTTGGACCGCAATGAACTTGGCGCCCTGCTCGTCCAAGCCGGCCTCGGTGACCTACGTGACGGCGCGTTGATGACGCTGCTCGCGTTGAACGGGTTGCGGATCTCCGAAGCGTTGAACGCGGACATCGACGACCTGTCGACCGAGCGTGGGCATCGCACCTTGGCGATCGTCCGCAAGGGCGGCAAGCACGTCACCATCCCGATCGCACCGCGCACCGGCCGAGCCCTCGATCTGTACATCGGCGAGCGAACGATGGGTCCGATCTTCCTCGGCGTCGAAGGCGGACGGATGGACCGCTATTGCGCGGACCGGATGGTCAAGCGGCTCGTCAAGCGCGCGGGGATCGACAAGCGCATCTCCCCGCACAGCCTTCGGCACTCGTTCATCACCGCCGCCCTTGATGCGGGCGTCCCGTTGCGGGATGTGCAAGAGGCCGCATCACATGCGGACCCTCGCACAACGATGCGTTACGACCGAGCCCGGCGCAGCCTCGATCGGCACGCCACTTACATCGTTTCGACGTTCATCGCTGGAGCAACTAGACCAGCCTGACTCGGCCACCCACCACAGGTGGCCGGGCTAACGACCCGGAATCGACGGCGGATGGACACCCAGAGCATTCGGGACGCGCATGAAGATTTGCGACACGCGGCCAATCGATCGTTCGCCCGCGGACAGACCGGCCGTCAGACGCTCGTGAGCGACCCGACCGGCCTCGGACAGTCGACACAGTCGGCCGTCGCCAACCGATGGGGCGTAGCCCGACACTCCGACAAGTCCACGGTCCAGGTCGCTGTGCACCACCTCGAATCGGTGGAGCCGGTCAAGCGCTCGAACTGCAACCGACGGCGCCACACCAAGCGAACTCGCGAGGTCGCCGACATCCAGATCGGCGCCTCCCGGTCGAGACTCGATCAGTCGACCCAGCCGACGGGCCATCAAGGTCGCAGTCGGCCCAAGAAACTCCGACCACACCTCCTCGACATACGGATCGGTAAGGCGCCATCGATCGTCGGCGCTCGCCGAGATGGCAACCACGTTCAGAGCGACAGGAGTCTCATCAACGTTCATGTCGACGACAGCCACTGAAACGACTTGCTGTAACAGCTGACTTCGCCGAGGGCTGTCGTTTTCATCTACGCGACAACGACCGAGGAGGCGACAACCATGACGACGATCGAAGCAACGGACGCACCGACACCGTGCCGCACGATGTCGGTGAGTCAGGCCGCCCGCATTCTCGGCATCTCACGAACAACTGCATACGAATGCGTACGGAGCGGAGAACTGCCGGCGCTCAAGCTCGGCGGCCGCATCGTCATCCCCGCTCAGGTGATTGACGAGCTCCTCGATCAAGCTTCGGCCGTCCCCGACGCCGTGAGCCAGTCTCAGTCGAACATCATCGCCTCGACCGTGGCCGCCGCGTCCCGTGAGATCCCCGGTGTGACGTGTGAGTAGAGATCCAACGTGATCGCAATCGACGAGTGGCCGAGGCGCTCGGAGACGATCTTCGGGTGGACTCCGGCCTTGAGCGAGATGGTCGCGTTCGTGTGGCGTAGATCGTGCAGACGAATTCGCGGGACGTCCGTGTTGGCGACTATCCGATCGAAGTGACGGGAGAACCAATCGGGGTTGACCGGCGCACCAGTCGGGCTCCGGAAGACCAGGTCGTTGTCGGTCGACCATGCCGGGCCGGCAGCCAGTCGTTCCTCTGCTTGCAGTTGCCGCTGCTGTCGGAGTGCCGCGATCGTCGCGTCGTGCACGTAGACGGTGCGGCGACTCCCCGCCGTCTTCGGTACGCCGACGACGACCTTGCCCTCGACCACACTGATCGTCTGAACGATGGCAATCTGGGCGGAGTCGAAGTCGATGTCGTTCCATCGCAGCCCCAAAGCCTCGCCGCGACGCATCCCGGTGGTGGCCAGGATCGTGAATGCGTGACGCATTCTCGAGCGCTGAGCCGCTTCGGTGAAGGTCTTGAGCTGATCCGAACTCCACGTCTGCATCTCCGGTCGCAATGCGGCGGGACCGCGAGCGGCGGCGGCTGCGTTCCGCGGCACCAAGCCGAGTCGCTCGGCATCGGCAAGCGCCTTGCGGAGGACCACGTGGGTGTTCTTCACCGTCTTGGGAGCGAGCGGCGCACCCCCACTGCCACCGTGGTCGAGCAGGTCGGCGTAGAACTTCTCGATCTGGAGCGGGGTCAGCGCCTGAAGCTTGTAGCGACCGAGGTGCTTCTTGAGTCGTTTCGAAGCGACGACGTACGAGTAGTGACTGCTCGGCCGAAGGCGCGCCTTCTGTCCGGCGAGCCACTCGTCGAGAAAGTCACCAAGCCGTACGCCGGTCGCCGAGACCACCGTGCCGTCGTTGACGGTCTTCTGCACTTCGGCCAGCGCCGCTTCCGCCTGGCGTTTCGTCTGGAAACCCTGCCGGCGGATCTGGCGGCGGCTTCCCGTTTCCGGATTGAAACCCGCGTCGACTCGGAACCCCCACGAGCCGTTGCGTTTGGTCACCGATCCACGGGCCATCTTCAGACCATATCTCACTTCGTGACCGTTTTGTGACCGCCGAGCCGGAGAGGTGTCGTGCGAAGTCGGCGTGCTCTCGCATAGTTCCTGCTAGATGGTGCCCGGGGCGGGATTCGAACCCGCACAGATCTTTCGATCTAGGGGGGTTTAAGCCCCCCGCGTCTGCCAGTTTCGCCACCCGGGCGGATGCGCTCCGACACTAGGCGCGCCCGCGGGAACCTTGCGGTGTGCTGTCACCCGGTCGTACCGACGGATGACGGCCTCAGGTGATCGGACGTGGATCCGGATGCACTCCGAAGACGTCGGTGGTGAACGCCGCTTGTCTCGCCGGTGGCGAGATCGACAGGGAGCAACGAGCCGAGCGCGTTGTCGACGAACACCACGCTCGAGCCGTCGAGGTCGACCAGCGAAGCAACGAGTGAGCACGCGGCAACGATCTGGCTGGGTCAGATTTCACCGCCCTGAACCCGCTGGTGAGAGAATGCGGTGTGATGCACGCCGAGGTTCATCGGACACACCGGGTCGGGTGGCTGCGTGCCGCGGTGCTCGGCGCCAACGACGGGCTCGTGTCGACCGCCAGCCTGCTCATCGGCGTCGCTGCCTCGAATGCGAGCCAGAACGAGGTGATGATCGCCGGCGTGGCCGGCCTCGTGGCAGGCGCGATGTCGATGGCCGCAGGCGAGTACGTGTCGGTCAGCTCGCAGGCCGACACGGAACGGGCAGACCTGGAGCGTGAACGACGCGAGCTCCGCGACTCCCCGGACCGCGAACTCGCCGAGCTCGCCTCGTACTACACGGCTCGCGGGCTCGACCCGGAACTCGCACAGCAGGTCGCGGTCGGGCTCACCGAACACGATGCTCTCGGCGCGCACGCTCGCGAGGAGTTGGGGATCCTCGAGTCGACGACGGCGCGTCCGGTGCAGGCCGCATTCACCTCGGCCGGGACGTTCGCGATCGGCGCGCTGTTGCCGCTGCTCGCCGCTGCGCTCGCATCAGGCAGCGCGCAGATCGCGATCATCGCCGCGACGGCGCTGATCTTCCTGGCCGTGCTGGGCGTGGTCGGCGCTCGCGCCGGCGGGGCACCGCTCGGGGTGGCGGCGTTCCGAGTCACGTTCTGGGGCGCGCTGGCGATGGGCGTGACCGCTGCGATCGGTGCGGTGTTCGGCGCGGTCGTCTGACCCGCCGCGCCCGGACGTCACCGAGGTGAATCAGGCGGTCGCCGACGGGTACGACTCGATCATGTTCCAGGCGTCCTCGGTCAGGTGACGGGCCAGGTCGTGCAGCGCTCGCGCCGCGGCCAGCTCCTCACCGACCTGGGGCACCAACGGGTCGCTGGGGTTTCGACGCGACCGTCCGTAACCCGACAACGACCGATCGCCGGCATCGAGGTGCACGACGATCTCGCAGTGGTCCTCGTCTTCACGGGTCTCGAACCTGAGTGTCCAGGCATGTGGTTGAAAGCTCTCCATTGCTCCACTGTCGAACCACCGCGCCGATCTCGCCAGGGCCGGACGTCATCGAGCTCGTACAGCCCATGACGTTGTTCCCTACCGGATCCGAGGAACGCCTGGAATGCTCGAAGCGGAAACTCGATCATCTCGAAAGCAGGTCTGCGCATGTACGCCAACGTCGGAGACGAACTGATCATCGAGGGTCACCGGGTCGGCTTGCCTCGTCGTACCGGCAAGGTGGAGGAGACGCGCGGCGCCGACGGTGGCCCCCCGTACGTGGTCCGATGGGATGACACCGGTCGAACCACGCTGTTGTTTCCCGGACCGGATTGCCGCATCGAGCATCTGGCCGGCACTGGAAAGGACTCGTGATGAACGTCTCTGATCTCGCCGTGCGAGCACCTGTGGTGATCGCGTGTGATGCCACGGTCGCCGACACCGCCTCGTTGATGACGAGTGCCGGTGTCGGTTCGGTGATCGTCGTCGATGGAGAGCGCCCGGTCGGCATGGTGACCGATCGCGACATCGTCACGCGCGGTGTCGCCACGAACTACCCGATCGACGGTCGGATCGACGGTCTGATGAGCATGGGTCTCATCGCCCTCGACGTCGGCCACGACCTCGAGGACCTGTTGCACGTGTTCCGCGACCACGCGGTTCGCCGCGTCCCCATCGTCGACCATGATCGAGTCGTCGGAATCGTCTCGCTCGATGACGTGCTCGTGCTCGTCGCCGAGCAGCTCTCCGACGTCTCCAAGGTGCTGGCGGGCCAGATCATGTTCCCCCACGCCGCCGACCAGGCGAAGACCCCGGCGCCCACCTCCTGACCCCAGCGCCTCGGACCCCAGCGCCCGACCCCAGCACCGTTTGCGCTGCATTTCGGGTGGGGCGGTCCACCGAAATCGTGACGCAAACGCCGTGGGCGGAGGGCCGGCTGGGCCGGCTGGGCCGGCTCGTTTGGGCTGCACTTTGGGTGGGTCGGTCCACCGAGAACGCGACGCAAACGCCGTGGAGGGGCGCGGTCGGTCAGTGGATGACGGTGCCGAGCGTGCCGCAGCAACCCATCCGACGGGTGGCGGGCAGCAGCGAACGTGAGCGGATCGCAGAACCGGCGAGCCGATCGACCGCGGCGCGCCCGGAAGGCTCGTCGGCGATCGCCTCGATCTGAGCGCGCGACGCGTCGAGGTCGGCCGCCGGGTCGCCGTCGAGGATCGCTCCCCAGTTCCGGGCGCGCTCACCGACGAGTTCGATGGCGGCCGAGTACAGGGGATCGAGTCCGGCTGCGGCGCCGCGTGATTCGACCTCCGAACGCCAGTGAGCGAACCCGTTGACCGCGAGATCACGGCGGGCCATCGCAGCGTCGGGGGCACCATCGGTAGTGGCGTTGTTCTGCGGAAGCTCGGCCCGAGATCGGTAGCCCGCCTCGTCGGCGAGCAGGTCGGGCTCGAACGCGAGGACCATGTCGCCCGCCTCCGGCAGCCCGGCGTTCGACATGAGCACGTACAGCTCGAGTCGGCCGTCGAGGTTGATCAACCGGTGGACGGTGCCCGGCGAGAACCAGGCGATGGTGCCGGCGACCAGTGGCGTCTCGGCGTACCCCTCCCCCGACAGCGTCTGGACCATGCCCTCGCCGTTGATCACCAGGTAGGCCTCGGTGCACACCGTGTGCAAGTGAGGTGACCCGCCGGCGAGTCCGTCCGGGCCGATCGTGTCGTACACCTTCACATGGCTCACCGACGTCCCGCCCGGCAGCGGCATCCCGAACCGGCCCCCCGGCGTCGGCGGCATCTCAGGTAACGGCGGTGTCGGCGAGCTCACCGCGCCCACTCCCCTCCGTTTGCGTGAGGATTCCGGTGACCCGCCCCACCCGAAACGCAACCCAAACGAGCCACCCCAGCCACCACTCCCCCGACAGCGTTTGCGTGAGGATTCCGGTGACCCGCCCCACCCGAAACGCAACCCAAACCAGCCACCCCAGCCACCACTCCCCCGACAGCGTTTGCGTGAGGATTCCGGTGACCCGCCCCACCCGAAACGCAACGCAAACGAGCCGGTCCACCCGCCACTCCACCCCCACGTTTGCGTCGCAAGACGCGTGGCCCGCCCCACCGGATAGTCGACGCAAACGGGGTGGGCCGGCCGGGGCAGTGAGCACAGCGGCAGAGGTCATGCGACGCCGTCGGGTTGCCAGGAGGCGCGGGCGGGGTGGTCGGCGGGAAGTGGGAGCGTCTCCACGGAGCCCGTGCGCTCGGAGTGGTACCAGGCGGTCACCAACTCCAACGACGCCTGGGCGTCGGCGAGCGTCACCGGGAAGTCACCGCCGGCGGCGAGCGCGTCGACGAAGCCCTGGAACTGCCCGGTGTACTGCGTGGCCGACGGCGCCATGTCGGCCCACACCTGCTCGGCCTCCTCGGCGAAGGCCGACCGTCGGAACTCGAAGTTCCACGGCCCGGCGCCGGGGTCGTACGCCTCGGTCGACGACGTGATCGTGACGTTGTCGAAGTGCCACACGAGTTGCGACGACTCGCTCGCCGCGCCGAGGGTCACGTTCATCGTGACCAGCGCGCCGTCGGCGGTGCGCCCGATGGCAACCGCGCAGTCCTCGGTCTGCACGTCGTTGACCCGGGTCGTCGCCATCGCCCGAAGCTCGACGAACGGTCCGACCATCCACATCAGCATGTCGTGGTTGTGGATCGCGTGGCTCAGGACGCACCCGCCGCGCTCCCCCGCCCAGGTCCCGCGCCACGGCGCCGCGGCGTAGTAGCCCTTGCCACGACGCCACCAGGTGGAGGCCGACGCGGTGAAGAGCCGGCCCGTGATGCCGGCATCGATCAGCGCCCGGGCCCGAGCGGCGCCTTCGCCGAAGCGGTACTGGAAGATCGGCATGAAGCGTGCGCCGGAGGTGGCCGCCGCCCGATCGACGGCAATGGCCAGACGATCGCACGCCGCCACTGAATCGACGAGCGGCTTCTCGCAGATCACGTGCTTGCCGGCGTCGAGGCAGCGGGTGACCTGCTCCTCGTGCATCGACGGCGGCGTGCAGAGATCGATCACGTCCACCTCGTGCGGCGACGCGGGGTCGAGCAGGACGTCGAGCGACGCGACGCCCGGGATGCCCCAGTCGACCTCTCCCTTCGCACGCTTGGCGTCGTCGAGTTCGGCGAACACGGTGGCCGTTGCCCCGTCGACCTCGCGCCAGCTCAGGAGGTGGCTCTGCCCGATCCCCATCCCGACGACGGCGACGCGCAACTCAGTCATCGCAGCGACGCTACCGCGTGCCTACACGCCGCAGACCAGCACCGCTGCGAGCCATCGCTCCCCCATTTCCGTCGAGGTTCCGGCGGGATGGGTCACCCAAACCCGCACACGAACGCCCGGGCCCAACCCCACCCCGGCTCGGGTCGAGGTTCCGGCAGGACCGGTCACCCGAATCAACACACAACCGCCGGGGTCGAGTCAGGAGATCGGACGTCCCCACGGGCGTGCGGCAGCCTGGGCCCGCAGGCAGACGTCGGTGACGTCGATCGCGTGCTGCTGGGTCATCAGCCGCTCCCCGTGGTCGGCGAGGTCGGCGATCAGTCGCTCGCCCCAATCGACGACCACGTCGGAGATGTCGACGCGCCGGGTGCCGTCTCCGTCGACGACGATCAGGTGCTCGGCACCTTCGGCCCCCGCGATGTCGACGTTGGCGCGGGCTTCGATCGTGCCGTCGACCCCGACGATCGTGAGGCGGCAGTCACCCCAGGTCCCGAGGCCCCTGGCGGTGAGGTAGTCGAGCCGGTGGTCGCTCACGACGCCGGGTCCGGCGAGTGTCATCGAGCCGATGTCCTGCATGGCGGGATGCTCGGGCGATGCGACGTTGCCGACGGCGGAGGTGACCACGGAGACGTCGGCGGCGGTCAGGTCGGTGATCGTCAGGAACTGGTCGACCTGGTGGGAGCCGATGTCGACGAGGATCCCGCCGGTGGCGTCGGGGTCCCAGAACCAGTCGGGCCGCCGCTTGGCCCACATCGTGTGGGGTCCGGCACCGATCACGTGCACGATCCGCCCAATCGCGCCGGCGCGGGCGAGGCGAACGGCCTCGGAGATCGCGCGGTTCTCGTAGCGCTCGGTGAACAGCACGGTCCACGGCCTCCCGGGCGTGCCGGCGATGGCGGCTCGGATCGCATCGAGCTGGTCCACCGTGGTGAGGCCGGGCTTGTCGGTCACCACGTGCTTTCCGGCGGCGATCGCGGCCAGGGCGATCTCGGCGCGCCGGTTGGGGATCGCTGCGGTGACGACGAGGTCGATCGAGTCGTCGGCGAGCATCTCGTCGAAGGTGACCGCCTGCGACTCGGTCTGCCAACCCTCGTAGTGCTCGAGGAATCCGCCCTCGGGCACGTGACACGCGGCGACCGCGCCGGCCTTCACCAGCCGGTCGACGATCTCGAACACGTGGTTGTGATCGAGCCCGTTCACGCCGAGTCGCACCGTCATCACACGATTGCAGCAGGGGTCAGACCCCTGCTGCAATTCACGAGAGGGTTCGGGTCATGGTGTCGAAGTCGCACGACCACGTGGCGTCGCCGGCGGTCAGGTTGTACTGGCGCGACAGGTGTTCGATGCCGCCCCACGGCGATTCGTGGCGGGGGAAGAGGGCGAGCGGCTGCTCCTCGCCCTCGATCAGGAACGGTCCCGTGCTCGAGAAGTCGACGATGCCCGCGGACGGTGACGTCCACGACACGGTGAATCCGACGTCGTCGCGCACCACCGACGGGTCGGCCGCGGTCAACGCGGCGATGAAGTCGTCGAGCGAGCCGCCGTCGTCGCTGCCGACCTCCACCAACCACACGTTGTCCGGACCGCCCTCGGCGACGAGGTCGAACGGCTTGACCATGCCGTTGGTCGACACGACCGCCGGGTCGTACTCACGCCACGTCGGGGTGCGCCACGACCACAGCGCGATGTAGGCGCCGTTCTTCGCGGCGATCGTCCAGTTGCCCACCTGACGCACCTCGTCGAAGTGATCCTGCGGCACGTAGGCGTGGGTGAACGGCCGGTACTCGAACACACCCCACACGAGCGGATCGGTCGACTCGTCCCACTTCGGTTGGTAGATGTGCACCGCCGTGCCCTGGTACTGGGCCGACCGCGGCATCGCCGCCTCCCCCGTCCAGTAGCCGGGCTCGCTGTCCTCGGCCCAGATCGTCGACTGCGCCGTGTCGGGCACGGGATGGTTCGTGAACACCATCGCGTTCTCGTCGATCGCGGCCTGCCACGCGTGGCCCTGGTCGCGCATCTCGCCGAAGCGGTGGTCGATCACCGACGCCATCGACACCTTCGGCTGGCGGTACGCGTACGTGTTCGCCTCCGACAGGAACCCGAAGTTGATCACGGCCGCCCGCTCCTGCTCCCAGACGCGGATCTTGGCCGGGTCGTAGTCGTTGATCGAGGCGAGCAGGTTGATGTCGCCGAACTCGGACGTCTCCCAGAGCCGGAACTCGTTGGCGGTCGCCACGCTCACCTCGGCCAGCGGCCACATGCCGAGGGCGCCGAGGCTCCACCAGAACGGCAGGTTGGCGGGGTCGGAGAAGTCCTTGCCGTACGGCGCGGCCGGGTCGTCCTCCAGCGGCGAGCTGCCGTCGAAGTACACGCCGTGACGCTCGCGCACCACACTCGGCGCCTCGTCGAGGGCGATCTCCACCACCACCTGCGGCGGCCGGTACCGAGCAGCCGACGCGAAGTAGGTGACCCCGGTGTCCGACGTCGACGGGT